>NZ_JAQAGY010000012.1 GCF_027533645.1 Paenibacillus caseinilyticus
GTTGGATCATCCGTCTCACCCACTTTTCGTGATGACTCAATTATACGTCAAAAAAAGCACAGCCACTTCAATTTTCTTGAAGTGCTGTGCTTTTTTATAGGACGGACTTTTTCAGTGGCCTCGCGCGATGCTCCGGGCTTTTGGTATATCCACTAACCGATAAAGCTGAAAATAATTTTATAGATGAGGTACGCCAGCACCATCGAAATGGGAATAGTGATGACCCAGGTCATAATCATCCGCGTAACCGTCGCCCACTTCACATCATGGAAGCGGAGGACAGAGCCCGTACCGATGATGGAGGAGGAGATGACGTGAGTCGTGGAGAGAGGCATCCCCATGTGAGTCGATACCTGGATGATGATGGATGAGTTCAAGTCGGAAGCGAACCCGTTCACCGGTTCAATCTTCAGAAGCTTTTTGCTCATCGTCTTGATAATCCGCCAGCCGCCGATTGAAGTACCGAGACCCATGGCCGTCGCAGCGGAAAGCTTCACCCACATGGGGACATCCAGCGATTCCTGGTAGCCCATGGATACCAAAGCGAAGACGATAATCCCCATAGCTTTCTGGGCATCGTTACCGCCATGCGAGAAGGAGAGCAGTGCGGCCGAGATGACCTGGAAGCTGCGAAATGTGCGGTTAAGCTTCGTCCGGGAGCTGTTCCCGCTGACCACGATAATCTGCCGGATAATCCACATGATGATAAATCCGGTAGCAAAAGCGATGATCGGTGATAACACGAGGATAATCACGATGCTTTTGAAGCCGGCCCAGTTCAGGGCTCCTGCTCCCGCACCGGCGATAACCGCTCCAGCAAGCGATCCGATCAAGGTATGGGAAGAAGAAGAAGGGATGCCATAGTACCACGTGAGCAGGTTCCAAATGATCGCTGAGATAAGTGCCGCTATAACAATATTCATGCCGTTCGCGATCGTAGCCGGGTTGGCTACCGACCCGCCGACGGTCTTCGCGACCTCGGAAGAGAATATCGCCCCGATGAAGTTCAGAGTTGCTGCTCCGATGACGGCGACCCGCGGCGACAGTGCACGGGTGGAGATGGACGTGGCGATGGCATTGGCCGTATCGTGAAAACCGTTGATAAAGTCAAAGAGCAGGGCCAGTGCTACAATGACGATGATTGTCGTTAACATGGGTTCCTCCTAAAGCTGCCGTAGAATCAATTGTACATGGTGGAGTAGGAACGGCTGCGTTAGGAGTAACGCAGAACTACGCTATCCAAAATATCGGCTACGTCCTCACAAGCATCCGTAGTCTGCTCGAGTCTCTCGTACAGCTCCTTGAGCTTGAAGTCGTGGTATGGGTCTTTCGGATTCATGAAAATTTCGCGGATGCCTTCGCGCATGAGGCGGTCGGCTTCATTCTCCAGCGAATTGATTTGAACCGTGTGATCGGTGAGCTGCGTGTACTTCTTCTTGGAGAGCAGCTTGAATGCATCCAGGATATGCTGACAGCTCGCAACAATAACTGCGGAGAATTCCTTCATATAATTATCGGAAACCGTAATGTTCAGGTAATCAAATCGGGCGATCGTGGCTTCAATGCCGTCCAGCACATCGTCCAGCTTCGTTGCCAGAATCATGATGTCCTCGCGGTCCAGAGGCGTAATGAACACTTTATTGAGCCCTTTGTAGATTTGGTGTGTGATTTGGTCCCCTTTATGCTCCAGATCTTTAAGCTGCGGATAGAAAGTTGCCGGTGGCTCGGTACCCATAACGGCATCGCGGAATTTCTGCGCAGCATCCAGAGTGTTTTCCGACGCTTTGATTAGAAGCAGCAAAAAGTCGGTATCATTTTTTTTAGCAAAAAGCATTGTTTTGGCCTCCCAAGATTGTGAAAGATTGTGAAATTTACAAAAAAATTATAGAATTTTCGGGTTTTATGTAGGAAATTAGCCCAAATTCACACAAAATTAAAAATAACATACTCATGTAACGATTTGCAATCTTAGTTTGTCCTCCAGGGGGACTTCTCATTAAAGTAATGAGTAATGTCATAGGTAGTCAACTCTCTTCAAGGCCTGGCCGTAAGCTTGATTTCCGTTCCTCTAAGATGTACAGTAAATTTATAGCGATTGAGGTAGCGAGAGGAGTTTTCAAGTGAAAAAAACGAGAATCGACAACGGAATCTTCATTACCATGGACGAAGGAAATCCGGTGGTTCACGGCACGATGATTATTGAGGGAAACCGGATTGCATACATAGGTGGAGCACCGGAAGGGGAATTCGGCGAAACGGAAGAGCGCATCGACGGGAAGGGCAAGGTATTCCTCCCCGGCTTCGTCAATACGCATAGTCACGCGGCGATGTCCCTGCTGCGCGGCTATGGGGACGATATGGCTCTGCAGCTGTGGCTTCAGGAGAAGATGTGGCCGATGGAGGCGAAGTTCACCGCAGGCGACGTACGCAGCGGCACCCTGCTATCGATCCTCGAAATGGTGAAGGGCGGAACCACGACGTTCGTTGATATGTACGACCATATGAATGAAGTGGCAAAAGCAGTACAGGAGAGCGGTCTCCGGGCTTGTCTTACCCGCGGCGTTATCGGGTTGTGCCCCCGCGACGTACAGGATGCGAAGCTGGAGGAAGCGGTACGGTTTGCCAAGGATTGGCATCAAGGGGCAGACGGTCGGATTACCGCGATGATGTCCCCGCATGCGCCGTATACCTGTCCGCCGGATTATATCGAGCGGATCGTTGCCGCTGCCCATGATCTTGACCTGCCGATACATACGCATATGTCCGAAACTGCGCGCGAAGTACAGGAGAATGTCGATCAGTACGGCGCTCGGCCGGTGGCCCATCTGGAGAAGCTCGGCGTATTCACGCGGCCGACGTTATTGGCCCACGGCGTCCATCTCACGGATGAAGAGATAGGTACTCTGAAGCAGTACGATGTTCGTGTCTCCCATAATCCGAACAGCAACTTGAAGCTGGCCAGCGGCGTAGCCCGGGTGCCGGAGTTGATGAAAGCGGGTGTCCTGGTCTCCTTGGGAACAGACGGGGCGGCAAGCAACAACAACCTGGATATGCTGGAGGAGATCCGACTCGCTGCGCTGATTCATAAGGGCGTGTCCGGTGATCCGGTTGCCGTACCGGCCTGGGATGCTCTGAAGCTGGGGACGGCCGACGGTGCCCGCTCCATTTGGCTGGAGGACGTTGGCGTGCTGAAGGAGGGCTGCAAGGCTGATTTCATTGCCATGGATATCGATCAGCCGCATTTCTTCCCGCGCACCAATCTCGTATCCCATGTAGTATATTCGGCTTCCTCCAGGGATGTAACCGACGTGTGCATCGACGGGAAGTGGATTGTGCGCAACAGGGAGTGTCTGACGCTCGACGAAGAGAAAATTATGCATGAAGCCCAGGCTTGCTTTGAACGGTTGACCTCAGGGTAGCTGAACGAAGGGTCTGGATGAAGGGAGTACGCGATGCGTAAACGGTGGAAAGGGCTTCTTTTGGCCGGAGCTGCCGTCATCGCCGCATTCGTGGGAGGAAGCTTGGTCTTTCAATCGGTGATGGATCCGGTATGGTCGCAGCAGCGGGAGGCGGTAAAGGCCGCCTACGAGAAGACCGTACTCGCCAAAGCGAATAAGGTGGAGCAGTTCGTAGGGGAAGAAACCTATACGGTCATTAAGGGAGAAGACAAGATCGGACAAGGGATATATGTTTTCGTGACGGGGGATAAATTCCGTACAGAGACTGCACCGGCCTCTATGAATGAAGAGACAGCCGCGGCGAAGGTAACGGCCAGGTTACCCGAAGCCGAGGTGCTGAGGGTTATGCCAGGCATTCAAAACGGGGTCCCAGTATGGGAAGTCTTCTATAAAGTGAAAGCCGACAAGAAGCCGGAGCAGCACTTCTACGAATATTTTACGTTTGCGGATGGACAACCGATCGATACGTGGAATTTGACGCTTCGCTAGATGAATAATAGACAAGATAGCAGCAAGGGAGTCCGGAATCGGCCGCGACAGCTTCTGCACACAACAGACCAAAAGCCGCGACGGACGACGCTGAACAGCCTCTCATCGCGGCTTTCTGCCTATTCATAAAGAAAAATTTAGGAATTTCACGGATTTTCCACACATTACATCGCCAATCGTATATATCTTGTGATATACTCTCTGTATGCCTAAGACGATATATTCTACGAAAGGGGGACGCTAGCTCATGAAGTTACGTCTCTTACCAGTCATTCTTAGTGTCCTTGTGTCGGCGTCGTTGTTGTTCGGCGGATATTTTGCATATCAGAGCTTTGCGATGGAGAGTCCGCTTCAGAAGACGGTATCGGGTATCAAAGGCGTCCAGTTGGTGTCAATGGAGCTTGGATCTACGGAGGCGACGATGGAGATTACACTCGACAAAGGTACCTCGCTGCGCGAAGTATATCACCAGATTCAAAATCAAGGCGGTACGGCACTGGCCCGTAAAGATCTGAAACTGAAAGTGACCAATCCGGGATCTCCCCGTTTGGAGCAGTGGTGGTCTTCCGCTCTGTTCGATATAGCTCAAGCCATGGAAACGAAGCAGTATGCACAAATCCCTGCCACATTGAAAGAGAAAGCCGCACAAGACGCACAAGCTGGAGGTGCCATTACAACCTCCACCGAGATGGACGAGCGTTATGTGTACATCACGCTGACCGACGGTGAAGCCAGCAAGTACATCATGCTGCCTCGTACAGCTGCCAAAATGGGGGTGTGGCCTAATGAGTAAATATGGCAAAGAGATTCTGATCGGGTTTGTTCCGGTACTCATCGTATTCTTATTCTTTCTTAATGTGAACGTGGTGCCGATTATCTTCATGTCGGTCATTCTTGGAACGTTCCTGTATATGGCCCGTGCCCGCAACGGGATGGGAGTAGGAACAACGGAACGCAAAACGCGCGCCCAAGCGCCGAAGCCTATGTCCTTCGACGATATCGGCGGGCAGGACCGCGCAAAGCGCGAATTGAAAGAAGCGCTCGACTTCTTGATCCGTGCCGAAGACATCCAGCGCCTCGGTATCCGTCCGCTCAAGGGCATCCTGCTGACAGGCCCTCCGGGAACAGGCAAAACGCTCATGGCCAAAGCATCCGCTCATTACACGAACTCCATCTTTCTCGCGGCTTCAGGCAGTGAGTTTGTAGAGATGTATGTAGGCGTGGGCGCAAGCCGGATCCGCGATCTTTTCAAAGAAGCACGCACCCGTGCAGCCAAAGAAAACAAGGACAGCGCCATTATTTTTATCGATGAAATTGACGTGATCGGCGGAAAGCGCGACGGCGGCCAGCATAAAGAGTACGACCAAACGCTGAACCAGCTGCTGACGGAGCTCGACGGTATCCATACGTCCGATGCTCCGCGGATCCTGATTATGGGAGCGACCAACCGTAAGGAGATGCTCGACAGCGCCCTGCTTCGTCCAGGCCGGTTCGACCGTCACATCGAAGTGGATCTTCCGGACAAAAAGGGCCGTCTCCATATATTAAACATCCACGCGAAAAACAAACCACTTGCCGACAATGTAAATTTGGAAACCATCGCGCAGGAAACATTCCACTTCTCCGGCGCCCAGCTCGAGAGCCTGATGAACGAAGCGGCAATCTATGCGATGCGTGAAGAATCGGAAGTGATCGGACAGCAGCATCTCTCGCTGGCCGTCGATAAGGTCATGCTCGGCGAGAAGACGGACCGCGAATCAACGAAAGAAGAGCGCGAGCGTGTGGCTATGCACGAACTTGGACATGCTATTGCAGCCGAGCTCGTCCGACCGGGCTCTGTATCGCAGGTATCGCTGAGTCCCCGGGGGAAGGCGCTGGGCTTTGTACGGCACAATCCGCAGGCTGACCAGTACCTGTATACGAAAGAGCATATCGAGAAGCAAATCATCGTCGCGCTCGCCGGCTCCGTAGCCGAAGAGATGTTCTACGGAGGCCGCAGCACCGGGTCGCGCAATGACTTCGAGCAGGCACTGAACATGGTCCGTACAATGATGGATTCCGGCTTGACCAGACTCGGCATTATCGACCGCGACATGGTAACCAAGGAAGAGCTGATGAAGGAGAATGCAGCCATTCTGGATGAGCTGACAGCGACTACCCGCACGATGCTGGAGCGCCACCGCAATGTCTTCGAACAGTCCCTGGATATTCTGATTGCCGAAGAAGTGCTCTCGGGTGACCAGTTCCGCAATCTGTTGATGGTATCCGTCACGCCACAAATCGCTTAATATTCACGTATCCCTTCTATAGAGGAAGCTGCAGGCCGCCAGCCTGCGGCTTTTTGCGTTTTTATCCTTGAATCCGCCCAAAGACAGGGAATTTTGAAGATTGTGCAACTTTTTTGGTGTTTGGTAGTCTAATATAATGGTAGATTTCGCCACATATACCCTTCGTTCTGCCGGAGGCGTCAGCATCATCCGGCATTCTACATAGGCATGATCAAATTACAGGAAATAAGAGGTGCATAATGAAGGCTTTAACTGCGTGGTTCACTCTGTTGATCCTGTCGCTCTTGATGCTGCCGGCGATGGCCGGCGCGGCGGCTCCCGCCATTCAGTTGTTCATGAACGGAGCGGCACTGCAGCCCGAGGTGGCTCCCCGCATTGTGAACGAAAGCACGATCGTGCCGATCCGGATCATAGCCGAATCGCTTGGATCCAAAGTGGCATGGAACGAGAAGAGCCGCAAAGTAACGCTGACGAAGGACGGTACAACGATCGAGCTCGTCATTGACAAGAAGGCCGCGTCAGTGAACGGGAAGGCATTTGCGCTGGAAGCGGCTCCCGTGATCGTTGATGGCAGTACGATGCTGCCGATCCGGTTCGTCAGCGAGCAGTTCGGGATCGAGGTCAAGTGGGACAACCTCTCAAGGTCCGTGTTCCTGACAAAGCCTGCGGATCCGCCGAAAACCGAGACAGCCGGGGGACAAGCACCGAAGGATCCGCAGAAAGAAACACAAGGAGAAGTACAGGAAGATACACAAAAAGAAAATCCGTCTGCAGGAAAAGATGCGGACATCCCTGCAGGAGAGTCTACCGCCGGCGAAGCCGTAAAAGCGGGAGATTCGCCAAGTTCTTCCAAGGGCGGAGAAGGCGGACAATCCGCGGGGCCGAACAAGGAACAGGGCAGTCAGCCGGCGGAGCAGGTCAAAGAGCCGGGCGGGAAGATCTCAGTCCCGCAGCCGGGATCCTCAGGGGCCTTGAAGCCCGGCGCCCCCCTTGTACCGACAAAGGAGAACGGGCAGAATGCTTCTGCTGAGACGGAAGGTGGAGCAGTAACCGGCGAAGGGACAGTGAATCCGGAAGACGCGCAGTCCACAGGGGAGAAGGAAGCCTCCGGCGAGATTGCTACCATACAGTCCATTACCTTGGCGGGGGAAACCCTCAGCATTCAAAGCGACGGCGGAGAAGTGAAGCCGGGCGTGTTCCGGCTTGCGAATCCCGAACGTCTGATCGTTGATCTTCCCGGAGCGGTCCTGGGCGATTCGCTGACGGCGAACCTGAAGGGGCTGAAGGAAGGCAAACTGCCCCTGTCGGGCGGTACGGTGACCGGAGTTCGCTATTCGCTATTTTCAAAAGAGGATTCTATCGTTAGAATAGTAATAGATTTGTCCCAGCGCTCCGACCTGAGTCTCGGCAAGGGGAGCAAGCCGGGGGAAATCACCGGCAAGATCGTGCCGGGCAAAACACGGTTCCGTGTGGTGATCGACGCGGGTCACGGCGGCAAAGACAGCGGCGCCATCTCCCTCCTGAAACGCAAGGAAAAGGATTATGTGCTTCAACAGGCGCGAAAAACGGCGGACCTGCTTAAAACCGATTCCAGATTCGATGTAGTCATGACGCGCTCGGATGATACCTTCATCGAACTCGGCGGCCGGACCGATCTGGCGAATGCGGCACAGGCGGATTTGTTCGTATCGATCCATGCCAATACGGCTGGCAAGGAGAGCATCCGGGGAACCGAGACGTACTATTATACGGAGCAGAGCCGGGATTTTGCAGGAATTATGCATAAGCATTTGCTGGGGGCGACCGGTTTTCCGGACCGTAAAGTGAAACAGGAGCGGTTCTATGTCATCCGGAATACACGCATGCCTTCCGTCCTGCTCGAAGTGGGCTTTCTATCGAACGCGGCGGATGAGGGGCAGCTCTATCAGGACGAGTTCCAAAACCGGGTTGCCGCGTCCATCGCTGCTGCCATCAAGGAGCAGTTGAATCTCGACTAAGGAGTGGGTAACGATGCAACAATCATGGCTGAAAGGCACGGCAGCGGCAGCGATAGCTGTACTCCTGGTCGCGGGCTGCGGCCAGAAGGCTCCGCTTGCGGGAGCGCCTGCGGCGCCACCGGCAACTTCCGCCCCCTCTACGGCGCCGTCAGTGGACACGGATAAGGAGCACGCAACGGCTCCGGCCAAGGAAACGCCGGCGGCACCTAAGCCCGAGGAGAAGGTGCTGGCGGTCAAAGCTTACTATAGTGATGCCAAGCTCGAAAAGCTGGTGGAGAAAAGCGTCAAAGTAACTTATAAAACGGACAAAGAGAAGTATATCGCGGTGCTGAACAGCCTGAAGAAGGCACCGGATGCCGAAAGTCTGACCTTGTTCAAGGGATTCACCTTCAAACAAGCCGAGCTGAAAGAAGGGCTCCTGACGGTCGACCTCTCGATGACCGAGGAAAGCAGACTGGGATCGGGCGGAGAAGAGATGCTGCTGCAGTCGCTGCAGAAGACCTTGTTCCAATTCGAGGAAGTGAAGAGCATCGAGGTGCTGCTGGACGGCAAGCAGACGGATTCCCTCATGGGGCATATGGAGCTTGATCACCCGATTCAGCGGCAGTAACACCATACTTAAGCGGCATTAGACTGAGAGGAGCCATACACGATGAGCAAGAAACATAACCAAGCGCGCAGGCTGGCAGCCGCCGTACTGGCTTTAACGCTGGCGGTGGGCAGTCCGGCTTACGCTGCGGAAACTTCCGAAGGGGGAAGCACCGCGGCTGCAGCCGATACGGCCTCTCAGCGGTTCTCGGACGTGAACGCCCAGCATTGGGCGATCAAACATATCACCAAACTAGCATCACTTGGCATCATTGAAGGGTACGAACGCAAGGAATTCCGTCCGGAAAACTCCGTTACCCAGCAGGAAGTCGTCGTTATGGCGCTTCGCATGATGGGACTCGAATCCGAGGTGCAGAAGAATAAAGCGGAGACCGTGCTTCCCGTAACTGTAAGCGACTATGCGAAGCCATACATCGCTTACGCATTCGATAAGGGCTTGATTACGCCGGCGGAGGAAGCGGAAGCCGCCTCCTCCAAAGTAGCTTGGGGAACGAAGGAAGCGAGCCGCGAGTGGGTGGCCAAGCTGGTAATCCGGGCGATCGGCAAAGACTCGCTTGCGAGCGATCTCAAGAACGAGAATTCCTCCTTCACAGATTCGAAGGACAATTCAGAATGGGCTGACGGCTATATTAACGCAGCCGTCTCCCTGAAGATTGTGCAAGGGTTCGAAGACGGCGGCTTCAAGCCGCAAGGCAAAGTGACCCGGGCCCAGATGGCCACCTTCCTGAGCCGGGCGGACAAAGAAATGACAAGCCGTCCCCAAAATATCGTCACCGGTTATGTGCTTGAACTCACCGACCGCAAGCTGAAGCTCCTGAATGCAAACGAAGAGACGGTCGAGTACACCTTGTCTTCGGATACGGCCGTCTACAGCGGCAAAGATGACAGCCGGATTCCTTTGTCCAATATCAAGCTGACCAATGAAGTGTATCTTGTTGTGAAAGGCAATGCGGCTGCCTATCTCGAACTGACGAACGAAGAACAGAAGCTGGAGACCTTCGAGGGGACACTGAGTAAGATGTACCTCGATCAGATGATGGTTTCCCTGCAGCAGGGCAACCAGGATACGCTCTATAAACTGTCCGCGAAGGTCACGGTAACGGATAAAGAAGGCCGCGGGCTCAGTCTTAGCTCGGTCGTGCCGGGAACGATCGTCGAGCTCAAACGCAACACGCTGCTCAAGGAAGAGAACATCTCCCTCATCGTGGTGAAGCAGCTTCCGATCAGTAAGACCGCAGAAGGCACCATCCTCAGCATCGAACAGGATAAGGGCCAAATCTCGTTCCAGGAGAGCGCGTCCGGCCTCCCGGAATCGTACGGGATATCGCTGCAGACGGCAGTCAAGACAGCCGAGGGCACGGCTTCGGATATCACGAAGCTGCGGGTAGGCGACAATGTGACCTATGAGATCAAGGACAACACGTTGCAGAACATAACGATCCGTAAGCAAGCGGACTTTGGGCAGAGCGTCACGGCAACGATGACCAGTCTCAACGAGGACAAGACGATTCTGACCGTGAGTAAGAGCGGGGAAGCGGGACTTGGGGCTTACTATGTCGCCTCTAATGCAACCGTGACGATTGACGGGCTTCAGAACGCTTCCTTGTATGATCTCGAAGCCGGAGACGCACTGAAGATCGAGCTGCTGAACGATAAAGTCGTCAACATCACCGTGACTTCGCGTTCCATCAAGCAGTATATATATGCGAGCGTTGTCGGATACGACGCCGACACGAAGATCGTGACGATCAATTCCGAGAATGGGGTCGGCGCGTTCAAGCTGACCGAGAATACGTCGATCCGCTACCAGGGTTCGAAGACGGACCTGACCAATTTCCAAACCATATTCATCGGAAGCTCGACAGGCACCAATGCACGCAAAACAAGAGTGGATCTCAAAGTATCGAAGGATAAGGTCGTCCAGATTGAGAATACGCAGTATGTGGACGGAACGATCGCCCAATTGACAAACAACAGCAACATTGCGAACGATCTGACGATCAAGACGCCCGGAGGGCAAAGCTTGACGTTCAAGGTGAACAACGGAACGCCTGTAGAGGTCGAAGGCAAAACGGCCGCGACGCTTGCCGACCTGAAGGTGGGGGATGCCGTCCGGGTAACACCGACGTTCGCCCAGGATTATGTAACGAAGATCACCACCGTCAAATCAGGGGTCTATAAGGTGCTGCTCACGAACGCCAGTACCCGGGAAGTTCAGGCCAAAGATGCTGCCGGCAAAACGGTCAAGTTCACAGTCGAGAATGATGACAAGATCTACAACCCGGGACAGTCCTCTCATGCATTCAACATGATCGGGATCGACGAGTATATTACCGCTACCATCACCGGTACCAAAGTGGATAGTGTTACGATCCAGAACGCCCAGCGGGGCAAAGTCAACGGTGTGGATACCGCAGCAGGCACGGTTACGCTGCAGACCTTGGGCGGTGCGGTTCAGGTGGTGAACGTCGGTTCGGGAGCCGCCGTAAAACAGGGGGCGGCCGTCACCGGCACGCTCAGCACAGTGAAGCCGAACGACCGGGTCGAGATTCGCAAGGATGAGACAGGCAAGTATGTCATTGAGATTGCGTCCGTATCCAAGCGCACCGTCAACAACTATGACAGCACCTTGAAGCAGATGATGTTCAAAGCCGGAACGAATAACGAGAAGACGAATTACAATCTGTTCACTAAGGCTTACCTGCACAAGGGAACCGAGACGCTGGCTCCCGGCGCTTTTGTCAACAACGAAGAAGTAAACTTATATATTATCGATGACAAAATCTATGAGCTCGAAAAGCTGTAATTAACAGCCGGAATTATAAATCTTGCGCCGATTTGAAACTTTTTCAGCCGGGAATCGTCTGTGTAGAAGGAGGCAGCTCCGAAGCACGGGCGGTTTCTTTTTTTGAGGGCCGTTTCTGGCTTAAAAAGTTCTCTTCGAAAAATAAAAAATCGTTTTTCGTAAAAAGTTCGCATTTTGTCGGCATTAGTCATTGATTACCATGAAGCGATTCGGTAAACTGAAAGAAACAAACGGAAGACAGGAGAGGGAACGATGAATCAAACTCAAGCCAGAGTCATTCTTGACACCATCGCCGACATGTTCCCTGACGCCCACTGCGAGCTGAACCACTCCAACCCGTTTGAGCTTACGATTGCCGTTCTGCTGTCCGCTCAGTGTACGGACGAAACGGTGAATAAGGTGACCGCTACGTTATTCAGCAAATACCGGAAACCGGAGGATTACCTGGCTGTTCCTCTCGAGGAATTGGAGCAGGATATCCGAAGGATTGGGCTGTACCGCAACAAGGCGAAGAACATTCAGGCGCTGTGCGCTATCTTGTTGGACAAGTACCATGGAGAGGTGCCCCAAGAGCATGAGAAGCTCGTTGAGCTTCCCGGCGTAGGACGCAAGACTGCGAATGTCGTCGTGTCGAACGCATTCGGCGTGCCGGCCATCGCCGTGGATACGCACGTAGAGCGTGTGTCCAAGCGTCTTGGCTTCGCGGCAGCGAAGGATTCCGTGTTAGAAGTGGAGAAGAAGCTGATGAAGCGGGTTCCCAGGGAAGAGTGGACGGATACGCATCACCGACTCATCTTTTTTGGGCGCTATCACTGCAAAGCACAGAACCCGAAGTGCGGGGAGTGCCCTCTGCTGGAGAATTGCCGCGAAGGAAAAAAACGTATGAAAACGAACCCGAGTAGGAAACCTATACCAAAGGTGAAACAAAGCAAAACGGCGACAGTTTAGAAACAGAAAGGACAGGGTAGCAATGAAATGTATTTCCGTGTACACCAATGATTTTGAGGTATTCTCCGACATTTACGAGAAAGTGCTCGAGACGCCTCTGCAGGAGAATGAAGAGAAGCTGGTTGAAGGCATTACGGTATCGGAGTCGGGCAGCGTGCCTGAGAACTACCTGGTGCGGATGAAGCAGCGTCCCGAAGTGGTTGTCATGAAAGTGAAAGACCGCGACATTACGATCCTCCAACATCGCGATGTGTTCGAAATCTTTATCCCGGAAACGGAAACTGTGGTACACTAAAACCGAAGCGATTCGGTTTTTTCTTTTGCCTACAAGTTCTTCTGGCTGGGCCGGGGCTGGTAAGCCAAAGAAAAAGACCGAACTGCCCGGGCGGAACAGCTTCGGACCCAGGTGGTTCCAAAGCTATAAGCCTAAGATAAAGAATCAAACTGGGAAGCACAATACAGAGACTAGGCAGGGGCAGGAGAGACGCATGACGACTGGAAGAACGGCGGGGGATACCGCCTTGAAAGAAAAAAAGGAAGAGGTAAGAACCTACGGGGAAAAAGCAATGGCAGGCGATCCGGCCATGTATGATGCGGTAAAAGGGCTGCTCAGCCAAGTCGAGCACGCAGGGGATGCAGAGAACGCGCGCAAACTGAAGCAGCTCATCGCCAAGGCGGAGAGCGGGCGGCTCTATTTGGCGTTCTGCGGCCATTTCTCCGCAGGCAAATCGAGCTTGATCAATAGGCTCTGCGGCCATCCGCTGCTGCCTTCTTCGCCGATCCCGACAAGTGCGAATATTGTCTCGATCGTGTCAGGAGAAGAAGGAGCCCGGGTCATCTACAGGGAACCTGCGGCGGACGGCTCGCTCCGTTCCGACCGTGTGGCGCTCGGGGAGCTGGCCGAGCACTGCCGTAACGGCGAAGGAATCGAGACCGTCGAGATATCTTATCCGATCGGGCTGCTGGGGGAGCATGCCGCACTGCTCGACACGCCGGGGATCGACTCGACGGATGACGCGCACCATCTCGCGACCGAATCGGCACTGCACCTCGCCGATGTGGTGTTTTACGTCATGGACTATAACCATGTCCAGTCGGAAATTAATTTGGGCTTCACCAAAAAGATGACGGAGTGGGGCAAGCCGCTGTATCTCATTGTCAATATGGTCGACAAGCACCGCGAGCAGGAAGTGTCCATCGATGCTTACCGCAGCGGCGTCCGTGAGGCCTTCGCTTCTTGGGGCGTCCGGCCGGACGGGATCGTCTATACCTCGGTGAAGGCGCCGGACCATCCCGCCAGCGAGTGGAGCCGTCTCGATTGGCTGCTGAAGGAGCTGATCGCTCTCCGCGAGCCGCTCGTGAGCCTCAGCCTCGAGAAGTCCGCGCGGGCACTGGCTGCGTCCCATGCCTCGAAGAAGGCGGAGGCCAACGAGCCGGCGAAGGAAGCGATCCGCAGCCGGCTTGACGCCGAGGGTATCGACGTCGCCGCCTCGCAAGAAGAGCAGGAGCGGCTCACGGCAGCGCTGGCGAAGCTCGATAGCCTGCCTCGCGAGCTGGATGCCGCCCTCCGCAAGGACGTGACGGCGGTGCTCGACAACGCCAACATCACCCCTGCGGTGACGCGCGATCTGGCGCATGCGTATCTCGAAAGCCGCCGGCCAGGCTTCAAGGTCGGCTGGATCGGAGCCGCCGCCAAAACGCAGGCGGAGCGGGAGGCGCGGCTCGCTGCGCTGCACAAGGATTTTGCGTCGCAGCTTGAGACGCAGGTGGCCCGGCATGTGCAGCAAGCCGTGAAGGCCCGGCTGGAGGGCCAGGGACTGCCCTCGGCCCAAGTCACGGAGGCGGCGGACCGCATCACAGCGGAAGTGACGCCGGCCTGGCTGGCGGCCCAGGTCAACGAAGCCGCCTCATTCGGGGGCGAGTACACGCTGACGTACTCGCGGGGCATTGCGGCTGAGGCAAAGGCGCTCTACCGCCAGGCGGCGCTGGCTGCCGGCGAAGCGCTGCTCGCGCAGCTGGACGCCGCGCTGCACGAGCAGCGGGCCGCGCTGCGCGGGCAGCTCGCCGCGCTCGAGGCGCGCCTCGGCGGGCTGCGCGAGCTCGAAGCGCTCGCCGCGCAAGAGGCGGCCTACGGCGCCGCGCTGACCGCGCCGCTGCCGGCGGCGCCTGCGCCCGCGCTGCCTGCGCCGGCGGACGCGCCTGCGGGCGCCGCAGCCGCCGGCACGGCGCCGCAGGCCGCGGCGCCCGCTGGGCAGGCTCAAGGCGAGTCCCTCGCCTTGAGCCTGCAGCGGGCGGGCCGCGGGGCGGCGCCTGCGAGCGGTGCCGCGCTCGGCGCTGGCGAGCACCGGGCGCAGCTGCACCGGGCGGCGGAGCGCCTGCGGACGGCCGCCGGCGAGCTGGACGGCACGGCTGCGCTGGCGAGCATCCGGCGCTCGCTGCTGGACAAGGCGGAGCGCCTCGGGCAGAGCCGCTTCACGATCGCGCTGTTCGGCGCGTTCTCGGCGGGCAAGTCTTCCTTCGCCAATGCCCTGATCGGGCAGCGGGTGCTGCCGGTATCGCCGAATCCGACGACCGCGGCGATCAACAAGATCATGCCGCCAGCGCCCGAAGAAGGCTGGCCTCACGGCACAGCCAAAGTACGGATGAAGAGCCGCGACCGGCTCATCGAAGATGTGGTGTACTCGCTAGGGGTGCTTGGGATCCGGGCGGAGGGCGAGCGGGAGGCGCTGGAAGCGGTAAGCAAGCTGCAGCCGGCTCACATTCCAGGCAAAGGGAAGCCGCACTATGCGTTCCTGAAGGCGGTGGAGAAGGGCTGGTCCGACATGGGGCCGAAGCTGGGCGAGGAACTCAAGGTATCGTCTGACGAATTCGGTGCCTATGCAGCCGAAGAAGCCCGTTCCTGCTTCGTGGAGGAGATCGAGCTGTATTACGCCAACCCGCTGACGGAGCAGGGGGTGGTGCTCGTGGATACGCCGGGAGCGGATTCGATTAACGCACGCCATACCGGCGTCGCATTCGAATACATCAAGAATGCGGATGCGATTCTGTTCGTGACGTACTATAATCATGCATTCTCGCATGCCGACAGGGAGTTCCTGCTCCAGCTCGGCCGGGTGAAAGACAGCTTCGAGCTCGATAAGATGTTCTTCATCGTCAACGCTGCGGATCTCGCCTCTTCTCCGGAGGAGCTCGAAGGAGTCGTCTCGCACGTGGAGAGCAACCTGCTCCAGCACGGAATCCGGCATCCGCGGATCTATCCGCTGTCGAGCTACTATGCGCTGCAGGGCAAGCTTGCCGGTGATACGGAAGCCGTGGAGGGGACAGGGATTCTCCGCTTCGAGCGGGAATTCGTGCGCTTCACCTTCGGCGAGCTGACCGAGATGGCGGTGCGGGCCGGCGATGCGGAAGTGAAGCGGGCCGCCGACGTGCTGAGCTTCTTCATGGAGCGGTCCACGGCGGATGCGTCGGAGCGGGAGAAGGAAGCGGCAGAGCTCAGGGCATCCCTGGAGCGGTCGCTCGCCCGTCTGGATACGATCCCGCTGGAGGCAGAGCAGCGGGAGCTCACCAAAGACATTGCCGAGCTTCTCTATTATGTCAAACAGAGGACCTCATACCGGTTCGGCGAGTTCTTCAACCATGCGTTCAATCCGGCGGTTTTCCGCGATGACAGCAGGGATCCGAAGCTGATTCTAGTGTCCGCGTGGGAGGACCTGCAGCGGATGATCGTGTTCGATCTTACACAGGAAGTGCTGGCCACTACGCTGCGGATCGGAAGCAAAGTGAACGCGCTTCTGCGCGAAGCCGGACAGGCGTGGGCGGAAGAGATCCGCAGCGGCGGGATTCCCTCCTTCGAAGCGCCGGACTTCCGTGCCATGGACTTGCCGACCCCGGAGCTGACGGCGAAGCTGCAGGTGGATATTGCGGCGAAGTGGCTGGGCGGCTTCTACAAGAACGCCAAGCAGTTCTTCGAAGGCGATGGCAAAGACAAGCTCCGCAAGGAACTCGAAGGCATGCTGACAGCGCCGATGACTGCGTTTGCCGAGGCGCAGACCCAGACACTGCAGTCCGTATATGCGCAGCAGCTGCAGGACGGCGCGGCGGTGCGGGCATCGGCTATGCGGGAGGCGCTACAGGAACACGCGGAGGGCTTGCTCGAAGCACTCCAAGCGAAGGTGGATCTGCCCGGCCTGCAGGCCAAACACACCCGCCTGCTCGCGTGCCTCGAGGAAGAAAGCGGCAGGTAGTTATATAGACGCAAGGCCGTACGGACGAAACCGTACGGCTTATTTTCTGTTCGCCAGGGCAGCTGGTGGCGGATCCGCATGAATCTTCCTCATGCCGTACCCTCGGCACTTACGTGAGGGAGCTCTCTATTCTACAACGGGAGAGAGTGGATGCGAAGAACCGGCGACAGCCGTACCCTGCCCCTTCTTACGCCCGAATAAAGATGGGCCCCGGCATTCCTACGCCTTGTGGCCCTGCTTGCTTACCTGCTTTGGCTTGCCGGCGTACGATTTTGTGAAAGGGTTTACAATTGGACGATTTCGCATGATTCCGATGAAAAAGATAGGTTGGTGCAGCCAAATGAGAGGATATGAAGAAATATCTGGATTAAGTCTCGATTATGCGGGCACACCTTGTTGCCGGTGCAGGGGGATGATGCTACACTTCAACTCATAGCTGAAACGCTTCAACCGGCACGGTTTCATGGATCCCGAGCGTGTTTTTTTGTGCGTACGACCGCTTCGGAAGACCTTGGCCTTCGTGTATGTTCGGCACGTAAGCTGTGCGGCCGGAAGACGGCCGCCGTTCCAGACAGTCCACTGTATGCAGCAGGGTGTTTGACCTGCTCCGGCGTAGCGCGGACGGGGCGGGCAGACCCGGGAGAAGGAGGGTCTCCATGAATGTATTTAGACAGCTGAAGGAGTATTACTGGTCGGAACGAAGGTATCTGCTGATTTCGGTGCTGAGCCTTATGACGGCAACGGCGCTGGGGCTCGTGTATCCGAATCTGCTCCGGTACTTGATCGACGATGTAATCGGGGAAGGGCAATACGGCAAGGTGCCCCAGCTCGCCCTTGCGGTATTCGGCGTCATGGCCGTCAAGGCCGGATTCCAGTATCTGCACGGGACGACCAGCGCAAGGCTCGGCAACATGACCGCGTTCCACTTGAGGGCGGCGCTGTACAAGAAGCTGCAGTACCTGTCATTTCCTTACTACGACAAGGCGCGGACAGGGGATCTGATGTCGCGGCTGACAGCCGATCTGCAGGCGGTGCGCGATTTTGTAGGCTTCGGGTTCGTCCAGATTCTCAATGTCATCACGATGCTGCTGTTCGGCACGGTCATGATGTTCTCCATTAACGGGGAGCTCGCCCTGTATACGATGGCGACGATGCCGCTGCTCGTCTTTACGGCGATCCGCTTCGAAGGCAAGATTCATCCGGCGTTCCGTACGCTCCGCCAGTCGATGAGCACGCTGACCACCTCAGTGCAGGAGAACATTACAGGGGTGCGCACCGTCAAGTCCTTCGCGAGGGAGCCGCACGAGATCGACAAGTTCTCGCAGCGCAATGACGAGTACAAGATCAACAACATGGCTACGGCCGGCATCTGGGCCAAATATTTCCCCCTGATGGAGCTGTTCGCTAACCTGAGTGTGGTGATTCTGCTTGGGGTTGGCGGCTGGATGGTGATCCGGGGCGAACTCTCGCTAGGTGAGCTTGTCGCCTTCTTCAGTCTCATCTGGTATATCATCGGCCCGATGTGGGGAATCGGGTTCCACATCAACAACTTCACCCAGTCCAAAGCGGCGGGCGAGCGGCTGCTCGAAATTCTGCATCATTTTGTTCATGTTAAAGACAAAGAGAATGCGCTTACACTCCAAGGTGACGAAGTACAAGGACATGTGAGGTTCGAGCGCGTCAACTTCGCTTACACGGAGAATCAGCCGGCCTTGACGGACTTCAGCCTGGACGCGCCCCAAGGGAAAGTGATCGGTCTTCTCGGGGGAACAGGCTCCGGCAAGTCGACCGTCATCCAGCTGCTGCTCAGAGCGTATAACGTGAAAGATGGCCGGATCACGCTGGATGGCCGGGATATCCGCGATGTCACGCTCGAGAGCCTGCGGAATCAAACGGCGATCGTCTTCCAGGAAACCTTCCTCTTCTCTTCAACGATCCGGGGCAATATCGCCTACGGCGTGAAAGAGGTGTCGATGGAGGAGATCGTGAAGGCGGCAAAGCTGGCCAAAGCCCATGACTTCATCATGGAGCTGCCACTCGGTTACGATACGATCGTAGGCGAGCGGGGACTCGGTCTGTCGGGCGGACAGAAACAGCGGATCGCCATCGCAAGAGCGCTGCTCAAGAACCCGAAGATCCTCATTCTCGACGACGCGACGAGCGCGGTGGATATGGAAACGGAGCATGAGATCCAGCGGGGGTTCCAGGAGGTCATGAAAGGCCGGACGACCTTCATTATCGCGCACCGGATCTCGTCGCTGAAGCATGCCGACGAAATCATTGTACTCGATAAGGGACGGGTGATTCAGAGGGGCACGCATGCGCAGCTTATGGCGCAGGAAGGTCCATATCTTGATACATACCGGATCCAGTTTGCGGACGGACCGGCAGAAGAAGGGGAAGAGGCAGCCGAAATGTACACGCGTACTTCCGGGCTTCCGCAGAGCGGTACCGCTTCGGGTGTGCTTCAAAGCGAACCGCCCCCCGGGGAGACGGCAGGCAGGGAAGTCGCGGCTTCTTCCCAATCCGAAGGTAAAGGAAGGGGGGGCATCCATTGAGCAGGCAGTCCCACCGAGCAGGGCAGGACACCGGGGCGGCTACTGCGGCCGAGCAGAACGTGAACCGGTTCGTCTATCAGGATGACGAGGAACTCGATAAGGGCTTTGACTGGGTACAAGTCAAGCGCCTCAGCAAATACATGAAGCCTTACGCGAAGCAGCTCGTGCCGGTCATGCTGGTCATGATGTGCGTCGGGGGCATAACCAAGCTGCTTAATCCGCTGCTGATCGCGTATGCGATCGACCATGCCCTCACGGAGAAGAACGGCACGAAGCTGCTGTACTGCGTGCTCGGCATGCTCGGATTGTATATCATCCAATGGGCGGCGAATGCCTACCGGATCCGCTATACGAACATGATCGGCCAGCGCATCATCTACGATCTGCGGCATGACCTGTTCAGCCATATTCAGCAGCTGTCCTTCCGCTTTTTCGACAAGCGACCGGCAGGTTCGATCCTCGTCCGGATTACGAACTATGTCAATTCGCTGCAGGATCTGCTGACCAACGGGGCCGTCAACCTGATGATTGACTGTGTCCAGCTCGTCGGCATCATCGCGATCCTGCTGATCTACAACGTGAAGCTCGGCGCCGCCATCATCGTTACCGTTCCCATCATGTTCCTGATCTCCACGAAGCTGCGGGTGAAGATCCGGCGGGCTTGGCAGGTCGTATCCACGAAAACCTCGCGGATCAATGCGCATCTCAACGAGTGTATCCAAGGCATCAAAGTGACGCAGGCCTATACGCAGGAGAAGCCGAATATGGCTTTCTTCGAAGGCATGAACCAAGACAACCATAAGGCCTGGACCCGGGCATCGAATCTCAACCAGTCGTTCAACCCGATTATTGAGGTTACCGGAGCGATCGGCTACTGTATTCTGTTCTGGTTCGGGGCTTACCTGATCGGGGCCGGGGAGATTACGGTCGGGGTTCTCGTCGCCTTCGCCACCTACATCGGGCACTTCTGGGAACCGATCAACCGTCTCGGACAGATGTACTCCCAAATGCTGATTGCTATGGCTTCCTCCGAGCGGATCTTCGAATTCATCGACGAGCAGCCGAATGTCGCCGAACGCGCGGCTGCGAAGGCGCTGCCGCCGATCCGCGGCGACATTGAGCTCGAGAAGGTCGAGTTCGAATACGAACCGGGGCGCCATGCGCTCAAGGGGATCGATCTTCGGGTGAAGGCCGGCCAATCCATCGCCCTCGTAGGGCATACGGGCTCGGGCAAAAGCACGATCATCAACCTCCTCTGCCGGTTCTACGACGTGACCGCGGGCAGCATCCGCATTGACGGTACGGATATCCGCGATGTGACGATCCAAAGCCTGCGCTCGCAGGTGGGTATCGTGCTGCAGGATACGTTCATCTTCTCAGGCACGATCCGCGATAACATCCGCTTCGGGCGGCTGGACGCGAGCGACGAGGAGATCGAGGCTGCGGCCAAGGCGGTGCGGGCCCATGAGTTTATTGCCGCACTGCCGCAGGGGTACGACACTGAGGTGCAGGAGCGAGGCAATGTGCTCTCTATGGGACAGCGGCAGCTGCTGTCTTTCGCCCGGGCCCTCTTGGCCGATCCGCGCATCCTCATCCTCGATGAGGCCACCGCAAGCATCGATACGGAGACGGAGCTGAAGATTCAGGAGGCGCTGAAGACGCTGCTCGCAGGCCGCACTTCGTTCATTATCGCCCACCGGCTGTCGACGATCCGCCATGCCGACCATATTCTGGTGCTCGACCACGGACGCGTGATGGAAGAAGGCGATCATGCGGCGCTGATCCGGGAGCAGGGCATCTACCACGGTCTTATTCAAGCGCAATACCGTCTGCTGCAAGAGACGGGTTAACCGGTAAATCCAAAACAGGCTGGGAGGATGGGGTGCGGCCTCCGGTACCCCCGGATTCCCCGCGGTTCCTATCCGAATCCATTGCCCTGCACCCGCCATTTTGTAAATGGGGAGCAGGGCTTTTTTGTGTGCGTGTCCGCCGCGGTGGCTAGGGGAACAAAAGGGTCTTGTTGGCGCTGGGGATTGCCTCTCCGCCTAGGCTGCACCGCGCCTTCCGGCGTATCATTTGCCCGGCCGCACGCCCGCGTTCAAGCGCTAGACTTCCACCGGGAATAGCATACCTTTGGCATGCGGGAAGACCTTGTCCCTTCGTTACTCCAACGCTCTTCTCTGTCTTTATTGTCCTATCTGCCTCCTGGGGGCATATACTTGGAGAGGCTGAGCGAACGGGAGACTCGGCCCGGCCCCAAAGGCCATCTTGGCTCTTGGACCGGCAAACCAGAACCGCAGAGGAGGAATGGACGTTGAACCGACGTGGATACGCTGGCAGAGGACCACGGGTACTGCTTCAATGGGCCGCGGCCTTGACTGTGATTGTGACGGTGGTGATCTCGGGACGGTGGTTCGTGACGGCAGGTACGTCACCTGCTTATGATGTTTTTCTTGACGGGGAATGGGTAGGTGCGGTATCCCATCCCGAGGTCGTAAGGCAGTGGAGGGACGAGCGGTATGCGGAGCTTGGCGAGGCCTCTTCTTCGCAGCCCTTGCACTCCAATCTCGAAGGGCTTTCGTTCGTACCGAAGCAGACTTTGCTTCCTACCCGGGACACGGGCTTGCGCACAGCGGAAGAGAGCCGGGTTCTGGCGGCCCTGGGCCATAAATTGCAAATAGACAAGTATGCGGTGGAAATTCGCGTAGACGGCCGGACAGTCGGCGTCGTAAGCGATATGGAGACCGCTTTTTCTATTCTGGAGAAGGTGAAAGCGCCCTACCTGATGGAGGCGGAAACCGGGACTGGGGTCCCTGCGACTGCACTTGCCGCCGGGTTCCAGGAAGCTGTGGAGCTTATGGAGCTCCCGGTGGTCCGCATGACTTCCTCCGCAGATGGATCTTCTTCTCCCGAAGAGGCGGATGCCGTCTATGCTAGGCTAGTCCAAGGGGAGGAGCAGCCGTTCCTCTATAACGTGAAGCAGGGGGATTGCCTGTCCTTGATCGCCGTCCGCCATGCGGTATCTGTGGAGGAGATCCGCCGGCTGAACCCGCAGCTGCGGGGCGATAGGATTCGGACCGGAGACGAACTGGCGCTAAGCCGTCCGAGACCGCTGCTGACGGTACGTGTCGAAGCCGTCCGAACGCGGCGGATTCCGCTGGCAAGCGGTGTGCGGTATGTGGATGATATGGAGATGAAGAAGGGGCAGGTGCGGGTGGCTTCGCAGGGACAGCAGGGGATCACGCTGGTGACCTACCGTACAGTAACGCTGAACGGGACGGAAGCGGAAGTGCAGCCGCTTGGGGAGGCCGTGCTCTCCGTTCCTGTGCCTTCCATAGTCCTGCGCGGAACGAAAGCGCCGGCGGACCGGGGGACGGGCCGCTTCGCGCTGCCGGTGCTGCAGCCCAAGGTCACGAGCGGGTTCGGCCGCCGGTGGGGACGGGCACATAACGGGACCGATCTGGTGTCGGAGCGCCGCGATATTCTGGCCTCGGACGCGGGACGCATCACCTTCGCCGGCTGGAAGTCCGGATACGGCCGGACCATTGTGATCGATCACGGCAACGGGTATGAGACGCTGTACGGCCATTTGAGCCGGATCGGCGTGAAGGAAGGAGAGGCTGTGGAGAAAGGGGAGAAGATCGGGGTGATGGGCAGCAGCGGCAACTCGACGGGGGTGCATCTGCACTTTGAGATGATCAAGGACGGGCGGCAGCTCAATCCGCTGCGGTATATTACCGTTCCTGCAGCGGCATAATCACCCGGAGGCGTTACCCGCAGGCTCCGGCCGACGCTCCCCTTGTGCGGCCCGAAGCCTGCGGTTCCCCCCTGCAGGTCATGCCGGCTTCCGCGTCTGCGGGGAGGCTCGGCATCTGCAGCTTCCGCGCTCTAGACGGAGGCGGGTTTGCAAATCGGTTCGAGAACCGCTACTCTAAACATAAAAGTGACCCGGGGATGTAAGGGTCCTCAGCTCATAAGGGATGGGGGAACATCAATGTTGTCGACAAAGTGGTTGTGGCGTTCGATCGGTTCGGCCGCCGTGCTGTCTACCCTGGTGTGCGTGTTCGGGTTCGGCTATACCGTAAACCAGATCATGTACCCGGAGCCGGCCCCGGCAGCGCTGACCGGCGATGAGGCGGCACAGCCGGCGGCGAAGCCGAAGGAGGAGGAAGCCTGGGCGGCCAAGAAGCAGATCCGCATCGTGGCGATCGGCGATTCTTTGACGGCCGGGACAGGGGATCTGGCCGGCAAAGGGTATGTGGGACATGTCAAAGACAAGCTCGCCCAGAAGCTCGGCAAGCCGGTCTTTGTGTATAATAACTTTGCCATACCCGGATTCCGAACGTATGATCTGCTGAAGGACTGGGACGCCAAGCGGGATATCGCGAAGTCCCTCGGCGAAGCGGATCTCGTGCTGATGACCATCGGCGGCAACGACCTCTTCGAGGGTGGGACAGGCATCTTCGGCGAGAACAGCGAGGGCTTCAATCCGCAGGCCGCGGCAGACCGGATCCCGGAAGCGGTGAAGCGGCTCGGAGAGATTCTGGACCGTACGTCGAAGGCGGCGCCGAACGCGCGCATTCTGTATGTGGGCCTCTACCATCCGTTCCTCGACCTGGATCCGGAGAAGGCAGGCGCGCCTGTCGTTCAGCGCTGGAATACGCTGGCGTTCGAAGCGGCTTCGAAGTATGCGAACGTGACTGTCGTACCGACGTACGACCTCTTCGAGCTCAACTTGAACAAGTACTTGTATACGGACCACTTTCATCCGAATGCGGCGGGCTATGAGCGGATCGCAGGACGGATTGTCGACGTATTGGACTAAGGGGGAGCGGGCATGGCAGGCAGGAAGGAAGCGGCGGGGAGCGTGCGCCCCGCGGGCAAGGGCCGGGATGCGGAGATTGTCCTCTCGGTGAACGGCGTGAAGAAGCGCATCGGCAAGCGACTCATCATCAAGGGCATCTCGTTCGACGTCCGGGCGGGGGAGATCTTCGGGTTCCTTGGGCCCAACGGCTCCGGCAAAACGACGACGATCCGGATGCTCGTCGATCTCATCAAACCGACAGAAGGGTCGATCGAGATCTGCGGCTACGACGTGACCCGGGAGCATAATGAGGCGCTCCAGTATGTCGGCTGCATCGTCGAGAATCCCGAGATGTATTCTTACCTCACGGGCTGGGAGAACCTGGAGCATTTTGCAAGAATGCTGCCCGGGGTGGACGCGGCGCGGATCCGCAGGGTGGTGGAGATCGTGGGGATGGATGAACGCATCCACGATACGGTGAAGACCTACTCGCTCGGTATGCGCCAGCGGCTCGGGATCGCGCAGGCGCTGCTGAACGATCCGAAGCTGCTCATCCTGGACGAGCCGACGAACGGACTCGATCCCCAGGGGATCAAGGAGCTGCGCGAGTTCATCCGAAGCTTGGCGGAGCAAGGGCTCAGCCTTTTCATATCGAGCCATCTGCTCAGCGAGATCCAGCAGATGTGCGACCGGGTAGCCATCATTTCGCACGGGGAGGTCATTACGGTCGGCGAGGTAGCGGCACTGGTCGACGAGAGCGTGACTACGGCACTCTGGAGCGCCGTCCCGGCGGACCGGGCGCTGCGGGTGCTGGAGAGTCAGCCGGGGGTCACCGTCCTCTCCAGCGAACTGGCGGCGGATACCGGGACGGAGAGTCCGGTCACCCTGGTGCCGAAGCTGGCGACGCAGCTGCCGCCGGAGAGCATCCCGGAGATTACGCGGCGGATGGTGGAGGCCGGCGTGCAGCTCTACGGCATCGAGATCAAGCATCCGACCCTGGAAGACTTATTCCTGAAGCTGACGGAGGGTGAGCGTATTGGTTAGCCTGTATCCCTTGGTCCAGAACGAGTGCATCAAGATCATCAAGAAGAAACGGCTGCTGGTCGTGCTGCTCATCCTGGCCGCCCTTATTCCGATGTTCACGTATGCCCAGCTGAAAGTCGCCCAAAATAACCTCAAGCAGTTCGGCACGAACGATTGGCGCGTAGAGCAGCGGCAGAAGATACGAGACTATACGCAGTCCCTGAGCTCCGGCCGGGTGCCCGAGGAGTGGAAGCAGTGGCGAAGGGTCGAAGTCAAGCTGGCGCAGTACTACTTGGATAAAGATGTGAATCCCGCCGAGCCGAACGGGGTAACCTTTACAAGAGAGTTCGTCAAGAACGCGGTCGGGCTGTTCATCCCGCTGATGGTGATGGTCATTGCCGCGGATATGGTCTCCGGCGAGCATACGACCGGCACGATCAAGCTGCTCTTGACCCGGCCCGTGCAGCGGTGGAAGATACTCCTGAGCAAACTGCTGGCCCTGATCTTGTTCACCTCGTTTGTCGTGATCGCCACAGGGGCGCTGTGCTACCTGATCTCGGGAGTTGTGTTCGGTTACGGCGGGTGGGATATGCCGATTTTCTTCGGCTTCCAGGTTGCCGGCACCGAGGTCGATTTCTCGTTCGTCCGTCCCGTGGAGCAGTGGCTGTACCTCATCATGGAATTCGGGCTGGTCTGGTATTCCGCGCTGGTGGTCGCCCTCATGACGCTGATGGTCTCCGTGCTGGTACGGAGTACGGCGGCCGGCATGGGCATTATGCTGGCCGTGCTCATCTCGGGCACGATCCTGACGAACATGGTCTCCTCCTGGGAGACGGCCAGGTATCTGTTCATGGTCAATCTCAACCTGACGATGTACCTGAGCGGGGCGCTTCCGCCCATCAAAGGCATGACGCTTCCGTTCTCGCTGGGTGTATTGACGGTGTGGGGACTCTTGTCCGTGATCGTCTCGTTCGCGGTATTCACGAAAAAAGATGTGTTGAACTAATCCGCCCAAGTGTTATAATGCTTGGTAGCTATTCTCAGTGGCACCCTTGTCCGAACGGATGTTCCTGTGTTACTGTATACGGGAGCGGACACACCGGCGGCCAGGGCGGCCGGGCGAAGGACGCAAGGGACGGATTGACATCAGGTTGGTAGGAGGCTGCAATGACGGATCAACTCGATTTGATAGGAAATGGGGCGGGATCGCCGGCCGATTACGGCGCGGATGATATCCAGGTGCTCGAAGGGCTCGTGGCGGTGCGCAAGCGGCCGGGGATGTATATCGGCTCGACGAGCACGTCGGGGCTGCACCACCTCGTTTGGGAAATCGTAGACAATGCCGTGGACGAGCATCTCGCCAAGCACTGTTCGCAGATTGACGTCACGATCCACAAGGATCAGTCGGTCACCGTGCAGGACAACGGCCGGGGGATTCCGACCGGCATGCATAAGACAGGCATACCCACACCCCAAGTGGTGTTTACGATACTCCACGCCGGCGGCAAATTCGGCGGCGGGGGATACAAGAAGTCCGGCGGGCTCCACGGCGTCGGCGCATCGGTGACCAACGCTCTCTCGGAGTGGCTCGAAGTGGAGATCTTCCGCGAAGGCAAAATTCACCGCCAGCGGTTCGAATACTGGATCGACGACAAGGGGATCGAGCATGTCGGGGAGCCGTCTACGGGCCTCGAGGTAATCGGCAATACCCGCAAGACCGGAACGAAAGTCACGTTCAAGCCCGACAAACGCGTCTTCCAGGGCGGAACGGCAATGAATTACGATACGCTGTATGAACGCTTACAAGAGATTGCCTTCCTGAACTCGGGCCTGAAGGTAACGCTGACAGACCTTCGCGCGGACAAGCAGGAGGCGTTCCAGTACGAAGGCGGCGCTTCGCAGTTCGTCCAGTTCCTCAACGAGGGGAAGGCCGTACTGCATGAGGTCATCCACTTTATGTCCGAGAAGGACGACATTGAAGTGGAAGTCGCCCTGCAGTACAACGACGGGTATACGGAGACGCTCGCTTCGTTCGTGAATTCGATTCCGACGCGCGGCGGCGGGACGCACGAGACCGGGTTCAAGGCGGCCTACACCCGAGTCATGAACGATTATGCCCGCAAGACCGGTCTGCTCAAGGAGAAAGAGAAGAACCTCGACGGGCAGGATCTGCGCGAAGGCATGATGGCGGTCATCAACATCAAGATGGGCGAGGTGGAATTCGTCGGCCAGACGAAGGACCAGCTCGGCAGCGCCTCGGCCCGCAGTGCGGTGGATGCCGTCGTGTCGGACAAAATGTCCGTGTTCCTCGAAGAGAATCCGCAGGTGGCCCAGATGGTCATGAAGAAGGCCATCCAGTCGGCCAAAGCGAGGGAAGCGGCACGCAAGGCGCGCGAGGAAGTGCGCAGCGGCAAGAAAGGCAAGAGCGAGAGCTCGAACCTCGGCGGCAAGCTGACTCCGGCGCAGTCGAAGGACTACACCCGCAACGAGCTCTTCATCGTGGAGGGCGATTCTGCTGGCGGCTCCGCCAAGCAGGGGCGCGACTCGCGCCACCAGGCGATTCTGCCGCTGAAGGGCAAGCCGATGAATCCCGAAAAAGCCAAGCTCCTCGATATCATGAAGAACGAGGAATATAAAGCGATTATCGCAGCGATCGGCGCTGGCGTCGGCCCGGAATTCGAAGTCTCGGAGAGCAATTATGCCAAAATCATTATTATGACCGACGCCGATACCGACGGCGCCCATATCCAGGTTCTGCTGCTGACGTTCTTCTATCGTTACATGAAGCCGCTGATCGATGCGGGCAAGGTATATATCGCCCAGCCGCCGCTGTTCAAGGTGACGAAGAAGGCGGGTAAGAACAGCTCCGTGCGCTACGCTTGGACCGACGAGCAGCTCGCGAAGCTGACGAAGGAGCTTGGGAAGAATCTGGAGCTTCAGCGCTATAAGGGACTCGGCGAGATGAATCCGGACCAGCTGTGGGAAACCACGATGGACCCGGCCTCGCGGACGCTTCTGCAAGTGCAGATCGAGGACGCCGCGAAGGCGGAGCGCCGGGTATCCACACTCATGGGCGATAAGGTGGACCCGCGTAAGCGATGGATCATCGAGAACGTGGACTTTACGGAATTTGAAGAATAAACGGGGGGCCTCTCGTGACCATACTCGAACAATTTTTGCCGGCCTTTCTCGAAGAGGTTGTAGGCGACCGGTTCGGCCGGTATTCCAAATATATTATTCAAGACCGGGCGATTCCGGATGTGCGTGACGGGCTGAAGCCGGTACAGCGCCGCATTCTGTATGCGATGTATGATGCGGGCAATACGCCGGACAAGCCGTACCGCAAGTCCGCGAAGACGGTCGGGGACGTCATGGGCAACTATCATCCGCACGGGGACTCTTCGATCTACGAAGGCATGGTGCGGATGGCCCAGCCGTGGAAGATGGGCCATGTGCTAATCGACGGACACGGCAACTGGGGTTCCATGGATGACGACCCCGCCGCAGCGATGCGGTATACGGAAGCACGGTTGTCCGAGATCGCGCTGGAGCTCCTGCGCGATATAGAGAAGCGCACGGTATTATTCAAGGATAACTTCGACAACACCACGAAAGAACCCGTGGTCCTGCCATCCCGCTACCCGAACCTTCTTGTTAACGGGGTCAGCGGCATTTCGTCAGGATTTGCGACCGAGATACCGACGCATAATCTACGGGAGATCGTCGATGCCTGTATCGCTCTGATCGACAAGCCGGATTCGACGCTCGAAGACCTGATGTCGATCGTCAAAGGCCCGGATTTTCCGACCGGCGGCATTATCATGGGCTCGGAAGGCATCCGGGAAGCCTATCGCACGGGACGCGGCCGGATCTATCACCGGGCACGCACCAGCATCGAAGACCAGCGGGGCGGACGGCAGACGATCGTCATTACCGAGATTCCGTATCAGGTCGTAAAGTCGCGTCTGGTGACGGCGATGGAGAACATCCGGCTCGAGAAGAAGATCGAGGGCATATCGGAAGTGCGCGACGAGAGCGGCCGCGAAGGACTGCGGATCGTCGTCGAATTGAAGAAGGATGCCGACGCGCAGAGCATTCTTGCCTTCCTGCTCAAAAAGACTGATCTGCAGGTAGCGTATAACTTCAACATGGTCGCCATCGTTAACAAGACGCCGAAGCAGCTCGGTCTGATCGATATGCTGGCGGCTTATATTGAGCACCAGAAGGAAGTCGTGACCCACCGCTCGCGCTATGAGCTCGAGAAGGCGGAAGACCGTGCCCATGTGCTCGAAGGGCTCGTCAAGGCGCTGAACATTCTTGACGAAGTCATCGCGGCCATCCGATCGTCGAAGAACCGTCAGGACGCACAGAACAACCTCGTCGAGAAATTCGGCTTCACCGAACGCCAGGCGGATGCGATTCTGACCCTGCAGCTCTACCGCCTGACGAATCTCGAGATTCATTCCCTCGAGAAAGAGCTGAAGGAAGTCCAGAAGACCATCGATACCCTGCGGGGCATTCTGGGCAGCGAGAAGAAGCTGCTTGCCGTGATCAAGAGAGAGATCGTCGAAATCCGGGATAAGTATGCCATCGCCCGCCGTTCCGACATTCAGGATGAAGTCGAAGAACTGAAGGTGAACCTGCAGGCGATCGTGACGGCCGAAGATGTCTTCGTGACCGTTTCCAATGAAGGATATGTGAAGCGTACGGGCAAGCTGTCATTCATCCGCTCGGGCGGGGAGATCGACAAGACCGGATTGAAGGAAGGCGACTATCTCCGGTATTTGTTCGATATCAATACGCTGGAGAACCTGCTCATCTTTACCCAGAAAGGGCAGTACTTCCTGCTTCCGGTTCATGCCATTCCGGAGTATAAGTGGAGGGAGAACGGGACAGCCATCGTCAATGTCATTCCGCTTCCGAAGGACGACCGGATCGTGCATGTCATGGCGCTGAAGGACTTTGACCAGCCGGACAAATCGCTTGTCTTCGTCACCCGCAAGGGGCAGGTGAAGCGAACCGAGCTTAAGGAATATGCGACGACCCGCTCGAGCGGTATCGTGGCGGTGAAAATCGGAGAAGGCGATGCGCTGCTCGATGTGCTGATGAGCACGGGCGGGAAAGATCTGCTGCTGGTATCAAGGCAGGGTCAAGCGATCCGGTTCAAGGAAGAAGAAGTGAATCCGATGGGCAGAGCGGCAGCCGGCGTACGCGGCATGCAGCTCAAAGAGGATGATGAACTTGCTGCCGCACGCTGGATCGATGGCGACGAGGGCGAAGTGGTGGTCATCACCGATATCGGGTATGCCAAGCGTTCGCTTGTGGCGGATTATGCGCTGCAGGGCCGCGGAGGCAAGGGCGTATTCACCTTCGAATTCAAAGAAGGCAAGCGGGTGAAGCCGAATGGAAGTATCTTGAGAAGCGCATTTGTCGTGAAAGAACCGTTCGACCTGACCGCGGTGCTGAGTACGGGAGAACGTACGACATTCTCGACCGAGCAGGCGCCGATCGAAGACCGCAAATCCACCGGCAAAGCGATCCTGCCGCTGAACAAAGGCGAGACCATATTGGATATTCTGAGACTGCAGTAGCATGCAGTCTCTTTTCTATATATACGTTCATATATCTCGTCAGGGCCCGATCCTGTAATCTTATATATCTTATAAACGCGCATGGCTTATGGGTCATCCATCCCGCATCCGGTTAATCGTAAGAACTGTAATCCTGCTCGAGCCGATCCATCAGCTTCAGCATCATCTGCAGCACAGCCCAGGCAGGCAGGGGTTCATCCAGCCGCTCGAGCCATCCGGCGTCATCGATAATTCCCCTGTGCAGCGCCTGCTCGCCAATGCTTTTTTTCCAAGATTCCATGTCTTTCACTCCTTGTCTTACACCGTTTGACAAGCTCCGCCCCCTAGGCGGGTGTCCCATGTGCAGTATATGTTGAAGCGCGTTGAATGGTACCTGAAACCCCCGGTTTATGTCCTAAAGTATTTAGATTGTTAACCTTTCATCTGCAGATGGACAATGCTATAATTAGGCAGGTAGCGGTAAGAGAATGGTGCTTCGGGAGTGATATGAAAAGTGGTAACTAGTGAATTTGCCAAGCTATGGTGGAAGCTCTCCAAAGATCTGCGAAGCCATATGGAATCGGAACTGGCCCCGACCTTGACGGAGGGACAGCTGACGGTACTCGAACTGCTGGTATACTCCGAACCCCAGAGGATGAAGCCCTCGGATTTCATCGATTATCTGACGACGACCCCCGCCGCGATCACCACGCTGCTCGACCGGATGGAGAAGGGCGGACTGATCGCCCGCGAACGCGACGAGAAGGACCGGCGTATCGTGTGGGTGCTGCTCACCGACAAAGGCCGCTCGGAATGCAGGCGCGGCGTCGCGATCCGCGAGCAGTTTCTGGAATCTTATCTGGGGCGTATCTCTTCTCACAATCAGCAGCTTCTCGTGTATTTGCTGGGCAAAGTGGCAAATGCGTAAACGCTAACATGGCTTGCATCCAACAGAAAAAACCCGGCGCCGCAAGTAAGCTCTGCGTGCGCGGGGTTTCTTTGTATTCTAGTATCTTTGTATTCTAGTATCTTTGTACAGCGTATCTTAAAGCTGGTACTGCGCTTCTTCCCACAGCAGCCAGGGGTAGGACCTCGGCGGCCGGGAGGTGAAGCGCAGCGGTTCTTTGGTCACCGGGTGGGCGAACTCCAGGATGCTCGACCATAGGGCAATCTGCTGGCCCGGCTGGGCCAGCGGACCGCCGTAGCGCTGGTCACCGACCAATGGGCAGCCGGTCGACGCGAACTGGACGCGGATCTGGTGGGGGCGTCCGGTGTGAAGCTCGACCTGCACCAGGGACAGGCCGTCCTGACCCGCCAGTACGCGGTAATCGAGTATGGCCTCCTTGGCCCCCGCCTTGGAAGCGGGCACGACCGACACCATATTCGTCCGTTCATTCTTCAGCAGGTGGTGGCGCAGCGTGCCCTGGGGTGCCTTCGGTTTGCTGTGAAGCACGGCGGAATACACCTTGCGGATGGTGCGCGTGCGGACCGCGTCCGACAGACGGGAAGCCGCCTTGCTCGTCTTGGCGAATACCATCACGCCGCCGACGGGCCGGTCCAGCCGGTGGACGAGCCCCAGATACACATTGCCCGGCTTGCCGTGGCGGTGCTTCAGATCCGCTTTGATCAGCGTGAGCAGATCGGGATCCCGCGATTCGTCCTCCTGGGTAGGCACATTAGGAGGCTTGACTACGACGATGACATGGTTGTCCTCGTACAGCACCGGTATGGCGGGAGCAGAAGAGCCGGCCATTGGCTTACGCCTCCCAGCGGCCCAGAATGCCGCACGGCAGATGCAGACCGGAAGCGGTAATCGGCAGGCCGATCTCGCCGCAGGTGATGTCTCCGCCGAACTTTGAGCCGAGCGAGAGCGTCAGAATGTTCTTGAGCACGGACGCCGACAGCCCGGTCGTGTAGGAGTTGATCAAGAAGAAGAGCGGCTGGTCCGAGAGAATGCTCATGCAGCTCTCCACGAAGGGATACAGATCCGTCTCGAGCTTCCAGGTCTCGCCGTTCGGTCCGCGTCCGTAGGACGGGGGATCCATGATGATGGCGTCATATTTGCTGCCGCGGCGCTGTTCGCGCTGGACGAATTTGAAGACATCGTCGGTGATGAAGCGGACCTGGCGCTCGCCGAGGCCGGAGAGCTGCAGGTTTTCTTTGGCCCACTGGACCACGCCCTTGGAGGCGTCCACATGGCAGACGTTCGCCCCGGCGGAAGCGCAGGCTACGGAAGCGCCGCCCGTGTAAGCGAACAGGTTCAGTACGCGGATCGGCCGGCCGCTGGAGGCGATCTTCTCGCGCATCCAGCTCCAGTTCACGGCCTGCTCGGGGAACAGTCCCGTATGCTTGAAGCTGGTCGGCTTAATATGGAACTGCAGACCGTTATAGGAAATCGTCCAGCGTTCGGGGAGCTGCTTCTTGTAGTCCCAGCTGCCGCCGCCGCTCGAGCTGCGGTGATAGTGGGCATCGGCATTCTTCCATGGCCCCGCGTCCTTCACCAAGGGCCATATAATCTGGGGATCGGGCCGCCGAAGTACAATGCTTCCCCAGCGTTCGAGCTTCTCCCCGCCGCCGGTATCGATAAGTTCGTAATCTTTCCAATCTTGTGCTGCAAACATGGGCTGTGACCATCCTTTTATCTTCATTTCGGCATCGCCCGCCGCAGGGCAGGCATTCCTATCTATTTTACACGATTCGGAGAGCGGACGCCATAAGCCGGGGAGTGTGGCTTCGCCCGGCGGGGCGGTACAAGAGGACGGAATGCCGGGAAGAGCCATCCGCTGGCCTGCTTGCATACGGACGCACCCCAAAGACCAGTACGCGCGCGTACTGGTCTTTGGGGCCAGAGGTGGGGTACAAGGGATCCGTACCTTCAACTCAGCAGCTTAAGATTAATGCTGGTGCTGGGCAGGATTCTCTTGAGCGGCTTCGCCTGCCGCCTGTTCTTCCTTCGGCAGCTCGAGCTTCTCGATGAGCGCAGGAAGCTCTTTCTCGATGAATTGGTTGTAGGCGGGCTGCAGCGCGTCACCGGCCAGCTCGTTCTTCAGCTGATCGAACGTGCGTACCGTACGGGATTCAACGCGCATCACGTGATAGCCGTATTCGGTTTCGACCGGATCGCTGATTTTGTTCAGCTCCAGCTCAACAGCCGCTTTCTTGAAGGCTTCGACCCAAGAGCTTACGGGCGCATTCTCATAGAGACCGCCGGTGTCCTTCGAGCCCGGGTCTTCGGTGTTTTCCTTAGCGAGCTTCGCGAAGTCTCCGCCGGCACGGAGTTTGGCCGTGAGCTCGTCGGCTTTTTTCTTTGCTTCTTCTTTCGTGCGGATTGTTTTCCCCTGGCCGTCGGTGAGCCCGATCAGAATATGGCGCACGGATGCCGTTGTAAACGCATTCGGATCTTCCTTCAGCTTCGCGTCATAGGCGGCTTTGAGCGATTCGTCGGTCACACCCGCTTTCAGTGCGGCTTCCACGCTCTTCATGCCTTCGAAATACCCGCGCAGTTCCTTCTCTTCAAGTCCTTTCGCAGCCAGCAGGGCGGCGAGGTCCCCTCCGGACTTAGCGAAATCTTCTTTGAACTTACTGAACTGTTCGTCGACCTTCGGCTGAAGTGCGGCGCGGTCCGCCTCGCTAAGACGCGAGGAGAGAATCCGGATGGAGATGATCCGCTTCGCGATATTCTCCTGGTATTCCGGCTGTTCCTTGTAGCCCTCGCTGCCTGGGCTCAGTACCGCTTCCATATTCATATACCGGTCGAGCTCGCCGTAAGTGAGCTGTCCGCCTTTATACGTTGCGATGACCGCGCTGTAATCGAGCTTCTTGCCGATCCAGATCCGGTTGTTGTCGCCGTCCCACTCCACCTTCTCGCCGAGCGCTTCGCTGACGAACCGGAGCGGTACATACGTCGTGCCGTTGTAGATGAAGCTTTGGCCTTGCTCCGCCGTCGGCTGCTTCTCCACGCCGTCGAACAAGTATTTAATCTCGCGGAACACGACTTCAATCTGGGAGGCTCCGGCCGCATAGACGGCGGATCCCGTAAGCATGGTGCCGAGCGTCAGCCCGAGTACCAGGCCTTTGAACTTGTCATTCATTTATGAATTCATCCTCTCCATGGGTCAGTCCTCTCACATATTCCACGGGCTCCAGTGAAATCCTTCTTTGTAGACGACAAAATAAGGCGGATTCTGCGAAGTATTGTCGCCCGCCGTTTCTTGACAAACCAGGTGGAATCTGCATGAATTGTCAATTCCACATTTTGAAGGAAAGCGCGCTCATTTTTCGCCGAATCGGCAACATTTTCAAGAAACGCTGGAGGAATTTATTCACTTGCGTAGTATTTGTGTAAGTAGAGATCAGACCATACCGTATTTTACCTAATCACTTGAGGGGGATGAATGTATCTATGTCGAGTCCGATCCCCGAACCGGATGACTTGTATTTGTTCCATGAAGGAAATTTGTTCCGCGGCTACCGGGTGTTCGGTGCTCATGCCGGCGAATGGGACGGGGTGGAAGGGGTCCGCTTTACCGTATGGGCGCCGCATGCCCGGGAAGTCCGGGTGGTAGGCGACTTCAACAACTGGGACGGAAGCGGACACGCGATGCGCCGGATCAGCTCGTGGGGCGTATGGACGCTGGTCATCCCTGACGTAAGTGAAGGGGAGTATTACAAGTATGAAATTCTGACATCGCAGGGGACGCTGATCTATAAAGCGGATCCGTACGGATTCTGGGCAGAGCTCAAGCCCGGCACGGCATCCCGGATTTACGACCTGGACGGCTACGCGTGGACCGACCAAGCCTGGCAGGAGAAAAAACGCGGTACCCAAGTGTACAACTCGCCCATGAATATTTACGAAGTGCACCTTGGTACCTGGAAGAAGCGGGAGGATGGAGCCTACCTCACCTACCGGGAGCTGGCGGACGAGCTGGTCTCCTATGTCAAGGAGATGGGGTACACCCACATTGAACTGATGCCGCTGGCCGAGCATCCGTACGACCGCTCTTGGGGGTACCAGGCGACAGGGTATTTCTCCGTCACGAGCCGGTTCGGATCGCCGAAGGATTTTATGTATTTTGTAGACCGCTGTCATGCGGCAGGCATCGGGGTCATTATGGACTGGGTACCGGGCCATTTTGTGAAGGACGAGCACGGGCTGCGTCAGTTCGACGGAGAGCCCCTGTACGAATACAGGGACGAAGCGAGGGCCGAGAAGCCGGAATGGGGCACCTTGTCATTCGACTTCACGAAGCCGGAAGTGGTCTCGTTCCTGATCTCCAACGCCCTGTTCTGGTTCGATAAATATCATATCGACGGGCTTCGGGTGGACGCAGTCGCCTCGCTGCTCTATCTGAACTTCGGCAAGCCCCGGGAGCTGTGGGTGAAGAACGAGCATGGTGGCGACGAGAACACGGAAGCGATCGCTTTCATCAAGAAGCTCAACCATACCGTCTTCAGCGCCTATCCCGACGCCCTCATGATGGCTGAGGATTCCTCCGCCTGGCCGCTCGTGACCGCTCCCGTTCACGCGGGCGGGCTCGGATTTAACTACAAATGGAATATGGGCTGGATGAATGATATGCTGAAGTACATGGAGATGGATCCGTATTTCCGCGGAGGCAATCACCAGCTGCTGACCTTCTCCTTCATGTACACGCACGCCGAGAATTACGTGCTGCCGCTCTCCCACGACGAGGTGGTGCACGGCAAACGCTCGCTGCTGAACAAGATGCCGGGGGATTACTGGCAGAAGTTCGCGAACCTGCGGGTGCTGTACGGCTATATGATGTCGCATCCGGGCAAGAAGCTGCTGTTCATGGGCGGCGAATTCGGCCAGTTCGACGAGTGGAAGGATCTCGAGGATCTCGACTGGGAGATGCTCGGCTACGAGAGCCACAACAGCATGCAGCGGTATGTGAAGGACCTGAACCACATGTATCTCGCGGAGCCCTCCCTCTGGGAGCTGGACCACCGCCCCGAAGGCTTCTCCTGGATCGATCCGAACGACCAGAAGCAGAGCGTCACCACGTTCATGCGGATGTCGAAGAACCCGGAGGATACGCTGGTTATCGTTAACAATTTTACGCCTGTGTATCACGAACGGTACCGGATCGGCGTACCCTTCCCTGGGGAATACGTCGAACGCTTCAACAGCGATGCGGGGGAATACGGGGGATCCGGCAAGCTGAATCCCGGCAAGCTGAAGACCGACGATCTCTCCTGGCATTACCAGCCGGACAGTCTGCACATCTCGCTGCCGCCGCTGGCGACCGTGATCTTCAAGCCGGTCCGGATCGTTACGAAGCCCGCTGCAGCCAAACGAGAAAGGGGTAAAGCCGATGCGTAAAAAAGAATGCGTGGCCATGCTGCTTGCAGGTGGCGAAGGAAGACGTCTTGGGGTGCTGACAAGCAAGCTGGCGAAGCCGGCCGTCCACTTCGGAGGTAAATACCGGATCATCGATTTTACGCTGAGCAACTGCACGAACTCCGGGATCGACACGGTGGGCGTGCTGACGCAGTACCAGCCGCTCGTACTCAATACATACATAGGGATCGGGGCACCGTGGGACCTCGACCGCAAACATGGCGGCGTCACCGTTCTTCCTCCCTACATGGAGCAGGGCGGAGGGGATTGGTACCAGGGAACCGCGAATGCGATCTACCGCAACATTTCGTTCATCGAGCAGTACGATCCGGAATACGTGCTTGTCATATCCGGCGACCATATCTACAAGATGGATTACGACCGGATGCTCGATTTTCATAAACAAAGAGGCGCCGACGCCACCATTGCCGTCATCGGCGTGAAGTGGGAGGAAGCAAGCCGCTTCGGCATCATGGCGACCGACGAAGAAGGCCGTATTACGGAATTCGCCGAGAAACCGAAGGAGCCGAAGAGCAACCTGGCCTCGATGGGTATCTACATTTTCTCCTGGAAGGTGCTGAAGGAGCAGCTCATCAAGGACGAGGAGGACGAGGAGTCGAGCAAGGATTTCGGCAAGGACATGATCCCCCGCATGCTGCGGGAAGACCTGAATCTCGTCGCTTATCCGTTCGAAGGCTACTGGAAGGATGTCGGTACGATCCAGAGCCTCTGGGAAGCGAATATGGACCTTCTGGAGAGAGAGCCCGCGTTCAAGCTCAACGACCGCGAATGGCGCATCTACTCGGTGAATCCGCTGCAGCCCGGCCAGTATATCGCAAGTACCGCCCAGGTGAGGAGGTCGCTGGTCAACGAAGGCTGCTGCGTCTTCGGCGAGGTCGACCATTCGGTCCTGTTCTACGGGGTTCAGGTAGGCGAAGGAAGCTACATCAAGGACTCGGTCATCATGCCGAATGTCACGATCGGGAGTCATGTGCGGATCTACAAAGCCATCGTCGGCGAAGGCACGGTGGTGGAGGACGGCGCGGTGATCGGCACGCCGGAAGAAGAAGGCGGCGGGGACATCGTCCTCATCGGCAGTAACGAGCGAATCGGGAAGATTACCTCCACAACCGGGAAAGGGTGAGCAGGCATGAAGCGTATGATGGGCGTTGTGAATCTGGTGAATGAGCCGGATGATCTGGAAGAGCTGACCTACTCCCGGAATCTGGCCTCCGTTCCCTTCGGATCCAGATACCGTTTGATCGATTTCACGTTGTCGAACATGGTGAATTCCGGCATAGAGAATGTCGCGGTGTTCACCCAGCACAAGTACCGTTCCCTGATGGACCATCTGGGCTCCGGCAAGGAATGGGATCTGGACCGCAAGCGCGGGGGCCTGTTCATCCTGCCGGCCGTTCTCCACGATACGAGCGGCGTGTCGAGAGGCGACCTGTACCAGTTCTATGCCCACCGGGATTACTTCTACCGGGGCCGCGAGGAATATGTGATCATCACGCGCAGCCATATGGTCTGCAACATCGATTACAATGACGTGCTGGACTACCATCTCGAGCGCAGCGCCGACATTACGGTTGTCTACAAGAAAGCGGACGAGCAGGAATATGCCAAGTACCGCCGGCTGGCCGTGAAGGAAGACGGCCAGGTGACGGTGATTGAGGACCATTCAGGCCGTCTGCGCACGGACAATGTGTCCCTGGAGATGTACGTGATGAGCAAGGAGCTGCTCCTCGATATGGTGGAATCCTGCCTGGCGCAGGGATATGACCATCTGGTCCGCGACGGGATCATGAAGAACATCGACAAGCTCAGTGTATTCGGGTATCAGCACGAAGGACATACCGGCATCGTCAATACAATCCAGAGCTATTATAAGCACAGCATGCAGCTGCTCAACCCCAAGATCTGGCGGGAATTGTTCTTCCAGAAAAACCTGATCTACACGAAGGTCAAGGACGAGCCTCCGGCACGCTATACCGAGTTTGCGCATGCACGCAACTCGCTGATCGCCAACGGCTGCGTCATCGAAGGCAAGGTGGAGAACTCCATCCTGTTCCGCGGGGTGAAGATCCGCAAAGGCGCCTATGTCAAGAATTCCATTATCCTGCAGAACTGCGAGATCGAGGAGAACGTGATCATCGAGAACGCGATTCTCGACAAGGATGTGTTCATCTCGAGAGGACGCGTTCTGACCGGAGACAAGCAGGCCCCGTTCATTGCCTCCAAAACCAAAGTCATCTAAGGCAAGGGCGCGCCGCGCTTGACGGACCGATCCGATCCGTCAAGCCGGCTTTTGATGTATTCATTTTCGCATCTCCGGTTTCGTCCGGTGACTTTTAGGGTACTAGTGGTAGTGAACAATGCGCCTACCCGCGCCGGTGTTCGAAGCGTCCCTTTGGCCTGCCAAGCCTTGAAAACGGCTTTCAGAGGCCGTCTTGCCGGAACGCTTTGAACTTCAGGCGCCGGGCGCTCCCAAGGAGGAAGCTTATGAAAGTGTTATTTGCCGCTTCGGAAGCCGTGCCCTTTATTAAGACGGGAGGACTCGCCGACGTGATCGGATCCCTGCCCAAGGAGCTTGTCAAGCAGGGGCTGGACGTACGGGTCATGCTGCCCAAGTACGAGGGCATTCCCGAGAAATACACGTCCGCGATGGAACTGATTACTATCTTCCAGCTGCAAATGGGATGGAGAAGCCTCTACTGCGGAATCTACCGGCTGGTACACGAGGGCATCGTCTTGTACTTTGTTGATAATGAATTCTACTTCCGCCGCCAGGGCTGCTACGGCTATGGTGATGATGCTGAACGCTTCGCCTACTACTGCCGTGCGGTACTGGACTCGCTGCCGCGCATCGATTTCATGCCGGAGGTGATCCACTGCCACGATTGGCAGGCGGGGATGGTGCCGGTGCTCTATAAGGCTCACTTCAGCTATCAGGAGCATTACGCGGGGATCAAAACGATTCTGACGATCCATAACTTGAAGTACCAGGGTGTATACGGGCAGAATGAATTCCGCGATTATTTTACCCTTGGCGACGAGCACTTCCACGGCAACGCGCTCGAGCTGCACGGAGGCGCCTCGTTCCTCAAGGGGGGGCTTCTGTATTCGGACTATATTACAACGGTTTCCCCTACATACGCGGAAGAGATTCAGACACCCTATTACGGAGAGAACCTCGATTCCCTGCTCCGCAGCCAGAGCCACCGGTTCCAGGGCATCCTGAACGGGATCGATTACGAGGATTTCGACCCGATGACCGATCCGCATCTCGAGATCAACTACCGGGATTCGATGCCGAAGAAGCTACTGAACAAGATGAAGCTCCAGGCATGGCTCGGCCTGCCGGTCGATAAGGATGTGCCGCTGATCGCGCTTGTCACGAGGCTTGTGGACCAGAAGGGTCTCGCCCTGATCGAGCGTGTCATCCATGAGCTTCTGGCGTTGGATGCCCAGTGGGTGATCGTCGGCACCGGAGAGCAGCGGTACGAGAACCTGTTCCGCTGGGCGGCCGATACGTTCCCGGACAAGCTGTCGGCGCAGATTCTCTTCGACGAAGGGCTGGCGCGGCAGGTGTACGCGGGCTCGGACCTGTTCCTGATGCCCTCGCTCTTCGAGCCGTGCGGCATCGGCCAGCTTGTAGCCATGCGGTACCGCTCGGTGCCGATCGTCCGCGAAACCGGCGGGCTCAAGGATACCGTCATTCCTTACAACGATGAGACGGGCGAAGGCACCGGCTTCTCGTTCGCGCACTACAATGCGCATGATATGCTGTATACCGTGGACCGCGCCGTGAACTTGTACCGCGATCCGGTCGTCTGGTCGAACTTGATGTCGAATATCAAGAAAAAAGATTTCTCATGGGGCAAATCCGCGAAGCAGTATGCTTCTTTGTACGGGGCTTTGACGCGATAACACATTGCAGATCTATAGGGGAGAATCGGTATTGTACAGATGCCGGTTCTTCTTTTGTTTGACAGAAAAAAGGAAAAAAAACGCTCCGCGTCGAATATATAAGGTTACAATTCCCATCCTAGCGGAGAGCGGGCGAACTAAGCCATGAAACCTACCATCGTATATTCCTCTTGGGAGGACGAAAAACAAAGGCTGCAGGAACTGAAGGAACTGGATATCGTCGGAACGGGGCCCGAGGAATCCTTCGACCGGATTACGAAGCTGGTCGCCCAGGTATTCGGCGTGCCCGGCTGCCTGATTACCCTCATCACCGAAGACAGACAGTGGTTCAAATCATGTATCGGGCTCCCGGACGTGCTGAAGGAAGCCCGTTCGACCGAACGCGAGAACACCATCTGCCAATATGTCGTCGCTACCAAGAAGGCTCTCGTGGTCGAAGACACGCGGCTTGATCCCCGGTTCAGGGACAATCCCGTTGTGACCGAGAGCGATTTCCGCTTCTATGCGGGCGCTCCGCTGGTTTCTTCGCAGGGCAATGTGCTGGGCACGCTCTGCATCAGCGACAGCGAGCCCCGGACTTTCACTGCGGTTCAGGTGGGGCAATTGTGCGATTTTGCAGCCTGGGTGATGACGGAGATCGAGCTCCGCCGCGACCTCAGGGATAAGGAAGTTCTCACGCGGGAGCTGCTGAAGGAGAAACAAACGATCGAAGCCCAGCGGGATCTCATCCGCAGCGCTTTCGACGAACCGTTCGAGGGGAAGCTGCTGTGCGACAGCAGCGGGCATATTCTGCTTCATAACAAAAGCCTGCTGGAGTCGTTTCTCGTGAATCCCGCCCTGCACAAGGATGTGCTTTCCTTCGTCGATAGCCTCCTGCGCGTCTGCCAAGTGGAGAACAGTCCGCTGCCGGGCAAGATTCTCTCCTTGCTGGAAGGCAGGGAGGCGTCATTCCTTGAACGCTTTACGAGTCGGATGGCCGGGGAAGAGCGGAAGGACTTTCAGGTATCGGGCATACTAGCCGAAGGGGAAGAACCGGGTAAGCGGCTCGTGTACCTTAATATCCGGGAGCGGACGGAGGAGGAACGTATCGACCGGATGAAGAGCGAGTTCATCTCTGTCGTCTCGCACGAGCTGAGGACACCGCTTACGAGCATTATGGGCTTCGTAGAGATCCTGCTGGACCGCCGGCCCGCGGAAGACAAACGGATGCGCTATCTGGAGACGATCCACCGGGAGGCCGAGCGGCTGACGCAGCTCCTGAACGATCTGCTCGATCTGCAGAAGATGGAGTCGGGCAAGCAGCAGTATATGTTCGAAATCGTGGATCTGAACGCCTTGGTGGAGGAGGTGGCCGACTCCTGGAGGGATCATCCTACCCACCGGCTGCAGATCCGCTGTCCCGAACAGAGCGTGCATGCTTTGGCGGACGGAGACCGGATGAAGCAGGCGCTTCACAATCTCGTCTCCAATGCGTTCAAATATTCGCCGGGCAAAGACCTGGTGGAGGTGACGCTCGAGGAGCGGGATGGCATGGCCTGTATCCGGGTGAAGGACGAAGGGCTCGGCATCCCCCCGGAAGCCGCGGAGAAGCTCTTCTCGAAGTTCTACCGGGTCGATAATTCGGACCGCAGGAAGATCGGCGGCACGGGACTCGGCCTTGCGATCGTCCGTGAAATCATGACGGCGCACGGCGGTCTTGTGGAGTTCGAGGCGTCACCAGGCGGCGGGACGGTATTCCTGCTCCGGCTTGAAGCCCTGCAGGGCCTGAGTCCCGCGAAGTGAGCGTTGGTTATTCGCCCGAGGCGGGCATGGCGAAACCGGCAGCGCCTGGTGCTTCTTCGAAATACATGGTTTCCCGGTTGAAGGAACGGTTATACCTTAGGAACATATGGAGCAGCTCCAGCATTTCGGATTGGTTTAATTCGAGCAGGAGGGGATCCTTTTCTCCGGAGGGGGAGGAGATTTGGACGAGGAGGCTGTCGCTCGCCGGATTCATGGCAATACGGAGTTGTCCTTGCTTCAGTTCACTATCCCACAGGGTCATGGTCTATCACCTTTCGCTTCCTACGCTGGATGTCGTCCCTTGAACTGGACGTGAGATCCATTATATGTTCGTTAGTAGTGGAATATGCCTACGAGATCACGGGAGTTCATACGAGTGTGTTGGGACGGAGCAGGAGTTCTCCCAAATTAGAAAGGCGCATGCGGCCGGCATGCGCCTTTTTGCCGTACGGTTAATTCGTGCCCGATGTGTCATTCCTCACTGTGTCCGCCGCGTACGCCGTGATAGAATCACAACCAAAGCAATGAATGCCATCACCTTAAGCTGCGAGAAGACATAAGACGCCGAGGCAGGCACCGGCCGCCCAAGCAGTCCATCCGAGGGATGGGGAGGTCCGTGTCAGCGCAGGCCAAGTGAATTCGACGAGAACCACATACAGAATCGTGCCTCCGGAGAGCCCAAGCAGGAGAGAGAGCCCGGTGGGAGGCAGATCCCCTAGTGCACTTCCGGCGGACGCCCCGAACAGGGTCGGCAGGGAGATCCAGAAGATCAGCTTGGCAAGTCCCCAGGGAGAGCGGCCTGCGGAGGAGAACGGGAGCCCAAGAGCAATGCCTTCCGGTATGGAATGCAGTCCCATGGCCCAGGAGAACGAGCGGGCCAGCTCCGGGACATTCCCGTAAGAGCTGCCGAGGGCAAATCCGGCAGGGAAATTATGCAGGGCAAGCGCCAGGCCCAGCAGCCCGGAGGAGTGGAAGAAGCTCTCCCGGCCCCCGGCGCTGGCATGGTGGTATCTGGAATGAACCCATCGGTCCAAGAGCAGGGCGATGCTCCATCCGGCAAGCATGCCGCCGAGGGTAGGCATCCATCCCCCCAGCCGGACACTCTCCGGCAGGACATCCAAGGCCAGCATCGCGAAGATCATGCCGGCCGCCATCGCGATCAGGAGGGGGAACAGCCGGGATAGGGTCCGGCCGAGTGCGTAGGCGAGCAGTCCGCCCGCCGCCGTACCCGCCAGGCAGATGCCCATGGAGACGGTACCGGCAGCCAGCGCATGCAGCAGGAGAAGGAACAACGGCAGCACCACCTTCCCGTCACGAGTGGCCCCCTCAAGGACAAGACAGGAGGGGACAGCCTATATATATGCGGCATACGGCCGGATATAACGGGCGGTCCTGGTACTTTCTATGCGTTTTACCACAAGGCTTCTATCGACCCTGCAACCCGCATGTGATAGTTTGGTGTAACGAACAAATACGCGGAATTCAGAGGAGGATGGCATGCAAGCACTGCACCCAGTACAGTCTTCGACAGCGGATCATCAGCGGGTGGATTATCGGGAGGTCCGGGATTTTCTTGACCGTCATGGAGGCAGCACGCTCTCCCATCTCGTCCTATTGCAGGATAAGGAAATCTATTGGTCTTCGAACAAGAAAGCATTGATCTCGTTCAAAAAGATGGGGAGCCATTACTTTGTGCTGGGCGACCCGATCGGCGATCCGGACAGCCTGCAGGGGGCTGTTCAAGAATTCAAAGCCTACTGCGCCCGACGCGGCGGCAAGGCGGTGTTCTACCAAGTTTCCCCGCTCTATAAGCGGTTGTATGAGGAGGAAGGATACCGTTTCTTCAAGCTGGGCGAAGAGGCGATCCTGGATTTGGAGAGCTTCGATCTCGCAGGCAAAAAGGGCAGTAAGCTGCGCACCCGCAAAAGCAAGTTCGAACGCAGCGGCTTCCGCTTCGAGGTCATGCTGCCTCCTTTCTCGGGAAGCTTCCTGGCTAAGCTTGAAGAAGTGTCGGCTTCCTGGCTCGGCAAGAGGCAGGAGAAGAACTATTCGGTCGGGTTCTTCACCCGCGACTACGTCGACGCGCATCCGGTGGCCGCACTGTATGCGCCGGACGGCAGCATGGTGGCCTTCGCGACGATCGGAGGCGGCGGTAGTGCGAAAGACCGCACGGTAGTGATCGACCTCATGCGCCACACGGCCGCTTCGCCGCACGGAACGATGGATATGCTCTTCCTCTCGATATTCTTTTGGGCCAAGGAACAAGGTTATGCCAAGTGCAGCTTGGGCATGGCCCCGCTCGCCGGCGTGGGAATACTGCCGAATTCCACGTCAGGCGAGAGGGTGGCCAAGCATATGTACGAATACGGCAACGCGTTCTATAAGTTCAAGGGGCTCCGTGAATTCAAAAGCAAATTCCACCCGGAATGGGTGCCCAAATATTTGGCCTATCAAGGCGGCATGCTGCCCCTGTTGATGCTGCAGCTGATCTGCCTGATCAATTTCCAGCGGAAGCTCAACCCGTCCCTGGTATTCAGCCTCTTGTACGGCAAGGCGAAGACAAGCGAGCTGCAGGGCCAGCCCAAGCGCGAGCAATGGGAAGTATAAGTGCAGCAGATAGCGATGACCCTAGTATAACCCCAAAGCCGAGGAGCCTACTCCTTGGTTTTTTTCTTTTCAATGGCATGAAAAATCAGGTCGGCCCCCGCTGCCGCCGCCCCTGTGTGACTTGGCATACGTCCTTCTACAGTGATAGGATCATAGCAGAGGATTGCGATAAGTAGCGGAGGCCCAAAGACAGGAGAAAGAATCTTATCGATCGCGCCTCGCGGTTGAGCTCCATACCTGAAGTGAAGAGAGGGATTCGGATGACGTATAACCTTACGAAGATGATCATCGAGCGGCCGGCCCATGAAGTATTCGAAGCCTTCGTCGATCCGGAGCGGATCAGCCAATTTTGGTTTTCATCCAGCTCCTGCAGATGGGAAGAAGGGAAGACCGTTACCCTGCGCTATGATGAGTACCAGGCTATTTTGGATATCGATATCTTGGAGATGGTGAAAGACCAAAGGATCGTTTTTCGATGGGGGGGCGACGGAGATCCGCATCGGATAACGATCGTGCTTGACGCGGTGGAGCCGGCGAGTACATGCATCGAAGTTACCGAGGAAGGGTTCAAGGAAGGGGATGCGGATTATATTCGTCTGCTGGTCGACAACAAAGAAGGCTGGGTGTATGTGCTGACCTGCCTCAAAGCGTATCTGGAATTCGGGGTAACCCGGTTGAGGGCGGGATTGGTTAAATAGGAGTGCAAGGAGGGAGGGGGATTCGTTTCGTGAGGGCTGGCCGGGAATTTCGGAGCACCCCCGAAGCCGCCGTACACTTCGTCGAAGCTTCCTTCATAAGCCTGGTAAGCCTTCTCCAGCAACGCTTCGGAGAGCCCGCCTTCCCGGCTGCCGATCATCCGCTTCTGCGTCTCCGCGGCAACCTGCTCACCGATATCCGCCACCTTCGCCGGGTCTTCCTTCCACTTCGCCCAGATCTGGGAGAGAATATCCATCAGGCCGCGCCGTCCGTGCCGGCGGGCTTTGGGGAAATAGGTGCCGGCAAAGAAAGGCTTCTGATCCGGCGTGAGAATGACGGTCAGCGGCCAGCCGCCCCGTCCGGTCATCGCCTGGCAGGCCGCCATATACAAGTTATCTCTGCTCCTCCGCTGCTGGCACCGTACCGGCGAGGATAGGGCACTGGCGATGGTGGAAAAAACACTCGATGCGATGTACCGCGGCGGCATGTACGACCATATTGGCTTCGGGTTCTCGCGCTACTCGGTGGATGAGAAGTGGCTTGTGCCGCATTTTGAGAAAATGCTGTACGACAACGCGCTGCTCGCTTGGACCTATCTGGAGGCTTACCAGAGTACCGGGAAGGAAACGTACGCGGAGGCAGCCGGGCAAATATTCACCTACGTCCTGCGCGATATGACGCATCCGGAAGGCGGCTTCTATTCGGCGGAGGATGCGGACTCCGAAGGGGAGGAAGGCAAGTTCTACGTATGGACGCCGGCGGAGGTGCACGAAGTGCTCGGCGAAGAGGAGGGCGGATACTTCTGTACCGTATACGGTATCACAGAAGAGGGGAACTTCGAAGGACACAGCATCCCGAATCTCATCGCCGCCGCCGCGTCTTCCGTCAGTAGGATGGCACTGGATGAGGGAGAGGTGCGAAATAGGCTGGAAGCCTCGCGTCGAAAGCTGTTCGAACACCGCGAGAAGCGGATTCATCCACACAAGGACGATAAGATCCTGACCTCCTGGAACGGGCTGATGATCATGGCGCTCGCCAAAGGCTGCAAAACGCTGGGGCGCAGCGAATATTTGGCGGCGGCGGCCAAAGCCGTGTCGTTCATCATCGGCCGTATGCGAAGGGAAGACGGCAGGCTGCTGGCCCGCTACCGAGACGGAGAGGCGGCATTCCATGGGTATGTGGACGACTATGCGTTCCTCGTCTGGGGGCTCATCGAGCTGTTCGAGGCTTCCTTCGACCCCGCTTATCTGGAGCTGGCGATAGAGCTGAACGCCCGGATGATCGAGCTCTTCTGGGACGAGGAGAAAGGAGGGCTGTTCTTCTATGGAAGCGATGGGGAGCAGCTCTTCACCCGCAACAAGGAGATTCACGACGGGGCCCAGCCTTCCGGCAATGCAGCTGCCGCTTTGAATCTTCTCCGTCTCGCCAAGCTGACGTATGACAGCAGTCTGTCCCGGCTCGCCGAGCGCCAGCTGAAGGCATTTGCCGGGACGGTGGAGCGCTATCCCCTGGGACATGCCATCTACCTGATCGCGCTCGATTATGCGCTGAGTCCGCCCGGCGAGATTGTGATCGCGGGTGACCCCGAAGCCGATACGACCCGGGAGATGGTGGCCGCCGTGTGGGCGGAGTTCCGTCCGAACACGCTCGTATTGGTTGTCCCCGAAGGAGAGCGGGGGGCAAAGGTCCGTGAGCGGGTGCCGCTCGTGCAGGACAAGCTTGCTATAGGCGGCCGGCCGACCGCCTATGTGTGCGAGAATTTTGCATGCATGTCTCCGACGACCGATGTGGAAGAGTTGAGGGAGCTGCTGCAGCACTGACCCTGCAGGCCGCTGCCGGAGATTGATGACAGCTCCTCCTCCATTCATTCATGGTGTCCCGCTGGGGTAGATCTGTTCCTTGGCAGGCAGCCCCGGAGGTCTGAGCTGTGCCCGGCGGACGGATGAATGCGCGGATCGCAGCTGCCGGGCGAACACAAAAAAGCCAGGATCCGCGCAGTGCGGACCCTGGTTTTTTTGTGTTTGGAATCAGCCGCCAGCCTACTTCTGCTGCAGCATCATCGACCAGAGGCTGGACGGATCGTACCCGAGGCGCCATGCGGCCACGCCGGCCAGATCGTACTTCTTGGCGAGGTCGATGCGGGCTTTCACCGTGGCCTCGTCCTCCATCCAGAAGACGTAGCGTGCGCCGTTCTCTGTGTACTCGACTTTATCCTGCCCGAAGCGGGCGTCCCAGGTGCGGACGGCCTTCTTCGAAGCGATGAGTGCAGGAAGATCCTTCATCAGCAGGGCACGGTTGCTCTCCAGTTGGCCTGCCGCGTCCAGCTTCCACTCCCGGACATAGAACGGAATGCCGATGATCAGCTTATCGCGGGGAATGCCGTACGCGAGGAACTCCTGGATGCCCTCTTCGACCCAAGGCAGTCCCGCGACGGAACCAGGCTCGGTGCTGCCTTTCCAGTGCTGGTCGTAGGTCATTGTAATGACATAGTCGACAATACCGGCCAGCTTCTCGTGGTCGAACGCCGTCTTGGCATTCCACTTCGCGCTTCCGCGCGGCAGATCGACGGAGAGGGTCAGCTTCGCGGCATGGGTCTTCGCCGCGAGTTCTTCCATGAATCGGGTGAAAGCGGCACGGTCAGTGCCGGACACGCTCTCGAAATCGACGTTAAGGCCGTCTACGCCAAGCTGCACGGCACGCTGGACCAAGGTGTCGATGAACTTGGCCCGGGCTTCGGACGATGCAAGGAAGGCCGTGGTAAGCTTGCTGTCGAACTGGTTCGCCACCAGAGGGTGAACCGAGTAGCCCTGCGATTTCAGCCAAGCTACCGTTGCCGGGTTGGATGTATCGGCAAGGGCACCCGACGCATCATCCAGCTGGAAGTAAGTCGGAGAGACGACGTCGAGTCCCGTCGTGCCTGCTACATGGCTGCGGATCGTGCTGTCGCCGGAGCTGCCGTTCCAACCCCAGTACTGCAGTTCCTTGAGGTTGTCCCAGATAACCGAACCGTCATCATACAACCGGATGGAGGCGTTGCTGTACCGGGAAGCATAAGCGAGTGCCCCGCCGATCGTAGAGAAGTCGGCGATCCACTGGTCTTTCTGGTATACCTGATAGTAAGGATAATTATTCCATATCGTACGAGCGGCCGTACCGGAGCCCGTGCTGACGTCGGTTATGCGGGTATGATCGAATCCCTGCGCATAAGAGATTGCATCCGACAGTCCGAGGAAGGCGCCGATTTCCTTGCCGGATTGGAACACTTTGTACGCCTTGACATTGGAGAATACGACGTTCTGATTATCCGTACGGCGCACTTCCGAGTTCCCCCATGCCAGCGAGGCGTTCACTGCATCCTCCAGGTAAGCATAGGTCCATGCCGGATTCGTGAAGCTACCCTGGTAGACCTGATAGACCGGCGCACCTAGACGGAGTTCCGTCTTGCGGTTCACAGGGATATTGTCCCACACCCACCGGTGGTCTGTCAGGTCGATGATATGGGCATTCCCCCAGCGCCGCGCTTCGGCGACTGCGGACTCCAGCGTAGGGAAGTCCCAAGTACCCGTAGTCGTCTCGCCTTGATACACGCGGTATTTGGGGTAGTTGTTCCACACCCAGCCGCCGCCTTCCAGATCGCGGACGCTGGCGTGTCCCCACTTGGACGCTTCGGCTATCGCCGCTTCCAAAGTTGCGAACTTCCACTCGGGCAGCGATGTGCCGTTCTGATAGACGCGGTATTTCGGATAGTTGTGCCAAAGCCACTTGCGACTGCCGATTTCTTCCACATGGCTGTCGGCAAACCAGCGGGCATAGGCCTGCGCTTCGGCGTACGAAGCGGTCTCGCTGAGAAGCTGCTGGTCTTGGTAGACCCGGTATTTGGTCGTCATGTCGGCTGCTTGAAGGGAGCCGGCGGACGAGAATAGTATAGCGAAGATGGACATGGAGGTCAGGGTCTTGCGCAGCAAATTCGATCAGCCTCTTTCTCTCGTAAGTCTATTCTATTAAACGCGGCGAGAGGGGCAGAAGTTGCACGGAAAATACTAGATGAGAGGATAGAACTGAGGGGGAAGAAGATTGACGAAGGCCGGAAGCCGCAGAACTTGGAAGCTGCGGGATCGGATGGTGGGGGCAGGTGGCCTTGGGGGAGTGCACTGAGGATCAAAAAAAGCCCCCTCCAAATCGCTTTGGAGAGGGCTTGTTGATCCGGCCTTCGGCGGCCGGGAGGCTGATCATCTACTGCACAATGTCCGCTACGATCTCATGCTCCAGCGTAAGACGGATCTGGTCCCGGAAGACACGGACGCCTTGGTGCTGGAAGAGGTATCGCTCGATGGCTTCGAGGATGTTCGCTGCGATCAGAATCTGGCTGCGGCCTTCTGCCGTGATCTCGGCGGAGAAGCCTAGATCGTCGTCGTACTCGAGCTCGACCTCCACTTGAGTAGGCTGGATGCCTTTACGTTCTGCGGTGTGCAGACAGATGGCATTGATGATATCCTGTTCGCTTAGTCTCATAGCTGCTTACCCCATCTTTCCGGATTAATAGCGCCGCGGCTCTTCCTTGAATTTCTTACGGTCTCGGAAGTAGACGAACACACGGGCGATAATCGCAATCAGGGCTACGAAAGCGATCACGTTGACGAGCAGGCCGAGGATGTTGCCGAGAGCGCCCAGTCCGCCGAACAAGCCGCCGAAGAGGAGTCCCGCAAGTCCGCCGATCATGAGGCCTTTCATCAGTCCGCCGCCGCTGAAGAAGCCGCGTTTTTGCGTTGCGGCCGCACCGGCAGCAGGCGACTTGGAAGCGGCAGGGTCGGCTTTATTCACGCCGCTGTTCGGCGTTGTCGTCGTTGCCCCGTTGCTCGGGCTGTAGCTCTTTTTAGGGGATTTGTACTTTGCCGCATCCGCCGTGCCCGCCGAGGAGAAGGAGAAGGCGATCGTACAAGCCATCAGAATCATTGATAATTTTTTCCACATGGTGTTTCCTCCATCTAAGGACGTTTTTGTTTTCAAAAGGTACTACGTTCTAATGTAGGCGCAGGTTTCAAAAAATAATCCGGAATTTTAGAAGTTTCGCGAAACCCCGTCAAACTTGTTACAATAGACAGGAGAAACAAAGATCATTCGGTATCGAAGAAGGCGGTATGCTCTATGGCACATGCACATCCATACCCGGAAGCCTACGTGCGCTATCTGGTTCATTTTCACGCGGAGCGTGATTATTTCGAGTGCCACGAGGTGCTCGAGGAATATTGGAAGGAACATCCGGAGGCGGCGGACGGCGATGCTTATGTCGGCCTGATCCAATTGGCCGTCTCGCTGTATCATCAGAGAAGGGGGAATACAGCAGGAGCGGTGAAGATGCTCGCCGGCGCCATCCGCCGCCTCGGAGGAGGGGCCGCGGCAAGGCTCGGCATCGCGGAGGAGGAGCTGCAGCGGCTCATGGGCGAGAGGCTGCAGGCACTGTCCGCGCCCGGGTTCGTGTACAGCGATCTTGAGATTCCGCTGGAGGACACCGCCTTGCGGCAGGCATGCCAAGCGGCCAGCGGATCTTCCTGGGACCGCTGGGCGCAGCCGAGCGACTTGTCGGACAGCTATCTGATCCATAAACATACGCTGCGTGACCGCAGCGGGGTGATCCAGGAGCGGGAGCGGCAGCGGGAAGAACGTCAGGCCCGGCGGGGGATGGGCGAATGAGCGGAGAAACCCCCGGCCGCCCGCCGGTGATCCTGGTTGTAGAAGACGAGAAACACATTGCGGAGGTGATCCGGCTCTACCTCGAGCATGGGGGCTACGAGCCGGTCTTGAAGAGTCACGGGGAGGGCGTGGCCGAAGGCGTGCCGGCGCTTGCTCCCGACCTAATCTTGCTCGACGTCATGCTTCCCGGGCTCTCGGGCTTCGAGATCTGTTCGCGGATCCGTGCGCTCCCGGAACCGGCCGGATCCACCCCGGTCATCTTCCTGACCGCGAAGGGCGAGTCCATCGACAAGCTGCGCGGGTTCCAGCTCGGCGTGGACGATTACATCGTGAAGCCCTTCGATCCCAATGAGCTGGTCGCAAGGATCAAGGCGGTGCTGAGGCGCGCTAAGGCCCCGCGGCAGACCGGCAGCTCCGAGGGAGGGCAGAAGACGCTGCGGGTGGACAACCTGACTGTCGATCTTGACCAATACAAGGTTATGGTCGACGGCAGTCGGGTGGAGCTTACCGCCAAGGAGATGGAGCTGCTGTATTTCCTCGCCTCCAGCCCGGGAAGGGTCTATACGCGGGAGGATCTGCTCGGCTTCGTGTGGAGCTTTGATTTTAACGGGGGGACCCGGACGGTGGACGCCCATGTCAAGAACCTGCGCAAGAAGCTCGGGACGGGCTACCGGTGGAGCATTCAGACGCTGTGGGGCATCGGCTATTCCTTCGAGGTGCGCGAAGCATGATCCGGCGCTTCCTCGGCCGCTGGAGCCGGAGTCTCTATATCCAGATTTTCCTGTCGTTCCTGCTCACCTGCATCCTGTTCTTCGCAGGCCTCGCGCTCTTCTGGAATTCTTACTTCACGGATTTCTTCTATAAAGACAAGAAGGAGCTGCTCGTTTCCCGGTCGGCGGAAGTAGTGAAGCTGCTGCCCTCTTACGAGGACGGCACCGTATCCAACCGCGAGATGCGCTTCGGCACCCGGATTATCGCCAGGGGATTCAACGGGATGATCTGGCTCGTCGATGCCAAAGGCAATGTGCTCAGCGGCTCCTCCGAGCGGGAGGGGTTGGCGCTGCCTTCAGAGCTGCAGCAGTTGTTCTCCGACGGCCTGAAGGGCGGCAGCGGATTCTATGCCGCGACGCTGAAGATCGAGCCCTTCCCTGCGGGCGGCGGGGGCGGGGCGGGCGGACGTTCGGGGCCAGCTGCGCCTGGAACCAGTACGGGGAACGGAGCTGCGGCTGGCGGGGAGCAGGCTTCCTCGGCGGGGGGCACCGGCACCCTGCGGAACGGTGCGGCAGAGGGCGGGGCATCGGCGATTCCCGTGCCGCCGAATCCGCTGGGACTCGGCGGGCCGGCTGACGAGAGCCTGCTCGTCTACTATACGCCGGCCGAGCTGCACGGCGAACGCATCGTGATCCTGATGCTGATGCCGGCGCTCGAAGTCAGCGAGGCGCTCTCCGCCGTGCGGCTGAATATTCTCGTGCCGCTGCTCTTCTCCATGATCGCGGTCGGCGCGATTCTCTTCATCCTCTCCCGCAAGCTGGCGGGGCCGCTGCAGCGGATGAACCGGGCGGCGCTGGAAGTCGCCGAGGGCGACTTCACGACGCGCGTTCCCGTTACCTCGCGCGACGAGGTGGGCGAGTTGGCGCACAGCTTCAACTTCATGGTGGACCAGCTCCAGCAGTGGGAAGACACTCGGCAAGAGTTTCTGGCGCATATTTCGCATGAGCTCCGGTCGCCGCTGACCTCCCTGCGCGGATTGATCGGCGCCATGAACGACGGCATTATCCCGCCGGACAAGGTGGCGCATTACCTGCGCATCTGCGACGGGGAAGTGCAGCGACTGCAGAGGCTGGTGAACGATCTGCTCGATCTGGCGCGGATTCAGAACGGATCGGATGTATTCCGGCTGCGTCCTGTGGTCCTCTCGGCCCATCTGCTGGAGACGCTGGAGCTGATCCGGCCTGCGGCCGAGGAGAAGGGGATCCGGCTGCGTATGCCGGAGCTTTCACCAGCCGCATCCGCGCTGATGTGCGATCTCGACCCGGACCGCTTCTCCCAGGTTCTGCTTAATCTGCTCTATAACGCCATCCGGTTTACTCCAGAGGGAGGCACCCTTACGGTAGAGCTCGCGGCGGAGGGCGAGGAAGCGGTGGTGTATGTGAAGGACACCGGCATCGGGATGAGCGAAGAGGAGCTCTCGCGCATCTGGGACCGGTTCTACAAAGCGGATGCCTCCCGCACCGGCGGAACCGAGGGGACTGGGCTTGGATTGACGATCGTCAAGCATCTGGTCGGGGGCATGAACGGTCATATCACGGTGGAGAGCGAGCCGGGAGCCGGTACAGTCTTCCGGGTGGCATTTCCGCTTCGCACCGGAGAAGGGCGCAAAACGGGCGGAGGCGAACCCTCCTGATTCGAGCAGGACCGGTTTAAGATTTTTTGCTTGTTCAACCCGACAAGAAGAGGTACAATTTCTCTAATCCAAAACCTGTTTTGGATTCGCCTACATAGAGACAAGAACATTCGGGAGGTAGAGAAACATGTCTGATTTGCTCGGTAACATTCTGTCATTTAACCGCACCTTTGTGGAAGAGAAGAAGTATGAGCCCTACCTGACATCGAAATTTCCGGAGAAGAAATTCGTTGTGCTCACCTGCATGGATACCCGCCTCGTCGAACTGCTGCCAGCTTGTATGAATATCAAGAACGGCGACGTCAAGATGATCAAGGCAGCTGGAGGCTTCGTCTCCACACCGTTCGGCGGCATCATGCGGAGCATCATTGTGGCGATCTATGAGCTGGGAGCGGAGGAAGTGTTCGTCGTCGGTCATTATGACTGCGGCATGAGCAGCGTCAACCCGGAGAAGATCAAGGGCAAGTTCGTGGAACGGGGCGTAAAGAACGAAACGCTGGAGACGCTGGAATACTCCGGATTCGATATCAACCGCTGGCTGAAAGGCTTCAATGATGTGACGGACAGCGTACGCGGAAGCGTCAATCTGATCAACAACCATCCGCTCGTCCCCGACATTCCGATTCACGGACTTGTGATCGATCCGGTGACTGGACGTCTCGATCTCGTGGTCGACGGGTATGCCAAGAAGAACGACAGCGCGGCGGCGGGCGAGTAAGAACATTCGCGGCAGGGAGGGAGCTTCGCTTCCTTTCAAGCCGCCCCGGCGCCTGCCCAACAAGAAGAAGCCTCGGATTCCCCTACTGGGGACCGAGGCTCTTTATCGTATGATGTATTACTCCGGCTTGAGACCCGCAGGCTGCCTGCGCTTATCGATGAGCTGCATTCTGCCGTTATAGATCTGGCTGCTGCTCTTCAGGGAGTAGATATGGCCGATTTCCTGGTAATCCACCTTCATCGCGTCCTCGAAGAACACTTCGTGCTTCTGTTCCATCAGCACGTCGAACGGTTCTCCGCGCTTTACGAGATCGAACGCGGCGGGCTCGTCCACGAGCCACAGTGTCGGCACGCCGCTCACCGAGCAGCCGCACCCCTCCGAATCGTAAGCCAGCTTGATATATCCTTGGCCTCCCAGGATCTTACCGATCGCGGTCTGGGCCGCTTCCGTGAATTGAATGCTCATGGCGATCTCTCCTCTCATCTGTCCATTCTCTGTCTCTCTTGTATTGCGCTCTCTATGGAGCGCTCTTCTGGCGATTTCAGTTGCGCACAATCTATGATAACACATTCCCCTCGGATTTGCTTCCCGCCCTCCAACGGGAGTATCATCAATGTATACCGATGAGGGGAGAGGGAATGTATGACAACCTTGAGCGGACCGATCACATGGGAGCGGTTCCAGCAGTATCTGAAGAAGATGAAGAGTTATGAGGAAGCCATTGGCTTGATCTACTGGGATATGAGGACCGGCGCGCCCAAGAAGGGCATAGCGAACCGGTCGGAAGTGGTAGGGGACCTGTCGGCGGAGCTCTTCAAGATGTCCGTATCCGATGAGATGGGAGCGTTCCTGGCCCACTTCGGTTCGCCGGAAGGACAGGAAGGCCTCAGCGATACGGACAAGCGGATCGTATGGGAATGCCAGCGGGAGTATGACCGCAGCAAAAAGATTCCGCCGGACAAATTCCAGGCTTATGTCGTGCTGACCTCGCAGGCTGAATCGGCTTGGGAAGGCGCGAAGCACAGCTCGGACTGGGAATCGTTCCAGCCTTACCTCGAGAAGATCGTGCAGATGAAGCTGGAGTTCGTGGAGCTGTGGGGCTACGAAGGGCACAAATACAATACGCTCCTCGATATGTACGAACCGGGCATGACAGTTGAGAAGCTCGACGAAGTGTTCGGTGCGCTGCGCAAGCAAGTGGTGCCGCTGCTCGCCGAGATTCAGAAATCGTCGCATGCGCCGGATACCTCATTCCTGAAGCAGACGTTCGACAAAGAAAAGCAGAAGAAATTCAGCTTATACATACTGCAGCAGATGGGCTATGATTTTGAGGCGGGCCGTCTCGACGAGACGGTGCATCCGTTCGCGACGGGACTAAACCCCGGGGATGTGCGCATTACGACGCGCTACCTGACAGGCGACGTCAACAGCGCGCTGTTCGGTACGATCCATGAGGGCGGCCATGCGCTCTACGAGCAGAACATCTCGGCGGATCTGCTCGGCACGCCGCTGTGCACGGGCACGTCCATGGGCATACACGAATCGCAGTCCCGCTTCTGGGAGAATGTGATTGGCCGCAGCCGTCCGTTCTGGACCCGGTATTTCGGCGAAGTGCAGAAGACGTATCCAGGGCAGTTCGACGACGTGACGGCAGAGGCATTCTACCGGGCGACCAACGAAGTGCTGCCTTCCCTTATCCGGATCGAAGCCGACGAGCTTACCTATAATCTGCACATTATGGTCCGCTACGAGATCGAGAAGGCGCTGATCAGCGGCGAAGCCCAGGTGGCGGATCTGCCGCAGCTTTGGAACGAGAAGTACCGCGAGTATCTTGGGGTGGAACCGGCCAACAACGGGGAAGGCGTGCTGCAGGACGTGCACTGGTCCGGCGGCGAATTCGGGTATTTCCCGTCTTATGCTCTCGGCAACATGTACGCGGCACAGTTCGACCGGGCGCTGCGCCAAGAGCTCGGCGATGTCGATGCGCTTGTGCGCGAAGGCAACCTGCTGCCGATCAAGGCGTGGCTGACGGAGAAGATATACAAGTACGGCAAGAGCCGTACCCCGAACGAGCTCGTGCTGGCGGTGACCGGCGAAGAGCTGAACCCGCAGTATCTCGTCGACTACCTCCGCGAGAAGTACACGGACATTTACCGTTTATAACGGGCCGCAGCTTCAGTTAAACCTGAGCCTCCTGCTCACCTGCCGCCCGCTCTCCTGCTTGGAGAGCGGGCTTTTTTTGTGCAGTTGTATATGAGCGCGTTCATCAACCTGGCAAGCTATTCGGACCGTTCGGGCATTGAAGTCATCGCGCGCACCAATGTAATGTTTCTTGTGATGATTATTCCTGTCGGCATACCGGCCTCGATCCTCACCCAAAAAGTGCTCATCTTGGTCATCATGTTCCTCGGCCCGGTGACGGGTCCTGTGGCGGTCTTTGGGGAGGAACGGAGCATGGGACCCAGCTTTCAGACGTTCCAGTTTTTGCGGGATATCATGGTAGGGACTTCATCCAGATGCTGTCCACGCGGGGATCGATGCGGCTGTAGATGTCATCTGCAGTCATGCGGATCCGGGGGAAGATCGGGTCCTGCGAACTGCGGGTGGAGGCGGATCGTCGGACTGGGCATCCGCCCATCAAGCCGGCTGCCGGACGGCGGGGGCTAGCCCTAGGCGCTATGATCGCGGACTCTGCCCTTGTGAGGCGGGGGCCTTTTGCCGCTGCTGCGTGCTTCCCGGAAGCAGAAGGTGAGTCCGGCATGCACCTCCGTCTGGGCGGATGCATATGCTGGGATCATAACTCCAATGCTCAGGGAGCAGGCAGGAAGGGAACGGCAATGATGACTACAAGGTGGAAGCAAAGGACGGCGGCGCTGCTGGCGCTCGGGTTCACGGTGGCGGTTCTGCTGTCCGGCTGCGGGCCGAAGCCCGCGGAGAAGAATGTGGTAGTGCGGATCGGCGAAGTGACCCGTTCGATCTTCTACGCGCCGGAATATGTGGCGGTGAGCCAGGGGTTCTTCCAGGAACAGGGGCTGGATATCGAGCTGACGACAACGTTCGGGGGCGATAAGACGATGACGGCGCTGCTCACTGGCGGAATCGATGTCGCACTGGTAGGCTCGGAGACGTCGATCTATGTGGCCCAGCAGGGCAGCGGTGACCCAATCATGAACTTCGCCCAGCTGACGCAGACGGACGGCACGTTCCTCGTCTCGCGCAAGCCGCCGGAGGGCGTTTTTGATTGGAATGCGCTGAAGGGAAGCGTATTCCTCGGCCAGCGCCAAGGCGGCATGCCGCAGATGGCCGGCGAATTCACGCTGAAGAAGCACGGTATCACGCCGCAGAAGGATTTGAAGCTCATCCAGAATGTGGAGTTCGCGAATATCCCAACGGCCTTCGTGTCGGGAACCGGGGACTATGTGCAGCTCTTCGAGCCGCAGGCGACGATGTTCGAGAAGCAGGGTAAAGGCTACGTCATCGCCTCGTTCGGCGTGGAAAGCGGCCGTCTGCCTTACACGGTGTTCATGACCAAGAAAAGCTATATCGACAAGAACCCGGAGACGGTGCAGAAGTTCGCCAATGCGGTACAGAAAGCGCAGAACTGGGTCGCCCGGAGCTCGGTCGACGAGATTACGGAGAGCATCGCCTCGTACTTCCAGGATACCGACAAAGAGATTATCAAGAGTGTCGTCAAGCGGTATAAGGAGCAGGGATCCTTCGCGACGGACGGCATCGTAGATCTGGAGGAGTGGAACAACCTGCAGGACGTCATGGAGGCGGCCGGCGAGTTGAAGGCGAGAGTGGAGCACGGAAGCCTCGTTGACAACCGGTTCGCGGAGAAAGCCAAAGCCGAAGTGAAGTAGGAGGGAGAGCGCCGGGTTCTCTGCCTGCAGGCCGTCCCCGGCCTTCGGGCCGGAGGCCGGCGCTTCCTGCCGGCAAGGCGGCGTAAACTCCGGGAAGAAGGAGGAACTGCGATGGCAAGCGCGGTAAAGCTGGAGGAAATTACGCATGTGTATGTGAACGGCAGAGGAGCTTATCCTGCGCTTCAAGAGGTGAGCTTCACGGTGGAGCAGGGCGAATTCGTGTCCTTGATCGGGCCGAGCGGCTGCGGCAAGACGACGCTCCTGTCGCTGATCAGCGGACTGCTTACCCCGACGTCCGGCAGCCTGCAGGTGTTCGGCGAGCCCGTGCGGCAGGGCGGCGTGCCCCGGATCGGCTATATGCTGCAGCAGGATTATTTGTTCCCGTGGCGGACGATCGGGGCGAACGCGGCGCTCGGCCTGGAGCTCCTCGGGCGTCTGGACAGCCGGACTCAGCAGTACGTTGACGAGCTTCTGGCCGAGATGGGGCTGGAAGGGCAGGCGCACCGCTATCCCCATCAGCTGTCCGGCGGCATGCGCCAGCGGGTGGCCCTCGTGCGCACACTGGCGACCGACCCCGATGTACTCCTGCTGGACGAACCGTTCTCGGCGCTGGATTACCAGACGAAGCTGCAGCTCGAGGAACTCGTGGCCTGCACGCTCAAGTCGCGCGGCAAGACGGCGGTGCTCGTGACGCACGATATCACCGAGGCCGTGGCGATGAGCGACCGGGTCATCGTACTGCAGCCGAATCCGGGGAGGCTGCTTGCGGATCTGGCCGTGCCGGAGGCAATAAGGGAGACAACACCCTTGAAGGCTAGAGAGTCGGAAGGCTTCCACGAGCTGTTCCACCGCCTCTGGGGGCTGTTCGAGAGCATGGAGAAGAGAGGAGGGGGAGCGGCCCATGTCTGATGCGGACCGGAGTTCCGGCGGGGGCGGCCCCGCGGAAGAAAAGAGCCGGCGGATTGCGCTGGCGGATGAGGTCTACTCGGCGTACCGGAAGGATCAGCGGAAGCTGACGTTGTCCGTCCGGCTGACACAGCTGTCGCTGCTCGTGCTGTTCTTCGGGATGTGGGAGGCGGCGGCGCGGCTGAAGTGGATCGACGGGCTGCTGTTCAGTTCGCCGAGCCGGATCCTCGGGCTGCTCTCGGAGAAGCTCATGGATGGTACCCTGCTCGGCCACACCTGGGTGACCGTATGGGAAACCGTGGTGGGGTTCCTGCTCGGCACGCTGCTTGGCACGGCGGGGGCGGCCCTGATCTGGTTCTCCCCCTTTCTCTCCCGGGTACTCGACCCTTATATCGTCGTGCTGAACTCCCTGCCGAAGGTGGCGCTCGGACCGCTGTTTATCGTTGCGCTGGGACCGGGTGTGCTGTCGATTATCGCGACGACCCTGTCGCTGACCGTCATCATCACGATACTGGTTGTCTATAACGCGTTCCGGGAAGTGGATCCGAATCTCGTGAAGGTCGTTCGGATCTTCGGCGGCTCGACGGCCACCGTGTTTCGCAAGGTAGTGCTGCCCGCGTCGTATCCCTCCATCGTTTCGACCTTGAAGGTGAACGTGGGCCTGGCATGGGTCGGCGTGATTGTCGGCGAGTTCCTTGTCAGCAAGGCGGGACTCGGCTATCTCATCATTTACGGCTTCCAGGTCTTCAATTTCACCTTGGTCATCGGCGCGCTGTTCGTCATTGCCTTGGCCGCCGCCGTGATGTATCAGTTGGTAGCTTATGCGGAGAGCAGGCTGCTCGGAAGGGGCAAGTAACCGTACGGCCGGGAAGCCGGCCGGTCTCAGGGGGGGAGGGCTCCCTTGTATAAAGCAGGGAAGGCATGGTGAACACTAACGCCAAGATGTGCCACTACTGCCAAGGGGAGCGTACCTATGACCCGGACACCGACTTACCGACGATACCGAGCGCTGCTCTCCCCGTTCAATACGTCGCAGATGCACCGGAAGAATCCCTGGATTCCCGCCTTCTTTTCTTTCTCGTTCCCGGGATTCGGCCATCTGCTGCAGCACCGGTATGCGAAGGCGTTCACGCTGATCTCCTGGGAGATCTTCATCAATTCGCGGGCGCAGATCAACACGGGTATCATGTATTCGCTGCAGGGGCAGTTCGGGAGGGCCAAGGAGATCCTCAATCCGAATTGGCTTATGATCTATGTCGCGATCTATATGTTCGGGATCTGGGACAGCTACCGCTCCGCCGTCGAGATGAACAATCTCTATACACTGGCGGACCGCGAAGACGCGCCGATCCAGCCGATTGCTATGTCCACCTGGGACTTGAACTATCTCAACAAACGGGTCCCCTGGGTTGCTTCGGCTTGGTCCCTGCTCGCGCCAGGGCTTGGACACCTCTATCTCCATAAAGTGCTGCCCGGTTTTTTTCTGTTCGGCTGGACGATCGCCATCATGTATTTCTCCCATATCCCCATGGCCATGCTCCATACGGCGGCAGGCGAATTCCAGCGGGCCAAAGAGGTGCTGAATATGCAGTGGACATTGTATCTGCCGTCCATCTATTGCTTCGTCTTCTACGATTCCTACGTATCCGCAGTGGAGTATAACAAGTTGTTCGAGAAAGAGATGTCGAGGCACCTCCGTACGAACTACCAGGATACCCGGTTCCCCATGCCCCGTCTTCAGGAGGGATAGACGTCGTGTATATCTTCGCTACCTTCGAACTCTGCATCCAGATGGAACTGGTGCTGACCGCTCTGGAGATGGAAGGGATCGGCAAGCCCGGGTTGATGGCCGTGCCGCTAGACCAGAGGAGGGAGCCGCGCCGGCTGTTCGATACCTTGCACAGCTCCGACGGTTTTGCCATGATGGACTCCGCGGCGATTCTTGGCACCTGCGGCATGCTCTTCGGCTCCATCTACGGCTACCTGCTGTATTGGGGACCGATCATATGGGGGATTATCGGCGCCTTGTCGGGGATCGGGATCGGATTCCTGCTGAAGTGGATCTATTTGAAGCGTACAGGGTTCGAGAAGAGAAAGATTACTTCGGAGGTCGTCCTTCTTATCCTCTGCCCCGACCACAAAGCGGACGTGGTCGAACAGCTGTTGTGGGACCATCGTGCGATCGGGGTGGCGAAGCTGGGGCGGGGTGAAGCGGCCGTCACTGCGAACCTTCTGGGAGAGGAGAGCTGAGAAGCTCTTCTTTTTTTGGCGTCCGGGAGGCGGTTTGTCCCCGCAGGGGAAGAGGAGTACAATGGCTATACGCCAACCTGTGTGCTATCATAGGTTCCCGTATTTTATCTTGGAAGGAGGCAGTGCCTTATGGGCATCCGTGTGCTGAAAACCGCGATTGCGGTGATCGCCGCCATTTATATTTCATTAGCCGTGGGCCTCACCTCCCCGCTGTCTTCCGGATTGCTGGCCATTATGGGTGTGGATGTAACGATCAAAAAAGGACTGCGCACGTCGTTCCAGCGCATCGCGGCTTCCGTGATCGGGCTGTTCTTCGCTTCGGGGCTGTTCTGGGCGCTTGGATTTCACGTATGGGTCATCGGGGTCTTCGTGCTCGTGCTGTACCCGGTGCTGGCCCAGCTCGAGCTGCGGGACGGGATTATCACCTCTTCCGTCGTCATGCTGCATGTCTACGGCACGGGCGCGCTGAGCACGGATCTGCTCTTGAACGAGATTGCGCTGCTCGTCATCGGTCTCGGGACCGCCACGGTCATCAATATGCTCTATATGCCGAAGGAGAACAAGAACCTCCAGCTCTACCGGCTAAAGGTAGAAGAGCTGTTCTCTCGAATCTTTCTTGAAATCTCGCTACATCTGAGAAATAACGCTTATGTATGGAGCGGAGCCGAACTGCTCGAGGCGGAGGATACGCTGAGAGAAGCGATCCGGACGGCGGAACGAACCGACGAGAACAGCATCGTCAGCGGAGGACCGGCATGGACTGTTTACTTCTATATGCGCGACACTCAGCTGCTGGCCATCTCGCGCATGGCCCGGCTTGTCGCCCGTGTCTACCAGGCGCTGCCGCACGGCGAACTGCTTGCCTCCGTGTTCGATGAACTCCAGGAAGACGTGAAAGTCCCACATTATACGGGGCGCGGGGAGAAAAAGCTCGAGGAGCTTCAGGAGCAGTACAGGTTCATGCCGCTTCCGCAGACGCGGGAAGAGTTTGAGATCCGCGCCGCGCTGCTGCAGCTCGTGGAGGAGCTCAAGGCTTACTTGGACGTGGCGAAGAGGGAGAAGCGTCCCATCGAACGGGACAGGCAGGGGGCTTAATTCTTCAAATATCAAAAAAGGGTACCTCGTTATATAAAAAAAGTGTTCACACTAGACGAATGTCCTGCATACAAATGTAAGGAATGATTGTATGGAGGAGGTTAGAAGGATGTCATTAGATAAAGATTTGCAGTGCAGAGAGATCTATACGAAGGCTGTCTGTGGCAAAGGTCGCAAATTCTCGCAGGTAACGAACACGGTCACTCCGCCTTACGCTCCGACAAGTATATTGGGTGCTTGGATCATCAACAACCAATACGATGCGGTCAAATCGGGGGAGCACGTGGAAGTGGTAGGTACTTACGACATCAATATTTGGTATTCCTATGACCGGAATACCAAAACGGATGTTGCGAAAGAAACGGTTTCTTACGCCGAGATCGTGCCCCTGCACTATCTCGACAAGAAACATAAGCCGGGCACTGCCGAAGTGTCGGCCGTCGCTACCCAGGAACCCAACTGCGTGGAGGCCAGCATCTCCTCCAGCGGATCTTCGGTACTGATCCGCGTGGAGCGCGAGTTCAAGGTCGAGATGCTGGCCGAGACGAAGGTCTGCGTCGTCGTATGCGGCAGCGGCTGCGACGACTATGATGACAAACACGTCGACTTTGGCGGAGACGACGGGGATTACGAAGATCTCGATCCGGATCTACTGGATGAAGAACTCAACTAAAGCTGCATTCTTTTGCTTCCAGTATATGACTGGCGGCGGTTTTTTGGCAGAGGGCATTCGCCCTCTTTTTTGTTCAAATATAAGAACTTATATCTCACCTTCTACTAAACGCGCGTCGCCCCTTAAAGGACGGCGAAGCCGTTTGACTTGCGTACGGTTGTCCGCAGAGCAAATGGGCCTCTCTGCCGGAATGCGGTGAGCCACCAAGGGCATTCCGGCAGTCTGCAGGCCTGGGGAGGAATCGGAGTATGCGGGCCTTTCTGCTGCATTCGGGAGAAGAGAGACTACGGCCGCTGCTGGAGCGGCTGACGATCCCGCACGGCACGGCGCTGGAGCCGGAAGAAGCCGGCCGGCATTTCGTCATCCACTGGGGCAGCTACCATCCGGACCGGGGAGGAGCGGACGTGCTGCAGCCGGTCAGAGCGGTGGTGCTGGCCGCAAGCCCCCAGCGGGCGGGGGAGACGCTGAAGCTCCACGGGCTGGACAGCGCGCTGGGCGAGAACGGAGCGGAGAAGGCGGACAGACGCGGAGGGAAGGGACGGGAACGGGACGAAGGCGGAGATCGGCAGGCGTGGATTCATGACTTTCTCGTCCCCGTCTTCCATTTGGAAGCGTTAACCCTGTTCCACCGGGCTCCCGGCGTCTTCTATGGGGGACGAGCCCCGGCCGGTGTGCGTCTGCCGGAGGGGGCGGAGGTACGCGGATATGAAGAAGTAGGCTTGGATCTGCCTACTTACTATGGATCGAAGGCGCTTAGGGAAGCCGTTAAGGCGGTATATGCGCTGGGGCTCGATTACGGGGTCGTCCGGATCGGCGTCCGTACGGGAGGGACGCTGGCCGTCCGGCGCGTCGAGGCGGTGCCGGGGTTGACCCCGCGGCTGGCGGAGCTCTTCGCCGGTGCCATGAACCGTTACGGAACCCGGCTTGAAGAGCGGTCGGCAGCGGCCAGGCTGGAAGTGATGCTCGGTGCGGATCCCGAGTTTTTGCTGCTCAATGAGCGGGGCAAAGTCCGGTTCGCTTCGGCGTTCATGGAGAAGGACGGTCCCGTCGGCTGCGACGCGATCGTCCTTCCGAGCCGCCGCAAGGTGTACCCTCTGGCTGAGCTGCGGCCGCGGCCGAGCACGGAGGTGCGCGAGCTCATCGTCCAGCTGCACCGGACCCTGCAGCTCGCTGCACGGATCATCACCGAAGAAGAGCTGGTCTGGGTGGCCGGGGGGATGCCGGTGAGGGGATTCCCCCTCGGCGGGCATATCCACTTCTCCCGCGTGGAGCTCGAGAGCCGGCTGCTGCGCGTGCTCGACAATTACCTGGCGCTTCCGCTTACGCTCATCGAAGACGATACGACCGGGGGCCGCAAGCCCCAATACGGGTTCCTCGGCGATTTTCGGCGGCAGCGGCACGGGGGCTTCGAGTACCGCGTCCTGCCGAGCTGGATGGTGTCGCCGGCCGTCGCCAAGGGCGTGCTGGCGCTGGCCAAGCTGGCCGCCGAGCATTATGCGCAGCTGCGGCAGCGGCCGCTGTCCGATCCGGAAGTGGCGAGGGCCTACTACCGGGGGGATAAGGCCCGGATCCGTCCGCTGCTGCCCGCGCTGTGGCGGGATCTGGAGCGGCTGCCCGGCTATGCCAAGCTGGAGAGCTATCTGCTGCCTCTGCGGCGGATGATGGTGCAGATGCGGCCATGGAACGAGCGGGAGGATATACGTACGAAGTGGAAAATACGACCGTACTCCTGACGGTTGAGTGTTCCCCGGCGATTCATGGTATAATGAAAGAATGAATAGGGCATATCCTGCCGGGGCCATAGCGGCAGCGGAGAACGGGCCTTAGTCCACGCGCCTTGCTGCATGAGGCGTGGGCTAAGGCGTTGACCCGTGCTGCGGCGCGGCGGGGCATGCCGCCATGATGTCAGGAGAGCAAGGGTTGGGGGTTAGAGTAAGGCATGGCCAAATATACGCCGATGATCGAACAGTACCTCGCCGTGAAGGCGGAGGTGCCGGACGCTTTTTTGTTTTTCCGTTTGGGCGATTTCTATGAAATGTTTTTCGAAGATGCGGTGAATGCCTCCCGTGAGCTTGAGATTACGCTGACCGGGCGGGAAGGCGGCGGGGGCGCGCGCATCCCGATGTGCGGGGTTCCCTACCATTCCGCGGAGAACTATATTGCAAGATTGGTAGAGAAGGGGTTCAAAGTCGCCGTATGCGAACAGGTGGAGGATCCGGCGGACGCCAAGGGTGTCGTGCGCCGGGAGATTGTCCGGATCGTGACGCCGGGAACGGTGATGGATGCCAGATCCCTCAGCGAAACGGCCAACAATTATATCGTCTCGGTCACGGGAGCCGGCGGGGGCTACGCGCTCGCGGCTTGCGACATCTCGACGGGCGAATTCTATGTGACGCGGTCGGATGGTTCGTTCGAGCTGCTGCTCGACGAACTCAACGCCTACAGCCCGTCAGAGCTTCTAGGCGCCGGCCCGCTCCTGGAGCGCATCCGGGGCGCTGCGGCGGCTTGGCTGACGACTTCCGTGCTCACAACCCGGGAGCCTCTCGCCGTTTCAAGCGGCCTGTCGCCCGAAGGGCACTTCAGCGAATCGCAGCTTGCCGCCCTGCCGCAGGGTGGCCGGGAGGCTGTAGCGCTGCTCATGGGTTATCTGCAGGAGACGCAGAAGCGCTCCCTCGGACATATCAAACATATCCGGATCTACGAGCCGAGCCAGTATATGGTGATGGATCCGTTCACGCGGCGCAACTTGGAACTCGTGGAAACCGTAAGGGACCGGAGCAAGAAGGGCACGCTGCTCTGGCTGCTGGACAAGACCGTCACGGCTATGGGCGGACGCCTGCTGCGGCGCTGGATCGAGAAGCCGCTGATGAATGCGGCGGCGATCGACGCCCGGCTAGAAGCCGTGGAGCGGCTGTACCACCAGCTCATCCTGCGGGACGAGCTGAAGGGGGCGCTGCGCGAGGTATATGACCTCGAGCGGCTCACGGCCCGCATCGCTTACGGCAGCGCGAACGCCCGGGATCTGGTGGCGCTGAAGCTGTCGCTGATGCAGGTGCCGCAGCTGCGGGAGCTGCTCGCGGGCAGCGGCTCGCTGGCCCTCCAGGAACTGGCCGAGCGGATGGATCCATGCGGCGACGTCATGAGCCTTATCGAGGAAGCGGTGGTGGACGAGCCTCCGGTTTCGATCCGCGACGGCGGCATGATCCGGCCGGGCCTCAGCCCGCGCCTCGACGAACTGCGCGAAGCGAGCACGAACGGCAAGCAGTGGCTTGCCGAGCTCGAGCGTCAGGAGCGGGAGCGGACCGGCATCCGGTCGCTGAAGATCGGCTACAACAAGGTGTTCGGGTATTTCATCGAGATCTCGAAGGCGAATCTCGGCTCACTCGAAGAAGGGCGCTACGAGCGCAAGCAGACGCTGGCGAATGCGGAGCGCTTCGTTACGCCGGAGCTGAAGGAGAAGGAAGCACTCATCCTCGAAGCCCAGGAAGGCATGGTCGATCTGGAGTACGGCCTGTTCCTGGAGCTGCGGGATCGGGTGGCAGAGCACATCTCGAGACTCCAGGGGCTGGCGGAGCTCATTGCGACGGCCGACGTGTTCCAGTCGATCGCGCAGGTCAGCGCGGCGAACCGGTTCGTCCGCCCGGAGGTAGGGGAGTTCTATCCGCTCATGATCGAAGAAGGCCGTCATCCGGTGGTGGAGGCGGTGCTCGAAGACGGCGTGTTCATCGTCAACGATACCATGCTCTCCAAGGAAGAGGGCAGCACGATGCTCATCACCGGTCCGAACATGGCGGGGAAGAGCACGTACATGCGCCAGGTGGCCATGATCTGCCTCATGGCGCAGATCGGCTGCTTCGTTCCGGCCAAGAAGGCCAAGGTGCCGGTCACCGACCGGATCTTCACCCGGATCGGCGCGGCGGACGACCTCATCGGCGGCCAGAGCACGTTCATGGTTGAGATGATGGACATACAGGTTATGACGGAGAAGGCGACGCCGAAGTCGCTCGTCATCATCGATGAGCTAGGCCGCGGCACGTCCACCGGCGAAGGGATGGCGATCGCCCAGGCGGTCATCGAGTACCTGCACGACCGCATCGGCTGCAAGACGCTCGTATCCACGCACTTCCATGAGCTCGCCCACCTGGAGGAGAGCCTGAAGGATCTCCGCAACTACTGTATGGCCGTGAAGGAGAGCGGCCAGCAGGTGACGTTCCTGCGCAAGCTCGTGCGCGGTGCGGCCAGCACCTCGTATGGCATCTACTGCGCTCAGATCGCGGGTCTGCCCGAAAGCATCATCGGCAGGTCCTACGAGCTGCTGCATGCGTTCGAAGAGCGCTCGGGTGAGCTGCAGGAGCGGGTAGGTTCCGCTGCGATGGATTCCGGCCTGGTGCAGACTGCCGCAGCCGCGTGGCCGGATGCCGCTGCCACCGCAGCAGCCGAGACGGCCGCAAGCGCCGAAGGAGCGGCAAGCACGGGGAAGGCCGTGAGTATTGCAGCGGTCAAGGAAGCACCGGCTTCTCCCGCTTATGAAGCCGGAGGGATTGAGCAGCTGAGCTTGTTCGGCGCGGAGTCCGAAGAGAAGCGCGGCCGTCTGGCGAAGAAGGATGCGAAGCAGGAGAAAGTCCTGGAGCAGCTGCGCTCGCTGGATCTTATGAACATGACGCCGATGGCGGCGATGAATGTGCTCTATGAACTGAAGAAGCTGGTACCGTAATAGATTGCAGTGAATGTCAAAGCACCGTATCGTGGGCTTTGGCCCCTAGAGAGAGTAGAGAACCCACTACGATAGAGAGAAGAGGAACCGAGCTTATGACACGCAAGACTACAACCAAGATGCGGCGCGGTACGGCGGCTGCCCTGCTGTCGATGACGCTGCTGTTTCCTGCGGCGTCTCCCCTGCGTGCAGCCGCGTCCGGTGACCGGGTGCAGGAGGTTATGGAGCTGCTGCAGCAAAAGCACGTCAGCGCTCCGGCGCCGGACACCCTTTCGGATGCCGCGGTCGCTGCGATGGTGGAGGCGCTGAAAGACCCTTATACGCAGTATTTTACACCTGAAGAGCTCAAGCAGTTCGAAGCTGCGGTCGAGAACCAGTACGTGGGCATCGGGGTAAGGATCGGGCTTGAGGAGCAGGGCGTATACATCGCCGAAGTGTTCGAAGGTTCTCCGGCGAAGGAAGCAGGGCTCGCTGCAGGCGATCTGATCGTAAGCGTCGGGGGCACCTCCGCCGCCGGGAAGAAGACCGGCGACATCGCGCGACTGATTGCAGGTGAGCCGGGCACTGAGGTGACCGTCGGCGTGCAGCGCGGCAGCGAACCATTGGAATTCAAGGTGGCACGCAAGCAGGTGCAGATCCCTACGGTGGTCAGCCGGATCTTCCCCGGCCAGACCGGATACCTCCAAGTGACGAGTTTCTCCAGCGATGCCGACGAGCTGCTGGAGAAGGAGCTTGCCGCACTGAAGAACCAGGGAATCCGCTCGCTGGTCCTGGACCTTCGGGATAATCCCGGCGGTCTGCTGGAGTCGGCCAAGGGCATGATCCGCCAGTTCGTGAAGGAGGGGACGCTGATCCATACGCTGGACCGCAACCGGGTAGATGAGCCGGTGGCGTTCTCCGGCGGTACGACGCAATCCTTCCCGCTCTATGTGCTCGTCAACGAGAACAGCGCCTCGGCCTCTGAAGTGCTGACCGGCGCACTGCAGGATTACGGCGCTGCCGTGCACGTGATAGGGGCCCATACGTACGGCAAGGGCAGCGTGCAGAATGTATTCGAACTCAAAAGCGGCGGAGCCCTGAAGGTGACGATCGAAGAGTATCTTACGCCGAAGATGCGCAAAGTGAATCACGTCGGGCTGGATCCCGATGTGGCCGTGGAAGGCGGCTTTGCCCAGCTGGTCACGGCGCTCCGTCTGGCCGGTGCCGAGGCGCCAGCCATCACGGCGGATCCCCGAATCACGACGGTGGGCGGCGTGATGGTGCAGGATTCGCTTCCCGTCGTGCGGGAGAACGGCCAGACCTATGTGCCGGCCCGCGCGCTTGCCGCGTATCTCGGCGCGACTGTCCAGTGGAACGAAGCTTCGCGTTCGATCGTGCTCGTATCGGCCGACGGGAAGAGCACGCACACGCCTGCCGAAGGCGGCTTCCTGCTCAAGGACGGAACCGGCTTCGTCTCATTGAACGGTGTGTCGAAGGATGCCTTGGCAAGCGCGCTTCAGTGGAATGACGACGGCCGTAAGCTTACGATCGGTGCCGCACAGTAGAGGGCAGCGGCCGCTGCAGGAGACCCCGCGGCGGCCGTGCCTATGCCATCACGGGTAAGGAGTGCAGGGCCCTTATGGGAAAAATAACGATATTGGATGAACATATCGCCAACCAGATCGCCGCGGGCGAGGTGGTCGAGCGTCCCTCCTCGGTCGTCAAAGAGCTCGTGGAGAATGCGGTCGACGCCGGAAGTACGCGGGTGGATGTGTCGATCGAAGAAGGCGGCCTGCACCTCATCCGGGTTGCGGATGACGGCGGCGGCATGGATGCGGACGATGTCGAAGCGGCTTTCTTCCGGCATGCCACGAGCAAGATCGCGACGGCGCAGGATTTGTTCAGCATCCGCACGCTCGGCTTCCGGGGCGAGGCGCTTCCGAGTATAGCAGCTGTGAGCAAAGTGGAGTGTCTCACTTCACCGGGCAGCACGGGACTCGGCACACGTCTGAGGATTGAAGGAGGGACTGTGCGCGTCAAAGAAGACGCCGCGGCGCCTAGAGGCACGGATTTATCGGTGCGCGAGCTGTTTTACAACACGCCGGCGCGTCTAAAATATATGAAGACGGTTCAAACGGAGCTCGGGCATGTCACAGACTACATGTACCGTCTTGCCTTGGCGTATCCGGAGATCGCCTTCACGCTGAAGCATAACGGCCACACGCTGCTGCAGACGCTGGGCAGCGGGGATCTGCTGCAGTCCGTGGCCGCGGTCTACGGCTCCTCCCTGGCGAAAACCATGCTGAAGATCGAAGGGGAGACGCTGGATTACAAGCTCGAAGGGTTGATCTCGAAGCCCGAGCTGACGCGGGCGAACCGCGGCGGGATCACTACGGTCATCAACGGCCGCTATATCCGCAGCTTCCCGGTCAACCAGGCGCTGCTGCAGGGCTACCATACGCTGCTGCCGATCGGGCGCTTCCCGGTGGCGGTGCTGCACCTCACGATGGACCCGACCTTGGTCGATGTCAATGTGCATCCCGCGAAGCTGGAAGTGCGCTTCAGCAAGGAGCCCGAGCTCATGGCGCTCATCGAGCATGCCGTGCGCGAGACGCTCGGCCGCCAGCGGCTCATCCCGCAGGGCGGAGCTCCGGCGCCGGCCCGGGTGCGCGAGCAGCTCGTGCAGGAGCAGCTCGAGCTCCAGCGGCCGCAGGCTGCCGCGGCGGCTGAGCCGGCGGCCGCTCCGCCAGCGGGGCCGCGCAGCGAAGGACCCGCGCCGGGCGGCAGCGCCTGGAGCACGGCCCGCAGCGCGGCGGAGCCGGCGCCTTGGGCGCCGTCCCCGCGGGCGGACGGCACCGCAGCCGCCGCACCGCGCGTGCGCGAGTCCGCCGCGGCCTACGGAGAGCGGCCTGCGCCGCAGCAGCGCCCCGGCGAAGCCCGCGAGACCGCGGCCGCCAGCGGGGCGCTGCTGCGCGCGCTGGCGCAGACGGAGTCGGCCGCGCCTCCCGCGCTGCCGGCGTTCCCGAAGCTGACGCCGATCGGGCAATTGCACGGCACGTATATCGTCGCGCAGAACGAGGAGGGACTCTTCCTCGTCGACCAGCACGCGGCGCATGAGCGGATCAACTACGAGCATTACTTTGACCTGTTCGGCCGGCCGGCCGAAGCCAGCCAGGAGCTGCTGGTCCCGATGACGCTCGAATACACTTCGGTCGAGGCGCTGCGCCTCGCGGAGAAACTGCCGCAGCTCGAACAGGCCGGAGTGTACCTTGAGCCGTTCGGCGGCACGTCGTTCCTCGTGCGGGCCTACCCCCACTGGCTTCCCAAGGGGGAAGAGCAGGAGCTCGTCGAGGAGATGATCGACTGGCTGCTGCAGGAGAAAAAGGGAATAGACCTGGCCAAATTCCGCGAGAAAGCGGCGATCATGTGTTCCTGCAAGGCGTCGATCAAAGCAAACCAGAGCATGGGAACGCTGGAGATCGAAGTGCTGCTCGACCGTCTGGCCGCCTGCCGTAATCCGTATACTTGTCCTCATGGACGGCCGATTGTGGTGAGCTTCTCCACTTACGAATTAGAGAAAATGTTCAAAAGGGTGATGTAATGTTCGTCACGACTTCCTACGACCCGAATCTCTCCCAGCGCGAGGAGGCGCGGCGCCTGGCGGCCGAGCTCGGCGGACGGCCGATCGACCGCCGCCAGATGACGCTGGCACAGCTGCGCACCCGGTTCGGCGACGAGGATATTCTCCTGATCTCGAAGGAGCGCATCGAGTACCATCACGAACTGCGGCAGCCGCTGTTCTTCCATCCGAGCACGGCTGCGGTCCGTATCAAGCGGCTGATCAAGGGTGAGCCGGACAGCCTGCTGAACATCGCCGGAGTCCGGCCTGGCGACGTGATCGTCGACTGTACGGCCGGACTCGGCTCGGACGCGCTAGTCTTCTCCTACGGGGCGGGTGCCGCAGGCCGGGTTACGGCGCTGGAGAGCGCGCGCATCCCTTGTTTTCTGCTCAAGCAAGGGCTCAAGACCTACCATTCCGATGTGCCTGGTCTTAATGAAAGCATGCGGCGGATCGAGGTGCGGGGAGAAGATCACTTGACCTTCCTCCGGGGGCTTACGCCAGAGAGCGTGGATATCGTCTACTTCGACCCGATGTTCCGAAAGCCCATTACGGAATCGTCCTCAATCAAGGCGATCCGGGGCCTGGCGGACGACCGGGCGCTGTCTGAAGAAGCGGTCCGGCTGGCCGTGCAGGCGGCCCGCCGGACCGTTGTTCTGAAGGAGCACCGGGATAGCGGGGAGTTCGACCGCCTCGGCTTCAGCGAGGTTCACCGTTCGTCCACCAAAATTGCTTATGGAGTGATACGCAAGTGAAGGATACGTCTCAACGCAAGCGGCAGCTGCTGGTACTCGTCGGCCCGACCGCGGTCGGCAAGACGAAGCTCAGCCTGACGCTTGCCAAGGAATACAACGCAGAGATCATCTCGGGCGACTCCATGCAGGTATACCGCGGAATGGACATCGGCACGGCCAAGGCATCCGCCGAGGAACTCGCGCTGGTGCCCCATCATATGATCGATATTCATGATCCGGACCACCCCTTCTCCGTCGCGGAATTCCAGGAGCGCAGTACGGCGCTGATCGAGGAGATCAGCGGCCGGGGACGGCTGCCGTTCATCGTCGGGGGGACCGGCCTCTATGTAGAATCCGTATGCTATGACTACCGATTCAGCGAGAGCGGCTCCGACGAAGCGTTCCGGGAGGAGCAGCAGGCTTATGCGGATACATACGGCCCCGAAGCGCTTCACGAGCGGCTGCGTGCCGTCGACCCGGCCTCCGCCGACCGGCTTCATGCCAATGATGTGCGGCGCGTCATCCGGGCCCTGGAGATTTTCCATGTGACCGGCGAACGCTGGTCCGACCAGCTGGGGGCCCAGCGGCACCGGGAGTCCCCATACGAATTGTGCATCATCGGGTTGACAATGGATAGAGCTTTACTATATAAACGTATTGAAGAACGAATCGATACCATGATGCGGCAGGGTCTGCTTGAAGAGGTGCGCGGACTGCTGGAGCGCGGGTACGACGGGGCTGTAGTGTCCATGCAGGCGCTCGGCTATAAGGAAATCGTCGGCCATCTTCAAGGCCGTTATTCGCTTGAGGAAGCGGTTGAACTGCTCAAGCGGGATACGCGCCGCTTCGCCAAACGTCAGCTGTCCTGGTTCCGACATATGAAGGATATTGCATGGGTGGATGTGAGCAATTTGGCAGAATTTTCTACCCACCTGGACAAGATTCGTGATATAATATCAGCTAAGCTAACACTAGACCGTTAACTATTTTTTTGAGGGGGCCCCTTGATGAACAAGTCGATCAACATTCAGGACACGTTTCTAAATCAACTGCGCAAGGAAAACATCCCGGTCACCGTCTATTTGACCAACGGGTTTCAAATCCGCGGGGTGATTCGCGCATTCGACAACTTCACTATTATCATCGACAGTGAGGGACGCCAGCAGATGGTTTACAAGCATGCCATCTCGACCTTCACGCCGCAGCGCTCTGTTTCTCTGATGCCTCAGCCGGAGAACGCGGCCGAGTAATCCAGGCAGTACCACAGTTAACGGTGGGGTGAACAGCCGAAAGACAGCAACCGCAACATTTTGGTCCTCCCGAACGTCTAACAGAATACAATCCTAAAGTGAGCAACCCTGCCTGTCTTGGGTTGTTCTTTGTTTAATAGAAAGGAAGTCGGTGCATGGCGGATTCAGGCAGCAAGACACCAAGGAGACCCGCGGCGGAGAAGAAACCGGCGGCCGGAGCAGCGAAGAAGAGGAAGAAGCAGGGCTTTTCCGCCGGAAAAGTCATCTTTTGGATGCTCGCAGCGGCTGCTCTGGCGGCGGTCAGCGCGATGGGCGTCTATATTTTCGTTATTCTCAACGGGAACAAAATTCTGCAGCAGAACATCGGCAAGCTCGATTTCAGCGAAGCTTCTATGATCTATGACGCGAAAAAGAATGAAATCGGTGTGCTGAAAGTCGAAAACCGGATCAATGTCGAGCCGAGCGAAGTCCCTCCGCTCATGAAGCAGGCGTTCATTGCGACGGAGGACAAACGCTTCGAGGATCACACAGGCGTTGACTTCCTAGGGATCGGCCGGGCGCTGGTCAAGGACGTTGTGGCCCGCAGTATGGTTGAGGGCGGCAGCACGATCACCCAGCAGCTCGCAAAAAATGTGTTCTTGAACGCGGACAAAACGTTCTTCCGCAAAGCGACCGAAATGTCCATAGCGGTAGCGCTGGAACAGAACAAGACCAAGGATGAAATCTTGACGATGTATTTGAACTACATCTTCTTCGGTAATCAGGCTTACGGAGTCAAAGCGGCATCGAAGGTTTATTTTAATAAAGATCTGAGCGGGCTGGACCTCTGGGAAATCGCTACCCTGGCAGCGATTCCTAAAGCGCCGAGCCAGTACAATCCGATAAAAGACCCCGAGAGATCCAAGGAACGGCGCGGAGTCGTGCTGAAGCTGATGCAGGAGCAGGGCTACATTACGGAAGCCCAGCGTGCGGAGGCGGCTGCAAGGGATTATGACCCGCCTCCCAAAGCAGCCGGTGCGAACGGCCGCAATCAGGCATTCATCGATTACGTTATGAAAGAAGCGCAGGTCAATTTCGGACTCTCTGAGGATGAGATCAACCGGGGCGGCCTCAAGATCTATACCACGCTGGACTCGGATGCGCAGCAGATCATGGACCAGACCTACGCGAACGCGAAGTTCTTCCAGAAGAGCGGCGACGCCCAGATCATGCAGAGCTCCATGGTGATCCTCGACAACAAAGACGGAGGGATTGTGGCCATGGTCGGCGGGCGTGATTATGTCCGCGGAGGTCTCAACCGGGCCACGTCGGCCCCGAGGCAGCCGGGATCGTCCTTCAAGCCGCTGATCGCGTACGCTCCGGCCATCGAGACGGGCAAGTATACGCCTTACAGCATGCTGAAGGACGAGAAAGAAACGTACCCTGGCGGATACAGTCCGCGGAACTACGACGGGGTGTACCGAGGCCAGGTGACGATGACCGAAGCCGTCAAGAAATCGATCAACATGCCGGCGATCAATACGCTGAAGGAGATCGGCGTATCGAATGCGACCAAATTCGTCGCCAAGCTCGGCATTACGCTCGACGATCAAGACCGGAACCTGGCTATTGCCTTGGGGGGCCTTACGAAAGGAACGACCCCGCTGCAGATGGCCCAGGCCTACAGCGCCTTTGCCAATGCAGGAACACTGCACACAGCCCATGCCATCACGAAGATTGAAGAGAAAGATGGTTCGGTTAACGAGTATAAGGATCAGTCCAAAACCGTCATGAGCGCCAAGACCGCCTGGTACATGACCGAGATGATGCGCTCGGTCGTCGAGCCGGGAGGCACAGGGGCCGCCGCCAAGTTCGAGCGACCCGTGGCCGGCAAGACCGGCTCCACGCAGCTGGAGCTCAAGGGGCTGGAGAAGTACAACCGCGACCTCTGGTTCGTCGGCTACACGCCGGAGTGGACGGGAGCGGTCTGGATGGGCTTCGACAAGACGGACACGAAGCATTATGTGTCGATGAGCAGCGGCAGTGCCGGCGTCATCTTCAAGGAAGTGATGCAGAAGGCGCTGGCGAAGCGCCCGGTCACGCAGTTCAAGAAGCCTTCGGGCGTGCCGGATCTTCAGGAAGAGCTGCCTCCGAAGGGGGTTACGGATCTCAAGGCGGAGGTCAATCCGGAGACGGGCTTCGTGAATCTCAGCTGGAGCAGTGTCGGCGAAGGAGTCACTTATCAAGCTTTCCGCAAGGACAATACGATGGCGGACTATCCTGCCGAGCCTCTGTTCTCGACGCAGTCCACCTCTTACAAGGATCAGTCCGCTTATAATCCCGGCGCGACGTACCAGTATATTCTCGTCGCCTTGAAGCCGGAGAATGGGGCCCAGGGGGCCAAGTCGAATGAAGCTTCGGTCACGATTCCGGCCAAAGACGGGACGAACCAGGAGCCTAACGGAAAAGACCCCGATAAGAGCGATCCGGATGGAACGGGACCGGATGGAAATGAGACGGACCCGAAGAATCCGGACGGAACCGCGAAACCGGGGACGGAGGATGAGGGGACACAGAAGCCGGGCACAACCAAGCCGGGCACGGGCGGAACCCAGACTCCGGGGACCAGCAAGCCGGGAACCGGCAAACCGGGCACCGGTACGTCAACAGATACGGGCACGGGGAGCGGCACCGGCACGAAGCCGGGGACGGGAGCGACGGGCGGTACGGGAAGCGGAAGCTCCGGCACATCGACGGGCACCGGAGCAGACAGCAGTACAGGCGGGACTACCGGGTCCGGGGCTGGCACTGGCAAGACGCAGCCCGGCACGGGCAAGGAACCCGCTCAGACCGGCACCGGCGGCACGGGCACAAGTCCTGCCGACGCCGGAACGGAAGCCACAGACCCAGCCCCGAACAGCGTGATGCCGGACGGAACTTGAGCAGGCCATCCGCCAGCAGAGAGAAGGGGACGGCCTGCCGTCTCCTTCTTTTTTATTTTGCCGCAGGACGTAGTATAATAGGGTTGCAGGATTGGGACAGGCTTCCACACCAATAAGTAACGTAATGGAGTGAATGGATTGTGATGAACGCTAAACAGGTAAGCAGAACCACCTCCGTGCTGTGCGCGGCAGCTCTTCTAGCCGCTCTGGCGGCAGGCTGCGGCACCAAGCCGGCCGAGAATGCCCAAGGCGGAGCAGCAGCAGGCCAGACCCAGACGACAGGCGGAACGGATACCAAGAAGGAGGGTACGACGCGCAAGACTTATACGGCAGCGCCTCCCATGACGATTGACGCGTCCAAAAAGTACACGGCGGCCGTGACCACGTCGAAGGGTTCCTTTACCATTGAACTGTTCGCCAAGGATGCGCCGAAGACGGTTAATAATTTCGTGTTCCTGGCCCGGGAAGGCTTCTACAACGATATCACGTTCCACCGCATCATCAAGTCGTTCATGGTGCAGACCGGCGACCCGCTGGGCACAGGCATGGGCGGACCCGGTTACAAATTCGAAGACGAACTCAAATCCCCATATAAATACGAGCCGGGCATTATAGCCATGGCAAACTCCGGCAAAAACACAAATGGCAGCCAGTTCTTCATCTGCACCGGCGACGACAGCAAAGGCCTGAACTCGCAGCCGAATTACACCATTTTCGGCAAAGTGGTGGAAGGCATGGAGACGATTCAGAAGATTGCCGACACGCCGGTTGCTGCAGGCGGAGAGAGCAAGCCGAGCAAACCTACCGAGAAGGTTACGATCACGAAGATCGATATTACGGAGAAGTAACAGCAGGGGACAGCGCGGGGAGGAAATTTCCCAGCGCTTTTCTTTTTCCTGCGCAGCAGTGGGGAATGGTGTATAGCCGGATGTTTCGGAGGGAACCTGACGGCGTTCTATATCGTCTAATGAGATGCGGAGAGGTGAGGGGTTCTATGGATCAGGAGGCCGGGGGGTTCCCGCTTAGGCGGCGTTGTCTGCTCATCCACGGTTTCACCGGGGGACCCTACGAGGTGCAGCCGCTTGCGGATGACCTCGAACGGCACGGCTGCGAGTGCCATGTGCTGAGGCTGCCGGGCCATGATGATCAGCTGGAAGGGCTTCGCACTGTAACGTGGCAGGAGTGGATCGCGTCGGCTGAGCAGGAGATGGCTAGACTGACAGCGGACGGGGAGCCGGTCGATCTCATCGGCTTCTCCATGGGAGGCCTGATCTCGGCGTATCTCGCCAACCGGTATCCGGTCCGGCGTCTGGTTCTGCTGAGCGCGGCCGCCGTCTATCTCAGTCCGGTACGCTTCTTGAAGGACGTCGCCCTGCGCGCGCGGCAGCGGGATTGGGACTACTTGAAGCGGGGCAAAAACACTCCGCTTCGGGCCGCCGTGCAGTTCATGAAGCTGGCCCGATTCACCAAGCGGGAGGAGCTGCCGAGAGTGACGGTGCCTACACTGATCGCTCAGGGGCGGCGCGACCAGATCGTACATCCCCGAAGCGCGGAATATATTTATAAACGGCTGAAGGGAGAGAGGGAACTGCACTATTTCGACCATTCGCGCCATCTGATCTGTCTGGAACAGGATGCCCCGGAGCTGTTCACGGCCGTGCGCAGGTTTTTGCAGGGCTGACGACACCAGCCGATACCATAGAAGACGGCAGAACTTGGGGTGCAGAACGGGATGACGGAGGCATGGAGCATGAACGTAACAGGATTCAATCATTTGACGATCCGGGTCGAAAGTCTCTCCAGGTCGCTTCCGTTCTACGAAGATGTACTGGGCATGAAACGGATCCACCTGGGGCGTACGGATGCCTATCTGGCATGGGGCGCGGCCTGGATCTGCCTGGTGGAGCGTCCGCTTCAGGAGGGAATGCCCCATGCGGGGGCGTATGGCATGGATCATGCCGCCTTCACGATCGATGGGGCGGACTTCCCTCAGGCGGTGGACACACTCCGCAGGGCGGGCGTTCCTATCGTACGGGGACCTATAGAACGCGGCGGCGGTTTCAGCGTGAATTTCCTGGATCCGGACGGAACGCAGCTTGAATTGTTCACCGGAAGCCTGCAGGAGCGGATGAAAGCATGGAGTTGAGACAGGGGACGGCGGGTTCGCTTCGCAGGAGCACATCATTGAAGATCACCGGCATCTTGAAGCGGATCGTCCGTGGGTGCTTACTGTTGCTCCTCGCAGCTGCACTCTGGGCCGGCTGGATTCAGTACCGGATGGAAGCCCTGCCGGAGACGGGGGAGGAAAGCGGACAAGTCGGGATCGTACTGGGTGCGTCCTTGTGGGGGGAGTCTCCGAGTCCGGCGCTGAAGGAACGGCTGGACCGGGCCGTGGAGCTGTATAAGGCAGGCAGAGTGCCTTACCTCATCGTAAGCGGTGGGTATGACGTTCCCGCATCCAAGCTGACCGAAGCGGAGGGCATGCGCAACTATCTCGTCTCGAAGGGAGTGCCATCACGGCAGATCATTCTGGAGAATAAAGCGAGGAGCACTTACGAGAATTTGCTGTACAGCAAGCGGTTGATGGAAGAGCGGCACTGGACATCGGCCGTGATCATCACCCACCGATATCATGGTGTACGTGCAATGGATATGGCACGGTATCTGGATTACGAGGAACCTGCGGTTTCCCCCATGGATTCCCGGGTGCTCATGATGTCGTGGCACCGGGGCCGGGAGACGCTCGCGTTGACCAAATGGCAGTGGGACAAAATCGCCTTGTTGTTCGGTATCCAGCCGAAGAGCTGACTGCGTATCTTTTGGATAGAGCCTCTGGTATAATGGGTGTACATACCTATCATGTTCACAAGGAGGAGAGGACATTGCCATTCGGCAATATCGGGATCGGCGGGCTCCTGTTGATTCTGGTCGTCGTGCTCATCATGTTCGGACCGTCCAAGCTTCCGGAGCTCGGCAGGGCATTCGGACGTACGCTCAGCGAATTCAAGGATTCGACCCGGGGACTGATGTCGGGAGACAAGGATCAGGAAAACCAATCGGACGAGACGAAAAAATCGTAAATCCGTGAGAATAGGAATGGTAACAGAATGGATCCGTACCTCGCCCGGAATGGATCATTTTGTTCATTGGAACCTCAAGCCATAAAGGCGTAACCTCCCTTGTCCGGCATAATATGTCCGGAGGAAGGGAGGTTTTTGGTTATAAGCGTGCTGGCTTCGGGGATGGAACGATTACCCGTTCACGATCGTTCCGCCATTGACGTGCAGCACTTGACCTGTCATATAGGAGGAATCGCCGCAGCCCAGGAAGACGTAGCTCGGGGCAAGTTCCTCCGGCTGCCCCGCCCGCTTCATCGGCGTGTTGGAACCGAAGGAGGCGACCGTCTTCTCGTCGAAGGTGGAAGGAATGAGCGGTGTCCAGATTGGTCCGGGCGCTACTGCATTCACGCGGATGCCCCGGGAGACGAGCTGCTGCGAGAGCGAGCGGGTGAAGGTGACGATGGCCCCTTTGGTTGCCGAGTAATCCAGCAAGGTGGGGTTGCCCTCGTAGGCGGTAATGGATGCTGTATTGATGATCGCCGCGCCTTCCTTCAGATGGGGGAGTGCCGCCTGTGTCAGGTAGAAGAAAGAGAAAATATTCGTTCGGAAGGTACGTTCGAGCTGTTCGGGAGTGATGTCTTCTATCCTCTCCTGGGGGTGCTGTTCGGCAGCATTGTTAATGAGAAGGTCCAGCTTGCCGAAGCGGTGAATCGCCTCTTCCACGATCCTGCGGCAGAAGGCTGCATCTCCAATGTCACCGGCGAGAAGCTCGCATCTTCGGCCCTCGGCTTCCACCTGCTGCTTCGTTTCCTGGGCATCTTCATGCTCATTGAGATAAACGATCAGTACGTCCGCGCCTTCTTTGGCATAGGTGACCGCTACGGCCCGGCCGATCCCGCTGTCGCCGCCAGTGATGATCGCTGTCTTATCCTTGAGTTTTCCGGCCGCTTTGTACCTCGCGTCCTCATACACGGGTCTCGGGTTCATCCGGGATTCGATTCCCGGCTGCGTGTCTTCTTGATGCTGGGGAGGGAATGTCGCTGTCGTCATGGTGTTCTCCTCTCGGCAATCGTGGTGTCAAGCTCATCTCTTAGCATGCTGCATATGTTTCTTTGCCTGCCATGGGAGTTTGTGGTTCGCCGGCTGCCCGGCAGACCGGTACATAATCCGGCGGAGCACAAACCAACAATAGAGATAAAAAGAGGAGGCTGGTACGTCATGAACCAGAAAGAAGTGGAGCTTGAACTTGCTCAGAAGCTGTTCAACGGCGAATTCAAGAAAGAGGACAAGGACGAGGCGGCCCGGCGCAAGCTTCCCGTGAAAACGGAAATCCGGGTACAGTCGGATGTAGACCCGGTAGCGGAAGAAACGAAGCAGTACCGCAAGATGGCGAAGGAAGTGGATGACCGCTACGACAAGGTAGGCCGGCAGAATCCTTGAACCGGGGACAGACCAGAGGCCGTCGGACGGGTTATGTACTCCGTGCACCCCGGGCCTGAAGACCGATGAGGCACGCCTCATAAGGATTATAATGAAAAAATCACTATCCATTTCCTTCCGGCGTGGTGTACCATACAGTACATAGCAGGAAGGAAGGGAGGATGCCGCTATGATTCAGGGCATCGTGTTTGATTTTGACGGGTTGATTCTCGATACGGAGACCCCGGAATTCGAATCGTTCCAGGCTTTGTACCGCCGTCATGGGTGCGAGCTTACTCTTGAAGTGTGGGGAACCTGTATCGGTACGGGGCCTTCGGCTTTTGATCCATATCAGCATCTCGAGGATCTGTTCGGATCGCCGTACGACCGGGAGGAGGCCCGCGTGTGGCGCCGTTCGTACTTCGACGAGAGGATGGCCTCGGCCGAGCTGCGGCCCGGCGTGCTGGGCTACCTGCAGACCGCTCACGAAGAGGGTCTGCGTGTCGGGCTCGCATCGAGCTCCCCGAAGTCTTGGGTGACCGGTCACCTGGCCGCCAAGGGCATTCTGGATGCCTTCGAGTGCATCCGTACCGCGGATGACGTGGAGCAAGTGAAGCCCGACCCGGCGCTGTACCTGCTGGCCCTCGAAGGATTGGGCGTGTCTCCGGGTGCCGCCGTCGCTTTCGAGGACTCGCCTAACGGCGCGCTCGCCGCGAAGCGGGCCGGCATGTTCTGCGTGGCCGTTCCCAACGAGACGACGTCGAGTCTCCCTTTCGGGGAAGTGGATCTTCGAATCGGATCCATGTCGGAACGCTCCTTGCTTGACATCATTTCCATCTTGGAAGCCCGGGCTTGTGACGTTCGCAGACAGGGGAACCCGGATGCTTTTTGATTTCTGCTCCTGACGTATTACAATAGACACAAAGAATTAAGTCACAATCCGTCCCTCATGCGCGTATACATTAACACTTGAACCATGAAGATGGAGAGGTGAAGCGCATGAGCGGCCCAATGCAGCCAGGTTCGGACGGAATTCAGATCACGAAGAATGCGCGGCAAATCTCGGTCGTTCTGCGCAGCCCGGAGCAGGCGCCGGCGCTGGCGGCAGCCGCACCGAAGTTCAACGGCAAGCCGCTGACCCAGCAGGGGCAGTTCGGCGAGATCATGAAAGAGCTCGATAAGATGGTCGGGCTCGACCACGTCAAAGAGCTTGTCTTCGAAATCTACGCCCTTCTCCGCGTGGCGGGCATGCGGGCTGAAGTAGGCCTGTCTGCGAACACGCAGGTCTACCATATGGTGTTCCGGGGAAACCCGGGCACAGGCAAGACGACGGTTGCCCGCTTGATCGCTAAGCTCATGCAAACGATGGGAGTCCTGACCAAGGGCCATCTGATCGAAGTGGAGCGCGCCGACCTTGTAGGCGAGTATATCGGGCATACGGCGCTGAAGACCCGCGAGCTCGTCAAGAAAGCGATGGGCGGAATCTTGTTCATTGATGAAGCGTACAGCCTGGCCCGGGGCGGGGAGAAGGATTTCGGCAAAGAAGCCATCGACACGCTCGTCAAGGCGATGGAAGATCACAAAAACGGATTTATTTTGATTCTAGCCGGGTATTCAGAAGAGATGGAACTTTTCCTGCAAACCAATCCCGGCCTTCCCTCGCGATTCCCGATCCAGCTCGAATTCCCGGACTACACCGTGGATCAGCTGATGGAGATCGCCGAAGGGATGATCAACGAACGGGAATACTCCCTGACACCGGCTACGGAAGCCCGGATCCGGCAGCAGATCCTAAGCGAGAAGGGGCAAATGGAGACCGCATTCAGCAATGCGAGGTACGTCCGCAACCTGATCGAGAAGGCGCTGCGAAGCCATGCCGTGCGGCTGCTCAATCAGACGAACATGCAGCCGTCGAAGCAGGATTTGATGGTGATCCGGCCGGAGGATGTCAAAGTGGAGCGCAGGACAGCAAAGGAGAGTATGAGATTCCCATGAGACAATCAACACATGAAGTGACAACGGAATTGGACGATCGTGCGATCCTCGTATCCCTGGTCACACAGCAGTTAAAAAAGCAGGACGTTTACGATCCCGACTACTCGCTGGCGGAGCTTGTAGCTTTGGCTGAGACGGCCCAGGTTGCGGTGCTCGGCACGATGTCGCAAAATAAAGAATACGCCGACTCGAAGTGGTTCATCGGCAAAGGCAAGGCGGAAGAACTGAAGGAGATGCTGACGGAGACGGGAGCGAACACCGCCATCTTCGACCAGGAGCTGTCAGGTGCGCAGGTGCGCAACCTCGAGGCGTACCTCGACGTCAAAATCATTGACCGTACCCAGCTCATCCTGGATATTTTCGCGCAGCGCGCCCGTACGAGGGAAGGGATCATTCAAGTCGAGCTCGCACAGCTGAGCTACCTGCTCCCGCGGCTCTCCGGCCACGGCAAGAACCTGTCCCGGCTCGGTGGCGGCATCGGAACCCGGGGGCCCGGCGAATCCAAGCTGGAGACGGACCGCCGGCATATCCGGGACCGCATAGCGGAGCTCAAGCGGCAGCTGGGCGAGACGGTCCGACACCGCACGCTGCACCGGGAGCGGCGCAAGAAATCCGGTGTATTCCAAGTCGCGCTCGTCGGCTATACGAATGCGGGCAAGTCTACGCTGCTGCGCCAGCTCACCGCGGCCGACGTCTATGTGGAGAACCAGCTGTTCGCTACGCTGGACCCGACCTCGCGTTCGCTGAAGCTTCCTAGCGGTATCGAGATCGTGCTTACGGATACGGTCGGTTTCATCCAGAACCTGCCGCATGATCTGGTAGCGGCATTCCGTGCCACGCTGGAAGAAGCCAATGAAGCGGATCTCATCTTGCATGTCGTCGACAGCTCGGCGGAGATGATGCCGATTCAGATGAAGGTCGTGGATCAGGTGCTCGAAGAGCTCGGCGCGCACGGCAAGGAGCGGGTGACGATTTTCAACAAAATCGATCTGATCTCTCCGGCTCAAGCGGACATGCTGACGACCGAGGGCGAGTTCCTGCGGGTATCCTCCTACGTCGAAGCGGATTTGAAACGGGTGCTTGACACGCTGGAGGCGCATCTGGCCGGGGGAAGCAGAACGTACCGGATTCCGGCGGATAAAGGCGATGTCATCTCGCTCGTCTACCGGGTCGGGGAAGTGCTAGAGAACGACGTGGACGGCGACGATATGCTGATGACCGTACGGGTGAACAACAAGGAATACGATAAAATAGGCTATATGCTTGCCGCATACGATGAATCGCTGCAGGCACAGGGAGACAGAGGAGAGAATTCGGAGCATGTTTAAGGAGCAGGTGCTCCGCTTGATGGACCGGGCGGAGGAGCAGATTCAGGAGAAATTGAAAGAGATCGAAGGGATCATCGACCGCAACCAGTGGAAGGTGATCTCCGCTTTTCAAAAACACAAGGTCAGCGATTTCCATTTTGCCGGATCGACAGGCTATGGGTACAATGACAGGGGCCGCGAAGTGCTTGATCTCGTGTACGCCGACGTGTTCGGCGCCGAGGCGGCACTGGTGCGGCCGCACTTCGTTTCGGGGACGCACACCATCTCGACGGCGCTCTTCGGCGTGCTGAGGCCCGGCGACGGGCTGCTGATGATCACAGGACGGCCTTACGATACCCTGCATAAGGTTATCGGCCAGCCCGGCGACGGGCTCGGGTCCTTGCAGGACTTCGGGATCTCTTATGACGAGGTGCCGCTGCTGGAGGACGGCGCGGCGGACTTCGCGGAGATTGCGCGGCGGATCACCCCGACGACCAAAGTCATCGGTATCCAGCGTTCGCGGGGCTACTCTTGGCGGCCGTCGTTCACCGTGGAGCAGATCGGGGAGATGGTTCGGTTCGTCAAAGAGGTCCGTCCGGACCTCATCGTCTTCGTCGATAACTGCTACGGGGAGTTCACGGAGCTGGCGGAGCCGACCGAAGCGGGGGCGGACCTCATCGCCGGGTCGCTGATCAAGAATCCGGGAGGGGGCCTCGCCGCCTCCGGTGGATACATAGCCGGCAGACAGAAGTACGTGGAGCTGGCCTCTTACCGGTTAACAGCGCCGGGCATCGGCGGAGAAGTAGGAGCGATGCTGGGGACGACGCGCGCGATCTATCAAGGCTTGTTCCTGGCTCCGCATCTCGTAGGACAAGCCGTTAAGGGCTCCGTCTTCGCCGCAGCGGTATTCGAAAGCCTCGGTTTCGTCACGCATCCTCGCTGGCAGGATTCGCGTACGGATTTGATCCAGGCGATCCGCTTCGCAGGACCCCAGCACCTCATCGCCTTCGTACAGGGCATTCAGCAGGCGGCAGCCGTCGACTCCCATGTCGTGCCGGAGCCGTGGGATATGCCGGGCTACGAGCATCCGGTCATTATGGCGGCAGGCACGTTCATCTCGGGCGGATCGCTGGAGCTTTCGGCGGATGCGCCGATCAGGGAGCCCTACATCGCTTATATGCAGGGAGGGCTGACGTATTCCCACTGCAAGATGGGGGTGCTGACGGCCATCCAGAATATGATCGACCGGGGACTGCTCCCCGAAATTTGACACCTGGTCAAAAAAACGTTTTCTGTAATTTATGCTGACATATGGCACGAACCTAACATAACTTGACACGTTTCACTCCTAAGGTTACAATAACGGTAAGGTTCCTTCAGCGTTTAGGAGTGATGGGCATGACTGATGAAATACGCAGAAATATGGCACTTTTTCCGATCGGCATCGTAATGAAGCTGACGGATCTTACCGCAAGGCAGATTCGATATTATGAACAGCATGAACTAATTATTCCGGCACGCACCGGCGGCAATCAGAGGCTTTATTCCTTCAACGATGTCGAACGACTGCTGGAAATTAAAGACTTGATCGAGAAAGGCGTCAATATTGCCGGGATCAAACAGGTCCTTCTTCCTGTCGACAAGGATTCGGAGGATGCGACCATACTCAATGAGCAAACGGAAGTCAAGCGTCGGGAGCTCACCGACTCACAGCTTCACAAGATGCTGAAGCAGCAGCTGCTCGGCGGTGGCAAGCGTCCGAATCAAGTATCGCTTATCCAAGGCGAACTCTCGCGCTTTTTCCGTAAGTAAGAGCTTGGTCGGGGCACCTGTGGTACCGTTTTCTTGTCCTATTTGGCAAGGCAAGGGTACCCGGGTACTCCGTTAATATGCAGCAAGGCTACATAGTCTAAGGAGGAGATTTCACAGTGTCGGACAAAAATTATAGCAAAGAAGACATTCTGCGCATTGCCAAGGAAGAGAACGTCCGCTTCATCCGGCTTCAGTTCACCGATCTGCTCGGTACGATCAAGAATGTGGAGATTCCCGTAAGCCAGCTGGAGAAGGCGCTCGATAATAAAATGATGTTCGACGGTTCATCCATCGAAGGTTATGTGCGGATTGAAGAATCCGATATGTACTTATATCCCGATCTTTCTACTTGGGTCGTCTTTCCTTGGGTTACCACCGACCGCGTTGCACGCTTGATCTGCGATATCTACCTGCCGGACGGCCGTCCGTTCCCGGGCGACCCGCGCGGCATACTGAAGGCTGCACTGAAAGAAGCGGAGGAGATGGGCTACACGGCCATGAACGTCGGTCCGGAACCGGAGTTTTTCCTGTTCAAGACAGATGACAAAGGCAATCCTACGCTGGAGCTGAACGATCAGGGCGGTTACTTCGACTTGGCTCCTACGGACCTTGGCGAGAATTGTCGTCGCGAGATCGTGCTGACGCTCGAAGAGATGGGTTTCGAGATTGAAGCGTCCCATCATGAAGTGGCTCCAGGACAGCACGAGATCGATTTCAAATACGCCGATGCGATCAAAGCGGCCGACCAGATCCAAACCTTCAAGCTCGTGGTCAAAACCGTTGCTCGTCAGCACGGACTGCATGCCACATTCATGCCGAAGCCGCTGTTCGGCGTGAACGGCTCCGGGATGCACTGCCACCAGTCGTTGTTCCGCGGCAGCGAGAACGCGTTCTACGACGAGAGCGATAAGCTCGGCCTGAGTGCAACCGCACGTCAATACATGGCCGGTATTCTGAAGCATGCCCGTTCGTTCGCGGCCATCACCAATCCGACCGTAAACTCGTACAAGCGTCTGGTGCCAGGCTACGAAGCACCTTGTTATGTGGCTTGGTCGGCAAGCAACCGTTCGCCTATGATCCGGATTCCGGCATCCCGCGGCCTCAGCACCCGCGTCGAAGTCCGCAACCCGGACCCGGCAGCGAATCCTTACTTGGCGCTGGCTGTTATGCTTAAAGCAGGCCTTGACGGCATCAAGCATAAAATGCAGCTGCCGCCGCCAACCGACCGCAACATCTACGTGATGACGGAAGACGAGCGGGAAGAACAGGGCATTCCAAGCCTGCCGCTGAACCTCAAGCAGGCGCTCGATGAGATGCTACGCGATGATGTCATCTGCGACGCGCTCGGCGACCATGCGCTGGCACACTTCTTCGAGCTCAAAGAGATCGAGTGGGACATTTACCGCACCCAGGTTCACGCTTGGGAGCGCGAGCAGTATCTGACACTGTACTAGAATACAGCATAGTTTGGCCGTATTTTACCGGATTCCGGTGAAGTACGGCCTTTTTTTGTTGCTGCAGACGCCTGCCGGGTCTGTCAAACCCGGCAGGGTGTCTTAGGGTCAGGAGACGAAAAAAATCCGAATCGGCTTAGCCCGATTCGGAGTATAGGAGTTCGCAGGAGATCTTAATGAATATTGCGGAAGACACCAATGACTTTGCCGAGGATGGTTACATTCTTCAGACGTAGAGGCTCCATGGTAGGATTCTCCGGCTGGAGGCGAATGTGATCCCGCTCTTTATAGAAGGTCTTTACCGTAGCCTCATCTTCTTCGGTCATCGCTACGACAATCTCGCCGTTGCTGGCGGTTTGCTGCTGGCGGACAATGACGTAGTCACCGTTATGAATGCCCGCTTCGATCATACTCTCTCCGATAACGCTGAGCATGAACACATTGTTATCGCCTACAAAATGGGTCGGGAGAGGGAAATAATCTTCGATGTTCTCCGTAGCGGTAATCGGTATACCGGCGGTAACGCGTCCGATCAGCGGCACATGGGCGACCGATACGGAGTACGCACCGTCTCCCATCGTTCCGTCGAGGATCTCGATTGCCCGCGGTTTCGTCGGGTCGCGCCGGATCAGGCCCTTCTTCTCCAACCGTTCCAGATGGCCGTGAACGGTTGAGGAGGAGGCTAGACCTACTGCTTCCCCGATCTCCCTCACGGACGGTGGGTATCCCTTGTCTTTCACTTCGTTCTTGATAAACTCCAGTATCGCTTGCTGCCGGGAGGAGATCTTACTCATGCCATATCACTCCAATTGTTGGGAATCGATTAGGTCAAATTATAACATAGAACCGGAGTTCGTACAAACATTAGTTCGAGAAAACGGGTTGACACAAACGTTTGTTCGTGATAAATTTGGAACCAGAACAAATGAGAACAAATGTTTGGGGAGGATGTCGGTTATGGTTCAGAACACTGCACTGATCGGACAAGTTTCTAATGAGAGAACATATGGGAGAGGTCCACGGACACTCCGAACCAAACCTAATAATAAGCGAACATACGTACGATTGGCAATAGCGGGATTGATGCTCAGCGTTCTGTTCACGGTTTGCGGATTGATCTCCGCTGCGTTTGCAGGGCAGGACGTTTATGCTGCGGGAACGATTGCGGAGAAGCATGATTTCATATATATCCACCCCGGAGATACGCTCTGGGCCGTTGCATCCGAGTACGGTCCCGCGGATGAGGATGTCCGCGACTATATCGTAAGGCTCAAGAAACTGAACGGGATCAAGGGCAACGGACTGCAGGCGGGCCAAAAGCTGCTCCTTCCTTAGCCATGTGCCTGGCGATAGTGGCCGAGCCCTTCCGTACTCTTGACAATCCCTACTCGGAATGTCAAAGTATTATTGAAAAGAGCCGCTATGCGGCTTACCATTCTCGGGAGGAACGGCATGAGCGAATCGGAACATGATGTAAGGGTAAAACGCATTAACGAACTGGCCCGCAAAGCGAAAACGGAAGGCCTGACGGATGAAGAGATGGACGAGCGAAATGAGCTTCGCCGCAAGTATATCGATTCCTTCAAATCCAACCTGCGCACTCAACTGGAGAACATCAAATTTGTTGATGAAGAGGACGAAGGAAAGAACTGAGGGAGGGATGATGCGATGAAGTATCGCGTTCTCGGCAAGAGCGGCATTTTGGTATCCGAGCTTTGCCTTGGCACCATGACGTTCGGCAATGCAACGAGTGAAGAAGATTCGGTGGACATGATACACCGGTTTTTGGACCGCGGAGGGAACTTCATTGACACCGCCGATGTATATGTGAGCGGGAAGTCCGAAGAGATTGTCGGGAAAGCCATTCGCGAGAAACGCAGCGAAGTTATTCTGGCGACGAAAGTACGGTTTCCTACCAGTACGAATGTCAACCATGTAGGCTTGTCGCGCAAGCATCTGATCGATGGGGTAGAAGCCAGTCTCCGCCGGTTGAATACGGACTATATTGATCTCTATCAGCTTCATGTATGGGATCAAGTGACGCCAATCGAGGAGACCTTGCGAACGCTGGATGACCTGGTCACGTCTGGGAAAGTGCGTTATATCGGATGCTCGAATTTTCTGGCCTATCAATTGATGAAGTCTCTTTCATTGAGCGATTACAACCGGTATTGCCGTTTTATCTCCATCCAGCCTCAGTATAGTTTGGTCTGCCGGACGATGGATCGTGAGATGGTCCCATTATGTTTGGAAGAGAATGTGGGTATTATTCCGTGGGCGCCGCTTGGCGGTGGTTTCCTGACGGGAAGGTATGCCAGAGGAGAGGAACCTGTTCAGGGACGATTGTCGGCCAAGGCAGGAGAGAGCCGTTGGGAACTTCGCAATACGGAGAAGAACTTCCGGATTCTCGATGAAGTGCTGTCTGCCGCCACATCGTTAGAGAAAACGCCCGCACAGGTGGCTTTGAATTGGCTGCTCGCGCAGCCCGGTATTACTTCGCCGATCTTCGGAGCAAGCACCTTAGATCAATTCGAAGACAATATGGGTTCGACTGGATGGACGATGCCTTCAGAGATTTGGTCCAGGCTTGATGAGGTCAGCGCATTGGAAGAGGAATATCCGCAGCGGTTTATTGAGAAATTCCGGCGGAAGAGTACAGACGAGAGATAAGGGGTTCAACTATGTCACGTAAGTGGTCACGGATGGTTCGTAAGAACACGAAGGTAACGAACGTTCAGCGCAAGAAGAGCGGACAAGGACTCATATCGGAACAAGCATCATCCGATCATTCAGAGACATTCCGGGGCCGCAGCTGGGTACTCCCTATGCTGCTTGTGGCTACCGGTGTTTTTTGCTTTATCGCTTTCCGTGGCCAAGCAGGCAGCGATGATTTATATTGGGTCACCGGAGCGAGCTATATTTTCCTTGCTTTGTTGATGTTCTGGCTGCGCAGACCGTTCTTGAAGATCGGCAAGGATGCCATTACATCCCGCCGCTTCGGAGGCGACCGCAGTCTGAAGCCGGAAGACATCCAAGAAATTTCGGTGAACAAAGATGCGATTGTGATCACGATGAAGGGCAAGTCGGCCAGATGGGCCTTCTCCCGGATCTACCACCAGTTTCCAGTAGAAGCAGCCAGACCCAAACTTGTTGCCTTTGCACAGGAGCATCAGGTGCAGCTGCAGCAGGAAGCCTAAAGCTTCTGGCTTGATGCGAATGCTTCGCCGCCGCGAATGACCGGTTTTTAATACATATAGAGAAAAGAGGACTGGAGAAATGGCCATTAAAGCTGTTCTATTTGATTTGGACGATACGCTATTGTGGGATGACCGCAGTGTGCAGGAAGCCTTCCGGGCAACGTGCGAAGAAGCGTCCCGTGTCACGGGAGTAGATCCGGCCAAACTGGAGCAAGCCGTCCGTAAGGAAGCTAGAGCGCTCTACGAATCTTACGAAACCTATTCGTTCACGAAGATGATCGGGATCAACCCGTTCGAAGGGCTTTGGGCGAATTTTACCAGCGGGGAACAGGAAGAGTTCCGCAAGCTGGAGGCGCTGGCGCCTGGCTACCGGACCGCTTCTTGGACCCGGGGCCTACTGGCTCTCGGCATTGATGATCCGGAGCTTGGCTACCGTCTGGGCGAGTTGTTCCCTGCCGAGCGCCGCAGCCGTCCGATTGTCTATGAAGAGACCTTCGAGGTGCTGGATTCCCTGAAGGGGCGTTATCAGCTCCTGCTTTTGACCAATGGCTCTCCCGATCTGCAGAAGGAGAAGCTGGCGGGCGTACCGCAGCTGGCGCCATACTTCGAACACATCGTCATCTCAGGCGAATTCGGGCGGGGCAAACCGAATCCGGCGATCTTCGAGCATGCCGTCAGCCTGCTGGGCATTGCTCCCGAGGAAGGTTTGATGGTGGGGGATAAGTTGACGACCGACATCATGGGCTCGAATGCCATCGGAATGCGCAGCCTGTGGATCAACCGGCATGAAGCGGTTCGCACGGATGAGATCATTCCGGTACATGAGATTCGTTCCCTGCGCGACATCCAGCCCATCATTGATGGCATTTAGCTTCCTGCACTCCATAATGTATTCCTTCGAAGCTTCGCTCCTTTCCGGGGCGAGGCTTTTTCCAAGTAGATAAGAGTTTATATCTCGCCAAGAAAGCAGGCACGCAAAAAGCAGCCTCCCTGGCGGGAAGCTGCTTCATGGGTAAGGGTGTTATGCTTTTTGGAAGGATGGATCTTCATACGGATGGGCAATCCAGCCTTCTGTCTCGATGAAGAGGCGGACAGCCACAATCTGACGATTGTCCATCAGGGTAAAGAAGTGGGCTTTGTGCTCCGGTACGGAGATGACATCACCGGCTTCCAGTTCGACATCGAAGTAACCGACATCATCGGTGCCTTTGATAATGAAGATCCCCTTGCCGGCCGTGATGGCGCGGACTTCATCCTCTGTATGCGTATGGACGGATTCGAATTTCTTCAAGAGTTCATCCAAGTTCGGCGTAGCGTCGGAGAGGGCGATCAGGTCCCATGTCTTGTAGCCGCGCCGGCCGGCGAGGTCACGGATTTCTTCATCGAAGGTCGCAAGGATCTGGGACTTCTCCTCATCGCTGAGAACGAATTTCTCCTGCAGCTCAGCTGGAAGTTTGGCTGCATTCCAATGCTCATACAAGACCTCTTGTTTATCTAAGAACGCTCTTACCTTCTCTTCCCCGGAGATGCGCTCGTTCGTATTGCGTACGCGGATTTCTGCCATGGTTCATCCCTCTTTCTCATGTCATCTGAATTATCTGAAGTAAGGAAGTCTTCTCTCCCTGTATTATAGTGGAATCAGCCCGGTCTGTCGATGACAAAACCGCATAAATCCGATAGGATATGATGAAAAGTTCGTGAAGTCTGTGCATTCCTTCCTTTTCAATAGTTGCGCTTTCTGATAAACTATGGGTTAAACTATTCGTGAATGCCTGCAAATGGCGAAGCGGGTGCGATAAAACAGATGAAAGCAGGGCTGTCTGTCCGTGGATCGTGAAAAGGCAAGGGACGGCAGAGGGAAGGGGATCAGGAATGAACAAGCCATCACTGCAGGAGCAATTAAAGAAAAAGATTATGATTCTGGACGGTGCGATGGGCACCATGATCCAGCAGGAGAATCTCACGGAGGAAGACTTCGGCAGCGAGGATCTCGACGGATGTAATGAAATCCTCGTATCCACCCGTCCGGATATCATACAGAAAATCCACGAGGCGTATTTTGCTGCGGGCGCTGATATGGTCGAGACGAATACATTCGGCGCCACCAGCGTCGTTCTTGCCGAGTACGATCTGCAGGACCGGGCACGCGAGCTCAACCTGGCTGCAGCCAAGCTGGCGATCGCAGCGGCGGACAAGTACAGCACGCCGGAATGGCCGCGTTACGTAATTGGCGCCATGGGACCGACGACGAAGACGCTGTCCGTAACCGGCGGGGTCACCTTCGATGAACTGGTAGATTCTTACCAGGAGCAGGCGGAGGCGCTTATCGAGGCGGGTGTGGATGCACTTCTGCTTGAGACATCCCAAGATACGCTGAATGTCAAAGCTGGAAGCATCGGGATTCGCCAGGCCTTCGAGAAGACCGGTATAAAGCTTCCGCTCATGATCTCAGGGACGATCGAGCCAATGGGGACTACGCTGGCCGGCCAGAATATCGAGTCCTTCTATGTTTCCCTGGAGCATCTGGAGCCGATCTCCTTCGGACTCAACTGTGCGACCGGTCCGGAGTTCATGCGGGACCACATCCGTTCCCTTGCGGATATTGCCGCAACGGCCGTTTCCTGTTATCCGAATGCGGGTCTGCCCGATGAGAACGGCAAATACCATGAATCGCCCGAGTCGCTCGCCAAGAAGCTCGCAGGCTTCGCTGAGCAGGGCTGGCTCAACATTGCCGGGGGCTGCTGTGGAACCACACCGGATCACATCCGGGCCATGGCGGAGACGCTGGGCAAGTTCGAGCCGCGCAAGCAGGAGGGCGTACATCCGCCGGCGATCTCCGGCATCGAGACGGTGTATGTGGAGCCGGACAACCGGCCGATCATGGTCGGCGAGCGGACGAACATCTCCGGTTCGCGGAAGTTCAAGCGGCTGATCAAGGAAGAGAAGTTCGAGGAAGCGTCCGAGATCGCCAGAACCCAGGTGAAGAACGGCGCCCACGTCATCGACATCAACCTGCAGGATACGGATATCGACGAAGCTTATGCCATTAATAACTTCCTTCCGAATGTCGTCAAGAAAGTCAAAGTTCCGCTCATGATCGACTCGACCTACGATCACATCATCGAGCTCGGACTCAAATATTCGCAGGGCAAGGCGATCGTCAACTCGATTAACCTCGAGGACGGCGAGTCCAAGTTCGAAGCGATCGTGCCGCTGCTCCACAAGTACGGTGCGGCCGTTGTCATGATCCTGATCGATGAACGGGGCCAGGCCGTTTCGCGCCAAGCGAAGATGGAAGTGGCGGACCGCGCTTACGAACTGCTCACGAAGAAGTACGGTATGAAGCCGCAGGATATTATCTTCGATCCGAACATGTTCCCGGTGGGCTCCGGCGATCCGCAGTATATCGGCTCGGCGGTCGAGACGATTGAGGGCATCCGGATGATCAAGGAGAAGTATCCGGAGACGATGACGATTCTCGGACTGAGTAATATCTCCTTCGGTCTGCCGGATGCCGGGCGTGAGGTTCTCAACTCGGTCTATCTCTACCACTGTACGAAAGCAGGGCTCGACTACGCGATCGTCAACACCGAGAAGCTCGAGCGCTACGCTTCGATCCCGGAGGAAGAGCGCGCACTGGCCGAGGAGCTCATCTTCAATACCAATGACGAGACGCTGGCGAAGTTCGTCGCTTATTTCCGCGTCAAGAAAGTCGAGAAGATCGAGAAAATCTCGAATCTTACACTGGAAGAGCGTCTGGCTTCCTATGTGGTCGAAGGTACGAAGGAAGGCTTGATTCCCGATCTCGAGGAAGCACTGAAGAAGTATGCGCCTCTCGATATCATCAACGGGCCGCTGATGAAAGGGATGGAGCAGGTCGGCAAGCTCTTCAACAATAATGAGCTGATCGTAGCGGAGGTGCTGCAGAGCGCCGAAGTCATGAAAGCCTCCGTCGCCCATCTCGAGCAGTACATGGAGAAGGCGGAGAGCGCCGTCAAAGGCAAGATCATCCTTGCAACCGTCAAAGGTGACGTACACGATATCGGGAAAAACCTGGTCGAGATCATCTTGTCCAACAACGGATACAAGATCGTCAATCTGGGGATCAAGGTACCGCCAGAGCAGCTCATCGAAGCCTACCGCAGAGAAAAGCCGGATGCGATCGGTCTCTCGGGTCTCCTCGTGAAATCGGCCCAGCAGATGGTCATCACGGCGCAGGATATGAAGAATGCCGGCATCGATGTGCCGATTCTGGTCGGCGGTGCCGCGCTGACGCGCAAATTCACCAAGACACGGATCGCGCCCGAGTATGACGGCATGGTGCTGTACGCCAAGGATGCGATGGACGGGCTCGATATCGCCAACAAGCTCAGCGATCCGGCACAGCGCCAGATTCTAATCCGCGAGCTGCGGGAGAGCATCGAATCCAGCGTACTTGAAGCCGGCCGCAAAGAAGAAGGCATGCCAGCTCTCACCCGTGTCATGACGTCTACCGTAGACCGCACGCTGCCGGTCCAGGTACCGCCCGATCTCGAGCGCCGCGTACTGCGCGATTATCCGATTTCGCACCTCGTTCCTTACGTCAACATGCAAATGCTGCTCGGCCACCATCTCGGTCTGAAGGGCAAGGTCGAGAATCTGATCGCCGAGAAGGACCCGAAGGCACTGCAGCTCAAGGACACGGTGGACGGCATCCTGGCTGAAGCCCAAGGGGCAGGCATTATCAAGGCACAGGGGATGTACCGCTTCTTCCCGGCCCAGTCCGACGGCAACGATGTGCTGGTCTACGATCCGCAGAATCCGGGCAAGCTGCTGCAGAAGTTCACGTTCCCGCGGCAGGACAAAGAGCCGTATCTCTGTCTGGCCGATTACCTGAAGCCGGTAAGCAGCGGCGAGATGGACTACGTCGGTTTCCTGGTCGTCACGGCGGGACACGGCGTAAGCGAGCTGTCGGCCCAGTGGCGTGAGAAGGGAGACTACCTTCGTTCCCACGCCCTGCAGGCTGCGGCTCTGGAGCTCGCGGAAGGCTTCGCGGAACGCGTACATCAGATGATGCGCGATCAATGGGGCTTCCCGGATCCCGCCGAGATGACGATGGCCGAGCGGTTCGGTGCGAAGTACCGAGGGCAGCGCTTCTCCTTCGGCTATCCGGCTTGTCCGAACCTCGATGATCAGCAGCAGCTCTTCGCGCTGCTGCGTCCGGAGGACATCGGCGTCACCTTGACGGAAGGCAGCATGATGGAACCGGAGGCTTCCGTATCCGCGATTGTGTTTGCTCATCCGCAGGCCCGGTATTTTAACGTCTAGCCGGAGAGTCCATTATGATTCAAGCAAGAAGCAATTGGGGTATGCTACGTAGGGTGGGGCTTAGCGGCCCCACTCTTTTCCTTTGGGGTATACGCGTTCTTTGACTATGCTATGTAAACGAACGGAGAGATGAACGTGGAGCTGTATTTCTTGGGGACGGGGGCCGGCATGCCTTCCAAAGAGAGGAATGTGACCTCGATAATGCTGGGGATGCTGGCCGAGCGGGGCGTGTACTGGATGTTTGACTGCGGGGAAGGGACCCAGCATCAGATCCTGCGCGCCCCGGTCAAAATCGGCAAGCTGGAGAAGCTGTTTATTACACATCTGCATGGCGATCACTTGTATGGACTGCCGGGCCTCATGTCAAGCCGGTCCTACCAGGGCGGGGATACGCCCTTTACGATCTATGGTCCGAAGGGCGTTCGCGAATTCGTGGAAACGGCGCTTCGGGTAAGCGATTCGCATCTGGGATACCAAACGACGATCGTCGAGCTCGAACCGGGATGGGAAGGGGTGGTCTTCGAGGACGACCAATTCGTCGTCAGCGCGGCCCCTCTGGTCCACCGCATCGAGAGCTTTGGTTACCGCATAGCGGAGAAGCCGCAGAAGGGGAAGCTGGATGCGGAGAAGCTGAAGGCGCTGGGGCTGTCCTCAGGCCCGCTCTTTGGTAGAATCAAGAAAGGCGAAGATGTCGAGCTGCCGGACGGAACGAAGCTGAAGGCGGAAGAGTTCATCGGGCCGATGATCCCCGGCCGGATCCTCACGATCCTCGGCGATACACAGCCGTGCGGCCATGCGGTATCGCTCGCCAAGGATGCGGATGTGTTGGTTCACGAAGCGACCTTTGCGGAGCACCGCAAGGAGCTGGCCGTGATGTACGATCATTCGACGGCCATGGATGCAGCCAAGACTGCTCAAGCTGCAGGCGCAGGCACGCTGATTCTCACGCATATTTCGTCGCGGTACCAAGGGGACGAGGCGGAGCATTTGCAGGAGGAAGCCCGGACCATTCATGAGCAGACGTATCTCGCCCATGACCATTTCCGCTTCGATATTCCGAGTCGGACCCCTTAAGGGCCCAGCCTTTAGGGTGCTATTGCGCATAGGGTCAAGCCTCACAGAAGAAACCTCCTCCCTTGAGGACAAGGAAGGAGGTTTCTTCTGTGAGATCCTAAGGAGAGATTACGATTGGTCCCTGTGGTTGGCTTCGTCGCGAATTTCTTCGCGGAAAGACTGAAGGGACTGAAGACGGCGTTCGTTCTTGGCTTCAATGGCTTGGCGGTCCTGCGGAGAAATTTCATCGGCGTGCTCGGCCAAATATGCTTCCGCTTCATTGAAGTTCGAGATCGTGTGGTTGATGTTGAATTGAAGCTTTTCTACATTATCCGCGCGATTATCCGGTTTCGCCATAAGTCATCGCTCCCTCGCTTAGGTTGGCGGCTCCCGCAGGGATTCCTGCAGTGCCTCCTATACGTTGCCACGGGGGAGAATCGTTTATGCACGGTGCAGCTGTACTGCACCAATAGAGGGGTGAGGCTTTTTATGCGGGGTTTTGCCATTTTACTCGGATTTTATTTCTTGGGTGCCATCCTTCACGAATTCTTGGGTATTCCGCTTCCGGCCAATGTTATTGGACTGATCCTCTTCACGCTGTCGCTGTTCCTGGGCTGGATCCGGTTAGAGTGGGTGGAAGCGGCAAGCGGGTTCTTGATCAAGCATATGCTGCTCCTCTTCACTCCGTTCGTCGTCGGAACGATGGTATTCTTTGACCGCATCGGTCAAGAAGCGATCCCGCTGATTCTGACACTTGCGGGAAGCACGTTCGGTGTCCTTTTCATTACAGGCTGGACCGTACGTCTGGCAGGAGCCGCGGGCAAGCAGGAAGGCGGGGAAGCCTCATGACGATCCGCGAGTTCGCCGAGCAGCCTTTGTTCGGCGTGTCTTTGACAATCCTCTCTTATGCCGCGGCGCTCGGGCTGCAGCAGAGATGGAAGGGGCTGCACCCGCTTCTGACCTGTTCGCTCATGGTGATGGGGGTGCTCCTCCTGATGCATCTGCCCTACGAGGTTTACCGCAAGGGAGGAGAGTATATCGTGTTCCTTCTCGGCCCGGCTACTGTCGCGCTCGGTGTCCCCTTGTACAAGAACGCCCAGCGGATTCGCCGCAGTTTTCTTCCGATCCTCGCCGGGGTGTCCGCAGGTTCGCTAAGTTCCCTGCTCCTGGCCGCCGGGCTCGTGTGGGCTCTAGGGGGCAGTCGCGAGCTGCTGCTGTCGATGATGCCGAAGTCCGTCACCTCCCCGGTCGCGATCGAAATCTCTCGGCAGGCAGGGGGCTTCTACGAGCTTACGGCAGTGCTGACCGTCTTGACCGGGCTGCTCGGCAGCCTGTTCGGCCCGGCGTTCCTAAGACTCAGCGGCGTACATGGCGATATCGCCGTAGGCACGGCGATCGGAACGGCTTCGCACGGTATCGGGACGGCGCGGATTATCCGCGATTCGGAACTGGCCGGAAGCGTCAGCGGCTTCGCCATGGGAGCGGCGGCCATTATCACTTCGCTGCTGTTCATTCCGCTGTACGGCTGGCTGCGCTAAGAACCGGCGCCAGGGCGAAGTGGATGGTCAAGTGTTCTAAGAAGTGTTCTAAGAATGGATGTATGCCTGGGATGCAGGCCGGCCCCGTGCCGGCTTGTTTGGCGTTGCGGAGGGGGATCGCTGAGCGGAACTCACTCGCGAAAGCGTGGATCTTTCGGATGGAATGCCCCATCACTCCGGGACAAGCTTAACCACTTCTCACAAAAGCTTTACACCCCCCGAACCTTCGCTTAATAAACCTCTGCTACCCTTGAGAAAGAGTACAGCACGGCGCATCAACAAGCCTAGGGAAAGGTGTGTGTACGATGAGCAGAGAGGCAGGAGGAGCCGCGAGAGAGCAGGCCGCGCTTACGGTAAGACTGGCGGGGGAGCGGGAGAGGGAGCAGGCATACCGGCTGAGATACAACGTGTTCGTAGAAGAAGAGAAGAACATGCTGATGCGCACGGAGCATGGCCTCGAAATGGACGCCTACGACGCTTATTGCGATCATCTCGTTGTGGTAGACGAGACGGATGGCCAAGTGGTCGGTACTTACCGGCTGCTTCCCGGCAGGCAGGCGATGGACGGGATCGGATTCTATTCTGAAACCGAATTCGATCTGGGGGCGTTCACTCTAGACCGCACACAGACGCTGGAACTCGGCCGAAGTTGTATTCATCCGGATTACCGCAGCGGTCGGACTATCGGATTGCTGTGGGAAGGGATCGCTTCCTATATCATGCAGCATGGCTTGCTCTATCTGATCGGCTGTGCCAGTGTGCATATCCGCACAATCGAGGAAACGAACCTGATCTACACGATGTTGAAGCGCAAAGGCGTGCTGACAGATCATCTGGGCGTGACTCCCTTGGCATCGCACCGCATTCAGGGCCTGAGGACGGTCGAAACGGACCTTGGCGAGAGCGAAATCTTCCGGATGCTGCCCCCGCTGATGAAGGGATATCAGAGACTGGGAGCGGAGATCGGAGGCGATCCCGCGTACGATGCCGTGTTCGGGACGGTGGATTTTTTCATTGTTCTGCAAAAAGACCGGGTGACGCGCCGCTACCGGAGCCATTATTTTAAAGGCTGAGCGTAAGTAGGCTCCAAGGCCGAAGGGAGGCTTCCATTGTACGATTGGATTCGCAAGGTATCCACGAAAGAGGGCAAATGGGGCCAGTGGGTACGTCTTGTCACTCTCATTCCCCGTCCAGTAGTGCTGGCGTTCTGTCTAACGGCTGCATACGCGGCGGGATGGCTGACGGCGTCGGGACTCAGGGCGAAGGTGCACGCCAACATGCGGGATCTGCTGGGCCCCTGCACACTGCGGAAGCTCAAAGCTTACAGCCAGCGGTATCTCTTGAATGTGATTCTGGTTCTCTACGAAATTCTCGTGGAATCCTCCCGTCTGCAGGGAAGTGAGAAATGGCGCTTCCGCGTAGAAGGGGAGCAGCATCTGGCCGAAGCGCTGGAGCTGGGCCGGGGCGCTATCGTGTATACGCCGCACACGGGCAATTTTTTCTACTATTACTGGTACCTGTGCCAAACCTACGACTGCCTGACGGTGGCAACCGCTTCGAGCAGTGAGCTTCGTCCTTTGTATATGCGGTTCGCGGATCTGGGCTGCCGGGGTATGGACTATGACAGTACGCCGCCGCTCCAACTGATGCGCAGACTCCGCAGCCATCTGCAGCAGGGGGGCGTCGTCTTCCTGCTCGGTGACTTCTGGCGCCCTACCTTCCCGGCGGCGCAGTTCTTCGGCCGGAGCACCAGGACGCCCGAAGGCGCGGCGACGCTCTCGATCGAAGGCGGCGTCCCCGTCGTTCCTTTCGCCGGCTGGAGGGAGAAGGGGTTCGTTCACCGGCTCCGGTTCGAAGCTCCGCTGCACCTCGCTTCGTCGTTCAACCGGAGTTCGCGCAAGGAGGCGGCGGCGTTCCTGAATGGCTATATGGAGCGTGTCATCCGCGAACGGCCGCAGGAGTGGTTCTATTGGTTCAATGCCGAAGAAAGATGGGAAGCCGGGGAAGAGGCCTCAGCACAGGTTCCGGAGGGCGGAACGACAACAACGGCATGAGGCGGTAAGAAGGAGGAGAGCGTATGGATACGGGAAGCCATCTGTTATTTGGTGCGACGCTCGCGGGACTGGCCACGCTTCACTCTGGAGTCGCTCACGACGGTACATTGTTCGCCGCCGTCCTGACGGTGGCAATGATCGGGTCCCATGCTCCGGATTTCGATACCCTGGCCAGGATGAAGGGATACAACGCTTACATCCGCATCCACCGCGGGGTCACTCATTCTCTGCCGGCACTGGTGCTCTGGCCCCTGCTGCTGTCTTTACTTGCCGGATGGGGCTTCGGACTGTGGCCACATCTCCCGCTGCTGTTCCTGGTAGGCCTTGCGGCGGTAGGGCTACACGTGTTCCTCGATTGGCTCAACGCGTACGGGGTGCAGTGCTTGCGTCCCTTCTGCCGCAGGTGGCGCCATCTCGATGTGCTGCCGCTGTTCGACCCGGTCCTCTTCACCATGCACGGCGCCGGACTTCTGTACTGGGTGTGGGGGGGAGAACGGGCAGGCGCGGCCTTCCTGTGGATCTACGGGGCAACCGCTCTATATATTGTGTTCCGGATATTCCAGCAGCAGCAGGCTGTGCGCCATGTACGGAAGGAGCTGCTGCTGGAGGGTGCCTGTTATGTCGTGCCGGGACTTCATCCGCTGAGCTGGCAATTCGTAATGGAGACCGAGGAGGATTTTTATACGGGAACGGTTCGGGGCACGAAGGTGCGCATGCTGGACGTGTATCCCAAGGGCAGCGGCACGGCTGGCCCTGTCGTGCAGGCAACGATGACAACGGACGGCGTCAGGGCGTTCCTCGGATTCGCCCAGCGGGTGCACGTGCAGGCGGCTGCACTGGGGGACGGATATCTGGTGCAGTGGAGAGACATGCGGTTCTGGCATAACCACCAGCTGCCTTTCGGTGTGGATGTCCGGCTGGACAGCGATCTGAAGGTCGTCAGCCAGTCGCTCGGCTGGCGCAAGAAGGCTTGGGATCCTCCCTTCGTCTAAGGAACACGGATTGGTCGGACGCTGCGGTATGATCTTCCCTCCCCTGGGATAGAATAGTTGGGTAAAAAAAATGCAACCTTGGGGAGGGAGTGCGGCATGGATTTCACCAGTCAGGATATTGCGGTGATCGAACAGGCGCTTCAGCTGGCTCAGCGGACTTCGGACGGCTTGCAAGCCCGTCACTTTCAAGAGGTGCTGGCCAAGCTGCGGATGAACGCGGAGTCGGCGATGTCATCCCTTGCGCCGTCTGAAGCTATGGACGGATTTCGTTATGATTATGATGATTCATCCGACTTAAGCTAACAAGTGTTGGGGATTCAAGGGATGCCGGCAGATCGCTCGGATCGACATGTTCGGCTGCAGGCTGCTTTGGCGGAGTCAGCATCATGATATGATAATCAAAAGACCTGAACCGAAGCTAAGCTTTGGTCCAGGTCTTCTTTGTATGGGCAGCCTGCCGTAGGGAGATAAGGGGGATGGTCTGAGCCGCCCCCGGCAGGCTGCCGCATGGCAGGCATGAGGCCTTCCGACTGCGTACTGGAGCTGGAATCAAGTCCGCGGCTGCCGCTCCTTGGATCTCCACAGATAGAGGAGCAGGAGAAGGGCAACATTGAGACAGGCTGCCCACCACAGTCCGCTTTTCAAGGCGAGCGTCAGAAACAGCGATTCGAGCGTCAGCAGCAGGAGCATCGGCACAAAGGTGCCGGGACGGTCTCCGCCTCGGTGATCTTCGAAATATTCGTCGTGAAGGTAATTCACGGTATTCAAGATGAGCATGGAGGTAATCCACCAGCAGATAAAATTGCTGAGCGGGACCGAATAGAACGAGACGTTCCATGCGGCGTTCTTCGCATGCTCCCACGTCCAATACCGCTGCTGCACCGCCACAGGGTCCAGGAGAAGATCGATCGCCGTGACCATGCTCGCCGCCCATACGGCCGGCAGCCAAAAGCTGCGCCGCTTGCTGCGTCTTCGGGACTGCTTCAGCTCGCCCCTGCGGGGAGAGAGCGACTCTTCCAGCGTGAGTCCGCTCCAAGCTCCCGAAGCGGAGGGGACGGGCGCGAACGCCTTGGCTATGACGAGCAGCATGCACCAGGCGAACGGGATGGCCAGCGGTACGCCGAGCACCAGCGGGGCGAACGATAAGCCGAATTCATAGGTGCCGAACCAGTGGGAGGTGTGCACGCCGATCCATTCGGCCGCGTAAGAGACGCTGCCGCTGATGACGAAGAGCATGAGTGCCTGCCGGGCGCCGAACCGGCTGACATACCACACCAGGGCCGTGGCCCCGCCCAGTATGAGGTAGAAGCTGTTCGTCCACTCCAGCCAGGAGGGCAGAAGATCGGCGCTGACGAGGATATAGCCGCATAAGAACCAGACGGCGTATAAAAGCGTAATACGCATTAACCATTTGTTTACCATGTGTGCCGGTCTTCACCTGCCAGAGCTGCCCCGCCTTCATGCCAGGTAAGGACCTGAACCGGGCAGGGGAAGCAAGATATTTGTATTAAGTGATTCGGCACGTGCAGCTGCTGCCGGACCATTCCGTGATTTGCGAGCCGGCGAGAGCCGAAAGCAAGGTGCCTGTACATCGGCCCGGCGGTCATATGCTGCCCGCTATCCTCTCAACGCGGGGCGCAGGAACTGTGAAGGGCATTTCCGGTCAGGGCGAGAACGAACAGTGAACCGGGTACGGGTGTCTGCGAAGGATGCCCATACCTACAGCATATGCCGCAAAAGAGTACAAATTCATAAGAAAAAACTCTACGAATCCATGGAAGCGGGCGGGATCTCATTTCGGCATAAGGTGAAGCGGGGAGGCAACCATCGGTACACGATAACCCGGCAAGCGGCCAGTCGGCGGATACACTGCTCTGCTGTTCACCGAGGCTCCCCTTCTATGTATATAAAGATAGTGGACAAATGATACGGGAAATCGGGGAGCGGCTCTGCAGCGCAAAAAAGGATTGTCTGGCGAACATGTATTCGCTATAATGGAAGGTAATGCTCAGACCAAAGGAGCGTACTTCCCATGAATCCATTAACAGGCAAAGTGTCTTCCATAGATGAAATGCTTGATCTCATCCGTTCCACGCCGGAGATCATGAAGCAGGTATCGTACTGGCATACGATTCCTCCCCGGGAGGGGGCATACGAGCCTTTCCCGGACGAACTGCATCCACAGCTGGCGGATGCGCTGAGGGGCAAAGGCGTCTCGCGGCTCTATACGCACCAGGCCCAGTCGTTCCGCGAGGTCTCGCTGGGACGCCATGTCGTCACAGTGACGCCGACGGCCTCGGGCAAGACCTTATGCTACAACCTGCCGGTCGTGCAGGGAATACTGGCCGACGATAGCGCGAGGGCGCTCTATTTGTTTCCGACCAAGGCGCTGGCGCAGGACCAGGTGGCAGAGCTCCAGGAGCTTGCGAACGCCATGGGAGCCGATCTCAAGACCCATACGTATGACGGGGATACGCCGCCGGCGGTCCGAACGGCGATCCGCAATGCGGGCCATATCGTCGTAACGAATCCGGACATGCTCCATTCTGCGATTCTGCCCCATCATACGAAGTGGGTGAAACTGTTCGAGAACGTCAAATATATCGTCATTGACGAAGTGCATACGTACCGCGGGGTGTTCGGCAGCCATGTCGCCAATGTCATCCGCCGCCTGAAGCGCATCTGCCGCTTCTACGGCTCGAACCCCCGGTTCATCTGCGCCTCCGCGACGATCGATAACCCGAAGGAGCACACGGAGCGGCTGATCGGCGAAGCGGTCTCGCTGGTGGACAAGAACGGGGCGCCGTCGGGCGAGAAGCACTTTGTATTCTACAACCCGCCGGTGGTTAACCAGCAGCTCGGCATCCGCAAGAGCAGCGTGCTCGAGACGCGCCGGATTGCCGGCCTGCTCCTGAAGCAGGGCATCCAGACGATCGTGTTCGCGAGGAGCCGCGTGCGCGTAGAGATTCTGCTGACGTACCTGCAGGAGCTCGTGGTGAACGAGCTTGGCTCGAAGTCTATCCGCGGGTACCGCGGGGGTTATCTGCCGAAGCTGCGGCGGGAGATCGAGCGGGGACTGCGCAGCGGGGAGATCCGGGGGGTCGTCTCCACGAACGCCCTGGAGCTCGGCATCGATATCGGGCAGCTGCAGGCCTGCGTGCTTAACGGCTATCCCGGCACGATCGCATCGACGTGGCAGCAGTCGGGACGCGCCGGGCGACGGCAGGAGAGCTCCGTCACGTTCTTAGTGGCGAGCTCCAACCCGCTCGACCAGTATATGATCCAGAATCCGAAGTACTTTATCGAACGGCCGCCGGAGCGGGCGCTTATTGAGCCGGACAACCTCATCATTCTCGTCGACCATGTCAAGTGCGCAGCTTACGAGCTGCCCTTCGAGGCGGGCGAGACGTTCGGCGGCGAATCCCTGAAGGACATCCTGGAATTTCTGACGGAAGAACGCATTCTTCATTATGTCAAAGACCGTTGGCACTGGATGGAACAATCCTTCCCGGCGCACGATATCTCTCTGCGCTCGGCGGCGCAGGAGAATTTCATTATCATCGATATGACGAACGGGGCCAAGGTGATCGGCGAGGTCGACCGCTTCAGTGCGCCTACGATGATCCACGAAGAGGCGATCTACATTCACGAGGGCGTGCAGTTCCAAGTGGAGAAGCTCGATTACGAAGAGAAGAAGGCGTACATCCGGGAAGTGAACGTCGATTATTTCACCGATGCGTCTCTGGCCGTGCAGCTTAAGGTGCTCCATGTGCACCGTGAGGCGGTGGACCGCGGCCTCATGCGACAATTCGGTGAAGTGACAGTGAACGCCAAGGCGACGATCTTCAAGAAGATCAAGCTGCGGACCCACGAGAATATCGGTTCGGGTCCGATTCACCTGCCCGAGGAAGAGCTGCACACGAGTTCCTATTGGTTCACGTTCGACGAAGAAGTGGCTGCGCAGATGTCGGCGAATGATATGCAGTTCGCGCTGCTGGGGCTTGCCAACGTGCTCGTGCATATCGCCCCTCTCTACTTGATGTGCGACCCGCACGACATCCGGGTAGTGCCGCAGGTGAAGGCGGTGCACAACAAGCAGCCTACGATCTTCTTCTATGACCGCTATCCGGGCGGCATAGGACTCAGCGAGCGGCTCTACGAGGTGCACGGGCAGCTCATGGCCGAAGCGAAGAGAATCATCTCCGAGTGCGGCTGTCTCAGCGGCTGTCCGGCGTGCGTCGGCCCGATCGAGGAGGTCGGGCTGACCGGCAAGCAGCTCTCGATCGGTCTGCTGCAGCGGCTCGGAGGCTCGCGATGAGCTCGCTGCGGGAGAGGCTGCTGCGGCACAAGAAGCCAGGAGGCGGAGCGGGCGAGCCGCCGGCGGAGATGGAAGCGGGGGCAACGGATAGCCTTGGCGAAGAAGCCGCCGGAGGACGTGAAGAGGCCGTAGGATCGACGGACGCCGGCACAAGGAACCCCGCGGAGTCGGCGGGTGCGTCCCCGGAGCCGTGGCACGCGGTCGGCGCTGCGATGGCCGAGAGCGAGTGGGGCGAGTTCGTGCTGCGCCGCCGCACGTACAGTGCGGAGGACAAGCATGGGAGCGCTGAACTCGGAGCCCTGGCCGGACGTGCACGGATGCTCGAAGCGCTGCTGACGGAGGGGCCATGGAGCAGCGGAGCCATCGCGGAATCCGAAGCGCCGTGGCACGAGCAGTTCCTCTTCCTCGATACGGAGACGACCGGACTCGGTCACGGCGCGGGCAACGTGCCGTTCATGATCGGCATCGGCTTCTACGAAGGAGGCTCCTTCATCGTAGAACAGATGCTGATCCGCCATCCGGGCGAGGAAGCCGCGATGCTCGGGTACTTGCAGGACAAGCTCAAGGCCCGCCCGCTGCTCATCTCCTATAACGGCAAGTCATTCGACTGGCCGATAGTCCGCAACCGCTACATCATGAACCGGTTGAAGATGGACCAGGAGCCCGAGGCCCATCTGGACTTCCTGTACCCGTCCCGGCGGCTGTGGAAGCATACGCTGCCCTCCTGCCGGCTGGGGCTCGTGGAAGAGCAGCGGCTCGGCGTGCGCAGGGACGGGGACGTGCCGGGCGCGATGGCGCCGGTATTGTATTTCAGATACTTGGCGGAACGGGATCCGCTGGTGCTGCAGGGCGTCTTTCTGCACAATGAACTCGACGTGCTGTCGCTCGCCGGCCTGGCCGTGCTCTTCGCCCGGCTCCTCGAAGGCAGCCTGAACTGGAGCCACATCCGTGCTTACGGAAGGGAAGAGTGGTTCCGGCTCGGTTTGTGGCTGGAGAAGGCAGGCCTGCCGGGGAGAGCGGACGAAGCGCTCACGGCTTTGGCGGATGAGCTGCTGGAGTCGAGCGGCGAAGCCGAGAATGAAGAGGGAACGGGGGATGGCGGTGCCGAAGCGCCGTCCCCGCTGCTGCCCTTGGCACAGTACATGAAACGGAGAGGGCGCTTCGCGGAGGCATGCGCCTTATGGGAGACCTACATCCGGCTGAAGGGCGGACAGCGGACCGCCTCCCTCGAACCGTACATCGAATTGTCGATGTATCACGAGCATAAGACGAAGCGGCTGGATCTCGCTCTCCTGCATGCCCGGCAGGCGCAGGATCTATTATGGCGGCGTGGTGCCCTGAAGCGCAGCGGAAGCAGTGGACGGGACGCGCGTCGCAAGGGAGCAGCCGGAGCGGAAGCGGAGACGGAAGCGCTGGAGAAGCGGGTCGGCAGGCTGGAGCGCAAAGCGGCTCTGGCGGATGCGGGACGCCGCCCTTCGCCGCCCTCCCGCAAGAGACGGGCATCGGTGACCGGAGAAGAAAGCGGGATGACCGGGCACAAAGGCAAAGGGGCAAAGCAGACCGGGGCTCCGGGCGGCGAGCAGTTATCGCTTCGGCTTGAGGAGACCGGGGAAGGCGGCGTATAATTCGCGGCATTCCGGGCAATACAAGGGAAGATCTGCTCTTACGAAGGAGACCTGTTCCATGCCCGAGCTTCCCGAAATGGAAAATTACCGCATACTGCTCAGCGGCCGGATCACGGGCCGGACGATCACCGGTACCGAGGTCGACCGGGAGAAGTCCATCAATGTCACCCCGGAGCGGTTCCGCGAGGAACTGCTCGGGGCATCCGTCCGCCTCATCGAACGCCGTGCGAAGCACTTGTTGTTCCATCTGTCGACCGGAAATCTGCTCGTCTTGCATCTCATGATCGGCGGTATCCTTTATTACGGCAGGCTGGAAGATCGTCCGGACCGTACGGTACAGGTGCGCATCTCGTTTGGAGATGAGCATCTGTTTTTTATTGGCCTGCGGCTCGGCTATCTGCATCTGCATTCGCCGGAGGAGGCTTCGGAGCTCATGAAGAAGCTCGGACCCGACCCGTTCGACCCGGCTCTTACAGAAGAAGCCTTCGCGAACCGGCTGCGTACGCGCAAGGGGACGCTGAAGAGCAATCTCGTCGATCAGAGCGTTCTGGCCGGCATCGGCAACTGCTACAGCGACGAGATTTGTTACATCGCGGGCCTCCTGCCTGCCAGACGTCCCGCCACTTTGTCCGCAGAGGAGTATGGGAAGCTGCACAGTGCCATGCGGGAGGTGCTGACGGAAGCGACGCGGTACGGCGGGTATATGGAGATGCCCTTGTACCGGGGCGATGCCCTGACCGGTGGCTTCGATGCGAGGTGCCGTGTGTACGATGCCGAAGGGAAGCCGTGCCAGCGGTGCGGCCAGCCCATCGTCCGGCAGGAGGTGTCCTCGAAGAAGTCGTTCTGCTGCGTGCACTGCCAGCATTAATTCCCGTAGACCCAAAGGAGGCGAAGCCGAAGCATGAGGCTCGGCTGTCATATCAGTATCCGCGGAGGCTACGCCGAAGCGGCCCGGACCGCCCTGAAGCTGGGAGCCCGGTCCTATCAATATTTCCCGAAGAACCCCCGCAGCCTCGCGGTCAAGAGCTTCAACCGGCAGGATGCCGAGGCCTGTGCCCGGCTGTGCAGGGAGCACGGCCTATCGGCAATCGCCCATACGCCGTACCCGACGAATATGGCGGTGGACGAACCGGGCCTGCGGGAAGCCACTGTGGCATCGCTCCGCAACGATTTGGAGATCGCCGACGCATGCGGCTCGACCGGGATTATTGTCCATTTCGGCAAATATAAAAGCCCGGACCCGTTACAAGGCTACAAAAATATTATACAATGTGTGAATGACGTGCTTCACGGCTATAAGGGAGAAGCCCTATTCCTGATTGAAAACCAGGCGGGCGAAGGCTCGCGCATGGGAACCACGTTCGAGGAGCTCGTGCAGATCCGCTCCCTCTGCGCATATCCGGAGAAGGTGGGCTTCTGCCTCGATACGTGCCATGCCTTCGCCTCGGGCCTGTGGCCTTCCGGCGAAGAAGGGTGGCGGCGCCTGGAGGCGCACGCGCTGCGGACCGGATATTTGCCGCATCTGCACGCCGTTCATCTCAATGATTCGGTCTACCCGTGGGGGTCCGGCAAAGACCGGCATGCCATGATCGGCCGAGGCGAGATGGGCGAAGCGCGGTTCCGCGAGCTGCTGGCTTCGACTGAGCTCCGCAGCAGGAAGTCGCTGCCCCTCGTACTCGAAACCCCGGTCCCCCGGGGGCTCACCCATGCGCCCGAAATCCGCTATCTGGAGGAGCTGAGAGACTCATGATCCATGTGTATTTGGACGATTGGCGGGCTTGTCCGCCCGGCTTCGTGCTGGCAAGGAACCTGGAGGAGTGCCTGCTGCTCCTGAAGGAATGCGAAGTGGATATCCTGTCGCTGGATTATGACCTCGGCTGGGGGCAGCCGAGCGGAGGGGATCTCGTGCGTGTGATGATCACCTCCTCGCTGTATCCCCGGCGTATTTATTTACATTCGTCCAGTGCTGCCGGAAGGCAGCAGATGTACCAAGCGCTGTACGGTTCCAAACCGGAAAGCGTAGAACTATCCGCAGGGCCCGTTCCTCCCGAGCTGCTTCAGGCAGCAGCCGAATCCGCACTAGAATAGGTGGTTACTATGTCGCAAGTCGTGTCCTTATCCCATATTGTTTTTACAAGAGAGCAGCGCAGCATCTTACGCGACGTGTCCATGCACGTTCAAGAGGGGGAGCACTGGGTCATTCTGGGGCGCAACGGCTCCGGCAAAACGACGCTGTTCGAGCTGATGAACGGCTATCAATTCCCCACCTCCGGCAAAGTTGAAGTGTTGGGGCATACATATGGCGCGTGCGACGTCCGCGAAGTGCGCAAACGCATCGGGTATATCTCGCAGTCGCTCTACGAGAAGCTGAGCCCGTCCGACCCGGTCTGGGAGATCGTCGCTACAGGCGAGTACGGCTATCTGCGCTTCTACGAACAAATACCGGAAGGTGTCCGGGAGAAAGCGCTCGGCATGCTGGACTCCGTCGGTCTGAGACACCTCGACATGCAGCCGATGGCTACGCTCTCGCAGGGAGAGCGCCGGAAGGTCATGCTCGCCCGCGCCTTGATGACGGCGCCGTCCATCCTCATCATGGACGAGCCTTGCGCAGGTCTCGATCTCTACGAAAGAGAGCGGCTGCTCGCGAACATCCATGAGATGGCGCGGCAGGACATCACGGTGATTTACGTTACGCATCACATTGAAGAGATTATCCCGCTGTTCACCCATGTTCTCCTCCTGGAGGAAGGGCGTGTGCTGGCAGCCGGACCGAAGCAGGAAGTACTAACCGAACAAAATTTACAAAAGGCGTTCCGCGTCCCGCTGGCCATCGAGTGGGCGGGGGACCGGCCTTGGATTAAGGTGCAGCCATGAGCGAACAGCATATCGAATATTTAGGTACGGCCAACAGGGGATTCGCCCAGCAGGCGCAGGAGGAGATCCGGCGGCTGTTCGGCCAGCAGGTCAAATGCAAATGGGTCGTGCCCAACGAGGTGTTCTCCTTCGAACTTGGGCTGTCCCGCGAGGAAGCGGCAGGGAAGCTGCGGGAACAGGAGCCGGCCTTCTTACGGCACATTCAGCCGATCGACCGGCTGGTAGCCTGGGAGGGTACGACGGAAGAGGCGGTGCGGGAGCTTCAGTCCTATCTGGCGGAGGATGCGGAGCGTATCGCTGGCAGCACGATAGCCGTGCAGCTTCGCAAAGGCGAAGGCTCGGCGCTGCCGGCCTTCTCCATGCCGGAGCTGAAGTCGGCGGCAGAGGAGCTGCTCACCCGCGAGCATCATGCGGAGCCGGTCGCCCGCGGAGCCAGGCTCGTGCTCTCCGTGCTGGCCACGGATGCCGCACTGTACCTCGGGCTGTCCCGCCCCGAGGACAATTTGTCCGACTGGGCCGGCGGTGCGGTTCGTTTTCGCAGGGAGGAAGGACAGATTTCCCGCGCCAAGTTCAAGCTGCTCGAAGCCGAAGTGACATTCGGGCTCGAGTTATCGGCTTACCGCAGCGCGCTGGATGTCGGAGCGGCGCCCGGCGGCTGGACTTCGCTCCTGCTGGAGCGGGGGCTGGAGGTCACCGCGGTTGACCCTGCGAAGCTGGATGCATCGCTGCTGAAGCATCCCCGTCTGACGTACCTTAGCAAGAAAGCGGATCAAGTTCAGTTCGATGAAGGTCATTTTGATCTGCTCGTATGCGACATGAGCTGGAGCCACCGCCAGATGGCGCGGCTTGTGAACGGCCTGCTGTATTCGCTGCAGAGCGGCGGCACCGTGATCATCACCGTGAAGCTCATGCATAAGAAAGCCTTCCAGACGATCCGGGAAGTGGTGGAGGACTTGTCGGCTCAGCTCGATCTGCAGCAGGCGAAGCAGCTGTTCCATAACCGCGAAGAGCTCACCTTGTTTTTCATCAAAAAGTAGAAGGGTGGGAGCCGGCGATGCCGGAGCATTCCTACTGGGACGACATCTACGCTTCTCTGTTACCCGAACAGGTGAAGTATGATCTGTGGCTGGACCGGTTCGCACCGCAGCTGGAAGCTTCCCGCGAGATACCGGTCATCGACCTCGGATGCGGAGCAGGCAACGATTCGCTGTACTTGACCGAGCGGGGGTACCGCGTGATTGCTTGCGATGCCTCGGAGGAAGCGCTGAAGCGGGTGAGGGAGAGGGTGCCCGAAGCGCAGACGAGAAGGCTGGATCTGACGGATCCGCTCCCGTTCGCGGACGGGGCGGCGCAGGTCGTGATAGCCGATCTCAGCTTGCACTATTTTCCCTGGATCGTCACGGAGGGGATCGTACGGGAAATCGGACGTGTCCTGCGTCCGGGCGGCTGCTTGCTTTGCCGGGTGAATTCCGTGAGGGATACCGAGTACGTCGCGGGCAAGGGAAGAGAGCTCGAGCCGGCCTATTACGAATGGGAAGGCAAGCGTAAGCGTTTCTTTGACCGCCCTCACCTGGAAGAGCTCCTGAAGGATTGGGATGTGCTGAGCCTGGAAGAAGGCAACATGAACCGGTACCAGAAACCGAAGGTCGTCTGGACGGCGGCTGCAGCCAAGCGAGACTGACGTGTCTAGGACAAGGGTTGTACGGGCTGAACCTACGCAAGAGGGAGGTAGATCAGCTTGTATGGACAAATTCGAGCGGAGGGGAAGTCGGGCTTCTGCCCCTCGTTCGCTCTGGCTGAGGAGAGACAAGGGAGCCGCCTGCCAATCTCTCAAAAAAGTCTCTTGCAAAATCTAACAGGCATGCTATAATACGGATTATCAAATGAAAGACTACCTGATGAACAACGAGTGTTCGTTAGGTGTTCCATTGAATCAACCATCTGACAAGCGGAAGCACCGCTGTCCGGGACGGATTGTCCCGGCAGCGCGTGCTTTTTTTGCGTTTGGGTCGGCTGGTGGAAGGAGAGAAACCTTATGAGTTCCATGACCCTGGCGCTGCTGGATACCGATCCTTATTTCGGCGAGATGCTTTCGGCCTATATTCGCGGATCGGCTTTTGCCGACAGGTTCCTGCTCAAGCGCTTTACGACGAAGGAAGAAGGACTGCGGTACATGCAGGAGGAGGGGGGAGCGCGGATCCTGCTCGTCCATGACTCTTGGCTGCCGCTGCCGGAAGAGGTATTCGGCAGTCCGCAGGGGGCCGTGGTGCTCCTCAGCGAAACGGCAGCGGCAGGAGGAATCCTGGAATACCCGGTGCTGTGCAAGTATCAGCCTCTGGACCGCCTGATGGGTGCGATCTCGTCGCACTACAATGAATACAGTACCGGGAAGCCTCTTCTGGGAAGGAGAGGTACAAGGTCGGTCGTTCTGCATTCGGCCGTCGGCGGAGCCGGCAAGACGGTGACCGCGTTCCATACCGCACGGCTTCTGGCCCTTCGCGGGGAGCGGGTGCTGCTTCTGAATCTGGAACGGTATCCCTCGCTGCCTTGGTTCGCCGAAGAAGCCGGGGATACGGCGGAGAGCTTCTCGAGGCTCTTGTATTATGCCAAGTCGAATGCCGCGGGCGTAGCAGGCAAACTTGAAGGTCTGGTGCGGCGGCACGCTTACGGCAAGTTCGATTATGTGCCGCCCTCCGTGCATCCGCAGGAGATGGAGGAGCTGGCACCGGAGCATGCCCTGAAGCTGGTGGAAGGGATGGTTGCTGCCGGCCTCTACGATACGCTTATCATCGATACCGATTCGTATGCGCCGAAGCTTGCGGGAGCGCTGCTCGGTGCGGCGGACGAGATCCTATGGCTGGTCACCGACGACCTGGTGCAGCTGCACAAAACTTCACGTCTGCTCAAGAGCCTGCAGGGCAGTGATGCTCCGCGTTCCGCCTGGATGCCCAAGGTGCGCTTTGTGCTCAACCGCAGTACGGGCCAGATCTGGAATTCCTGGGAAGCGTACGGACTGAAGGTGCATGCGTTTTTGCCTTATGTTCCCGAGTGGAAGGCCGTAAGCCGGATTGAGCAGCTGCAGCATGCGCCCGCTTTTGAGGACGCAGCGGGAGGCCTGCTCGGAGCACAGGGAGGGGGTGCCGGGTGATGAGTGAACAGGATGAGCGCATGGCAGCCGGCGCGCCAGACCAAAAAATGATGCTCAAACGCCGCATACAGGAGAAGCTGGATTACGGGAATGCGCTATCCGACAGCGAACTCATGGAGCGGATTGAGGAAGAGGTGTTTGCGCTCTCCCGGGAGACCTTCCTGACATCCGGCCAGAAGCATCAGCTTGTCCAGGAGCTGTTCCATTCTTTTCGCGGCCTGGATGTCCTGCAGCCGCTCGTCGATGACAAGAGCATTACCGAGATCATGATCAATGCCCATGACCGGATTTTCATCGAGAAGCACGGAAAAGTGCTCGAGACCGACATCCGGTTCGAAAGCCGCGAGAAGCTGGAGGACGCCATCCAAGCGATTGTCGGGCGCGTCAACCGGATCGTCAATGAATCGAGTCCGATCGTCGACGCCAGGCTGGCGGACGGCTCGCGTGTCAATATCGTTCTCCCGCCGATCGCCCTTCAGGGGCCGGCCATGACGATTCGGAAGTTCCCGGAGCATCCGATGACGATGCAGGATCTGGTCGACCGGGGGGCGCTGAGCGACGAGACCTCCGAGCTGCTCATCGGCTGGGTCAAGGCCAAGTTCAACATGTTCATCTCCGGCGGGACGGGTTCGGGGAAAACCACATTTCTGAATGCGCTGGCCCAGTATGTGCCGGCGGACGAACGCATCATCACGATCGAGGATTCGGCGGAGCTCCAAATCCGCGGCGTGCCGAACCTGGTCAGCCTGGAGACGCGCAATGCCAACACCGAAGGCAAGGGAGAGATCACTATCCGCGATCTCATTCGTTCCTCGCTGCGGATGCGGCCGAACCGCGTCATTGTTGGGGAGGTGCGTGGGGCAGAGGCGCTTGACATGCTGCAGGCGATGAATACCGGGCATGACGGCAGCTTATCGACCGGGCATAGCAACTCGGTGACGGACATGCTGAGCCGTCTGGAGACAATGGTGCTCAGCGGGGCCGCCCTGCCGGTCGAGGTTGTCCGCAAGCAGATCGCCTCTGCGCTGGATCTCATGGTCCATCTGCAGCGCCTCAGGGACCGCTCCCGGCGGGTGACGGAGATCAGCGAGGTGGTCGGAATGGAGGACGGGGAAGTGAAGCTCAATCCGCTGTTCCGCTTCCGAGAAACCGGCGAGACGCCGGAGGGGCGCATTCTGGGAAGCCTCGTACCGACCGGCAATCCCATGATTCATACCTGGAAACAGCAGATGGCGGGACTGCCGGGCAAGCCGGCGGCCACAGGACCTGTATTCCCGTAAGGAGGTGACAACTACGAATATTCTACAACATGCAGCGGTTCGAAGCCGGGCAGACATCGTACTCGGACCGTTTCGCAAGAAAGCATCCGGGCAAGGAAGCGTCCCTAGGCTGCCCGATTACAGCGAATACGAGATGAGCATCGCGCAGGTGCTCGGATCCGCCTGTATCGGAGCCGGCTTGATGTGCCTGGTCGGCTTTATTTTCTTCAAGTCGCCTGCGGCGGTGTTTATGCTCGGAGCGGCCGGGCTGTACGCCCCCCTGCTGCGGCACAAGCAGCTCATCCGGGGACGCAAGGCCCAGCTCAAGCTGCAGTTCAAGCAGATGCTCGCCGCCCTTTCTTCCTCGCTGGGCGCCGGGCGCTCCGTTGAATCGGCCTTTGCCGAGGCACTGCAGGATCTGGGGCTGCTGTATCCGGACCCCGAGACGATGATCGTGAAGGAACTGCGGATGATCCTCCGCCGGATGGAGAACGGCGAGACGGTCGAGAGCTGTCTGCTGAACTTCAGCAGCAGAGCCCACGTGGACGAGATCAGCCAGTTCACGGAAGTCTTCGTTACCTGCAAGCGGACGGGAGGCAGCCTGGTCCAAGTGATCCGGCGTACAGCGCTGGTCATCCAGGACAAGCTGGATATCGAGCAGGAGATCGGCGTGATGCTGGCCCAGAAGCGGTTCGAATCGCGGGTATTGTCGGCCGCACCTGTTGCTTTCATTGGTTTTCTGGTGTGGACAACGCCCGATTATATGGAGCCCCTGTATCACGGCGGCGGTGTGCTCATCATGGCGGCGGCTCTGCTCGTTCTGTTCGGATGCTATCTGCTCACCCAAAAAATCATGGATATAAAGGTGTGACTTCGGACGTGTGGATGTTACTGCTTTTACTGGCGCTGCTCGCCGCTGCCGCCGGCGCTGCCCGGGCTGGAAGGCCGCTGTACGGAACCTGGGTCAGCGAACACCGGGGGCTGAAGCCCTCGGAGCTCATGTACTGGGGAAGCCTCGCGGCGCTCTGGCTAATCGACCGGACGCGGCTCAGCGACAAACTGTCGGAGCCGCTCGGCAAAGTATTCCAGATTATGGTCGGGCTGCACGGGGCTAGGCCGGCGCTTGCTCATACCAAATGGTTCGCAGCCAAAGCGGTGGTGCTGGCTTACGCCATGTTCTGTCTGTCGGTGCTCGGGGGTTGGGCGGCGGGCGGCAATGCCGAGATGCTCATATACGGGTTCGTCCTCATGCTGTTCGTGCCGATCATGATGTACCGCGGGGCAGCCGGAGAACTAACCGCCCGCAAGCGGCAGATGCTCATGGAGCTTCCGGAGCTGCTGAACCGCATTATGCTGCTGGTTGGGGCTGGAGAGACCGTACCCCAGGCCTTGGTACGCACGGTCGAAGCCAATAGGGAGAAGAACAGCCCCCTGTATGAGGAACTGGGACAGACGGTGCAGGCACTCAAGATGAATGCCTCGTTCGCCAAGGCGATGGAGGATTTCAGCAAGCGGTGCCGGATGCAGGAAGTGTCGCTGTTCACGACAACGATTCTGCTGAATTACAAGCGGGGCGGAGACGAGCTGGTGATGACGCTCAAGGAGCTGTCCTTGACGCTCTGGGACAAACGCAAAGCCCAGGCCCGTACATTGGGGGAAGAGGCCTCCTCCAAGATGGTGTTTCCGATGGTCTTGATCTTTTTTGTAGTGATGGTGTTGGTTGCGGCTCCGGCCTTGTTCATGATGCAAAGTTAAGGACGATTTATAAATTACTGGAGGTAATGACGATGTTGACAACGATGAAGAACGCTTGGACCCGGTTTTGGAAGGAAGACGAAGGATTAGGGACTTTGGAAATTCTGATGATTATTGCAGTGCTTCTTATTATTGCAATAGCGTTTCGTAAATGGATCATGAAGTGGATGCAGTCCCTGTTTACAGCGGCCAATGGGCAAATCGATACCGAAACGGGCAGAATCGGATCGGATGCCACCCAGCTCTCCCCAGGCGCATCCTCTCATTAATCATCTATGAAGAGAATGCTGCGGGTGCTCATACGGGCGTTCATACCGATCCGCGCCGTTAACAGCCTCAAGCTTCACCGCCTCCTGAAGGACACTAGGGGACAGTTCACCATCGAGGCATCGCTCACCCTGCCGGCAATCCTGCTCGCTACGGTGCTGCTGATCTTCCTGGCGCTCTACGTCTACCACCAGGCGAATTTGTACCAGACGGCCGCCGTATCGGCGAACCGTACAGCTTACATCTGGGACAATTCCAGCAAGGATTACAGGACCGGCGCAGTGGCGAACGGACAGACGGACGGGCTCTACTGGCGGCTGACGAACGATCATCTCTCGAATCTGTTCAGCTTCATGCTGCCGGTCAGGCCGGCATCGGTCGCACTCCCCGGCGGAGGTGCTGCGGGTGGCAGCTCTCCCGAGAACAAGCTGCAGCGGACGGCAGGAGAGCTTCCTTCTACAGTGGGCGGGGAGCTCTCGTACAGCAACAAGGGGCTGCTGCGCTATGTCGAAGCTTCGCTGCAGAAGGCCGCCCACCTGCCGGGCTTCGCGGTGAAGCTGTGGGGCGAGGACGAAGTGCAGGCGGGCGCCCAGTCGTTCGTGGTCGATCCGGTGGAGACGATCCGGCTGACGGATCTCACCCGCACGTTCATCAGCGAGGTGCAGGGCCGCATCAAGCCCAAGGCGGCGCTGGCGGCCATGGTGGAGCCGAAGGGCGAGCCTAAGGAGCCGGTGCGGATTACGTCTCACGCCCAGGCGGCGAATTATCTGCGGCTGCTCGTAACAGGGGCCGAGCAGGTGATCCAGGTCGATCCGCAGACGAAGCGGACGGTGGATGCATTGGATGCAGGCGGGGTCGCTCACCAAGCTTATTACACCTTCAACGAGAAAAATCTGCGGGAAGTCCAGATGCCGAAGGACGCCGAGCTGCTAAAGCAGGGTACGCAGGTGCGGGGTGTTGTATGGCACTTTTTCAAACTGTCCAAAGCCGACAAAGTCAAGCTGTCCGGCGGGCTGAAGGCGGAGCTGGAACGCCGGGGGATTGTGGTGGTACTGCATGAGTAGAGACGGAGGAGAAAGGGGAGAGAGTGGATGGGGTGGTGTAACAAGCTGTGGAAAGATCAATCGGGGGCCGTATCGACTTATCTGATCCTGATTCTCATTCCGGTATTTCTGCTGTGCGGTCTCCTGATCGATGTCGTCCGGTGGAAGACCGCACAGAAGGAAGCCGAGAATGCGGTGAAAGCGGGCGTGCGATCTTCCATGTCGGCGTTCTCGCCGGCTCTGCAGGCTTACGGATTGTACGGCTTGCCTGAGGAGAGCAAAGCGGGCGATATCTTCGCGCGGACAGTGATGGGCAATCTGACTACCGCAGGAGAGTCGGGCGGCTTCCGGTTCGTGGACCAGCGGCTGGAGGAGGGCTCGGCCAAGGTGACGCCGATGTATTCGCTGGCGAGCCACCAGCAGCTCAAGGGGCAGATCCTGGAGGAGATGAAATACCGGGCTCCGATGATCTATTCCCTCGAAATCAGCGACAAGCTGAAGAAAACGGGCATGGCGGGCAACCTCGGACAGGCAGCGCAGTTTACGGAAAATGCCGCCCATATCGAAAAGGTGCTCAATGAGCGGGACGGTAAGCTGGAGGACGCCTGGAGCCAGTTTCTGCGGATCCGCCAAATGTCGCTTGATGCGCATCCGTTCTATACCGCGCAGCTGCGTGATTTGAACGAGCTCAGCGGCCGGATCGGTATCCATACGATTGAGGAAGTGCGGCAGTCGCTCCAGAATGTGAAGGCGGAGATCGCTTCGCTCAAGGGACAGATTGCATCCATCAACGGTTCGATCGCCTCGCTCGCCATGGCCGGCCCGGCAGCCGCCCAGTCGATTTCGGCGCTGATCCAGGAGAAGGAAGCGCTCCAGATGCAGGTGACGGAGGCGGCTGCGCTGATGGCCGATCTGGAAGCGCTGGTCAAGGATATTCTGCGATATGCACAGCTGATCGCCATACTCAAAGTAAAAGCGCAAAAGGACTATGAGGACCTTGCCCAGCGCAAGGAAGTGTTCCTGACCGCCATGAAATCGGCCAAAGCGTCCAACGACCAGTTGAATACGGAGCTCGGAGGCGTCACGGCATCCGGAGGAGGTACGACATCCGGCGGGGAAGCGGTGTTCGCCAGCGTGCAGCGGTTCGACCGGCAGGAGCTCGAGACATGGGAGGCGGGCGTCAGTGGGGCCATCTCCATGTTCGCCGGACTGAACGCGCAGATCGGGGACGGTCTCATGTTCACGCAGCAAAAATACGCGACGACGACGGCCAGCCTCGACGGCTTCCACCAAGAGGTGGGGGCGCTGTATGCCAAGCACAAGGCTTCCCAGGAAGAGCGGATCGGCCGGACCCAGCGGACCGAAGCGGCCAAGCGGGAAGAGAGAACGAAGACGGGCCAAGTGCTCGACAAAGTCAAGCGGGGCATCGGCGCGTGCAGCGTCATGACTGGCGTCGACCCTCATGAGGTGCAGTATGACTCGCTGCTCGGTAATCCGGCGAAGGCGGGGGATACCGGCTTCTACGGCGCCTATATGGCGCTGAATCAGGCGGGCAGCCCCGACACGTCGGTCCCGGCGGTGGACCTGGATTCCGCCGACGGCGCGGGCCTCAGCGCACTGAAGCTGGTCTCATCGCTTGGGGACCTGCTCACCGATGTCCGCGATGAGTTCTATATTGACGAGTATGCCGTCAGCAAGTTCAGCTACCGGACGCTCGGGCTGCACAAAGACCCGCATGGCCGGGTCATCGTGTCGAAGGAGCTGTCCCAGCCCGAGCAGCATCCGCTGACGAATCAGGAGGTCGAGTATCTCCTCTACGGGGCGCATTCCTGCGCAGGCAATTACTCGCTCGCCTATGCCGAGCTGTTCGCCTTCCGGCTTGCCGTGGGCACGGCAGAAGCGCTGACGGAGCCGCGCAACGAGGCGCTGGCCGCAGGATCCCCGATGCTCGTCGTGCTGGCGGCGGTGACCGAAGGGGCTCTTCGGGCGCAAGAGGATCTCGAGAAGTTGATCCACGGGGAAGCCCTGCCGCTCTCCCGCAAGTTTACGAAGGAATTACTTACGCTGAACTACAAGGACTATATGCGGATCTTTTTGCTCCTCCACAGTAAGGAGCCGGTGCTGCTGTCCCGCATCCAGTCGCTGCTGCAGCTCAACACGGAGCTGGATTTGGCTTCCGCGAGCACTTATGTGTCGGGGAAGGCGGCCACATCGCTGCGTCTCTGGTTCCTGCCGTCGATCATGAAGACGCTCGGGCAGGACGAGTTCGGCGGATGCGTGCCGAGCGGCAGCCGGTGCCTGCTTACGCAAACGGCAGATTTTGCTTATTAAGCCGGAGTGCCATGCAGTGAAGTACAGAAATAGGGAATGGGAAGAGGGAAAAGAGATGAAGAGCTGGAAGAGGCTGGTTCGGGGGGATAAGGGGAGTATGGTGCTGGAGGCGGCGCTGACCTTGCCGTTCTTCCTTGCTTTCGTGATGCTGCTGGTCGGATTCATCCGGATCTCGCTGGCCGAGATGGCGCTGCAGTCGACCGTATCGGAAGCGGCCAAAGTCATGGCTGCGAACATGTACCCTATGCGCCAAATGTACCTGCAGGGCCAAGCCCAGTGGCAGAACTCCCCGACCAGCGCCTGGCTCGACAATGTGGTCACACAGGCGAACACGGCGACTCAGACGGTGACTGACACGGAAGCCTTCGTGGAGAATTATGCCCAGTGGATTCCGGCTCCGCTGGTGCAGCTCGTGGCTTGGGAGAAATCGAAGCGCGAGCAGGTGCAGTCGTGGGGCACAGATAAGGCGGGGGAAGCTAAGGAAGCGGCCCAGCGCCGGATAGCCGAAGGCGCCTCGCCCATTATCGCATCCTTCGCCGATGAGGGGCGTCTCGATAAGGAGCGGATCAAGGTTACGGCACTGCAGTTCCCGAACCTCGAGAACCTGGAGGAGGCTTATATTACCATCGAAGCCGAGTATCCGTATACGTTCCAGGTCCCGTTCTTCAAGAAGACGGTGATCCTGAAGAAAAAGGCGACCGAGCGCGCTTGGGTGGGAGGCGGCGTATGATCGGACTTATCGCAGGGAGCGTGTTTCTTGCCGCAGCGTTCTGTACGGATGTGACCCGCAGCCGGATTCCGAATGGCCTTACGGCCGCGGGCGCGGCGGGCGGGATGCTGCTGCACCTGGGCCAAGACGGTTTCGGCGGTCTCGGGGCGGCGCTTCTCGGGCTGGCCGCCGGATTCCTGCCGATGCTGCTGCTCTATGCGCTGGGGGCAGTGGCTGCCGGGGATGTGAAGCTGTTCGGCGCGCTCGGCGCCCTGACCGGTGCGGCCGTAACGCTGCAGACGATGACGGCCTCTCTGCTGTGTGCGGGAGTCATAGGCGCAGGCATTCTGCTTGTCCGTTCCGACGGCATGTCGCGGCTGAGGACCATGCTGTTCGGCCTGTTCCAGCTCGCTTTCTTCCGCGACTTCGGCCTGCTGCGGCCGGATCAGGGGGAGGGCGGCGGACGGCTCAGGTTTCCGTTTATGTGGGCTGTGCTGCCTGGAGCGGTCTATACGTTCTGGCAGGTCACGCTCGTATGAGAGGAAGCCATAAGTGTGCGGGTTAATACACAAGCCGGATTACCGGGATGAAAGGGGTATACGAGTAATGAACTCCGTATTGTACGGACTGCAAGTCGATTATGTGAGCGAGCACGGGCATTATATGGTCATCAGCTCTCCGGGAGGACTGCAGCAGGAAGAATTGTCTTCTTTCCAGCTCAGCATGCTGTCGGCCAACCGCATTCCAGGTCTGCTTCCTCTCCAGCTCGAAAGCAGGGACGGCCGGGTCTCGCTCTACTACAACATGACGGGCAAGCGTATGCTGACACAGTCGCTGCGCACCGAGAAGCTGACGCTGCGGAGCTACTACCGGCTGCTGCTGGCGATTGTGGAGGTGCTGGGTGATTCAATGGTATACATGCTGCAGCCGGGGCGATATGTGCTGCAGGAAGATTTCATCTACTGCGGCAGCGGTCTGCATGATCTTCATCTGACCTACCTGCCCAAGGAACAGCTGGAAGGCAAAGGAACCGTCGCGGGGGATCTCCGGGAGCTGGCCTCCCGCTGGATCCACCGGGTGACAGAGCTGCAGGGCGGCGGATACCAGGAACTGATGCGTTACCTGCAGCGCGAGGATACATTCTCGCTGGCAGAGCTCAGGGAACTGCTGCTCCGGCAGGCGGGCTATTTGGAAGATGAGCCTGCGATCCAAGCGGAGCCAAGCCGTCTCGGGCGGGAACGGGCAGCCATACCGGCCAGTACTCCGGCATCGGGAGCATGGGGTGGAAGTGCCTTCCAGGCCCCATCAGCACCTCAGACAGGGCCGGCTGGCCGTGAGCGCGGGGCAGCCGGTGGCGCAGGAGCCGAACGGGCAGCGGCTGCCGTGCCACCGTACGGGGGCGGGGATACGCCCGGGAAGATGCCCGACTGGCTCGGCACCCGCAGCGACCCGGATACGGCCTCTAATGCAGGGGTAGACGCCTTGGCAGCTGAGCAGGAAGCCGGTACCAAAAGCAAGAAGCCCTTCTATGTTGCCATGATGGCTGTACTTGCATGGGGCATGGTGTGGAAGGTATATGCGGACGCACCCGGCGAAGCGATGCTCTATATGTGCGGGGGCGCCACGCTGCTGATAGCGGCTGCTGCCCTGCTGCTCATCGGGCGGCTGCGAAAGGCAGAGGCGGAAGGCACGCCTGAAGGGGAGCTGTACTCCCGCACCGGTGAAGCGTTCATCGGCGCTCCGGCGGCAGCGCCGGCAGGCGGCGGCTTTTTGGAGGGGATCGGGCTGGGGACCGGAGTTTCCGCGAGTTCCCGGAGCTCCGTGGGTGATCACGCTTGGGGAGTTCAAGCGGATGCTGCTGTATCCGGCGGAGGATCACCGCTTCGCGAAGCAGGGCGTCCGGCTGCGGGGCAGGTTCGTTCGGCGGTGCCGGCAGGTTTGGAACAGAGGGATACTGCACCTGCGAATTCCCTTATAGATACCTATTTCGCGGCCACGACGTCTCCTTCAACGCTATCTCCTGCTTCGCCCGCCTCGGCTCCTCCTGCTGCGCAGGACTTTGCAGCGCGGACTACGCTGCTTCGTCCTTCCGATGCGACGGTCTTTTTGGGCGGCGCCCAACAGCAGGCTGCGGCGGAGCCGGCCGTACCGAAGCTGGAGTGGGATCGGGAAGGCGCGCGCGAGCAGATCCCTCTGACGAAGACGAGCTTTGTGATCGGCCGGGCGGGCGGCGAGGCGGACTGGGTCCACGATGAACTCGGCGTCTCGCGTCTGCATGCCGAATTCGTGAGGGAAGAGGGAGGCGGCATCGCCATCAAGGACCTCGGTTCGCGCAACGGAACCCTGGTGAATGGGGAAGCGCTCGTACCTTACAAAACCCACGCCCTCAAAGAAGGCGACAAAATCAGGATCGTTTCCGCCGAATTTACTTTCGTTTCCGCCTGACCCAGGGAGCCCCTGGGTTTCTTTTTGCTGCCGTGTAGATTACGTGGGAGTAGAAATGATATAATAAAGCGTCCGTTTTGCCCGGGAGTCTTCCGCGGGGAGCGAAGCCTTCAATCTCGGCTGCTCAAGCTCTATATACAGGAGCGGTCCGTACAACCATTACCTGCCAAAAGGGGAATGTTCCGATGCTAACTCATATTGTTCTGTTTAAGCTGAAAGACCGTCAGCCGGAAGCCGTCGAAGCGACTGCGGCCGTCCTGCGGAACATGGAAGGCAAGATCGATGTTCTTCGCAGCATCGAAGTCGGTATCGATGTCCTGCATCTCGACCGTTCCTACGATATCGCGCTCCTTACGAGGTTCGACTCGCTGGAGGATCTGCAAACGTATAACACGCATCCGTTACATATGGAAGTGCTGGCCCACATGAAACAGGTGCTCGACGGTACAAGCATCTGTGTCGACTTTGTGTCCTAAAGGCTCCCCTGCACCTTCCTGAACGGAAAAAAAGCGTCCTGCGCAGGACGCTTGCAGCCTTCGCCCGGCCAGGCAGACGGCTTACGGTGTTAGGTGGTCAGAAACTCAAACTGCGGCTGTGTAATCATCATCCACAGCATGATGAACAGCACCGTCAGGTAGATGTACAGCGACCGGGTCAGCTTCCGCAGCAGAGGAGCGCGGTCGCTGCCTTCCTGTCTCAGCTTGCGGATCGTGGGCGAGAATGCTCTTGCCATGAAGACCAGCGAAGCGACCAGCACCGCGAACGTGCCGGTGATCCAAGGGGTAGTCCACGGCCAGTCTCCAAGCCACATCAGGAGCACTCCGGAGCCCACGAGAACATGCCCGGTGTGCTTCGACAGGCGGACGACAAAATGAAAGGAATCGAGATACGATTCTTTCAGCGGACCTTCGGCCGTGCGAAGCTTCCGCAGCATGGGAATGAGAACGAAGAACGGGCCGATGGAGACCATGGCCGAGACGGCGTGAATGAAGACAAGCATATCGTACCAGAACATGGGGCGGTGCAACCTCCACTATCGTCAGTAAAGCAAAAACAGTGCAGCCGGTTATTCGCTGCAGGCGTCCCGGCATGATGCGGGGCAGCCGCGAGCGGATGTGCCTGGGCTACACTGTTTTTCCTTGAAAAGCTCCCTAACCACGAACCAAGCTTGTCCCCCTGCAGGGCAGAGGGAGCAGAACCGGGCTTGGTTTATACTTCGCGGAATTCATGGACCCAGACACGCATTTGCGGAAGCCAAGGCATGCCGGCGTGCATGGACATGATATAGTTTTTGTACTCATCGACAGAAGCGTAGCCTTCGGCTTGGATGTTCTCGTCGGTCAGTTCGCCGAGGGACTGGGAGTACACGTTGGTTACTTCGAACTTGCGGCCTTGGAGCTCCATCACTTCGCCGATATCGGCGTAACGGCCGTTGCGGCGGGTAGCGGTTTTTTCGCCGCTGAGCACTTTGGCAACGTCGGCATCAAGGGTAACCAAACGTTCGATACTACATGTTTTCGGTGGCAATGCTTCAGACATGGGTTGACCTCCTAGAATAAAGTTCCAAATGTAGCTTACACGAAATAAGACCGAGAATCAAATAGAAGGAAGGTGTTCCCCGTGCCGCAAAACATCGACAAAGAGTACGTTCTGAACGTCCTGCAGCTGCTTCTCTCAACGCCCAGCCCAAGCGGCTACTGCGGTGAAGTGATGCGCAAGCTGGCGGAGGAGACGCGCCGCCTCGGGTATGATATGACGCTGACGCCCAAGGGCTGCGGCATCATTACCGTTCCGGGAGCGAACCCGGGCCGGGTCATCGGCCTCTCCGGACATGTCGATACGCTTGGCGCCATGGTGCGCTCGGTGAAAAGCAGCGGCATGCTGCGGTTTACTCTGGTGGGCGGCTTCATGCTGGGTGCTGTAGAGAACGAGTACTGCCGGATCCACACGCGGGACGGACGGATCTACGAAGGCACGATTCTGACAAACAAGCCGTCCGTTCACGTCTATCCCGATGCCAAAGAGCTCAAGCGGGAAGAAGCGGTGATGGAGATCCGCCTGGACGAGTTGGTGTCGAGCGCGGAAGATGTGCGGCGCCTTGGGATCGAAGTCGGAGACTTCGTCTCGTTCGATCCGCGGACGCGCGTCATGCCGAGCGGGTACGTCAAGTCCCGCCACCTGGACGACAAGGCGGGCGTCGCGGCGCTGTTCGGCCTGCTCGAGCTGTTGAAGCGCGAGTCTATCGTGCCTGCCTTTACGCTGAAGCTGCTGGTCTCCACTTATGAAGAGGTCGGACACGGCGCCGCCTGGATTCCGGAGGATATCACGGAGCTGATCGCCGTCGATATGGGAGCGATGGGAGAAGACCTGCAGTGCACGGAAGAGGATGTGTCGATCTGCGCGAAGGATTCGAGCGGGCCTTATGACTTCGCGATGACCTCCAAGCTGGTCGAGCTCGCGAAGCGCGAAGGCATCCGGCACGCAGTCGATATTTATCCACAGTACGGTTCAGATGCATCCGCGGCCCTGCGCGGGGGAAGCAATATCCGTGCGGCCTTGATCGGTCCGGGCGTGCATGCCTCCCATGCGATGGAGCGTACCCACATCGATGCGGTAGTGGGGACGGCCTCGCTGCTTGCAGCCTACATAGCGGAGCCGGCCGAGCCATACACGGCGAATTAATACCGTACCTGGGGAGGGAGCCGGGCGGCGCCATGGCCCCGGAAGTGCGGAAAGGAGCAGGATGATGAACATACTGACGGTAGACAATTTACATAAAAGCTACGGCGAGAAGGTGCTTTTCGACGGCATCCAATTCGGGATTAACGAACGGGAGCGGATCGGGCTTGTCGGGTTGAACGGTACCGGCAAATCGACGCTGCTGAAAGTGATGGCGGGGGAAGAGACGCTCGAGCAGGGCAAACTCATCCATTCCAATCATTTTCACGTGGAATACTTGCCGCAGAATCCGGCGTTCGATGCCGAGTCGACGGTGCTCGAGCAGGTGTTCTTCGGCGATACCCCGCTGATGCGGGCGCTGCGGGAATACGAGTGGGCGCTGACAGAGCTGGGGCTTGCCCCCGAGGATGAGAAGCTGCAGGCGAAACTGTTCGCCGCGCAGCAGAAGATGGACGAGACGGGCGCCTGGGATGCGGCCACGACGGCGAAGACTGTGCTGACGCGCCTTGGCATCACGGAGTTCGGCCGGAAGGTCGGCACCTTATCCGGCGGCCAGCGCAAGCGGGTGGCTATGGCCCGGGTGCTCATCCAGCCGGCAGACCTGCTCATCTTGGACGAGCCTACGAACCATATCGACCATGAGACGGTCGAGTGGCTCGAGGAGTTCCTCTCGAAGTGGAAGGGCTCGCTGCTCCTTGTTACCCACGACCGTTACTTCCTCGACCGGGTGACGAACCGCATCTTCGAGCTCGATCGAGGCAAGCTGTACAGCTACGAGGGCAACTATGCGGCGTTCCTCGAGAAGAAGGCGGACCGGCTGGAGCGCGAAGCGGCGGAAGAGGACAAACGGCAGAACCTGCTGCGCCGCGAGCTTGCCTGGCTGCGCCGGGGGGCCAAAGCCCGGACGACGAAGCAGAAGGCGCGGATCGACCGCGTCGTGGAGCTGCGCGACCGCAAGGTGGCGGGTCCGTCCGGCCAGCTCGAAGTATCCCTCGGGGCGTCCCGGCTCGGGAAGAAAATCCTGGAGCTGGAGCACCTCACGAAGGCTTTCGAGGACCGGAAGATCGTCGAGGATTTCAGCTACATCGTGCTGCCCGAAGACCGGATCGGCATCATCGGCCCGAACGGCACAGGCAAGTCGACGTTCTTGAATCTGCTCGCCGGGCGTCTGAGCCCGGACAGCGGCACGATCGACACGGGCTCGACAGTCAAGCTCGCTTACTACACGCAGGAGAGCGTGGAGATGGATGACAAGCAGCGGGCCATCGATTACATCAAGGAAGCTGCCGAAGTCATCCGCACATCGGATGGCGAGTCGATCACGGCGGGACAAATGATGGAACGCTTCCTGTTCTCCCCGGCCCAGCAGTGGACGCCGATCGGCAAGCTGTCCGGCGGGGAAAAGCGCCGTCTCTACCTGCTTCGCACCTTGATGGGCGAGCCGAACGTGCTGCTGCTCGATGAGCCGACGAACGACCTCGATATCCAGACCTTGACCGTGCTCGAAGAATACCTCGACGAGTATCCAGGTGTCGTCATCACGGTATCCCATGACCGCTATTTCCTCGACAGGACGGCAGACCATCTCTTTGTATTCGAAGGGGAAGGCAAGGTCCGGCGGTTCTTCGGGAACTACACCGAGTACATGGAGGCCGTGAAGGGCGAGCGCCAGGCCGAGTCGGCCGCCAAGCGGGAAGAGAAGACGGTGCCGAAGGCGGAAGCTTCTTCCGCTTCAAGCCGGGATGCCGGCAGGCCGAAGAAGCTTTCTTTCAATGATCAAAGGGAATGGGACGGCATCGAGGATAAGATCGCAGGGCTTGAAGAGCGCCTCGCGAAGATCAAGTCGGAGATCGAGAAGGCGGGGAGCGACTACGGCCGGGTCCAGGATCTGTTCCGCGAAGAGCAGGAGGTATCCGGGGAGCTCGAGCGGACGATGGACCGGTGGACCGAGCTCTCCGAGCTCGTGGAGCAGATTGCCGGAGGCAAGTAGGCTATAGAAGCAGCAGAATCGGCAGGGGCAGCGGGACCTCCGTCTGCTGCCCCTGCAGCACATCTGGGCCGCGAATAAAAATTCGGGTCGGCGCACCGTTTTACGCTTGGGGATCGTGCCCTACCTGTGCTATAATATACGTTTGAAAGCACCATATGAAAGATCAGCTTCAGTCTATGGAAGAAAGTGGGTTACTATTTCATGATTACGGTATCGGGTGTCACCCTGAGATACGGCAAACGCGCCTTGTTTGAGGATGTTAATATCAAGTTCACGCCGGGCAACTGCTACGGCCTGATCGGAGCGAACGGCGCAGGCAAGTCCACGTTCCTCAAAATTTTGTCCGGCGAGCTCGAGCCGAACAAGGGGGATGTCGGCATTACGCCGGGCGAGCGTATGGCGGTGCTGAAACAGAACCATTTCGAATACGACGAGATGGAAGTGCTGAAGACCGTAGTGAAGGGCCATACACGCTTGTTTGAGATTATGGAAGAGAAGGATGCCCTGTATGCCAAGGCGGATTTCTCCGAAGAGGACGGCATGCGCGCGGCGGAGCTCGAAGGCGAGTTCCAGGAGCTCGACGGCTGGCAGGCTGAGTCCGACGCGGCGGAGCTGCTCATCGGTCTTGGCATCGGCAAGGATCTGCATGACCTGAAGATGAAGGAACTTGACGGCAACCAGAAGGTCCGCGTGCTCCTCGCGCAGGCATTGTTCGGCAGCCCGAATATCCTCCTCCTTGACGAGCCGACGAACCACTTGGACATCGAATCGATCAACTGGCTCGAGCACTTCCTCTCGCGCTTCGAAGGCACCGTCATCGTCGTTTCCCATGACCGTCACTTCCTGAACCAGGTGTGTACGCATATCGCGGATATCGACTTCGGCAAGATCCAGATGTATGTCGGCAACTACGACTTCTGGTACGAGTCTTCCCAGCTCGCGACGAAGCTGCAGCGCGAAGCCAACAAGAAGACTGAAGAAAAGCGGAAGGAACTTGAAGAGTTCATCCGCCGTTTCAGCGCGAACGCGTCCAAGTCGAAGCAGGCGACCTCCCGGAAGAAACAGCTCGAGAAGCTTACGCTCGATGACATCAAGCCGTCGACGCGCAAGTACCCGTTCATCAAGTTCCAGCCGGAACGCGAAGCGGGCAAGCAGATTCTGACGGTGGATAAACTGACGAAGACGGTCGACGGCGAGACGATTCTCAACAATATCTCCTTCACGGTTAACAAGGGCGATAAGATCGCTCTCGTAGGCCCGAACGGGATTGCGAAGACGCTGCTGTTCCAGATTCTGATGGGCGAGGTCGAGGCGGATGCCGGCGAATACAGCTGGGGCGTCACCACGACGCAAGCTTACTTCCCGAAGGAGAACTCAGCTTATTTCCAAACGGACGAGACGCTCGTCGATTGGCTGCGCCAGTATTCGAAGGACCAGGACGAATCGTACCTGCGCGGCTTCCTCGGCCGCATGCTCTTCTCCGGCGAAGAAGCGCTGAAGAAGGCGAGCGTCCTCTCCGGGGGCGAGAAAGTTCGCTGCATGCTCTCCAAAATGATGATGAGCGGCGCCAACGTGCTGCTGCTTGACGAGCCGACGAACCATTTGGATCTCGAGTCCATCACCGCCCTGAACAACGGCATGATCGACTTCGACGGCACGATGCTGTTCGTCTCCCATGACCATCAGTTCATTCAGACGGTAGCGAACCGGATCATGGAGATCACACCAGCGGGCCTGATCGACAAGGTTATCTCTTATGATGAGTTCCTGGAGAACGATGATATCAAGAAGCAGCGTGATGCGGCCTACGCATAAGTAAGATGAGGGCAGCGGTCCAACAGGGCAGGGGAGGGCGAAAGTCCTCCCCTGCTGCCGGAATCGGGACGGTCCCGGGTGAACGTTAAAAAGGATGAGCCGCAGCCCCTGGGGCTTGCGCTCATCCTTCTTTTGTTCAATCGGCTTGTAAAGGTTCGAAACCTAGAATGTCCAGCGGCTGGACGCCGCAAGACCCCTAGCTTCCGCCGGTACGGCGGCGCTGGTTGTTCGGCTTCTTGTTGTTCTGGCTGCGCATCACGGCGTCGTTGCCCGCACGCATTCCTCCGCCGAGCTTGCCGTCCTTCTGGTCCTGCTTCTTCTGGGCGAGCTTGTTCTTGATCGCATCAGCCAGAGAAACCTTACGAGGCTCCGAGGATTCACCTGCACCGGTGTTCGTTGTTTCATTGTTTTGTTCCGACATGTCTATTTCCACCTGCCCTATGATTGAATAGTTCTATTTTACCGGATTTGTCCATGAAGAAGCAACATTCACTATGCTAAGCGGTTAGGAAAGGAGGGGATCCCCTATGCAGCTGCCGGAGTGGTCCGAGAGTCTGCTGCTCAGCGATACGCCCTTCGGAAAGGGGCGCCGGTACGTCTATGTCTACTCTCCCCTGTGCGGCACATGCCGGGTCGGGATGCGGATGCTCGAGGTGGCTTGCGCTGCCTCGCCGGAGCAGGCGATCGGCATCTGTAACATCAATCTGACGAGGGAGCTGGCCGGAAGGTGGAAGGTCGAGAGCGTTCCGTGCCTCGTCCATCTCGAGGGAGGAGAGGTTCGCCGCAAGCTGTACCGCCTCGGCTCGGTCGAGGACCTGTTGGGCTGGATCCGCAGCGGCGCTCCTTCTCACCGATAGCTTTAAGGCCGGCCTGCCGGCTCACCCAACCCCATAAAGGAGCGGTTCGATATGTTACGTCAAGAAATCACGACACCGGGCACCCTCGTCCGGGCTACGTACAAAACGGGGGATTATCTCGGCGAAACGGTAGAAGTGTCGCCCAGCGGCAAAATTGCGGTGAAAATACTGGCCGTACTGAAGCACCCGACGCAGGGAGACCTGCACAATCCGATGGAGGCGAACGTCGCCTTCTTCCACCAGCGGCGGGCGCTGGCGTTCCAGGAGATTGCCCTGATGCCGGCCCACACGGTTGAGACGTATGGAGGCAGTGTGCCGGAATACCGGGCTTCGCTGCTCGCCGCCCTGGAGGCCCAGCGAAGCGAGCTTCAAAGCACCGTACGATGGGCGCAGCGATGCCTCGAGGAACTGGACGGGCTGGCCCGGGAATATTGATCTTGTGCTGCAATAGACAAGCGGCTATGTAACCGGAGGATGAGAACTCCCGCTTCTGCATCCGCCGCTGTCTATACGCCTTTAGAAACGGAAGTGCTGCCATGCTGTTTGTGCTCATAGGCCTGTGGACGATCGGACTGCTGCTCATCCTGACCGACCCCAAACGGCTGACGACACGCTGGATCTCCTCGATCGCGTTTACCGGGGGCTGCGGAGGATTGTCGGCCGTGATCGCCGACGACTTGTTCCCCTTATTCTATGCGAAGGGCTGGCTGACGCAGAATGTGGCGGCTCTCCTGGCCCAGGCGGAGGTCGTCTCGTCCTTGGCCTGTTATTACGGCCTGCCGTATACCTTTGCGATGTTCAGTATCGTATACTATCCGGACTATCCTTACTGGTCCTGGCAGCGCCGCAGGTGGCTGCCGTATGCGCTGCTTATGCCGCCGGTGCTCTCGTTTGCTTTTGATGCCCCTCCCGATGCTCCGATTCCGTACGGTTACGTTCTCTTCTGGACAGTGCCATATATCTTGAGCGGAATATACCTGCTTGTTGCGGGCATGTGGAAGGAGCGCAACTCGTTCCTGCGGCGCAGCCGTCTTCTGACCACCGCTGCGGCGGCACCCACGCTCTTTTTTGCCCTATTCACGTTATACGTGCTGCCGGCGCTATTCGGGGAGTATGAATGGTGGAGATACAACACCGGGATCATTGCTTTCACGCTGGCCGTGATCGTCGGATCCTCGTTCCGCTACGGCTTCATGGGGCTGCAGATATCGATCCAGAATCAGAAGCTCGACTATACGCTGCGTGCCATCACCTCGGGTACGTCGATCCTGAATCATGCGATCAAGAACGATGTGGGGAAAATCCGTCTCTTCGGTGACAAGATCAAATCGGATGCCGCGGGAGGAGACACGAACCCGGAGGATCTCATACGCGATGTGGAGGTCATCCTCTCGGCGTCACAGCATATCTACGATATGATCTACCGCATCCAGGGCCAGACGCAGGAAGTGGAGCTGGTCATGGAAGAGTTCGAACCGGCCCGTATTCTCCGGCAGTGCCTCGATATGCTGGCTCCTGAATCGCAGGGCGTGCTGGTGGAAGAGCAGTACCACTACCATGGCACGATGTTCGGAGACCGGGCCCAGCTGACGGAGGTGTGGACGAATGTGCTCACCAACGCGCTTGAGGCGATGCCAGAGGGTGGCAGGCTGACTGTGCGGCTCAGCGAGACGAAGCGCAAGCTCGTCGTCGAAGTGAAGGACAGCGGCACGGGCATGGAGAAGCATCAGCTGAAGCGGGTGTTCGATCCGTTTTACACGACGAAGAACGGCAAAAAATTAAATTTCGGCTTAGGTCTGTCCTATTGTTATACTATTGTCATGAAGCATAAAGGCACCATGAACATTCACAGCAAACCGGGACAGGGAACCAGCGTGTTCATGCAGTTTCCGAGGCGGGCCGCCGCGGAAGCCCGGAAGGGAGCGATGGAGAGTGGACAATAACAAGATTCGCGTAGTCATCGTAGAGGACGATTCCGATTGGCTTCGCGGACTAGAGAGCTATCTGAAGAAGGAAGAAGACATCGAGATCGTAGGAAGCGCTTCTTCGGGGGAGACAGGGGTAGAGCTGCTCGAACGCGTGGAGGCGGATGTGGTGCTCATGGATATCATGATGTCCGACAGCCCGGAGGGACTCTGGGCGGCGGCAGAGATCGTGAAGTGCAGCGGCGCCCGGGTCGTCATGCTCTCTTCGATGGAAGAGAAAGAAATGATCTTCGAAGCCTTCAAGGCGGGAGCGGTCGATTACATGGTGAAGTCAAATTTCACCGAGATTCCAGCAACGATCCGCAGCGCGTATGCGAACCGCAGCGCCATTCATCCGAGCGTAGCGGCGCAGATGAGGGAAGAATTCCGGCGCCTGAAGCAGCTAGAGCATGAGGTGCGGGTCCGGGAGCTGAAGAACCTGCTTACACCGACTGAGATTGGGGTGCTGGACCTCATCGAGAAGGGGCATACCCAGACGCAGATCGCCGACAAGTTCGTCGTCTCCATCCGGACGGTCAAGGTTCACGTAGGCAACATTCTCAAGAAGCTCGGCGGCAAGAGCTCCAAGGAAGCGGCCCAGAAGGCTAAGGATATGGGCATCTTGTAGAAGCTGTGGTATAGTTAAAAGCAGTTTGGCAGTGCCCCGAACAAGCGCTGGTTCGCCAGCGGACCAACCCACAGGCAAACGGAGGAATAGGCAAACCATGAGTTCTAACGACAAGCTGCAGATCGGCGTCATCGGCGCCGGCAATATCGGTAACGTACATATTCAGGAATTCCAGAAGCTGCCGGATGTCGTCATTACAGCGGTTACGGACGTATTCCAGCCCATGGCTATCTCCCGGGCGAAAGAGTATGGCATTCCTACCGTCCACGTCAATTACCAGGATCTGCTTCAAGATCCGAATGTGGATGCGGTCGTCGTCGCCGTACCGAACGAATCCCATGCACCGATTGCCATTGAGGCGCTGCGCGCGGGCAAGCACGTCCTGCTCGAGAAGCCGATGGCCGTGAACGCCGCTTCGGCCAAAGAGATCGTCAAAGCCCACCTTAAGAGCGGCAAAGTGCTCATGATGGCCCACCAGATGCGGTGGGAGCCGCTGAATCTGCAGGTGAAAGAGCAGATCGACAAGGGCGCGCTGGGCAAGATCTATAATGTCAAAACCGGATGGCTGCGCCGCAAAGGCATTCCCGGCTGGGGCACCTGGTTCACCCAGATGCACAAAGCCGGCGGCGGCCCTCTTATCGATATCGGCGTACATATGCTGGATCTGTCCCTGCATCTGATGGGATCCCCGAAACCGGTATCCGTATTCGGTACGACCTATGCGGAATTCGGGCCGAAGAAGAAAGGCATCGGCACTTGGGGCAAGCCCGACTGGAACGGCTTCTACGATGTGGAGGATCTGGCGACGGCGCTGATCAAGCTCGACAACGGCAGCACGCTGTCCCTGGACGTCTCTTGGGCGGCGAATACGGGATATATCGGCAATGGTCCCTACGTGTACCTGATGGGATCGGACGGCGGCGCTTCGCTTCAAGGAGACAGGGGAACGCTGCACACCGAGCTCTTCGACCGCACGGCGGACGTGGAACTCGCGATTCCTCAGCATGACGAAGGCTCCCGGGTGCGGATGAGCCGCCACTTTGTCGACTGCGTGCGCGAGAACCGCGAGCCGATCACTTCGGCCATGTCGGGTCTCACCAATTCCCTCGTGCTCGAAGCGATCTACGAGTCTTCCCGTACCGGGAACGTCGTAAAGCTGGATTGGACGCTGGAATAACCCCTTATGGACTCTATTCTTGAAATCAATCTGCACTTATTCAGTGTTATTGGTACGATCGCCTTCGCGGTATCGGGGGCGGTCGTGGCTATGGAAGAAGAATACGATATCCTGGGCGTATTCGTTCTCGCCTTGGTTACGGCCTTCGGCGGCGGGGTCATCCGCAACCTGCTCATCGGCGTGCCGGTAACCACGCTGTGGGAACAAGGAATGTTTCTCAGAACCGCCGTTGTGTCGGCCTTTTTGGTGTTTCTGGTGCCGGTCTCGTGGATTATGCGCTGGAAAACATGGGAGTCGCTGTTCGACGCCATCGGACTCGCGGCGTTCGCTATTCAGGGCGCATTGTATGCGACCCAGAAGGGAGTGCCGCTCAGTGCCGTGATGGTAGCGGCTATGATGACCGGCATCGGCGGAGGAATCATCCGCGATGTGCTCGCAGGGCGCAAGCCCCTCGTGCTGCGCGATGAGATCTATGCCGTGTGGGCGCTGCTCGCCGGCCTTGTCATCGGGCTAGGCTGGTTCCAGGGCTCCTGGGCGCTGCTGGGACTGTTCGCTTTAGTAGTCATTATGCGGATGCTGTCGGTCACCTTCAAATGGCGTCTGCCACGGCGTACGATCCACCTGCAGCAGGAGCTTCCTGCTGCAGGAATCCCACACAGCAGGAAGAGAAAGGAGAAGGCACATGAGTAACCAAGGAACTCCCTCGTGGACGGGGAGCCGCCAGGTGCCTGGCGAGGAACTGCAGGCACGGCTCGAAACCATACGTACGCTGCAGGACAATGGGCTGGAAATGTACGAGATCGCAAAGGACAGTGAGACGGGCGAGCATTATTTGCATTACTCGTATCTTCACCGCAATCTGGCCGGTGCACCCGGAGCGGGGGCCGGCGGGGAAGAGGTGTTTCACCATCTGCTGCCGCTGGGCTCTGACGATGTGCTCGGTATTCTATTCAGCAAGCAGCCCTACACGTATCCGGATCACTGGACACGCGCATTCCTGCGCAACGGACCCGAAGGGCAGTATGTGTGGTTCGATCCGGCATATGCGGCAGCCGAGGCGGAGAATGAAGCCTTCGGCCAGGATCTCGCTTCCCGTCTGGCTGCCTTCAAGCAGCAGGGGAATGTGAGTGAAGAGGCCGTCCGGCGCTTCCTGGAAGAGCTCGAGAAGGGGCCAGGGGATTCGAAGTAACATGCTTTTCGCATATTTTTCGGCGGGTGATTCATCCTAATGGGGAAAGATGGCCGCCCTTGCGCGCCGCTTAAGGAACATCCCTAGGAGGACACCCGATGAAGAACGCAAAGAACCGCAGTCTGTGGATACTGGCCCTGCTGTCCGTTGTCATGCTGAGCACTGCCGCCTGCGGAGGCAACAAGCCGCAAGCCTCGAGTCCTGGCACCGGACTGCAGGATTACCGGCAGCAGCAGCTTTTTGACCGGGACAGCCGCAATAATGAAGACGGGACGCTTGGAGTGAAGGAACGGTACCGGGATCCGGAAGCCGGCGGCAGGGGATCCGAGTACACCGGCCGCAAGCAGCTCGATATGACCAATCGTCATGAAGCGAAATCGATGGGCTTCTCGCCGCTGATCGCAGAGCGGCTGAAGAGCTTGAACGGGGTAGCCGAAGCCCAGGTGCTGCTCACCGAAGTGAACGCTTATGCGGCGATCGTACTGGACGGCCATAGTCCGGATGCCGAGGCGAATCCGGAGATGATGAAGAACGGGGTATCGTCCAAGGGCGGTGCGGGCCTCTTCGGGCAGGGCAGTCCGCTGCGCTTCTCCTGGACAGAAGAGGGCGGTCTCACTTCGAGCAAAGCCGACGAGATCCGCAAGGCTGTGCTGGCGGCGGCCCCGACGAACATTCAAGAGGTGTTCGTTTCCGCGAACCCCAACTTCGTCCAGCGGATCCGGTTCTATGCGAAGGAAGAAGGGGAGAAGGGCTCGTTCTCTCAATATACGAATGAATTCCAAACGATGCTGCAGCACGTATTCCCGGATAACGTGAATACCAGAAGATAGGCCTGCGGTACTAGCAGCGGCACACAACAAAAACGGACCAGCGATTCTACCCGCCTCTAAGACGTGGCGGTAGAAAGCGGTCCGTTTTTGCGTGCTGCAGTAGCAGAGGACGCGTGCAAGCACGGGCGGTGCCTCACTTTAATTCGAATTTGTACCCGACACCCCATACGGTTTTGATATACTTGGGGTCTTTCGGATCCGACTCGACTTTCTTGCGCAGATTCGTAATGTGCACATCCACGGACCGTTCCGTAACGAAGGAATCAATGCCGCGGATTTTGTTCAGCAGTTCTTCACGGGAGAATACTTTACCGGGGTGAAGCCAGAAGTTGCGCATAATCTCAAATTCGGAATAGGTGGTTTCGATGGGATTGCTGTGCAGATAGATGCATCGCTTCTCGAGGTCGAGATCGATATCCTTGGGGTTCGGCACGGGCTGTTCCACGGCGGCGGACTTGACCGACTGGTTGAAGCCGGAACGTCGCAGCAGCGCGGAGGTGCGGGCGGCAAGCTCCCGCATGCTAAAGGGTTTGCACAGATAGTCGTCGGCGCCTACGGTCAGCGCATTGACGCGCTCGGAGACTTCATTTTTGGCCGAAACAATCATGATCGGAACATTCGACAGCGTACGAAAATGCTTGCACAGCTCGATGCCGTTCGTGTCGGGCAGCATGAGATCGAGGATGATGACATCTGGATTCTCCTCTAGGAACAGGTCTTGCGCCTGTTGACCGTCGAACGCACAGGAAACCGCATAATTCTCTTCACTCAGGTAAATGGATATCATATCTGCAATACTATGATCATCTTCCACAAGTAATACTTTAGACATGACATGCCACCTCAACTAGTTGAAATATTAGAATAATGTTAGAAAAATTCATAGTCGATTCTTGCCGAAAAACATACTTTCTAAATGGTTACCCCTCATAATACAAAGTATCGAATGCGGGATCGGGCGCTACCCGGTACATAGCAGTTCGCAATCGCGAACGTCAACCCAAAACGACAGCCGCAACTTACGAGGGGGAGAACAGATATGGAAGTAAAGCCGCAACTCGAACGCCAGATTCAAAGCTGCATTGAGGACCTGGAGGACATGGTAACCGGAAGTGGCTGTGCGCTCACGGACCCGGATGTCGTACGAAAAAGCATGGAACTCGACGAGCTTATTCTCGTTGCCATGCGAAGCCAGCGTGCCCATGCCAAGAAGGTGCATTAAGTTGTTGGGCCCGAAATCTTACGAAATCTGATGGATTTGGGGCAAACTGTAAGTATAATCGGCGGCCCAACGGGCCATACAAGAAGGGGAGAGCCGCAGCTTGATCCTTTCACCCTTATCGGCAAGCCAGTCGAAGCAGGCTCCCGGAAAGGTGTTCCTTTATGGATAACGGTTATAAAGTACGTGCGTTCTGCCAGGCTAACGGCTGCACCAACAGCCAACATAAGGAGATCATGCAGACGATCGATTACCCGACGTCTTTTTCTTTTGCCCTATGGATGAACGGGGATAACGAGCCCCCAGGGTGCATGAAATGTCCTGACTGCGGACGCCGTATGTATTATTATCCGGTTACCTACCACAGCGAACCGGACTATTTTGCATAACTTCTCCTATTATAATCCCCGGGCACATAAAGTCAAAATATCCTAGGTCCTACAACCTCGCTGCATTCGGGGGACTTTAAAAAGAAACGTGTGTCAATTGACCCACGCTTCCCCCCACTGCTGCACTGCATCCATCACCGGTTTGAGCGCCTTGCCTTTGCCGGTAAGCTCATATTCGATCCGAACCGGAGTCTCGGGATACACGTGCCGGGCGATGAGGCCCGCCGCTTCCAATTCCTTGAATCTCTCGGCCAGCATTCTGTCGCTCATTCCCGGTATCATTTCCGATATATCTTTGAAGCGGCACGGACCTCCGAGCAGAGCGCAGAGGATCAAACCGGTCCAGCGCTTGCCCAGAATCTCGAAAGCAGCTTCAAATTTGGGGCACATGGTATGCGGTTGTTGGTCTGCCATCGTATTCACCTCTTCTTCCTTCTATTTTATCATAGAACCCACCTTGAATGTTAGCTTTTTTCTTACTATATACTTGTATTTAGTAAGTATTCCCTCCCTTATTCCATCCATTCGCAGAAGTTAACCTTGAAAAAGTTGGATAAGTGCAGTATAACTGCGATAGGCTATAAATTTTGCGGGATATTAATGGAGGGAATGTTTACATGTACGGAGCACCACTATCAGCCAGAGCCCAAAAAATCATGCTGCTCGGCTCGGGAGAGCTTGGCAAGGAAGTCGTTATCGAAGCGCAGCGTCTCGGGGTGGAGACGATCGCCGTCGACCGGTATGCAGACGCGCCGGCGATGCAGGTCGCACACCGTTCGCATGTCGTTTCGATGCTGGACGGCGCAGCGCTGAGGGAGCTTATCGAACGGGAGAAGCCGGATCTTATCGTACCCGAGATCGAGGCCATCGCGACCCAGACGCTCGTGGAGCTGGAGGCCGAGGGCCACCGCGTCATTCCGACGGCTACAGCCGCCCGTCTGACGATGGACCGCGAAGGGATCCGCCGGCTCGCTTCCGAGACGCTTGGGCTCCCGACGGCCCGCTATGCGTTCGCAGATACGCTCGACGAGCTGAAGGCCGCCGTAGCGGAGATCGGCACGCCATGTGTCATCAAGCCGATTATGAGTTCCTCGGGCAAAGGCCAGAGCGTCTGCAGGACGCTTGATGATGTGGAAGCTTCTTGGAATATCGCAATGGAAGGCGGAAGGGCGAAGAAGACGCGCGTGATCGTGGAAGAATTCATCCAGTTCGATTCGGAGATTACGCTGCTCACCGTCCGCTCGGTGTCCGGAACGTCGTACTGTGCGCCGATCGGCCATATCCAGAAGGACGGGGACTATATCGAATCATGGCAGCCGCACTTCATGAGTGCCGCCCAGTTGAAGGAAGCCCAGGAGATCGCCGGCAAAATCACGGAAGCGCTCGGCGGCGCAGGCTTGTACGGGGTCGAGCTGTTCCTGGCGCCGGACAAAGTAATATTCAGTGAAGTGAGCCCGCGCCCGCACGATACGGGGATGGTGACGATGGCTTCCCAGGATCTCTCGGAATTCGCGCTGCATGTGCGTGCCATTCTCGGGTTCCCGGTTCCGACGATCCGTCTGCTGACACCGGCCGCATCGTATACGCTGAAGGCGGACCGCGATGCGGACAGCTTCCGCATCGGCGGGCTGGAGGAGGCGCTCTCCGGGCCGAACACGCAGGTGCGAATCTTCGGCAAGCCGGAGACGAAGCCCGGACGCCGGATGGCGGTAGCGCTCAGCTCGGGAGAAACGGTCGAAGAGGCCCGCGAGCTGGCCAAAGCGGCGGCATCCTCCCTGCGCATTGAATACCTTTAATGAGGAAGAGCTTCGCGGCAAAGCTTGTAACTAAGACAGCCGAGGGAACCTAAGCGGTCGCCATGCGTAGTGACTCGGGTATCCGAAAGGCGCGGGAGGGGATTATGGTATGAATGCACATGAAATCGATTATGAAGTACACGGGTCGGAGATGCAGTACGTCGAGATCGAACTTGATCCGGGCGAGAGCGTCATTGCCGAGGCGGGCAGCCTAATGATGATGGACCAGAATATCCAGATGGAGACAATCTTCGGGGACGGCAGCGACCAGGGGGGCAAGGGCTTGATGGGCAAGCTGTTCGGCGCAGGCAAGCGGCTGCTGACCGGCGAGAGCCTCTTCATGACTTTGTTCACTAACCGCGGCCACGGCAAGGAGCGAGTCAGCTTCGCTTCTCCTTATCCTGGACGCATACTGCCGATGGATCTATCGGATCTTGGCGGCAAGATCATCTGCCAGAAGGATTCGTTCCTCTGTGCGGCCAAAGGCGTGTCGGTAGGCATCGATTTTCAGCGCAAGCTGGGAGCGGGCTTCTTCGGCGGCGAAGGCTTCATCATGCAGAAGATCGAAGGGGACGGACTCGCCTTCGTGCACGCCGGCGGAGCGATCTGTGAGCGGGAACTTCGTCACGGCGAAGTGATCCGCGTGGACACGGGATGTCTTGTCGCCATGACGCAGGGCATTGACTATGACATCGAATTCGTCAAGGGCGTCAAGACGGCGATCTTCGGCGGCGAAGGTCTCTTCTTCGCTACCTTGAGGGGACCGGGGCGCGTATGGATCCAATCGCTGCCGTTCAGCCGCTTGGCTGACCGGGTACTGACGGCCGCCGGTCCCAACGGACGCAAGGAAGAGGGCAGCCTGCTCGGGGGTCTTGGGAACCTGCTTGACGGAGACCGTTAAAAAACGATATTATTTAGAGTACGGAATTTGCAAGACGCATGCCGAGAATTACATACGTGAAAGAGGTGCTGTAGTCAATGGCATATAATCCTCAAGTCATCGATGCCAAAATTGTCAGTCACAATCCAAAGAACGGATTGTTCGAAGTCGTTGCCAGCCTGAAGGACCGCACGGTTTGCCGCCTGACCTTCGAGACCGACGAGTCGGGTACCGCGAAGGCTACCCACATCTCGCGGCTTCTGCAGGAACCGTGTCCGATTTGCCGCAAAGATTTTCTTTGCAACTGCATGGACAAGTTCATCGACAAGATTTCGGTACAGGCACTGGATCAAGCCGGTACGCCGACTGCGTAGAACTTCGTAGACGTAAGATCCGCTTGACCCGCAGTGCTTTACATGCGGACAGAGGTAAGCGGCAAGCCCATGAGCGGGATGCTCATGGGCTTTTTTGCTGTCGCTGCCGGCGGAGTGGAGGATTATGACCAGGTACTATGCAAAGATAGTACTTCTCTAACTGGGGAATCCCCGTATAATTAGGGAATAAGAAGCAGGCCCATCGTCATGGTTCCTGCACAACCTACACAATAGAGGGGTAATCATCATGAGAAAAAGAAACACATCCGCGTTCACATTCTTGGCTTGGACTTCCTTCGCTTCGGCTCTGCTCGCCATGTTCATCGGCATCTCGACGCTCGAAGAAACCTTATCGGTAAAAGGCTATTATGCCGTCAGCGCCTTGTATCTCACAATGGCTTCTTTCGTCCTCCAAAAAACCGTACGCGATAACCAGGAGGACGGCAGCGGAGCTCGCAAACGGAACACGGGCGCCTTCACGTTCCTGTCCTGGACTGCCTTCTCGACCGCGCTGCTGGCCATGTTCATCGGCATCGTCAATTTGGAACAGCCACTCTCCGTGCAAGGCTATTATGCGGTAACAGCGCTATTCCTCACGATGTCCTCCTTTGTGCTCCAGAAGACTGTGCGGGACAACAAGGAAGACGGCGAGCGGTACATCGAAACCGACTTGCACGAATAAAGCTGGAGTCGGCAAGAAGCAAGGGCGGCCTCGGGAGATCCCGATGGCCGTTTTTTGGCTCTTTTCCGTAGGCTCATTTGTTAAGAACGCGTGTTTTTTCTTTTGGCGGAGACTATGGTAAAATAAGAGAACGAACCTAGAAGCCAAAGGAGCGTGACTTCCCATGCGGATTGGCGTCGTATCCGATACGCATATGTTCGGCCGCGGGGCGGCTCTCCCGGCTGCGCTGGTGAGCGGTCTGCAGGGCATCGACCTGCTGCTGCATGCCGGGGACTGGATGGATGAGCGGGTCATTGCCTTGTTCGAAGCGATTGCGCCGGTCGATGGCGTGGCAGGCAACAATGACGGTCCGGAGATCGTACGCCGGTTCGGCAGACGCAAAGTGCTCGAGCTCGCGGGATTCCGCATCGGTCTGGTACACGGTGACGGAGGCCGGTCGACCCCGGAGACCGCCTATGCTTCGTTCCGCGGAGAAGGCGGGGAGGCGCGGGCGGATGTGATCCTCTTCGGCCACTCGCATGCTCCTTACCACGAGGTCCGGGACGGACAACTGCTGTTCAACCCGGGCTCTCCGACAGACAAACGAAGGCAGCCGCAGTACTCTTACGGGATCTTGACTCTTGGGGAACGAGCCGAAGCGCAGCTTTTTACTTACGACGACAAATCGCCATAATCCCCTCGCACAGTCGAAAGCCGGCCCCCAAAGTCATGCAGCCCATGCAAATCAAGACAAGAAATTGTTCTCAAAAAACGAATCCAGAGACGGAGGAATGGAAGATGACGAAGTGGAAAGAAATTACAACGAAGGAAGAATGGGAGAACTATTATGAAGGAAGCGGCACCAAGCCGTTCGTGGTCCTGAAGCACAGCACGGCCTGCCCGGTCAGCTTCAACGCACTGCAGGAGTATGAGACCTACCTTGGCAAGACGCCAAGCGAGGATGTGGATTATATCCTTGTCAAAGTGATCGAGTCCCGTCCGGTTTCGAACCAGATCGCCGAAGAAACCGGCGTGAAGCATGCTTCCCCTCAAGTTCTCTATATCAAGAATAAAGAAACGGTATGGAACACATCGCATTGGGCCATCACGGAAGAGCATCTGACCGCCGTATTGAACTAAGGCTTGAAGCGGCAGCATAAAGGGAGTGTAAGCCAATGGGCGTGGTATCGTTTTCGTTTTTTTCGGGGGCTCTCTATGCCCGTAAAGTGTGTCAAGTGTATTTGCCGCGGAGCTATGACGCATCGGAGGATAACCGGTATCCGGTCATCTATCTGCTGCACGGCTTGAACGGGGATGAGACCTCCTGGACCGTCAAGGGCGGTGCAGAGGAGACGCTCGACCGTCTCATGGCGGACGGCACGCTGAGAGAGAGCATCGTCGTCATGCCGAGCGACGGCGGCTATGGCCACGGCACGTTCTACGTGAACTGGTATGACGGCACAGGCCGGTTCGAGGACTACTTCTTATATGATCTCATGCCGTCGATTGACCGGGAATTCCGGACGATTGCCGACCGGAGCTCCCGGGCGCTGTGCGGCCTCTCGATGGGCGGCTACGGGGCGATGGTGCTTTCGCTGCGCAATCCCGAGCTGTTCACCGCCGCGTCTTCCATCGCCGGTGCCATGATGTCTACGGGACTCATGACGGATCAGTTCCTGCGTTCGGAGGTCAGCCGTCTGGTCGGTCCGGTTCACGGGCCGTTTGCCCGGGAGCTCGACCTCCATGTGCTGGCTGCACGCCGGCTTCGCGAAGAGCTGCGGCCCGAGCTTCACTTCAACTGCGGGGTATCCGATTATTTATACCCGCTGAATTCCGCCTTCAAAGCGCTGCTGGATCAGCTCGGCTATCCGCATGAATACATGGAATACGAAGGGGAGCACGACTGGACTTATTTCGGCGGCCACCTGCCGGAGGCCTTGGCATTCATCGAGCGCGCGTTCGCAGGAACGCCGCTGAACGGAGCGCCTGCCGAATTGAGCCTCGAATAGAGAGGTCGTCTGCTATCCGCTCGCAAGAACTTGCTCTATTGGACTCGCATGGATCAAAATAAAGGTATACTCTCCGCCCCATTCCCTGGTGGAGAGTATACCTTTATTTGTTGTATTCTTACGGACGAAGCGGCCGAGCATGGCTCGAAGTTAGTTATTCGTCTTGTTTAGTCTACGATGAATAACTTGGCTCCTGTGTTGGTATATGATCTATGTGGATTAGCATCATCAGCCACTTGATAACTGACTCCTGGTGTTAGTTTGAATTCTCTTCCATCGGATAGTTCGGTATACAGTTCTCCTTCAAGAACTAACAGAACATGGCCCCTATTGCACCAGTGGTCTGCCATATAACCAGGACTGTATTCTACCATTCTCACTCTAATATTCCCCAATTCAAATGTCCGCCAATACGCACACCCTTCAATGCCAGGGTGCTCGGTAGCGCTTATTTCACTCCAGTCGATGGTACAGAATGGAACATCGGTTATTTTCATCGTAGGGTCCCCCTCTTATAATCAATACCGGTCGAGCCCTGCAGCCGCCGCCTCGAATGGCGGGCTTTCGCTGGCGGCCTGTTTGCGCAGCAGAATGGTATGCGTGGTGCCTGCTTCTTCGCAGCGGGTATGCATTTCACCGCCATAGTGATGAAGATAGTTCTGCACGATATGCATTCCCAGCGCAGGATGAGGCTCCTCAGCCTTGGGCGGACCGCCCATCGGAACAATCCGGGAGAGCGAATCGTCTTCCGTAGACGAACCCGTATGGAAGACCGCCAGGCTATAGTGCGTATCGCTCTCCTCGAGCGTAAGACGGACGATCCGCAGGGGATCATGAGGCGGAACCGCTTCTACCGCAAGCCTAAGCAGGGTATGGACGATGCTCGAGAAGTAGGGAACCGGAAGGTCCATCCGCTCGAAGAGACACTCCAGCATCCCGTCCACCTGCAGATCGATTTGGGACGCGAGGCAGACCGGCGACAACTGGCTGAGCACCACGCCCAATACAGGGGAAGCGACGGAATTTACAACGGACTCCTGGACGAGCTCTTTGCACCAATCCGCGATAAATTGTTTGGCGGCATCGTATTTATTCATGGTCAGCAGGGCGTGAACGGTTTGGACACGATGGATGAGCTCGTGCCGGGCCTTGCGGATGCTCTGCATGGTCGCTTCCGATGATTGAACCCAGTGCGCTTCTTCGCCGAGCTGCTGCCGGCTGGCTCTCTCCTGTTCCTGAAGCAGGCGCAGGATGTAATCCTTATACTCCAAGTGGGCGTACCACTTGGTGTTCTCGATCAGCGACGTGACTTCAGCCGCCAGAAGCTTCAGCGTATGGAAGTGCTCTTCGCGGAAGGAACGGCCGGGCATCCGGTTCTCGAGGTAGAGCAGGCCGATGATCCTGCCGCTCTTGCGGACCGGAAGGCACAGCAGCGAATGCGGCCGGACTTCACGGATATAGGGATCCTGGCCGAACAGGCCGCTAGCCGGCGTCTCCTGCAGCAGCAGGGTATCGCCGGTCCGTGCCGCATACTGCACGACCGTAACCGGGACGCTCGTACTCGTGTCGAGCGGAGCGGAGTGCAGGACGCGGAAGGGATCATGAAGCGACTTCTCCGCTTCCAGGTGGAGCCGCCCGTCTTTGTCAAGCAGGAGCACGCCCTTGTCGGCGCCCGCATTCTCCAGTACAATCCCCATAATGCTCTCCAGCATATGCTGGAACACTTCTTGATGGGAGAGCGCTGGAAGGTCTTTCATGACGGAATCGGCCCCAAGTGCCGCAGCGCCCTCCGGCATGCGCCCAAGCAGACCCGGGTACAGCCTCTCCAGCTGGGCGACCTTGCGGACGCCGCCCCAGCGCTCGTAGAGACTGCGGGCATCTTGGAGATAGGCTCTTGCGATCTTGAGCCGGCCGGTCCGCAGGTAGAAGATGGCCGCCCTCTCGTTGGCCATCGCCTCCCGGGGCAGGAACCGGGAACGGGCGGCTGCCTGAACCGCCAGATCATACGCCTCGGCCGCCTGTGTGCGCTGTTCGAGAATCCGGTGGTACTCGGCCCGGAGCAGCAGATGCAGGTGCCGGTAGTTGCTGGGCGAGTGGTCTGCCCATTTGTTCAAAATCCGAAGGCTCTTGCGGATCCGGTGTTTATACTTCTTCTGTGCCGGGGCAGAAGCGCTCTCATAGAGGGAGGCGAGTACCATGCCGTATTGAAAATGATGAATCTCGATATGCGGAAAACCGAACATTTGGCTGAGATTCGCTTCCGTCTCCTCGCACATCCGGAGGGCCTCCCCCAGCTCGTTCATCAGATAGAACGCCTGGATCTGCAGGGAGTAGTACGTATGCACGACGGCCTTGTTGCTGAGCCCGCGTACGAGCTGGGCTTCCTCGGGCTGCAGCAGTCCTTCGGAGGCACTGTATTCTGCGCTTCCGGGCTGGGAGGCTTTCTCCATGAAACGAATGAACCGCTGGATAACCGTATAAATCCAGATGACGTCCCGATCCTGTGCCTTATGGACGAATTCCCGGTATTCCTCGGATACCTGCAGCACGTCCGGCAGGGTATCGCCTTTGAGCAGCTGCATGAAGAAAGAAAAGGCGATCGAATACCCCGCGTAGACGAGATCGCCCGATTCCACGCCGTATTGATATGCTTTGCGCAGATGCCCGACGTTCGCCTCGATATGCTCGCGGATGTTGTTCGAGAATCCGCCATAGGCAAAGTAAACCTTGCTCTTGATTGCCGGATTCGTATACATGTCGCTGAGCTGTATGCTGAGCCTGCCGTACTCCCAGCCGGCCTTCAACCGCCCGAACAGCGCGCTGACAATAACGCCATACGTCGAGTAGGCATAAGCCGAACCGTCCGAATGCCCGTGGGTCAGTGAATAATTGAACATCCGAAGCATGAGGTACACATAGAGATCCGCGTTCAGGAAGTAGGCCGATGGAATGAGATTGACCAGGAACCGCATGACCGCCTTGTGTTCGGGCTCCGTCATTTGGTAATGGTCGAGCAGATCTTCACGCGAACGCAGGCCGAGATGGAGCTGGGATTTGAACATCTCGAGAAGAATCCGTCCCTTGCCAATCTTCGGACTCAGCGTCATCCCCAGCAATCTCAGGCCTTGAAGGCCCAGCCGCACGGCTTCCGCATGGTCGCCGATATGCGTATGGAGAATGATCAGGAGCGTATAGACGTCGGCCTTCTCCAGTTTTGTCCTTGAATGGCGCAGGACGATATCGAAGGAAGCCTTCGCTTCGTCGAACCTGCCGCACAAATACTCGAGTTCGGCCCGCTCGAGCTGGAGCGAATACATAAGCTCGAACCGGGAAGCCCAGTCGCCCGGATCCAGGAGGCGCAGCCCCTGGACCGCATAACGGTAGGCGGTATCGTAAGCGGAGTTGCCCTTCGCCTTCCGGGCGGCGGCCAGATTCTTCTGGGCGAGCGCGGCTTTCTCCCCGGGGTCATGGATTCCCTCGGCGCCGAGATTGAGCTGGTCTGTGACTTCGAAGAGCGGCATATCGTGCTCTTCCTCCGCATAGAGGGCTTGAAGCGTACGCCCGGTGTGCAGGTGAATCCGTTGTTTGTCTTCTTCGGAGAGCAGGGAATAGACGGCTTGGTAGACGCGGTCATGCATGAATTTGTAAGAACTCCCCGCGGATCCTGCGGCTTCCCTGCGGCCGCCCCCCACTTGGAGAAAGAGGCTGTCATCGACGGCTCTCACCAGCAGGGCGGTTATGCTCTCCTCGTCGAGTCCGGTAACGAGCGCCAGAACCTCCGGTGTGAACTGCTGGCCGATACAGGCGGCGTGCATGAGCAGGTGCTGCATGGACTCGCTTAACCGGCGGATCTTGCCCATCATGAAATCCACTACGTTGTCGGTAATGTGAAGCTCCTTGATCCGTTCGGTATCCCACTCCCAGCTGTAGGCCCCTTGGTCGAACCGCAGCAGCTGGTGGTCGTACAGCGAGCGGAAGTACTGCTTCGTGAAGAAGGGATTGCCCTTCGTCTTGCTCATCATGAGTCCGGCCAGCTCACGGGGATCCTGCTTCGCAGGCCGGAGCGTGTCTTCCAGCAGCCGGGCAATGTGGGACTCGCTGAGCGGCTCCAGCCGGATCTCCAGGGGGGCGCTGCGGCTGCGGCCGAGCTTATCCAGCAGGGAATGGAGCGGGTGCGTGCCTATCACCTCCCGGTCGCGGTATGAACCGATGAAAAGCAGGTGGAGGCTCGGCAGGCCAAGGAGAAGCTCCGCAATCAGCTGCAGGGAGGCCGGGTCAGCCCACTGCAGGTCGTCGAGGAACAGAACCAGCGGGTGTTCCTGCGACGTGAAGACGCTCACGTACTGCCCGATCGTCAGAACAAAACGGTTGTGCATCTCGGCGGGGGGCAGCTTCGGAAGCGGCGGCTGCGTTCCGATGACCGCTTCGATATCGGGATTCATCTCGGTGAGAATCTGTCCGTTCGGTCCCACGGCCTGCAGAATCCGCTGCCGGCATATCTCGAAATCGCGGGGGGAGAGCTGGTGCAAATGCTGGAGCAGCCCCCTGCCCACCTGACGGATGGCATAGTACGGCGACTCCCGTTTGTATTGGTCGAATTTGCCTTGCACGAACAGGGCGGTGCCCTGCACGATGCCTTTCTGGAACTCGTGGATCAGATACGACTTGCCGATGCCGGAGAGTCCGGAAACGAATACACTCTCAGCCTGTCCGGTAAGGCAGCGGGCATAGGCTTCACGAAGGAGTCGCAGCTCCCGCTCCCGGCCATAGATCGTCTCGGAGATCAGGAAGGGGTGCGCCGTATCCGCGGAGCCGATCGCGAACGCTTCAATCGTGCCGCCGGACTTCAGCATGCCGAGGCACCGCTCCAGATCACGCTGCAGGGCATAGGCGCTCTGGTAGCGTTCGCCGGGGACCGGGGCAAGCAGGCGGCCTAAGATGTCCCCCAGCGTACCGTTCAGGGGAGCAGCAGGCTTCGAGTGGAGGCGGTCCCCGCCAGGCAGCGTACCGGTAAGCATGCGGTGAAAAAGCACGCCAAGGCTGTACAGGTCGGTGCGGTAATCTACTGCGGCGCCGGTGGGGCCGTGCAGCTCCGGTGCCAGATACGCGAGACAGTCGGCGCCGGCCGGATATTCCGGCCCTGCAGCTGCAGCGGTGAGGGCGTTCCGGTAGGTCAGGCTGTGAAGCTCCGTCAGCCGGACGGCCGCCTGCCGGAAATCCACGAAGAAGGCATACGGCGACAGGGCGGTATGGGCCAAGTGGAGGCCGTGCAGCTGCCGCAGGGCATCTGTCATGAGGAGGGCGAGCTCCAGGAACGGAGCAGGCTCCATAGGGGAGGATGCCAGCAGCGACGTCAGCAGCTCTCCGTCCGTCTCCTCGGTCACAAGGGCGGGGGCTCCCCGGAAGGAGGCAAGGGCTATCGGCAGCAGGAGCGCCGGCGCCTCCGACAGGCGGCCGCCTCTCTCCAGTTCCAGTGCCAGCAGCTGCGCTTCCCGGGGGGTGTTGTATTCCGGTTTCAGCACTTTGACGAGACGCTTCGGTCCGCCAGCTTCTTCGGTACGGTACCATATGGCGGATGCCGTTTCGTCCAGCCGCTCTGCGGCGCCTTCGTTCAAGTTCAAAGCCACGAGATATTCCTCCGATTCGGGCACTTCATTCCCTTTATTGTACTTTCACCGTGTAGCAGAAGCAACCGCCAAACCATCCGAATCCCCTTGGTGATTCGTCCAAGAGGGCTGCGGATTTTTCAAGCAGGCGCCGTTTCGCTATAATGAAAGGGAAGACGGAGGGAAAAGATCGGAGGAGTGCCTGATGAAAGTCGCTATTGCCGGCGGGACCGGGTTCATCGGCGGGCATTTGACCCGGTATTATACGCAGCGGGGGACGGAGGTTATCCTGATCTCAAGATCTTCCCGCGAATCGGATGACAGGCTGGTAAGCTATGTTACCTGGTCAGAGCTCGAGCAGGACGCGTCCATGCTCGAAGGGGCTGACGCCATCATTAATCTCGCGGGCGAGTCGATCAACCAGCGGTGGACAGCAGCGGCGAAGGCCCGCATTCTGCAGTCGCGCCTCGATTCCGTCCAGAGGGTAGGGCGCATCGTGCAGCGGCTGGAGCGCAAACCCGTTCTTGTCAATGCATCCGGCATGTCGGTATACGGCTTGTCGGAGACCGAATCGTTCACGGAGGAGAGTCCGCACCGGCTGGATCACTTTCTGGCCGAGGTTGTCGAGAAATGGGAAGCCGAGGTGGGCAGGGTGCCTGCTGCGCGCACCGTGATGCTGCGTGTAGGGGTTGTGCTCGGCAACGACGGCGGCGCCTATCCGAAGATGCGGCTGCCGTTCCTCTTCGGCGCAGGCGGACGGATCGGAAGCGGCAGGCAATGGCTCTCGTGGATCCATGTGGATGATATGGTCCGGCTTATCGATTACTGTGTATCGAACAGGCAGATGCAGGGGCCAGTCAACGCCACAGCGCCGGAGCCGGTGAGGAGTGACAGCTTCGGGCGGAGCCTGGCGAAGGCGATGGGCCGGCCGTACCTGTTCCCGGTGCCGGCATTTGTGATGAAGCTGGTATTCGGCGAGATGTCGATGCTGCTGCTCGAGGGACAGCGGGTACTGCCGCAGGCGGCGCTGAAGGACGGATTCCAATTTACCTATCCGGCCATCGACGAGGCGCTGCGCCATCTGGTGCAGACGGCCAAAGGAGGATAAGGAGGCACCTATGCTGATCTATGGAAGTACGGACATTCACGAGCTCCGCTTCGAAGAGTTCACAGCCCGCGCGGAACGCCGCGACGAGCAGTGGATCGACGTGGAGGTCGAATTTAAGGTGGCCGGGCCAAGCGCTGTGCCGGACGGCATCAGCCGTCTGGGCGCGCTGCTGGTCTGCACGGCCCGCGGGGATATCGCGGAGATCGCCCCGCAGGACGAAGGGCGGGACTGCGAGTTCCAGTTCACGGAGAGCGAGAAGAGCCAGCTGCGCGAGTATTACGAGCGCGAAGTGAGAGCGTTGGTTCTGCAGGAGGCTGCGGGGCGCAGCGGAGCGTGACACCCCGCCTCCGTTATTCCCGGTTCCACGGCAGCGTGGTACCGGTTTTTTTTGTGTGCGCAGTGTAAAGAAAATATTAACAAAGTTGGGTTCTGATTACATGGATGGTCCGCTGGGGTAATACAGGCTAGTTCGTAAATTTCACGCATGCGAAAGAAGGAGTGTGAAACAGGTGAGGCTGCCTGTAAGTATGAGAACGGTACCCGGGAGGCTGGGGAGAATGCTGCCCCTTATGGTGGCGCTGTCCTTGGGAACCTTAACCCTGCCGGCCGACCGCGTCTGCGCAGATCCGGATGGGAAGGGAATGACCCCGGCCCAAGAGGCGGAGGCGTTCGCCGACCGTTTTTTTGAGAAGCCGGAAGTGAACCAAAGCTTGGCGGGTGCCGTCGTGGTCATCGTTCAAGACGGGGAGGTCGTGCTCCAGAAAGGGTACGGGTATGCGGATCTCGAGAAGAAGACGCCGGCTGACCCGGAGAAGACCGTCTACCGGATGGCCTCGCTGTCGAAGCCGGTAACGGCTACAGCGCTAATGCAGCTGGCCGAACAAGGGAAGATCGATTTGGAGGGGGACGTGCAGGACTATCTCGGCGGGCTGTCCGTCCCGAACCGGACCGGGGAGCCCTTGCGGGTGAAGCATCTGCTCACCCACACTACGGGGTTCGACTATACGGACCGGGCCGGCACGCTGACGGGACCCCTGAGTCTGGAGGCGTATATCCGGACGTATATGCCGACGGTCATCCGCCGTCCCGGCGAAGCATACCGGTACGACAACTTTGCCTCGGCTCTCCAAGGGTACATCGTACAGCGGGTATCGGGCCAAGGGTTCGGCGCGTATGTGAAAGACCACATATTTAGTCCGCTAGGGATGGCGAACAGCGATTTTGTCCTGACGCCTCAGCTGCTTCCGAAGCTGGCTCCGGCTTATGACAGCCGCAACCGCCTCATCCCTCCTTATGAGGTCGTGCCTACCGAGATGCCGGAAGGGGGGATGCTGTCGACGGGCGCGGATATGGCCCGGTTCATGGTCGCTCATCTGAACGGCGGACAGCTGGGCGGCGCCCGGATTCTCCGCAAGGAGACGGCCGCCTCTATGCACACGTTCCAGAAGGCGATCCACCCGGATATCCCCCAAATGACGTATGGCTTCGAATCGTTCATCCATCAATATCACAACGGACAGCGGGTGATCTCGAAGGGCGGGGACATCGAGGGCTACCATTCTTGGATGTGGCTGCTGCCCGATCACCGGTCCGGCGGGTTCATTGTGTATAACAATGAAGTGTCCGAGCTCCGGGTTCCCTTCTTCCAGGCCTATATGGACCACTATTATCCCCTAAGGGGGGGAGGGGCAGAGGAGAAAGAAGCCCCAGCCTCCCAAGAGATGCTGAAGAGGCTGGAAGGGCGGTACCAGGAGCTGCGGAGCCCGAGCACCCTCTACACGGTGAAGGCGGAGGACGGGCGGCTCACCGTCCGCGATTCATCGGGGAGCCATACGCTGAAAGGGGACGCTTCCCTGCTCTTCCATGACGAAGAGGGCGTCCCGGCGGCGTTCCGGGAGGAGGGAACAGGCGAGACTTACTTCTATTCCAGCAGCCATCCTTCCAGCTGGGCCCGCAAGCTGAGGGAACCGGAACCCTACCAGGATGTGCCGGAGAGCGATCCGGATGCCGGGGCGATCTACCTCCTGCGGCAGCTGGGCGCCTTCGGTGATGAGGGACAGACCCGCTTCCGGCCGGACGAGACCCTTACCCGTGCGGAGTTCACGGCGATGCTCGTGCGGCTTAGCGGCCTGCAGCCTTCGAAGGAGCCTCCCGCCTTCAAGGATACGGCCGGCAGTCCTTATGCTGCGCAGATCCAGAGCGCCTATGAGATGGGGGTAGTGCAGGGAGAAGGACCGGGGATCTTTGCTCCGGAGCAGCCCCTTACCCGGCTGGAGGCGGTGTCGATCCTCGCCCGGCATGCCGAAGGATCGCCGGGCGAGGGGGAGGGGGCACCGCCCGTGGCCGGGAAGGCGGAGGAAGGCGCCGGAGGCGATGCCGCCGGCCAGCCGGAATCGGCAGCAACGCCGCCGGAGGCGTGGGCGGAGCAGGGCGTGCGGTTTGCAACCGCCGCCGGATTATGGCCTGCAGCAGCGCGGGAGGAGGCGGCGCAGCGGCAGTGGCTGGCGCAGCCGATGTCCCGCCGCCAAGCCGCCGCCATGATCGGTTCGCTGCTCCTGCAGCGAATGGAGGCTGAAGCTTGGGCGGCCCTGCTGCAGGTGTAAGCCCCGAACAAAGAGGATGGTCCGCGTCCGTAAGACGCAGCCATCCTCTTTGTTTGGGTGAAAGCTATGCGGCAGCCCGCGCCGGCGGGCGGGCTGATCCAAGCCGCTGCAGCCAGGCGGTCCCGGGCGGTTCGGCTGTCGGGGCCGCAGCGGCCACGGAGCCTAGCTTGTGAGTGCTATTCGGCATCCGGACCAGCCGAGCCTTTGCCCAGTGCCGCCTTCAGCGCTTCTTCGAGCGCCGAAGGCATCTTGGCGTTATCGCTGAACTGCTCGGCCAGCTGGCTCTGCTGCCGCTTGCCTGCCCGTCCCCGGCCGCCTGGGCCGCCGGTGTCGTTCAACATCTCGATGACGTTGCAGGGACGGCACTGCGCATACTTGCCGGCCTTCCCGGTGTGGATCTCCATCTTCTTGCGGCATTGCGGGCAGCGCTTGTTCGACAGCTGCGCTTCTGCGGCACGCTTATAATTGCACTCGCGCGAGGAGCATGCGAGCATGCGGCCCCGCTTGCCCTTGATGTCCTGCAGCGGCGAGCCGCAGTCCGGACACTTCGAGTGGGTGAGGTTGTGCGGCTTGTATTCCGCCGAGGAGGTTTTCACTTCGCGGACGATCGCCTCGGTCTGCTTGCGGATGCCCGCCATGAAGGCGTCAGCGTCGCCCTGCCCCTTGGCGATGCGTTCGAGCTCCCGTTCCCAGGCAGCGGTGAGCTCGGATGTACGGAGCTCCGGCACGACGAGCTCCATGAGCTGGGCGCCCTTGCCGGTCGGCTGCAGCGTGTTCATCCGGCGCTCGATCGTGTCGGTCGAGAGCAGCTTCTCGATGATATCGGCCCGGGTTGCCGGCGTGCCAAGGCCATGCTTCTCCATGACGGACAGGAGGCCGGCTTCCGTGTAGCGGCCCGGAGGCTTCGTCGTGCCCTTCTGCTGGCTGAGACGCAGGTCCTTCAGCTCCATGCCCTGCTGCAGCGCTGGCAGCGTCTGCAGGGAGGATGGCTCCTCCTCAGGGGCATCGTCGTCATCTGAATCGGGTGGTGCGCTGCTTCCGTCATAGATGGACTTCCAGCCAGCTTCCTTGACGATGCGCCCCTTCGCATGGAAGGCTTCGCCGGCAATATCGAGCGTCACGGCTGTCTCGTCGTACCGGAACGCCGGGTAGAAGAGCGAGAGGAACCGGCGCACGATCAGGTCATAGAGCCGGCGCTCGTCGGCTCCGAGCAGCTGCAGCTGCGGCCGCTCGTCCGTCGGGATGATCGCATGGTGGTCGGTTACCTTGCTGTCGTCGACGATGCGCTTCGTAACCGGCAGCGGCTTGCCAAGCAGCGGCTTCGCCGAGGCGCCGTACGGCGTGCCGAGCAGCGCCTTCAGGCGGTCCGGCAGCGTGGAGACCATGTCGGAGCTTAAGTGGCGCGAGTCGGTCCGCGGGTAGGTCACGAGCTTATACTGCTCGTAGAGCCGCTGCAGCACGTTCGACGTCTGTTTGGCGGTGAAGCCGAGCCGCTTGTTCGCGTCCCGCTGCAGCTCGGTGAGGTCGTAGGCGAGCGGGTGAGGCTCGCTCTTCTCCGACACCTTCAGCGCGGACACCTTCGCCGACCGTGCCGCCTTCAGCCGCTCCAGGAGGGCATCGGCCGCCGCCTTGTCGAACAGCCGGCCGTCGGGATGCGCCTGACTGCGCCACAGCGCTTGGAACGAGCCCAGCTGGGCGCGGAGCATCCAGAAGTCCTTCGACTGGAAGGAGCGGATCTGCGCTTCGCGGTCCATCATCGCGGCGAGGGTCGGTGTCTGCACCCTGCCGGCGGCGAGCTGGGCGTTGTGCTTGACGGTGAGAGCCCGCGTGATGTTCAGGCCGATGAGCCAGTCGGCCTCGGCGCGGCATACGGCGGAGCGGTAGAGCGGGTCATACGCCTGGCCGGGCTTCAGCGAGGCAAAGCCTTCGCGGATCGCCTTGTCGGTCTGCGATGAGATCCAGAGCCGCTTGTAGGGCTTCTTCCACCGGACGAGCTCCATAATCCAGCGGGCGACGAGCTCGCCTTCCCGTCCGGCATCTGTCGCGATGATGAGCTCCTTCAGGTCGCCGCGCTGGGCGAGTTGGGAGATGGCCTTGAACTGGGGCGTCGTCTCGCGGATCACCTTCAGCTTCATCTTCGGGGGAAGAAGAGGGAGGTCCTCGAGGTTCCAGGTTTTATATTTCGGATCGTATTCTTCAGGCTCGGCGAGCGTGACGAGGTGGCCGAGCGCCCAGGTGACGACATACTGGGGGCCTTCCATATAATGTTTATGTTTCTGCTGGCAGCCGAGCACGCGGGCGATTTCCTTGGCGACGCTGGGCTTTTCGGCCAGAACGAGTGATTTCATGCGGATGGTGCTCCTCTCGGGACAAAAATAGCGTTTTCCTGCTTCCTTGGCATTATTGACGCTGGGAGGACGTTTGTCAAGCCGGCGGGCCCCCGGTTACTCCTTGCGGTACAGCTGCCGGTAATCCGTCGGCGTCATTCCTTCCTGCTCCAGAAACCGCTTGTTGAAGTAGCTTACGCTCGGATAGCCGGTCCGCTCCGCGATCTCCTTCACGGTGAGGTCGGTGTGCTCGAGCAGCAGCTGCTTGCCCGTCTGCAGGCGGCATAGGGTGATGAAGGTCATGGGGGTCATCGAGGTCGCCTTCTTGAACAGCCGGCAAAAATAGTAGGAGCTGACGCCCGCCCGTCCGGCCCATGCCCCCAGGTCGAACGGCTGGCAGGCTTCGGCGCGCATGGCCGGCAGCAGATCCAGGACCCGGCTGCCCGGATCGGCCCCCCGGGGATCGGACCAGGGGAGCGCCTCGCTGACGAATTCGGCGAGCACTGCATAGGTCAGGGTGGAGAGGCGCGTGAGCTGCAGGAAGCCGTGCGCCTCCGCCTCCTCAAGGAGCCGGTCCATCGCTTCCTCCACAGGCTTCAGCTGCCGCACCTTCCAGAGCGTCGACCGCCCGAAGCCCCGCTCCAGCAAATATTCACGCAGGCCGCTGCCGTAGAAGTGCAGCCACCTCACTTCCCACGGATCCTGCTTGTCTGCATAGTAACGCTGCTCGGACAAGGGGAAGTACAAGAAGGCGTCTCCGCGCTGCAGCGTGTGGATCCCCCGCTCATCCTCCACGCAGCCTTTGCCGCCGAGCACCACATGGATGCTGTAATTATTGAGGACGCCGGCCTTGCGGCTCACCTCGTGGTCGGGCATGCTGCTGTACCAGCCTACCGATTCGGGGAGGATCATGCAGTCGTGCCGGTTCAGGGTTGGAAGCATGGACTGTCGTTTCATCCGTCTACCGCCTTAGGACAATATTGTGTCAGCCAACTGCAAAAAGCTGTTATTTTCATTTTAGATAGGCTTCCTTATAATAGCAATATCGTAGAAGAAAACAGTCGAAGGAGCGAAACGTAAAGATGAGCGAGAAGAAGATCAGATGGGGAATTCTGGGCTGTGCCAACATTGCTGTACGCGCGGTCATTCCAGGAACGCAGCAGTCGGAGACGGGCGTGGTGGCGGCCATTGCGAGCCGGGGGATCGGCAAGGCGCAGGAAACCGCGGAGAAGATGGGCATTCCCACATCCTATGGAAGCTACGAAGAGCTGCTCGCCGATGAAAGCATTGATGCCGTTTACATTCCGCTGCCGAACCATCTCCATAAGGAGTGGACGATCAAAGCGGCCGAAGCGGGCAAGCATGTGCTGTGCGAGAAGCCGGCGGCGCTGAATGCCGAAGAGATGCGCGAGATGGCGGCGGCCTGCGGGAAGGCAGGCGTGATCTTCGCGGAAGCGTTCATGTACCGCTACCATCCGCGGTACGCGATGATGAAGGAGATCATCGCCTCCGGCGAGATCGGCGAGCTTCGGGGCATTCACGGCGCCTTCACGTTCAACAACGCGAAGGATACGGAGAACGTGCGCTACAAGCAGCACATGGGCGGCGGCTCGATCTACGATGTCGGCGTGTACCCGATCAGCGCAGCCCGCTACATTCTCGGGCAGGAGCCGGAAGCGGCTACCGTGCATGCTTTCCTGTCACCGGAGCATGACGGGGTAGACATGATGGCCTCCGGCCTGCTGGAGTTCCCGGGCAGCGTCGCGTTGACCTTCGACTGCGGCATGTGGGCCGCCGGACGCAATGTGCTCGAGATCCTCGGCACTGACGGCCGGATCGAAGTGCCGTCCGCCTTCGTCACCGCAGGAACCGAAAGGGATCACTTCTTCGTGCATGCGAAGGGCGGGCGCCGGGAAGTAGAGGTGCCGTATCATAATCAATATGCGCTGCAGGCCGACGCGATCGGGCGCAGCATTCTGTACGGGGAACCGCTGCCTTTCGGCCCGCAGGATGCCGTGAACGGCATGCGTGTCGTCGATGCGTGCCTGAGCTCCGCGCGCGAACGCCGCCGGGTAGAGCTGTAATCCGGTTGGAGCAGCGAGTGAGATAACCGGTGTGGGCAGGGACCTTTGTGCGAAGCACAACGGAACGCCAAACGTTATAACCGAATGATATGAGGAGGAACAGGAGCCATGAGAACAATTACCATTCAGGGACTGGATAAGCCCGTATCTTGTTTGATCAAGGGATCCGACTATTTCCGCGAGGACGTGTACGACAAGGCGGCCCGCAACCTCGACGCTTACTTCGCGATCGGCGGCAATACGATCGACACGGCCTACATCTACTGCGGCGGGGAGAGCGAGAAGACGATCGGACGATGGATGGCGGAGCGGGGCAACCGGGAGCAGGTCATCATCCTGACGAAGGGCGCACATCACAATAAGGATGGGCCCCGGGTCACACCGGAGGATATCGAGGCGGACCTGCAGGAGAGCCTGCAGCGTCTCGGAACGGACTACGTGGACCTGTACGCGCTGCACCGCGACGATCCGTCCGTTCCAGTCGGCGTGATCATGGATGCGCTGAATGAGCACATCCAGGCCGGACGCATCCGGGCCATCGGCGGCTCCAACTGGACGACCGCGCGCCTGCAGGAGGCCAATGAGTACGCCTCCCAGCATGGCCTTGTGCCGTTCACCTTCTCTTCGCCGAACCTGTCGCTCGCCAAGGCCAACGAGCCGTTCTGGGCCGGCTGCGTATCCGCCGACAGCAGCGACTGCGCCTGGCATGAGCAGCACCAGCTTCCGCTGCTTTCCTGGTCCTCGCAGGCCCGGGGCTTCTTCACGGGCCGTTTCACGCCCGAGGTGCGGGACAACGCCGACCTCGTCCGCGTCTTCTACAGCGAGGCGAACTGGGACCGGCTGCGTCGTGCGGAGCAGATGGCGGCGGAGCGCGGCGTGACGGCGATCCAGATCGCCCTGGCGTATGTGCTGAACCAGCCGTTCCCGGCCTGCGCGCTGATCGGTGCGCAGACGCCCGAGGAACTGGAATCGTGCCGCCAGGGGGCGGAGATCATGCTGACGCGCGAGGAGCTCGAGTGGCTGGAGCACGGCACGGCGGTGCGGGCTTAAGGAGCCATACAGGCTTCCTCCGTCTGACTGAAGCAGACCAGGCAGCATTTGAACAGCAGGAGACCCTTTCGCAGGGGAGCCTGCTGTTTTATTTTTGCACGGTGCGTTACGCGGACAAACAGGGCAGATTCCCGAGCTGTGGTGGGGAAGGGGATCTGCGGGGGGAAGGAATCGGGCATGGTATAGCCCGCTCCTCTACGTCCTGTGAAGAACGGATTATCATGTCCAACAAAATCAAACCTCATATCTATCGAAGGGGAAGTACATATAGAAAAGAGAGGATGGACAGCATTGATTACTAACTATGACAAAAGATGTCTTAGTCTTGTGGTAAGATACACTTCATACGCAAGAGAAGGAAGGGGCGCAGCCCATGACCAAATCCAAACGGCTGATGGAGCTCATGATCGCGGTGAACAAGCGGCGCAAGTTCACGGTGCGGGAGCTGGCGGAAGAGTTCGGCGTGTCGACCCGCACGATCATGCGGGACCTGCAGGTTCTCGATGAGCTGGGATTGCCATTGTATGCCGAATACGGTCCGCACGGGGGCTACCGGGTGCTGAACGAGCGGATGCTGCCGCCGATCATGTTCTCGGAACAGGAGGCGCTAGCGATGTTCTTCGCCTACCAGTCGCTGCAGCATTACGGGGCGCTGCCGTTCAGCGAGGAGTCGGTGACGGCGCTGAACAAGTTCTACTATTATCTGCCCGAAGACACCAAACAGAAGATCGACCGGCTCAAGGAGCGGGTCGTCTTCTGGACGCCGAAGCGCACGGCGGCGGTGCCGCACCTCCGTCTGCTGCTCGATGCTTCCCTCCGTCAGCGGCCCCTGCGCATTCTCTACGATTCGCGCGAAGGTGCAGGCGAGCGGTCGATCCAGCCGATCGGCGTATATTCCTCCAACGGCCACTGGTACTGTCCCGCTTTCTGCTTCAGCAAGCAGCGGTACCTTCTGTTCCGTGCCGACCGGGTGCTGCAGGCGGAGAGTACGGAAGAGGACCATCCGGCGGTGGATCTCAGCGGATTCACGATCGCGGATTGGTTCGTCCCGCCTTCGGAGCAGACGGACGGCCCGGGAGGGGCTGACCGCGGCTGGCTCGAGCTCGAGGTCCGTCTGACGAAGGACGGCGTCCGGCGCTGCCGGCGGGAAGCTTGGTTCCAGGAGGAGCTTGTGGTGGGCGCGGATGGCGAAGGGGTGATTCGCCTTCGGATCCGGCCGGACGAGACAGACTATTTTGCCGGCTTCTTCCTTAGTCTCGGTGCCGATGCGGTTGTCGTACAGCCGCCGGAGATGGTCTCGCGCCTGCGGGATGCCGTACGGAAGCTGTCCGCCGCCTACGCAGCAGGAGGGGACGGAGAAGGGGATCAATGCGGCCCGGTTACCGGAACGTAGATGTCGAACTCGCTGTCTTCGGACGGGGCGGGCGAATACCGGTGGTCATAGTACTCGATGTCCGGGGCCAGCGCCCGGCCGTACCTCCCGTTGGTGCCGAGCTACTCGTGAATCAACGCATAAGTCTGATCAAGCAGCGCCACGGGTCCCTTGTGGGTGAAGACGGCATAGAGCCGGGGCTCCAGCGTGACGGTGAGCATCCCTGCCGGCAGCTCCGCGGGCACTTCCGTCACGACCGCGCCTGTCACATAGTCGAAGGGCTCGCCGTCTCCCGCATCGACTCCGTAACAGATGCCGAGCGTGGCCGCCCCGCGTCCGGTGATCTCGGAGGTACGGGGCATGAAGGCGTTCCACTGCTCCGTTAGGGTCGGGATGACGCCTTCCGTGAGCCGGTGCTACCCCCTGATTCCTACCGCTTTCCACCCGCTGTGCGCTTCGATTCTTGGTTTCATACATTTGGCCTCCTGAAAGGTAGCGTGCAGCTGAATGTTTACAGGAGAATCTTACCGGAAGACGCTGAAGCAGTAACAACTCCAGCGCACGGACATTCTCAGCTCTTCGCCGCTTGCGATCCATTAATCGGCAACTTCTTGTGCAATACCTGTTTCGGACAAGGATATGTTTAGTAACGAACGAACCTGTTCCAGACGCTAAAATTCCCTATCAGAAAATGTAAGTTACACTATTGACGAAGAACATGGACATTGAGATAATAGTTAAGAAACCGGTTTCCTGAAGTTTCAATAATTATTCAATGAACGACTGGCTGGTGGTTGTTTAAAGAGCGCCGCTTGGTCGAATGCTTCTTTAATAAGCTAGAGCACAATCGGCGACTGGCAACTCGGTACGATAAATTGTACGTACCGAGTTGCTTTTTTACATCTGGCTTCTTCTATGGTTTCGTTGGACAAAGCGTATTCGACTCGTCATGGATAACTTGAACGCGTATACAATTTCGCGACTGTATGAAACGTGGAATACCTGATTTTGTAATAAAACCTATTATGTAAGCGCCCACACATGATGAAACTCTGAAGGGAGGTGAGCGAATGGATGATCCCGTTATGAAGGGAGGTGACAGAACCCGAGAGGTGCGATCGCGTCATGGTATGCAAGAAGGCATGAAGAATAAGCGCCACCGAATAGGCATTCTTTGCACTAATTAGAATGTCGCGTTGCTGATTTATGGAAGCTATGTTTGTATGCCTATACAAAGAGTATGAAATGAGGAGGATGTACACTTGAAAGAAAGCAAATCAAGGAAATGGTTTATTTGGCTGCTTGTATTATCGATGTGTTTGAGTTTGTTTAGCTTTACGGGCGGGGCAATGGCCGCTACTAATACGAATTATACGGTTACATATGAAAATACGACAGCGTCAGCTGTTACGCTGCATTGGTCGCTGAACAATTGGACGACTTCGGTGGATACGGCAATGACGAAGAACGGGACTACGTTTACCGCAAATCTCAGTGTTCCCGAGGGTTCCACCATAATCTATTGTTATCACATTACGGCTCCGACGGATAAATGGGATAATAATGGCGGTAAAAACTGGACGGCGGCGATTTCGGCCAATGGAAAATACGAGGCAGAGAATGCCGCATTATCTGGCGGCACGAAGCTGAACACCAATCACAGCGGGTATTCCGGAACGGGCTTTATCGGTGGATACGAAACGGCCGGCGCAACAACGACTTTTACCGTGCAGGCTTCTTCAGCGGGAAGTTATGATGCAACGCTCCGCTATGCCAATGCGACAGGCAGCGCCAAAACGATTTCGATCCTCGTCAATGGATCAGCCGTCCAAAAGACGACTCTGCCAAACTTGGCCAATTGGGATACGTGGGGGGACAAAACGGAATCTCTTACGTTACATGCAGGGGTTAATACGATCGCATATAAATATGATTCTGGAGACAGCGGGAATATTAACATCGATTATCTGACCGTTGTGTCAGGGGGAACATCCCCTAAAACTCCTGTGATTTCGGTCTCGCCTGAGCCGAAAACATACAGCACCGCCCAAACGGTAACGTTAACCAGCACTAGCGCCGGAGATAAGATTTACTACACGACGGACGGCTCTACGCCTACGACATCGTCAACACTATACACCTCGGCGATTCAAGTGTCATCGTCGATGACCATCAAGGCGTTCGGAGTGAACGCAGACGGTCAAGCAGGCAGTATAAACAGCTTCGCTTATGTTATTGAGCCGAAGGCAACCGGGTTAACGGTGCATATCAAAAAACCTTCGACCTGGAATTCAGCGGTCAGAATCCACTATTGGAACTTGGTTCCGGCATCGGTTCCAACGAGCGGCGCATGGCCGGGTATTCTGATGAATTCGGACGGCAACGGCTGGTACAGCTATACCATTGCCGGAGCCACAAGCACAAGCCTGATTTTTAATGACGGCAGCGGCAAACAATCGGCGGATTTGTCCCGCAGTGCCAAAGAGGGCTGGTATTACAACGATAACGTCTGGTACGATGTCAATCCGGAGAGTCCTAAAATTCCAGCGATTACCGTCTCGCCTGAGCCCAAAACATACGACTCCGCCCAAACGGTAACGTTATCCAGCACCACCAATGGAGATAAAATTTACTACACGACGGACGGCTCTACGCCTACGACATCGTCGACCTTATACACATCTGCGATTCCAGTTGCTTCATCGAAGACTATCAAAGCATTTGGAGTCAATTCAGCCGGTCAAGCAGGAAGCGTAAGCTCCTTCTCTTATGTGATCGACCCGAATGCCGATACGCAGCCTCCCAGCATCACGCCGAATTTGCCAGTGGGACGCTCCGAGACAGCGGTAACCGTATCCTTTACCGTGAAAGATAATAAGGCTGCAACAACAACAGCCTACTATACAATGGATGGCACCGAGCCGACAAAAAGCTCCCCGACGTATATTTCCGGTAATGCATCGGCCGGCTTGACCGGACCATCGATCCTGATTTCCAAGTCAACGACTTTGAAATTCCTGGTGGTTGACGGCGCTGGCAATCAGACAACGCAAAGCTTCGTCTATAACATTGGAAAAAACAGCGGCGATTTCCGCGAGGACACGATTTATTTCGTTCTTCCTTCCCGATTCTATGATGGCGATCCGAGCAACAACGTGCATGCCTGGGATGATGCCAAGGCAAAGAATCCCGATTCAGACCCAGCATGGCGCGGTGACTTTAAGGGGCTAATTCAAAAGCTGGATTACATTAAAGCCCTTGGCTTCAGCGCGATCTGGGTTTCGCCGGTCGTGCAAAATGCCAGCGGTTATGATTATCATGGGTACCATGCGATTAATTTTGCCAAGGTGGACCCGCGGTATGAATCGGCTGGTGCTTCTTACCAGGATCTGATCCATGCGGCTCATGCCAAAGGGATCAAAATTATTCAGGATATCGTGCTCAATCATACCGGCAATTTCGGTGAAGAGAACCTGTTCCCCCTGTTCAAGAAAGACCCGACTAAACCGGACACAGTCAATAACATGATCAAAATTACCGATAAGCTGCCGGCAAACTACGATTCCATGACACCCGATCAGCAGTATCAGGCAAGAATCGCTTTGATGAAGACTGAGGGAATGAACAACAATATATACCACACCGAGAAAAGTCTTTCCTGGGAATCTTACACTGTACAAACAGGGCAGATTGCAGGGGATTGCGTGGATTTGAATACGGAAGAACCGAAAGTTGCCCACTACTTGACAGACGTTTACAACAAGTATATCGATATGGGAGTTGACTCTTTTCGAGTCGACACGTTGAAACATGTGAGCCGTTATGATTTTAATAAATATTTCTTGCCTGCATGGAAGGAAAGAGGCGGCTCGAACTTCTTTATCTTCGGCGAAGTGGCTACCCGCTATCGGGATGTATGGAACAGCGGCATTCCAGCGATTTCGACGCCATTCTATACGTGGAAAGAATCGAAATCCTATCCGGGCGACGGCAAGGATGACTACGCTTCCAATAAGGCGTCCGTTGAACAACAATGGGCCGATAACTCAACGACGGCAGGACAACCGACATCGAACAACGCGTTCTTGAACGGCAACAACTATCATACACCGGACTACTCGAAGAAATCGGGCATGGATGTGATCGACTTCCCGATGCATTGGGCATTTAAGACGGCAAGAGAAGCATTCGCCATGAAAAGCGGAGACCAATACTACAATGATGCAACCTGGAACGTAACGTACGTCGATTCGCATGACTATGCGCCTGACCAAGCTCCGGAGAATCAAAGATTCGCCGGAACGCAGGATACTTGGGCGGAGAATCTGAACCTCATGTTCACTTTCCGGGGCATACCGACGATTTTCTACGGCAGTGAAGTAGAATTCCAGAAAGGCCAAGTGATTGATGTAGGTCCGAACGCTCCGTTAAGCACGACGGGCCGCGCTTATTTTGGAGACCGCATCGAAGGCAGCGTGACGGTAACAGACTACGGTAAGTATACGAATGCGACAGGCACGCTTGCGGAAGCGCTTCAATATCCTCTGGCGCAGCACATCAGAAGCTTAAACCTGATCAGAAGAGCCGTTCCGGCCCTGCAAAAAGGCCAGTACTCCACGGAGAATGTAAGCGGCGATTTGGCGTTCAAAAGAAGATTTACAGATACGTCTAAAGGGATCGACAGCTTTGTCCTGGTGACGATTTCTGGAAATGCGACTTTCACGGGAATTCCGAACGGAACCTATGTCGACGCAGTTACCGGCGATACCAAAACAGTATCCAACGGCAGTATCACGCTAAACTGCTCCGGCAAAGGAAATGCAAGAGTGTACGTACTTAACGGCAAAGGTAAAATTGGGGAAACAGGTACTTATTTGAAATAAGATGAATGAAGAGGGCCTTCGAGCCCTCTTTATCAATATATAAGAGTTTATATCTCGCCAGGGCTCGATCCTGTAATCTTATATATCTTATAAACGCGCATCGTCCCTCGTCTTCCTTTCAAACACGAGAGAGAACAAAATGTGAAACACGGCCAAAGAAGGGAGGCCAAACGACTTTCGTATGCCTGCATCCCGCAGAAGTTTGCTTTGAGTTGGTTAAGTTTCACAAGACGCGCCGGGAGAAAGGCTTGGGCCAGCGCTCCATCAGTCCGTCAGCCCGCTTACAGGCGAATGCAGATTTTGCCGAAGTGGGCGCCCTGCTGCAGGTAGCGCAGCGCCTCCACCGACTCGGCGAACGGGAATACACGGTCGATGACCGGCCGGATCCGGCTTGCACGCAGTGCCCGGTTCATATCCTCGAACATCTCGCGGCTGCCCACATTCACCCCCTGCAGGGTCACTTTCTTCTGAATGGCAGCGATGAGATCCACGCCCTCTGCGGTCGTACCCGAGAGGACGCCTATGATGCTGACGCGTCCACCTGGACGCACGGCTGCCAGGGCGGCGTTCAGCGTAGCGGCCCCGCCGAGGTCCAGTACATGGTCCGCCCCGATCCCCCCGGTCAGCCGGAGTACCTCCTGCTCCCACTTCGGGTGCGTCTTGTAGTTGATCCCGAAGTCGGCGCCGAGCGTCGCGGCCCGCTCCAGCTTGGCGTCGCTGCCCGAGGTGATGATCACGCGAGCCCCGTGCAGCTTCGCGAACTGGAGCGCGAACAAGGCTACGCCGCCGGTGCCTTGGATGACCACGGTCTCGCCGGCCCGGATCCGGCCTTCGGTTACCAGTGCATGCCAGGCGGTCAGTCCGGCGATGGGCAGGGCGGCGGCTTCCTCGTCCGTGAGGTACTCGGGCACAAGCACCAGCGCTTCTTGCGGGAACACCGCATATTCCGCTAGCACGCCATCCCTGGGCCCGCCCAGGGTGGAACCCAGCATTTGCCGTGAAGGGGTTCCGCTCACCCATTCCTGCACGAAGATGGGGCAGACGCGGTCGCCCGGCTTCACGCGCGTCACGCCTTCGCCTAAGCCTTCCACCACCCCGGCCCCGTCCGAGACCGGGATGAGAGGCAGCGCCTCCGCTCCCACATAGAATCCCCCGACCACCCCGAGATCCCTGGCGTTCAGCGAGACCGCTTTGATGCGTACCAGCACTTCTCCCGGTCCCGGTACTGGCTTAGCCCGTTCCCCCGCCCGGATGCCTTCCAGTCCAAAAGTGTCCTTCAATTCAAATACGTTCATGTTCATCGCTCCTGTTCATTCCCTATATAAGGGGATAATGGGTATCTGTTTGGCATTTCTTGCTAGACAAACGATACCTCATCCACTAAATTAAAGTAAGAAGGCACTTTGGAGTGGGTAAGGCACCCCAAGGTGCGCCATGGAGGGATGAGCATGAGAGTGGACGGGAAGCCGGAGACCGATATCTCCGCCGCAGCGTGCAGCTACAGCCTGGCACTGGATGTGATCGCGACCAAGTGGAAGCCGCTGATCATCTACGCGCTGGAGAACGGCAGCCAGCGGTACGGGGAGATGAAGCGCCGGATCGAGGGCGTGTCCCAGAAGATGCTGACCGAGACGCTGCGGGGTATGGAGAGGGACGGACTCATCGTCCGCACCGTGCATCCTTCCGTTCCCCCGGCCGTTGACTATGAGCTGACCCCGCTCGGCAGGACCCTGATCGAGCCGCTTCAGGCGCTGCATTTGTGGGCGAAGGCCCACCACCAGGAAGTGGTGGAAGCCAGGGAAAGGTTCGAAGGGGCGGTCTTGGGCGGAACGAGCAGGAACGGTTAAGACCGGCAGACAGGTAGGACGGATACAAGCGGGAACGCCGGCATCCTGGCGCCTTTTCCTCCCCTAAATGGAATTGGGCCTTCCTGCGCATGCTATACGGCAAAGGGGCGGCTATGTCGTTCGGAAGAGGGAGGAGCGGTGCGGGATGTCCACCGTACAGAGCAAGGACAATGCGATGATAACGGCCCTGGCGGATCCGCAGCGGAGGCAGCTGATCGGGCTGCTGAACGGTGCGCCCGGAAGCACGGTGAGCGTCCTCGCGGAGGAGCTGGAGGTCCAGAGGGCTTTGGTGCTGAAGCAGCTGAAGCACCTCGGCGAGGCCGGGCTGCTGACCTCCCGGCAGATTGGCCGGGAGAAGCTGTATTACGCGGACACGAGGCAGCTGCGGACGCTGCTCGAGCCGCTGCTTGGACGACCTGCGGACACCCGGGAAGGCAGGCTCAGCGAGCTGAAGAAGCAGCTGGAGGAGGAGAAACGGCGCAGCGCCGTCAAGCTTCCCAGGCTGACGTATGGCACGCTGATCCGCTCCGGACCCGGTGAGATCTGGGAAGCGCTGCGGAGCCCGGAGCGGACAGCCTCCTACTGGAGGAGCTGCCGGCTGGTGATGGACGGACCGCCTCCTGCGACATACCGACTCGAACGGGCGGACGGCAGCCTGGCCGCGGCCGGAACCGTCCTCTCGGCTGAGCCCTCCCGCCGGCTCGAACTGACTTGGGGAGAGAGTCCGGAGGCGCCAGCGGGAGGGCTTCCTGAGGTTGAGGGTCGTCTGCTATGGGAGTGGGAGCCGCTTTCAGGCCGGCCCGGCGTCTGCCGGGTCACCATAACGGTCACCGGCGAACTTCGCACGGAGGATTCGATCCGGGGGACGGACGGAGGATGGCCGGGGATCCTGGCGGGACTGAAGACCCTGCTGGAGACGGGAGAAGAGCTGTAGGCGGGAGTGGACCGCGGACGGCTCTTTTTTCTTGAGATACAAGAATTGATACCTCACCAGAGCTCGATGCTGTCTTCTTATATTTCTAAGTAAACGCGCATGGTCCGTAAAGGATAGCGAAGCCGTCTATCTGGCTTCCGAGGTTCGCACGGCAGTCCCCTCCTTCGCGGCTCCCCGCCCGGTATACCGTGGTGTTCGGGCCCTCCCGGTGGTATAATAATCCTCGATCAACGCCAACATTTGGAGAGTGAGTGAGCCGGAGCATGAACGTGCGCGAGCATTTCGGAGAAATCGACATCTATTTGTTTGACCAGCTGCTCAAAGGGCGGATCCAGCCCGGCATGCGGATTCTGGATGCGGGCTGCGGCGGGGGGCGCAACCTGGTCTTCTTCCTGCGGGAGGGCTATGACGTCTACGCCGTGGACCGCAGTCCGGCGGCCGTTGAAGAGGTCCGGAAGCTGGCAGCGGGGCTGAGCCCCCGCCTGCAGGAAGAGCGCTTTCGTGCCGAGGGGCTCGAGAAGCTCAGCTTCGCCAACGATACCTTCGATGTCGTGATCTGTTCCGCCGTGCTTCATTTTGCCGAAGACGACAGGCATTTTGGCGAGATGGTCGGGGAGCTCTGGCGGGTGCTGAAGCCCGGAGGCCTTCTCTTCACCCGGCTCGCGTCGGATATCGGGATGGAGGCGCACGTGCGGCCGCTGGGAGACGGACAGTATCTGCTGCCGGACGGCACACAGCGGTATTTGGCGAGCGCCGCGCAGCTGCACCGGATGACGGAGAAGCTCCACGGCCAGTTCCTGGAGCCGCTGAAGACCGTGCAGGTGGAAGGGCTCCGCTGCATGACGACCTGGTGCGTGAAGAAGCCGCATATTCTGTTCTTCGATCCGATTGCCGAAGGGGCCGCGGAGCATGCGCAGGAGAACGACCATACGGATATGAGGGAGAATACCCCATGAAAATACGAGTATCTGCCGTGCAGTATCATCTCCATACGATCGGCAGCTTCGAGGAGTTCGCCGCGCAGGTGACCCATTATGTCAAGACCGCTGCGGAGTTCGAGGCCGACTTTGTCCTCTTCCCGGAGCTGTTCACCACGCAGCTCATGTCGGTCGGCCGCGGAGACGGCACCGGGGAAGCGCTGTCCATCGACGAGCTGCCCTCGTATACCGAGCGGTATCTGGCGCTGTTCGGGTCACTGGCTGCGGACACCGGCATACACCTGATCGGGGGCACGCACATCATCTCGGAGAACGGGCGGCTCTACAATACGGCGTTCCTCTTCTATCCGGACGGACGCGTCGCCGAGCAGCGCAAGCTGCACATTACGCCGACCGAGGTCAAGGAATGGAACATGGCGGCGGGTAATGCCCTCCATGTATTCGATACGGACAAGGGCCGTATCGCCGTGCTGATCTGTTACGACATGGAATTCCCGGAGATCGTGCGGATGGCGCGGGCCCGGGGGGCCGACGTTATCTTCTGTCCTTCCTGCACGGACGACAAGCACGGGTTCCACCGCGTGCGCTATACGTGCCACGCCCGGACCATCGAGAACCAGATTTACGTCGTGACGACCGGGACCGTCGGATCGCTGCCAACCGTCGACTTCATGCGCGGCAACTACGGGCAGGCGGCGATCCTTACGCCCAACGACGTGCCGTTCCCTCCCGCAGGTGTCATGACGGCCGGGGAGATCAACGGGGATATGGTCATTACCGGGGATCTCGATCTGTCGCTGCTTCACGAGGTGCGGGAGAAAGGGTCGGTCACGACGTGGCGGGACCGCCGGACGGACCTCTACACGGACTGGTCCTAAGGGGCCGGCCGGGCAAAGGAGGCGCGTAAGGCACATGACAACCCCGTTCTACCGCAAGGAGATGTACGTCTTTGACGGGGACAAGCCCGTGCATGCCGTCATCCGTTCTTATACGGAGGAGGACTTTGCCGGATTGATCCGCATCCAGCAGGAGAGCTTCCCGCCTCCGTTCCCCTCGGAGCTGTGGTGGAATGAAGAGCAGCTTCGCCACCACGTGACGCTGTTCCCCGAGGGCGCTCTGTGTGTTGAGATTGGCGGCGAGCTGGCCGCCTCGGTGACCGGGCTGCGGGTCGATTACGATCCGGAGGACGGGGACCATACGTGGCAAGCGATCACGGATGGAGGCTATATCCGCAATCACAAGAGGGACGGCAACACGCTCTACATTGTCGACATCTGCGCCAGGCCCGCGTACCGCAAGCTGGGGCTGGGCCGGTGGATGATGCTGTCGATGTACGAAGTGGTTGTGCGGCTTGGCGTGCAGCGGCTACTTGGCGGCGGCCGGCTGCCGGGATATCACCGCCATGCGGATGCGATGAGTGCCGAAGCGTACGTGAATCAGGTGCTGGACGGGACGCTGAAGGACCCGGTGATGACGTTCCTGCTCCGCTGCGGCCGGACGCCGGTCAAGCTCGTCCCGGGCTATCTCGAGGATGAGGAGTCCTTGAATTACGCGATGCTGATGGAGTGGCGCAACCCGTTCCTTAGCGGACCGCCGCCGGATGCGCGTTTGAAAGACTGAGAGATGGCGATACAGGAAAGGGAAGGCTCCGCTGCTTCGGCGGGGCTCTTTTTTGCGTTGTCCGGGCGCGGTCCCCGGCAGCAGTGCCGCCGGACGCATCGTCACGCAAGCGGATGCGGGTTCAGCAGCGCGCTTCTCTAAGGCATGCCGATCCCGCATCCGCCGGGCAGGGTTTAGCTCTCTTTCTTTTGGCAACAATGGGAGGTGTAAGGTTCTGGAAACCGAAGGAGGAAAAGAGAGTGAAAGGTTACACAAGCGCAGGAGTTCTCCTGTCCGCGATGCTTCTGGTGAGCGCCTGCGACGGCGCCCCCGGGACTTGGTTCGGATCCGGCGGCAAGGCGGACTCCAGCCATTATCACGAACCGGTGCAGAAGAGCGGGAGCGAAGCCGTCATGGCCTATGAGTCCAAAGAAGTCCGCGAGGTGGAGCTGATTGGTATACGCGGCACGTCCATCGGCAAAGCGAAGCTGAGCCAAGCGGCCGACGGTGTGCGGATCCAGCTCGATGCGGCCCACCTGCCGCCGGGAGTGCACGGATTTCATGTGCATGAGAGCGGCAAGTGCGAAGCCCCGGACTTCAAGAGCGCCGGGGCCCATTTTAACCCGGGTGGCCGCAAGCACGGCACGGAGAATCCGGAAGGCGCCCACGCAGGCGATATGCCGAATATCGAGGCCGATGCGAACGGCATGGCCAAAGCGGATTTTGTGATGAAGGGGCTTACGCTCGAGAAGGGCAAGCCGACCTCCCTGCTGAAGGATGGCGGCACCTCGCTCGTCCTTCATGAGAAAGCCGATGACTACAAGACGGATCCGTCCGGCAACTCGGGCGCACGGATCTCTTGCGGCGTGATCCGGTAAACCTCGTGCCGTGAATACACGGTATACAGCACAAGCGTATCAGCCTTTCCCCGCGGCGGGGAAAGGCTTTTTTTGGTCTTGCGGTTTGCGGACTGCGGCGGAACGGATTACGAGGTAATAGGCTGCACCATGTTCACATCGGCGTCAGCCCGGCCATGAATTCGCGGGCGGCCGCGGAGAGCGGGACGCCCTGCAGCGTCACGAGCCCCACCTCGCGCGGCGGAATCGGGACGGCGAGAGGCAATTCGACGAGGCCTTCGCGCTGCATCTCCTCCTGCGCGAATTCACGGACCACGCAGGCGATGCCCATCCCGATGCGCGCGAACTGCAGCAGAAGGTCCATGCTGCCGAGTTCGAGCTCCGGCTGCAGGGTGAGTCCCTGCGCGGCCGCATAGCGGTCGAGATGCTGCCGTGTGCTCGTCCCCTGTTCGAGCAGGATCAGGGGATAGCCCAGCAGAGACTCAAGCGTGAGCGGAGCGGCGGGATCGGCCAGCGCCGCATACCGTCTCCCCGCTGCGAAGCAGTCTTGGATGCGCAGGCAGGGCTGCACATCGAGCTGCGGGTCCTGCACCGGCAGATGCACGACGCCAAAATCAATCCGTCCTTCCTTCAGCAGGGCCACCGTCTCTGCTGTGGTCCGGTTCGTCACAGACACCTTCACCGCAGGGTACGCTTCCCGGAACGATTCCAGGCGGGGCAGCAGCACGTGCCTGCAGAGCGTATCCCCCGCCCCGATATGGACCTCTCCGGCTTCCAGTCCGTGGATCTCGCCGATGCGGCGTTCCCCCGCTTCCATGAGATGATAAGCCTGCTCGATGTACGAATGGAGCACTTCGCCTTCGCCGGTTAACCGCACGCCTTTCGACGAGCGGAAGAAGAGCTGGCCGCCGAGTTCTTTCTCGAGCTGCTTGATCGAGTGGCTGACGGCAGGCTGGGTAATGTAGAGCTCTTGGGCCGCTTTGGACAAGCTGCCGGTTCGCGCCACCGTATAGAACACCCGGTACCATTCCATATTTGCAATCATTGGGATATAAACCTCACTTATGACGGGTATGAGAAATCATGATTATTTTTATAGTATATTCTTGGATTATAATCGGGAACGAGGGGAGAGAGCAACTCCCGAATCGAAGTTCCCGGCGGGAACAAAGGAGCGAATGATCATGAGTGTAACGGCGATCGTAGGGGCGAATTGGGGAGACGAGGGCAAAGGCAAGGTGACAGACCGCTTCGCAGCCGAAGCGGATGTCGTCGTCCGATTCCAGGGAGGGAATAATGCAGGGCACACGATCATCAACGAATACGGCAAGTTCTCGGTGCATCTGCTGCCGTCCGGCGTATTCCATCCGCACATCGTCAATATGATCGGGCCGGGTGTGGCGCTGAACGCTTCGGCGCTGCTGGATGAACTGGATGCGCTCCGGGCGGCAGGCGTGCCGGAGCCGCAGCTCAAGGTATCCCACCGCGCGCAGCTTGTGCTTCCTTATCATGCGCTGCTGGATAATCTGGAAGAGGACCGGCTCGGTGCGAAGGGGTTCGGTTCGACGCGGAAGGGGATCGCGCCCTTCTATGCGGACAAATATGCGAAGCTGGGGCTGCAGGCAGGGGAGTTGGCGGACAGGGAGCGGGTTCAAGCCCGCATCGAGGCCGCCCTGGCGGGCAAAAATGTGCTGCTCGGCCATCTCTACGGGCGCGAGCCTCTGGATGCCGCAGCCTTGACGGATGAGCTGATGCGTGCCGGGGAGAGGCTGCTGCCGTATCTGAGCGATACGACGGAAGAACTGCATGCAGCGCTGCGGCGGGGGAGCTCCGTGCTTGTCGAAGGCCAGCTCGGCGCGCTGCGCGATCCGGACCACGGGATCTACCCGTATTCGACCTCTTCGTCGACGCTCGCCGGTTTCGCTGCGGTAGGCGCAGGGATCCCGCCACACGAGATCCGCCGGATCGCGGCTGTGACGAAGGCGTACTCCTCCTGCGTCGGTACGGGGCCGTTCGTCACAGAGCTTGGGGGAGCCGCGGCGGAAGAACTGCGCCGGCTCGGCGGATCGGCCGGCGAATACGGAGTCGTGACCGGCCGGCCGCGCCGCGTGGGGTGGTTCGACGGCGTCGCCACCCGGTACGGCTGCATGGTGCAGGGGGCGACCGAAGTCGTGCTGACGAACCTGGATGTGCTCGGGTACCTCGACGAGATTCCGGTGTGCACCGGCTACAAGATCGCCGGCGAGGTGACAAGCTCCTTCCCGCTGAACCGGGAGCTGGAGGCGGCGGAGCCTGTCCTCGAGCGGCTGACGGGCTGGCGGAGCGATGTCAGCGGCGCGCGATCGATGAGCGACCTGCCCGAAGCGGCGCAGCGCTATGTGCTGCGGCTGCAGGAGCTGATCGGGGTGCCGGTCCGCTGGATCTCGGTCGGGCCGCGGCGGGAGCAAATGTTCGAAGTTTTTCCTCTATGAACCTCTCATTCCCTATAGTATACTAGGGGTCCGGCCTTTCCTATACGCCTGCGGCAGAGTGATAGCCAAGCAGTACGCGGAGCCGGTAACCTTGATACATAAAGGGAGCTGACACGATGAAATTCGATGTGGACTATATATCCTTCTTCGTCATCCAGGTGGATGGGGAAGAGAGCGGCAAGCGCAGCAAGCATTACCAGACCATGGACGGCGAAGACTACGCGGAGAGCGAGCTGAGCAACTTTCTCGACGGGGAATTCGCGAAGACGGCGAAGCGCAAAGCCGAGCGCAATCCGAAGGCGGAGCAGGTGCCGACGAAGATCGGACGCTTCATCGCCGAGCCGGGGTACGACCTCGACAGCAACCCGAACTATAATTTGTTCGCGCGGCTGAAGACGGCGGAGAACATCGACCAGTTCATGGGCCATGCCGACGAACTCGTGACGACGTACATGGATACGAGCGCGATCCGGGGCGGTGCGATGTTCGTGGTGCGGGCGAGGCTTAACCAGTATTTCGACGAACCGTTCCTCTTCGTGTTCAAGTGCGACTTCGAGCAGAAGATCGCGCGCATTACCGACGAGCGCAGCCTCCTGAACCAAGTGGAGATGGCGATCTCGGCGAAGAACATGAAGTCGATCATGTACCCGCATATGCCGGAGCCGGGCATGGTGGACAACTGGGAGCTCAAAATCCACCAGTCCTCGCACGCCAACTATTTTGAGGACTTCCTGAAATTCGTCGAGTATGAGAAGTCGATGCCGGAGCTTGTGAACGAGCAGGTGATGGACTTCGTGCAGCAGTACGTCGAGCAGGTCTACGAGCATAACGAGGAACAGAAGCAGCAGGAACTCGAAGCGATGGATCTCTGGGCGCACAGCGAGCAGCGCGAGCTTCAGGAGAAATGGGAGCCGGCCCAGGTCATGGAAGCCGCATCCGTGCTCATCGAGCAGAAGCCCGATATAGAGATGAAAGTCAAGCTCGGCAACATGACCGTCCGGGCGCTCCTCGCCGACTTCGGCGACCGGCTGCATATCGCAAGACACGGGGACCGCTACGTGCTCGTGCTCGAAGGCGATGCCCTGCAGTTCGACCGCGGCATCTCGCCGGTAGAGCTGCTCGCCCCGGAATCGCTTGACACGGTCGTCGAGCGCTTGAAGCAGAAGGCGTTCGAGGAAGAGCATGAGCGCAGCGGAATCGGCGTGTTCGCGTAGGCTGGAACTGTACGGACTGCCGGGGAAATGCCGGGATGCAAGGGTGGAGAGCAGAGGGCTACACGATCACCAGAATAGCGGAACCCGTGGTGCTTGATGGGGCGATGATCGACCGGATGGTATCGATTATCGCCTCATCAGTATCCCTGGTTCCGCTATTTGAATTTGGGCCGTTCCGTGTGTAAAACTAGCAAAGAGAAAAGGGAACACTTGTTCGTTTGTTCGTCTTGTGATACAATAAGGTTACAATTGAATCTTGGGTGGGTTTGGTGTCCCTTCTTGGCTGTAAGGCTTGTAAGCGTTTGTTTTCAGCCGGTGCAGAAGGGAGGTGAGACCATGGAAGTCAAAGACGCCATCGCGATGATGCTGACGTTCGGCTCCTTTCTCGTTGCACTCCTGACTTATATCAATAACTCCAAGAGAAAGTAAAAACCCACCCTAAGGTTACCGCCCAGGTGGGTTTTCTTCACTCCATGTATGACTAGGAGGGGAAGTGCCCATCCAAGCCAATTGTCGAAGGCCGAGTGTTCCAGCACTCGGTCTTGTTGTTGTATCCATCATATCACGAAGCGCACCCCGTGACAAGGAGCATTCCCCCTGCAGAGCGAGGCGGCAAGCGGGATGCGGCCGTCCGCATACCGCTTGCCCCAGAGCCTGTACAGCCGCTTCTATGGCGTCAGGCTATCCCATCAGCGCTGCCGCACGCGGCCGTCCTTGAACACATCGAGCAGCAGCTCGCTGCCGGCCTGCGCCTCCCATGCGGAGGCGAAGCGGACCGCATGGGATACGCCGAGGATATCGTAGCGGCTCACGAGATGCTGCCGCGCCGTGCCGATCACGAGCGTGTGCAGGCGCACGTCCTTCTCGCGTCCGAGATCGCCGAGCGCATCGCGTACAGGCGGCGACACGGTTCCGACGCCGTCGGTGACCATGACGAAGTCGGCGTCCCCGTAGCGCGGCTGGGAGCGCACAATCTCGATGCCGCGCTTCAGCGGCGCGTCAAAGTGCGTGCCGCCGCCGAAGGCAAGCTGCGACAGGGCGTAGAACGACGGCCAGTCCGGCTTGCGCCAGTACAGCGGGCGTTCGATGAGCTCGCCTCGGGCGCCGAAGAGGATCAGCAGGAAGTCGCGCTTCTCGAGCAGGGAGAAGGCGGCGAACGTGCCGACGAACACCTGGGCGAGCTGCAGCTTGCTGCCGCGCATGGAGTGGGAGGTGTCGAGCATGCAGACGACGGGTCCCTTCTGGGGCTCCTGCGTCCAGCCCGTAATGTTGTAGGTAAGCAGCTTGCGCTCGAGCCACTTCACCATGAAGAAGGCTTCATAATCCGGATCGGCGAGCAGGCTCGCTTCGCTCGGCAGCAGGTGCGAGATGTCGCCGGACTGCCGCAGGTCGTCATAGCTCTCCGGTACGCGGGGCGAGCGGAGCTTGCGCCGCTGCGCCTTGAGGTGCTGTACGTTCCGGCCGATCTCCTGCAGGAAGGCGAGCAGCTGAGGCTGCTTCTTGAGCTTCTCGAGCCACGCCTGGTAGTTCGAGAACGCCTGCCGCTGCAGCTTGCCGAGATCGCTGCCCCACTTGCGGTTCGCTACGCGCTGGCTCGCCTGGACGAGCTCGTGCACGCTGAGCGTCTCGGTCTCCTCGCGGCCCAGCGACTCCTGCAGCGCCCGGTTCAGCCAGCTGCCGAGCTGCTCTTCGAGCTCGCGGACCGATTCCTGCTCGCGCTTCGTGAGGCGCTCAAGCTGCTTCTCCCGCTCGGCCAGCTCGCTTTCGGCCTTCTGCAGCTTCTGGCGCAGCTTGTCCCGCCGCACAAAGTCCGTGCGCAGCTCCTCCTGCAGCGAGCGCACCCGCTCCTTCAGCTCGGCGATCTCGGAGGCGGCGAGGGGGCGGCTGTCGAGCGCCGCCTGCTTCTCCTCGGCATTACGCTTGCCGCGCTGCAGCGTGTAGCCGACCAGGCGCAGCTGCTCGACCTGCTTCTCGGTCAGATGCTCCTGAATCTGGGACTGGTCCTGTCCCTGCTGGCGCTGCTTGTCGTTCAGGCCGATCGTGCGCAGCGTCTGTTCTTCCTTGCGGCGGCGCTTCACTTCCTCCTCGAAGCTCTCGGTGAGCCACATCAGCGCCTTCAGCGCGGTCTTGAACGAAGCGTTCACCTCACCGGCCGTCCGGGGATGGATCGTGCGGTAGAAGAACTGCCTCTGCAGCGCGTCCACCAGCCAGCGGTGGAACGGCGAGGCCGAAGAGCCGCGCTCGGTCTCGGGACTTATGAGATAGAAGCACATGAAAAAATCGGCGAACAGCTCCAGGGAGAACCAGGGCGTCTGCGCCTGGGCCTGGCGGATCCACTCCTGGGCCGTCCGCGAGGAGTGCACGTAGCCATCGAATACATAGCGGTCGATCCGGGCGGCGCGAATGATCAAAGGGATCCCTCCTGGCGCTCTTGTCTACAGCGTATAGTCGTACTGCAGGCCGGGAATCTCCCGGTCGAACAGGGTGCGGTACAAGCCCTGCAGGCTCTGCAGCGTCCGCTCCCCCTGGATGCGCAGATGCGTGTATTTGACCGCATACTGCGCCGTGTGCAGGAGAAGGAAGTTGCGGTTATGGATGAAGCCCGGCAGGTCCTTCTCCCGCTGCAGCCACTGCACCAGCTTGCCCCGCAGCTCGCGGGCGGTTTCTTCGAGCTCCGTACGGCATTCCTCGAGGTTCGCTTTGGCCTTCTCCTGGTCTTCCTTGCTCATGCGGGCGCCGACTTCCTTCTTGAACTGGAACGCATGCAGCTCGTCTTCCTTCTGGAGCCAGTGCTTCGCGGTCTGGTCGTACCGCTTCAGGGGAAGCTCCCGCTCCGTCTCCGCCTTCAGGGCTTCCTGGAACGACTTCTGGAAAATCTCCTGCAGGGTGCCGAAGTCTTCGGGGAAGTCCCACAGCATGTGAGGCGTGAAGACGGTATCCCATACGTTGACCTCCGTGCGCCCGTTGAGCGCGGCCGACGTCTTCCACAGCCCGCCGATCTTGCGCCACCGGCGGTCGGAGAGGGAATACTCCTTCGTCTCCATCTCGCTCTTGACCCCGTACAGCATATAGATCAGCGGTTCGGGGATGGTGACCGTCTCGGCCGCCGCACGGATCCGGCGCACGTCCGATAGCGACAGCAGCTCGGGGAGGGGGCCCTCCGGCAGCTGGAACATCCGCTCGTAACTCGACATCTGCTTCAGATAGCCGACCTCGTAGCGGATCAGGAACCGGTCGTACAGGGCGGCGAGCTGGTCGTTCTCCTCGGGCAGCTCGTTGGAGGCGGCCATGAGGAACAAGAGCGGCACTTCCTGCTTGTCCTGTCCGTTGAAGAAGACGCGTTCGTTGAGGATGGAGAGCAGGGCATTTAGGATGGCGCTGTTCGCTTTGAAGATTTCATCGAGAAAAGCGAAGTCTGCGGTGGGCAGATACCCCTCGGTCTTGCGTATATACAGATCCTGCTTCAGCTGCTGCAGCGAAACGGGACCGAACATTTCGTCGGGCGTGGTAAAGCGGGTCAGCAGGTAGTCGAACCACTTGCCGCCTCCGAACAGCTGGGAGACTGCACGGGCAAGCTGGGATTTGGCAGTGCCGGGAGGGCCGACGAGCAGCGCGTTCTCACCGGCCATGAGGCCGAGCAGCAGCAGGCGGATCAGCTCCTCGCGCTCCAGGAAACGTCCTTCGAGCAGCGAGATCGCTTTTTCCAATTTCTCTTGTATCGACTGGGTTTCATTCATAGCGGCAGTCCTCCTCGGGGCATCGGCGGTATCGTGCATCGTGCATTCCTATATTGTAGCAGACCTGCCGTTTTTTCTCTAACCGGGCTGAGGCCGGGCTGCGGCCGGTAGAGCCTTCGTCCGGACGGGAAGGCACCCTTATTGTTCTCCTGGACCGGTGGGTTTTATTTCCTCGCCCTACCCGTGATACAATAGTAGCAACTTCCGGAAGAACGATGCCGGTTCGGCGTACATAAATCACAAGGAGAGATGAACCCATGTCTGTTTACGATTATACGGTCCGCACGATCGACGGCCAGGAGAAGACGCTGGCGGAGTACAAAGAAAAGGTGCTGCTCATCGTCAACACGGCGAGCGCCTGCGGGCTTACTCCGCATTACCAGGGGCTTCAGGAGCTCTATGAAACCTACGGGGACAGAGGCCTGACGGTTCTCGGATTCCCCTGCAACCAGTTCGCCGGGCAGGAGCCGGGTACGGAAGCGGAGATCAAGCAGTTCTGCGCGCTGAAGTACAACGTCACATTCCCGATGTTCGCCAAAGTCGATGTCAAAGGCGAGCATGCGCACCCGCTGTTCACGTATCTCGTAGAGAATGTGCCCGAAGATACCCGGACAGGCGATATCGAATGGAACTTCGTGAAGTTCCTCGTCGACCGCGAAGGCACGCCGGTGAAGCAGTTCAGTGCCCGGACGGAGCCGTCCGCGCTGACGGCGGATATCGAGAAGCTGCTCGGCTAGCGGAAGAAGCGGCGAACCGTATGGAAGGCCGCAAGACCAGGACAAGCCGTAGGCGGCAGTCCGGTTCCTTAGGACGAAGGAGCCGGCTGCCTTTTTTCATATTTAAGAATTTATATCTCGCCAGGGATCGATCCCATCATCTTAAATATCTTATAAACGCGTATCGTCCTTAAAGTGCGGCGAAGCCGTTTATCTGGGATTGCCGGCATTGGCACCAGCGGCTGCCTATCGGCATCTTCCTCCACGCTGTGTGCAGCGCGCCAATCCCTGGATGACGGACTGCCCGGCTCGCAGAAGTTCAGCGAAGAGAAGCAGGGAGCGGGAGAAGGGGCCCCGCCAGGGCATGGACTAGCTTTTTATACGAAGCCCTCTAGTGCTTCCGGGCAAAAGCGACTATAATAAGCGGGAAGGGAACCGCATCGGGAGTGCAAACGTGTGCAATTCCGGTCGAATCGCCTGAAGCGCAGGACGGCGGTACAGCAATTATAGGTTCTTGTTAGTAAGAAGAGAGGATCTTCCGGCAGCCGGTCCGTCCGATCCGCAGTCTAACATCATAGTCATAAGAACAGAGCAGGAGGGATAGCCATGGAATCCATGGAGTTTGGAATAGATCAAAAGTACGCCCATCTCGGAGACATTCTCCGCTCGATGGGCAAGGTGGTTGTCGCCTTCTCGGGCGGCGTGGACAGCGCCTTCCTGCTGAAGGCCGCGCTGGAATTCATGGGGCCGGAGAACGTGCTGGCGATTACGGCCGATTCGGAGACGTATCCGGTCCGGGAGAAGCTCGAGGCGATCGAGCTGGCGAAGGAGCTGCAGGCTCCGCATGAAGTCATCCACACGAGCGAGCTCAATATTCCGGGGTACGCGGAGAATCCGACGAACCGGTGCTACTTCTGCAAAAATTCGCTGTTCGACCATCTGATTCCGATCGCGCGTGAACGCGGGTTCGCCCATGTCGTCTTCGGCGCGATAGCCGACGATCTCGGCGAGCACCGCCCGGGACTGCAGGCGGCTCACGAACAGGGCGTACGGGCGCCGCTGCTCGAAGCGGGCATCAAGAAGTCGGAGATCCGCCATCTGTCCCGCCGGTTCGGGCTGAAGACCTGGGATAAGCCGTCGTTCGCCTGTCTGTCATCGCGGATTCCTTACGGCGAGGCGATCACCGCCGAGAAGCTCTCGATGATCGACCAGGCCGAAGACTTCCTGATCCAGCTCGGCTTCCGCCAGGTGCGGGTACGCCAGCACGAGAATCTGGCGCGGATCGAAGTGCCGGCCTCGGAGCTTGGCGAGCTGCTGCCGGTGGCGGAGACGGTCCACGCCAAGCTGAAGGAGATCGGCTACGCCTATGTGACGCTGGACCTCAAAGGCTACCGTTCCGGTTCGCTGAACGAGGTGCTGCCTGCGGATCAGCAGGCGGTCCAAGCCGTTGCGGGAGCGGCAGACTAACCCGGCTCCTGAGGAGCAAGATAGAGGAGGGGCAGCGGTGACGAAACCGAAGGTATACATATCCAAAAGCATTCCGGCCAAGGTCCTCTCCTATCTGGAGGAGCACTGCGAGTGCCGGATGTGGGGCGGAAGCGGCGGGGCCTCCAGGCAGGGTCTCCTCGCCGAATTGAAGGAAGCCGAAGGCCTGCTGACGACCGGCGGCCCTATCGACACGGAGCTGCTGGAGCATGCGCCGAAGCTGCGGGCGGTGAGTTCCATCTCGGTGGGATACAATCATTTTGACCTGGACGCCATGCGGGCCCGCGGCGTGATCGGGACTCATACGCCCTATGTGCTCGACGACACGGTAGCCGATCTGGTGCTGGCGCTGATGCTCGCCTCTGCCCGCCGGGTTCCGGAGCTGGACGCCTTCGTCAAGCAAGGGCAGTGGCAGCGGGGGCGCGGGCTGAAGGAGGAGGACTTCTTCGGCATGGACGTGCATCATGCGACGGTCGGCATCATCGGCATGGGCCGGATCGGAGAAGCGATTGCGAAGCGGGCGGTGCATGGCTTCGATATGGAGCTGCTCTACTACAACCGGACCCGGAAGCCGGAGGCGGAGGAACGCTTCGGCGCGCAGTACGTCTGCCTGGAAGAGCTGCTGCAGCGCTCCGACTTCGTCGTCCTGATGACGCCGCTGACCGCGGAGACGAAGCTGTACTTCCGCCGGGAGCACTTCGCGCTCATGAAGCCGACGGCCTTCTTCATCAACGCTTCGCGCGGGCAGACGGTGGACGAAGCAGCCCTGATCGAAGCGCTGCAGAGCGGCCGCATCCGCGGGGCGGGCCTCGACGTCTTCGACCCGGAGCCGCCGCAGCCGGATAATCCGCTGCTCGCTATGCCCAATGTCGTGACGCTGCCGCATATCGGATCGGCGACGGCGAAGACCCGCTACGATATGGCGATGCTGGCTGCGCGCAATCTGGTCGCCGCCTTAACCGGCGGCCGTCCGCCGCATGTGGTGAAGGAGCTTGCGGATCTGGTGGAGCAGCGCTGAGACGGGAGGGCACCCGCCAAGGGCGGCTGGCGACAGCCCGTTGAACAAAGCGGGGCGCGATGCCCGGATACCGAACGCAGTACGGAACAGGGAGAGCTCTTACCGCGGGTTAAGCGGGGCTCTCCTTGTTCGTTGTCTCCAGCCTTCTTTCGCAATCAGAGCGCGTCACGCGTCAGGCCGCCATCCGCTAGCGTTGACGAAAGATCTCGAACGAACGAAGCTGGGAGGCCTGCATCGGTTTATTTCAGATCGGGGGAAGTAAAATAGAGTTGCATAGACACACTTGTTTCTGCTAAGCTAAAGAAATAGTAATTGATCAATCAATAATCGATCAACGTTCAGCATCGACACTTCCCGTTAGAGGAGAAAGAAGGAATTCGCATGGCCCGGGAATCCGGCAGAACGGCTGAAGGCGAGTCGGCTTCGGCGAACCGCAGGGAAGACATTCTGGAAGCAGCCGTTGCTGTGTTTGCCCAGTGGGGGTATTACAAGGCGACCACAGCGCATGTCGCGCAGCGGGCAGGCATCTCGCAGCCGTATGTGTTCAAATTTTTCAAAACCAAGGAAGAGCTGTTCACGGCGGCGCTGCAGCGTGCCTTCGCCAGAATACTTCGTGTATTCGACAGCGTCCATGCGCCGCCGGAGCGCCTGCTCCAAGAGATGATCGCCGCCTATGAGCTCCTCATGACAACCCACCACGAGGAGATCGTGCTGCAGGTTCATGGACAGACCATCCCGGAGGAAGGGATCCGCGAGGCGATGCGGACTGGCATACGGGAGATTCAGGCGCAGGTTCTCGCGAAGTTCCGCGGGGCGCGGCTTTCCGATCCGGAGGTGCTTACGAGCATTTTCTTGGCGAACGGAATGCTGTGTCATGTGTCGGCCGTGCTCGGGATGCCGGAGCTCAAACCGGTGCACCGTGCTTGACGGCCTGCCCTTCGAGAATAGCGGGCAGGAGGCTTATGTGAAGCGGGGTACAAAGTGCCCGGGAGTCGAGACGGTCCATTTATTTCAGATAACCGCCCCGTAATGGGCGGTTTATTAAGCTATCGTTCCAGCTGCTTCAGCAGCTATAAGAACAGTCCATAGATATACCTACCACCCCATAATACCAATGCAATCCAAACAGCTATTATGAGTGCGCCTGTAATCCAATTCTTAGGTTTACCTAATTTTCTTTGTTGCTCTGCCTTTATGCGGTATTCTTCAAGCACTTCTTTGGGAAATATTCGTATGGCTATATAGACACCCAGCGGAACAAGAATGATATCATCAAGGTATCCGAGAATCGGTATAAAATCGGGTATCAAGTCCACCGGGCTAAAGGCATACGCCACAACGCAAATTGCAAATATTTTCGAAAACAAGGGTACTCGTGGATCACGATAAGCCAAATACATCACCATCAAGTTGGCTTTAAGTTTCCTTGCCATCTTTTTCAACCTATTTAGTAATGACGGTTTTGTTTCCTTCGCTTTAGTATCCATTCTCAATCACCCTTTGAAGATCTAAGCTACTGAACATATCAGTGGTACATTCATATTCTCTATGATCATTGAAGAGTCCTGCCCGTCAGCTCAACAATAAGCCATCCGTCTCCCTTCGGATGATTCCGTCCGCCCGTACCCATATCAAAAAGAAGCGGCGATCCCCTTGGGGGTGCCGCTTCTTTCGCTATGCAAAAGGGATGCCAGACTGCCTGGGGGCAAGGAGACCCTGCCAGCGACGCATGAACGAGCCGGAAGGATAGGACACTTCAAAGGCCCCTGGAGCGGCCCATGCAGCGGCTCATGGAGCGGGGCCATGCAGAGGCTCGTGCATAGGCCGCTGCCCGGTTACCGCTGCCTGACAAACTCGCCTTCCACCCCGGCCACAAGCGGAGAGGCTTCGCCGCTGTAGTACAGCTTCAGCTCATGCAGGGCCCGGGTGCAGCCCACATAGAGCAGCTTTGCATCCTGAGGGTTGGCCGCGTAGTGGAGCGGATCCACGTCCGTCAGGTGCACGGAGTCGAACTCCAGGCCCTTGGCCATGTAGATCGGGACGACCGAGACGCCGCCCTCGTAATTCTGCTGCCCAGGCACGATCAGGTTCACGCCGCCGCATCCGGCCGAGAGCAGGGCGCTGTGCAGCTTCCGGCACCGCTCTTCGGTGCGTGCCAGGATCGCAAGCGTGCCGGCGCCTTCTTGGGCACGGTGCGCTTCGATGACGGCGGCCAGTCTGCCGGGCAGCTCGGCTTCCGGCACGTCCGCCACGTCAACGGGCTCGCCGCTGCGGAAGACCGGCACGGCCAAGGCGGCCGGCGTGTCGATCCCGCGCTTCAGCACTTCGTTGGCGAAGTAGATGATCTCCATCGTGGAGCGGTAGCTGCGGTTCAGCGAGTAATAAGCGCGGTTCTCCTCGGGGAAGAGCGTCAGCAGCTCCTGCCAGTCCTGCACGCCCTGGTAGGCATGAATGCCCTGTGACAGGTCCCCGAGAATCGAGAAGGAGCCGTTCTTCGTATGCATCGACAGCAGCGCGATCTGGAACGGGGAGAAGTCCTGCGCTTCGTCGATCACCGTGTGGTCGAACCGCAGGTCCCCGTGAATGCCGTGGAACCGCTGGCGGATATACATCAGAGCGGCGAGGTCCTCCGGCTGCACCTTCTTTTTCTTCGCGAGCTTCAAGGTGTCGGCCCGCAGGCTCTCCGGCAGGAAGACATGAGGGTCATCCGCTCCCCCGGCCATGAAGACCGGCTGTTTGTCCTCGAACAGCGCCCTGTAGAAGGTGAACGGAGAGAAGTCCGTCCAGAGCTTGCCGAACTCCCGAAGCTTGGCGGAGGAGCGCTTCTTGTACTCCTTCTTCAGATGAACCTCCCAGACCTTCTCGAGCTCCATCTCCGTCCAGCGCTTCATCCTCGCCAGCACGCGTTCGCGGCGCTTCATCAGCGGCTCGTGCTTGTACTCTACCGTGTACCAGGTCTTGATCTGGCGGCGGGACAGCTTGGCGCCTTCCCACGGGGAGAAGTCCGCTTCCGGCACCGCGGCCGCTTCGTAAGCATCGAGCTGCCGGCCCAGCCACTGCATGAAGACGATCGCGCCCTTGAACCGTCCCGGGGCAGCCTCATCCAGTGCAGGCCGCTGAGTCCCTACACCGAACCAGTAGCGCAGGCGTTCCGCCGGGTCGGCGAGCGATACCTGCCCATCCAGCAGATCCAGCGCCCAATCCGCGAACGTCGTCTGCTGGATATGCCCCACGCCAAGCTCAGGCAGCACTCCCGAGATGTAGTCGAGGAACATGCGGCTCGGGGCAAAAATAATCATTTTCTCCGCCTTCACTTGGTCCCTGTAATGGTAGAGGAGGTAGGCGAGCCGGTGCAGCGCCACGGTCGTCTTCCCGCTACCCGCCACCCCTTGGATCACGAGGGCGTTGTTCTTGCCGGCCCGGATGATCGCATCCTGCTCGGCCTGGATCGTGGAGACGATGTCGCGCAGCTTGTTGTCCTTGTTCTCGCCGAGCCGGTAGAGCAGGAACTCGTCGGTCACCGCCGGATCGTCGCCTTCCCGGTCGAACGTGTCGACAACCCGCTGCAGGATCTGCTTGCGGATCACGAGATTGCGCTTCAGATAGACGAGGCCTTCGATCGTGCCGTCCGGGGACTCGTACTGCGCGGCCTCTGCGCCTCCCGTGAACGAGTAGAAGAGGCTTGCCACCGGCGCCCGCCAGTCCACTACGAGCAGCTCGGGCGAGTCGGCCTTCTCCACGCCGAATTTGCCTATGTACAGCGGCTGCGCTCCTTCTTTGCCGGCTTCCTCGAAATCCAGGCGGCCAAAGTAGGGCTCCGGCTGGGCCTGGGCGATGCTACGGCGCTTGTTGTCGCGGATGGATTCCAGCACCTGCTCCGTCAGGTCTGCTCCGGTATACGGAGGAATGCTCTGCAGGTGGGTCAGCTGCGTATCCATTTCTTTGATCGTGCTCTCGAGGCGCTCGAGTTCTTCACTGTATGCATTCTGCAGACCGGGTTCCAAGATCGCGTCTACCTCCGTTCGAATGTCGTGCGGATCGGACTACCAACCGCTTCCTTGTTTTGACAGGAGTAATACTATAGCACAAGGTTCGCGTAGGCTGCAAGTGCTTACACAGACTGGTAGATCGCTTAACGGAAGGCGGGGCGAGAGTGGATACAACACCCGTTCAACCATGTACAACGCATAAGAAAATCATTATTATGGAATAGGGAATCGATGTCTCATGGATATAGTGAGGTGGATCATGGAGTATAGCAAAAGATTAGCTTCGACGATGAACCGGTACTCCACACGCCTATCAAGAGAGGACTCCAAGCGAGTAAGAGATCAATTTATTGGTACGTTCACTTACACTGACAATGATGACTACCGGAGATATTGTGGTCATAACGAAGTATATGATTTATGGGACTATAGCGTCTTAAGGGAACGTAGAAAACTCTAGGCAGAGAATATGTCCATAAGACTCATTGCAGCCATATCCTGAATAATCTGGATTTCAGAATGGGGATATCATTGGGCACTTGTGGAGCCGCTGGATGGCAGAAGCAGTGAAGAATGAAGGGAGGGGAGCCCATATGGAAGACCGGGAATGGGGCAGAGACAAGGACGGGGCGGGCCTCGACGCGACGGACCGGCACATCCTGAGACTGCTGCAGACGAACAGCCGGCTGCAGTGGAAAGAGATCGGGCGGGAGGTGCATCTGACCGGGCAGGCGGTCGGCGGGCGCATCCGGCGCATGGAAGACCTCGGCGTAATCCGGGGATATACGGTAACCACCGATCCGGAGCGTACCGGCCGGAGCGTCACCGCCCTGGTGACCGTCTTCCTGAAGTCGGCGTCCCATCACAGCCGGTTCAGGGAGTTCGTCCGCACGGAAGCGTGCATCGCGGAGGCGCACCGGATCTCGGGGGACGGCTGCTACCAGTTCAAGGCGCAGACCGGCACGCAGGAAGAGCTGAACGACCTGCTCGACCGGCTGCTCGAATACGGCAATTACCGGGTGCAGCTGTCACTCGGCCTCATCAAATAAAACAACCGTCCTGGCGCACAGGACGGTTATTGGCTCTTTCGGTATCTTCAAGGGGAGGGCGACATAGCGATTCCTCTTCCTCGCACCGTGCGACTCGTACCGGATCCACTTCCAAGCTCGCATCTCATTTCTCATAGGAGGCATGGCTTTACATGCGAATTACTCCAAGGTTGCCGCGCTGACATATACAGAACCTGAAGCGCCTGTGTCATTAGTAATGGTAATGATGTAATAACCGTACGATGACGATCCGTGGACATCTTCCGGATTAAGAACGAAAGCATCTTCCTCCCCAGAACCTAATACGGTACCGGAAGCCTTGCTGCCGATCAGGTAACCAAGACCATTCGGATACTTTACTTTGTAATAACATGTGTAGTTGTTCTTGATGTGAATACGCAGGTCGCCGCCGCCCCTATATCTGAAACTCGCGGCCCCGAATCTACTATAGGTGATCGTCTGGTCGAGGTTTTCGCTATCTTGTGGTTTCATGTCGTCTGGGGCAGGAGGTGTAAATGTACCCGGTGCCGTCGAAACGGCTGGTGCTGCCGAAGCAGCCTGCGCGCTGCCGGCTGGTGCACTTCCGGTTATGCCTGCCGTAAGTGCAGCCGCAAGAGAAGCGAACAGCCATTTTTTCATCATTCCATACACTCCCTACATCACCTTAATGTAATGGATCATTGCAACCCCGCGGACACTTGATAAGGAAAGACGCCAGAATCCCCTGCCATCGTATCTTTGTTCACCGCCGGAGACTAACGGTATTGGCGGCTCCTCCACCAGGCGATGCAAGGTTGGAGCACCATAGCGATGCAGAGTGCGGCGAACAGCGGCACATTGTGAAGCTCTCCGCTGCCGCGTGCGGTCCATTCGCCGATGACCACCAGCAGGAGCAGCACCGCAAGCAGGACATAATAACTGATCGAAGCGCTCTCCTTGGCGATGGAGACGCCTCTTTCATCCAGCTTTTCCTCTGATGAATTCCATGCGAACACGTTGAACAGCGTCGTAAGTACAATGGGAATCGAGATGAGGTCGCTTCCTCCGAGTGTTCGTCCCTGCAGCAGTTTGGCAGCAAGGAAGCCAACAACCAGCACCACGGCAATCACGGCAACGGCACGGCGGAGGTGATGAAGAGTGGACAGCCTTTGCATTGTGTGCTCCTCCTTCATTGGTTTACTGTATTGCGCCAGAAGGCGCCAAAGTTCATGGTGTACCTCCATAGAACTGTTCGTCCACAGTGACCACATGGGTGCCGCCGAGTCCAAAAGTAAGCGAAGGGCCCCGGATCGTACTTGCCGTTCTCGGTAGCATGGAAAGTCTGCCGCGATACCGCGGAGGCTATGGCTGGTCTGCGAAAGGCCTTTGGCGGTGTGCCTTTCGAGCTGTCATTAGCAGCCCAAGGGGTACTAGGCACAGTTAGTACTTTTATGGAGTGGAGGAAGTCCCTTACAATAGGAGTATACCAATATATGGGAAGTGCTGCATCCCCTAGGCAGCGTTTTGTTGACTGCGTATCTTTTGTAGGAGGACTATTATGGACATTTATTATGCCAGCCTGTTCCTTGACCTGCTTCTGGCAGGCGCGGCGCTGGTACATTTTCTACGGACAGGCTCTCGCGGGGCCCTGGTGCTGCTGGCAGTCTCGCTTGGGGCTGCGGGTTTCGGGCTGGCGTTCTGGTACCTGTTCTTTCATAGAATGGGGGCGCCTTAGAAGTCTCGATGACCCGTTGCCTTCCATGGGAGAGATAGAGGCGGCTGGGAGAATGGAAGCCGGGATTTTGATACAGGTTTTGATACAGGGTTTCGAAATACAAATTTTCTTTCGAATGGCAGGAGTAGGAAATGGGGTAATATAGGTAGATGAGAACTCAAGGAGGGTGATGGAGCTTGGAAGGATTCAGAATCGAACGGGATACGATGGGCGAAATCAATGTGCCGGCGGATAAGCTGTGGGGAGCTCAGACGCAGCGCAGCAGCGAGAACTTCCGCATCGGAACCGAGCGGATGCCGCTGGAGGTGGTCCATGCCTTCGCGGTGCTGAAGAAGGCGGCGGCCCGGGCCAACGAGCGGCTCGGCAAGCTGGAGCCGGAGAAGGCGGAAGCGATCGCCGCGGCGGCTGACGAAGTCATCGAAGGCAAGTGGGACGCGGAGTTCCCGCTGGTCGTCTGGCAGACTGGGAGCGGCACGCAATCGAATATGAATGCGAACGAAGTCATTGCCCGCCTCGCGAGCCAGCGGCTGGAGGAGGAGGGGAAGACGGTCCGCATCCATCCGAACGACGATGTGAACCGTTCGCAGAGCTCCAACGACACGTTCCCGACGGCGATGCATATCGCCGGTGTACTCGCGGTGGAGCAGCGTCTGCTGCCGGCGCTGGCAGAGCTTCAGGGGACACTGAAGGCCAAGATGGAAGAGTTCGCCGATATCGTGAAGATCGGCCGGACGCATCTGCAAGATGCGACGCCGCTGACGCTGGGCCAGGAGATCAGCGGATGGTGGGCGATGCTCGAGAAGAGCGGCGCCATGATCCGCCAGAGCGTGGAGACGATGCGGGAGCTGGCGATCGGCGGCACGGCGGTCGGCACGGGGCTGAACGCCCATCCGCGGTTCGGCGAGACGGCAGCGGAGGAGATCGCCAAGGAAACCGGCGTGCCGTTCGTATCGTCGGACAACAAGTTCCATGGACTGACGAGCCATGACCAGATCGTCTATACGCATGGGGCGGTGAAGGCGCTGGCGGCCGATCTTATGAAGATCGCCAACGACGTGCGCTGGCTGGCGAGCGGACCGCGCTGCGGCATCGGCGAGATCCGCATCCCGGAGAATGAGCCGGGCAGCTCGATCATGCCGGGCAAGGTCAACCCGACGCAGAGCGAAGCGCTGACCATGGTGGTCTGCCAGGTAATGGGCAACGATGCGGCGATCGGCTTCGCGGCCTCGCAGGGGAACTTCGAGCTCAACGTGTTTAAGCCCGTCATCATTCATAACTTCCTGCAGTCCGTCCGGCTGCTCTCCGACGCGATGGAGTCGTTCAACCGCAACTGCGTAGTCGGCATCGAACCGGACCGCGCGGTGATCCAGCGTTATCTGGAGCAGTCGCTGATGCTGGTGACGGCACTCAACCCGCACATCGGGTACGAGAAGGCGGCCTCGATCGCGAAGACCGCCCACAAGGAAGGGCTCACGCTGAAGGAAGCCGCCATGCGCAGCGGATACCTGACCGCGGAGCAGTTCGACAGCATTGTGCGTCCGGAGGATATGATTCATCCTTGGGATTCGTAAGAAGCGCAGAAAGGGCGGCAAAATCAGCGCCCGGCCTGTAGTGAACACTCCTAATGCAATTCTGCTACCACGGAATTCCGCCTGAGCGGAGTTCCGTTTTGGCATACGTGGAGAGGGATACCATCCGGGCTGCGTCTGCGGATACGGAATTATTGTTGCGTTGCCTGCGTCCTTCTTGCGGCACATGAATGGGCAGCCCGTCATGGTCCAGGTGCGTGACATGGCTAGTGCAGGAGATATTCAATGTAAGAGGTGATTATTATGCGTGGGGACAAAGCATTGCTCTCTTCCGGACTAGTGACAGTGCTTACTATAATTCTTGATTATTTATCTTGGGGCTGGGCAAGTTATGTAGTTATTTTTATTTTTAGTTTTTTGCTATTAGCATTGATGTATGAAAGGGAAAAGTGGAAATAGATCTTTTCGAACCGATGCAATTCCGTCAGCAAGACGACGCTTTTTGATGTATGTAAGCCTTTCGAAATCTCACTTATTTATGTTGGCACTAGTAGAGACCCCACCTGCCCGATAACTCAACGCTATTTTCCATCGGACATCAATCGGTAATGAGAGCCTTGGTTTCCTTTTGCCTCATGATATCTGCACCGGTACATAAGGCTAAAGGGGCAAACGGCAGGGGGGCATATCCGGGATTCGGCAGGCACGGCATCCCGTACTTCCAGCCTACGTTTTGTCAGGATGGATTTACCATGGGAAGGCAGGCAGGGCAGGTTCCTCCTAGCAGCAGGGGGAAGGGAGCAGATCTATGTGCCGTTAGCCTCTTTCTTGGGAAAGGGAAGTGGTGCTTAGGGTAATGTGGAATGCAGGGATTAATGCCTATTAAAAAGTGCTGTCAAGAAGAAAAACATAGTTCTATGAGCTCATAGAAACTCTGAATAATCCCGGATAAGATAAGGCTATCAAACGAGCTCGACGACAAAATTCGCCGATTCTCGATAAAGGCAAACCTGGTGAAAACCAGCGACGCAAAGCTACAGGGGCTACCGCGGCATGAAGCCGCAACGCCAGCCAGCTACCGAAAGATGACGGGGTACATAGATGCACTCCCATCCCTCCTTTCGGCTGAAGCAGGGATATTTTGTATGAAAAGGAGGGGGAAACCAAAATGAAGCTGGTGAATCTGGACACGGAAGAGATCCTGGCGTCAGACCTGCGCAGTGCGCAAACATTCGTGCAGCGGCTGCAGGGCCTGATGTTCTCGAAGGAGCTCCCGGCAGGCACCGGACTTCACATCCGTCCCTGCCGCTCAATCCACACGTTCTTCATGCGTTATGCCATTGATGTGCTGTATTTGGACGAAGCGCTGGTTATTGTAGGCATGCAGGAGAGCCTGCAGCCGGGCCGCATAGGTCCGCTGATCCCGAAGGCCCAGTCGGTCATAGAACTTCCGGCGGGAAGTCTGGGGCAGACGCGTACGAAGAACGGACAAGCCGTAAGTATACAACCAAACCTAAACCAAACCTAAGGGAGAGAGAATGAACATGATGAACAAATTCAAAGCACTGGTAACCGAAGAGCAGGGACAAGGCATGACGGAATACGGTCTGGTCCTGGGACTGATCGCTGTGGCGGTCGTAGCGACGCTCGTAATGCTCCGGACGGAGATCACGAACATTTTCACCGACGCCCTCACGACGGTACAGAGCCGCAATACGACGCCATAAGCTGCACGGAAGATCTACGATATAAGCGCAGGTCTTCGGAGCGTGGCAGGCTCACGGACTCGGAAGGTTTGCTGACTACAGAAGCTGACGGCAGCTTGATCGTACTGCCCTCTACAGTTGTTCGTTATTAAGAACAAATGAACTCGGACCGGCAACAAAAAATACTGTCATGCTCCATACGTAACAAGCCGTTCACACGTACAATTCGCAGGAATAAGATCGACTACTACGGATTCACATATCAAACCTAAACCAAACCTAAGGGAGAGAGAATGAACATGATGAACAAATTCAAAGCGCTGGTAACCGAAGAACAAGGACAAGGGATGACGGAGTACGGCTTGGTCCTGGGGCTGATCGCCGTGGCGGTCGTAGCGACGCTCGTAATGCTGCGGACGGAGATCACGAACATTTTCACCGACGCGCTCACGACGGTACAGAGCCGCAATACCACGCCTTAAGGTGCGCGGAAGGCTCTACGATGTAAAGATAAGTCTTCGGAGGCGAGTGCAAGCTCACGGACACGGAAGACTCGCTGATAATGGATGCCGACGAAGAAGGATAGCACCACTCATCCGCAAATGTTCTTTATAAAGCACAGCTAATACGGATTCACATATCAAACCCAAACCAAACCCAAGGGAGAGAATACGAATATGATGAACAAATTCAAAGCACTGGTAACCGAAGAACAGGGACAAGGGATGACGGAGTACGGCCTGGTTCTGGGCCTGATCGCGGTGGCGGTCGTAGCGACGCTTGTGATGCTGCGGACGGAGATCACGAACATTTTCACCGACGCACTCACAACCGTACAGAGCCGCAATACTACGCCATAAGGCAGTAGGATCAAAGAACTAGGAACAAGCAGCCCTGTTATTAAGGAAGAAAACGGATAGGCAAGTCTTGGCAGACGGAAGTCTTGCCTTCCCGAGCTGGATCAAGCTGGATGCGCAAAGTGTCTCCCCTGGAGGGAGCACGGATTGGCGGCAGGGAACCAACGAATAAAAATAGCGCTTACAATAAACTGCACCCAAGGGAGAGAATACGAACATGATGAACAAATTCAAAGCACTGGTAACGGAAGAACAGGGACAAGGGATGACGGAATACGGCCTGGTTCTGGGCCTGATCGCGGTGGCGGTCGTAGCGACGCTCGTGATGCTGCGGACCGAGATTACGAACATTTTCACCGACGCGCTCACGACGGTACAGAGCCGCAGTACGACGCCTTAAGCTAAATCAAAGCATGCAGGATCTTCGTCCGCCTTCCGCTCGGGAGGCGGAACCCCTTCTTCGGCGGGCCGCAGCAGCGATCCGTAGAAGCATCGGGCAGGAAGAATCCATAACCGGAGAGGAGGAACCCGTATGGAACAATTGATGCTGACCGATGCCGTGCTGCTCGCGGTACTGGCGGTATGTGTAGTGACGGATATTAGAAGCCGCAGGATCTATAACCTTGTCATCGCTCCAGGCCTGCTCGCCGCATTGGCGCTGCAGACCGTGCTCGGAGGCTGGGGCGGTCTCATGGAAGCCCTCATGGGCTTCGCTGCCGGGCTCGGCATTCTGCTCATCCCCTATCTTCTCGGAGGCATCGGGGCAGGCGACGTCAAGCTGCTGGCATTGGTCGGCGCGTTCAAGGGAACGGCATTCGTCCTGACGGCGTCCCTGTATATGGCGCTGGCGGGCGGCGTCATGGCGCTGCTGGTGCTGCTGCTCCGCAAGGGGGCCAAGATGAGGCTGCAGCGGGTGTACGCAGCGCTGTGCAGTCTGCGGGCGGGGGTGATGCCTTCGGCGGGAGCGCTGCGTACATCCGCTTCCGAGGGGGGAGCGCCGGTGTATTTCCCTTACGGCCCGGCGATAGCGGGAGGATGTCTGCTCTGTTACGCCGCGAGAGGCTGGGGGATCGGATGAGAGAGCCCACAGACCATGCAACCGGCACAAGAGCCCGCAGCCGTGATGGCTGGAGAGAGAAGAGGCCGCCAGGGCAACTAGGCGACGGAAGAAGGCGGTGTGGTGCCGTCCGGACTCCTCTCCACCGTCTGCTGCGCGAACAGCGGGGTCAATCGATGACGGAACTGGCGCTGATGCTTCCGCTGCTGCTGTTCCTGGTGTGCGGCATCGTGGATTTTGGCCGGATCCTGTACGCCTACCTGCACTTGAATCTGGCGGCCCAGGAGACGGTGCGGCTCGGAGGGCTCGGGCGGAGTGATGCCGATATCACGGCTTTCGCCCGCAGCTATGTCAAGCTGGGGCCGGGGAGTACGCTCTCCGTGACGATCACGCCGCCGCAAGCCCAGCGCAAATCGGGCGACTATGTCCGGATTACCCTGAAGTACCCGGTGAACTATATTACGCCTTTGGTGGGAGGGATGCTCCCGGCGCCCGTGGTGGCGGCGGATTCGACGATCCGGGTGGAATAACGGAAATAACATTCATATGTGCAGAAAGAAAGGGGGATAGCGATGATGAAAAGGTTCCTCGAAGGGCAGGAGGGCAGTGCGCTGGTTCTAGTAGCGCTCGCGCTGTCCGTGCTGCTCGGCGCCACGGGCCTCGTCATCGACGGGGGCACGGTCTATGTGCAGAAGAGCCGCCTGCAGAAGGCGGCGAATGCCGCAGTACTGTCCGGAGCCCAGGAGCTGACGGAGTCAGAGGCGAAGGTGAATGAAGTGGTGCGGACCGTGCTGCGGCGCCATGAGGAAGAGGGACAGCTAACCTCCTCCCGGATCGAGCTCGGACGCAGAGTCAGCGTCTCGCTTCACCGGGACGTGCCGCTGGGCTTCTCCCGGCTCTTCGGCCGGGAGACTGCCCCGGTTGAGGTTACGGCGGCCGCGGAGATCCGCACGATGGGCGAGGCGGCCGGTGCGGCACCGCTTGGGATCGATGAGGCGATTCCGCTGGAGTTCGGCCGGCAGTACCGGCTGAAGGTGGACCAGACGGAGGTCAGCTCGGGCAACTTCGGCATTCTGGCGCTGGGCGGGAGCGGTGCGGCGACCTACGAGGACAACCTGAAGTACGGCTACAAGCAGGTGCTGAAAGTAGGCGATATTATCGATACCCAGACGGGCAACATTGCAGGCAAGACGCAGAGCGGGGTCAATGAGCGGATCAACCGCTGTCCTTATCCGGACGGGGATTATTCCCACCGGGACTGCTCCCGGATCATCCTGATCCCGGTATACCAGCCCTACCAGCCCTCGTCTAACCAGCTCAAGTATGTGAAGATTACGGGCTTCGCTTACTTCTATATTGCGAAGCCGATGAATGCCAAGGATACGTATATCGACGGCATCTTCATCGAACGGACAGGAACGGGAACCGCGCGCCCCGAGGCGGTATTCAAGGGGGCCTATGCCATCCGGCTGACGGAATAGGCGGGCAAGCGAGCCCGCCGCTACTACATATGAAGGAGAGAACATCATGAGATCCAAATTGATTCTGGCAGCTGCAGTGGCGATGGGGCTGTGCACAACGTTTTTGTTCTTCAATTATATGAAGAAATACGATGCGGCCGCAGCCGTACAAGCGAGCATGGTAGAGGTGGTGGCCGTCAAAAGCGCGGTGAAGAAGAACGGGGTGCTCGATGCCTCCGTGCTGGAGCTGGTGCAGGTCCCCGAGCTCGGGCTGCATCCGCAGGCCGTAAGGACGATAGCGGAAGCGGAAGGCAAGCTTGCCGCCGGTGAGCTTGCCGCCGGTGAAGTGCTGCTCTCCCATCATTTGGCCGGAGGCAGGGATGAGTCGCTGTTCGTCTCGCGCAAGGTGAAGGAGGGGTACCGGGGCGTCTCGGTCGGAGTGAACTTCGTGCAGTCCGTCTCGAACCTCATCGAACCGGAGGATACCGTCGATGTCATCTGGACCCCTACGGACAAAGGAGCGGGGACCGTCGCCTCGTCCGTGCTGCTGGAGCGGGTACGGGTGCTGGCTGTAGGACGCCGGATGGTGGAGGCGGGCACAGATACGCCGTATGCCGAGTACAGTGCGGTGACGCTGGAAGTGAAGGCGGCGGATGCGCCGAAAGTAGTGCAAGCCGATGAGCTGGGGACTGTGAGTCTTGTCCTGCAAGGCAGAGCGCTGCCGGCACAGCCGTAGTGAAGACCGGGAGACCGGAAGGAGGGACACCCATGGAGGAGAATAAGGATAACGGGCAGGCGGAGCAGGAGAACCGGCCGGGAGCCAAGCGGGGGGAGATCATCGCCGTCGTCAGTTCCAAAGGAGGGATCGGCCGGACGGTCATGACTGTGAATCTGGCGGTCGCGCTCTCCAAAAACAACCGGCTGCAGATCGGCGTCCTCGACGGGGACCTGCAGTTCGGGGATGTCGGCCTCGCGATGGATCTGGCGCCGACCTTCACGATCCGCGATGTCGTGGAAGACATCGCATCGATGGACGGCTTCACGCTGTCGAGCTACCTGATCCGGCACGGCAGCGGCGTCAAGGTGATGGCTGCGCCGGAGAGGCCGGAGCATGCGGACCTGATTACTCCGCAGGCCATCGACAGGGTGTGCTCTCTGATGGCTGCGCAGCATGACTATCTGCTGATCGATACAGGCGTAGGCTTGCAGGAGCAGACGATCCAATACATCGAGAAAGCGGATCAGGTCTTCGTCTTGACGACGCTGGAGATGGTGGCGATCAAGAATACGAAGCTGATGCTGGAGACGCTGGAGGTGCTCGGACTGCGGGAGAAGGTCCAGGTCGTGGTCAACCGCTCCACGATGGAGAGCGTGATCAAAGCGGCGGATGTGCCGGACCTTCTCGGCGAAGAGTCTGCCTATTATGTGCCGAACGACTTCGGCATCGTCTCCCAGTCGCTGAATCTCGGCATTCCTTTCGTGCTGAGCCAAGCCAAGACAGAGATCGCCAAGGCAGTATTCAAAATGGCGGAGCAGCTCATCTCCAGACGGGAGATCGCGCTCTTCCAGCCGAAGCCTCAAGGTCTGCTGCAGTCGCTGCTGCAGCGGACGAAGGGGCCGGCATCCTTTTTTTGAAATATAAGAATGTATATGGAACTGAACTTCAATTGATATAGAGAGAAGAGGGGGATTCACGATGAGTCTGATGGACCGCATCCAGGCCAAGGCAGCGGCCGCACAGGGAGAAGGTACCGTAGAGGAGCAGCAGGAGCCCCCGCAGGGGAAGCCTCCGAAGAAGGACCTGATCTCGAGCTTCCGCGACACGCGCCGGCCGGCGGAGAGTCCGCAGGGCAAAGAACAGCGTTCGCAGCCGACGAAGCACCAGGAGCTGAAGAACCGGCTCTACAAGCAGGTGCTCAGCGAACTGAAGGAGGAAGATGTCGAGTCGGTCATTGGGAAGCTCGACGCGATGGCCGTCGAGATCCTGAAGGAGGACGAGTCCTTCCGCGGACGGATCGACCGCAAGAAGGTCATCGACGAGCTCGTGAACGACTTGACGGGCTTCGGCCCGATCAATCCGCTGCTGCTCGACGAGGAGGTTACGGAAGTGATGGTGAACGGGCCGAATCAGGTCTACGTCGAGCGGGCCGGGAAGCTGGAGCTGTCCCACGTGCAGTTCCGCGATGACGAGCACGTGATGAGCGTCATCGACAAGATCGTGGCGCCGATCGGCCGACGCATCGACGAGAGCTCGCCGATGGTGGACGCGCGGCTGCCGGACGGCTCCCGCGTGAACGTCATCATTCCGCCGCTGGCGCTGAAGGGACCAACGATTACGATCCGCAAATTCTCCAAGGATCCGTACACGATCGAGGATTTGACCCGCTTCGGCACGGTGACCCGGGAGATGGCTGTCTTCCTCGATGCCTGCGTGAAGGCGCGGCTGAATATGTTCGTCAGTGGTGGAACGGGCTCCGGCAAGACGACGACGCTGAACGTGCTCTCCTCCTTCATCCCGAGCGACGAGCGGATTGTCACGATCGAGGATGCAGCCGAGCTGCAGCTCTCCCAGGAGCATGTCGTCTCGCTCGAGTCGCGGCCGCCGAACATCGAAGGCAAGGGCGGCATCACGATCCGCGACCTCGTCCGCAACTCGCTGCGGATGCGGCCGGAGCGCATCGTCATCGGCGAGGTGCGCGGAGGCGAAGCACTCGACATGCTGCAGGCGATGAATACGGGCCACGACGGGTCGCTGGCCACCGGCCACTCGAACTCCCCGCGGGATATGATCTCGCGTCTGGAGACGATGGTGCTCATGGCGGGCATCGAGCTGCCGGTCAAAGCGATCCGCGAGCAGATCGCCGGAGCGATCGACGTGATCATCCAGCAGTCGAGGCTGAAGGACGGCACGCGCAAGATTACCAACATCACCGAGGTACAGGGGATGGAAGGGGACGTGATCGTGCTGCAGGATATCTTCGTCTACCGCCAGCTCGGCGTCAGCGAGGAAGGGAAGATGATCGGCAAGCTGGTGCCGACCGGGGTGCGCCCGAAGTTCTACGAGCGGCTCGAGTCGTCCGGCATCTACATTCCGCCGACCGTCTTCGTCGAGGAGGACGGGCGATGAAGTGGCTGCTGATCGCTTTCTTCGGCTTCTCCGCTTTCCTGTTGTCCGCAGCCCTGCTCCAGTATGTGTTCCTCTCGGACCGCCGGCTGCAGGGCCGAATTCAACGCTATCTCGAGCTTGGCGACAAGCGGAAGCTGGGGCGCCGCCAGTTCGGCCTGCTCGTGCAGCTGCAGCTCTACAAGCAGACGATACGGGAGAAAGTGCTTACGAGGAAGAAGAAGGACCGGCTCGAGGATATGCTGGGCCGGGCGGGGCTCGAGCTGAGGCCCGAGGAATATATTCTTCTGCAGTGGGTGGCGGCGGCGCTGCTGGGCGGGGTGCTGCTGCTGGCGACAGGCTCCACCCTAGCTCTCTTCCTCGGGGCGGGGGCGGGATATCTGCTTCCCCGCTGGGTGGTGAAGAGCAAGGAGCAGGAGCGGATCGCGAAGTTCAACGACGGGCTCCAGGATATGATAACGACGATCATCGGTTCCCTGAGGGCCGGCTTCTCTTTTGCCCAGGCGCTGAAGACGGTCGTCGACGAGTCGGAAGACCCGATCCGCGGCGAGATGGAGATCGTGCTGAAGGAGATGCAGTACGGCACGACGATGGAGGAGGCGCTGCTGCGGCTCAAGGAACGGATGCCGAGCGGAGATCTCGATCTTATGGTCCAGTGCATCCTGATCCAGCGGCAGGTCGGCGGCAACCTGGCCGTCGTCCTCGAGACGATCGTGCAGACGATCCGCGACCGGAGCAAGATCCAGCGGCAGATCCGCACCTTGACGGCGCAGGGCCGGCTCTCGGGTATCGTCATCGGCCTGCTGCCGCTCGTGCTGGGCGTATTGATTTATGTAATCGAACCGGATTATATCGGTTCTCTGTTCCATCATCCCGTCGGGCTCCTGATGGTGGGGGCTGGGGTATTCTCAGGCATCATCGGCTTCGTGCTGATCCGCAAAATGACGACGATCGAGGTGTAACGCATGCTGTATCTTTGTTTCTTTCTTACGGTTATCTTGTTGATACAAGCCGCCTTCACCTCCTGGCAGCAGCGGCACACCCACGTTAAGCGGCGGCTCGCGATGATCTCGCCGGATGGGGAAGGAGGAGGCGGCGCGGGGGACAGCGAGGCGGAGGGTCCGGTCCGCGCCGGCATAGGCCCGGGGGCTATGTTCGCCGCAGTCCTGCTGCGCTGCCGGCAGGCGGCAGGACGCTACTTCGGCCGCCGGATGACGGAAGCCCAGGCGTCGCGCCTCGAGATGAGGATGCTGCAGGCCGGGCGGCCCTTCGGCATGGGCACGCTCGAATTCCGCCTGCTGCAGACGGTGCTGTATCTGCTGCTGCCGACCGCCTTCGGCCTGTACGGCCTGCTGCTGCATGCGGGCTTCGGAGGCACCGTGCTCTTCGGGGGCCTGGGTCTAGCTGCAGCTTCCTTCATACCGGCCTACTACCTGCGGCTGAAGACCAAGCAGCGGCTGCGCCTCTCCCTGCGCGAGCTGCCGGATGTGCTCGATATGCTCACTGTTTCGCTCGAAGCCGGACTTGGCTTCGATGCCGCGCTGAGCAAGCTGGTGGCGAAGTCGGATGGGGTGCTGGCGGGCGAATTCCGCTATTGTCTCGAGGAGATCCGCCTCGGCAAGACGCGCCGCGAAGCGCTGGGCGGGGTCCGGGAGCGGCTGCCGCTGGACGAGCTGAAGGTGCTCATCTCCTCGATCCTGCAGGCGGAGAAGCTCGGCATCGGCATGGTCCAAGTGCTGCGGGTGCAGTCGCATGAAGTGCGCGAGCAGCGCAAGCAGCGGGCCGAGGAAGAGGCGATGAAGGCGCCGATCAAGATGCTGTTCCCGCTCGTGCTCTTCATCTTCCCGTCCCTGTTCATCGTGCTGCTGGGGCCGGCGGTGATCCAGTTCATCGAGGCGTTCTCGAAGACGCCTTAATGCACGCTCCCCGCCGTCACGGCATGGCAATATTCTCCTCTCATATCCTCTGGTAAAATGCGGGATCCTACTTCGAGAATATCCGCAAACCAAGGGGAGGAACGCGTATGTTGAAAGGCATGCGAAAGCGAATGCTGAGTGCGGGCGCCCTGCTCGCTCTGCTGACGGCCGCAGGAGAGGCGTCTGCTATGAGTCCGGTCGTCCCTGTGAGGGATGTCTTCGAAGCGATGGGGGCGAAGGTGACCTGGTCGGCAGGCTCGAACCTCATCGAGATTACGAAGGACGAACTGACATTGAGGCTCCAGACGGGCTCTAGCCAAGCATACAAGAACGGGACGCCGGTGACGCTGGACACGCCGGTGACGGTGAATGCCTCCGGCAAAGCGATGATATCGGCGTATGCGGTCTATCCGCTCGCCAAGAATTACAAGAAAGAACGCCATTATCTGGTACAGAAGGGGGATTCGCTCTGGAGCGTCTCCCGCAAGTATGGGGTGACCGTGGCGCAGCTTAAGGAATGGAATGCGCTGAAGACCGATACGATCTACATCGGGCAGCATCTTACGACAGTTAATCCTTGGTATGTCGTCCAGAAGGGCGATTCCCTCTACTCCATATCCTCCAAAACGGAGACGACGATAGCCGATCTTAGGAAAGCGAACGGACTGCAGAGCGATGCCCTGCAGGTCGGGCAAAAGCTGTCCATCCCGGCTGCGCCGTCGGTACCGTCGCCTGGCATGTTCGTGGAAGGAACGTTCCCGCTGCTCGGGCGCACGTATCTGCCCTTCGGGGATACGTACGGGGATGCCAGGATGTTCTCGCTCGGCCAGACGGCGAGGGTGCACGAAGGCAACGACATGGAGGCCAATACAGGGGTGCCGGTGTTCGCTTCGTGGGACGGCTTGGTCATCCGCAAAGGCTGGAACACCTACGGAGGCTGGAGGCTGACCATTCAGGCCGACAATGGCATCGCGATGTATTACGCGCATCTGTCCGCTTATGCGGGTGGCATCGAGCTTGGATCGAGGATCAAGAAGGAGCAGCTCATCGGCTATGTCGGCGCCACAGGATACGGTCCGGCCGGGACGAGCGGCAAATTCATCCCTCATCTGCACTTCGGCATGTATGACACGAACGCCTCGTGGAAGCCGCTCAATCCGTACGCTTATTTGAAATGGTGGGAAACGCGCTAGGCTCGCACTAAGGCCGCAGTCAAGCCGCTCCGTGTTCCTCAGGGAACGGGGAGCGGTTTTTTTGTTCATTTTTATGAAAGAATGTATGTCTCGCCAGGCTCGATCCTGTAATCTTATATATTTTATAAACGCGTTTTTTTCGTAACAACGGGATGGATGTGTTTGCGAACCTGTTTCTGAACAAAATCGACTGGTATATCCGGAAGAGGCTGACGCTGTTCTGGAACAAGAAGCACAATCGTCGTAAGAAACACAGCAAGTCCGGCCTAGCAGGCATTGCAGCCAGACAATCGCCCTCGTGATCGACGGCAAGCCGCTCTCGAGCGAAGACCTCGCGCGGCAGCTGCAGGACCTCGCCACGTACGGGCGCCGCTCCGTAGCGTTCGTCATTGGCGGCTCGCTCGGCCTCGCCCCCGAGGTGCTGGCGCGCGCCGACCTCAAGCTCTCGTTCGGGCGCATGACATTGCCCCACCAACTGATGAGGCTCGTGCTGGTGGGGCAGGTGTACCGCACGTTCCGGATTATGCGGGGGGGACCTTATCACAAATGACGCAAATTTTAAATCAAGGACAGGGTCAGACAGAGGTGTTTTACATAAATAGGTAGCTACTATAGTATCATTTATGTAACGAAGCACGCACTTTAAGAGGGACCATTGGAGCAGAACCTCCACGGTCCCTTTCGTTTTGATATGCGTTCCGATACAACCCTGTCGAGTGGTACCGTAAGCAAAACTGATCCTGTGAGCATTGTACCCGTAGTGATTGAGGGAGGTCCACTAGTGGCGGGATGCGCGATGAGAGTTAAAAAAATGCGATCGTGTCGCCTTCCGAAATCCGGCCTTCCCTCTCCACGGAACAAACGATACCTCTCGATTTTTTAGCAGCAGACACAAATTTCTGGCTAAGCCCGATCTGATTATACATTTTTTCAATCACCCTTCCGGGTCCAATGCAGGGCAGGTTCTCTCCTTCACAGATCAATCCCGTTCCATCCGGAAAAATCAATCTGGCTCCTTGTTGTAGTTCTGTGAGCTTCTCAAATCCGCTAATGATCATATTGGCCCCTAGCCATTCCGGCTGTATTTCAGGGAGACCCAGTCTATTGGCGATGCACTCACATTCCTCTTTCGAAACGATACTGATTTGACGTCTGTTGGCAATCAGCACACCCCGAGGATAAATGTTTTGTCTGGAATCCGCAGGACGTAACAAGCCGTAATGCCGATCCCCTGGAACCCCTCCTAATTCAATCTGAATATAGGCACGGAGCGAGTAATGAACGTTGTCGTGTCTTCAGCCACCATTACCCTTTCAACTGTAGCGCTACTTCCTCTCATGATTCATTTCCCCCTTTTCCTCCGAAGACTGCAGCTCTTTATAGATCAAGCCAAAAGAACGTGTCAGAATCTCTACTTCCTCATCGGATAAAGAGGAGGAAAAATACTGCTTGATCCCCCTTGCATATATAGGCCAGGCTTTACGCAGCTGGTTTTCCCCTTCATCCGTGAGAACAGCATATGCTCCCCGTCGGTCTTCTTCGCTTTTTTCTCTTTGAATCAATCCTTCGCGCTCCAGTCGGTCGATCATCCTTGTTACATTGTTGAGCGGTTGTGTTATATACTGATATATATTTTGTGGCCAAAAGGTAACTTTGTGTTTAGATACATAGCGGTGACCCTTATCACAAATAGCGGCAATTTTTTTGCCGGGGGACCAGCCAAAAAGGCGTGTGTAAGGTTAGGGTGGTGGGAGTTACACTGAGCCACATCTTGCGAAAAAACTCGTTTATGAGGCGTGTGGCTGTCGTCTGAGGCATGCTGGGGAGAGCCGTCTGTGGGAGACGGTTCAGATGGTCTTGACATGGATCTGCTTCACGAGCGTTTGAAGCAGACTTTTTTGTGTTTCGATGGGGGAGACGGCAAGCATATGGTGGAACTGGGAGAGAGCCTACCTCACTTGGTCGAGCGGGATCGGGTCGGCAGTGCGCTCAGCAAGCTGCCGTTCGGCCTCCGACTTACGCTTGCTGAGCGCATCATGCCGGGATTTTAGATCATTCAGGCGTTCGATAAGAAACCATCATGATTTCTCGATCGCAAACCTAACAAGAAAATCATCAGCCAAGTGCCCTCCGAGAGCTCGAGCGTTTGCTGGAGGAAGGGAATGGAGTCGGTCGAAGAGTGGGTATTTCCCGCACGAAGGACTGCATTCAAGCACAATCGGGATTGCGCCTCAAAGGCGAGCAAGGGATGATGGTAGCTCTTCCGGCCGGGCTTCCTGTACCATACGTTCAAGCGTTGTCATGGCTGGTGAAATGATTTCAATTTGCATTTCACAGCATGGACTTAACGAAGATTTAACATCTCATATCGTACAATGAAACTATCCTGATCGAAGAAGGAGGCGACAATATGAACCCCATCATTTATTGCGTAGGCGCTGTGATTGTGCTGGTTGGAGGAATTACTTATTTCGTTCGCAAAAAAAGGTCATAGAGGACAGACCTAATGAATTCAATCAGATATCTATCGGATGTGTTGCCAGATTGCTTGGTAATTCAATCTCCTATAGACCAAGAAGCTTATCATAAGTTAAAAAGGAAATTAACATCAATTTGACAACGGAGTATTTATAATCGCTTATAGTATGCATGAAGGGAGTTATTTACAATGGAGCGTCAAGTAGTGCAGCAGAAGCGCAAAGGTATTTTCTGGGTTGCTGTTTCTTTTCTCATATGTCCGTGCCACTTGCCATTTACCCTAACTTTGGGACTCAGCTTGCTTGGGGGTTCGGCAATGGGCGTAATGCTCCGGGAGCATCTTGTCCTCGCTGGCGTGGTGGTGACGCTGGTCTGGGGGGGAGGAACCTGGTACGGATTCCGCCAGCTTCGTACAGCGACCTGTAGCATCCCCGTTAAGAAGTCATCCAATACGCTATAATAGAAATAACATTCATACTGCTGGATAAGGGGGTGGGGATGATACGGATTTTGCTGGTAGAGGATGAAGTGGATATGGCGCAGGCGCTGGCCAAGGGCTTGCGTCGGGAAGGGTATGCAGTGGATATCGCAGAGGATGGTGCGGCAGGGTGGGAGATGGCGGAAGCGAATCGCTACAATCTTGTGCTGCTGGATCTTAATCTTCCTGTTATGGATGGCGTCGAGGTCTGCAAGAGACTCCGACAATCACAACCCCGTCTTTCTATCATCATGTTAACTGCTCGTCACGGGTCGCATAACATTATCAATGGGCTTGACGTAGGGGCAGACGATTATATCGGAAAGCCTTTTCATTACCATGAGTTGCTGGCCCGGATTCGCGTGCAACTACGGCGGGAAACTCCACTTAAGGTTTCTCGCCTTGCTTATCGGGATCTGTTACTGGACTCGGCTGCTCGAACTGTCATGCAAGCGGGGAGGTACTTGCCGCTGACCCGCAAGGAATTTGCGATCTTGGAATATATGTTATTGAACGCAAAGGCAACGATATCAGCGGAAACTTTACTTGAGCACATCTGGGATGCCCATGCCGACCCGTTTACTACGACCGTACGTGTTCATATAAATTCATTACGCCGGAAGCTTGCCACCGGAAGACTTGCCGATCATACGGAACCCTATATAATAACGGTGCAAGGTGAGGGATATCGTCTGCATTCGGGGGCTCATGTTGAGGCGGTGTGCTTCGAATGAAGAGATACCGCCTCTCTTTGCGTACTCGATTATCGCTCTACACCACCTCCGTTCTTATGATGCTATGTTTGATTTTTGCCGGCTTGCTTGCTATCTTTTCTCACTCCACCCCGATCTTGTCGAACATGCTGCTCAGCTTTGCTTTCACTGTAATTGCGGGAATGGTTAGCTCATATTGGGTCGCAGGGCTCGCTTTAAGACCTGTTCGCGAAATGAGCGAGGCAGTTGCCGTTATCGATAGCCACACCCTCCATACCCGGTTACGTTTGGAGGAATGGGAAGAAGAATTGCGCGACCTCGGCCTGTCATTCAACTCCATGCTGGATCGGTTAGAGGTTGCATTCCGCCAACAAAGCCGATTCATTAGCGATGCGTCGCACGAGTTGCGCACTCCGTTAGCTATACTTAGAACCCAGTTGGATGTACTTGTTCTATCTCCAGATGATCCTACGGATATGGAAGATTTCCGACTTGCTGCGGATCGCATGTTAAGCCGTCTGGAATCTCTTGTTGAAGATTTGCTTCTTTTGTCCGATGGTAGATATGTCCCGGGGGATGACGAGACTTTCGATTTGAGGCAGTTGCTGAATGATATCGTATTGGAAATTAAACCGATCTCACGAACGCTTGAGGTTTCTTTACGGCTGGAAGTCCTTTTGCAACAACCTACGATCCATGTGGTCGGCAGTCGACATCTATGGTTCCACGTTTTTCATAACGTGATCGAGAATGCAGTACGTTACAACCGACAGGGCGGTGAAGTTAAGATTCTTTTAACTGCAGAGGCTGGGAACCTTATAGTACGTGTGCAGGATACGGGCATAGGCATTCATCCTCACCAGAGAGATCTCATTTTTGAACGGTTTTATCGAGTAGAATCGTCGCGTAATCGCAACCAAGGTGGCTCGGGGCTCGGACTCTCCATCGCGAGGCACCTGACTGAGATGATGAATGGGCAACTGGAGTTAGAGCACACCGACGAAAATGGGAGCAGATTTAGAATCACACTTAAGTCATTTGTTAGGCCAGAACGAATATGACACTGAGAAATCAGCACGTTTACGCGCTGACTAGTTTTTTCGCCGTTAGCATCGTTACGGAGAACCTTATCACAAGTGACGCGAATGTTAATCCGAACTCAAGCGAGGAGCATATCACTTATGTAAAGTGTTGCGGCATTCGCTCTTTTGGGCTTAATAGAAGAATAATATTGAGTATGAACTCGGGCTGGTGAGATAAAGAAAACTGAATAAGGGAAGCCCTCAGAATATGAGGGCTCTCCTATTATACGTCTTAAACTGACATACTCGTTAGCCATCCATGCCCCTGCCGGGGCACCACAGAATAATGAAAATTTTACTGAGACGTTCTATACTATTCTTACGGCTGGTGAGGAAGGTCGTTAAGCTATGGTGTTGCGAACCCATCCGT
>NZ_JAQAGY010000013.1 GCF_027533645.1 Paenibacillus caseinilyticus
GTTGGATCATCCGTCTCACCCACTTTTCGTGATGACTCAATTATACGTCAAAAAAAGCACAGCCACTTCAATTTTCTTGAAGTGCTGTGCTTTTTTATAGGACGGACTTTTTCAGTGGCCTCGAGCTCTCGGCCGGGTTTTTGCCGCGCTGCAAGCCGCCTGCCCGGCGCGATGCCCGGGAATCGGGAAGCCAAGCTGAGAGCTCCTCATCCCCCTCCCGTGGGGAGGGATCCGCGATTTCACTGCATGGACTATTCTGCCTTCCGCCGCCCCGGATACTCCATCCGTAAATCTAGTATTGACACTGAGAATGATAATAGTTATCATTCTTATTGCCACATCGCTCATGAGAATGAATTTCATTATCAGGAAGTTGCGGCGCAGAAAAACATACATAAGAACACTGGGGTAAGGGAGTCAACCGTATGCGCAAAGCCATGTTAAAGATCCACTTGTTTCTCAGCTTGCTTCTCGGCCTATTCATCGTCACGACATGCACGACGGGCAGTATAATCATGATCGAGCCCGACGTGGAGAGCTGGCTGTATCCCGTTCAGAAAGAGCCGACGCCGGGCGATGTCGGGGCGGCTGTGATCCAGCGTAACGCCAATGCATTGAATCCGGAATTCAAGACGGACCGGATCGAGCTGCCAGGGAAGGACGGCTTCTACCATGTCCATCTCTCCAAGGACGGCAAGGACGGCCGGATGATCTATGCCGACCCGGGTACGGGCGAGGCTTTCGGGAAGGTGCTGGAGGGGCGCCCGGAACCGTTCGCGACGATCTATAATCTGCACCGCTACTTCCTACTGACTGACGTGATCGGCAAGCCGCAGGCAGCCTCCTTCGTCGGATGGATCGGTATCGGGCTGTTCGTCATCCTGGCGACGGGGATTTATCTGTGGTGGCCTGGCATCCGCAAGCTGGCGCTCGGCTTCCGGGTGGTGCGAAGCCGGGGCAGGCTGATGCATAACATGAGCCTGCATAAGACGGTCGGGATCGTATCGATTCCCCTTCTGCTCATCCTCACGGTAACCGGCGTAGTCAACGCCTTCGAGAAATCGATCCCCGGATGGGTAGGCTTCAAAGCGAAGGAGGAAGTGCCCGCATCGGCCCTGAAGTCCAAATCCGGTGACACGGCCCTGCTTCCGGTCGATCAGGTGATCGGCTATATCAAGCAATCGTATCCTGACAGCAAGCTGATTAAGATTCAGCTCCCCCTCAAACCGGACCAATCGTACCAGATCGGACTCAAGGAAGGCTTCGGCGCCTCGGCGGGGAGCAACAGCACCGTATATATGGATGCCTCCACCGGTGAGGTGCTGTACAAAACAGACCCGGACCTGGCTATCAATCTGTATAATGCCTGGCGGAAAGGCCTGCACTTCGGAAACTGGGGCGGTGAAGCGACCAAGCTGATCAGCTTCGTCTTCGGCATGATGCCGCTCGTCCTGATGATCACCGGGATCGTGATCTGGAGGCTTAAGGCTTCCGCACGCAAGCGGAACCGGAACAAGCATACGGCCACGCCGGCAGCGGCTTGAGTCATCCAATCGCATAAGCGCTGCATAAGCAAACCCCCGTGCCGGCCGGCACGGGGGTTCTTATTCATTCGTCATGGCTTCGATTCGGTCCCGCTATTCCAATTCTACTGAGAACTGGTGCAGCCACTCGTCGATCCCGGCTGCCGGCACCGCGAGGGCGCGATAGGCCGGAGCGGCTGACGGATAGCCGCCGACCTCGTTCTGGCTGTCCAGAATTCTGCCGGTGCCGTTCAGCGTATCGGTAACGATGCGCCGGTCGACCGTGTCCCGGTCCTTCGGGCGGGCCCCCGCATGCTGGGTGACATAAGACAGCACTTCGCCCGACGGGCGTACGGTCAGCCCGGACGACGGCCAGGAGGGCTTGATGCCGAGCAGCTTCACCCCGCCGAAGGTCTGCGGCACGGCCTTCCCCGTGCGGTCCAGCGCTTTGTTGTCCGCCAGGTAGGCTTCCCCGCTGTTCGAATTCGTTCCCACGAGGCCGAGTCCGGAGACCGTATCCGCTCCATGCTTCATGTAGTTCCCTACGATGCTGACTTTGGGTCCTTGGGGCGTAATGGATGACGAAGTCCACTCTCCCGGCACATAACCGAGCCTGATCGCCCATTTGCCCGGATTGTGGATCACGTTATTGACGATGACCCCGGTCGCGAAGCCTTTGAACCAGGGGTTGCGCTCATCATTATGGGCGAAGAGATTGCCGACGAGAGCCGCATCGTTCACATAATCATGGATCAAGGTTCCCATGGAATGCGGCCCCTTCTCATGCACCGAATCGTGGAGTCCTTCGGCGATGATATTGTTGCTGAACGTCAGCTTCCGGGACGTGCCAGACGGTCCGTCGAACCGGGGACCCGAAGCAGACAAGGTCTCGTCGACGCCCCAGGCGAACGAGCAATGGTCGATCACGATATGGTAGGCATTCGCCCCGTAAGTGGATACATCCGGCTCATACCCGCTCCCCTTCGCTGCTCCCGCATCCCCCATCCGGAAGCGGATATGCTTCATGAGGACATCATGGGTCTTGATCTGCAACCCTCCGCGGATGAACGTAATGCCCGGGGAAGGAGCCGTTTGGCCCGCGATGGTCACATACGGCTCGGCAGCCACCAGCGTCTTCTTGTTCAGATCGATAACGCCGCCCACTTCAAATACGATAATGCGGGGTCCCTTGGTTTCAAGGGCCGCCTTGAAGGAGCCGGGTCCGTCCGCATTCAGATTCGTGACTTTGAGGACAGCCCCTCCGCGTCCGGCGGGAGAATCCACGCCGTAGCCCTGGGCCCCGGGAAATACAGCAGCCGCAGCGGCAGCCTGCGGTGCAGCCCCTGCCGCCGTCAGCAGCGAAGCGAAGATCAGGATGGACGCCACAAGGTTACGGAACAGGTTTCGTTTGATTTCGGTCAGCATCAGAATACCTCCTTTTTTAGTTGCCCGGATGGGTCTTGGTTTGCCGTGCGGATGACTCATCCCCCTCTCTGCGTACGAGGCAGGCAAGCTTGCCCCCGCCTCCTCTCTTATACCTGATCTGGGAAATTACAGCAATGCGCCGATTTTAACTTCATGAGATTCAGGCATGGTCTCGTACCCAGACTGGGCTGTTGATTATCGCGTTACGGCTGCATACAAGATCAACGGCTTCGCCGTCCTTTACAGGACGATGCCCGTTGATAAGATATATAAGAAGACAGGATCGAGCCCTGGCGAGATATAGACACTTATGTATAGAAAAAACCGAACTCCTTGGTAAGGAATTCGGCGGGAAGGAATGCGCAATGTGTTCAAACGCTTCGTTATCGATAAGCCCTCATGGCAGGTTAAGCTTCGCTCAGAGCTTCTTCAATTCATCGATAATATCCTGGGTTTCCATCCGCTGCATGAAGTCCGGGTTGACGTGGGTGCGGCGGACGATGCCCTCCTGGCCCAGAATGAACGTCGCCGTAACCGGGAGTACCCAGCGGCTGGTTTGGTTGAACTCGGTAAGATCCAGCCGAAGCGAATGTTTGAATGTGTTTTGAAGAGAATCGGGCAATTCAAACAAAAGGTTGTATTGTTCGGCGACACGCCCGTCCGGGTCGCTCAGCACCTGGAAGGTCAGCTGCTCTTTCTCCTTCTGGGTCAACGAGTGGTCGGGGCTCTGCGGAGAGACGGCAATCAACCGGCCGCCGTACTGCTGAATCCCAGGCAGTGCTTGCTGATAGGCCCTAAGCTGTACATTACAGAATGGACACCAGGCTCCTCGGTAGAAGGTCAGGACAACCGGACCCTTCCCAAGTTCATCCTGCAGGGAGACTTGCTCGCCAAGCGGATTGCCCAGCGTGAAATTCGGGGCTTGCTCCCCTTCCTTCAAACCAAAAACGGTACCGGATTGCTGCTGCTCCCTGATATGGTGAAGAATCCGCTCCTGGGCCTCTGGGGGCACTTTCGTGATAAAGCCTGCCTTGATTTGTTCCAATTGCTCTTTTACCGACATACGGCAACGCTCCTTTGCCAGATCTTCCGTGATTTCGCTTCACGTCAATAAAAGATACCACTCGGTATCTTTTATTGTAGCATACTTCCAGTCTATGACAAGGGCGCAGCCGCAAAAATTTGTTATAATGACTTATTGGACTATGATCCGTATGGAGGGCTTCATGAAAAAAGGGGACAAAACACGCGAACACATTATCGCCAAATCGGCTGAACTCTTCAACCGGCTCGGCTACGCCGGGGCATCGCTGAACGATATTATTGCCGCCACCGGCATCAAGAAGGGCGGCATATACCGCCACTTTAGCAGTAAAGACGACATTGCCCTTGAAGCTTATGAGTATGCAGTCAATCAAGTCGGCATGAGAATCTCCGAAGCTGCCGGTAAAGAGGAGTCCGCTGCAGGCCGGCTGCTCGCCTTTTTCCGCATCTACGAGGATGTTGTGAACAATCCCCCGTTCGTAGGCGGTTGTCCGCTGCAGAATACGGCCGTAGAGAGTGACGACACCCATCCCGCCTTGCGCCAAAGCGCCCAGCAGGGAATGTACCGGATGCTGGACATGATGAAAAGTATAATTCACGATGGGATCCGCTGTGGTGAATTCAAGGCAGATCTGGATGCGGATGCCCTGGCCACGTTCGCCTTCTCCTTATTGGAAGGGGGCATTATGCTCAGCAAGCTCGAAGGCAGCAACAGGCATATGCAGATGAATATTGCCAGCTTCTCTGCTTATCTGCAGCAGTGTTGTTCCCAAGCACACTGAATGGCCTCCCCTGCTCCCTCTCCGCATTCCAGAACCACGCAAACGAGCCCCCGCTGAAGGAGAACGCACTGACGTTCAACCTCGGGGGGAGCTTTCCTTTCTTTAATTAGTAATTTCAGGAAGGGAATCTACATGTACCTACTCTTTCGTATGCGCTGCAGCGGCATACTTCGTGCGGACGATACGCGTGGCTTCTACCATGTTGCCAAGGGAGTGGACCGTTTCCTCCAGGCCGCGGGTCTTGAGGCCGCAGTCCGGATTAATCCAGAATAACTTTGGATTCAGCACGCGGAGCGCCCGTTCGATCATGCCCGTCATTTCGTCCGTATCTGGTATCCGCGGACTATGAATATCATAGACGCCCAAACCGATCCCAAGCGGGTAGGTGCTGCGTTCAAAGCTGTCAATCAGCTCCCCGTGACTGCGGGAGGTCTCGATCGAGATGACGTCGGCATCCATCGCTTCAATCGAATGAATCATATCGTGGAACTCGCAGTAGCACATATGCGTGTGAATCTGCGTCGTATCCTGTACCGTGCAGGTAGTCATACGGAAAGCTTGGACCGCCCAGGCCAAGTAGCCGGCCTGTTCCTCTTCCTTCAGCGGCAAGCCTTCGCGAACCGCAGGCTCGTCGACTTGGATCATCGCAATGCCCGCCTGCTCCAAGGCTTCCACTTCTTGTCTAAGCGCATAGGCCAACTGGTACGCGATGATCTCGCGCGGAATATCCTCGCGGATGAACGACCAATTCATGATCGTGATCGGTCCGGTCAGCATCCCCTTCACCGGGCGGCCGGTACGCGACTGGGCGTACTTCGTCTCCCGGACGGTCATCTCCCCCGTGAAGGCCACATCGCCGAAGATCATGGGAGGCTTCACGCAGCGCGAGCCGTACGACTGCACCCAGCCGCCCCGGGTGAAGGCAAAGCCCGCCAGCTTCTCGCCGAAAAACTCGACCATATCGGTCCGCTCGAACTCCCCGTGCACGAGAACATCCAGGCCGATATCCTCCTGCAGTTCGATCCACACATCGATCTGCTCCCGGATGAACGCCTCATACTTCTCGCTGCTCCACTCCCCCCTGCGCCATAATTGACGGGCCCTGCGCACCTCTGCGGATTGCGGGAAGCTGCCGATGGTCGTTGTCGGTAATAGCGGCAGCTGCCATTTCTCCTGCTGCAGGGGATGACGCTCGGCGAAGGGACGGCTGCGGCCCTGCGGCTGATGGCGGATCGCGGCGACAGCCTGCTGGATGTCGCTCCGATTGCGCGCCTCCGAACTCTGGAGCGACTGATGAATCCGGTCGTTTTGCTCCAGCGCCCCGGCCAGATCAGCGGCGTTCCCGGTGAGCGCCCCCGCGAGGAGAACAATCTCACCCAGCTTTTGGTCGGCAAAGGCGAGCGCATTCTTGAGCTCGGGCGCAAGTCCAGTTTCCCCCTCTACTGTCACGGGCACGTGAAGAAGACTGCATGAGGATTGAACGATGAGACGCTCCGGACTCACTAATCCGGCGAGCTCTTCCAAGAGGGCCTGCTTCTCGCGAAGCGGCGCCTTCCATATGCCGCGTCCGTCGATGATCCCCGCACCGAGCACCTTGTCGGCCGGAAACCCCAGTGCCCGGATGGATGCCAGATTGCCGGATCGCCCGTGCACGAAGTCCAGACCGATGCCTTGGACAGGCAGCAAGACGATGTCGCTGTAGTGCTCCACGGATTCGAAGTAGGTCTGCAGCATAATGCGGATACCCGGTACTGACGCTGCAAACGTGTGATAGATGTTCTTCAACCGCTGCAGATCCTCCTCGCACAGCTTCGTAACCAGAATCGGCTCATCGATCTGTACCCATCTGACCCCTTCCCTCGAGAGCTCCTGGAGGATCTGGACATATAACGGGAGCAGCCGGCCGAGGCAGGCATCGGTCTCCGATCGCTCGTATCCCTTGGACAGCTTCAGGAAGGTGAGCGGCCCGACGATCACGGGCTTGCCTTCCATCCCGAGCTTCTCCTTGGCTTCCCGGTAGGCAGCCAGCGGCTTATTCTCGGTGAGAACCGGCTGCCTCCCATCCCATTCAGGCACGATATAATGATAGTTGGTATTGAACCACTTGGTCATTTCGCAGGCCGTGGCGTCCTTCGTCCCCCGGGCCATGCCGTAGTAAGTAGACCAAGGGACGACGCCTCCCTCGTAGGGAAAGCGCTGCGGCACGAGGCCGAACATGGCGGCCGTATCCAGCATATGGTCGTAATAGCTGAAGTCATTCACCGGGATCAGGTCGATTCCCTTCTCCTGCAGCGTGCGCAGATGATTCAGCCGGATCTCCTGCAATGCTCCCTGCAGCCCGGCTTCGTCGTGCTGCCCTGACCAGTAGGCTTCCAGCGCTTTCTTCCATTCCCGGTTCTTGCCGATACGCGGGTATCCCAATACACTGCTTCTGACCATCTTGTAAACTCCCCCAAATTCCATATTTTTGTACTGCTGCGGTGGTTTACAAGAAAGATAACATGGATTCCGGGTTATAACGTAACTCCATATAACTATATCTGGCTATATCTTTAGGCTATAGCGAAGCGCGTTAAAAGAGCATTCATAAGTGAAACACCTGCTTCAGTGCCTCTATGTAGGCGGCGCCGAGCTTGGAGAGCGTTATATTCCGGTGGGCGATCCAACCCACATGAATCGTCTCCGTACTCTCGAGCGGGATGGGGATGATTTCATTCCCGTTGAGATCGGCGCTTAGCACCCCCGTCGAGACCGTATACCCGTTCAGGCCGATGAGCAGATTGAACAGCGTCGCCCGGTCATTGACACGTATGCTCTTCTTGCGGGTCATCGTACTGAGAATCTCCTCCGAGAAATGAAAGGAATTGTACTCCCCCTGATCGAAGGAGAGATACGGATAATGCTGCAGCTGATCCACAGTCACACTGGACTGCCGGGCCAGCGGGTTGTGGATGCTGATAAAAATATGCGGGCTCGCCGTAAATAAGCTGTGGAAGAGCAGATTGGCATCCTTGAGCAGTTTGTTGATCACTTTCGAATTGAATTCGTTCAGGTACAAGATCCCGATCTCGCTGCGCAGGCTTTTGACATCCTCGATGATCTCGTGGGTTTTGGTTTCGCGCAAATGAAACTCGTATTCCTCCTGGCCGAATTCCCGGACGAGATTCACGAAGGCATTCACGGCAAAAGCGTAGTGCTGGGTGGATACCGAGAAGTGCTGCGGGGAAGGCTTGCTATTCAGATACCGGCTCTCGAGCAATTCGGCCTGCTCGACGACCTGCCGCGCATAGCCTAGGAATTCCACCCCTTCCTTGGAAAGCGAGATTCCCTTATTCGACCGCTCGAATATCGCAATCTGCAATTCTTCTTCCAGATCCCTGATCGCGTTGGAGAGGCTCGGCTGGGAGATAAACAACCGCTTAGCAGCCTCGTTAATGGACCCCCGGCTGGCTACCTCTATCACGTACTTGAGTTGTTGCAGAGTCACTTGCATGCCCCCCCTTACAGAAGAAACCCGGACCCGGATTCCTTGAATTATACTTCATTATACTGAAATGCCAGGGGTGGATAGCAAATATTCGTTATGATTCATCGGCTGGTTTGCGTAAGCTGCGGCTCTTTTTTTCATTCTAAGGCAAAAAAGCTGCTCCGGCATCCAGCCGGCAGCAGCTCTTCTCTTATGGATTCATAAAATGCAGTTGTTGCAGCGTGCGCTTCAGCATGACTGCCGCTTGGGCACGGGTAGCGTTGTCCTGTGGCGCGAACCTCGACTCCGAGATTCCTTCGATCAGGCCTGCGGACAAGGAGATCGCAGCAGCCTCTCTAGCCCATCCGGCAACACTCGCGTGATCCGAGAATTTCTCCAGCAGTCCATCCTGCGTCTTCGCTTCCAGTCCGCCCAGTTTCAGCGCCCGTACCATCATCGTAACCATCTGCTCGCGGGTAATGGCCGCATGGGGCTGGAATGTACCATCTTCATAACCGCTGATCAGATTCGCTTTCTTCGCCGCCCCGACTGCGCCGGAGAACCAATCCTTGATTGTGACATCAGCGAATCCAACCGCCTGCTCTTCCGTCAAGCCTAATGCGCGTACCAGGAGTGCCGCGAATTCGGCGCGTGTGACCTGTCCATCCGGTGCAAACTGAGCTGGGGATACGCCTTCTACAATCAGCTTGCCGGCGAGCGTTTCCACATCCTTCTTCGCCCAGTGACCGTTCAGGTCACCGAACGTTTTCGAATGCTCGATCACCGTGTAGATGCTGTTCCCTCTGCGCAGCATAGTGGCTTCGGCACCTTCGAACAGCGTCGGTACCGGCACGAGCTTCTGCGTCTGCGGATCATACATCACACCGGCGGCCGACTGCGGATTCACCTCACCCTGCAGTTTGAGCTTGCGTCCGACATAGGTATCGAAGGTGTCGATCGCCTCTGTCTTGCCTTTCACATCAACGAGGATTTCAAAAGAGACCGGCTCACCCAGGATCGTGGCTCCCAGCTTGGAAGCCGCCCCCTTCACGCCTTCTGCTGTGCCGCCTTGAACTTTCCTGATGAGGATGTACAGCTTCACATCGGATTCGGACACGAGATGCTGTCTGGCAAGGACTGATGTGTCCAGCAGCTTCACCGGAAGGCTGTAGCTGCCATTAGCCGAGTCGATCTGCAGGATCGCCCCTTTGTTCTTCGAGTACAATGCTTTCAACAGTTCGGAAGTTACTTCTACCTTGACCGTGTTTCCTTCGGATCCGGCCTCCATCTGGAATACAGTCGTATCTGCCGGTGCCCCGGCAATGAATTCAGCCGCCTTGGAAGCGTCAAGGGTAACCAGCACCGTGCCATTCTGTACGGATTCCTTCAGGAAGTCGTTGAGCTTGACCCCTCCCGGCTTGCTGCTGCCCGTGTTAGTATGGCTCCCATTACTGGCAGGAGGAGCAGCGCTTCCGCCGCTGCTGCCACCGGAGTTGTCGTGATCATCATCGTCGCTGCCCGTACCATCTCCCGGCTCCTCGGTTTCGCCGCCAGCACCGTCTCCCGGCTCCTCGGTTTCGCCGCCCGTACCGTCTCCAGGCACTTCGGCCTCGAACACACCTGCTTGCGCCTTAACGATCACAGGTACTTCCTTCGTGTCATCCAAGGTGGTATACAGCGTCGGCGTCCATGCCACTGCCTGCAAGCCGCCGTGACTCTGCGCAATGTTGACATCCGTTCCATTCAGAACCGAACCGGTGTCCGTGAACTTGGTTCCTTTGCTGACTTGAATGATGGCAGCCGGCTGGGTGCCGGGATCATTCACGAAGTAGTTGTTCTGTGCATAGATCTGCGATTCGTATCCTACGCCCAAAGAATATACGTACGGATTGGTAGGATGGGTGTAGGAGCCTGCGTAATAGTTGTTATACACATGAACCTGACCGTAACGCACGCGCGGTACGCGCTGTCCGGCGTTCTCGTAATAGTTGTGATGAATCGTAACTCTCAGCTTGCCGGCATCGCCTGTCGCCTCATCGCTTCCGCCGATCAGGGTCGTTTTGTCATGATCGTGGAAGTGATTGTACGAGACCGTAACGAGATCGGAAGCATTCGTGATGTCCACGGTACCGTCATGCTGCTGATATTTGCGCCCGAAGTAGGTGTGCTTCGGATCATCCAGCCCGCCGTCATCGCTGAACACGTTATGGTCGATCCATACATGGGTGGACCCTTTGACCGAGACGCTGTCGTAAGCGGAGTTCCAGTTGCCCGACTCCCCGTCGGTCGGGTCCCACTGCGGGAAGTGATCGAACGTATTCTCGAATTCGATGTTGCGGATGATGATATTGTCGACTTTGTCCAGATTCAGGCTGCCGCCGAGAATCTTGGCACCCGATCCCGGAAGGCCGACAATCGTGGTGTTGGAGCCGACCGTGACCTTGATCCGGCTGGCCTGATTGGCTTGGGACTTGGCACGCGCGTCCTCCAATGGGCCTGCCGGGGAATTCTTGCCCCATACGGCAGGGTCGTACGTCTTCAGGTATTCTTCCAAATCATACGCCGGATCCTCGTAGTATTCCCGGCCGACCGGATGGTTGTTGTCATCGACATTCATATCGATGGATCCTTGGATGTAGATGATCTTCGGCGTATTCCCTGCGGCCGCTTTGACAAGCTCACTGCGGCTGCTTACTACGAAAATATTGTCTGAGCTCGCCGCAGAGCCCCCGGTTGTGCCTGTCGTGAAGGAGGCCCACCCGTCATTGGCTGCCAATACTTCCCGGCCGAGATCCGTGCTGCCTGAATTGACGATGTGAATCAGGAGTGGCACGGAGATGCCGTCATATTGGAATGTGAGACTCGCTGTTCCTTCCGGCAGTCCGGCAAGGTACGACTTGCGGATGACGTACCCGCTGCCCGCCGCCTTGTAAGCGGATGAATCGAGCGCCGTATCGCCGTTCTTCACGCTCGTAAGGGTGTATCCGCTGCCGTTGCGTACCGTGACATACACATCCGCTCCATTCGCCTTGTCGAAGCTTGCGAATGAGGCCGAGATCGCCGGTTTATACTGTACCTTCGGCATGAATACCGGAGTCGAAGGATCCCAGCCGTCGAACATGGCCGGTATCGTCATGCTCGCTTCTTGTCCCGTAAGCTGCGTGGCCATTGTTCTTGCACTTGCATTAGCTCCTAGGCCATAGCTGTTGTACTCCGAGAAGTAGCTCGTTTTGCACGTCCCTGCGCAGGCAGCCACCCATCCGCCCGGAAGGAACTTTTTCGAGTCGATCAGCGTATTGATGAAGCTTACCCTTGCATAGTCCTTCCAAGGACGGCCGAGGTCGTACGAGCCCTGCGCCGAAGCATCGTCCACTACCTGCGAGTTCAGGAACAAGTAGCCTTTGTCCGCCACATTCTTCTGGGCTCCCGCTGTAATGTGACCGCCGCCGCCCGTATGGCTGACGAGCACCATTCTCACATTGTCCATCACGACCGCCGGCGCTTCGCCGAATATAAAGTCGACGTCGCCTTCAATCAGGCTGTTGTGGAAATAGTGACGGCCTTGGTTCTTCGCATTGAGACCGTTGTACAGCGTATCCTGGTAGCCCTTGAGTCTGACCGATTCGAACACGGCCATATCGCTCTTCAGCGACAGAGCTACGGCTTGCGCCACGTCGGAACGAGGCCCCGAGCTGTTCTCGATGGTCAGGTTCGCAGCGGTGAAATAATCCGCATTGACTTCGACCGTCTGGCTCAGGAACGTGTTGCCGACATGCCCCGGCTTGCCGGTGGTTGCCGAAGTGCCGGCATAGTCGCCGTACACAATGGACGTAACGTCGATGCCTGCACCGACCAGGCTGACATAAGGCCGGGTGACCTTCAGCTTCTCGGTATAAGTCCCCGGCGCAATCGAGATGACCGTTCTCACGCTGTTGTCCGCAGGGATGATATCCACGGCGCTCTGGATCGTGTTGAAGACGGTTACTCCATCTGCAGCCGCACGCTTGTCTACCGTGAGCACCTTGGCAGGAAGCGCTGCAATCTCATCGCTGTCCACGCTTTCTCCGCCCGCTTTTACAGCAGATACGACATAATAATACGTCGTTCCGTTAGTTACCGCTTGGTCCTGGTAAGAAGCTTCGCCGGACACGGCCATCGTCGTATAGCTTCCGCCCGGGCTGTCCGCTCTCTTGATGTTGTAGGATGCAGCGCCGGGCACGGGATTCCAGCTCAGCGTCACTCCGCCGTCGTCCACTGCGGCTTTCAGCCCTGCCGGCTTCTCCGGTGCGCCGGGTACAACCGCCGCATGCTTCACCCGCAGCTGGTTGGAGATCCGGCTCTCCTGCTGTTCATTCACCGCTGTAACCACGTAGTAATACGTCTTGCCGGCCTGGGCTGTCGCGTCGGTATAGCCCGTATCGTTGACCGTTCCGACCGTCGTGTAAGCTCCGCCGTTAGCCTCGCTGCGCTCAATATGATAGGAAGCGGCATTCGGGACGGATGACCAGGTCAATTCAACTCCTTGCCGGCCAGGTTCAGCGCTGAGCAGCGTCGGAGACTGCAGGGGAGCCGCAGGGGATACCTGCCCCAGCAGCACCGGTTCGCCCAATCCGCCTACATTGCCCGCCGTCAGTCTGTAGTAGTATGTTGTACCGGCGTTCAATCCCGCATCAAGGTAGGAAGTGTCGGTGATTCTCGGCTTGCCATTCACGAGCAGGGAGACATAAGGCCCCGCCGGTGTCGTACTCCTCTCCAGCGTATAGAAGGTCGCATCCTTCTTGGGGTTGGCCGGATCCTTCACAGGATCCCAGGTGATCGTCAGCTGGCCGTCTCTAACCACTGCCTTCAATCCGGTAATCGGAGCCGATGGCGGCGGTACGTCGTTCGGGTAAGCTTCCGCCGTATTCGAGACGTCACTTTCCCCGTTTGCGTTGACACCTGTCACTTTGTAATAAAAATACGTATTGTTCGCAAGTCCCGCTGTAGTATCGGAGTAGCTGTTCGAAGGAACGCTGCCCGCCACGAGGGCATACGGTCCCTCCTGGGATGCGCTTCGGTAGACGTTATAACTGTCCACCCCGCTGGCCGCATTCCAGTTCAGCTCCACCCGCAGGTTCGCGCCTTCGGCTGTGAGGCTTTGCGGTGTCGTGGTCTCCTGCGTATAGGCGGTCACGTCATCCACGTAGGCTTGGCCCGAGGAAGATCCGGCCATCCGGAAATTCACCGAAGCCATATCGGCAACCGGCGTCGTAAAGGCCACATTGCCTTGGTACTGGCCGTTCACAAACAGATCCGCCGTACCCGCGGCGACATCGGCGACATACTTCACGGTGTACCAAGTATTGCCGGAGATGGTTACTGGCGAAGCATTGATGTTAAAAGAAACCGCCGTCTTCTTATTGCTGTCGAGCAGCTCGAGGACATAGGAATCCCCGATCCTTGCCGTCTGCATAAACCGCAGCTGGGCGGTAACGCCCTTCTTGCTCTCCGCCGTTATCGGCGCGAAGGCTTTGTTGAAGCCGCCCCGTCCCGCTCCGTCATTGATCCACAGTACATTCGTCGCATTATCGGCCACGGCCCCCGAAGTGTTGCCGTAGCTGTTGGTCAGACTGCTGTTATGGATTACCGTCGTATTGTTGGTATTCGTGAATGCGCTGATCACTCCATTGCCGAATGGCGCCGTGTACCCGGATGGAAGGGCACCCAGCGTACTGTTCTCGAACGTATCGTGGATGAGGAAGCTGCCCGGCTTCCCCGCGGCTTCAGCCGAATCCGGACCGGCGCCTGCGGCATTCACGGCGCTGACCACGTAGTAATAGAGCGTACCGTTGGTCAGTCCGGCGTTAAGGAAGCTTGTGCCTGTCACATCGGCGGCCACAGACGAGTAAGGCCCGCCTGGCGTCGTACTGCGCTTCACTTCATAAGCCGCCGCGCCCGGTACGCTGGTCCAGGCCAGCGTCAATTCGCCGTCGCCCGGTGCAGCTGTCACATTCGCCGGTGCGGCCGGCACACCTTGGCCGGACGGAGTCGCCTGCACCTCGGCCGATGGGCCGCTCTCGCCGGAAGCATTGAGTGCAGTCACGACATAGGAATACGTTGTATTGTTCGTTACACTGCTGTCGGTATAGCTGGCACTCGCGGCACCGGCACCGGCCTGCAGCTTCTCCGCGATCGTGCTGTAGCCGCCGCCGGAGGTCTGACTGCGTCGTACATTGTAATACGTCGCGTCCGTCACGGTCCCCCAAGTCAGCTGTACCCGGGCATCTCCGGTTTCTGCCTTTAACCCGCTTGGCGCAGCCGGAACCGCTGCGCTGACAGGCAGCGCCGCCGTAAGATCAGACACATCCGTTGTCTGCGAATTCGTGTAAGTATGGAGCAGCGTCACGCTGTCGAACCGGGCTGCTGCACCTGCCTTGGCAGAGGCCAGTCCCACATATGTAGTGGATTGCACATCGGCAATCGTCTTCCCGTTGATCTGCGTCCAGGTGATCGTCGGCCCGGATACCGTTCCGAGGTCATAATAAAAACCGCCGCCCTGCTTCCGGACCCGCATGTATTTGGGCGCGCTTTCAAAGTCATAAAGAACGTTGTCGGTCCCCTGTTTCAACCCCGAATTGCTTGCCGCTTTCGCCGGGTCGGAGGTAAGCCGGGACGAAACATAAGGCTGATATTGGTCATTCGTACCATAGTAATTCCCGAAGAAAAAGGAGCTCCCCTTCTCCAGACTGGTCCGTGCCAGGATCCCCGCCATGGCCCCCTTCACATAGGGGTATGAGGTCAGCTTGGCCATCATCGTAAAATCACCGGTTACCGGAGTATACGCATATTGGAGCTGCTCATCTACTTGATTCGGAACACCGGTTCCTGTTGAATCGCTTATCGCGAACTCTCCTGCCGAAGCATCATAGGAGCTGGATCCGCTCGATCCGCCCAAGCCGATGCTGCTCCAACCGGTGGGAAAACTGGCTGCTTCCGTCCGCCCTGCGCCCGCCCAAGGGACGTAGGAAAACAGCAGCAGCAGACAAAGCAGGATACGGGATGCTTTTCTCATCTGGTCATGTTCCTCCATTCTAGTACGTTCCCTGCTTATTATGCGGGCTGCAGGCTATTACCGCTATAATCATCTCGTTTGATTCGCGCGCTAGATCGCCTCCCTATGCTCTAGCAGCGGTAAGACTGCGCACTTCAGCCTCCATTTCAGCGATATGCCGAATTTAACTTTCGAATCGACGGGAACGCCAAAAAAACAGGAAGGGAAACCCTCATGGTTCCCCTCCCTGCTTCTCTTCGCATCACTTAGTGAAAGTTCAATACATGGGTCTGGTTCTTGCGCATGCGGAACTTCACGAAGTGCTCTACCGATTCAATCTGAAAGTAGATGTTATTCTCCTGGAGATAACGCATCGTCTGCCCCGGCTCAATTCCGTAGGAATGACCCGGATACACCCGCACGTCCGCATCCGCGATTCCCTGCATCCGCTTCACGCTGTGAAACATCTGAACCGGGTCCGCCCCGGCTCCCGTGCACATCCCGCAGCCCTCGGTGAAGATCGTATCCCCGCTGAACAGGCTGCCCGGCAGCAAGTAGCAGGCACCGCCCGCCGTGTGCCCTGGCGTCAGGAAGCAGCGGACCGGGGTTGCTCCAATATGTACGGTATCCAGATCATTCAACCGTATAAGGCCCGGCGCGCCGAATTGGTAGAAATCGCACTCCTGTCCAGTCATGTAGACTTTCAGATGGGGGAACCGGCTGCACAGCGCATCCACGAGGTTGACATGGTCGTGGTGCGCATGAGTGAGCAGGATCGACGTAAGAACGGCGCCCTGCCTCTCCAGCTCGGATAGGATCGTGCCGAGCTCCCAGGCCGGATCGACAACCGCTGCCTGCCCCGTCGCCTGGTCGACGATCAGGTAACTGTAGTTAATATACTGCTGCCAAGTGACCCGAAGCGGAGTCACCTGGCAGGCAGCTTGACTGCTCTGTCTATCTTCCGGAAGCGATAAGACCATTAGGCGTACTCCCCTTTCCGTCCGGCTGCTGCTTTCACTGGCGAATAGGACAATAATATTAAATTCTAGCATAGGAAGAAGAAACTGGGAAGATAGTGTAGAACCTTGGTAAACACCCGAACGTGCCTGTAGTCAGCATTTCACGTGAAGAAGCATACGCCCACTTCGGCTTCCTCAGCAGACTTCGTTACGGAACCCATAAAAAATGCTTGCCTTCGAGTTTACTCGAAGGTATATACTTTGATTCATGGAAAATTTATTAACCATTCGACAAGTCGCTACTGTTACAGGTCTTAGCGTCCACACCCTTCGCTACTATGAGAATATAGGTCTTCTAAGTGACATTGGACGCAATGAAAATGGGTACCGTTGTTATTCTTCAGCAGACATTACTTGGATTGAGTTTTTAACTCGTCTTAAAGCAACTGGAATGCCGATCACCAACATGCTAGAAATCGCCGAACTCCGAAAGCAGGGTGATTCAACTCTAACGGAAAGGAGGATACTTCTCGAGGATCACTATAAAAAAGTTCAACAGCAGATGACTGAACTTCAGAACAATCTTAATTTGCTTGCACATAAAATCGTAATCTACAAGGAGATGGAAGGCAAGTATGAGAAGAGCACTAAATAAGCCCATGTAGATGGGCGGTCAAAAACCATCATCACCCATGATATTCTTGTGAACGCGCGCTCATGAAAGCCATTTCATCCCATATTTGATATTTGGAAAAGGAGAGTTTACAGCCACATGAAAAAGTCATTTCACACTTATATCATCGCGCTCGGCATATTTGGAATCATCAATACGGAACTAGGTGTTGTGGGCATTCTACCGCAGATTACGGACAATTTCCAAATCAGCGTTTCACAAGCAGGTATGCTTGTAAGCATGTTTGCTCTTATCATCGCGCTTTCGGGCCCGTTTATGACATTATTATTTTCAGGAATAAACCGCAAAAAAATCTTAGCAGGTGTCATTGCCCTTTTTGCAATCTCCAATCTTGTTTCAGCATTCGCCCCTAACTACACGGTGCTATTAATTGTTCGTGTTCTACCAGCTTTTCTTCATCCCGTTTATTTCTCGGTTGCATTTGCGGCGGCTGCCAGTTCTGTCCCCAAAGAACAAAGTGCCAGAGCAGTGGGCAGAGTTTTTACAGGCGTAACTGTAGGGATGGTGTTAGGGGTTCCGATCACCTCATTTATTGGGGATCAGTTTTCTCTTGAAGCTGCATTTCTCTTTTCCGCAATGATTAATATTATCACATGTATCGGAATTATAAGTTGGATACCATCCCTACCAGTAACCGAAAAACTGTCCTACGGGAAACAATTGAAAGTTTTGGTGAAACCTCAATTATGGCTTACCATTGCAGCCGCTTGTTTCATTCTTGCATCATTATACTCCGTATATGCCTATTTTGCTGAATATCTTGGAAAAGTAACGAACATGAATGGTAAAACAATAAGTGCCATGTTGATTCTTTTTGGGGCGAGCGGTGTTTTCGGTAACCTGCAGGCAGCAAAGCTATTAAGTAAAAATATGATCAAAACTACCATCTCTTATCCTTTGGTCATGGGAGCAGTTTATTTATTGATATCTTATGCAGGGGCATATATCATTCCAATGACCGTTCTTATCATAGTATGGGGGGCAATTTTTACCGGCGGTCTCATTGTAAGCCAAACTTGGTTAACTTCTGAGGCATCAGAAGCACCTGAGTTTGCCAACAGCTTGTTTGTATCCTTTGGAAATTTGGGTATCGCATTAGGCACCGTAACAGGTGGCTGGTTTTTATCCCAGCTGGGAATACATCAGATTATATATAGCGGTATTGCTTTTCTAATGCTTGCATTCATCTGTATTGGACTAAAAATAAAGCTTTTTGATCAAAAACAGGAGAAGATTTTTCTAGTGAAGAACACCACAAACGATTGATTATTCGAACCAGCGGCAGATGAGGACGAGGAAATTTGAAAGGGACATAGCTGTGCCATGCATTAATATATTAAATATGTTTTGTATATGTTACACCTCAGCAAACATTGTTATATAAAAATTATTGACAGTAGGTTTATTATACAGTAATCTAATCTCAAAAGGAAAACGTTTCCATTCCTACACATTCATGCCGGGTTCATGATACTTGGAACCTAACGAATGGATGGTTTTCCTTTTGATAAGCTTGGTTTCTTAGCTCAGAGCGATGGGGAGCAGATCTGCCCAAAGCCCTATGGCCAGCGAAGGAGGGATACGGTACTTCACCACGAGCAGCATCTTATGCCATTATATTCCACTCAATACACCTATCGAAGGAGATGAAAGATTAATGAAAAAAGTATTCACTATGCTCACGCTGAGCGCCATGATGACCCTGACAGCGGCCCCGGCCTTCGCCCAAACCGCCGGAAACGGATCTGCCCTGGAACCGCTGGTCGAAACGAAGGCGCCAAAATTCATCGGCGAAACCTGGGTCGCGCCCAAGAATCTCTCGCTCGAAGACAAAGTCTGGGGATACCTGGATTCCAAAAAACATACGCTGGGATTCGTAGGCGAAAGCAAAAAAAACATCCGGATCACCAAGAAGGTGAAGGATGCAGAAACGGGTACGCAGCATGTACGGTTAAAGCAGTACATCCAAGGGATTCCCGTGTTCGGCGCGGACCAAACGCTTCACTTCGACAAAGAAGGCAATGTAACCGCCTACATCGGCACGACGGTTCCAGACACCGGGCAGCAGTCGGTCGCTGCGCCCACCCCGAAGATCAGTGCGGAGCAAGCCATTGCCATTGCCAACAAGGATACGGAGAAAAGAGCCGGCAAGCTCGGCGGCCAGCAAAGAACGCAGACCGCCGAACTGAACGTGTATCCGTACAAGGGACAAAATCTGCTCGTGTATATCACCGAAGTCAACGTGCTGGAGCCTGCTCCTCTGCGCGAACAATATTTCATCAACGCCGAGAACGGCGGCATCGTGAACAAAATAAGCCTGTTAGAGCATGCGACCGGCACCGGACGCGGGGTTCTCGGCGACACCAAAACCTTCACGACCTCAGGCAGCGGTTCCCAATACGTGCTGCGCGATACTACGCGCGGACGGGGCATTGAGACGTACTCCGCGAACTATGGCGCCTCGCTGCCGGGTACGCTGCTTACCGATACCGACAACGTATGGAACGATCCGGCGGCCGTAGACGCGCATGCCTATGCGGGCGTCGTGTACGATTATTATAAAAGCACGCACGGCCGAGACAGCCTGGACGGCAGCGGGTCGCTGATCCGCTCGACCGTTCACTACAACCGCAACTATAACAATGCCTTCTGGAACGGCACCCAGATCGTCTACGGCGACGGGGACGGCACCCAATTCCGCTCCTTCTCCGGCGATCTGGATGTCATCGGCCACGAGCTGACGCATGCGGTAACCGAGCATTCCGCCGGCCTGATCTATCAGGGCGAATCCGGTGCGCTGAACGAATCGATCTCCGATATCTTTGGCAACACCATCCAAGGCACGAACTGGCTGATCGGCGACGATATCTACACGCCATCGAGACCGGGCGACGCGCTGCGTTCGATGGAGAACCCGACGCTGTACAATCAACCGGATCATTACAGCAAGCTGTACAAAGGCTCCGATGATAACGGCGGCGTCCATATCAACAGCGGGGTGAATAACAAAGCGTTCTACCTGCTGGCCCAAGGCGGCACGCACTACAACATTTCGGTCGCCGGGATCGGGCGCACAGATGCGGCCAAAATCTTCTATAGAACGCTGACGCTCTACTTGACGTCTTCGTCCAACTTTGCGGCGATCCGCGCTGCGGCCATTCAAGCGGCAACCGACCTGTACGGCGCGAACTCCACGCAGGTTAGCTCCGTCAAAGCGGCTTATGCCGCCGTAGGCGTGGGTACCGCTCCCACAACGGACACTCAAGCTCCGACAGCTCCCTCCGGCCTGACATCGACCGGCAAGACGCAATCGAGCGTGTCCTTGTCGTGGAATGCCTCCACGGACAACACCGGCGTCACCGGTTATGACGTATACAGAGACAGCGTACTGGCGGCTTCCGTAACAGGCACCAGTGCCACTGTAAGCGGACTGACGCCTAATACGGCATATACCTTCACAGTCAAAGCCAAAGATGCTGCGGGCAATGTGTCAGCGGGAAGCAATCCGGTGAGCGTAACGACGGACACAAGCTCCTCGGTGCAGGCATGGGCACCGAATGTCTTGTACCAGGCAGGCGCTGTCGTCTCCTATGGAGGCAGAACGTATAAAGCCCTTCAATCCCACACCTCGCAAGTGGGCTGGGAACCTGCCAACGTTCCCGCTCTCTGGAGCGTAACCAATTAACGGATTCGGCAAAAGTCAAGAGCCCGGGAATACTCCGGGCTCTTTGTTGCGGTATCAGCGGTTTTGGAGACCAGCGGGATTCATCCGACGTCATTGTGCCCCTGCCTTTCGTATGATAGTTGACGAATTGCACCGCGAGTGGGAGAAGCTGGGCTTCGATGACATGAGGCCCTGTCCCATAAGGGATATCCGCCATTGACGGAATACCCTTCGATGACCCCGAGCTGTTCCAGACGCTGGATTCGTTTGGCTGTCGCCGCCATCCCCTATCACCTCCGTAAAGGAACGTATCGCTTACGTCTTGTGCTTGCCCAGAACAATCATGTGGGACTTTGGCAAGGCTGCGGTCGAGGAGCTTATCCTTGTGGTCGGTAAGGGGGCAAGTGGGAATGTCCCGCCTTCTTCCCTTCTCCGGATGACGTGCCTATCATTTCGCTGAAAGCTCAAAAAACCCTCCGTGCCGCAGAAGCAGCAAGGAGGGTTCGGCATACATGCTTAGAAATGAATGCTGAGGTTAGCGCCAATCGAATCTGTCCAAGTCAGTTGGTATGTACCATACGGCAGACTCGGAATCACGCCGTTAACCGACTCCACAACAACGCGTCCGCCAAGCGGAGCACTGTAGTATTGTTTGAATACCACTTTACCGGTTGTTACTTCTGTAAGAATCAGCTGCCCGCCATGCAGGTTTGCAACCGTGCCCGCAGTCACAAGGTTGCCTTGACCTGTAGCCGTGTTGGAATTATACGCTGCGGAAGCCGCCATTGGAATCATGGCAAACATGAACAAGCAAAGCAGCATCGTGAAAATTTTTCGATTGGATTTCATATGAATTTCATCCCTCTCAGCTGATCGATTAGGGGTAATGAGGAGTGAATGCTGGCCAGCGATTCGGTGATCTCAAGTCCCCATACCCAAAATAACAGATTATCATAATTATATCAATATTATATTTTAAATAATTTATACTATAACATTATAAAATGATATGATGGGATTATTCATTTACATTTTAATTGTTTTGTGATATTTTAATGTTGTAGTATAAATATAAGAAAGGAAGTGTGTTATATGAAAAAAAGAATGTTGTCGGTTTTGTTCCTCTGCTTCGCCTTGTTTGCCATCATTCCTATTACCTCCGCTTCGGCAGTAAGCAACCTGCAAATCACGGGTGGAGGCAACCTTGTCATTACCTCACAATTCTCTGGGAAGACGGCTGACGTCGATGTCATCAACCAAAGCGGACAAGTGGTCTTTACCAGAGCGTACGGTTCGTTCGGCGGTACGGGCACGATTGATGCTTCCATTCCCAACCTGCCATACGGCACTTACCGGATTCTGATCGGCGGGCCTGCCCTGGGCTTGTACAACCTTCATTATTCTTTCCAATAACATGCGAAGGCCTCTGTACCTGCTTTATATATCCATCACACAAAAAGGACATGAGACGACCCGGCGGGTTGTCCCATGTCTCTTTTGTGTAAGCGCAGGGATACAAGAGCAGGCAGGTTTATGACCCGTCTTCATCGAGCAGTTCGGCGAGCTCCTTACTTGGCTTCTACCTTACCAAAAACAAAAACAGGGTGGAAGAAAAGCCCCGCCCTGAAATTGTATAAATTCTATAATACCAAAAAAGGCGGCTCCCTTCCTGCCGGAGCAGGATAGAAAGCCGCCTTATAGGTTCTAATAGGAGTCAGATCAGTTCCACTGCAGCGGTAAGCTCGACACGCCGAATACCATATTGCTGTCCACCTGCTTCAGCGGGATGCCCGGGATCCGCCGGATGCCCGGGTATCTTTGCAGCAGTAATCTCAAAGCCGTGCTGACCTCCAACCTCGCCAGAGGGGCGCCCAGGCAGTAATGGATCCCGTGGCCGAACGTAATATGCCGGTTCGGCGTACGGTCGATCCGGAAGGTCTCGGGGTCTGCGAATTCTTCCTCATCGAAGTTAGCCGATAACCGCGGTACGACGACCCGGTCCCCCTCACGGATCAGGTGCTCGCCCAGCATGACATCGCTCGTCACCGTCCGGCCGGAGATAATATCGCTGAGTCCGAGACGGAACGGCGGCATGTACCGGAGCACCTCTTCCAGCGCGCCGGGCAGCAGCTCCGGACGGTCCCGCAGCGCTTCGAAGGCTTCCGGATGCTGATCCAGACAGAGCATCGTGTTGCCGAGCAGATGGCTGGTCGTGAAGTGCCCCGCGATGAACAGCGTGAAGCAGAAGCCCATCAGACCTTCTTCGCTTAAATACTCCCCTTCCACTTCGGAGTCCAGCAGGAGCTGCAGAATATCCTCCTTCGGTTCCCGTCGGTGCTCCTCGATCGCTTCACGAAAAGCCGCTTCGAAGCCGTTCATCGCTTCAAGCACGTGTTTGTCCTTATTGATGATCGAGTTCGTCCACGCTTTGTAATTGCGCCATTGATGTTCGTACGGCATCCCGAGCATGCCGGCAATCACCTTCACAGGAAGAGGGTCGGCAAAATCCTTCATGAAGTCCATCTCGCCCTGCGCGCCCACCTCATCGAGGAGCCCGTTCACAATCGATTCGATCTTCGGCCCGAGCCCTTCGATGCTTCGGACGGTGAACGCCTTGGTGACCAGCGACCTCAGCTGGGTATGCCGGGGCGGGTCCATGCTGACGATGCTCTGGTTCGTTTCCATCCGGCTGGCCGAGGAGAAGGTGGCATAGTCCCCGTCTACCCTTGTGGCTTCCTTATGCCGCATAACGACCCAGATCCGGTAGTCCGGTTCAAAAAAAACGGCATGCTCCGAGCGGACCTCCCGGCACCATTGCCGGGCAAGCCTATGATAATGAAGCGGATCTAACGATTTGTCCTTTACGAACGAGGGCATTTGGATCATGGAATTTCTCTCCTCCACCATTATCTATATCGTTAAGCCAAAGCCTCATACAGTGCATCCAGCCGCTTCGATTCATTCCCGTAGGGCGTCATGATGGTGCTGCTCTCCGGCGGGTTCCGGGGATCCCGGTTGTATTTGGCGAACGCCGCCAGCGTGCCGGAAGGACCCAGATCCACGTAGTGATAACGGGATCCCTCCGGAAGGCTGTCCAGTGCGCTGCGGAAATCGATGGGGGCTCGGACCACATCCCAGTAGTAAGACGGGGGAATGCGGGTTAACACGGAGCCGGTCAAACAGGACACATAGCCGGTTAGCGGGTCCCGTATGGGAATCGTCCGCAGGTAATCCCTGCAGGCGGCAGCGGCGGGCTCGATAAGCGACGAGTGGAACGCATGCGGAACCGGCAGCCGCTGGAAGGCGATCCCCTTCCCTGCAAGCTCCCGCTGAATCCTCTCCAGCGCTTCGGGCCGGGCTGAGACGACAAAATGGGAGTGGAAATTCACCGAGGCAAGCTCCGTCTGCTCTTGCAGCATGTGCCACTCCTTATAGAGTCCTGGGTCATGAAGGATGGCGAGCATCCCCCCCGGTTCGCAGCTGCGGTCCAGTGCCTTGACCTGCTCCACCAGGCACCGCAGGGCATCCTCTGCGCCGATCACCCCGGCGGTGGCGCCGGAGGCGAATTCGCCCATGGAGGAGCCGAGTACATAATCGGGTCGGATTCCCCGGTCAATCAGCACTTGCGCCAGCGCATATTCCGTCATGAAGATGGCGGCATGAGTGTACAGCAGCGTATCGAAGGGCTCCTTGGGACTCTTCGCCCTATCGTACAACCGTGCGATCACGGACTTTCCCGTCAGCTCGCGGAAGGTGAGGTCGAGCTCGTCCATCCATTTGCGGAAGACCGCATGGTAGTCGTACAGCTCCCTTCCCATGCCGTAATACTGCGAGCCCTGGCCCGAAAACATGAATACGATAGACTTTGCCATACAGCCTCCTAGAGCGTTCCTTTTCTGGCCAGCAAGCGATGGCCCCGGGCCGACAATCCTGATGAGACGCAGGCCCGGGGCACGCGGTTTATTTGAACATGACTCTCCAATTCTCGGCGTTCGTGGCGACGAACAGATCCTTGAGGTTCCCGTATTTCTTATAAGGGCAGCAGAATTCCTTGTGCAGGACGAGCAGGCAGGCGTTGCAGGAGATGCAGTCCGCCTTGTCCCGGCCGTCTCCGTGAAGCCAGCGGTTCGGCAGAGCCGGTTCGGAGATCAGCGGGCGGCACAAGGATAGAAAATCGACGCTTCCCTGCCCCATGATCTCCTCCATCAGCTCGATATTGCGGTGTCCCCCGACGAGGATGAGCGGAATGGACAAGCGCATATCTTTGACATATTCATAATAATAGGACTGCTTCTCCGGCGAATTGATCTTCGTCCGCGCTTCGGGAATGGGAACGACCGGGAAGCCGAGCTCCTCTTCTGCCCGGACCAGACAGTCCCACATCCCCCCGCTCACTTCGATCGCATCGACGCCCGTCTTCTCGATTTCCAGCAGCAGCTCAGGGAAATTCTCCTTGCCGATGCCGCCTTCCACGTGGTCGTCGCAGTTTAATTTGATGAGAATCGGAAAATCCCCGACATCCTGCCGCGCGAGGGAGACGATATCCCGGATGATGTTGGCGCGGTTCTGCACGGAGCCGCCGTAGCGGTCGGTCCGCCGGTTCGTGTAGGGCGACAGGAACGAGCTCAGCAGGTAGCCGTGCGCCGCATGGAATTGGACGCCGTCGAACCCGGCCTTCTGCACCCGGATGATCGCATCAGCAAAGTAACGGATGATCCGCTCGATCTCCTCGAGATGAAGCTCGCGCGCTTTCTTCACCAGAATCGGCGATTCGACGGCCGACGGAGCGATGCAGTCCGCAGATACATAGTGATGCACTTGTCTGCCGGGATGGTTCAGCTGCGCGATGACTTTGCAGTCCGGCGCGGTGCGGTGCACGATCTCGGCGATCTGGGCGATCTCCGGAATGAATTCATCGTCATAGATGCAGGCTTGCCCCTCCGTCCGCTTGGCCGTCGGTGTGGCTGCCATCGCCCCGGTGACGATCAGGCCGATGCCGCCTTCTGCCAGGTCTTTGTACACCTGGAGAATCGACGGGGCCATCTTCCCGTCAGCCTCCATCTTGCTCTCGCCGGTTGCGGATCGGACAAGCCTGTTCTTCAGGGTAAGATTGGCTATTTTGCCTTCCGAAAATACCTTATAACCATGTCTGCTCATGAGTACACCTCGATTTTGGATTGGGTCGGAAGGGATTCTCCCGCATACAGTTTGGCGCAGAACGTGCGGATGGCGTCCATCGCCGGGACTTCGGACAACAGCTGGTAATGGCTCGCGGCCTCCACGCTCATCAAGTGGAAGCTGGGCAGCAGCCCCTCCCAGCCTTCCCAGTACGGATCTCCTGCTGCAGCGCTTTCTTCCGGCGCGGACAGGGTGAAATATGGCTCGAGCTCCCCGTAGAATGATCCGCCTGAGCAGCGGAAGTAGTAACAAGACGGCTGCTCCGGGATGGGAAGCGGGTGAATCCGGTAGCGGTCCAACCCGTAAGCGAGCTGGACTTCGATGCTGCGGTGGACGCGATCGCGCCAAGCGGGATCTGCCGTCTTCAGCCCGCGCTCCTCCGCCAGGCGGATCAGCTCCTCGAGGAAGCGGCCGGGCTCGGCCTCACGGAGGTCCACGACTTCATCCCGGTGGATCAGGGGCTCCGCCCAAGAGCCGGCACCCGGCGGGCTCAGGGAGAGCAGCGCCGAATTCACCGCCTGGAGGGCAAGCGTCCTTCGGTAGGCCGCCTCGCTCTGCAGGTCCGTCCGGTACGGGGTATGCAGATACGAATCGAGCATGACGATCGAGCGGACGCGCTGGCCGAGCTCCTGCAGCTGCCGGGTCACCTCGTAAGCGAGACGGCCCCCGAGCGAGAACCCGCCGAGATCATACGGACCCTCGGGCTGTACGGATTGGATCATATGCGTATAGTAAGCCGCCATCGCTTGAAGGCCTTCCAGCGGCTTCCGGCCGGCAGTCCAGCCGCGGGGCTGGATGCCGAAGAAGGGCCGCCCGGTCATCTGGGCGATGGTGCGGTACGCTTGGACCGTGCCGCTGCCTCCGTGGATCCAGAACACAGGCTGGCCGGCGCCGCCCTGCCGGAGCGGGACGAGCTCAGGGAACTGAGGCCAGGCATCTGCCGGATTCCTGGCAGGCCGCCCCCTTCTGGCGAGCAGCTTCCGGGGGGAGTGGTCCGCAGCAGCAGCAGAGCCTGCTGACAGCGGCCGGTAGCCGGATAAGGCAACCGCTGGCGCCGCCGGCTCCTCTGACCGAACGGGGACAGCCTCACCTGCAGTCTCGCGGGCTGCTTCCTCTGTATCCCCCGCCTGAGCCCGCTTCTCCCGCGACAGCCAGCCGGCCAGCTCCCGCAGGGTAGGGTGCTCGTGAATCTGCGCGAGCGTCACGGACACCCCGAACGTCTTGTTCATGTCGCGGATCCATTCCACACCGGAGATCGAATCGAGACCCACCTCGGTGAAAGGCGCTTCCGGATCGACATCGCTCCGCTTCATATCCAGAACGGCCGCGAAGCTTGCCGCAAGATCTTCGAGCAGCTTCTCCGGGGAGAAGTCTGCCGGGTCTGCCCCGCCTGCCGAAGGTTCCGCCCCGGCCGCCGCTGTCCCGGTATCGTCATACCCGCCGCTCCAGGGAGCCAGCATTATCCCGCTCGGCTTCGCGGCATGCGGATCACCGGCCGCCCGGGCCCCATGCCCGCTCCCGCCAGGGGTCAGAACAACGCTGCGCATGCTTGCAGTTACGCTTCCGTCTTCGCCGCACCAGTCGATATCGACCGTGCGTCCCCCCTCCTCCCCCGGCCTGATGCCGCTCTCCCGGATCCACACCCAAGCGGTGGACGCAAAGCTGCCGTAGGTGCGCAGATGCTTCAGGGCAGCGGGCCGCCATGCGGAACCCGGCCCTTCCAGCCAGGCAGCGGCTTGAAGTGCAGACTCCCACACGATGGATTCTGTGTCAGACGCCCCGTCGGCACCGGTGCCGGCAGAAGCCGGTTGACTCAGCTTGGCGAGCACCCCGCCATCACCTGCCTGGAGCTTCTCCAGGCTGCGGTAAGAAGAAGGATAGAGGATGCCTCGCTCCTCCCAGGCTTCCCTGCACTCCGCCCCAGTCCGGCAGCGGTGCCCGGCCGTCTCCTGCAGCGTCCGCAGCTCCAGGACCGGAGCTGCCTCCTCAAATTGGTCCCGTACCGCATAGCCTTGGCAGTATACCACGGGCTCCTCCGAGGTCCCCTGCGGGCTGTATACCTCGAATGCGATGCCGCCCTCTGCCTGTTCGAAGAGGGAGATGTGCACTTCCACTGGACTGCCTTCCCCGGCGGCGAGCGGATCGGCCCAAGCGACATCGGTGAAGAAGAGCTGCGGCTCCGCCGCCCCGAGGCCGGGAGCCTGACGGGCTCCCGCAGCGAAGCTTATCGCCGTGCGCACCATCTCGAGATGCAGGAACTCCGGCATGAATAGACGCCCGGAGCGGGCATCCTTCAACCAGAAGGGCTCCTCTCCCGTGAACACCGAGGTGAACCGCTGCTCGTTGAAATCGGACGTATTCCGGTGTACCAGCGGATGGAGCAGGTGTCCGGACTCCTCTGCGGGCCGAGGCGCAGACGGGGATACTGGAGGCGGAGTTACATCCGCCTCCTCCATTCCCCCGCGGCCGTGGAACTGCCGCAGCAGGTCCATCGCATCTCCTTTGGACAGCCGCCCCTGCTTGACTTCGGACAGCACATAATGCAAAAAATCGGTCATAGGACCCTCCGTTCCCGGGTAGCTTCCCTTGGATTGAGTGGTTGATTGCGCTTGATTTCGTCTACCGCCCGGTCGATGGAGATCGAATCGCTCAGGAGGAGGTCGAGCAGACCCTCATAGAAGGCGCTGTCGAACGCTTCCTCCCCTAGAGACGCTTCCGGCTGGGAGAGAGGGGCCGGCGAGGAGGCTGGAGCCTCTTCTCCGAGGAGCTGTGGCCGGTCCGTCGGAGCCTTCGGCATGCTGCTTAGCGAATTCCCGCCGCCCCCTTGCCTTTCACTCCGGCTGGCGAACAGCCTCGCTCCCTCTCCGCGCTCCAGTCCGTCAGTAATCCAGTAGCGTTCCCTGACGAACGGGTACGTCGGCAGGCCGATCCTCCGCGGCTTCGGACGGCCAGCATAGAGCTGCGTCCAGTCCAGCGGAAGCCCCTTCACCCACAGGTTCAGAAGCTTCTGCACCTTCCTGCGCTGCATCCATTTGCCTACGGTCTCCTGCATTTCCTCATCGGCGGCGAGCATGGAGATCATCTCCTTGTTCGGCTTCACCTGCCCGCGGAACATTGTGGTGGCATCCTTCGGGCTCTCCAGCCACTCGGCCAGTCTCTCTTCGAGTTCGCGTACCGATGTCACGACCCAGGCCGCGCGTTCTTCCATCGCCTCGCGGCCGACTTGAAGCGTGTAAGCGATCGATGGAAGCTCTCCGTCCCTATAGGCTCGCTCGCGGATTGCCGCAAGGAGCTCCCGGCCTTTGGTCCGGAGCTGCTCCTCCCCTTTGGCGGACAGGACGATGGCGGCGGGCTCCGGTGATGCGTCCGGCAGTTCGGCAGAGAGACTGCCGGACGGGATATACTCCTCGACCACCAGATGCGCATTGGCTCCGCCCGCTCCGAAGGACGAGATCCCTGCTCTGCGCGGGTATTCCTTCTCTTCCCCGTGAATCCGGACCACCGGGCGATTCCAGTCGGCCAGCTTCTGCTGGACCGTGAACGGCGTACGGCTGAAGTCGATATTCGGATTCGGCTGCTCGGCGTGGAGCGAAGGCGCCAGCTGGCGGTGGCGGAGCTGCAGCAGGACTTTGGTCAAGCCGGCGATCCCGGCGGCGCTCTCCGCATGGCCAATGTTGGATTTGACCGAACCGACCGCGCAGTACTGCGTATCCTCGCTGTCCTGCTCGAAGGCCCGGGTCAAGCCCGCGATTTCGATCGGATCGCCCAATGCCGTTCCCGTCCCGTGGGCCTCCAGATAGCTCACGGTCCGGGCATGCACTCCCGCCCTCTTCAGCGCACCGGAGACAAGCTCCGCCTGGGCGGCTGGGTTAGGGACCGTATAGCCGTTCGTTTTGCCTCCGGCATTGAGCATGCTGCCCTTGATGACCCCGTAGATCCGGTCGCCGTCCGCCACCGCTTGCTCCAGCGGCTTGAGCAGCACCGCGCCGACGCCCTCTCCGTCGACGAATCCGTCCGCACCCGCCCCGAAGGAACGGCACTCGCCGCCCGCCGAGAGCATATTCATTGCGGATAACCTGAGATAATGGGACGGATCCAGGATGAGATTGACACCACCGGCGATCGCGCATTCGCTGCTCCCGCTGTATATGCTCTCGAGCGCCAGGTGAATGGCGGTGAGGGAAGACGAGCAAGCCGTATCGACCGCAAGGCTAGGACCCTGGAAGTTGAACAGATACGAGACCCGGTTGGCGATGGACCAGTAGCTGGAGCCCGTCGGGTAGCTGCCGTTCATGGCTCCCGCGAAGACGCCTACTCTCCTGCTCCCTCCGCCCAAGGCGGAAGGCGTATAGCCCGCGTCCTCGATGCACTCGTAGGCGGTCTCCAGGAAGAGCCGCTCCTGCGGGTCCATCTGCTTCGCTTCCTTCGGCGAGATCCCGAAGAACAAGGGATCGAACCGGTCGACGCCTTCGAGGAAGCCGCCCCACTTCGTATACATGGTGCCTTTGGCTCCCCGCTCTTCGTCGTAATACTCGCTCCAATCCCAGCGCTCCCTTGGGACCTCGGTGATGCCGCTCCGGCCGTTCTTCAGGTTCTCCCAGAATTCGTCCACCGTACCGGCACCGGGATAGCGGCCGGCGAGACCGATAATGGCCACATCCCGAACGCCTGAAGCGGCGGCGGGCTGCTGCCCTTCGGCCGTCCGCGGACCGCCAGCCGGAAGAAACCGGGACGACCGCCTGGCAGCGGATGTCCAGGGGCTCGATGCCGCAGTCCGTGCTTCTGTGATGACGGTGGCGGGCGCCTGCACGTGTTGATCAGCCTGTGGAGCGCCCGGGCCGAGCTTTGCGGCCAGTTCCTCCGGCCGTGTCTTCAGCAAATGGTCGGCCAGCGCCTCGATGCTCTGATGCTCGAAGAAGAGCGTACTGCTCACGTCGCTGAATACCCCGCTTAGCGCGTTGGTGAGCTGTACGACCAGGATCGAGTCGATGCCGTATGCCTCGAGCGGAGCCGCCGGATCGATCTCCCGGCTCGGCATTTTCAGCGTTCCGGCAATGAGCTCCTGCAGATAGGCGATGCTTCGCTCACGAAGCGAACCGCTCTGTCCGCCCCCGCTGCGATTCGCAGGAGGCTCTGGCAAGGCAGCCTGCGGCTTAGCGATGGAGATAGCCGGCTTCTTCGTAAGCACCTCACTGCTGCGCCGCTGCCGGACCACCCCGTCGCTCTCCGCCACGAGGATCTGCTGTCCCCAATCGTGCGCCTGCTCCGCCGGGAAGAATACGGAACGGAAGCCTTCGTTCTCGAGGACGGTCCGCCACGAATCTGGCGTCAATCCGGGCGAGCCCGGCAGGCGGAGATGGGCATCGCGGTACCTCCACCAGCCGTCGAGCAGGCCGAAGGTCAGATGGGTGAACAAGGAATGGCCATGCAGTTCATTGAGAAGAAGCAGGCCATTCTTCTTGAGCACCGCCTTGGCGTTGCGCAGCGTCTGACGGATATCCTGCGTCGCATGCAGGACGTTGGCCGCAATCGCGATATCGTACTCGCCCGAGAGGAACGGCTGATCCGGGCCGGGCGACTCCACATTGAATATGCCGTAGGACAGGAACGGATTGTCCGGTCCGTACGTTTGCTCCGCATGGAGCAGGAAGGCTTTGGATATATCCGTATAACCGTATTCCTGGATGTGCTCCCGGTAAGGCTTCAGCTTCTGCAGGACTCCGGCGCTCGTGCCGCCGGTACCCGCGCCAATCTCCAGGATGCGGATCCGGGCGGCCGGATCCTGCTGAACGCGCTGCCGCACGTAGGCGGACACCGCATTGCCGACCACCTCGTTGAAGGCGTCCGCGACTGCGTTGTGCTTATAGACTCCTTCGACCAGCGCCATGGAGGAGCCCGGGAAGATGACATCTGTGGCGGGACGCCTGCCGGTCAGAATGTCCGGCAGGGCCCGCAGCGTCGTCTCCACCAGGGCGGTCTGGGCAGACATGCTGCCCGCCTGCCGCCAGCTCAGCTTCCGCTGTTCCCACTCCGCCCACAGGGCGTCCGGATCTTCGGCTGCCCCGGCCCCGGCCCCGTCCGCCGGAAGAAGATTCGCATCCGTCTCTTCCGGCCGGCTCCCGTAAGCTTCGAGCAGAGCAAGGCCGGCCTCGAGCCACGGCTTGTATTTGGCCTGCAGGCCGTCTACTTCCGCAGCGCCTGCCTGCCCGCTATCCTCTTGCCGGGCGAGGCCGAGGGGGCGGAGCTGAGCCCGCAGCAGCCTCGCGAGCAGCGCCTCCATCTCCTGCATCGCGCCCCTGCCTCGTTCGTCCAAGGCGGCTGTCGGCGCCGCCTGAGAGCCTAGCTCCCCGGCCACCGTGCGGATCAGAGAGGGGGAGGCCTCTGCATAAGCCGTCAAGACATCGGTCTGGCTGATACCGTCGAGCCGGATCGCACGGGTCGTCTTCAACAAGGCGAGTTGATCCGCCGGACCGGCGAGCAGCCCGTTCAGCGCTTCCATCCCCTCCCCGGGTTCGATGGAGCCGAAGCCCATCTTCGCCATTCGTTCTTGGTACGCCTTGGAAGCTACGATGCCCACGCTGCCCCAGTAGCCCCAATTCATCATTTTGACCGCGCAGGGCCATGCTTCCGACAAATGCCGGGCGAAGCTGTCCGCGAAGGTGCAGCCCGCAGCATAATTGCTTTGGCCCGCCGCCTTCGTGAAGGCATTCAGGGAAGAGAAGAAGAGCACGAAGTCCAGCGCTTCCCCGCCGAACACCTCCGCCATACGCACGCTGACATCCACCTTCGCGGAGAGCGCACCCCGGAACCGGGCTTCATCCATGTTCGCAAGGCTCTGATCCGCGAGGACGATGGCCGAATGGACCACGCCATGAATACCGGCATATTGTTCTTTGATCGTGCCGTAGGCGTGCCGCAGGGACTCGGCGTCGGCCGCATCGCCGGACACATAGAGCGGAGCAGGCCCCAAGGCAGCCAGCCTGTCGATCTTCATCTGGATGGCAGCATCCTTCGGGCGGCGGCCGATCCAGATGATCCGTGCCTGGAATGTACGGATCATGTATTCGCTCCATACCTCGCCGATGCCGCCGGCGCCGCCGATGACGACATATACGCCGCCTTCGCGGTACAGCGCGGGACGCTCTTGCGTCGTGACGCCCTCCAGCGGAAGGAGCTGCTGGCGGTACCATTCGCCTCCCCGGTAAGCCCAGGCGTTCCCCTGCGGATCCGCAGGCAGGTCCAGCAGATCTTGTACCGGCCAGGCTTCGTCCTTCGCAAGGTCCGCCAGCCGGATGCTCCAGTTCGGATATTCTTTGGCGAGTGAGCCGACCAGGCCATGCACGCCCGCATGTGCCGGATCGACACGGTCACGGGGCAGAACGCCCTGCGTCTGCTCCGTGATCACCGTCCAGGCCAGCGGCTTGCTGCCGTAGCCGAGCTCCAGCATCGCCTTGATCGTCCGGAAGAGGCCGAGGACACCGGCCTGCTGCGCCCCGATCAGATCCGCTTCCCCGTGTGGCGTTGTGACACGGCCCGGTACGATCCAGATCAGATGCCCGATGGCTCCGCAGCGCTCCAGCTTGCCCGCGATCTCCCGGACGGAATCTTCGGGATGCAGAGCAGCCTCCCGTAAGCCGGGCAGCAGCGAATGCATCGCAGCTTTGGCCGCCGGTGTGCCGCCGGCAAGGACCGCTTCGCCGGATGGCGGCGCGAAGCCGCCCTTCCGGTCCAGCCGGGCGGCATCCCATACGGGATGCAGCGTCAGCATGCCGGAGAGGCCCGGTTCGGCCCCCTTGCGTGCTTCGGCGTTTAGAGGCTGCGGCCGGGTGCCGGTCCGGACCTCTGCGTCCAGCAACCGGGAGGAGAATCCGGTCATCCGTACGACGACCGTCCCTTGTTCGGTGCACAGGTCGATATCGAGCTTCTGCACCGTCTGCTCCGGTCCGCTGCCCTCGCTCCAGCGCACGAACGCCCAGAGGTCGGAGGCGAACCTCCCGTATACCTCCAGGGATTCGAGGGCAAAGGGCAGCCGTGCCTTCGGTGTCTGCCCGTCCGCTGTCAGCGCGGAGCCGGGAGCAGACGCCGTCCCGCCGGCCATGAGGCCGATCGAGGCTTGGAATGCCGCATCCACCATACTCGGGTGCAGGACGAATTCATCCTCTGTGGATGCGATGACGACCGGCAGCGACAGCTTAGCCAGCGCCATTCCTTCGCCCGCGTATACAGTTCCCAGCGCCTGATGCGCCGCGCCATAGTCGATCCCCATCGTGCGGAAGGCATGATAGCTCTCTTCCGGTGCCAGGACGGCGAGGCCGCACTGGGCCCGGAGTTTATCGAGGTCCAGATGCGGAGCCGTGCCAGCTTCTCCGAAGAGAAGACGTCCCTGGCTGTACACCGGCATCTCGCCGTCATCGCCGGGCGAACCGCCGTAGACTTCGAAGGCGATCGTCCCGCTCTCCTCCGGACTCAGGCCAATGTGTACTGCCTCCGAATCCCCGCCGACCGTAAGCGGCCGGGTCCATACCACATCCTGCAGCCGCACGGCAGTGCTCCCGCCGCCGCTGTCCTCTTCTTCGCTTAGGCCGCTGGCTCTCACGGCGGCAGCCCGGGCCATCTCCAGATAAGCCGCGCCCGGCAGCATCCGCTGACCCCGCACGACATGGTCCGCGAGGAAGAACTCCCTGCCTGTGAACACTGAGCTGAACCGCTGCTCGGCGAAGTCCGATGTATTGGCGTGGAGCAAGGGGTGAAGGTAAGCGGCGCTTCCCCCGGGAACGCTTGAGTTTGTCACAGGGGCTGCGACTGCGGCAGTCGTTGAACTTCCGGCCGTCTCCGGCAGGACTGGCACCCAGTACCGGTCCCTGGCAAAAGGGTACGTCGGCAGCGAGAGGCGGCTGGGCTTCCGGTCTCCGTACAGCTTGGTCCAATCGATGTTCAAGCCCTGAACCCACATGTCCAGCAGCTTCGCATATTTTCCTTTGCTGAGCCAAGCCTCGACTGCGTGCTGCAGATCCTCGTCACCCGCGAAGACGGCGATCGTCCCGCCCTCGCGCCGGCTCCGTCCCCGGTATAGTTCGTCGATCTCCCGGTCGCCGCGCAGATAAGCTTCCAGCTTATGCGTAAGCTCAGCCACTGACCCGGCACGGAGCGCCAGGCGTTCTTCCATCGGCTCGCGGCCGGTTTGGAGCGTATAGGCGAGATCGCCCAAGGCGCTCTCAGGGACGCTTTCCTCTCGGATGAAGTCCAGCAGCTCCCGCGCCCGCTCCAGCAGCTGCGCTTCCTTACGGGCGGAGAGCAGGACCAAGGCCGGTGTCTGCACGGTGACGGCGTACGCCGGCGAGGCCATCGCTGCGGGAATGTACTCTTCCACTATCAGATGTGCATTGGCGCCGCCCGCCCCGAAGGATGATATCCCTGCCCGCAGCGGATATTCCACTTCCCCGCCGGCCCCTGCGGCCTTCGGCCGCATCCAGGGCGCAAGCTCCTGCTGAACGACGAACGGAGTAGCCCCGAAATCGATATTAGGGTTAAGCACGTTAGCGTGCAGCGAAGGAACCAGAAGCCGGTGGCGAAGCTGAAGGAGCACCTTCGTGAGTCCTGCAATCCCGGCGGCGCTCTCGCAGTGCCCGATGTTCGACTTCGCCGAACCGATGGCACAGCGGAAGCCCTCTTCCCCCTGCTTCAGCGGCCCGAAGGCACGGCTCAATCCGGCGATCTCGATCGGATCTCCGAGGGACGTGCCCGTCCCGTGGGCTTCGATGTAGCTGACCGAACGGGGATCGATCCCCGCTTCCTTCATGGCCCTGCCGATCACCTCGCCCTGGGCAACCGGATTCGGCACGGAGTAGCCGTTCGTCTTGCCTCCGTGATTGATCGCGCTCGCCTTGATGACGCCGTAGATCCGGTCCCCGTCGGCTTCCGCCCGGTGCAGGGGCTTCAGCAGAACCGCGCCCACGCCTTCCCCGGGCACATAGCCGTCTCCGCCCTCGCCGAAGCTCTCGCAGCGGCCCTTGCTCGAGATGAATTTCCCTTGGGCGAGCATCAGGTATTTGTTCGGGTGGATCGAGACATTGACGCCCCCTGCCACCGCAGCGGCACATTCGCCCCGCAGGATGCTCTGGCAGGCGAGATGGATAGCCGTCAGCGACGAGGAACACATCGTATCCACCGCCATGCTCGGCCCTTGAAAATTAAACCAGTACGAGACCCGGTTGGCGATCGAAGACGGACTGCCCGCCATCGCAATCCGGCGGCCCTGCTGCTGCTCCTGGGCGCCGTACAGCTGATACTCTTCGTACATGACTCCGGCATAGACGCCGACCGGATGGCGGCGGCCCTGCTCCCGGTCGAAGCCGAATGTCTCCCGCGTATAGCCCGCATCCTCAACGGCCGCATAGACGCACTGCAGGAAAAGACGCTCCTGGGGATCCATCACCTCCGCTTCGAGCGGCGAGATCTGGAAGAACAACGGATCGAACTCATCCACCCCGTCCAGGAAGCCTCCCCACTTGCTGTACGTAGTGCCCAGCTTGTTCTTATCCTCGTCGAAGTAATGCGAATGATCCCAGCGGTCGCGGGGAATCTCGGTAATCGAGTCTCTGCCGTCCCGCAGGTTCTTCCAGTACTCGGAGATCGTTCGAGCTCCCGGATAGCGGCCCGCGACACCGATAATCGCGATGTCCAGCGCACTGGTGCCGGGAGTCTGCCCGGGAAGAGTAGTCTGCCGGGCTTCTGAGGCTGCGAAGCGGGTGCGCCTTCCTGCCCGGGAGGCTGCTGCGGGAGCGGCTGATGTTTCAGCGCCGCCCTCCGGCTGGGGGGCGGCAGCCATTCGGGCCGTATTGACCGTACTGGCTGTCTCCGCAAGCGTTCCGTCTCCGAGCAGCTGAGTCAGTTTCTCCCGGTGGGCGGACAGGAAATAGTCCGTCAATCCGCTGATATGCTGATACTCGAAGAAGAGCGTCTTGGACAGGGAGCCGAATACCTGCTCCAGATCTTTGGTCATACTCATGACCATGATCGAATCGATACCGTACTTCTCAAGCGGTGCATCGGCATCGATCCGGTGGGCTGGCAGCTTGATCGCCGAGGCGAGAAGCTTCTTGAAGTAGTGGACCGCCCGCTCCCGAAGCGCTTCTGGCGCAGTACCCGGCGTAAGGGCGCTGCGGACCGGCGCGTCCGGCGAAGCTGGTTCCGCGTCCGGTGTAACCGGTGCGGCTGGTGCGGCCGCTGCTTCGGAGGTGCCAGGCGCCGGGCTCCACACAGAGGGATACGTGGGCGCCAGATGATCCGCCAGCTCCCGGATCGTAGGATGCCCGATCCAATCCGCCGCCGTGAAGGCCAGTCCATGCTCCGCCCGAAGGAGGTCGGCTAACCCTCCCATGCCTACGGCATCGAGGCCGAGCTCACTCCACTCCGTGTCGGCTTGAATCCGGGCGGCAGGCACGCCGAGCGTCACGGATACCGCATGGATCAAGGCGGCTTCCGCCTGGTCCCGCTGCTGCTTCCCGTCTCCAGCCGATCGTACCGATTCCGGTATAGAGCCTTCCCCCGCTCTGCCTGCAGAGCCAGGCATGAACGCCTCCAGCCCGCTTTCCAGCCGGCCGCGGAGCCCTTCGGCGACCAGGACCCGGCTTCGGCCCGAAGCCAGACTCCGGTAGAACGCACGCAGGCCGCTGGCCGTGCGCAGCGGTACAATGCCGAGCGTCTCTTGAAGGCTCCGCTCCTGCGCCTCGCCTATGCCCATGCCGCCATCCTGCCACAAGGGCCAGTGGATCGAGAGAGTCCGTCCCCGGCGCTCCCCGGCGCTGGCTAGTTCGCTGCGGTACTCCGCATACGCGTCCATGAATCCGTTCGCGGCCGCATAGTCGGCCTGCCCCACGCTGCCGAGCGCACTGGCAGCCGAGGAGAAGAGGACCAAGAAATCGAGGTCGAGGTGCCGGGTGGCTTCGTCGAGATGCGCCAAGCCGGACACTTTGGGCGCCAGGACGCGCTGCAGGTCCTCCTTGTTCTTCTTCAGCAGGAAGGCGTCCCGCAGCTCGCCCGCACTGTGCAGAATGCCGTGCAGTCCCCCGTGCTCGGACTCGATGCCGCGGATCAGCGCGGATACCGACTGGCCGTCCGTCACATCCGCCTGCCGGTAATCGGCGGCCGCCCCCAGGTGGCGGAGCTGCTGCAGCTGGTGCCGCTTCGCCTCGTCGAGCGGAGACCGTCCGGTCAAGACCAGCGACACGTTCTTCCCCTGCTCCGCCGCTTCCTTCGCGAACAAGAACCCGAGACCTCCGCAGCCGCCTGTAATCAGATATACACCACCGTCTCTCCAAGGCCGTTCCTCGCTTTCATTCTCCACCGCGGTGCCGGCCTTAAGCTCGCTCCATCCGGCGGTATAGCGCTTCCCGTCCCGGTAGCGGATGACCGCATTCGTCCCGCTGCGGCTGCTCTCCAGCAGTTTCGAGATCAGTTCGGACCCGCCGGTCTCCGGATCCACCTCCACACGTTGCCAGGCCAGCTTCGGATTCTCGAGGGCCGCCGTCTGCAGGAACCCGGACAACCCGGCGAATACCCGTGCTTCGCCGCTGTACGGCACGACGAGCTGAATCCAGGCTGATGCGATCGAAGCATCGCCCAGAATTGATTGGGTTTCTTCCAAGAGCCGCTCCGCATAACCAGAGTAACGCCGGTGAAGCGCCGGCTGCTCTGCCTTCAGAATGACGATCCGGCCGCTAAGCGGCCCTCCCGCTTCCTCAGCAGCCTTCCGCCAAGCGTCCTCGAGCTCCTCCCGGGAGTGCCCTGTCTCGCACAGCACGATCACATGAAGATGGCCACTCTCCTGCCGGCTCCTGCCCCCGGTATACACACCGGCAGCCTGCTCGGTCCACACGGGCTCCAGCATCAGGGTACGGAGGGACATGGAGTCTGCGGCCCCTTCCGCAGCTGTCTCCAGCACACGGACAGCGAAGCCCCGGATCCGGACCCGCACCTTCCCCTGTTCGTCGCACACATCGATATCCAGGGTACGCATTCCCTCCCCGGCCGATCCCCGGCCGCTGTACCGGATACTCGCCCACATCGACGGCTCGCAGGCTCCTGCAATCTCCAGACTGTCCAGCGCAAAAGGCAGGATCGGCTTAAGGGCCGGGCCGCTGCCTTCCCCCTGCTCCGCGTCTGCGTTCAGCAGTCCGACCGCCGCCTGCAGCGCCGAATCCAGCATGCCCGGATCGAGAACGACTCCTTCTCTCCCCTTCCATGCAGACGGCTGCAGGCGCAGCTTGGCTAGAACGTGCCCGCTGCCTATGTATACTTCCTCCAAGCCCCGGTGGGACGGGCCGTAGGAGATCCCCATCGCTTCGAAGCGTCCGTAGCATTCGGCAGCCGACAGGCGGCCCTCATTGCATGAGGACAGGAGCGCCGGGATATCGAGTGCTTCCGCCTTAACGGCCGCTGCCGGAACCAAGCTCAGGCGGCCTTCGCTATGAACGGCAGGCTCCTCTTCGCCGCCGGCGCGGCTGTACACTTCATAGGCGATGCTTCCGTCTTCCTCCGGGTACAGCCCGATATGCACCTCGGCCGGCTCGCTGCCCACGAGGAGCGGACGGGTCCAGGCCACATGCCGCAGACGGATGGCGGACGCCCCGCTGCGCAGGCGTTCCAGCGCCCCGGCATCCGACGCTTGCTCGAGCGCCGCCCGTGCCATCTCCAGATAGGCTGCGCCCGGCAGCACGCGCTGCCCCGCCACCACGTGGTCCTTCAGGAACGGTTCCCCGCCCGTGAAGACGGAAGTGAACCGTTGTTCGGACAGATCGGACGTGTTGCGCTGCAGCAGCGGGTGCAAGGCCGGCACCGAAGCGGCAGCCTCCCGCTTCGCTTCAAGCCCGATCTGCGGGAGCGAGAACCGCTCCTTCGCGAAAGGGTGCGTGGGCAGGCCGGATAGCCGTTTGGCCGTGCCCCGCGGGTACAGACTCTGCCAGTCGATAACGCTTCCGCCGGCCCACAGCTCCGCCAGCTTCCGGAAGTTCCGGGAGTGGGCCAAGTGGCGAAGGAAAGCCCTGCCTTCCTCGGTATCGGCGAGGTTGACTCCGTCCTTTTTGCCGGAGCTGCCGATATACCGGTCCGCCGATGGAACCAGGCGGCCCGAGGCGGCCGGTTCGAGCAGCTGGATGAGGGATTCTCTTCCGGCGGCAGCAACTGCGAGCCGGTGAGCCATGCTCTCGCGGGCGGTCTGGAACGTATACAAGAAGCTCGCGAAGTCTACTTCCGGATGAGCCTGCAGGTAAGAACGGACGGACCGGGCATAAGCCTGCAGACTGTCTTCGCTGGCGGCCGAGAGCACGAACAGCCCCGCGCCGGATGCCTCCCCGGGAGCTTCAGCCCATGCCTCACTTGATGCCTCACTTGATGCCTCACTTGATGCCTCACTTGATGCCTCACCCATAGGCTCGGCATCCGTGTGCTCTTCAATGACGAGATGCGCGTTGGTGCCGCTGAAGCCGAACGAGCTGACCACGGCCAGACGCGATCCCCGGGCATTAAGCGGCCAGTCACGCAGCTCGGTGTTGACGAAGAACGGGCTGTTGTCGAAGTCGATATGCTCGTTTTCCTTTCGGAAATGAATGGAAGGCGGCATCTGCTTATGCTTCAGGCTGAGCAGCACTTTAATGAGGCTGAGCACGCCCGCAGCGGCCGTCGTATGACCGATGTTCGCTTTGAGCGAGCCGATGGCGCAGTAGCGCTTCTTGGATGTGAATTTACGGAACGTATGCGTCAAGGCGTGCACTTCCACCGGGTCGCCCAGCTTGGTAGCCGTACCATGCGCCTCCGTGTACTGGATGTTCTCGACATCGATGCCCCAGCGGCTGTAGACCGACTCCTGAAGCCGGCTCTGGGACAGAAAGCTCGGGGCCGTAATACCGGACGTCTGCCCGTCCTGATTCGTGCCGCTTCCGCGGATCACGCCGTAGATCGAATCCCCGTCCCTTCTGGCGTCCGCGAGCCGCTTCAGGATGACAATCCCTGCGCCGTCCCCGACGACGATGCCGTCGGCTTCGTTATCGAAAGGGCGGCACATCCCCGTCGGAGAGAGCATGCCCGCATTATTCATGAACAGAAACGCTCCCGGATGGGAGTAGATCGTGATGCCGCCGGCAATCGCCATCTCGATCTCGCGGTTTCTCAGCTTCTCGCAGGCGATGTCGATCGCCACGAGCGAGGAGGAACAAGCGGTATTGACCGCAAGCGCCGGGCCTTTGAGATCCAGGCAGTAGGCGATGCGGGCCGCCATAATGCTCGTATCGCTTCCGAGCATCGAATGATGGGAATAATCCTGTACGGCCGGATAGCTCATCGTGCCGATGAAGGTGCCCACCTGCTGCCCGCGCTGCGTGTATCCCGCATCCTCCAGCGCCCGGTAGCATTCTTCGAGCACGATACGCTGTGCGGCATCCATCGCATCGGCTTCCTTTGGCGAGATATGGAAGAAGAGCGGGTCGAAGCAGTCGATGCCGTCCATAGCCCCATAGCGGGCAGGCATATCCGAGGCCGAATGGGACTCGAAAAACTCAAGCCAATCCGGATTCTCGATCGGCCCCGTACAGTCTCTCCCTTGGGCGATGAGCTCCCAGAATTCATCCTGTCCCGCAGCGCCGGCGCTGCGGCACGAGAGGCCGATGACCGCGACGTCTTCCTCGGATCCGGAAGAAAGCCCCTGTGCGCCATTGCGCTTCATGTCGGCCTGCCCGGCATTCCCTCCGGCCGCCGGTGGACGGATACTTTCGGCCGCTAGTGCCGGCCTGGGAGCAGCCGCGCTCCCCTCACCGTCCGCGCCACGGGCAGCCTGCCATTGCTGCTCGTCCGCAGGCTGCTTGCCTGCTGCCCGGTATTCGGGCTCGCCGGCGGGACGGATGGCTGCATCCAGGCGTTCCGGCCCGGCTGCAGGTTGCATCTCTGCAGCCCACTCTCCCGGCTCGCCCGCAGGCTCCTCACTACCATCCTCTGGCTCCGCTTCCACAGCCGCACTTTCGCCGCCGGACGGGACGGTGGTGCTCGTCCCAGATAGCGACGGGGAAGGCAGCTCGTTCGCTATATAGGCGGCCAGCGCATCCAAATCATGGCATTCCATCAGAATGCTCGTCGGCAGGGCCAGCTCGAAGCGGATATTCACCGCTTCGAGCAATTCGACCAGATTGATGGATGAGATGCCGAGTTCCTTCAGTGATTCCGCTTCGTGCAGTTCTTCCGGCTCCAGTCCCAGGACTCTCTCGAACACCAGGGCCAGACTTTCCTTAACCTCAGCTTCCCGTTGCCGCTGAAGGTCCGAGTCGTAACTTGGGATCATCGTTGTGTGGCTCCCTCCTACCGAGTTGGAAGTGCGTCCCCTGTCGTGCTGCGGACATGGGGCGGGTACGGAATCGTCCCGCGCCCCAGCATATCCTTCAGCGCTTCCGCATAGGGGGTCTTGCTGGCGATACGGTCCGCATTATAGGCCCGTCTCTCCGTTTCTCCGAGGACCGTGTCCTTACGGAGCTTGAACAAACAATACGAGATCCATCCCCTGCCGAGAGATACGGCGTTGTTGGCGTAGCTGCGCAGAGAGTCCCGCGCTACGGGGGTCAGATCACGCGTATTCCGCTCGCAATCGGGGTCGTGCAGATAGTTCGCCACCCAAGGCGAGACATCGACGATCTCGTCGATCACCAGCCCTTGCCGCGAGATCACCTCGACCCACTCGTCAGCCGTCGCAATGGCGATGCCGATAGCCGGATCCACGATCGGACCGCGCAGATTCGCGATAAAATCCATGAGCAGCACGGTCCCGTCTTCCTGCAGGGAGCCGGCGATGTTAGCGAACAAGGCATGCTTATCCGCAATATGGCAGCAGACTTCAATGCCCATCACGAGGTCGTAGCGGTCCGGGAATGCATCTGCCGCGCTGTCCCTGTGGAAGATGCGGGCCCTCCCGCTTAACTTCATTGCTGCAATGCGTTCATTCCCAAGTTCGGCTTGGGCCTGCGATATCGTGTAACCATGCGTACGCAGATGCGGGTACAACGACGCGATCTGGATGACGTCGGTGCCATGGCCGCAGCCGATATCAAGAACGCGGGACAGACGCCCGAAATCTTCTTTATAGAAAAGAACCTGCCGCAGCTCCACCTGCTTCGCTTTCACGAGAGCGGCCTCCTCCGGATACAGCTCCGGATTCAGCATAACCCGGCTCATCGAGAAGCCCGGGATGCGGGATTCGAACGGACAGAAAGTCAAATACTCTTCCTGGAACTCGGTCGAGCGGTCCATCGCATTGAAGGAGTACAGCTCAGCAGTCTTATTGCCCTCGTCCGCAGAGGGAGGCAGCAGCGCAGCCGCCTGCGCCTTGGCAGGAAGCCCCTCCGAAGGCGGGCTCGCCCAGCATCTTCTTCTTTTGAAGGGATACCCCGGCAGCGACACGATGGCCGGCATAGGACCGGCTTCGAAGAGCCTCGCCCACGGAACATGGGAACCCTTCATCCACAAGGATGCCAGCATCGTCAGATTCCTTGTGCTCCAAGCTTCTTCGAGCATGGCACCCCAACCCTGGGATCCTTCGTCCCCGGTTCCTTGGGACAAGCCCGCCGGCAGCTCTTCCGCTGCCGCGCAGAACTGCTCCAGACGGGCGATGAGCTCGTCCTTGGTCCCGGCGGCGAAGGCCAGGCGCGACTTCATGACTTCCCGGCCGACAGACAGCGTATACGCTATGTCCCGGAGGGAGACCCCGGCAGATGACGCACTGCGGAGAAAACCAATTAGCTGCCGGGCGGTCTCGGTGAGCCGTTCCGCATTCTTGGCGGACAAGACGATCGCCTCGGGAAGCGCCGGGCCCTCGGCCGGCCGATCCTCGGAATGCCGCGGTACGGGGACATATTCCCGGATGACCGCATGCGCGTTCGTCCCGCTGATGCCGGTAGTGGACACGGCGCCGATCCGCGGCCGGTTCCCTTGCGGCGACCACCTTCTCGGCTCGGAGGCCATATAGAACGGGCTCCGCTCCGGCCGGATCAGCTCGCTCGCTTCCCTGAAGCCGGGCACCGGAAGGATCGTCTCGTGCTTCATCGCGAGCAGCATGGCGATCAGGCTCACCACGCCGGAGGCGGCGAACGTATGGCCGATCAGCGGTTTCACCGAGCCGAGAGCGCAGGACGGGCCTTCTCCGGCAGGAGGGCCGAAGGCGCCGGTTAAGGCGGCCCATTCGATGGAATCCCCCACTTTGGCGCCGACACTGTGGGCCAGGAGATACCCGATCCCCTCGGGGCGGATCCCATACTTGCCATAGATTTGCCTGAGCAGCTGCTCCTGGCTCACCGGACTAGGGGCCGACAGGCCGTTCGTCTGGCCGTCGTAATTCACCCCGCTCGCCTCGATCGTCCCGTAGATGCGGTCCCCGTCCGCGATGGCCTCCGACAACGGCTTCAGCACCACGACGGCGACCGCTTCGCCGGGCACCAGCCCGTTCGCGCGACGGTCGAACACGGCGCAGGTGCCGTCGGGGGACAGCATATTGGCTTTGTCCAGCCCTGCATACATCCGGGGCGAGACGGTCAGACTGACTCCGCCGGCCAAGGCCATATCGCATTCCCCGAGCCGCAGCGCCTGGCAAGCTTGGTGAACGGCTACGAGACCCGATGAGCACGCCGCCGTGAGTGCAAAATTCGGCCCTTTGAGATCGAGCTTGTACGCAATACGCGCCGACAAAGTGGCATTCTGGTTGGAGCTGATCTGCCCTCCCCCGCCGGTGACGTCGCCGTACTGGCTTTCCTCGGCCCCGACATAGACGCCGCACGAAGTGCCTTTGATCCTCTCGCCCATGTAGCCCGCATCCTCCAAGGCATGCCAGGCTTCTTCCAGAAAGAGCCGCTGCTGAGGATCCAAAAGCTCCGCTTCCTTCGGAGGAATCTCGAAGAACAGGGGATCGAACTGATCGATCCGGGACAGGAATCCGCCCCAGCGGGACCGGCTCTTGCCCGGCTCCCGGTGCGGATCGCCCGCATAATCGCGCCAATCCCAGCGATCCGGCGGAATCTCGCGGATCGCGCTCTCCCCGGCCAACAGCAGCCTCCAGAAGTCGTCCACCGTGTCCGCCCCCGGGAAGCGACCGCTCATGCCGATGACGGCGATCGGCTCCTGGACAGGGGGCGCTTCGGACAGGCTCTTCGTGCTCTCATCGCTTGCACCGCGCGGAGACCGGACTTCTTCCATCGGAATGGCAGCCTCCCGGCTCTCCGGCCGGCCCCCGCCACCCGCTGGAATCCCGCCTGAATGACTAGAGACGGTAGAGGCGCTTGACGGATCCCTGGAAGCATCCGTGTTACTGCGGCGGTTCGCCTCTCCGGATGCAGCTTCGGATCCCTGTATGCTGCCGGGCGCCTGCCAAGTGGGAACTCCCGGCTCTGCAGCTGGATCCGTCCCCTCCTCCGGCTCATAATACGCCTGCAGGGCTTCCTCCTCTTTCGTTAGGAGATATTCCGACAGTTTCCCCAGCGTAGGATAGCCGTAGATGAGGGACGGCGTCACTTCGATACCGTACTCCCCGGTCAGCAGAGCGGCGAACTGCGTCAAAGATATGGAATCGAAACCGAAGTCGACCATATTCTCTTCGGGATCGAGCCGCTCCGGCGCAATATGGAGCAGCGCGCCGATATGGCGGCGAAGATCATCCAGCAGACGGTCCCCGAGACTCCGTCCCCGCCCGCTGGTTGGCTGCTGCCCTGTGGCTTTGAAGCTGGCCGTCCGAGTCCGTACGGCGGTCCGAGGTGCATCCGCAAGCCCTAAGAAGCGCTCGACCCGGACACGGTCGCCCGCGAGAATCAGATACTGCTCTCCCAGCCCCTCCATCAGCGTGTCGAATAGAGCGAGCCCTTCCTCCTTCTCGAGGTAGCGCTGGCCGCTCGCTTTCAAGTACAGTTCACCCTGATCCGAATCTTCGAAGCCCATGCCGCCGTCTCTCCAGAGCGGCCAGTTCAGCGCGACGGCCCGGCCTCGGCGAAGCCCTTGGCTCCGCAGCAGATTCCGGTACCTGGCGTAAGCCGTCTGGAACCGGCTGCCGACCGCGTAGTCGCATGAGCCAAAATCCCCGAGAATTGCCGACGAGGATGTGAAATAGGCCACATAATCCAGCGGCTCTTCCTTCAGCAGTTCATCGAGCGCTAAGGTTCCCCCGATTTTGGGATGGAGCACCCGGCGGAAGCCCTCCGGGTCTTTGTCCAGCAGATTCGAGTTCTCCTGCACGCCTGCGGCATGCAGAACGCCAAGGATCGGGCCCAGCCGCCCCTTCGCACGGGCCAGTCCTTCCCTCATTAACGGCAGGTCGCTCAGATCTCCCTGCACGTACTCGACCCGGCTGCCAAGCCCCTCCAGCCTCCGGATCTTCTCGAGCCCGTCGCTGCCCAGGGGCGAACGGCCCGTCAGGATCAATCCCACGCGTTCCCTCTGCGCGGCATGGACCGCGAACAGATAGCCGAGCCCGCCCAATCCGCCGGTGATGAGGTACGTCCCTCCGGCTTTCCACACCGGCACGGCGGACGAATTGGGATTCGCCGTGGTCGGACGAATACGGCCCGTATGCCGCTTCCCGTTCCGGTAAAGGACGCTGGCGGGGCCAACGGTACCGAGTTCCGCGCACAGCCGACCGGCCCAACCGCCCATGAGCGGCCCGGCGGATGACCCTTCGCTCTCTGCACAGAGCACTGTCATTGAGCTTCGCGGCAGAACGTTCCCGAGGGAACGGGCGAAGCCGGTCCACGATTCAAGATAACAGCGGTCGAGTTCATCGCCGTACGCACCTGCCGCAACGATTCGCCGGGCTTCCAGTCCACTCGCCGATACCGCTTGGATGAGATGGATCAGCGCCGTAGGATCCTGCACATGCACGCTGCGCTCCAGTGCCCATAAGTACAGCACGCCGTCGACCATGCCGCAGGTTCCCCGGATATGCCGCAGCGCCGCTTCGAACGAGCCGCGGTCATGTGCCCGGACGCTATACGCTTCACCGGAATGCCCTTCGCCGCCCTCGCTCTCTCCGATGAAGATCAGCGAGGTCTGCGGCTGCAGTCTCCGCATGTCAGCGAGGAGCACCTGCCTGCGCTCCGGGTCGGTCAAGAACACGACCAGCGTTCTCGGAGGAGCAGCAGATGAGCCATCCCCCTGATCCAGGGGCAGCTCCTCCTCCCGCCACACTTCCTCGAAGGTCATAGGAGCGGACGCCGCGGTCACTGAAGGTGCCGATTCGCGTGGAACCTCCGCCCCGCTGTAAGGTGCGCGGGAGACCCAGCAGCGCTCTCTGGCAAAAGGATACGTGGGAAGACTCATGCGGCGGGGCCGCACCGGCTCCTCCGCGTACAACTTCGTCCAGTCGAGACGCAGCCCCTTAGTCCATAAGTCGATCAGCCTGGCATACTTGCCGCCCCGGATCCACTTGTCGACGGCCTCCTGCATGTCCTCGTCCGAAGTTAAAGCCGACAGCACTTCCTTGCCTGCCCGCACATGTCCCCGGTACAGCTCGAAGGTCTCATGCCCCTGCTCCAGATAGGCTGTCAAAGCAAGCTTCAGTTCCTCGACCGAAGAGGCGCAGAATGCCAGACGTTCGTCCATTTCTTCCCGGCCGGTTTGCAGCGTATAAGCGATGTTCCTGAGATCGGCATCCGTGTAGCCCTTCTGCTCGGCGACCTCGAGCAGCCGGCGCACGCTTACGCCGAGCCGCTCTTCATCCTTGGCGGAAAGTACAATCAACGCCGGCTGCCGGGGGCTGACTAGGTTGCGGGCTTCCTCCCGCGCCGCCGGTACGTATTCCTCCACCACGATGTGCGCGTTGGCTCCTCCCGCACCGAACGAGGAGATCCCTGCCCGGCGCGGGTATTCCTTGGACTCGCTGCCGATCCGGACCACAGGCCGCTCCCAGGGAGCGAGTTCCCTCTGGACTGTGAAGGGGGTATCCGCGAAGTCGATACCCGGATTCGTGATCCCGGCATGCAGCGTCGGGACGAGCTGCCGGTGCTGCAGCTGCAGGAGCACCTTGGCCAGTCCCGCCATACCGGAGGCGCTTTCGCCGTGCCCGATATTGGACTTGACCGAGCCGATCGCGCAGAATCCTTTGTCGCCGGTATCCCGGCCGAAGGCTTGGGACAATCCCGCGATCTCGATCGGGTCTCCGAGGGCTGTTCCCGTCCCATGGGCTTCCACATAGGAGACCGTTCGGGGATGAACCCCTGCCCGCCGCATCGCTTCGGACACCACATCGCGCTGCGCTCCCGGGTTCGGGACGGTGTATCCGTTCGTTTTGCCCCCTGCACCCAGGGCGCTGCCTTTTAGAATCCCGTAGATATGATCGCCATCCGCCTCGGCCGCCTGGAGCGGCTTCAGGACCACCGCGCATACGCCCTCCCCATCGACGAAGCCGTCGGCGCCTATACCGAACGCCCTGCACGTATCCCCGGGAGACAGCATGCCCGCTGACGACAGCCTCAAATAGTGTACGGGGTCCACGATCAGGTTCACTCCGCCGACGACCGCGCACTCGCTCATGCCGCTGTAGAGACTCTCGAGTGCCAGGTGTATCGCGGTTAATGAGGAGGAACAGGCCGTGTCCACCGCCATGCTCGGACCTTGGAAGTTCATGAGATACGACACCCGGTTGGCGATCGACCAGTAGCTGGCCCCTGTCGGGTAATTCGCATTCATGACGCCTGCGAAGACCCCGACTCTCCGGCTGCTGCCGCCCAGACTTGCCGGGGTATAGCCGGCATCCCCGATGGAAGCGTACGCGGCTTCCAGGAACAAGCGCTCCTGCGGATCCATTTGGGCCGCTTCTTTGGGCGAAATATGGAAGAACATCGGGTCGAACATGTCGATATCCTTCAGGAAGCCGCCCCACTTGGAATACATGCTGCCGCTTTTTCCTTTATGCTCGTCATAATAGTCCCGCCAGTTCCAGCGGTCCGCCGGAATCTCAGTGATGCAGCTCGTTCCCTGGCGCAGATTCGCCCACAACTCGTCCATACTCTCCGCCATCGGGAAGCGTCCCGACAATCCGATAATCGCAACGTCCTGCACCACCGAAGGCTTCGGCTCCACGGGTTGCGAAGGCTGTGCCCCTTCCGTGCGGGAGGAGAAGCGTCCACTCCGCCTGCCTCTTCTGTTCGGCCGTGCGGCCGGGGGCAGAGGAGGTGCAGAACCCGGTGCCGCAGAGGGAGCCTGAGGGAACCCGGCCGGCAGATCTTCGAGGCCTACGAGCTTCCGCAGCGCCTCTTCCTGGGTCCGTATAAAATGCTCCGTCAAGGCGTCGATCGTCTGGTATTCGAAGAACAGCGTGGAGCTGACCGAATCCAGCACCTGCCGGAGGGTTTCCGTTAACTGCACGACAAGGATGGAGTCGATCCCGTACATCTCGAGAGGCTCCGACGAGTCGATCCGGTGGGCCGGCAGCTTCAGCACGCCGCCGATCAAGCCCTTGAAGTAGTGCCGGCTCTTCTCGCGAAGGATCTCCCTGTCTTTCCCCGCCCCTGCCGCAGCCGCAGCGGTCTGCAAAGCCGGGGCCCCCGTAACACCAGGGCTCGGGCCGGCGGCGCCTATCTGCTGAACGCGGTGCTGTGCCGACGACGGCCTGCCTCCCTCCGGCAGACGGATCTGCCTTACGATCCCATTGCTGTGCGCCCCGATCACCTGCTGGCCCCAGGTGTGGGCATGCCGGGCCGGGAATGCTACGGCCGGGAAGCCTTCCTCTTCGAGTACGCGTTGCCAAGCTTCCGGGGACAACGCGGGGCAGCCCCGCGTGCGGATCGCCGCGTCTTCATACGCCCACCAGCCTTCCAGCAGGCCGAAGGTGACATGGGTGAAGAGGTCGCTGCCCGTAATTTCATTGAGCAGCAGGAGGCCGCCTTGCCGGAGAGCCGCCTTCACGTTGCGCAGCGTGCGGCGGATATTCTTCGTCGCATGCAGCACATTCGTGGCGACGGCCAAGTCATAGGCTCCCGCATCGAGGCCCTGACCGGCGAGGCTGTGTTCGGCATTGAACAGGGCGCAGCTCAAATAAGGATGCTGCGGGCCGTATTCTTTCTCCGCATGCATCAGGAAGGCCCGCGAGATATCGGTGAAGCCATATTTCTGGATGGCATGCCGGTAGGGCTTCAGCTTGCGGAGCAGCGTCGCGCTCGTGCCGCCGGTGCCTGCGCCGATCTCCAGAATGCGGAGCTTAGCGTCCGGCCGGCGGCTGAGAATTTCTTCTATATAAGCGGCTGCGGAATCAGCCAGCACTTCGTTGAAGTAGTCGGCCACGGGATTGTGCTTGTACACCCCCTCCACCAGCGCCATCGACGACCCCGGGAAGAGGATGTCTGTGGCCGGCGTGCGGCCGGCAAGAATATCGGGCAGTGCGCGCAGCACGGTCTCGGCGAGCATGATTTGAGCTTCGAGGCCCGGTTCCAGAAGCCAAAGCGCTTTGCTCCGCTCCCACTCTTCCCAGAGCGCCTCCAGCGGCTGTGCCGGCAGAGACGGCCCGCTGCCCCGCAGTTCTGAGAGGAGCGCCTTGCTTTCCTTCAGCCAGCCGACGTAGAATGCTTTGTTCCACGGATAGCCGTTTCCTTGCGCCCCCTCTTCGAGGAGCTGCAGCAAACCTTCGAGCAGTCGGGCGATCCCCTCCTCCACGCTGCGCATCGTGCGGATCAGCGCTTCGGCGCGTCTGAACCGCTCCGGGTGCAGGGGCTGCGAACCATCCGTCCCGGGCCATGCCGGGACACCTCTTGGCGGGATCCCATGGGAAGCCGGGTAGACCGACACATACTCCCCGGCGTCGATCAGGTGCGTGGCGACAGGCCGGTCCGTCTTCATCACGGCGATCTGATTCCAAGGACCCGTGAGCAGCTGCTCCAGCGCTTCCATCGCCTCGGGCGGCTCGATCGAACCGACACCAAGCCGTGCCATGCGCTCCCGGTAAGATTCCGAGGCGACCGCGCCCACGCTGCCCCAATATCCCCAATTCACTACCTTGACCGGGCAGGGAAGCTCCTGTGCCAGAGCGGCGGCATAGCTGTCGATGAACGCGCAGCCCGCGCTGTAATTGCTCTGCCCGGCAGGTCTCGCGAACGCGTTGAAGGAGGAGAAGAACAGAATAAAATCGAGCGGTTCTTCCCGGAACACCTGGGCCAGCCTGACGCTCACGTCGACCTTGGCGGCCAGCGCCGCCCGGAACTGGTCTTCCTCCATCTTCGCAAGCGTGCCGTCGAGAAGCACAAGGGCCGCGTGCACGATGCCGTGAATCTCGCCGTGCCGCTCCTTGATCTCCCGGTAAGCGCGCTGAAGACTGGCCAGGTCCGCCGTGTCGGCGGAGATGTACTGCGGCGCCGGCCCGATCGCCGCAAGCCGGCCGATCTTGGCCCGGATGGCATCGTCGATGGCCCTCCGGCCGATCCACACCACTTGCGCCTGGCAGGTGCGCATCACGTGCTCGGTCCAAGCTTCGCCGATGCCGCCCGCGCCGCCGATGACCACGTAGACGCCGCCTGTCCTATAGGGAGAGGTCTCTGCCACAGCTGGCAGCGACTCCACTTCGACCAGCTTCTGCCGATACCATTCACCACTCCGGTACGCCCAAGCGCCGCCTTCCGGATCCGCAGGCAGCGACTCCAGCATGGAGACCGGGACACCCGCCCCCGTCTCCAGATCGAGCACTCTCACCTGCCAGTTCGGATATTCCTTGGCCATCGACCCGGCCAGCCCGTGAACCGCCGCATGGGCTGCCGGGACGGCTTCATTCGACCTTACATGCTGCGTGCCTGCGGTAAACAGCGTGAAGTCGAGCGGCTGCTCCCCGGCCCCTAATTCCAGCAGCGCCCGAATCAGGCGGTACAGCATCAGCACCCCGTCTTCCTGTGCCTCGACCCATGCCTCGTCCGCGGAAGATGCTGGTGTCTTCCCTGGAGCAATCCATACGATATGGCGCAAGGGAGCACCGGCTGCCAGCCGCTCCGCCACGGCCGCAACGGATGCCCTTCGGGGAAGTTCTAGCACTGATGCCCGGCTCCAATGTTCCAAAAGCGCTTCGCGGACCGCTCCGCTCTCCCCGATCACGAGTACCTCCGCCCCGTCGCTTGGGGGCTGCGCCCTCTGCTCCTGCAGGGAGGACAGCGAAGCGGCCTCCCATACCGTGATCAGGCTTCGCAGCTTCATGCCCCCTTCTTCCTTGGTTTCTGCCGGCTGTAGGTGGACGGGCAGGGGGCGGGCTTCGCCCTGCTGTGCCAGCCTGCGCACGGAGAATCCGATCATCCGGACGCGGACGATTCCCTCCCCGTCGCAGAGATCGATATCGAACTTCTCCACGCCCCCTCCGGGCGCGCTGCCTTCACTGTACCGGAGATAAGCCCACATCCTTGCCGTGCAGCTCCCCAGAATATGAAGTTCCTCGAGGGCAAAAGGCACCGAAAGCCCAGGCTCCCCTCCGCCGTCGAAGTTTCCGAGATGAAAACCGATCGAAGCATGAAGGGCCGAATCCAACAGGCTCGGATGCAGGATGTAACTCTCCAGCGTAGATGCGAGATGGGGGGGCAAGACCAATGCCGCCAAAACTTGGCCCGTGCCCGCATACAAGGTCTGGATCCCCCGGTGTCCATTGCCGTACCGAATACCCAGAGTGAGCAGGGCATCATAGCAGGCAGAAGCATCATAGACGGCGTGGCTGCAGGCCGACCTGATCGCTTCCAGATCCAGATGAGGCACCCCGGCGGGAGCCGCCAGCTCCGCCCGCCCGGTCGAGAACAGCTCAGACTCCCCGTCTTCCGCCGGCAGTCCGCTGTATATTTCGTAATCGATCCCCTCCTGATCTCCGGGATAGAGACCGATACTCACGCGTGGGGGCTCGGTACCGGCTGCCAGCGGACGGGACCATACCACCTGCTTCAACCGCAGGTGATACGGCTCATCCGCCAGAGAGCCTGCCGCCTGCTCCACCGCGAACCTGGCCAACTCGAGCATGGCCGCCCCGGGCAATACCGACTGGCCTAGGACCTGATGGTCGGCAAAGAAGAATTCCTCTCCCGTGAAGGCCGTGCTGAACCGCTGCTCGAGCAGATCGGAGGTGTTCGCATGCACGAGGGGATGCAGAACGGCGGCCGCTGTCCCGGTCACCTGGGCCCGGCTGCTCTCCGGCGTTCCGGGAACCCAGTAGCGTTCCCGGGCGAACGGATACACCGGCAGCCGCATCCGCCGGGGCTCCTCCCCGCCGTACAGCCGCGTCCAGTCGACCGGGAAGCCTTTGACCCAGAGATCGAGCAGCTTGGCGAACTTGCCTTTGGCCACCCAGCTCTCTACCGTCCGCGCCATATCTTCATCCTGGGCGAACAGGGCCAGCGTCTCTTTATTGCGCTTGACGCCGTCGCGGTACAGTCCGTCGACTTCTTCCCGCCCTTCCAGGTAGGCCGTCAGCTTCTCCCGGAGCTCTTCCACCGAGATAGCCGTCAGCGCAAGGCGCTCTTCCATCGCTTCGCGGCCGACCTGGAGCGTGAAGGCCGCATCCACCAGCCGATCTGGAGGCAGAGCCCCGGATGATGCCCACTTCAGCAGGCGTTCGGCCTGCTCGCGCAGCCTCTCCCCATCCCTCGCGGAGAGGAGGAACAATGCCGGGCCGGAAGCCGGAGGCAAGCTGGACCCCGGGCCGGAGAGCGCCGGAGTCGGGATATACTCTTGGATCACGATATGGGCGTTGGAACCGCCCGCGCCGAAGGAAGAGAGCCCCGCCGTCCTCGGCAGCTCACGGGTGACCCCCCGGATCTGCAGCACAGGTCTTTTCCATTCCTCCAGCTTCCGCTGTACTCTAAATGGAGTCCGGGCAAAATCGATATGCGGATTGAGCTCCTCCGAATGGAGCGAGGGAACCAATTCGCCATGCCGCATCTGCAGCAGCACCTTGGTGAGTCCCGCGATCCCTGCGGCGCTCTCGGAGTGCCCGATGTTCGACTTCACCGAACCGATGGCGCAGAACTCCTTGTCTTGCGTGAAGGCTTCAAAGCTCTTGGTCAGTCCCGCAATCTCGATGGGGTCCCCGAGCGAGGTGCCCGTTCCGTGAGCTTCGATGTAGGTGAGGGTGCGCGGATCGATACCCGCCTCGCGGAGCGCCCGGCCGATGACATCCGCCTGCGCGTTCGGGTTCGGCACCGTGTACCCGGTCACCTTGCCTCCGTGGTTCACCGCGGTTCCCTTGATGACCCCGTAGATGGGATCCCCGTCCGCCACCGCTTTGGCGAGCGGCTTCAGCAGCACGGCGCCCACCCCTTCTCCGGGCACGTAGCCGTCTCCTCCCCTGCCGAAGCTCTCGCACCGGCCTTTGCTCGAGACGAACTGTCCCTGCTCCAGCAGCACGTACTTGTTCGGATGCAGGGAGACGTTCACGCCCCCAGCCACCGCAAGCTCGCACTCGCCCTGCTTCAAGCTCTGGCAGGCGAGATGCAGCGCCGTCAGAGAGGAGGAGCACATCGTTGCTACCGCCATGCTCGGACCATGAAAGTTGCAGAAATACGAGACGCGGTTGGCGATAGAGGCGGCATTGCCCGAGAGGGCCACGGGCCGTCCCTGAAGCTGCTCCTGCACGCCGTAGAGCTGGTATTCTTCATACATCACGCCGACATACACGCCTACGTTCGACGTATGATGCCGCCCGGGTACGGCTGCCGCCGTACGGACATACCCCGCATCCTCCATCGCTTCGTACACCCGCTCCAGGAACAGGCGCTCCTGTGGATCCATCGTCTCCGCCTCGCGTGGGGAGATATGGAAGAACTGGGGATCGAACTCATCGACCCCTTCGATGAACCCGCCCCAGATCCGGTTACCGCCGGATCTAGCGGCGCATGAATTCCAGCGGTCCCCGGGAAGCTCCGTAATGCAGTCCTTCCCCTCCCGCAGCACTTGCCAGAACTCTTCTAGGGTCCTCCCTCCCGGATACCTGCCCGACAGCCCGATCACCGCAATATCCATCCCGGCCGGGCCTTCCGATACCCCACTCCGGAATGCCGTATCGTCACCTGAAGCTGCCGCGAAACGGCTGGTGCGTCGGGAACGGGCCGAACGCGGCTGCGGCTGCGCAGGCAGTGATACGGAGCCGGTGTCCTGCCCCTCTGCGGCATTCCGATGCTGGCCAAGCCACGGCAGCATCCGCTCCCGGTACGTCCGTACGAGATAATCGGCAAGCTGACCCAGAGTGCGGTATTCGAAGAACAACGTCTTCGATACCGACCCGAAGGTTTTCTCCAGTTCGTTCGTCATCTGCATGACGACGAGCGAATCCATCCCGTACTCTTCGAGCGGCGCCTCCGCTTCGATCCGGTTCACCGGCAGTTTGATGACGGCGGAGAGCACTTTTTTGAGGTAATGGACCGCATGCTCTCTCAGCTCATCCGCTTCGCTGCCGCCATCATCCGTCTGAGGCTGCGGTGCCGCTTGCGTATGGGCCCTCGTGACCTGGATATCCCCCAGGAAGTCCGTCCTGAGACGCGGGAGCTCCCCCTCCAGCACGAGCACGCGGCTCTCTCCGGAAGCCCAAGCCCGCGCAAGCGCCCGAATCCCGGAGGCCGTGCCGAGAAGCGCCACTCCGTGGCGTTCCAGCAGGATCTTCTCGGCAGCGGGGTCCAGCCCCATGCCGCCCTCCTGCCACAACGGCCAGTTCACCGACAGCATGCGGCCGCTGCGCCGGCCTTCGAGGGCGAGCCCGGTGCGGTAATCGGCATACGCATCCATGAACGCATTCGCGGCGGCATATGCGGATTGCCCCGGATTGCCGAGCGCGCCGGCGGCGGAAGAGAATGCGAGAATAAAGTCCAGCGGCATCGAGCTGCTCGCTTCATCCAAGTTCACCAGTCCGTCCACCTTGGGCGCGAGAACGTCCCGGAGATCCTCCGCGCTTCCTTGAAGAAGCCATCCGTCCCGCAGGACCCCGGCGCTGTGGATGATGCCGTGCAGCGCGCCGAACCCGGTGCGGATCTTCTCCATCAATGCCTCCACGGCCCCGCGGTCCGCTGCATCCGCTTGTTCATAATGCACGCGAACACCGGCGGTTTGGAGGGCATGCAGCTCCGCCAGCTTCTCCGCTCCGAGCGGGGAACGCCCCGTCAGAATCAGGGTGCCTTCCCGGAGGCTGCCAGCCATCTCCCGCGCGAACAGCAGACCGAGTCCGGCCGCCCCGCCGGTGATCAGGTAGACGCCGCCGTCTCTCCATGGCGGAGCAGGGTCACCGCCGGGATCGGCTGCGGTCTCCTTCCAGGTCCGCAGCCAAAGTCCGCCGTCCCGGCAGCGCAGGTGAGCCCCCTGCGCACCGGCGCGGCTCTCCCGCCTGCAGAGGTCGGCGGCTGACTCCCCGGTCTCCGCCGGGTCCAGTTCGATCAGCTGCACGCTGACCCTAGGCTGTTCAAGCTGCAAGGTCCGCAGCATGCCGAAGAGCCCCGTATACAGGCGGGCTGTCCCCCCGCCGCCCACAAGCAGCCGAACCCGCAGCGGGGCATCCCCGCTGTCTTGGAGCTCCAGCTGCAGTCTCTCCTGCAGCGCAGCGGCGGCTGCCTGGTATGAATCCGCCGGGCTTGGTCCCATGGCCGGCAGGGCCCAGCAGCGTACGCCGTCCCATTGGCCTTCCACTGCTTCAACCGCCGGCTGCGGCAGACCGCAGAGGAAGACAATTTCTCTGCGGTCTGCCGCATGCACCGCCTCCGGCTCGCTGCTTGCAGCGTTTTCCGGCTGATCTGGAATCCGTTCCCAGCCGGGCTGCAGGAGCAGGGTAACCTGCCGCGTCCCCGTCGATCCGGCAGGGGCTTGAAGCGTTTGCTTCTCCAGCCTGCGGACCGAGAATCCGCGGATTCGTACGAGCACCCGGCCGGACTCGTCGCAGAGGTCGAGGTCATATTTGGCGGCCGTACCGCTCTCTCCGCTCTCGCTGACGAGGCGCGCGCACACCCGCATCCGGGGAACGCAGGCACCGTAGAGCACGAGCTCCTCGATCGCATACGGCAGCATGGCGGCAGGCTCCCCGCCGCCCAGCTGGAAGGCAATACAGGCCTGCAGCGCGGAATCGATCATCCCGGGATGCAGCGCATACCCACGGGCCGCTTCGTCCATTACATGCGGAAGATGGAGATAGGCAAGCACCTCCCCGCTGCCGGAGTGCACCTCCTCGATCCCTTGGTGGGCAGGGCCGTAGTCCAGTCCCATGGAGCCGAACGCCGCATAGACGGCGGGCCGGTCCCAGGTGCGCTCCCTGCAAGCTTCCCGGATCGCTTCGAGGTCCAGGCGGGGCGCCTCTTCCGCAGCGGGAACCAAAGCGGCGCTTCCCTGGCTGTAGACTACGGCCTCCTCGGAGGCAGTGTACGGCATAGCTGTCATAGCAGACTCCGCCGTCTCCGTCCCATGCACAGAGCGCAGGCTGAAGATCTCATAAGCGATCTCCCCAAGACCGCCGGCTTCAGGGTATAGCCCAATATTCACATGGACGGGTTCCCGCCCTACAGTCAGGGGATGCGTCCAGACGACATGCTGCAGACGGAGCCGTGATGATTCCGGTGTCTGCTCTCCGGCCGCCTGTTCTACCGCTGCCCTGACCATCTCCAGATAGGCCGCGCCCGGAAGCACCCGCTGGCCCAGCACCCGATGATCCGCCAAGAAGAATTCGTCGCCGGTGAAGGTGCTCTGATAACGCTGCTCCCAGAAGTCCGATGTATTGCGCTGCGCCAAAGGATGGAGGCTATCCGGCTGTGCTGAGTTCCCTGCGGCATCCCCCAGACCCTTGGCGAGCGGGCCTCTCTGCGGAATCCAGTACCGTTCTCTGGCAAAAGGATAGGTGGGCAGGCTCATCCTGCGCGGGCTCCCTTCCCCGTACAGCATATGCCAGGGGACGGAATGTCCCAGCAGCCAGGCCTCGGCTACCGAATCGAGCTTTCCTTCAGCGATCTGCTGTCGGATCGCGGCCTGAGCTTCGACCGAGTCATCGAGGGCTTCTTCCCCATGCGCCGTGACTCTGCTCCGCCAGCCGTGAAGCGGAAGCTCCGCTCCCTCGGCAAGCGCTTCCAGCGCGGATTGCAGCTCCCTGAGCTCCCTGACGAGGAAGACGGCGCGTTCTTCCATCGCCTCGCGTCCGACCTGCAGCGTGTAGGCCAAGGATTGCAGGTCGGTTGCGTCCGCATCCGGGACGGACCGCAGCGCATCCGCCAGCTTCCGGGCATACGCTTGCAGCCGATCGGCGTTTTTGGCCGACAACGGGACGAGCACCCGGAGAGCGGCGCTTCCCCGATGATTAGCGACACGCCCTGTCCGCTGTGCCGGCTCTGGAATATATTCCTCAACGACGAGATGGGCGTTCGATCCTGTAGCGCCGAACGAGCTGATGCCCGCCCGGCGAGGGATTGCTTTTTCTGTACCGCCGGGTGTAACCCTCTGCGTCGCCCAGGCGGCCGCAGTCTGCTGGACATAGAACGGCGAAGCTTCAAAATCGATGTACGGGTTCGGCGTTTGCCCGTGCAGCGAAGGAACTAAGGTTCGGTGATGCAGCTGCAGCAGAACCTTGTGGAGGCCGGCGATGCCTGCCGCCGATTCCGCGTGCCCGATATTGGACTTCACGGAACCGATCGAACAGAACCCGGTGTCCTCCGTATGTTCTCGGAACGCTTGGACCAGCCCCTGGATTTCGATGGGATCCCCAAGGGAAGTTCCTGTTCCATGGGCTTCTATGTAGGAAAGCGAACGGGCGTCGATGCCCGCTTTCTCCAAGCAGCCTACGATGAGATCGGCTTGGCCTACCGGGCTCGGCACGGTGATGCCGCTGACGGTTCCCACGTGGTTGACGGCGCTGGCTTTGATCACGCCGTAGATCTGGTCCCCGTCCCGGACCGCCATGTGGAGTGGCTTGAGCAGTACCGCGCCCACGCCCTCGCCCGACACGTACCCGTCCCCTCCCTCGCCGAACGTACGACAGCGGCCGTCGCTGGACTGCATGTCCATCAGACCGTAGGTGGCGTATTTGCCCGGATGCAACGACAGGTTGACCCCGCCCGCCAAGGCGACCTCGCACTCCCCGCGCCGGATGCTCTCCACCGCGAGATGAACCGCCGTCAGCGATGACGAGCATACCGTATCGACGGCCATACTCGGCCCGTGGAAGTTGCAGAAGTACGATACCCGGTTCGCAATCGGCGCGTAGTTCAGCGACAAAGGAACCGGATGCCCCTGGGCAGCCGCCTCCGCTCCAAGCAGGGCGTAATCCTTGTGCATCACCCCGACGAAAACACCTACCGGGTGTCTCTGCCGCACTCCCTTCGGAGCGGTGAGCGTGCCCGGGGTGTAGCCGGCGTCTTCGATCGTCGCCCAGCAGGTCTCGAGGAACAGCCGCTCCTGCGGATCCAGCGTCTCGGCCTCCCGGGGGGTGATCCGGAAGAATTGCGGATCGAAGCAGTCCGGGGCCTCCAGGAAGCCGCCCCAGCGGGACATGCTCTTGCCGGAAGGCGACCGGAGACCGCCGAGCTGCCGCCAATCCCAGCGGGAGGGCGGGACTTCGCGGATACTGTCCCGGCCTTCTTTCAGATTGTTCCAGAAGTCTTCCAGGCTGTCCGCATCGGGATATCGCCCGGCCATGCCGATCACGGCGATATCGTCATCATGCGTAAGTGCCGGCGCCACGAATACGGCAGCTGCTGCTTGCGCTGCGGCTCCGCGGGCCTGTGACTTAGTCCCTTCTGTACGCTCATGGCTGCTGCCGTGCCCGAACCGGCCCGGATATGCTGCTGCAAGATGGTCGGCCAATTGTCCAATCGTCGTATACTCGAAGAGCAGCGTCGGCGGAACCGGGGATCCGGCCTTCCCTTCCACCTCCTTGGCGACGTAGAGAAGACCCAAGGAATCCAGCCCCATCTCGTAGTAGCCCGACCGGGTGCTGATCTCCTGCACCGGCCGCTGCAGACGGTTCGCGAACAGCTCCCGCAGCCACTGGCGTGCGGAGGCTCTTTCGCTTGAATCAACATGGAGAACGTCCGCCGCCCCGGCTGGACGCCCTATGAAGCTTGTGCAGCCTGGGTCATCCTTGCGATTCCCGTCACCGTTTCCTGCACGGTTCCCTGCACTGTTCCCTGCACCGTTCCCGTCGCTGCTCCCTGCACTGTTCCCTACACGATCCCCTTCACGGCTCCCCTCAGGACCTCCCTCGCCCATTCGAACCCGTTTGTTCGTAAAACGGGTCAATTCGCCTATTTTGCGGCCGGTCTCGTGGAAGAACTCGATCGTAAGCGTGAGCAGCTCCTCGCTGCGCTGCACGGACGAGGCTTCGATCCTCGCCAGACAGGCGGACTGCATCAGCTCCGAAGCGCGGAACGATTCATAGAACAGCGGCAGGTACAACGCCTGCGTACCATTCATGAGGGTGAACCGGGCGCCGCCTCCGGCACCGCTGCAGTCCATGAGGGCGGGATGGAACATGAACGCTTCCGCTTCCATGTCCGCTTCCTCAGGAGCAGCGGCGGGGGCCGTGAGATCCATTATGACCGACCCGCCGAGCTCCAGAATCCGGCCCCCGGCTTTCATGATGCCCCCGTGCCGGACTCCCTGAAGGGCGCAGTGCGCATACATGTCCTCCACGGGAAGGGATCCCGAGTTCTCCATCCGGGCCTTCTGCACGTCAAGGACGTCTTCGAACGATACAGGCTGGCACAGATGCATCTCGGCGCTCATATATAAGGAGCCTTCCGGGAAGGCCTGCCCTCCGGCTGCCTCATCCGCCTCCTGCTCCGGCGCCGCGTCTTCGATGCGAATATGCCACAGTCCCTGCGCCATCTCGGCAGCGGTTGCATGCAGCACCGCTTCCCGGCCTTCGGGAATGGTGAGGGGACGGTAGACCGTTACCTGACGGAGCTCCAGCTCCCGGAACGCGTACCCTTCTTCCCTGAACCATTGGTAACACAAATCGATATAAGCAAGCCCGGGCAGCGTGCCCTGACCGAGCACAACATGATGCCGCAGGATCGGATGATCGCTTCCCATTCGGAATTCCGTTCTCATTGTCGCCTACCTCGTCTTCCATCATGGTCTTGTATTGCCCTAAGGGGACTGCACGGTGGCGACGCCGGCGGCGGTCTTGGAACTCCACCAGCTCGTCTTGCGGTCACCCGTCCGTCCTGCGGCAGCAGCCGCTTCAGAGCTTCCGCTCGCCGGAGACGCCGCTGCCGTATCCATCGCCGAAGCCGGGACCGGCAGCGGATGCCGCCTCACGGAAGAAGCCGTTCCTTCCTTCCCGGCTTCCAGGATCACATGAACGTTGGTCCCCCCGTCCGCGAAGCAGTTCAGTGCGGCCGTATGGGCTTCCTCCCATGGGGACCGTTCGCGGTGGAAGCAGAACGGGGACGACCCCATGTCAAAATACTTCATCGGCTCCTGCCCCGACAAAAACGGAACGAGCTCCCGGTGCTGCAGCATAAGCGCCAGCTTGATGAATCCCGCCATGCCTTCCGCGCACAACGGATGGCCGATATTCGGCTTCGCCGAGCCGAGACCTAGCGGCAGCATACCCTCCGGGCGGTACACGGATTGGATCGCTTTCAGCTCCAATAGATCGGTGACCTCGGAGCCCGAGCCGTTCGCCTCGATATAGCGGATGTCCGCCGCCCCTCTGCCGCTTCTTCCCAGCGCCCTGCGTATCACATCCGTCTGCGCCTGCAGGCTCGGGGTGGCCGGACCTGCCGTCCGGCCGTCATTGTTGACGGCGATGCCCTTGATGACCGCGCAGACCCGGTCTCCTTCCGCCGATGCCTGCCGGGCGCGCTTGAGCAGCACCATGCCCGCCCCTTCGGACAGGACGACGCCCTCGGCGCGTCCGTCGAACAGATCGAAGCGGGGTCCTGGACTTAGAATGCCGCGCTGCCGGAACAGCCGGTGCACTTGGGCCGAGCCGAGCAGGCTGACGCCGCCGACAAGCGCATAGTCTATCTCGCCGCTGCGAAGCGCCTGGACCGCCAAATCCATCCCGACCAGCGCGGAGGAGCAGGCCGTATCGAGCACAAGGCTCGGGCCCCGCAGGTCAAAAAACTGCGAGATATTCGAAGCCAAATAATTCGGCCCGACCGCGAGAATCGGGTTCCGTGCCTGGCGAAGGCTCTCCTCGCCTGGCTCATGCCGGCTTCGGGCGCCGATATACACGCCGACGGCACGGCCCTTGATGTCTTCTGGGGAATACCCCGCGTGGCACACAGTCCGCAGGGCCTCCTCCAAGATCAGATGAGCCTGAGGGTCCATCGCTCGGGCGTCTTCCTCTCCGATATGGAAGTAGGAGGTACGCATGGTTCGGGGGGCGTCCAGCAGCCCGGCATAAAAGCCGTCCTCGCCAGCCCAGCGCGACTCGGGAACGGCCCGGATCGCCGAGCGTCCTTCGGCTAGCAGGCTCCAGTAGGCATCCAGATCGGTTGCCCCGGGAAAGCGGCAGGACATCCCGATGACCGCTACATCTCCCGGAGCAAGTTCCCCGGCATTCGGGCCGGGTGCCCCTTCTAAGCGACTAGGGTTCTCAGGATGGGCATCAAGAAGGACGGTGACCGCTTCAGGCCCGATATGGGCTCCGCCCACCCCGGCAAGCTCCGCGCTGTCCTGCCCTTCCCGCCCGGGAATCGTTTCTTCAAGCAGCTTACGCAGCACAGCTTCGTGCCCGCCCGCCAGACGGGCGGCTAATGCGCCGATGCTCGGGTACTCGTAGAGAAGGGAAGATTCGAGCTCCACCCCAAGCAAGCGGCGGATCGTCCGCAGCACCTGCGCGAGCATAATCGAATCGACGCCGTACTCCGGGAACGGCGTGTCCGCCTCCAGGCTGGACGCATCCAGCTTAAGCTCGGCGGCGAAGATGTCCGCGAGCCAGTTCTGCACGGCCGGCAGCAGTTCCCCCCTAGCGGCGGAAGAAGCGGCAGCCGCCGTCTGCCGTCCCGCGGGTGCCGCTTCCCCGGTACGTGCGACCCCCCGCAGGCTGCGCTGCATGAGCCGTCCCGGATGCCAGCGCCGGGTGTCGATAACCGTCGGGAGAACAACCGGACCCAGGTCGGACCTCGAGAGGATGTGGTCCAGCAGCCGAAGCCCTTCCCCGTTCGTATGGCTGAGAAGACCGGTCTCGCGGTACGACCGGCTTGTGACTTCGCCAAGCCCCGTCTCCTTCCAGTTCGGCCACTGGATACTGATCATCCGCGTCCTGCCGCGGTAAGCCTGAGCTGCATAATCCATATAGGCGTTGGCCATGGCATAGTCGCTTTGACCCGAGGCCAAGGACGGCACAATCCCGGATACCGAGGAGAACAGGACGAAGAACGCCGGCGCCTCCTCCCCGAGACAGCGGCAGAGGATATCGGTTCCTGCCATTTTGGGGGCAAGCACTTCCCGAATCGTCCCTGGGGATTTGCGGATGAAGGCGGGTGTGTCCAGATCCCCCAGCCCCGCACAGTGGATCACTCCGCCTGGCGGCCCCCACGCGGCTTTCACTTCCTCCGCGTACTGCCGCACCGCCCTCTCATCGGTCAAGGGGAGTGCGGGCAGCCGGACTTCGGCTCCCATCGCTTCGAGTTCGAGTACCGTCTTGATCTTGCGCGCAGCCGGACTGCCCGGATCTTGAGCCAAGGCATCATCCCACAGCTCCCGCGGAGGGAAAGCTTCCCGGCCGGTCAGCACCAGCCGGCGGACTCCGTAGTGCTGCACGAAGTGCTTGGCGCACAAGGCGCCGAGCCCCCGGGTGCCGCCCGTGATCCACAGCACCCCCTCCTGCGGGAACGGAAGACGCGGCAGGACGCCGACTTCCTCACCGTGCTCGCGCAGACCGGCCCGGTAGCGTATCCCTTGGCGGTAGGCCGTTTCCGCATCGTCGCTGTCCATCAGGAACTCAGCTGCGATCTGCTCCGCTGCGGTCCGATCGTCCGTATCCGCCTCCACATCCACATGCCGCGAGCGGAGATGGCTGTACTCGCTCTGCAGCATGCGGTACAGGCCGGCCCGCTCGGCACCGGACAAGGCGGTGCCATCCGGCTCGGCCCCGCGCTTCAGCCGCTCCAGTCCCCGGGTGACGCAGAGCAGCGTCAGCCCATCCCCGCTTCCGTGCTCCACGAGGCGCTGAAGCGGAACGATCCACTCCAGCGACGCTTCCTGCTTCGCTGCGCAGCCGGCAAGGTCAATCAGGCCCGATATCGCAGAGCCGGAAGCCCGCAGCTCCTCGACCAGAGGCAGCAGTTCGGCCTCGCCGGCTATCCGGCTGTCCTGGAGCTGTTCGGCCAGCTGCAGGGCAAGCGGGTCGGATCGATGATCCGCCAAGATGATGACCGTCCCAGACGGACCGCTGCGCAGTGCAGCTTCCGGGCAGGGCTCCCACGCTTTGTGCAGCAGCCGTAGGCTCCGGGATGCTGCCTCCCCGGCCGTCGTCTCCGGCAGACGGGAAGCATCGCCCCTCAGGCCGTAAGCTGCCGAAGCCGTTGAACTCCCTCTGCTCTCGGACACAGGCAGCCAATAACGATCCTTCGCAAAGGGGTACGTCGGCAGCGGGATCCGCCGGGGCTTGCTGTGCCGGTGCAGCTGGGTCCAGTCGATATCGACTCCTTGGGTCCACAGCCGGGCGATATTCGCGAGCCGTCCTTTGCGCAGCCACCTCTGCAGCAGTTCTCCGGAGTCCTCATCCTCCTGGAACAGCATGGATAGATCAGCGCCCTGCTTCGCCTGCCCCCGGTAGATGTGCCCGGGATCTTCCGTTCCCTGCAGGAAGCGCTCCAACAGCTCCCGCAGCCCGGATAGATCCCGCGCGATGAAGGCCGCGCGTTCGTTCATCGCTTCGCGTCCGACCTGCAATGTGTAGGCCAAGTCGTCTGCACGAAGATCGGGGCGCTGTAAGCAAGCAGGCGTGGGGGCTTCCACTGGGGCCGCTTCCACTGGGGCCGCCTCTACTGACGGCACGCTATCCATGCCGGACTCCTCACCAGACGCCGGCTGGGCAGCAGCCAACCGGCTTGCCGCCGCCGCGATCGAGCCTGCCTGCATCAGCGCGCCGCTGCCTGGGGCCGCACCGAACTCTTCGATCAGGCTCTCCCCGAGCCGCATCCAGTGGACCGGTTCCATGCCGTATTCGCTCAAAGCCTGCTCCGCTTCGATGAGCTCTTCCCTTACCCCGAGAATCCCGGCCACCAGGGAGCGCAGCCTCTGTTCCAAGTCACGCTGCGCCGTATTCCGGGCCTCTTCTGTCCTCTGCCCCGCTTCGCGGGCTCCGCTGTCCGGCTCCGTCCCCAGCGATTCCGGCAGTCCGCCGGAGCCTGCTCCCTTCAGGAAAGCGAGCAGCTTGCCCGCATAGGCAAGCAGCCGTTCCTTGTTCTTGGCAGAGAGGGGCACGAGCACCATCCCTCCTGCATCTTCTTCCTCCCCGGCGTCCCTTTTCCCGCTGCGGGAGGCCTCCGGCACATACTCTTCCACAATGAGGTGCGCGTTGGAACCCGTCGCGCCGAACGAACTGATGCCCGCCCGCCGGGGGAACCTCAGCTCCCTGCCGTCCCGGATCAGGACCGGCTCCTCCCATGCCTTGGCTTCGCGCTGAACATAGAAAGGAGATCCCGAGAAATCGATATACGGATTAAGCTCCTCCGCATGAAGCGACGGTACGAGCAGCCGGTGACGCAGCTGCAGGATGACCTTATGCAGTCCGCTGACGCCCGCCGCCGCTTCGGCATGCCCGATGTTGGATTTTACGGAGCCGATCGAACAGAACTGTACATCCTCCGTATATTCGCGGAAGGCTTTGCCGAGGCCCTGCATCTCAATCGGGTCGCCGAGCGATGTCCCCGTGCCGTGCGCTTCCAGGCAGGTGATCGTGCGCGCATCGATGCCCGCCCGCTCCAGACATTCGCCGATGAGCTCGGCTTGGCCCACGGGGCTCGGCACCGTAATACCGCTCACCGTCCCTCCGTGGTTGACTGCGCTGCCTTTGATCACCGCATAGATGTGGTCTCCGTCCCGTTCCGCCTGCCGGAGCGGCTTGAGCAGCACGGCGCCCACGCCCTCGCCAGATACGTAGCCGTCCCCGCCTCCTCCGAATGTACGGCACCGGCCGTCGCTTGCATGCATGTCCATAAGGCCGTAGGATACATATTTGCCCGGATGCAGCGACAAGTTCACGCCGCCCGCCAAAGCCACCTCGCACTCGCCCGTCTTCAAGCTCTGCATGGCGAGGTGCACAGCTGTCAGCGAGGAGGAACAGACTGTATCGACCGTCATGCTGGGCCCGTGAAAATTGCAAAAGTACGACACCCGGTTCGCGATGGGCGCGTCCGTAAGCGACAGCGGGAACAACTGCCCCTGGGCATGCGACTCGGCCCCGAGCAGCGCATAATCCTTATGCATGACGCCGGCGAAGACGCCGACCTTCCTTCTTCCGTACTTCCCTCTCGGTGCCGCCAGCGTGCTTGGCGTATAGCCCGAATCCTCGATCGTCTCCCAGCATGTCTGCAGGAACAGCCGCTCCTGCGGGTCCATCGTCTCGGCTTCGCGGGGCGTGATCCGAAAAAATTGCGGGTCGAACCCATCCGGATTCTCCAGGAATCCGCCCCAGCGGGAGAGCGGCTTGCCGGAGGGCGATTCCAGCCCTTCCAGCGCTTGCCATGGCCAACGGGAGGCGGGCACCTCCCCTACGCAGTCTATGCCTGCATATAAGTTGGCCCAGAACGCATCCAGATTCTCCGCTCCGGGATACCGCCCGGCCATGCCAATCACGGCGATGCCGCCTTCGTCCCCGCCGTCTGCAGCTGCTGCAGACGTGGACCCGAAAGGAGCCGCCTCTTCGCTGCCAGCGGCGGTGAGGCCTGATGCTTCGGCTCCTATTCGACTATACTCAAGGCGACTCTGCTCAGGGCGGCTAAGCTCAAGGCGGCTATGCACAGGTTGACTATGTTCAGGAGAGGCTCCCCTTAGCGGTTCTTCCTCGCCTGCCGGGGCGAAAAAGCCCGGATAAGCCGATGCCAAGTGCTCGGCGAGCTGGGCTATCGTCGTGTATTCGAACAGCAGGGTCGGCGATACCGCAGAGCCGACACGGCTCTCTACCGCAGAGGCCATGGCCAGCAGCCCGGCCGAATCCAGTCCCATCTCATAGTAGCCGGCATGGATCTGAGTGTCGTCCACGGCCCGATCCAGCCGATCCGACAACAGCCTCCGCAGGAACGCTTGAGCTTCCGCGAAGCCTGCACTCCGCCGCCTGGTTCCGGCAGGGCTCGTCTGACTCCCCGCCCGGGCCGCCCCGTCCCCCTGTCGTACACGCTTAGTCGTGAAGTCCCGGAGCTCCGCTACTTTGACGCCCTGCGCATCGAAAAATTCCATCGTCATCGTCAGCAGCTCTTCGCCGCAATGCAGTGATGAAGTACGGACTCTCGTCGTGCAGCCGGTCTGGAGCAGGGCCGACGCACGAAACGAGGCAAAGAACAGCGGCAGGAACAACGAATCCCGCTCCTGCGGCGAAGCGGACAACCAGCGGCCGACGATACCGGCCCCGCTCCCGTCCAGAAGAGCGGGATGGAACATGAACCGCTTGGCGTGACCCGCGACTTCGTCTCCCACAGAACACTCTGCGAGATAAGCCTGCTCCGTCTCCCGGACGTGTCCGGCCGCTTTCATGAAGCCGGTGTGCACGACATTCCGCCGCCTCCACTCTCCGTAGAGTGACTCCAAATCGATCGGAGAGCCTGCAGCCTCCATGGTCTCGTCCTCTTCCAGCTGTCCCCCGAAATCCACAGCCGCTACGAGATGCATCTCCGCCGCAGCGTACAGAACCGGCTGGCGTGCCCGGTCTTCCCCTCTTCCTCTGCCTTCCGCTCGGATCATCCACTGTCCGGAGGCGCTTTCTTCTGCCGAGATGTCCAGTACGATCACCTGATCTCCCGATAGGATCAGCGGGTGGTGGATCGACAGGTTGCGAAGCTCGAGTTCCGCACAGGAATAGCCGTGTTCCCGGAAAATTTGATACAGCAAGTCTATATAAGCGAGCCCGGGCAGCAGGGCTTGTCCGTTCGCCCGGTGGTCGCGGATCATCGGATTGTTCAGTGACATGACCAGTTGACGCTTCATACGGCTCTCCTTCCTCAGCCAAACGTGTCCCACACCATGAGCCCGCTCTCTTCCATCTCCGGTTCTGCTGGAGAGGACTGCCGTGCGCGGCCGGAAGCGGGAACCGCAGGTTCTTGCGCCTCCATTGCTTCTGCGGGCAGCGGAAGAGGCCGCCGTGCAACGGAGGAGGGAACCGTGTCCTCCCAGCCCTCGAGGATTACGTGGGCATTGGTGCCCCCGTCGGCAAAACAGCTCAGCGCAGCATTCCTCGGCCCCCTCCATTCCGCCCGTTCCCGGTCAAAGTAAAATGAGGATGCCTCCAAATCATAATGCTTCATCGGTTCCTGGCCCGACAAAAAGGGAACCCGTTCGCGGCGCTGAAGCATCAGCGCCACCTTGATCAATCCCGCGATCCCCTCGGCGCACAGCGGATGGCCGATGTTCGGCTTCAATGACCCAAGGCCGAGCGGCGTCCGGCTCTCCTTCCGGTAGACGGAATGAATGGCTTTGAGCTCGAGCAGATCGGACACCACCGAACCCGAACCGTTGACTTCGATATAGCCGATCTCCTCCGCCGTCTTGCCGCTCCTCTGAAGCGCAATGCGCATCACTTCCGACTGCGCCTGCAGGCTGGGCGTCGAAGGACCCGCGGTTCTGCCGTCGTTGTTCACCGCAATGCCCCGGATCACGGCATGGATACGTTCTCCGTCCGCAGCCGCTTGTTCAAGCGGCTTGAGCAGGATCATCCCCGCCCCCTCCGACAGCACGACGCCATTCGCCCTCGCGTCGAACAGATGAAACCGGGGCTCGCTGCTCAGGAGTCCGCGCTGCCGGAACAGTCGGTGGCTGTTCTCCGATCCGAGCAAGCTGACGCCGCCGACCATGGCGCATCCGACCTCTCCGCTGCGCAGCGCCTGGATGGCCACATTCAAGCTGACCAAGGCCGAAGAGCAGGCAGTGTCGAGCACAAGGCTCGGACCGCGCAGGTCGAAGAACTGCGAGATGTTCGAAGCCATATAATTGGGCCCCACCGCCACGATGGGATTGCGCGCTCCGAGAAGCCGCCCCTCATCCGGGACATGCTGGCTCCGCCCGCCGAGATAGACGCCGACCGACCGGCCCCGTATCTCCTCCAGCGTATAGCCTGCATCGCACCATGCCTTCAGGCTCTCTTCGAGCACCAGCAGCGCCTGCGGATCCATGGCGGCCGCGTCTTCTCCGGCGAGTCCAAAAAAAGCCGGAGCCATCGTCCGGGGACGCTTGAGCAGACCTGCATAATAAGGGGCGGCATCGGCGCCCGGCCAGCGGCTGGCCGGTACGGCGCCGATCGCCGAATCCCCATCAGCGAGAAGCTCCCAGTACGCTTCCAGCGAGTCCGCACCCGGGAACCGGCAGGACATGCCGATGATCGCTATATCCCCCGAAGCCAAGGCTGGATCCGGAATACGGCCTCCGTAACGCTGTCCCGGCGAGAGGGGCATCGCGGAGGCGGCAGCGGCACCCGCTGTTAGCGTATCGGGTGAACCCTCAATCGCTGCCTCGCTTGCTGCCTCGCGAGAGCCCGTACCGGCAGCCGCTGCAAGAGCAGCATCCGTCTGAGCAGCCACAACTTGTTCTGTATAGTCAGTCCCTTCGGCGGTTCTTCCGGCGGCCGCCTCCTCTACCGACCCGCAGTTCCTGACTAATGCCTCCTGGCCTGTATCTTCGCCCAGCAGGGCCGCGAGCAGGGGCCCCTGCGTCTCCGACAGCCAGGAAGCGAACGAGCGGATGCTCGGATACTCGAACAAAATCGAAGGATCGAGCTCCAGCGGGAGATGCTGCCGGATCGCCCGGAGCACCTGGGCCAGCAGGATCGAATCGACCCCGTATTCCACGAACGGGGTATCGGCATCCATCCGGGAGGGAGGAAGCCGCAGCTCTTGGGCGAACTTGCCTGCCACCCACTGGCGAACCGCCTCCGGCCATCCTTCCCCCCTCTCCGTACCTGTATCCGGGATTTCCGACGGCCCGACTGCTTCCTCTGCCCCCTTAGGCGCTGACAGCCCTCCAGCGGAAGCCTCCTCCTCTTCCCGCAGACTGCGCAGCATCAGCCGCTCGGGTCTCCAACGCTTGGAGTCCACGACAGCCGGGAGCACCACGGGTCCATGCCCTTCCGCGAGGATACGGTCCAGCAGCTGGAGCCCTTCCTCATTCGTGTGGCTCAACAGGCCCGTGTCCTCATAAGCGCGGCTTTTGACTTCGCCCATTCCCGTCTCTTTCCAGTTGGGCCACTGGATGCTGATCATCGGACACGATCCGCTGCGGGCCTGCGCCGCATAGTCCATGTAAGCGTTGGCCATCGCATAATCGCTTTGTCCTGCGGCCAAGGTCGGCACCACGGCCGATACGGAAGAGAACAGGACGAAGAACCGCAGAGGCTCTTCCTTCAAACAGCGGTACAGCGCGTCCAGGCCCTTGACTTTGGGGGCAAGCACCTCCGCCACCGATTCGATGGTTTTGCGGATGAAGGCCGGTGTTTCGGCATGATCGAGACCCGCGCAGTGAAGCACGCCGCCGATCGGCCCTAAGGCTCCCTTCACCTCTTGCACGCTCCGCCGTACCGCCTCCTCGTCAGCGAGGGGGATCGCCAGCACCTTCACCTGCGCACCCAGCGTCTCTAGTCTGCGGATGCTCCGGATCTTGCTGCCGGTCCCGCTGCCGTCCTCTGACGCATAGGCATCCCACTGGTCCCGGGGAGGCAGCGCTTCCCTGCCCGTAAGCACAAGCCGCCTCGCGCCGCAGTGCCGGACGAAGTGTTCGGCGCATAACGCCCCGATGCCCCGGGTCCCCCCGGTGATCCACAGCACTTGATCCGGCGGAAATGAAATCCGGGCAGGCGGGTCCAGGAGAGCCTCATCCGTTATTTCCCGCAGGCAGGCTCTGTACCTTACTCCCGCGCGATAGCACACTTCCGCATCCTCGCTGTCCATGAGCAGCTCCGCAGCAATCTCTTCAGCCAGCGTCCGGTCGTCCGCCCCCGGATCCGCATCCAAGTGCCGTGATCGCACATGCCGGTACTCGCTCTGCAGCATCCGGTACAATCCGGCCCGCTCCGCGCCGGCCAGGTTCACGCTCTGGGGCTCTGCCGGGGATGACTCCAACCCCCGAGTGACGCAGAGCAGCGTCAATCCGGCGCGCGTCCCGTACTCCACGGCATGCTGAAGCCAGCGAATCCAATCCAGCGAAGCGCCCCGCTCCTCTGCGCAGCCGGTGAGGTCGACCCAACCGGCGACGGACGCCCATGCCCCTTCCGGCAGCTCCAGCTCCGTGCGCAGTCCGGATGGGGTTACGATCCGGGAATCCGGCAGGTGGCGCGACAGCTCCCGGGCCAGCCGCAGCGTCTCAGGCTCCGCCAGAATCACCGTCGTGCCCAGACGGCTGTGGAACGCTGCGGGAAGACAGGGCTCCCACTGCTTGCGCAGCAGGCGCAGACTGCGTCCGGCAGACGGAGTGGACGGAGCCGCTGACGGACCGGCCTGTGCTGTGTTCGCCGCATCCTGGCGGGCGGGCATCCGCGCTGCTTCAGCCGCTGACGGACCGGCCTCCCGCCCCGCAGCATCCGGCCACCAATAGCGCTCCCGTGCAAAAGGATACGCCGGCAGGCTGATCCGCCGGGGCTGCGATGCCCCGTACCAGGCCTCCCACTGCGGCGTCAGCCCCTGCAGCCACAGCTCTGCGGTCTGCTTGGTCTGGTGCTCGCGTACCGCTGTCTGCAGCAGTTCGGCAAGCTCCTGACCGCCCTCCCGGCTTCCCGATCCATGCCGGTTCTTGTGCACCCGCCCGGTGTACAGGTCAGCTGACGCCTCCAAGGCGATGTACCGCCGCAGGGCGTCCAGCAGTCCCTCACGAGAGTCCGCAGCGAAGGCGAGCCGGACCTCCATCGCCTCCCGTCCGACCTGCAGTGTGTAAGCCACATCCGCGAGATCCACCATCTCCTGAGTCTCAATCCAGGATTTGAGGTTCCGGGCATAGCGGGCCAGCCCCTCCTCGCTCTTGGCGGATAACAGGAACAGGAGCGGGCCTTCCACTTCCGCACGCGGCCTGGTGTCTTGATATTCCTCCATGACCAGGTGGGCATTCGTGCCGCTGAACCCGAAGGAGCTGACTGCCGCCCGGCGCCGTGACCCCTCCGGACTATCCCAGGCCTTCAACTCAGTGTTGACATAAAAGGGGGACTCCTCCCATGCAAAATGCCCGTTCGGCTTCGTATAGTGCAGCGTCGGTACCAGCTTCTTGTGCTTGAGGCACAAAGCTGCCTTATGTATGCTTGCCACCCCGGCCGCCGCCGACGTGTGTCCGATATTGCTTTTCACCGAGCCGATAGCGCAGACGCCGGTGCGATCTGTTTTCTCGCGGAAGACGCTGCTGAGCGCCTCAAGCTCGATCGGATCGCCCAGTTTCGTCCCGGTACCGTGCATTTCCACGTAGGAGATGCTCCCGGGATGAATCCCGTATGTCTCGTACACCTCGCGTTCGAGCTCCATCTGGCTGAGCATGCTTGGAGCTGTGATGCCATTCGTTTTGCCGTCCTGGTTGAGTCCCGACCCGATAATGACGGCATGGATGGAATCCCCATCCGCCTCGGCATCCGACAACCGCTTCAATACGACGGCCCCGACCCCTTCCCCGGGGACGAAGCCGTCTGCGCCGTCATCGAACGTCTTGCAGCGTCCTTCGGGAGACAGCATCCCCGCATCGCACATCCGGATATACGTCTCGGGGGCCAAATACAAGGTTGCCCCGCCTGCGAGAGCCATATCGATCTCCCTGCTCCGCAGCGCCTGGCAGGCTAGATGCACGGCTACCAGCGAAGAGGAACAGGCGGTATCCACCGGTATCGCCGGGCCCTTCAGATTCAGGAAGTACGACAGACGGGCAGCGGCGATCGCGTAGCTGCTGCCTGTAGTCTGTCCGAACCCGAGCCGGGGGCTGCCTGGCGGCAGTTCCTTCGCTGTACCTAGCATGCCATACTCCCCGCTCATGATGCCGAGATAGACGCCGCACTTGGCCCCGTCGAGCCTCTCGGGGGTGTAACCCGCATCCTCGAAAGCTCTGTACCCTTCCTGCAGGAACAACCGCTGCTGCGGATCCATGCATTCGGCTTCCGACGGCGAGATATGAAAAAACAACGGATCGAATTCGTCGGCGCCCTCCAGCATGCCGAGCCATTTGGCATACGTTTTCCCTTTCCGGGGAACCGGATCGTAATGCAGCCCGGTCTTCCAGCGCGAATCCGGAATTTCCTTGACCGAGTGCCTTCCCTGCGCGAGATTGTCCCAGAATGCGGACAGCCCGTCCGCCTCCGGGTACCGGCCGGACATCCCGATGATGGCGATTGCCTCTGGCACCTGTGCTTCCGCACGACGGGCCGCTTCCGCTTCCTCAGACGGGGCAGGCTGCGCAAGAGGCGGCTCCGGTGCCGGTGCCGGCCTGCTGGGCGCCGACGGGCCGGCGAGCTCTGCCAGCCTGCGCCCGGCCTCTTCCGGACCGATTTCCTTGGCGGCCAGCGCACGCAATACTTCCTCTCTCTTCATCCGCATCCCCTCTTTTTGAATGGGTTCACTGTACCGGACTTTCGTTGACCGAGCCTTATGGACTGACCCTGTACTGACCGGCCTTTTATTGACCGGTCTTACTGACCGAACAAGGATAGAATTCTCTGCCGGACCTCCTCCTGATGGAACGTCGACTCGTGCATGGCGAGCTCCTGCCGGATAATCCCGGGCAGCTCCCGCCTTAGAGAGGCGGTCAAATGGTCCTTCAGCATCACAAGCGAGCTTCTCGGTTTCTCCGCCAGCTGCCGGGCCAGGACATAGGCATGGTCCAGCACTTCCGCTCTCGGCTTGACCGGGAACGGGACTCCGCGTTCCTGCAGCTCGGCCCCCCGGTAATTGCCTGCGGTAAGCAGCATCTCTTGCGCAAGGACGGTGCCCAGCTTGCGGGGCACGATGCAGGTGGAACCGAAGCCTGGCGTGAAGCCGTATTTCATGAAATTCGTGTTATATACGCTCTCCCGGCTCAGAATGACGATATCGGAGAAGAGCCCGAGCACAAATCCGCCCCCGATCCCATGCCCCTGCATCGCCGAGATGACGGGAACCTTGCAATTCAGCGCGAGGCTGTAGAGATGGATATCCGTAAACCGTGTCCGGCCTTCCTGTATGCTCAGCAGACTGTCGAGCGTTCCTCCAGATGCAAAATAGCTGTCATAGCCCGTAAGGATAACAGCCTTGCAGGAGGGCATCGCATCGACCTCCGCGAAGGCCGATTGCAATCCTTCGATAAGGGCTTCGGTGAACAAATTCTTGTGAAGGCGGTCCTCCATTGTGATCTGGACAATGCCCGGCTCCGCTTCATGCTTATGTACTACGGAGGAAATCGTCACTGGCTCAGATCCCCCAGCGGTATTCTCGGTGATATTCCGTGATGCGTTCAAGCACGAGCCGTTCTTTGCACCGCAAGGCTTCCCAGGCCCCGGCCACGAGCCCGGCATCGGGCACGGCGTTGCGCGTGCCGAACTTGATGGCCCGGCTGTCCTGCAGCAGGTCTTCGTATTCTCCCATAGACAACGAGTAGCGTTCGTTCAATCCCCGCTCGATCCCGAAGCGGCGCTGCACTTCCTGACCTTCCGCCGTGGCGATCCCGCTGTAGAACTCAGAGCAGCAGCCCGAGCCGTACGAGAAACAGCCGATCCGGGCCGGCGCATCCAAGTTTCCGTGATCGATGGTGCCTGCCAGAGACAGGAACAGCGTCGCGCCCATGATGTTGCCGACCCGCTGGCAGTAGCTGATGCCCGGCATCACCCGGCGTTCAAAATCCGCCTCGATCTCGGCCGGCTTGGCTTTCGCTTCCTTACGCATCATGGTGCGGTGCGCACCCTTGACCATGCCGCCGAAGGGCGTATGGAAGGAGAGGTATTGGAAGGTGTCCCGGTAATCCGCACCGATCACCCGCTTCTTGTACTCCTTGAATGAATTCTCGCAGCAGTCGAGATACGACAGCAGGGAGAGATCCACATCACCGGCTTCCGTATCCGGCTCGGGCCGGCAGGTGTCCATGACTTCGTAGCCGTAGTAGCCGTTCGCCCCGATGTCGGCCTGGAACACGACCGGGTTCTCCCCGACCAGGACCGCCACGGCGCCCGAGCCCCCGCTCGGCTCGGCGAACGACCAGTCCGCGCTGGCGGCTTCGGCCGCATCCGCGGCCGAGAAGCGCGAGATATCCGCAGCGATGACAAGCGCTTTGGCTCCCGGCGAAGTCTGCGACAGGACAAAATTCACCGCCATCTGAAACCCGGCGGTACCCGAATAGCACGCCTGCTTGATCTCGAACAGACGGCAGTTGCGCTGCAGCCCCAAATAATGATGAATATACGTGCTCAAGGATTTGCCGAAGTCGATGCCGGATTCCGTACAGGTAATGAGCATCTCGATCCGTCCGACCTCTTCCGGGGAGAGGGAGTCCAGCAGCGGCTTGGCCGCATTCACCCCGAAGGTGACCGCATCCTCGTAAGGCATCGCCACCGTTTTCTCGCGGACGAGCAGGTTCTCGAACCGGGTCGTATCCAGCCCCCGGAACTTCGCCAATTGGAGGACATCCAGACTCGCGGTTCCGCCATATACATTCATCGCTTCAATTCCAACCGCAACCATTGTCATTCTCCCCGCACATTAGTTTGAGATGCCCGAAGCTTCCAAGGAGCGCAGGCGCTCCAGGTATTGTTCGGCTTGCCCGCTGCTCATGGCACCCGAATACACACGTTCCAGCACCTCATCCACGCTCATCTGCGTCTCTGCGGGTGCCGGGCTCCCCGCCCGTTTCGTATATTCCTGCCGCACAAATTCGCTGAATTCGAGCAGCGTGGGATACGCATAGATCTGGGTCGCGGCGATCGAGGTACCGTAGGACCGGTTGACCCCCTGGACCCATTCCACCCCGATGACCGAATCGAGGCCCAGCTCGACGAACTTCCGGGCCGGATCGATCTCCTGCGGGTTCAAATACAGCGCCTCGGCCAGGCTGCGTCCGAGCTCCTCGAGCAGGGACGGATGATCCTTCGGATCTGCGTCGCTCGGGGATCCGGGTGCTGTGTCCGCAGCAGCAGGGGCGGCCGGGGACGGCCCTGCCGAGAGTTCCCGGGACAAGTATCCGGCAAATTCCCGCAGCGTCGGATAATCGTACACGCGGGTAGCGGCTAACCGGGTGCCATACCGCCTGTTGACGTTCTGGATCCATTCGACGCCGATGATCGAATCGAGACCGAGGTCCACGAATTTCTCGTCCGGATCCATGTCGCTGCTCTTCATATACAGCGCCTCCGCCAAGCTGTGCACCAGTTCTTCGAGAAGATCTTCGAAGCGAACGGCGCCCGAGACATCCGGCAGCTGTTCCGTCTTCGTTTCCTTCTTAGTCTTCGTCTCCGTCTGCTCCTGCGCCGGATAGCCCCCGTTCACAGGTGCCAGCGGTGTGAGGGAGACGTAGGGAACTGCGGAGCGCGGAGTTGTCTCTTGCGGCAACACCACAGCGGACGGCAAGGGGCGCAGGCTGATGCCTCCCCTCTGCGGCGGGTGATCCCCTTGGGCTCTTGACTGCGATCCGGCCGTGTCCGCTGGAGACAGGCTGCCTTGGATAGCCGCCGACGCTTCCCTGGAAGGCTCCTTGGACGGTATCGCTGACGGTTCATGGCCCGTTTGGGCCGCACCGGCCGGTTGATCTTCCATCGTCGGCTGTTCAACCAGCGCTAGTGGCACAGCACTTCGAGCAGGCTTCTCTGCCGCCGGATGCTCTATGGGCTCTTCTGCCGCCTTTGCAGTCTGCTCCGCGAAGAAGGTGCCTCCACTCAGTGCCGGCCGGCCGCTTCCCCGCACCCAGTAACGTTCCTTGGCAAACGGATATGTCGGCAGAGGGACTCTAGGGGCGGGAATGCCGCCGTACATTTCTTTCCACTCGAGCTCATAGCCCTGTGCGTACAATTCCGCCAGCGCTGTCAGCTGATGCTCCGTCCCGGATGCCTCGGCTCTATCGCTCACTCCTGCTCGGGCTCCGGCTCCCAGCTCCCGGAGAATGCTGTGTCCCAGCTCCGCGAACAGAGGCTGGTGCGGCTTATGCCCGTCACCGCCGCTTGACTTGTAGCAGCGCTTGGCACGGCCGCCCGCCAGCACTTCCTCCAGATTCGCCGCCAATTCCTCTAAGCCGCCCACTACCATTGCCGCCCTGACGCCCATATGCTCGCGTCCGAGCAGCAGCGCAGCGCTGATGTCCTCAATGGGGTACCCTGCGCCGGATTCCCGCAGCCAGCCGGCCAGCTGACTCAGGCGGGCGGTCAAGGCCTCCTCGGTCCTGGCGGACAGACAGATGAGGTGATAGTCCCGCTCTGCCGCAGGGCGCCTGGAGCGGATTGGCGCCTCCTCGAGCGCCACGTGGGCATTCGTGCCCCCGGAGCCGAAGCTGCTCACGCCCCCTCTGCGCAATGACCGTCCTGCTGGCAGCGTCCACGGCTGCTTGCTTGAGGTGACGAAGAAGGGGGAGCCGGCCAAGGAGCAGTGCGGATTCAATTCGTCAAAATGCAGCGTGGCCGGCAGGGTGCGCTGCTGCATCCCGAGCACGACCTTGATCAGACCAGCAATGCCTGCCGCCGCTTCCAGATGCCCGATATTGCTCTTGATCGATCCGATCCCGCAGTACGGATCGGATGCCTTCCCTCCCCCGTCCCCCGTCTCCGAGAGCTGGGAGAAGGCGTCCTTCAAACCGCTGATCTCGATAGGATCGCCCAGAGCGGTGCCCGTCCCGTGAGCCTCGATATAGCCTATCGTGTCCGGCTCGAATCCGGCCATCCGGTGCGCTTCGGCCACCAGCTCCGCCTGCTTGGCCGGATTGGGCACCGTCAGCCCGCTGGCTTGGCCGCCATGGTTGACCGCGGTTCCTTTGATGACGGCCAGGACCGGATCCCCGTCCCACTCCGCCTGGGCGAGCGGCTTGAGCAGAATCACCACGGCGCCTTCCCCGCGGACATAGCCGCCGGCTTCCTTGTCGAATGTCCGGCACTGCCCGTCCTTCGACAGCATCCCGGCCTGGTAATAAGCGATACTGTTGTAGGGATGGCACATGAGATGGATGCCGCCCACGAGTGCTTGTTCGCATTCTCCCTTCGCCAAGGCACGGACCGCTTCATGCACGGCCACAAGGGAGCTGGAACAGGCAGTATCGATCTGTAAGCTGGGACCATGGAGATCGTAATAGTACGATATCCGGTTCGGGAGCGCCGCCATTGAGCCTCCTGCGCCGTAATACGTCTCATGCTTCTCCAGCACGCGCTGGTAATCGGAGCCGCTCGCCCCGATATAGACGCCGGTCCGACTTCCGGCGAGCCGCTTGGCCGGAATTCCGGCGTGCTCCAGACACTCCCAGACCAGCTTCATCAGCAAACGCTGCTGAGGGTCGATCATTTCCGCCTCTCTCGGGGAGATGCGGAAGAACAGCGGATCGAAGTCCGCGATGTCTTCGAGGAACCCGCCCCGGTCGATTCCCCGGTGCTGTTGTAAGGGATCAATGAAGTCCGGCCAGCTCCAGCGGTCCTCCGGCAGGGTCCCGACCGCATCCCGCCCTTCGTCGAGCAGGTCCCAGAGCTGTTCGAGGGACGCCACGCCGCCGGGGAGCCTGCAGGAGGCGGCGACGATGGCAATATCCTGCTGTCCGGCGCGTCCGGCATTAAGCTGCGCAACATATGCGGACCGGTCCTGGCTTTCCGGAGTTACTAACAGCTCCGGCGTTACTGACGGCTGTGGCGTTACTGACAGCTCTGGCGTTACTGACAGCTCCGGCGTTACTGACAGCTCCAGCGTTACTGACAGCTCCGGTGTTACTGACAGCTCCGGCGTTACTGACGGCTCCGGCGTCTCCTGCGGGCCATCCCCGTCTCCCGTATGCGCCGAAGCAGGAACAACCCTTGCAAGCTCCGTTTTCCCTCTCGGCCCTTCCTTCGCTTCCCCCAGTCCCTGCTTCCCGAGGTAGGAGATGATCCGCTCGGGCGTAGCGTGCCGGAAGAAGAAGGCCGGCTCCAACGGGATCTTGTATTCCCCGCTGATCCGCTCGCCGAGCTCTAGCAGATCCGCCGAGTCGAGCCCCATCTCCATCAAGGGACGCTGCAGCGAGAAGCCGTCCGACTTGCCCAGGATGAGCAGGATCGCACTGCTCACGAACTCCTCAATCTCCGGAGTCCGCAGGGCGACAGCTGCGGTTCGGGGAACCTGCACTTGCACAGGCACCGAAGTAGCAGCAGCCTTCCCCCGGCGTTCCTCCTGCCTCTGCCGTCTACGGCGCAGGTCGTACTCGATCCAGACGCCGCAGCCCTCGTTCTTCGTATCTTCCGGGCGGTAGCCGGTGACGAGTCCACGGATCTGCGCTCCGTGGTATTCGTGGAACCGGAGGTTCGTATCCACGGGACTTCCCTGTTCGTTGCGGCTCGCGATGTACGCCCCGATCCCCCCTCCGTCTCCGGCCCGCTTATAATAGTCCTTGCAGCGCGTGATACCTGCCACGGTATCGACGCCGCTGATCAGACTGCAGCGCAGCAGCATGAATTCCAGCAGCTCATCGCCCAGGTTCCGGTGCTGCAGCTCAGGCAGGATGAGGAGTCCGAGCAACTGGACTACAGGCCCGTCCTTCTGCCGGAGTCTCTCCAATTCATCGTACCGGGCCGTTCCCAGCGCTTCGGAAGAAGAGATTCGCTGCGAGTAGACCGCTCCTACCATCCGTCCGTCCTGGAGCATCACGAGCTGGCCAGCCGGCTCGCTCTCTATGCGCCGAAGAAGCATAGAAGCCGAAGCCTGCATGGCCGGTTCCCAGCACGCTTCTTCGAGCTGCAGCAAGGCCGGCACATCTTCCGCAGTCGCATACCTCACTGCGTAATCTCTGCGCTGGAAGCGGTTCAGCGTGATCCGGCCGAAGGGCAGCGTTTTGGGGTACTTGCGGAAGAAGCCCGGATCCGGGAACAAGCCCGTCTCCGCAGCCGCTGTGAGGAACCGCTCCGCCCCGACAAGGAGCTGCTGGGAGAAGCCGTGGTATGCATCGAAATGCAGGCTTTCCGTTTTGCTGAGATAAGCGCCCACCGTAGTCGTGTCCAGGCTGTGCACTTCCAGCAGAATCATCCCGTGCCGGCCGACGATTCCCGACCAGCGCTGCAGATGCTCCACTAAGCTTTGCATCACGTCGGCCCCCCGGAGCTCATGCCCGTCTCCGTCCGCATAAGCGTCGTTATCTGTCAGACAGGCCCGCTTCACCGCCGCTTCCCGGTCCGCCGGAGGAATATACGGCCTGTCATGGTCCAGGAAGGAGCGGACATGCAGGATGTGCTCCGGGTCGCCGATCCCGATCGCCTCCAAGTCGCGGATCACCCGGGCAGGATCTCCGATATTGCCTTTGAGCACGGCATGGTCGGTTTCTTTGAGCGTCCGGGATGCAGCATCGAGCGCCTTCTGATTGAAGTCGATGCCGATCAGCTTCAGCGGGAACGCATCGAGTGCCCCGCCCCGCAGTGATTTGTCCCGGATGATCTCATGGATTTTCTTCAGGAGCGATCCGTCTCCGCACCCCATATCGGCGATATATCGGGGCTGCTCCGCCAAGGGCTCGCGGTTGAAGATCGACAGGACGATCTCTTCAAGATCCGAGAAGTATTTCTCATGCTGGAACCCGCTGCCCAGCACGTTCAGCGTCCGGTCCACATGCAGCTCGTGGTCCTGGGCATCCCTGTTGAATACACTCTGGCAGTCCCCAAAGAGCACCTCCGCCATGTTCTCGAACATCGGCCGGTACGAAGCGACCGTAGCGGAGATGAAAATACGGTCCGCCATGAACCGGCCGGTATCCGTCCACCGCAGCTTCTCCCCCTCTTGGGCGAGCCACCCCTGCCCGGCCAAATACCGGGTGATTTCCCCGCGCACCACGGGGCTGAGCTCCGCAAACTGCGCCTCTGCTCCGGGGCCGTCCGTACGGAGATGGCCGCCTTCTTTCATGGCCAGCAGGAGCGGAATGGTGAGCAGCCCATCCAGGAAGCGGGCGATCAGAGGCTCCGTCACGTTCCACTGCTGCTGCGAGAGGTCGATCCATGGATCCAGTCTGTGCTTCGTTTGGTTCTTGCGGAAGTACAGCTTCATGGGAAAAGACAGCAGCCCGGTGACCTCCTCCGGAATGCGGTGATGATGATCGGACTCCGGCGTGCGGGTATAAGCATCCCCCTCAAGGCGGATTACCCACTTCAAGGATTCGAGCAGATGCAGCGCCACCCGCAGGTGGCCGGTATTGGCCTGCAGCCGCTCCGCCAAGTCCGGGAAGGAGAGCGGCTGCGTGAGCGACAACACGGTGAACAACCCTTGTTTCTTGCAGGCCAAGATCACGGGAACGGCCACATATCCATTACAATAATCATTGAGAATCGTGAGCATTGGCTAGTCCTCCCATGGAAATTGTCCCTTCTCGACAAACCGGTATATCTTCTCCAGGTTCTGCGGGTCCGAGAATACTTCCTCGTTGGCCGCCAAGGCCAGAGGCTTCGCCGTATGGAGGGCTCCGTTGAGCTCGCCCATGTAGCGCTTGTATCTCGACACGGCCGTCTTGTTCAGCTTCTTGAGCCGAAGCAGGTGCCTTCGCAGCAGCGCCTCGCTCTGGCGGTCGTAGGCGTCCACGAGTCCCACCGCCCGCGCTTCTTCCACAGGGACCGGCCTCGTCATCAGGGCCAGATAATGGGCCTTCTGAAAGCCGGTGCGGCGGATGAGGAACGGCAGCACACAGGCCGGAAACAGTCCGAATAGGAGTTCGGACAGGCCGAACTCCGCCTTGTCGTCCGCTAGGACGAGATCGCAGGCGGCGGCGAAGCCGACTCCGCCTGCATTCACTTTGCCCCTGACATGGGCTACCGTCACGAACGGCCCGGTCGCCAGCTTCAGCCACAGGTCGTATAAGGGCTCGGGCCGATTCTCAATGGGCACGCCGTCCGCCAGCTTCGCATGGATGCCTCCGAAGTCGGCGCCCGAACAGAACACATCCGGCAAGCCTTCGAGAACGACGACCGTCGCCTGCTCCTCGCAGAGGGACAGCACGTGGCCGCATTCTTCGATCAAGCGGTCATTGATCGTATTGTTCGCCTCGGGGCGGTGCAGCCCAAGGAAACAGACCCCGTCCTGCAGACGGACCTGAATCGTTTCGTAATCCCGCATAAGGCTCATGACAGCCACCGGTATTCCCGGTGATACTCGCGGATCCCGTCGAGCACCAGACGCGGCTTCCCCGTTCCGGCGGCTCTGGCCTGCGGCAGAATATTCGGGTCTACCCGGACATTGCGCGTGCCGAAGCGCAGTGACGCGCTGTGCGCGAATAAGGACTCATACTCCCCGATGGTGAGGGAATAGCGCGCATCGAGTTCACGTCCGATCGCGAGCCGGCGCTGGCGCTCCTGTCCCTCGGCCGCAGCCGTTCCGCTGTAGAATTCGGAGCAGCAGCCCGAGCCGTACGAGAAGCAGCCGATCCGCTTCGGCGTATCAAAACGGGCGTGGTCGATCGTGCTGGCAAGCGAGAGCAGCGAGGTCGCTCCCATGATATTGCCCACACGCTGGCAGTACGTCATACCTGGTACCACGCGCTGTTCGAAGTCTTCTTCGATCTCCGGCGGCTTCGCCTTGACCATCTTGCGCATCATCGTGCGGTGAGCCCCCTTCACCATGCCGCCGAACGGCGTATGGAACGCCAAATATTGGAACGTGTCCCGGTAATCGGTGCCGGGCACCCGCTTGGCGTATTCCAGGAAGGTCTGTTCGCAGCAGTCGAGGTACGACATCAGGGACAGATCCGCATCCCCCGCTTCGCTGTCCGGCACCGGCCTGCAGCTGTCCATGACCTCATAGCCGTAATATCCGCTCGCCCCGACATCCAGCTGGAACACATAGGGACGGCTGCTTACCAGCACGGCCACGGCTCCCGCTCCGGCGCTCGGCTCGGCGAACGACCAATCCGCCGTCAAGGTCTCGCCCGCATCCACCGTCATGAACCGGGAGATATCTGTCGCGATGACGAGCGCCTTGGCGCCCGGCGACGCCTGGGAGAGGATGAAGCTGACGGCGGTCTGGAAACCCGCCGTCCCGGAGTAACAGGCTTGCTTGATCTCGAACAGCCGGCAGTTCCGGTTCAGTCCCAAGTAGTGGTGCATATACGTGCTCATCGATTTGCCAAAATCAATGCCCGATTCCGTACACGTAATGAGCAGCTCGATCCGGTTCTTCTCCTCCGGGGAGAGCAGATCGACAAGCGGCTTCGCCGCATTGACCCCGAATGTAACCGGATCCTCGAACGGCAGGGCTACGGCCTTCTCCCGCATAAGCAAATTCTCGAATCGGGTCGTGTCGAGTCCCCGGTGCTCCGCCAGCTGGAGCACATCCAGACAAGCGGTTCCTCCGAAGACGTTCATCGCTTCAATACCGACCGGCATCATCGTTATTATCCTACCTCCCGAACGCGTATGTATCTTCCCACCGGCTGACGATCAGCGCCGTGTTGATTCCGCCGAATCCCATGCTAAGACTGAGCGCATGGCCGATCGCATGCGGCTCGGCCCTCCCGCCGACCCAGCGCAGCGAGTCATCCATCGGATGCTCGAGATTGCGGGTCGGATGCAGCCGGGACTGCCGCATCTGCAGCAGCGTAGCAGCAATCTCCACCGTTCCGGCCGCCGTCAGCCCGTGCCCCGTAATCGACTTGGTCGCATTGATCCGGGCGTGCGACAAGCCGGAATCCCGCAGTGCCTTCAGCTCCGTTTCGTCGCCTATGCCCGACCCCGTTCCGTGCGGATTGACGTAGTCGATCGCTCCGGGCGCCAGCCCTGCCTTCCCCAGCGCCTGCGCGATGACCCTCATCTCCCCTTCGCACGAAGGATTCGGATTGCGGTTCCCGTCCGTGCCGATTCCCCAGCCTGCCACGCGGGCATAGGGCACAAGGCCCCGCTGCTCCGCCGAATAAGCCCTCTCTACGACGACCGCTGCGCACCCTTCTCCGTAGATGAACCCGTCCCGGTCCCGGTCGAACGGCCGGCAGGCGAGCTCCGGGTGCAGCGCATACCGGTCAGAGCCCATCGCACCGAGCGACCGCAGCGCCTGGCACTCCCAGAAGGAGAGATCAGTAAGCGCTCCCATGGCGATACAGGCATCGACTTGACCCGCTTGCACCGCCTGCACCGCTTGAATCACGGCCAGCTGGCCGCTGGCGGAAGCGCCACCCGCCGTGTAAGCGAATCCGCGGATGCCGAACTGCTCCGTACAGAATCCGCAGAGATCGGTATCCATGAATGACAGGCCGTAGGACGGCGCCAGGAAAGGAGCCCGTCCTTCGTACTTGCGCTGGAGTTCGCCGATCTCCCGCTGCTGCACATTCGACCCGCCGATGACGAGCCCCACGCGCTCCGAGTCCAGCTCCTCGAGCCGGGCTTCTTCCCAAGCCTCCGCCAGGGTGACGAGCGCAGCCTGCCCCGTCAGCGACGCCGCCCGGAGCAGCTTCTTGGAGAGCGAATCCGGATAGACCAGGGGCGGGAGTTCCGCACCGAGGAAGGAGGTGTCCTGCTGCCGGCCGGGCCGCTGCATGACCCCGAACGCATGCCGTCCTTCCAGCAGCGCCGAAGTGAAATCGGCCTTGCCCTGCCCGATCGCCGACGTCACTCCTACGCCGGTGATCACGATATCAGAGGAGCCGTAATTCTCTGTAGAGCGGGCATTTCTCATAGAGCACGGGATTTCGCATAGAGCACATCGACGAGTTCGCCGATATTTTGGGCTCCGAACAATTCGACGCGGGGAATCTGCAGGGACATCGCTTCCATTGTCATAGCGACGATCTCGGCTCGGTCCACGGAATTCGCGCCGAGGTCCGCAAGCCGCTCGTCCGGCTGGAACGCATGGCCTTCCAGCTCCGGCACCACTTCGGAAGCATGCTGGATGACCAGCTGCCAGATTTCTTCTCTATTCATCGTTCTTTCCTCCCTTGGTTTGATTCAGCTCAATCCATTGCCTAGTAAATTCTTCACCCGCTCGCCAAGCAGCCGGGCGGTGTCCTGCATAAGCTTCTCGCCGATCTCGTCCGCATGGCGGTTTCTCCATAGCTCCAGCGGGGTTCCCTTGACCCAGGCGTTGAAAGCGCCAAGCGCCGGGCCCGAACGGATCTGGTAGTCCACGCTGTGTTCCCGGTCGCCGTTCATGGCGAGGAAGGCGGCGTGGCCGAGGTACCACTTGAACACCTCCGCCATCTTGACTTTCGGATTGCGTTCCATATTCTCGATGTCGCCGGGGGAACGTTCGGCGGTGAGCTGCCGGTAGACCTCCTCGAAGCTCCGGCCCAAGTATTTGTCCTGAATGAGCTGCCTGTTCTTGTCGTCGATCTCATCCAGCGAATTATAGAATCGATACAGGTCATACAGCTTGTTGGCCCGTGCCGGGTAGAACAGCCCCTTCTTCAGCACGGGCGCCCGCACACCGATCTCGAACAGCTCGCCAATGGGCGCATGCTGAAAATCCTGGACCTGGGCCTGCTGCAGGAGATCCTTGGCGGCGTCGCTGATCTCGGCTTCCACCGTCAGCTGGTTGACCGACCCCGTAACAATAAAATCCGCTCCGAGCACGAAGGCGGCTGCAGCCGCTTCCGGCGCGCCAATGCCCCCGGCCGCCCCTATACGGACCGGCTTCTCGTACCGGTGCAGCTCCATCATGCGGTTGCGCAGATGAACAATGGCCGGCAGCAGCGCATATGAAGAACCGCCCTCCGTGACGCCGCCCGCTTCCGTCTCTACGCAGAGATCGTCCGCGACGGGAATCTCCCGCATCATGGCAGCCTGCTCGGGGGTAATGCTTCCTGCGGCCTGCAGTTCGGAGAGCAGCCGCTCCGGCGCGGGCCGGAGGAAGGCTTCAGCCACTTCCGGACGGGATACCTTGGCGATGAGGGTGTGCTGCGCCACGATCTTCCCGGCCGCATCGCGCCGCAGTCCCTTGGCCCGGAACTTCACCAGCGAGGGGGTGACGCTGATGAAGGAAGATACTTCGGCATGCCTGACGCCATAAGCCAGAAGCAGATCGAAGACCGCTTCCTCTTCTTCGGGCCGGCTCAACCGGTGAACGACATTGAAGCCATACGGGGCACCTGGAGGCAGCTCGCGCTGAATGAGCCGGATGGCATTCTCGATGCGGGCGGGGGGGAGCCCGTCCGTGCCGAAGAATCCGAGCATCCCGGCCTTCCCCATCCGGATGACCATGCGGGCTGACGAAATTCCCCGGTACATCCCTCCCTGGACATAGGCGTACTTCACGCCGTAATCCCGCTTGAACGCCTCGCTTCCGAGGCCCGCCGCCTCAATGCGGAACGCGCCCGGCACTTGCGCAAGCACCGCCGGCTCCCTTGCCGCCTCTGTCGTACGCTCTTCTGCGTAACGCCCCTCCTGCGGCACGGCGGCTTCCACACGCGCGGTCGTGCTCGCCCTTGGCGGCTCCACGCTCGACGTCTGGATCGCCGGCTCCCTAGCCGCCTCTGCCGTGCGCTCGTCCGCGTAACGCCCCTCCTGCGGCACGGCGGCTTCTACGCGGACGGGCATGCTCGCCCTTGGCGGCCCCACGCTCACCGTCTGTAGCGCCGGCTCCTCCGGAATGACGAGTGGCTCTGCTTCCGCTCTGATCCGCCGGATCAGGCCCGTCAGGACGCTGCCGGAGCCGATCTCGGCGAATTCCTGCTCTCCGAGACCCATCAGATACCGGATGCTTTCCGTCCATTTGACGGGATGCGTAATCTGGTCCGCCAGATTGCGCCGGATCTCCCCCTGCCGGTAAGGGCGGGCATGGACATTGGAGAGCACCGGCATAGTGATCTCCCCGAACGTGAAGTCCGACAGATACGCATCGAATTCCCTTGCGGCTGCTTCCATGTAACGTGAATGAAACGCTCCGCTTGTTTTCAGTACCGCATACATGACGACGCCCGGCACGGACTCGAAGAGCGGCTTGGCCCCCTCGATATCCGACCTCGGTCCCGAGATGACGATCTGCTTCGGCGAGTTATAGTTCGCCATATCGATGCTGCGCAGTCCCTGCTGTCTCAGCACTTCAGCCACGCCTTCTTCAGTCAGTCCGACCACGGCCGCCATGCCTCCGCCGGCCGCCCGGCTCATAAGCTCGCCCCGCTTCTTCACCAGCTTCAGGCCGGTGGCAAAATCGAACGCGCCCGCAGCGAACAGCGCATTGTACTCGCCCAGACTGTGGCCCGCCACCGCATCCGGCCTTTTCCCGGTATCCTTCACTTTCTTCAGGAATCCGAGGGCGTTCGCCACATACAAGGCGGGCTGCGTGAACTCGGTTTGACCGAGCCGGGCCCCGGGGTCCTCGATACAGAGCTCGCGGATCGAATATCCCAGAATCTCATCCGCTGCGGCCGTGATCTCCGGGTACTCCTCGAACAGCGAGCCCCCCATACCTGCAGCCTGTGAACCTTGGCCTGGAAAAACAAACGAAACCATGGATCAGCCTTCCTTCCTTGGTTGTATTAGGCCCGGAGGCAGAATCCGGGTGAAGTTCGTCTTCAACCCTTCCATGTCGATACCGATATCGGCACTTGCAGGGTACGCAACGGAGAGTATGTAGTCCCCCATAGGGACAGAGAGAGCTTGGTAGAGTGGAAAATGCACGAACGTGCTGTGCCAGCATCCATTCTCTTCCGCCACCTTCTTCACCTCAAAGAGCTCCATAGGGACGGTGAAACCGGTTTTTAATGCCTTGGACAGCGATTCCTTGATCGTCCATAGGACCAGGCCGAAGAGATCCATGGCCATAATGCCGGGAAGCTGCCGTGCCAGCGCCTTCTCTCCCTCCGTAAGCTGACGCTCCAGAGCCGCTTGGTTCCGGGGCTCCCTCTTTTCGATATCGATCCCCAGCGGACAAAGGTCCGGGTAGGCCGCAGCCGCCCCCAGCTCCTGACTGTGAGAGATGCTGACGGCGGCAAGGCTGCTCCCGCAGCGGACGACAGGCTGGCCGAAGATACCGCTTTCAATTTCAGTTTGCCTAAGATCGGCCGCTCCCGTCCATGCCGACACCGCCAGCTTGGCCGCATAGCGCCCCAGGAGGAAGCTGAGCCTCCTTCTTTCATAGCGCAGTTTGTGGAATTGGGCTTGCTCCGTTTCGGAGAGAAATTCGCTGCCCAGTGTGCCGTTCTCCGACTGCAAACTTCGGAGGTGGCAAAAAGAGATGACACAGGAATGCTGCATGCCGGGGGCTTTCATAACGAACCATTCCGTAAAAGAGTAGCCTGTCTTTCGCATAAGGATACCTTCCGATGATTGGGATGTGCCGCATCAGAAAAGAGACTGGACATGAGGTTGTCCAGTCTCCGGAATACGGATAGTAAGGCCAAAATGCACATGACCCCCCATTCGCCGCCTGCGGCAAAAACCGAGGTGACGATACGGTATGCATCTATATCGCCGCATCTTTCCATCAACGTGCCTGAACATCGATTGACCTCCGGATGAGCTCTTTTAGTAGTTTAGTACAGCAGTTCACAAAAGTAAATATTAAATATTTTTGCTATTAAATAACTTCGTTGCCTGTTGATTATTGAACAACCCGATGCTACTATTTGTTACATACATTTCCTTTTGACGTTGATTTTCCCAGTACATTCATCATGAATTGGAGGGTTATTATGGGATGGTATGCTTTGTTCGTCCAATCAGGAAAAGAAGAGCGTGTGCGTGAGGAGCTATACAGGCGGTTCGACCGGAACCATATGGAATGCATTATCCCCCAGAGAAAGATACCCGAGAAGAAAAATGGATTGTATATCGACGTCATCAAGAAGATGTTCCCCGGCTATATTCTCCTCAATATACGGATGGATTTCCATACATATTATCAGATCGGCGATATCCCTATGGTCTACAGGCTGCTCAACTACCATGATTTGACGAAACGGAAGGTGCAGTTTGCGGAGCAGACCCCGGAGGATCAGGAAGCCTATTTCAAGCGAATACCAGACGATGAAATGAAGGGCCTCCTCCAGCTGATCCGGCAGGATGAAATTCTGGGATATTCCAAAGTGCTGATCGAGGACTCCAAGGTGATCGTGAAGAGCGGTCCCTTGAAGGATATGGAGAGCATTATCAAAAAAATCGACAAGCATAAAAAACGGGCGAAAATCATGATCCGCTTCTTCGAGAAAGAAGTGATGCTAGACGTGGGGCTGGATATCCTCTACTAAGATCATGCCCTCGGCATCCTTGAGGCAGTCCTCAGTCCTCAAGATAAACGGCTTCGCCGTCCTTTAAGGACGATACGCGCTTATAAGATTACAGGATCGAGCCCTGGCGAGATTATAAATTATTATCTATGAACAAAACGCATCCTCTACAGCGAGGATGCGTTATTGGTCTATAGGCTGCCGGAATCATGACGTGCTGGTCGTTGTCGATTGGCTGATCAGCCGGGCCTTGCGCCAGCCTCCAAAAAAGTAATTCAGGAAATTGAGCGTTGTCGCTACCGCGAACCCGATCGGAAAGCTCCACCAGATCGCATTAAACCCGTAGTGATGACCAAGGAACACGGCGAGCGGATTGCGGACGAACAGCAGCGCGATGAACGAGACGATCAGGGGGCCGATGACCGCTCCCGAAGCGCGGACGACGCTGGCGACCACGGTGAACATTCCAAAAATAATGAACGACCATAAGGTTACGTCGTTGATATGGATCCCGAGATCGACGGCCTTCCCGTCGGACGGCAGGAACAGTCCGAGCGCCTGACGGTTGAACCAATGCAGGATGAGCACCAGCCCCCCGGTGAGCGAGACATTGAAGGCGACCCCTGTCCATGTGATGCGGGACACCCGGTCCCACCGGCCCGCGCCGATATTCTGCGCCGCCATCGAAGTGACGGCTCCCCCCACGGCCATGGCCGGCATCTGGACATAGTTGGAGATTTGGCTGGCGACCCCGTAGGCGGCGGCGGCCTCCGAACCGTACGAATTGACCAGATGAATGAGAATCAGGTTGCTCAGCGACACCACGATCAGGTTGAGCCCCATAGGTATCCCCTTCTGTACGGTGGTTCGAATGATCCTCCAATCCAAGCGCAGCAGGTGAAGCTCCTTCCTCGTAATCCGCAAAAAATATTGTTTGCGGTACAAGTACACGATGAGCAGGACGAAGCTGACGAGCTGTGCGATGAAGGTCGCGATGGCGGATCCGGCAATACCCAGTGCAGGGATCGGCCCCGCTCCTGCGATCAGCAGCGGATTGAGCGCAATATCAAGCACCGCCGACAGCAGCAGGAAGTAAAATGGCGTCTTGGCATCGCCCGAGCCCCGCATGATCGCCATGATGAGATTGAAGCCGAACAGGAACGGCGTTCCGGCGAACATGATCTGCGTATACGTCACGGCCAGCGCCTCGGCATCGGCAGGGGTATTCATCCAGCGCAGAATCACGTGCGAGAAGGCATAGCCGAGGCCGGCCACAATCAAGGACAGCGCGAAGAAGAACACGACACTCGTGCCTACGACTTTCTTCGCCTCTTCCTCCTGCTTGGCTCCCAGATGCTGCCCGATCAGGATGACCGAGGCCATCGCCAGACCGAAGATTGCGCTGATGAGCAGGAACATGAGCAGGTTGGCATTCGATGTCGCTGCAAGTGCGGTCTCGCCCAGGAAGTTGCCGATCCAGATCGCATTGATCGAGCCGTTAAGCGATTGCAGAACATTGCCGAGCAGAATCGGTAAAGAAAAAAAGAATAGCGTCTTGGCAATCGGTCCTTCCACGAGGGACGATTGCGCTTTGGGTGGTGATGTGCTCATCGGTCACGGCACTCCTTCGTCTTCAACTTTCATTTCAAGGTCCTGGAAGCACCAACATCATACCATATATTTCAATTCAAACTAAAGAAAGGATTTATTGCGAACATATGTTCGATTTCTTTTCACACCGGAGTACGTCCTTATCCCCGAAGGCAGCATTTGCGTGAACAGACGATTTGTTCATGGCCTCCCGAAGCCCGGCAGCTCATCCCCAGTCAAAAAAACTGGTATATAATAGAAGTAATTTTATTGACACCCAGGCTGGAAGCGATAGCTAACCGCCCATCCAACCAAACCAAAAGAGCTGCAAGGGGATCGACTCCGATCCTCCCGCAGCTCTTCGTATGGGTTGAAACCGTGTAACACGTGTGGCACTCACGATGGATCCGTCGGCTTCATTGCCCCGTTATTGCCTCGCTATCAATACCGGTCCAGTATGACCTGCGTCTTCAGTGAATCCTGCGGCAGGAACCAGCCCTTGCTCTGCAGATAAGTCTGCAGCGCAGCGCTCTTCGCGGAAGCTGCAGCCCTGTCCTTCGTCTTGAACGAAATCTCGACAATGTACTCCATCCCGGTGCCCGCCGCATTCTTGACCGGCCACACCTCGATGTAGGTCTTCAGTCCGCTCCACGTACCCTCGCTGCGCTTGGCCAATACAGGTCCGTAGATCCGCGAACCGGAGAGAGCGCCCGTCCCCCAGCCGGAGAACAGATCATCGTCGAACTGATCGGGAGCATGGTTGACCAGCAGACTGCGTGAATCCTTGAGATTCGGCAGGTCCATCCCGCTGTAGCCCGACTTCGAACCGGATTTTTTGCGGGAGATGCTCAGCGTTTTCTTCTGGTAGCCCCACTCGATCTGCGCTTCATAATTGGAATCATTGACATCGAAGCCGTCGAGGTTCGCGTTCGATAGAGCTCCGTCAATGTCGTTATTGGTAACGGGATACCGCTTCTTATAAGTCAGCTCGAAGCCGCTCTCGCCTTCCGTCTTGCGGATGCGGGTGTTCCAGCCGTTCTGGTTCAACGCTTGGTCGTCCGTGTCCAAGAACTGCACGTTCATCTTGGTCACCGTGTCCGGCATACCGAATGCAGACTTGACATCTGCCGTCAGCTTCGCGTCGCCTCCGAGAACAGCGGAAGGAGGCATCAACATCTTCACCTCATAGTCAGGCACCATATTGGATGCTGCCTGTGCCGTCGTTGGGACGGCGGCCGTCACGGAGATAACTGCCGCGCACAGGATCGAAGCCACAGCGCATATCCACTTCTTTTTCATTTTCATGATTCCCTCCTCTTTAGGTCCGTAACAGTTACCGTTCCCCCTCGCGGGCGGTACAACCTAGACTCTAAAGAAGAATTGTTATGGCTGTATTGCCGCAATATGTAGATCGCGTAAATGAAGGAAAGAGCGCGCCCGGCCCTATCGGCACATTGTGCAAAAAAAGCCGCCGACAGCAGCCGGCAGCTCTCCCCTTACCCTTCCTCTTACTTGTCGCGTGTTGTCTGTGGTGCTGCCGTTGCAGTAACCTCGGTGCGCTCCTGCTCCGGGGCGGGCTCCGCGATAGAGGTCACCTCGCGGGCGCCTTCCTTCAGCTCCCTGAGGGTGCGGCCGAAGGCCCGGCCAAGCTCCGGCAGCTTGTTCGGTCCGAACAGCAGCAGGATCACGAGCAGGAGAAGCACCAGGTGGCCTGGCGATAACAGATTCCCCATCAAGCCAGCACGCCTCCTTTTTGCCGGTAGGTTAAGATGCCCTCGGCCGCGCGGTATGCAAGCGCCCCCACCGTCCCGGTCGGATTGTATCCCGCATTCTGCGGGAAGGAGCTTGCGCCTACGACGAACAGGTTATCCACGTCCCACATTTGCGAATAGGTATTGACCGCCGAGGTCTCCGGCGCCGAGCCCATGATGACGCCGCCCGTATTATGCGTCGATTGGTAGGTAGAAATATCGTAGGGGCCGAGCTCCTTCATCGGATCGACATGCTCCGCGCCCATTTCTTTGAGAATATCGGCGCATTTGCCGGCCATGAATTTGGCCAGTTCCCGGTCCTGGTCCTCAAAGTCGAAGGTAATCCGCAGCAGCGGATCGCCGAATGCATCCTTGTACGTCGGATCGAGATCAAGATAATGGTGCCGGAACGACATGGAGGAGCCTTCCCCTCCCACCGTCAGCGCCCGGTTGGCGTACTTGACGGAATTGGCTTTGAAGTCCTTGCCCCAGGAAGGCGTTCCGGACGGAACCGGATTGTTCAGAATCGGCCGGTAGCCGGTTTGTCCCAGGATGATCATCCCGCCGTGAATGAAGTTCAGACTCGAATGATCGAAGTTATCGCCGTTATAATCGTCGACGATCATGCCGAGCGCGCCCGCCCCGGCAAAATTATTGAATTCCTTCTTCTCGAAAAAGCCGACCGCATTCCCCTTGCGAACCTGGTAGGCATAGTTTTTGCCGATGACCCCGGTGTGCGTGGCCGGATCATACGGACGCCCGAGCTGAGACAACAGGAGCAGCCGCGTATTGTTGAAAACATAGCCGCACAGTACGACGATATCCGCCGGCTGTTCAATCTCTTCTCCCGTGGTCAAGTCTGTATACATGACGCCAGTCGCCTTATTCCCGGTATGCAGGATCCGTCGCACATTCGAGTGGGTCCGGATCTCGAACTTGCCCGTTTTTTTGGCGACCGGGATAACCGTGACCATTGGATCGGCCTTAGAGCCGTATTCACAGCCGAACCGCTCGCAGAAGCCGCAGTATTGACAGGCGGCTCGCGTAATCCCGTCCGGATTCGTATAATTGTCCGACAGGTTCGCGGAGGGCTGTACGTAAGGATGCAGATTGAGCCGCTTCGTCGCCTCCGTGAAGAGCTCCATCGCCTTCGTTTTCTTCATCGGCGGGGTTGGGAACGGGCTGGACCGCTTGCCTCCCAGCGGATTATCCTCTCCGGAGATACCCGCCATTTTTTCGAATTTATCGTAGTAAGGCTCGATCTGGTCGTAGGTGATGCCCCAATCCTGGATGGTCATCTCGGCCGGAATTTTGTCCTTGCCGTAGCGTTCGATGGTCTTGCTCCGGATCTCGAAGTCGTAGGGCAGGAACCGGAAATTCTGTCCATTCCAGTGCACACCCGAGCCGCCCAGGCCGTCGCCGATCAGAAAGGAACCGTACTGACGCATCGGCAGGGACCTGATGTTCTCGTTGCTGCGGAAGGTGATCGTCTCCTTAGAGAGATCCTGCATCATTTCATAACGGACGGCATAACGCAGTTCGTCATGTACCATGAAGTAATCCTCGGTCTTGCGTTCCTTGCCCCGCTCGAGACCGACGACATTCAAGCCGGCCCTGGTGAGCTCCGAAGCGATAATGCCTCCGGCCCACCCTACTCCTATGATCACAACGTCCGTCTTCGGCAGTGTCTTTGCCATACGCAGCTTTCCCTCTTTCCCTTAATGAGTCATGTGCTCCTGCAGGCTTTGCGGAGGAATTTTCGTGAACTCTTTGTCGATCACGGTGGCATAGCTCATTTGAGCTCCCGGGAAATTCCTCATCTGCCAGCCCTTCATATCGATATTGCCGCCATACAACGGATCGCTGTAAGCCCCTTCCAGCGTGTTGCTGCGGAGCGTTTTGAAGAATCCGCTTGCGGAGATCGTCGTCAGCTTCGCCTCATCGGTCTCGAACGCTTTGAGCGCCTGGTCTTTCTGTTCGTCGGTCAGCCCGGTGAACCCGGTCTGGAATTGGGCCTGGCTGTAATTCTCCAGCTCCCGCAGACCGATCTCATACATCTCCCGCCTCTTCAGCCGGCCTTGATAGCCCTGCACCTTCTCTCCGGCGAAGAACGGCGGAGACATATAGTCCCTCGCATTGAAGCCGTAGTCGCCTGCAAGCTGGTGGTCAATGAAGAAGGCTACGCCGAGTTCCTTGGCCCCCGGCCCGTTCTCGTCCGCCGGAAAGATGCGTTCGACCGCCGCTTCGGTGACAGCGAACTGTTCCGGCGTGAAGAACATTAACGCGCGGTTGTAGTTTTTGGGCTCCGCCGCTGCCGGAGCCGGAGCGGGCGCTGCGGTTTGGGGGGATTTTTTGATAAGCGAGCCGATCGCGCCACCGAGTACCGCCCCACCGAGCACAAACCCGGTGTTCTTAATAAAATTCCGCCGGGAAAGCTTGCCGGGTTCTCCCTGCTCTTCCTTTGGCTTCTGTCCATCTTGCTGTTCCATTGCAGCCACCTCACCATTGTAGGATCGATTTTTTATATTATTTTTCCAAGAAGAGGATATTATACAAACCGAAGGAAAGGTTACCCTAATAAAAATTGAAAACATTGGAGGGTTCTATCATGAAAAAGGGGCTCATGCTTGCTGTGCCGGTGGTTTGCAGCGTTCTGGCTCTCACGGCCTGCCAGCAAAATACGAATCAAAACGCCAGCCAGACGGCGAACCAAACCGGCAAAGCCAATCAGCTTCAGACCCAATCCGCTGCCGGGACTTCGGATCATACGCAAGGGACGCATCTGCATGATGCAGGAGTCATTCCAAGCGCCAACAGCCACAAGCTCCGCACGACCAATGAGCTTGGCGGCACCTCTAAGGGACTCGGAAGCTCGGTGTACAGCATGATCGGGAGCTCGGGGCTTCACAGCGAGGGCTTCTCCTCCCACCTCGAATCCCGGCTCAGCGGAGCGGGAATCGAAGGCGTGAAGGTGTTCGTATTCGACGATACGGTCGTGCTGGCGACCGACCATCTGCAGAAATCGGGAGCCCAAATCGATTCTCTGCAGCAAAAGGTGCTCAGCCCGCACGGGGGGCAGTCCGGCAAAGGCCAGGAGCCGGGAACAAGCGTAGGGACGCTGGGCTCTAATGCGGGCTCGGACGATAATCTGGGTCAGGCGGAACTGCGGATCCGCGATTTCATCGGGGGCAACGTGAAGGTGATCAAGGCTACCGGCGCGGAGGCAGTTCAAACGATCGACCGGATGAAAGCCAATGCTAGTTCATCCTCCTTGTCCCCTTCGGAGCTGGCCAACGATCTGCGCAAGCTGCTCGACATGGCCCAAAAATAACGGAGTCCTGCCCAAGTTGAATGATCTGGCGGCATGGTGCCCGTGCGCGGGTCTCCGGGCCTGATAACAATAAAACACCCCCCAGCATGCTACCCGTTGGCCTGAAGAGGCGGTACCGGGTGCGATGCTGGGGGGTGTATTTGCGCTGTGTTACCTGAGAGTCGAATGAAAGATAAGAATGAGTGCCTGCTTATTTATCCTTGTGAATCCAAATCAATCCGGCAGAGTTGTCTCTGGCTTCGCCGACTACTCTGAACTTCAATCCGTAATTCGGCACCTTCCGTCCGGCGTCCGGAATCAGGGTGTTGCTGTAGCTCTTGGCGTCGGAGAACTCGGTCACGCCAGGCAGCGGCTTATACTTATATTCGCCTCTGGATTCGTTATTGATGTACCAGGCAGGCGTCTTATCCAAGGAGAATGCTGCATCCGCCACTTGGTAACGCGTGGTCTGGGCGACAGTGTCGGCCCCGTTCTTCTTGAATACCAGCGCTTCGGGATGGGAATCGACTACGCCGAGGAATCCTTGTCCCGGGTGGATGCCCACCCAGTTGTCGAGATAGCTGTCATCCGCATACCATACGACAAGTCCGGTATTGTATTTGACGCCGCGGCTGAAGGCCAGCGCACGGTCCGCCCCCTCGTAATTTCTCCATTCGAGATAGTAATAGTGTTTCTTGAGTTCCACACCGTTCGATACCGTGAACCCGTTCAAGGTGAGGCCCGGCGTTCCTTCGGCATCGTCCGAGAAGACGGTCTGGCCGTTGACGGTTAACTTGGCATTATCGAGCGCGAAGCCGTTCAGGGCAAGGCCGCCGTCCGTAACATAATCGAAGTGGAGAGAGACTTTGCTGCCGGCGAACTGGTTCAGATTGTAGGATTTGTCCACCCAAGCCCCGTTGGTGGTTTCGGCCTTGGCGTCGCCGTTCGTATCGTCGTCGCCAATCGTATCGAGCACGACGCTCTTTCCATCGTAGGTCACCGCGGTTACCGTGAGGGCGTCATACTGGTACTCGACATCATACAAGGTCTTGAAATCGAACGAAGCCGTCTTGGCCGCGGTCAAATCAAACTCCGGCGTGGCGAGCGTCGTGTGAAGATTGTCGCCCTTGGTGCTGTAGTAGTACTTCGTGCCGAAGGCCGGCTTAATGCCCTGCACTTCCTTCTCGGGCAGGTTGACTTTCACGATGCCGGGATTGCGCGACTTGGTCACACTCTGGTCAATAATGGCTGCCGCACCGAACCCGTTGATCTCTGACGCATCGATCTCGCTGATGTTGGCCCAGTTGCCGCCCATCGTTTTCTGGAACTGCTCTTTATTCTGGGGAGAGAACGAGCTTGGCGTAGTACCGGCAATGTTCCCGTTCCAGCTGCCGCCGCTCATGATGGACCAGGAAGCGACAGGCTCGCCTTGACCGGTATATTGGGTATCGTATTCATCCGGCAAACCAAGGTCATGGCCGTATTCGTGGGCGAATACCCCTACGGCTCCGTCTTCCGGCTGGATCGTGTAATCATAAGCAGCCATTTGGCCGCCCCAATAGTCGACTGGGGTGCTAGTGCCGGGAATGCGGTACACGCCATTCAACGTCCAACGGTGCGACCACACGGCATTGTCTCCGAGCTGGCCGCCGCCGGCTTCCTGTCCGGTACCCGCATGAATAATCATCAGATGATCCACGATCCCGTCGGGTTCGTTCTGGTTCCCGTCCCCGTCCATATCGTATAAATCGAAGGTATCATAGTCGGCGAGATTCACGCCCTTCGCTGCCGCCGCATTCAGGGCGTCCTTCACCAGATCCCGGGGCCCCTTCGGATCCTGGTTGTCATGACCACCGGCCGGGTTGTCGTCCCCGTACTCCGCAGCGGAGCCCGGAACCGTCAGCCAATCGGATACATAACCGTCCACCGTGTAGCTGCCGCCGGACTGCTCTTCATAGTACTGCTTGAACGTGGGGACCTTGGAACCGTCGAAGAGCGTGAAGTTCCGGCTGCCGAACATCAGCTTCTGATAGTGCTCCCGGCTGAAATCGCTTGCATACATATAGCCCGGCTCTTGCTTGATGTTGTTATGCTTGAAGTCCGCGAATTCCGTCAGCAGCACCAGCACTTTGTCCTGACGGACAGGACCGTTATAGCGCTGCGTCCGCGCTTCGGGAATCCGGATGCCGTCCGGGTTTCCCCTTTTGAAGTTGTCGTGGCCTTTGCTCATCTGTTTTAACAGCTGCGTTTTTTGCTTCGCCAAAAACTCCTTGGACTTCCGGTCCATCTCGTCATGACGCTTGTCCTGCTTGGCGCTGGGACTTTGAATATTTTTACTTTTGGCCGCTATGTACGATTTGACGGATTTGGCGATTTGGTCGGGTGTCGCATTCTTGCTCAGAATGCCGCGGTTCATCAGCCCCTTGGCCAGGCGCTCTTCGTCAACAATGTTCAGATCGACCGGCGGCGCATCCAGAGCCGCGCCGGTATACTCCGATTCCGCCGCCAGAGCCGAGGAAGAGAGTAGTCCCGCACCCAAGCAGGCGGATAATAGTATGCTGGTCATTTTCAAATTTCGTTTTTTCAATAGGAATCCTCCTAAGATAATAAAGTAGATTACGATATCTGACATTTAACCATTGGTATATTGAAATTAATTAAATAATAGTTTGACTATTCTGGTAAGTGCTTCGGGTCCTGAGCAAATAGGCCCATATTTTTCCTTTGTCGACTCGTTTCTGCAATTTCTGCAGCTGCCCGTTGTGAGCAGAATAGCCCTGCCCATCCAGCTTGTATGGGCCAAGGACAACAAAACAGGAGCCGAAACGCCCGGCCCCTGTGCTGTATTCCACGTACAAAGCGGCTGCCGGAGACGATCATTCTAGTCCCTGGCAGCCGCTCTGTTGATTGTTGGCTCAAGCTAATTCAGCTGATTTGCTCTTTTGCGGACACGTGAGCTCCGTCTGGGCCCAAGCCCTCATCGCAGCAAAAATGGGTTGAAGGCGCTGCCCGCGTTCGGTGAGTTCATACTCGACGTGCAGCGGAACGCCCGGGTACAGCGTCCGGGTAACAATGCCCTGTTCCTCGAGCAGACGCAGCCGGTCCGTCAAGGTCTTCGGACTGATGGGGTGCAGCGAACGGCGCAGTTCCCCAAAGCGCTTGATGCCATTGAACAAGTCGCGCAGGAGCAGCAGGGTCCACTTACCGTCCAGCATCTTCAAGACCGGCTCGATGACATCAGGGCATTCAGGATCGATCATCTGCTATCCCTCCATAGTTCATTTTTTGAAACTATTGCACTTATTTGTAACTACTTTTCAAATGTATCATACTCCGATACGATGGGGAAAGTGAAAGTGAAGGAAAGGAAGAGATCCCATGACTATCCAAATGAAACGGCCCTTTGAAGTGGACGCGGAGGAATACCCGTTCAAGGACCACTGGCTGCCCTACCGCGACGGCATGATCCATTATCTGGACGAGGGAGAAGGACCGGTGGTTCTGCTCCTGCACGGCAATCCTACCTGGTCTTATCTGTACCGGAATGTCATCAAAGAGCTCAGCCGCGAATGCAGGCTGGTCGCCGTCGATTACCCCGGATTCGGGATGTCTCAAGCGCCTTCCGGCTACGGCTATACGCCGCAGGAACAGTCGGAGGCCGTTCACGAATGGATCCGGCGCCTCGACCTCAAGGATTTTGTGATGGTCGTCCAGGACTGGGGCGGTCCCATCGGATTCGACTATGCGACGAAGAACCGCGACAACCTGCGCGGCATCGTTCTCATGAACACCTGGGCCTGGCCGGCTGAGCGTCTTCCGATGAAGCTGTTCTCCCTGGCCATGGGAGGGCGGCCTCTGGGGTACTGGCTCCAGACCCGGCGCAACTTCTTCGCCAGAGTCATCGTACCGCACGGGATTCACCATACGGACAGGGTCACGGACACGTTGCGCGCAGCCTATACAGCCCCCTTCCCCACCCCGGCCTCGAGGAAGCCGACATGGGTTTTCCCAAGGCACATCCGCAAGGCGCGGCCTTGGCTGGCTGAGACCGAATCCAGGCTTCCGGCATTGTCTAACGTGCCTGCCCACATCCTGTGGGGTACAAAAGACAGCGCCGGCTTCCCGCTCGAAGAGATGGCCAAATGGCAGAGCTACCTTCAAAATCATGAATCGGAAGTCCTCGATGATGCTTCTCATTACGTCCAGGAAGACCGGCCGGACCGGGTTGCCGCGGCCATTCGAAGAATCCTGGAAAGAACGCATCGATCTTCTTGAGCGAAAATTACTATAACAAAGACCGCTGCAAGTAAAGCGGATCTACGGCTGTTCCACAGCAGATCCCTGGAGAAGGTCGTGCCCGTGTACTTCCATTCTCATGATCGGCCTTGTGGATGGACGCTTTCTAAGCAGAATTTGATTTATTGATCACTCACCATAGGTCACATCGTTTTTTCCGTCATTTGCCGCTCTGCAATTCGCGGATCGTTGCCGTAATGCCGTCAATGAAGGGGGTTGCCGGAATGTTACCGATGCGGCGCTCGTATTTGTCCCCGCTCAAACGCAGCGGTTCTTCTGTCAAATACAGCATCTCGACGACCTCTTTCATCACGGGGACAAAGAGACCCAGCAGGGAGAGGCCGGCTTTCCCCAGAGAGATAACAGGGTTCGAAGCTCCGCTTGCCCTCTGGGCAATACGCACGATCTCACGGCCGGAGATGACACCGGCGCCCGGAAGGTTCCAATTCTCTCCGTAAGCATCCTCCCGGGCGGCAAGCTCGGCGATCATCACCGCTGCGTCGGGCAAGTACACGTATTCACGGGGTACCCTCATGCCCCCGATGAAGAACGCCATTTTGCCTGCGGCAATGCTCTCGAGGGTGCCCCCGAGATAAGAGGCTTGATTCGCGGTCGGCCCGTAGTAATCCGGCAGGCGGACAATCATGGCCTCCACGTTATTCCAGCGGCTGCTGAATATCATCTGTTCAAAGGCGAGCCGGACTTTCCCTTTCTTGGTATGCGGCTGCTTCGGGTGGTCCTCGGTCACCCGGTCCGACTGCCTCCTTCCGTAAGGATAAATGCCGTCTACCGCGACTACCTTCAAGCCTAGCCGGCTCGCGGCTTCCATGACCGATTCACCCAGCGGAATCAGCCGGCTTGCCATCTCATGGTACGGTACGTTCGCGCAGTGGAAGAGGACGTCCGCACCTGCCGAAGCGGCCGCTACATCACCCGGCCGGAACGCGTCGCCTGCCGCCAGCGACAGGTTGGCCGGATTTCCGAGCTTCGCCGCGAATTGTTCCAGCTTCGGGAGAGAACGGCCGAAGGCCGTCGTAGGAATTCCCCGCTTCACCAGCTCCGCCGTAATAACGGCACCCGTGCCGCCTGTTGCTCCTACCACAATCGCTCTTTTCATGTTCATCCGCCTCATTTCGATGTAGGTTTAGTGATTGATCAATCACTAACTTATAAGTGCACTATACCAAGTATCTAGTGATTGGTCAATCACTAATTTTAAAAATGAATGTGCAGTCCCCTTTGCGATTGACCTTCTCTTTCTCCTGCTTGTTAGGAAGCGGCCTTAAGGGCTTAGTGCTGCCCAGCCCAAAGACCCGGAGACTAACGTCCCGGGTCCCTGCCTGCCCTCATTCCCTGCCTGGCGCCATCATAGGTCCCTCGCCCAAGTGGACGCGCACCTCATTCTTTCACCGAGCCGAGCGTGATGCCGTGAATGAAGAACCGCTGCAGAAACGGATACACGACCAGCACGGGAATCATGGCGATGAAGATTTTGGCCGCATTCAAGGTCTGGTTCGACAGCTCACTCATACGCTTGATCTGATCCTCATTCATGGTCGTGGCGTCGATGATGACGACCAGCTGCTGGATATACGTCTGCAGCGGGTAATGCTCGGCCTTCGACATAAGCACCAGTCCGTTGAAGAATTCGTTCCAGTGATACACGATGCTGAACAGGGTCACGGTAGCGAGCACCGGCACGGCCAGGGGCACGAATACCTTCCAGAGCATGTACCACGGCCCGGCACCGTCGACCAGCGCCGCCTCCTCCAGCTCCTTCGGCAGATTGCGGAAGTAGTTCACGACGAGGATGACGTTGAACATCGGCACGCTGTTCCCGAGCACCAGTCCCCAGATGCTGTTGATGAGCCCCAGCGACTTCACGGTCTGGTACCAGGGGATCAGCCCCCCGTTGAAGAGCATCGTGAACACGAGGGTCCACATGAATACATTGCGCAGCGGAAAGTCCTTGGTCGTCTTCGACAACGGATACGCCATCAGCACAGTGACGATCAGGTTCAGCCCCGCTCCGAGCACCACCCGCTGGATCGAGATCCAGAAGGAGCCGAAGAATTTGGTATCGCCCATAATCTCCTTATAGGAGCCGAGATTGAATCCTACGGGCCACAGCCGGACCTCGCCCGCAGCCGCCGCTGCATTCGCACTGAGCGACACGGCCAGCGTATACCAGATCGGGAGCACACAGAGCAGCGCAGCCCCCGCCATCAGCACGACCAGTACGGCATCGAATACCCGGGAACCCCAAGTAGTTTCTTGAACCATTACGGTCCCCCCTTTTCCTTCAAGATTGAACTGCAGGCCCTCTTCAGAATATCCGGTATCCCGCGAACCGGGAGGCGAGCAGATACGATACGGTGATCAGGATGAACGAGATCACAGACTTCAGCAGACCCGTGGCCGTTGCCAGACCGTACTGCAGATCGACGAGCCCTGTCCGGTACACCCAGGTGTCGATGATATCGCCGGTTGAATAGACGAGCGGATTATACAGGTTGAAAATCTGGTCGAAGCCCGCGTTGAGCACGTTCCCCAGACTGAGCACCGCCAGCAGGATGATGGTGGTGACGATACCTGGGAGCGTCACGTTCAGCAGCCGCTGCCAGCGGGTCGCGCCGTCGATCGCCGCCGCTTCGTACAGCGACGGGTTAATGCCCGTCAGCGCCGCCAGGAAGATGATCGTGTTGAAGCCGAATTCCTTCCACACATCGCTCCCGACGATGAGCAGCGGGAACAGGTCGGCCCGCGCGAAGAACAGGATGGGCTCCGCCCCGAAGGCGGACAGCATCTGGTTCACCGGCCCTTTGTAGGCGAAGACATCGAGCAGGATGCCCGCCAGAATAACCCAGGACAGGAAGTGCGGCAGGTACACGATCGTCTGCACCCACCGCTTCAATACGGCAAGCCGCAGCTCGTGAAGCAGCAGCGAGAAGACGAGCGGGACGAACAGGTTGGCGATGATTTTCATAACGGCAATCACGATCGTATTGCGGAATACGAGGCCGCTGTCCCCAAGCGAGAACATGTAGCGGAAGTTGTCCAGGCCGATCCAATCGGAATGCAAGATGCCGAGTCCCGGATTGTAGTCCTGAAAGGCGATGACAATGCCGAACATCGGCACGATGCTGAAGAGCGTAAGCCAGATCATGCCGGGCAGCAGCATCAGGTAATAATGCTTCACGAATCCTTTCGTTCTCATTGGCAGAGCACCTTTCCACACGCTAGATTCAGAGTTGCCGAAGCATCCCGGCAGGGATGCCCCGGCTGCACTATCAGTGTATTTCGTTTTTGACAGCGACCTTTATGCGAAGCATAACGGAGCGCAAAAACGAGAATACGAGCCCTCTATTTCGACGCTTCCTCGACTTCGGCGGTAATCTGGTCCCCGCCCTGCTTCTTCCAATTCGTCACGAACTGGTCGAAGGTATCGAGCGGCGCTGCGCCCATGATGATCTTCAGGAACGTCTCCTTCTCGAGCTTGTCGAGATTCGCCCAGCGGCTCTCCATCGTCTTCGTCTGGGAGTACGTCACGCTGTAGGTCTTCTTGTACGGCTTCTCGAGCGCCGCCACACCGACGAAGGTCGAGTACATCCGTTTCCACACCCCGAGATCGGCCTCCGGCTTCCAGTACTGGATATCCACTTGATCGTACGGCTCGAGCTTCACCTTCTTGACGTTCTCGGCATCGGCCTTGAGCAGCTTGTAGCCCGGCAGGTCGAGCTCCTCCGGCTTCTTCGTGCCGGCGAGCACTTCTCGCAGCATCTTCAGGGTGACATCCATCTCATCCATCGGCGCGAACACGAGGCGCAGCGGATAGTTGGCGATCGCCACTTTCACATCGAACTTCGATTCATCGCGCAGCAGCAGGTTGATCATCTTCATCGCCGCTTCCGGGTGCTCGTAGCCCTTACGGACGACGACGAACTGGTTGGACGGGGTGCCCATGTGCGGCGTGAATTCGCCTGAGGCGTCCAGGGGCACCGCATAGGCCTGCCAGTTCGCCTTCGGGTCATTCTGGATCGCATCCCCGAGCGGGCCGTACCCGCCCCACCACATGCCGAACCAGATGCCGGACTTGCCGCTCTTGATGAGCTCGGAGGCGTCCTTGCGCACGCTCATCTCCCTGTCGATCAGTCCCTTGGCATAGAGATCGCGGAGCTTCGCGAGCGCCTCCTTCGTCTCGGGCTGGATGGAGCCGTAGACCGGCTTGCCGTCCGCGCTCTTCAGCCAGAATCCCGGATAGGAGTGGAACGAGGAGAAGACCGGGTCGAAGCCGTAGTTATTATTGTTCGGCGTAATGAAATTCGCATGGATGAGCCCGCCGGACTGCGGCCCCGTGATGCCGATCGTATCGGCCTTGCCGTTGCCGTCCGGATCCTGCTCGACGAACGCCTTGGCCGTCTTCTCCAGATCATCCAGCGTCTTCGGAACCGGCAGGCCGAGTTTGTCCAGCCAGTCCTTGCGGATCCACATCATATGCACCATATCCGACTCTGTAGTGACGTTCGGGATCGCCATCATCTTGCCGTTGAAGGTGACCGCCTTGGATGCGAGCCCCTTCGTCGATTCGATGATGCTCTTGACTGCCGGCGAGGCATACTGCGCGAATACATCCGTCAGGTCGGCCAGCTGGCCCGCCTTGACCATCTGGCGCAGCTGCGTGTCGTTGACGACCATCGTGTCCGGCAGATCGTTGCTCGCAATCGACAGGTTGACCTTCTGGTCGTAGTCCTTGCCCACGGCGGCCTGCCAGACGAGCTTCGAGTCGATGTTCAGGTGCTCCTTGACGTAGCGCGTGTACTGGTTGCTCTCCGGCGTATCGCCTGCCGGCAGGCTCTTGTCGGTAGGGTCGACGCTCTTGCCGATCGTGATCGTCAAGGGCTGTTCGTACTTGCCGAACGGATCGGCGGGAGCGGAACCGGACTTCTCTCTAGCATTCTTGGTCTCTGCCGGAGCGGCCGGCTGCTTCGCTTCGGGCGGCGCGCTGCAAGCAGTGACGGTGAGCAGTCCGGCTGCTGCCAGCACGGGGAGGCCTTGTCGGATGATGCGCATGAATACCCCTTCTTTCTATTCGATATGGTTTGGATTGCGTTCGGACTGCGTGTGGCGGTCTTGGGTTCCCCGCGAATGCGTTACGGCACCCGCCCTGTCTGTAAAGGCTTACAAACCTAGGGTACCATAACCAGCCCTTCGGGCTGGATGGCAAAGGGTCTTCGATTGGCGGGGAGTGATGTCCGCCGCTTCGGGGAATGCAGCCTTCGCTGACCCCGCGCACCGCCAACCGGCGGCCCCAGCCGCTTACACGCCGTCATTTGTCCCCCTTGCCCGGCGACACCTCTCCCCCCTCCCTCCGGGATAGGCGGTATTCGCTTGGCAGCAATCCGGTTACCTCGCGGAAGGTCCGGCGAAAATATTTCTCGTCGAGATACCCTGTCTTCTCCGCGATCCACTGGACCGGTTTGTCCGTGTGGAGCAGATACTCCTCCGCCTTGGCCATCCGCGTCTTCCTCAAGTATTCGTTGAAAGTGCAGCCGACGATATTCCTGAAGCACTCGCTGAAATAGCTGCGGCTCATATGCACCCGCCGGGCCGCATCCTGCGCCGTCATCTCCCCGCCGAGCTCCTCGTGCAGCAGATGCACGCTCTTCATCACGGCTTCGACCACGCCCGCCGAGTAAGCGGACCTGCCCATTGCCTGCCGGACTTCGGCGCTCGTATCATCCAGCCACTGCAGCCCTTGATACCGGTACACCATCGCGGCAGGCGGCCGGATCTCGACGCCTGCCACCTCATGGTAGAACCGGTTCCAAGAGGCGGCCAGCGTATAGAGCAGGGCATACAGCTCCGCGGGCGGGATCCGGGTCTGCGCCAGCCGCTCCTTCAAGGCACCGCAGAGGGCGGGGCTGTGGATCCATTCGGGCGAGAGCCAAGATGCAGCCGGGAGACCGCTTCCCGCTGCCTCAGGCGCTTCGGGGCCGGAGGCCATCCATCCGGCGGGGGAGAACACGCCGAGACGCCCGTCCTCACGCATGTCGTAGAACAGGCTGCGGTCCTTATACTCCCGCAGCGCACGCTGAAGCTGGCCGGCACTGCACTCCCGCAGGCCGGACAGCTCGAGCAGCGCCCAACCGGGCGCGGGGAAGGGAATGTCTTCATTGCGGTTACGGGTCCGGTCCATAGGGAAGCCCAAGCGCAGCATCCCATCCGTCCGGCCACTCCGCGACTCGTGCTCCCCTTCGGCCGGCAGCCACACCCACAGCCCCCGCTCGATCTCCTGCAGCGCAGGCTGCAGCTTCTCCGGAAGCAGCTCCCGCAGCCACCCCGCGTCCGCATCCGGCAGCAGGGTCACGAAGGCGGCTCCCCGGTCCGGCCTCAGCGCTTCCTCTGTCCCCGGTGAGGCAATGCCCTCCTTCCCGCTCCCGTGCCGTTCGCCGATCCGCCCGGCGATACGCCTCAGCACTTCATCGAAGCGTTCCGTTTCGAGCTGAACCTTCGCTATGTAATCGATGGCGCCGAGGCGGAGCGCCTCCTGGATATATTCGAAATCCTGATGCAGCGTAAGCACGGCGATATGGACGTCGATGCCCCTTTTCCGCACCTCGCGGATGAGCTCGATGCCCGTCATCACGGGCATCGCCAGATCGGTGAGGAGCAGATCGACAGGATGCGCCTCCATGAATTCGAGCGCCTTCAGTCCCTGTGAAGCTTCCCCGACCACTTCCATCCCGCATGCCTCCCAAGGCATAGCGGAGATCAATCCCTTGCGCACCAGCTTGTCATCGTCAACGACCAGTACACGAATCACAGCTCTTCCTCCTCTGTCAGCGGCAGCTTCAGCTCCATGCGCGTCCCGTGCCCCGGCCGGCTTAGGATCGCAAGCTCCGCCCGCACACCGTAATGGATGGCCATCATCCGTTTGACATAGTTCATGCCGATCCCCATGCCTACCCTCCGCTCTTCGGGCGGACGCTCCTCCAGGAGCCGGCTCACTTCTTCCTCCGGCATGCCCGCCCCGTTGTCCTGCACGGTAATCCGCACGAAGCTCCCCTCCTGCCGGACCTCCACATCGATCCGTCCCTCATCCTCCAGACCGTGGTACAGCGCGTTCTCGACCAGCGGCTGCAGCAGGAACCGGGGGATCGGCGTGTCCAGCACCCCCTCCTCCGCTTCGATAGCCACTTGGAACTGGAAGTCGTACCGGACCTCCTGCAGGGTCAAATACTGATGGAGCGCATCGAGCTCCTCCCGGATGGTCGCCTCCTGCCCTAACTTGCCCAGGTTATAATAAAGAAGCTTGTTCAGCGACTGCACGAGCCGGTCGATCTCTGTCTGCCCGCTCATCACCGCGAGCCATCGAATCGTATCCAGCGTGTTCATCAAAAAATGCGGATTGATCTGGTACAGCAGCTTCTCCACCTCGAGATCCGCCCGCCGCTTCTCCTTCAGCTCCACCTCCGCGAACAGACTCCAGATCTGTCCCCGCATCTCCCGGAAGCGGTGCAGCAGATCATCGAATTCGGGGATATGAGTAGGCCGCAGGGGCCATGCCGGTAGCGGCTCATCCGACTGCGGGCTGCCTTTTTGAAGCGTCATGCCCTTGATCTCCCGGTGGAAGGTGCCGAGCGGTCTGTACACCATGGACCACAGGAGCCAGCCCAGCAGCAGCGAGATGCACAGGAAGAGCAGCGAAGCCAGCAGCACTTGGGCCCACCACCGGTTCATCTCCCGGTTATAGTCGGCCGCAGGAATGACGGAGAGCACGCTCCAGCCCTGGCTGCTCCTCTCCCGGAACCAGTAATGGTCCGCATCCAGCCCGGCTGTTCCCTCCTCCGTGAAGCCGGGAAATAACGTATCCACCGGAAATGCGGACGGAATGTGGCTGTAGGCGATGCGGCCTTCGCCATCCACGATGAGATGGGATACCCTCCCGCCGAACCCTTCGCCCAGGATGCCGCTCGCCAGTTTGAAGCCGGACTCGATATAGACGTAGACATCCTCGCGCTCGGGCAGCTCCACCCGGCGCAGAGCCGACAGCACGACCTGGTTGTCGAACCGGTTGCTGCTCGGGTGCGGACCATAATAGGAGATGCCGTTGTAGTGTCCGAGCAGCGGCGCCTTCTCCGGCGCGAAACCGTCCTTCACCCCCATGTTCTCGAATGCGGTGGTCCCCTCCCTCTGAAAATAATACAGGGTGAGGCCGATATTCGGATTCGTGAAGGTAATCAAGCTGAGCTCGTTCTTCACCTCATCCGTGAGCCGGGAACGCTCATAAGGCTCCTGTGCCTCCAGCAGCTGGTCCAGCTTCCGTCCGACAGATCCTTCGAACGCCAGCTGCTGGGAGACGTGGTTCAGGTTGCTGAGGGTGTTCTCCAGCGACTGCTCCACCCCTTTCAGGTTGCTGACGATCCCCGTCTGGATCTTGTTCTGCATCATGGAGTAAATAGTAGAGTAAGAGATGGCTCCGATGCTGAGAAAGGGAATCAGGGAGCTGCACAGGAACAGGATCATCATCCGCCCCTTCAGGGGAAGCCCTTTCCGCTGCCGGGCCCCCTTCCGTCTAATCCGTACCCGATGACCCATGGACCGCTCCCTTCCTCTTCAAGAATGCTGTAACTTTCACTTCGGATTCCTACCTTCATCGGATCCTCCGCTGCCCGGCACGAGCTGCGCATCATAGTATTCCAGCCACCGGTTCTTGAGTAACGCATGGCCAGCCGCTGTCGGATGAATCCCGTCCCACAGCCAAAAAGCCGCGGGCGCCAGCTCGCAGGCATCGGTGAAGCTTTGCTGCAGCGGAATATACCCCAGGCTGTACTCCTCCGCCAGCTTCCGGAGTTCTTCCTGCTTGCGCTTCATCTGTGTATCCCAGACCTGCCACTCCAGTGCCGCACGTCCTGCCGGAAGCAGGAACGGTTCACAGATCACCAGCGTGGAGTCAGGAAGGAACTCTCCCGTATCCTCGATCAGCCGGCGGCAGGTTCGCCCGAACCGGTCCGGCCCTCCGTCCCGTCCCCGGCTGACCTGGGCGCCGGCATCATTGACGCCGACGAGGAGGGAGATGAGGTCCGGCTGCAGCAAGAGGGCATCCTCCTCCCAGCGGGCGTACAGATCGGCTGCGCGATTGCCGCTTACACCCCGGTTGATCATATGCGGAGCGCGGGCCGGTGTACGCAAGCCAAGCTCCGCAGCAATCAGATAGACATATCCGTGACCCAGGATATGATTCAAGTCCTCACTGCGGCCGCGGCCGCCGTCGGTAATCGAATCGCCTTGAAACAATACCGTTCTCATTCGGCACTCATCCTCTCCTTCTTGTTCCTTTACGTTATCGCTGTCCCGAGCCGCGCCCTTCTACCCTTTGATGGCTCCGGCCGTCATGCCGCTGACAATATACTTCTGCGCGAGGAGATACAGGATCAGCACCGGCAAGGAGGTCAGGGTCAGATCGGCGAATACCAGATTCCAGTCCCGGCTGAATTTGCCGTAGAAGTTATACACCGACAGAGGCATGGTCCAGTTGGAGCTGTCGGTCAAGAAGTAGATCGGAATCGTAATATCGTTCCAGACGGACATGAATACCATAATCGCCACCGTGGCATTGACCGGCACGATCAACGGGAAGATGACCCGCAGGTACACATCGAACATGTTCGCCCCTTCCAGGAAGGCCACCTCATCCAGCGCTCTCGGGATCGACTTCATGAATCCCGCGTACAGGAAGACGCTGAAGGCACTGTTCATCGCCGTGTAGATCAAGATCGCGCTGGTGATCGTCCCGTACAGGCCCAGCCACTGGACCACCCGGATCGTGGTAATGATCGAGACGGGCGCGATGAGTCCCATGAAGAAGAACAGGTAGATGAGATGGGCGAGCCGCGTATCCCGGCGCACGATCACGAGCGCGGCTGCAGAGGTCGTGATGATGTTGAGCAGCGAAGACACGCCCGAGATCAGCATGCCGTTCCAGAAGGCGCGGAGCAGTCCCCCTTGTTCAATCACTTCCAAGTAATTGGAGAACATCCATTGACGCGGCAGCCGCAAGGAGAAGTCCAGCACCTCCGCGCTGGTCTTGAAGGAGCCGAGCAGCATAATCAGCAGCGGGGCAATGATCGTGAACGCCAGAAGGAGCAGGACCGCTTCCACCGTAACCGTTCTCCAATCCATTTTACGAAAAGACCTCATTATTCCTGCACCTCCCTGCGGCGCATATAGAGGAGCAGCGGAATGGATATCAGAGTCACGGTCACGAACAGCAAGGTATTCACGGCCGTTCCCAGCCCCCAGTTCCCTTCCCCGAACGCTCTCAAGATTATGGTCCCGATGACCTGGGAGGCGTTGCCCGGTCCCCCGCCGGTCAGGACGAAGACCTCCGAGAATACCTTCAGGCCTCCGATCAGGGTCAGCATGACATTGATATTAATCGCCGGCCACAGCAGCGGGAGCGTGATGTGGAGGAAGCTCTTCCAGCTCCCCGCCCCGTCGATCCGCGCCGCTTCGTAATAGTCCTTCGGGATCGACTGCAGCCCCGCCAAATAAATAGCCATCTGAAAGCCGGTATACTGCCAGATTGACAATCCGCTGATCGTCAGCATGATGACGGAGGGGTCGGTCAGCCAGGCCATCTGCAGAAAGCCAAGACCCGCGCCATCCAGCATCTGATTGAGGAGCCCCTCCGAACGGAGCAGCGGGGTGAACAAGAGAGAGATGACGAGCACACTGATGATCGACGGCGCATAGAACACCGCCCGCAGCCCGCTCTTCATCTTCAGGTTCATATTCAGCGCTACGGCCAGCAGAACCGCCAGCACATTCTTGCCGATCACGGTGACTACGGCGAATATCAGGGTATTCTCCATCGCCAGAAGCAGCGTCTCATCCGAAAAGATGCGCACGAAATTATCCAGCCCGTTCCACTGCACCTCCTCAGAGTCGAGACGCCAATCGGTGAAGGAATAGAATAGTCCGATGACGGTGGGCAGTACATAGAAGACCACATACAGCAGAAGAGCCGGCAGCAGCAGATAATAGGAATACAGCCGTTTGGTAATGCCCATGGGATCACACTCCCTGTCTCAACTTAAAAACCCGGCATTTTTTTGTCTTTCATAAGCAATCCGAATTTCTTATCCCAAGCGGCATACACCTCTTTGGCCGTCTTGCCGCCCGCATACATGTCCTGGTACCCTTTCCACAGCTCCGAGATATCGACAGGAAGGTAGGCGTCCATCGTCATCGTCGTCCGGTTCGTCTTCAGATACGTAGCCACGATGGCCTGCTTATACGGCGGCAGCTCCGGCGTCTGAATATCCTTGAAGTTCGATATGTATTTGTTCGCCGTCACGATCTGCTGCCCTACGCTCTGCGAGGCCAGGTAGTCCAGGAACTTCTTGGTCTCGGCCAGATGCTTGGCTTTCTTCGGGACGAACAATTGTCCTCCCAGCGGACTGATGCCCAGATCCGCTCCGTCGGCATAGGGAATGGCGAAGAGCCCTAGGTGCAGGTTCGGGTCCTTCTGGTAGGCGTCGTTAATGAGCCAGTCCCCCATCGCCATCATGGCGACTTCCTTCTTCAGGAATTTGCCTACTGCCATGTCGTAGCTGTCGCTGAGCACGTCCTTGTTCGTATATCCCTTTTTGAACAGATCCAGCTGCTGCTGCGTGATAGTCTCGAAGGCGGGAATCTCGGTCCATTTGCGCTTGTTCGTCGTCAAGTCCTCCCACAGCTTGGGATCGTTCTTCTTGGCATAATCCGCCAGAGCGGCCGCCGTCCAGATGTTCGTTGCCCAAGAATCTTTGAAGGGCATGAAGATCGGGGTAATGCCTTTGGCTTTGATTTTCTCGCAGACGTCGAGCAGCTCCGTATAATTCTTCGGAACGGACAGTCCCAGCTCCTTGAAAATATCCTCGTTGTACACCATACCCTGCTGTCCGGCATCCTGATTCAAGTGAAACGCATAGATGTGCCCGCCGGACGAGAGCACCTCCTTGTTCATCAGTCTGGAGGCCCAAGGCTCCTGATCGAGCACCTCAAAATTTTTGCTGAGATTGAGCTCCCGCTCCGCGCTGACCAGGTTATACAGAATAAGATCCGGCACTTCGCCTACGGCCAGCTTCGTCTGCATGATGGTGGAGATTTGCTCGGAGGGAAGCATCTGGATATTGACATGAATATTCGTCTGCTTCTCGAATTCCGCGAGCAGCGCTGGATTGGCATAAGCCGCATTCTCCGAGCTTTTGCCCAGCGCGAATTCAATGGTTACCTTGCCGGATTTCGTGGAAGCGGCCTCGTCAGTGCTCCCTGCCGTGCTCCCTGCCGTGCTCCCAGTGCCTGCTCCCGGGGTCGTCCCAGATGCACAGCCCACCAAAGAAACCGCTGTCAATAGTGCCAGCGAGCCTATTGCGACGCTTCTATTGCCTGGCTTCAAACTGAACCCCTCCATCAATTTAATATTAGGAAACTCTTTGCAATCCCAATTATAGGTCAGCCTTCCAGCCAAGTACATGTTCGTGGTTGACAGTTGCCGTGTAATATTCTGAACCGAACCAGACTTGTTAACCGCTTACATCAGGTGATATAGTAGGGGTGTTCTTCATCCCACAGGAAGGAAGGCGCACGCCATTGAATCCCTTGCTCGGCAAGAAGCCGCTGCAGCTCAGCCTCCAGCACCGGCTGTTCGCCACCTTTGTCATCCTCCTGGTATTCATTCTCGGCTGCTTCCTGGTCTATGTGAATCTCCTCGTCATCCAGCCGCTCAAGGAAAGGACTGTGCAGGACACCCTCTCAACGGCCGTCAAGGTATCCCATGATCTCGACAGCTATATCGCCATGCAGAACCAGCTGTCCCAGCGCGTCTTGTCGAGCCGGGATATATTCACGTTCCTATATGAGGCGTTCGTCCAGAAGCCCGCTGTTACGATGGATGACCTGACTCAGAAGCGGGTGCTGAGCGATATTATGTTCCGAGCCATCGGGCCTACCCTGAATGTCCACGATATGGTGATCTACAGTCTCCAAGGCGACCAGCTCGCCTCGTATGTCGGATACAACGACCTGCCTGCACTCGGACCGGTGCTGAGCAGCGATACGTTACGCCGGTCCCTCGAAAAGAGCAGTTACATCCTCTATGCGCCCAAAGACAAGCCGGTGTCCTTCATACGCTCCATCGTCGATGTCAACGGCACCGCCTACGGCTATCTGTCCATCCAGATGGACTCTCGTGACCTGCAGGCCTTGACAGAATCCGGTCGTACCGCTGAAGTATTCGTGATGGACGACAGCGGAGAACCCGTCTTCTCCTCTTCCGGGGCCGGGGCCGCCATGCCGAAGCCGGGCAGCGGGGAACCTGCGGGGGCAAGCGGCATCTATAAGGATCCGGCCGGCAATTATGTCGCCTATCATCCGTCGGCGGACACGGGATGGACGGTCTATGTCGTCCGGCCGGGGGAGTCCGTTCTGGGCTCGGTGAATTCCGTCAAGAATGCGGCTGTCCTGCTCCTTGTCTCCCTGGCGCTGTTCTCTTTCCTGTACATCTACTTCACCTCCAAGAGTCTGGTGCTGCCGGTCCGGCGGATCCGCAGCCAAATTCTGCGGCTGGGCTACGGCAATCTCAGCCTCCGATTGGACAGCCGGCTGTACAATAACGAATTGCTGCTGTTGAATGAAGCGTTCCGCGAGCTGTTCGAACGGCTGCAGGCATCGGCCGAGCGGGAGAAGCTCGCGGTGCATAAGGAAGCCATGGCGCGCCATTCCGCCTTGCAGGCGCAGATTGCTCCGCATTTTATCCACAATGTGCTCTACCTGATCAGCATCGCGGCCCAGGAGGGCAAGAAACACGCCGTCAGCGAGATGTGCAAACACTTGTCCGACAGTCTCAGGTATGTGGTCTCCTCGCCTTACGAGCATGTGACCTTAAGGGATGAAATCGAACATACCCGGCATTACCTGGCGCTGATCGGACAGCAGTATGAAGACGATCTGGTCTGGGAGATGGACATCGATCCTTCGGCAGAAGGGATTCTGCTGCCCCGGCTGGTCATCCAGCCGTTCGTAGAGAACTGCATCCAGCATGCCTTCGATCAATCGGACCCTCCCTGGCACATCCGGATCAAGGCCAAGCTGTATAACGGACTGTGGGCGATCGAGATTTCGGATAACGGCAGCGGCTTGGAAGAGCCGAAGATCCAAGAAATTCTGGGCAGGATCAATGACTCGGACCCGGAGGGCCGAGAGACCGAGGGGATGCCGGCAGGCATCGGCAATATGGGGATCGTGAACACCGTGAGCCGTCTGAAGCTGATGTATGGCAACCGGCTCTTCTTTAATCTATACAATCATTCCGGCGGGCAGGGCGCCTCTATCCAGATCATCGGTTCGTTGACCCGCGACTTTTATTAGACTGTTACCTTATTCCCCGGGAGGAACCTCTCATGTATCAAGCTCTGATTGCAGAGGACAGCAAGCCGATTGTGCGCCATCTGACAAGTCTGCTGGAAGCGTCGGGGCTTCCCGTGCAGGTCGCTGCCACGGCGGCGAACGGCGAAGAAGCGCTGGAGCTGTGCCGGCGCCGCCCGGTCGACATCCTGCTCACGGATATCCGGATGCCCAAGATGGACGGGCTGACGCTCATCGCCCGGGCCAAAGAAATCAACGCCAAGCTGAAAACGGTGCTGATCAGCGGGTATAACGATTTTGAATACACCCGGAAGGCCCTGAACCTGCAGGTGTGCGATTACCTGCTGAAGCCTGTGGACCGTGCGGAACTGGTGGAAGTGATGGAGCGGATCGTTGCCCGGCTCGAGGAGGAGCGCCCAGGAGATCGTTCCGTGCTGGAGGGCATTGCTGAGCAGGGCTCCGGCGGACATCCGTTGGCACTGGATGCCGCGTTCCTGGCGGAGTCCAAGCTCCTGTGGGTGGTCCGCAGGCAGATCTTCACGCCCCCGTGGGATCCCTTGGCACCGGCGGAGATGCAGACCAGACTGGCGGAGATCTTCGAGGGATCGCCTCACTGGCTGTTCCGGGCGCTGGATCCCCGGGAACTGCTGGTCTTCACGAACGCTTGCTCCGCAGACCACCGCCGCCCCGCCACTCTCATGGACATGATGCAAAGCCGGTTGGAACAAGGGGGAAGGCACGTCTCTATCGCCTGCCGGCCGGAACCGGTGGACCCCAAGAATCTGGCTGCAACGTACAAAGAAATGTCCCGCCTGTTGAAAGAACGGTCCACCTTGTCCAAGCCCCTACTGCTGGATACCAGCCTTCCGCTGCCGGTACCGGCGAGCCCCGCCGAAGCAGACATGGACCGCTTGGCCGGTGTCTATACGGGCATGATCCAGAAGCTGCAGAAAGACCGGTTCCTTCTCCAGCTCTCCGAGCAGCTGAACAACTGGGCGGACACTCCTCTTCCCGACTGCCGGCTCGAGAGCTTCGTGTACCGGCTTGCTGCCGCTTTCGAAGTCTCCTCCAGTCCGCTTGGGGAGCAGGAGCTCAGGAATTCGGCCGAGCAAGCCCGGAAGCTGCTGGAGCTGCCGAGCTACGCCAGCTTTTGCTCCCGCCTGCTCGCCTACTCTAGCGAATGCTTCGAGCGGCTGCAGGCTAGCAACCGCAAAGGCGGCAGCGAGCTCTTCCAGCACATCGAAGCGCATCTGCGGTCCAACCTGTATGCACAGGTGACCATGACCGATCTCTCGGCGAGGTTCCATGTAAGCCCCTCCTACATCTCGCGGATCGTAAAGCGTTATTCGGAGAATACGTTCGTGCAGTATTACCTCCAGCTGAAAGTACGGGAAGCCCAGAGACTCATGAAGGCGCATCCGGACATGAAGTTGAAAGACATCTCCGATGCGCTCTGCTTCCACGATCAGCACTACTTCTCGAAGGTGTTCAAGGAATATGCCGGGTGCAGTCCGTCGGAGTACAAAGCGGCGTTTCTTGTGGAGGGGCTAGAGGAGTAGGACGTGTCTTCAATCTGTAGATTCCAGGAGACCTGATGACGCGGGGAGTTACTTGGATAACCAAGCCGAGGCTGCATCATCGGCTTTGATCCAGGCATGGAGCTGTTCTAAATACAAGTAACACTCCCTGTTATGATATTGGACATTAGCCATCAAATGAACACCGGGAAAATCACTAGAGATCATTTTCAACCACTCATCTCCTGCCGATTCTTCTTTCACATTCAAGGGAAACTCCGGGTTTAAAAATGAATGTTGTATCTTCTGAGTAACAAGAGCATCCTTGGTAGACTTTTGTAAAGAACTCCCTTTATAGCTTTCTATTTCGGTAATCCTAAAATACTTTATATCCAAAGGGAGTGCCGTGCTTTTTCTCAAGAGCATAGAGGGTGACATGTCCCCGCCATATTCCAATAGAAGCCGGTCTGCTTCTCCCTGTCCCTCAATGGCGTAAATGGAGTTCCCTTCGGATGTTCTTGCCATTTGGGATCCTCTACTCACCTCGCGAGGGACATCGACGATTTGATCTCGTATGTAAGAAGAACCATGAAAAAATATCATTTCCCCTTCTTCCAAGGCAATCTCATAGCGATTGGCATCCCAGATGAAATAAAGAACAGACATGGTCATTATTATAAGGATTGAAGCAGTAATCCATATGAATTTCTTGTTATATACCATATGCAACCCTTTCCCATCCTGTAGGTGATCTATTCCAGCAAGCCTCGAGATGAGGCCTCATTTCTCAAACCATATTTTACCATAATTCCAATTTTTATTATATACTTATTCTTCAAATGAAGAATGAAGATGAGATCATAAAGAACGGACGATCTGATATACAGATCATCCGTTGTCGAAAGACGGGCTGAGCAACAGCAATCGGTCACTGTCCTTTCTCCAGTCCCCTGTCCTTCAGGCTGGCTGTCAACCCTCCGGCGTGCTGCCATTCCAATCGACAGGCGGCTGCTTCCTCCTCAGCGACCACCACAGCAGCACGAGCACACTCAGGACGATCGAGCCGATATACACCAGAAAATAACCGTTCGTCGATACATATTCCACCTCAACGATAGCAGAACTGTCCGGCACGACAATGTACCGGACGGTCTCCAGCCACGCCAGATGGTAGCCGATGCACATCCACAGATTCCCCGAGAGAATACGGCTGAGCTGAAGGGCCGTGCCGAACACAACCAGGGTCAGGATATATTCGAAGGTAATCGCATCCCATGTGGCGAGCCCGGCGGCGGCCAAGACCGCGATCAGCGCGACGGGCGCAAGCACGAAGAAGATCACCTGAAGCACAAGGGCGAGCCAGCGCGGCAGACGGGTGTTCAGGTTCCGGTAGATGTACCCGCGGAAGGCCAGTTCCTCCGGCAATGCCTCATAGAACAGCGCGATCGGCAGATTGATCAGGATTAGGAGCAGCGTTGCTGCTGGCAGATGAAAAGCAACCACCCGGAGCCATCCGAGCGCGCTGCCGGTCAACAGCGCCACCCCCGCCATAGCAAAGAGCAGACCCGCCCCGAGAAGCAAATACGGCAAACCGGAAGGCAGCGGACTTAAGCCGAGGCCGCTCCAGGGCCTGCGATCGGCGAACCTTCTCAGGAGGTAGATCAGCGGGACAGCGACGCCCGTCGTAGCTACGGCGAGCAGAATCTGGATACCGGTTCTCGGCAATTGGCAGGACTCCGCGACCTGTGCGACAGCAACCGCCAAGCCCAGTGCGGCCACGAAGGAAAGCCACCCCAGGATGACCCGCCAGGGCATTCCGATTCTCCCTTCCCCGTCCCGCAGCAAGCTCCCGGCCGGCCCGCTTTGCCCTTCGTTCATTGATTTGTCCATGATGCATCATGCTCCCCTCTGACTGACAAGTCGGTGCCAAACTCTATCGGGTGACCCTACTATATATAGTCCGTCTTATAGAGTTGTGTGCTGGGTACGGACCCGATTGTCAGGGGAGAGGAGGATATCCGCCGCTGTTTCTTTCGCAGAGCGAACCTGATTGGGAAGCCAGTCTCCATCCGGCCAGCCCGCTTGCCCTTATGCAGTGTGTTGCTGTGTCGGGGATCGGTTTTCTTACAGCGGCTGCAGCGGGGATGGTATGGATTGCCGTAAAGGTGAATGAGCGAAATGGCGGCTCGACCGATCGAAACTAAATCAGTTCTGTGCGTATGCTTCCGGGAATCAGCTATTACATTCACCGGAGCGCATGCCGCCCTATGCAGCAAAGGCTGCCGACCATGGTCGGCAGCCTTTGCTATAAGGGTTACGCGTCTTCTCCAACGAGAGCAGGATCGGCGGTAAGCCGGGCCAAGACTGAGGCGCGCAGCGCGGCGAACTCCCCGCTCTCCCTTCGCCGGGGGCGCGGCAGCGTGACGGGCACGATCCCCCTCACACGACCGGGATGCGGTGTCATCAGCACGATGCGGTCGGCAAGGTAGACCGCTTCTTCGACATCGTGCGTCACGAGCACGAAGGTGATCCGCTCCCGCGCCCAGATCCCGAGCAGGTCGTCCTGCAGCTTGTGGCGCAGCATGGCGTCAAGGGCGGCGAACGGCTCATCCATGAGCAGCAAGCGTGGGCTCAGGCAGAGCGAGCGGGCAATCGCCACCCGCTGGCGCATGCCGCCGGAGAGCTGCTTAGGGTAGAAATCACCGCATTCCTCAAGTCCGAATAGCTGTAAGTAACGGGCTATCGTCTCCTCCCGTTCCTTCTTCCGGGTACCGCGCATCTCCAGGCCGAAGTCAATATTCTGCCGCACGGTCAGCCAGGGGAACAGCGCATAATCCTGAAAGATCAGCCCCCGCTCCGGCGAAGGGCCGGCCACCTTGCGTCCGAAAGCCTCAATCTCTCCGCTGACCGGCTTCTCCATCCCGGCGATAAGCCGGAGCAGGGTGCTCTTGCCGCAGCCGGATGGTCCGAGCAGACAGAGGAATTCTCCCTCCCGGATCCCAAGCGTGATCTCGCGGAGCACATCATTGCCGGCCGCGCGTCCTCCCTGCCGGGCGTACGAATGCGTGACTCCACGGATATCCACATGCATGCAGGTTCCCCCTTTTTCTCCCGAAGTGATGAAACAGGGATCACATCTCCCTATGAACGAACCCATGAATCCCTCTCCGCCCCGCTACATCCAGCGGAGCACTTGATGCTGGATGACCCTTACCAAGGCTGAGGAGCCGAAGCCGAGCGCACCAATCGTGAACATGCCGATCATCGACTGCTTATAATCCATGAGGTGGTAAGCGGACCAGGTCGAATACCCGATGCCGAGCTGGCCCGACATCATCTCCGCGGTGATGACGCCCATCCAGGAAGCGCCGATCCCGACCGACAGCCCGGTGAAGATCTCCGGAGCCATCGCCGGAAGATAGACGCGCCATAGGGCCCGCAGCGGACCACAGCCGAGAATCCGGGCTGCCTGCACGAGCGACGGAGGCACCCGTCTTGCCGCATCCCGGGAGGAGATCAGGATCGGGAAGAATGCTCCGATGTAAGTGATGAACAGAATGCTGCTCTCGATGGACCGGAACAGCAGCATCGCCACCGGCAGGTAGGCAATGAGCGGGATCGGCCGGAACAGCTCCAGGTTCGTGAAGAGCGTGTCGCTGGCCGTCCGGGACAGGCCGCTGAAGAGGCCCAGCGGTACGGCGGTCACCAGCCCGAGCGCGATGCCGACGAGCACCCGGTAAGAGCTGATGCCGATGTCCTCGTAATAGGCAGCTTGACCGAGGCTCTTGGCCCAAGCCGCAAGCACATCGACGGGCCTGGGCAGATTGCCCAGCTGAAGCGGCCACATGAGATTGGCTTCCACGGCCAGATGCCACAGCAGCAGGAAGCCGAGTACAGACAAGCCGCGCAGGGCATAGGACCTGCCCCGGCCGGGAGTGTGATGCCGCACGCCCTTGCCGGGCAGCGGTGCGGCCAGTACGGCCGTATCGTTATGGCTGCTCACTTAGGCTACAGCTCCTTTCCCCGGAGCCACTCGCCCGCCCGCTCCGTCTCCGTCAAGTACGGAACCTTCAGCGATTCGGCGGCTTCGCGCAGGTAGTTCTCGTCCACGAAGGGCCCAAGCTCCAGCTTCTTCTCGAGCTTGCCCAGCCCGCTCAGGAACTGGATACTGCCGTCCAAGGTCCCGAGGTCCTTCGTATAAACGGCGGCATCGAAGCGGATGTTCTCGACCATCTTCCGACATACCTCGGGCGGGAACTTGCTCTCCTCCTCGAAGATCTTCGCTGTCTCCTCGGGATGCTCCTTGGCGAATTGGTGCGCCTCGATCAGCGCCCGCAGGAAAGCGGTGACGTAGATCCGGTTCGCCCCCGCCCAGTCCTTGTTCGCCACGACCCCGGCCAGGTAATCGATCTTCGTCGCCTCGCCCGGCTGCAGGATGGTGCCGATCCCCTTGAGGCCGATCAGGCTCGGATACGGCTCCCACGTCGAATGGGCGGCCACCTTCCCCTGCTCGATGCTCTGCATGCCCACCGTCACGGACTGGTCGACGATCTTGACCTTCTCCGCGAGGCCGTGCTGCCGCAGTGTCTCCAGCAGCATCCGGTGGGAGGAGCTGCCGATCGGCGTGGAGACCGTCTGTCCCGCCAGATCCGCCACCTGCCGGATCCCGCTGCCCTTCGGCACGACGATCGCCTGGTTCCGGCCGAGCTCGCCCTTGCCGTCGAAGGCCAAGAAGACAGAGTGGTAGTTCGGCTGAGTCAGCCCCATCACACCGTTGAGCAGCGAGGGCATATCGCCGAGGATGCTCAGCTGGATTTTGCCGCCCACCATGTTATTGTTAAGGATCGATCCCGCGGTCGCATCGAACCACTTGACCTCCACTTGGTCCGCGGGCGCCAGCTCCTTCAGATGCTTCTCGTACAGCTTGCGGTTCTTCATAATCAAAGCGCCCCAGGTCTGGGCCGTGGGCGACTGGTAGCCCACCGTTACCAAAGCCTGCTTGCCGGCGGCCGTCCCGTCTCCCGAAGCGGCAGCCGGTTTGGCCGAAGCCGTCACATCGCCGCTTGTGCCTGTCCCTTGTCCTGCGCCGCAGCCGGTAAGTGCCGCAGCTATCGCCAGGGAGGCAAGAAGCAGCGCCCCCCGTCCTTGTCCTGCCCGTGATCGCTGCCTGATCATGGTTCACTCCCCTTTCGTTCTATCCGGATGGGAAAAGCCCGGGCCCCCGGGCCCAACAGACGGGACCGGAGCCCGACTTCTTCTGTCTCAACTACGATCTCATCTGCTATCCCATCACCTATCTCACAAGATAAGGCAGATTGACGCGGACGGCATCCACAGGGCAGTCCGTCTGGCACGGAGTGCAGTACCAGCATTCGTCGTATTTCATATAAGCTTTGCCGTCTTTGTCCAGCGCGAGGATGCCCATGGGGCATACCTGGACGCAGATGTCGCAGCCGATGCATTTGTCCCGGTCAATAATGACGCTAGCTTCCGTGCGCTGTCCGACCGCTTTAGCCGACATGTTCATGCGGTTTCACCTCCTCGTGGTTGGGTGCGTCCGGCTTCTCTACAATGTAAGGCGGCAGCTCCTTGGTATACAGTTCGAGACTTCCGCTGTCTCCCTTGCGCACGATGACGCGCTTCAGCCAGTTGGCATCGTCGCGCTCCGGATAATCGAGGAAGTAGTGGTAGAACCCCCACCGGCTCTCCTTGCGGAACAGCGACGCCTTGGCCATCATCTCGGCGCAGTCGACGATGCTGTGGATCTCCATGGCCCGGCCGAGCTCGTGCGCGTCCCGCGCGCCGAGCTGCTGCAGATCGACCTTGCGGAAGTGCTCGATCTTCTCCAGCGCGATATCCATCTTCGTGATGGTCTTCGGCGGCATCAGATAATCGGTAACGATGCGTCGGATCTTGTATTCGACCTGCTGAGAAGGCACCCCGTCAGGCCGGCTCAGCGGCTGATACAGGCGCTCGCGCTCCGCTTCGATCTGCGCAGGGTCAGGTTCCTGTTCGGACTGAAGGGCGGCAAAGGCAGCCGCATTCGTACCGGCGATCTTGCCGAAGGTCAGCGCGCCGAGCAGGTACTGGTGCGGCACGCAGGCCATATCGCCTGCTGCATACAGCCCGGCCATCGACGTCTCCGCCTCGTGGTTGACGAGTACGCCGGATGCGCTGTGGCCGCTGCACAGCCCCACTTCGGAGAAGTTCAGCTCCACCATGTCCGTGCGGTAGTTCTTGCCACGGCCTTCATGGAACCGGTCCCGGCTCGGCCGCTCGTTGTTATGGAGAATCGATTCGATCTCGGAGATGATGCCGTCTTCCAGATGGGTGAGCTTCAGGTAGAGCGGCCACTCGCCCCGGTTCTTCAGCTTCCACATGTTCATGATGAGCTCGCCGCTCCAGTAGTCGCAGCCGGTCACCCGCTCTCCCTTGGCGTTGGCCGTATAGCCGCCGAACGGTCCCGCGACATAGGCGCAGGCCGGCCCGTTGTAGTCCTTCATCGTCGGGTTGATCTGGTAGCACTCGATCCCCGTGAGCTCCGCCCCCGCGTGGTAGGCCATCGCGAAGCCTTCCCCGGAATTCGTCGGATTCTCGTATGTGCTGTAGAGATAGCCCGAGTCAGTGAGCCCCATCCGCCCCGCTGCACCGGCGGTCATGACCACCGCCTTCGCCCGGACGATGATGAAGTCGCCATTCTTGACATCAAGGCCTAGAGCGCCGATAACCTGGTTGCCGCGGGTCAGCAGCCGGGTCGCCATGACGCGGTTCACGACCTTGCAGCGCATCTGCTTGACCTTCTTCGCCAGAATCACCTTCAGATCGCTCGCTTTGGGCATCGGCAGCACATAACGCCCTTTCCGGTGGACCCGGTGAACATTGTAGTAGCCGGTCTCATCCTTCTCGAAGTCGACGCCCCACGAGTCGAGCTCCTGCACGATGCCGAAGCATTCGGAGGCTTGGCGGTACACCGCCCGCTGGTCGATAATCCCGTCGTTGGACTCCGTAATCTCAAGCGTATATTCCTCCGGCGTCGCCTTGCCCGGAATGACCGCGTTGTTCAGTCCGTCCATGCCCATGGAGATCGCTCCGCTGCGGCGGATATCCGCCTTATCGAGCACGAGCACGTTCAGCTCCGGGTTCGCCTGCTTGGCTTTGATCGCCGCCATCGTTCCTGCGGTCCCCCCGCCGATGATCAGCACATCCGTCGTGTACTCTCTTGTCTGCATCCTTCGGTCCTCCTCCTTCGGTGTCTCTGTTTCACGGCCTGCTTATCAGGTATGAAGCCAGGCTCGAAAGCCCAGTACAACCATTCCGATAAAGCCGCTCGTTTTTATTGGCTTGAATGCAATGTACCATGCCTCATGCCGTGCATCCATCCGGTGAGGAGGAATGCGCAGGAATGAGGATGAATGAGGATCTCGCCCAAAGTTTGCCAAAAACAGCCAAGTCCGTATATGCCGCCAATCATTAGGGAAGGAAGCTGCACGGGCGTTCAGCCGCACCCAAACGAGCCGTAAAGCCCGAGAGCGAGCCCGAGAGCCAACAGGCGAGATTTCAGGCAGCATGCCGCAGCAGCAAAAGACGCTTCCGTTCTTGTCAGAACGGGCGTCTTCGGATACAATTTATATCATATTAATAAGGTCGGCATACAGGGCATTATTCAAAGGAAGGGGGAATCCGAATGGAATCCAGAAGGCAGGCAGCCTCTCTGCCCCTGCTGACGCTGCAGGAAGCTCTCGACCTGCTCGGGGTCAGCCGGGCAACAGTAGACCGGTGGAGACAGAACCGGGGGCTCCCGTGTATCAAAATCGGACGCGAAGTCTACTTCGACGAAGAGGAGCTGCAGCGGTGGATCCGCAGCCAAGCGTCGGTCCGCGATCTGGGGTCCCCCGGCGCCGGGGGCGAAGAACCGCTGACGCTCACCCTCGGCTACCAGAGCGGGACGGCCCATATGTGGAGCTCCCTGGTGATCAAGGGGCTCCGTCTCCTGGAAGACGAGCTCAGCCTGCTGCAGCCTGCCCGCCGTATCGCCGTCCGCTGGCGGGATGCGGCCAGCGGACTGGAGCTTGTGGAAGAGCTGATCGCAGGCCAGGTACAGATTGCAGCACTCGGCGATTATCCGATCGCGATGAGTGCCGCCCTCAGCCGGGTGCTGCCCCGGTTCAACTCCGTGCTGCTCGCCCTCGACGGCAAGGCCGCCCGCGGCCGGGGGATTGCGCTCGCGGTGCCCCGGTCGTTCTCGCTGCGCAGCCTCTCTGATCTGGCCGCCCATACGGTGGCTACGGTACCGCACTCGAGTGCGGACCACCGGCTGCAGACGCTGCTCGCTCCGCTCGGCACCCGGCAGCCGCAGGTCATTCACCAGCAGATGCCGGAGAACCTGCGCAGCATTGCATGCGAGAGCGTAGGCGCCAGCGTCATGTGGGAGCCTTACCCCAGCCTGCTCGACTATTCCGGCCAGGGCCGGCTGCTGTTCGCTGAGGGGCTAGGCGGCGATTATTTGACGGGTCTGGCGGCGGACCAGACTTGGGTCACCGGCCATGAGGATATCGTTATCGCCTACCTCAAGGCGCATCTGAGGGCCCATGCGCTCCTCCGCGAGCAGCCGGGCAAGATGGCCAAGCTCGTTGCCCGGGAGGCCAGCCTGCCGCTGGCGGTAGCTAGTCAGGTTCTCTCCCGCGTGCGCTGGGACGCGGCCGTCTACACCCGGGACCTCGAGACGCTGCAGGGCATTATGGGCAGCGCCTCCTGTGCCTACGAACCGCCGGGAAGCGGGTTATCCGGACGCACCCTGATGTACCGCGGGGAATATTTGCAGGAGGCCGCCCGCCGGCTCCGTTATCCTGCCGTCGGGGAGAGCGCCGTGATTGGGGACTGGTCCGAGCGCATCCTGTTATAGCCGCAGCGCCGCCAGCTGCAGGCTGACGCATGACAGCGGAGCAGGCCGTTCCATGGACGGCATGCCCCGCTCCGGAACCGGAGCGGGGTTGTTCTTATCTGCTCCGTACTCCTTGTTCAGCTCCGGATTATGGATGGCCGGCACCCGTCCGTTACGGACGGCTTTCTGCTGCACTTCGCCGCTGTGTGCCGTCGCGATCACCTCGAACGCCTCGTCCTTATGCGTATTGCCCTAGGAATACCGCACCCTGGAACAGGGTAGGTCTTAGCGAATAAAAAAGCGGTTGACACCATAAAAAACAGGGGATAACATAAGATCTATTCCCGACAATATAGATGGTGTTAGGGGGTATATTATCTGCATTCAAGTCCCTGTCTACTAGTCCACTAGAGATGTCCGTCTTATGCCGTCCGCCGAGCGGCCGGTAAGCGGAGGTCTCTTTTTTGTGCAGATGAGCCCCCTTCCCCATGCTTTCCCAATTGAAAAAAGGAGCCTGAATCCATGTCCCTGCCCACCCAAGCGGCAAGCTTGAACGTCTCTGCCGGCGCTGCGGGTCCAAAACCTGCCGTCATGCGCATCCTGCTCGCCATATCGCTCGTGCATCTGCTCAACGATACGATCCAGGGGATCATCCCTGCGATTCTTCCGATCCTGAAGAGCTCCATGAGCTTATCTTACATGCAGGCCGGCCTGATCGTATTCGTCCTGAATATGACCTCTTCTCTGCTGCAGCCGTTGATCGGCATGGCTGCCGACCGCCGCCCCTCTCCTTACATGCTGCCTCTTGGCGTTGCCGCTACCTTCTGCGGCGTGCTCGGTCTTGCGTTTGCTCCCACGTATGCCATGGTGCTGTTGTCCGTACTGCTGATCGGACTCGGCTCTGCCGTGTTTCATCCCGAGGGCTCCCGTGTTGCGTATATGGCCGGAGGTTCCCGCCGGGGGATGGCCCAGTCGGTCTATCAGGTCGGGGGCAACTCGGGCCATGCGCTCGCCTCTGTGATGACTGCGCTGGTCTTCGTGCCGTTCGGCCAGCTCGGCGCACTCTGGTTCACCTTCGCGGCCGGGCTCGGCATTCTCGTCCAGTTCTATATCGCAAGGTGGTACACCGGTTATCTGGCGGCGCATCCCCGCGTACCGGGGAATGCCAAGGGGGATGAGGGACGGCCGGGCGTCAAGCGCCGTACGGCAGCAGCCATCTGCGTGCTAATCTTCCTCGTGTTCGCCCGGTCTTGGTACCAATCCGGCGTCTCCATCTATTACCCTTTTCACTTCCTTGAAGCTTTCGGGATCGGCTTGGACCGGGCCCAGGCCTATATCTTCCTCTTCTCGGCTGCCGGGGCGGCGGGCACCTTCGTGGGCGGCCCGCTCTCCGACCGGTTCGGGCGGCGCAATGTGATCTTTTTCTCCATGCTCGGTTCGGCTCCGTTCGCTCTCCTGCTCCCTTATGCAGGGGAGCTCTGGGCCTTCGTCCTGCTCACCCTGAACGGCTTCATCATGATGCTGGGGTTCTCGGTGACCGTCGTGTATGCCCAGGAACTCATTCCCGGCAAGATCGGCACCGTCTCCGGGCTGATCGTCGGCCTGGCTTTCGGCCTCGGCGCGCTGGGGGCCGTGGTGCTCGGCAGCCTGGTCGATGCCCTGAATCTCGGCACGGTGCTCAAGGGAATCTCGTTCCTGCCGCTGCTCGGCCTCTTCACTTACTTCCTGCCCTCGGACCGGACGCTGAAGGAATGGGCGGAGGCAGCTTCATCCTGACCGTACAGGCGGAGGCGCTCCGGTCATCCGGAACGTCTTGGTTTTTCACTATATGATCCACATAGGAAGAGGAGGAGTTTGATCATGACTCAAGTGCTTACAGCCCAGGAATTCACGGTATTCTCGCCGGAGGGAGTCCCCATCAAGGGGATTGTGCATGCCCTCGAGGACGGCGTGCGCAAGCCGGTGCTGATCTTAAGCCACGGCTTCCGCGGCTTCAAGGAATGGGGCTTCTGGCCGCAGGTGGCGAACGGCTTCGCGGAGCGCGGCTTCTATACGGTCCGCTTCGACTTCTCGCGGATTGCCGTCAAGAACAGCGGTGCCGAAGAACGGCTCCTCGAGGAATCGCTGACGGTCTCCCGGGAACTTGGCGACCTTCAGTCGCTGCTGTACGCCGTCCTGGGCGGAGCCCTGCCGCTGGCCGGAGAGGCGGACTCCGAGCGAATCGCCCTGCTCGGCCACAGCCGCGCCGGCAGTTCCAGTCTGATCTTCGCCGCCGAGCATGATAACGTTGCGGGTGTGGTCGTCTGGAACGGCGGAGCCACGCCGTCCGCCCAGGTCAGCGGCCAGCCGCGCCCGATCGCCGAAGATATCGAGCAGCATGCGGAGCGCTTCCATATTCCTGCGCGCCTTGCCTCGCTTCAGATTCCGGTCTTGGCGGTGCAGGGTACCGCCGATGCCGAACGGGTGCTGCAGAGCTTCCGCTCGCTGCAGGAAGCGGCTCCGGACCAGACATACGTATCGATACCGGGAGCGGACCACTTCTTCGGGATCGTGCATCCCTATCAGGGCACAACGCCTTATCTCGAAGAAGCGTTCGAAGCGACAGCCGGGTTCCTCTCCCAGCATCTGCTGAACCAAGAGTGATCGGCGTCCATGCAAAGGAGGCAGCTGCGGATGTCCGCGCGGCCTCCTTTGTTGCTTCTAAGCACAAGGTTTATTGGTCGCCGTTCGACGTGATTTCAACACAAAGAAGCCGATCGGTACGACCGGCTGCCACAAGATCCATCAATACCTTTTCAGTTCGATGCCGCTCGCGGCTTTTCCAATCATTTTTGAGATCATATGAAACATCGCATTCGTTACGAACGGCACGCGAAGCATCCAGTTTTGGAGTGTGATCTTGAAGCTGGAGTCGGCGACCATTCCTCCAGCTGCGGTGAGGCCGATTTTTTGATTCTTTTCCACAAACGATCTCATCTCTTGATCATAGGCTGCATAAGCCTTGGTATAATCGCCTTGCGCAAGCTTCAGCTCACCCGCCAATACATAGGCTCCGACAAGGGCGAGGCTGGTGCCCTGACCGGAGAGGGGCGACGGTCCATATGCCGCATCGCCTACAAGTGCCACACGGCCTTTAGACCATGCAGGCATGTGGATTTGACATATTTCATCAAAATAAAAATCCTCCGCCTCTTTCATTGCATGCAGCAGCCGCTGGGTTTCCCAGCCCGTCTCCCCGCTGAACGTATCGGCTACAAGCTGCTTCTGCGCTTCGGTATTGTGCCGGTCGTATTGCAGGGGAGCCGACTTAAATATAAACATCCCCTTTGCTTCGCTGGTATCGCGTGCGGAATACAGGCCTACCGTTCTACCGGGAATGGAGTACAACTGCTGACTGTGCATGAGGTTAAGATTATTGCGGGTGGTAAAAATGGAGATATAGCATCCAAGTGTACGTTTAAACTGGGCTTCATCCCCAAATATCAGCTTGCGGACATTAGAATGAAGACCGTCCGCCCCGATCACCAAGTCGAATGTTTGCGGCTTGCCCTTGGCAAATTGTACCTCAGCTCCTTCTTCAGTCTCATGAATGGCGGTAATGGAATCATTCCAAATGTAATGGACGGTATCTTGGGTCAAATGGTATAAAATGTCCGTTATATCATCCCGCATGACTTCGATGTCCTGACCCGCTTGGTTGCCCATCCCCGCTTCACTGATCTTGCCTTTGATCCGGCCATGGCTGTCTACAAAATAAACGCCCGTCATCTGCGTATCCGCCGCGCGTACTTGATCGAGTATACCCATCCGTTGAAGCACAGAGATAGCCGCTCCCCGAATATCCACTCCATAACCGCCTCGTCGTAAGGCGGGGGCCCGCTCTACGATCGTCACCTCAAAGCCGTAAGTCTGAAGCCAGTAGGCGAGTGCCGGTCCGGCCAAACTTGCTCCGGAAATAAGAATTCGCTTCATTTCTCCCATAGACCAGGATCACTCCATCATATATTAAGATAAAAACAGTGGGACAGCAGCCGTTTGAAGTTAAATTGTGTATTGCATAAACAGTATATGATATATACAATAAAAGATGCAATCAAAAGTTTTTCATGTTTGGGGCGATCAGATCAATGGATAACGAATTCGAAGAAAGTTTACCCCGCGGCGTGGCGCTCAGCTGGGGGTTAGTCAAACCCACTCAGCGCGGGCCGAAGCGCGAAATGAGTCTGAAGCAGATCGTCGATTCCGCCATAGCCATAGCTGATAATGACGGACTTTCCGCCGTTTCTATGCACAAGGTCGCTGCCTCCTTGGGATTCACAACCATGGCCCTCTACCGGTACGTTCCGGGCAAGGAAGATCTCATCCTTCTTATGCAGGACGCTGTATTTGATATATCGATCCCCGAAGAGACGTCCGCTCATTGGCGCGAGCAAATGACCCTTTTTGTTATGGCCATTATGCGATGCTACCAAGATCATCCCTGGTTGTGCGATATCCCTGCCTCCGGCATCCCGATCACCCCGAACAACCTGCGGTTTGTAGATTGGGCCATGCGGATTATGCAGCACCTTCCGTTAGATCACCATGAGAAGATCTCGATCATGGTCCTATTAACCAGCCATGCACGCATATATAGCTTTTTTCAACGGGATATGGACCGCGCCGTCCAGACCGGCGTGAACTCAGGCCCTGTCCCCGGAGTGAGCTATACTGCAGCGCTTGAGCATCTCGTGACTCCGGAACGCTTTCCCTATTTGCGGCCCGTCATCCTCGCGGGTGCTTATTCTCCAGATGATAAGGAAGTCAAGGATGAGCATTCCTATGGTTTCGAATTTGATTTTGCTCTCGCCAGAATACTGGATGGAATGGAGCATTATATGTCTTCAAAAAAAATGCAGGAACCGGATTTATCCTAATACACTAAGGGATCGGAATAAGGTTAAGGTATGCCAAACAAACGAAATAACCAGTTACCGATGACCTATCGGCAGCTGGCTGTTTCGTTAAGATGTTAGGATCCTCGTCTCAAAACCGCAGTGTCAGTCCCAGAAGGAAGAAGGACATCCCATCCGCTCTTCTTTTCCCCTGTCTCAGCCTCGCGTGTGGTATTCCTCCAGGTATGCGGGGCTGCAGTCCGCTTCCGTGGCATTCCGGAAGAGAATGGACAGGCTTCCTCCGTTATCGATGTACAAACACCCTGTCTGAAGATCCAGCCGCAGCTCGTTGCCATACCCCGCCGAGTTCTTATAGTAGGTAACAAAGCGCTTCTCAAAAGCAATAGCTGGTGGGTCCTCCTTCCCCTTCCCTCCGCTAGTCAGCGTTGGTATGGTATCGTGAACCCAGGTCAGAACCGTGACCAGTCCAATGAAGGCCAGCAGGATCACAAAGAGAAAGGGAATCCCTTCGAGTAAAATTGTTGCAGCGGATTTGTGCGGTTCAGGCTTTAGCATATTTCTTATGAGTTTGCGCATGGGTACCACCATCATGTTGGTATTCTTGCATCAAGGCCTTACTTGGTCGGTGCTGATCAGAATCATCCTCTTGTTCAAGGGATTGTACCGGAAGTGGTACCGATCTATGAACTCTGCTCCTGCGCCATATCCCCCGGTTACGGTAAGCTCCTCCCCGTTCACTTGCAAGGCGCCAAGCTGCGGGAGCTGACTAATATGGGGCCAGATCTCAGGCAGAGGGGTCCCTGCCGAATGGGTCTCAGTCATAGAGGTCTCTGCTGCACTCATCTCAAAGGTTACCGGATAAGCATTCCCTTTGCTTATTTCAAAAAGATAGGTCTCGAGACCGTGGCAGTCGGTATACCGCGGAACAAACGCGAATAAGCTCGCGGCTCCAATGGGTAAAGGCTGCATGTGAATTGGTGAATCATCGGGCTGCACTAGGAAAAAATCGGACGGGAATGTCATAACATGGGCTGCCGGCCCCCCCGCAGCGGGTTCCCATACCGCCTCATAGCCGCCTGACCAAATCAGGTCCGTGTCCTGCCCGAAGCAGCTCGGTGCTCCTAAGGGCGCTACCTTAGCCTTATCCGCGGGCCTGACAATCAGCCGCCCTTCTGGATGAGCCCCTATGGCTCTGACCGAGTCATCTTCTTTCTCTAGCGCTGAATTGAAAGCTGGCACAGAAGATGGACTATGGGATGGAGATGCGGATTCAGAGGACGTGGAGATAGCAGGCGCGCCAGGCTGCGGATCCACGGGGAGAGGAATCGGCATGCCTGTTCCGCAAGCGGACAGCAGTAGTGCGAGAGTCAAGATTCCATAGTGTATCGATAATGTTATGAATCGTGGTGCTTTCACAATCCGCCCCCTCCTGTTAGGCCCAACCCCGTACTCGCCGGCATCTCCCGGCCGGCTATAGACGAAGTCCTTTTAACGTACAGCAATCCCCTTACTTTATAGCTTGCAGCGCTTCAACGGCTATGTCCCTCGCCGCATCGTGGGTTGACGCTGTGACTTCTGCAATCGACTGCAGCGCTTTCCCGGCGATCTCCAGCTGCGCATTCAAACGGTCCACCATTATGGCAAGCTCTATGACATACTCATCCGTTAATTCTCCTGTGCCGCATAGTAAAACAGTGCTGGGCTCGAATCGATGGTTCAAGTCCCTTCATCTCCTTCTCGTCGGGTCATCCTCTCCTATATCATACCAAATAACAACCCATACAGGTTATACTGAAATGAGGCCGCCCGCGCTCAAGATGGATACGAAGGAGGGCTCTCCATGCTTACTCGCCACTCTCTACCCCACCCCCGGCTCCGCCCCTATATTGAATCTTATTGGTGCTGGGAATCCACACCTGGATCGCACACTCACCTCCCCCGGATTCTGCCCAGTCCCGAGACTGAGGTGCTTCTGCATCTCGGAGTGCCGCTGCGGACCGTTGCGCTGGATGGCACTCTACGCGCGCTGCCTTATGCAGCGGTGGCAGGTCCGCAGACACAGCCGCTGGATCTGCTCCCCGGACACGCTAGAGATCAGCCTGCGCCCGTAGGCATCATCGGCATCCGGTTTCGCCCCGGCGCTTTTCGCTATTTTTGCAGGCGGCCGGCGGCTGAATTCACGGATGCGGCGCTTCCTTTGGATGAAATTTGGAAGGGATCAAGCATGGATTGGGTCCACCGTCTGCTGGAGGTCCAGGAATGGCCGCAGCGCACCTTTTTGCTGGACGCCGCTTTGCTCGGGCGCTTAGAGCCTCAGGTACGAACACGTACGGAACTCGATCATGCCCTTTTTTTACTGCAAACGACAGAAGCGGACAGCCCGGTGACCATACCCGAGGTGTGCCGGTCCATCGGCCTCTCTAGCCGCCGGCTGGAGCGGATGTTCCTGGAGCGGGTCGGTCTTCCGCCGAAAAGGTTCGCACGTCTGGCGAGGTTCCAAAAAACCCTGCGCCAGCTGCTGGAACCCGGCGGATCCTCCACCGCCCGTCTTCCGCTGGAACACGGATACTATGATCAATCCCATTTTCTGAAAGAGATGCGGGTCCTGGCGGGCGCTCCATTGGCCTACTTCCGGGGACAGCCTGAATTTCTGTCGTTTTTTTACAATACGGAAGGCGGCGGCCCGCCGTATGCTACTATCCATCCGGAGTACACACGTAAAGGGGATGGAATCGATGAAGCTGTGGAGGTACAGCGGCTGGATGCTGCTGGGGACAGGGGTCATTCATAACGCGGTGGGGCTCCTGCTGGGTTGGGGGACGCTCAGCCAGATGGCCCATGAGGGATGGTGGGCAACCGTAGGCATGAACGCCGAGCGCAATGCCATCTTCTGGTTTCTCGCCACAGGGCTGTTCTGGATGGCCGCCGGCCATCTGCTGCAGCGCTGGATTACACGGCACGGGCAGCCGCTTCCTGCAGCGGCAGGCTGGTATATGCTGGCCTGGGCCGCGGCGGGATGCCTGCTGGCCCCGGACTCGGGGATCTGGCTCTTTTTTCCCCAAGCCTTGATCATTCTTGCGGCCCGCCCGGCGAGATATCAATAAACCGCCTCGGGGAAGAGGCGGCTTATTGAGCTATCGGATCCGTCAGCCAATTCCCTTTACTTTGGTTTTACATTGATTTATTACCGAGTTGTTCCGCCAAACCGATTAGAAGTCCTCCATTACCACGAATGTAGCAGAGCCGATACGAGTTCTCGTACTGAACCACTTCGCCAACGAGCTGAGCACCATGCTTAGTGAGTCTGGACACCAATTCGTCAATGTCTTCAACGGTGAACATGACGCGTAGATAACCGAGGGCATTGACAGGAGCAGTTCGGTGATCCGATATAGTTGGCGGGGTGAGAAATTGCGAAAGTTCAAGTCGGCTGTGGCCATCCGGGGTAATCATCATAGCAATCTCTACACACTGTGAACCCAGCCCGGTTACGCGGCCAGCCCATTCACCTTCAACAGTAGCTCGCCCTTCGAGCTTCAAGCCAATCTCCTCGAAGAAAGCGATGGCGTCATCAAGGGATTCTACAACGATGCCAACATTGTCCATTCTTAGTAATTTGTTTTTTGCCATAGTGTTATCTCCTTATGTGTACAAATGTATTACCTGGTCATCTTCATATTTAATTCTATCCGCAATTACTAATTCCTTCCAAAGCTAATCCAAAGGTCCACAGAAAAAAAGCCGCCTCTCGGCAGCTTTCCATCGGGAACAGGTTCTATCGATGTTATCTACGTTCTGGAATCAGACTTGCGCCAGCTCCGCTCTCCACCCATCCACTACGGCCAGCGCCTCGGCATCCTGCAGAATCTCCCCCGGCTTGTTGGCCGTACCGAGGACATGGCCGGCGAAGCGGATGCCGGTGAAGCCGAAGATATACCGGAACTGCTCGAGCAGCGGCTGCCCCTTCACGTGCGGATCGTCATCCCCGACGGCGATGACGTAAGCCTGCTTGCCCGCTAGACCGCCGAGAAACTCCGCGCGGTTCTCCCGCAGCGACTGGGACCACCGGTCGATGAACGTCTTGAGCACGCCGGAGATGCCGTACCAATAGATCGGTGTAGCGAATACGACCGTATCGGCTGCGAGCACCCGGCCGATCAGTTCATGGTAATCGTCGTCCGGGTAAGGGCCCGGCTCCGTATGCCGGTAATCGAGGATCGGCTGAAGCCGGTAGTCACTCAAATAGAGATGGTCCGCCTCTCTCCCCTCCGCCAGGCGGGCGGCCAGGATATCCGTATTCCCATTGCGCCGCGAGCTTCCGTACAATACTGCTATCCCCATCCGCGATCAACTCCTTCTTAAAGATCCGTGTGCCTGAGGCAGCTGCGCCTCTTCATAAGTAATTGTAACACGACTCACAAGCGCAAGCGCGGCTTCCTTCGCTTCCTTCGGCGTATCGGCCGACGTAATGACATAGCCGAGGCGGTCGTCCGAGCTGCGGGCCACGGCGACGCGGTCCCCCGGCCGGACGGAGATGTGGGAGCGTACGGCATACGGGCTCTCCCGCAGCGCCTCGACGCCTTCGATCCCGGCCACGGTACCATCCCGCTCCGCCGTCAAGTAAGCGATAGCCGAGGCCCGGCGGCGGCTGGGTTCAAGCTGGACCGGTGTGCCGAGATAATAATCCACCGTGGCCGCGAACACATCGATGCCGAACGACTGCACAAGGAGATCCGACGAGATCTGGTCGCCCCCCGGCCGGCCGTTCACTTCGATAATGCGCGGACCGGCCGCCGACAGCTTCACTTCCACATGACTCGGGCCGCTCACGATACCGATCGCATGAAGTGCTTTCACCGCGGTGTCGATGATCTCTTCTTCCCGTTCGCGGTGCACGGAGGTCGGCAGCGTATGCAGCACCTCGACGAAGTAAGGCAGCGGCGAAGTGAGCTTCTCGGTGACGGCGGAGAACACCGGGGTTCCCTCCTGGAGGAAGAGCTCCACGCTGAACTCCTGGCCGTCGATGTATTCCTCGATCAGATATTCTTCGCGTACTTTGAAGTCCATGTAGGTTACTTTGAACTCCAGGAGGAGGCCGAACGCCTCCCTCAGCTCTTCCGGGCTGTTGATAAAATAAACACCCTGGGAGCTCGCGCAGTTCGTGGGCTTGAGGACGACCGGGTAGCCGATCGCCCCGGCGGCTTCGATTGCCTCTTCCAGCGTGCCGACTTTCTTGTATTTCGCGCCGGGAACGCCGTGCTCTTCATACGCCTGCCGGGCCAGGTCCTTATTCCTTGCCCGCAGCGCCGCTTCGTAAGGAACCCCCCGGAGGCCGAGGCGCTCCGCGGCCTGTGCCGTGAGGTGGGACGCATAGTCGGTCGCCGGGATGAGGGCATCCAGCCTGCCGTGATAAGGCGACCCCGCGATCGCCTCATAGATCGATTCCCCGTCCCGGATATCCGCGACGAGCAGATCGTGGTAGATGCCCTCATAGCCGTACTTGGCCGGATTGTCCTTCGACGATACGATGGCGATTACCTGATGGCCCTGCTCGTAGGCCGCTCTGGCGAAGCTGACCCCATAGAAACTCGGTTCCACAAAAGCTACGATTTTTTGCTCACTCATTCGTATCCTCCTATAGGGTATAGTCTGCTTATTGCTCCAGCGTGGCCTTAGCCCCTTCCGCCGGCTTCAAGGCATAGACAAGCACAAAGTATAGCAGCAGGCCGGCCAGCATCAGGGCCCCGATGCCCGCGAAGCCCACTCCGGGAGCGACCCGGTCCAATACAATGCCGAGCCCGGTAGCGGACAAGCACTGCAGCAGCAGCGAGATCGCAATCCAGACGGACATCGCCCGGCCCATGAACGACTTCGACACGGTCTCCATCAGCCGGGTGTTCATGATAATGCGCAGCGACGAATTGCTGAGGCCGAGCAGCACGCTGCCGAGATAGAGCAGCACGACGGAAGCGCTGAACGCCCACGCGAACAGAATGCCGGCGGACAGCAGGAAGAACAGCGTGATCGCCCCCTGGTTCGAGAGCTTCCGGGCCAGCGGAGCTGCGGCGAAGCCGGAGAGCAGGCCGCCGATGCCGTAGAACATATCCGAGAGGCCGAACACGACGGAATCGCCCTGCACCGGCCCGTTCACATAGCCGGGCAGCACGACGTTGAAGATCATGACGGCCACCACGGGAATGATCGACACGACGCCGAGCAGGAAGACGGGAGGCCGATCCTTCAGGTAGCGCAGCCCTTCCTTGAAGTTCGCGAAGAACGACTCTCCCTTGTTCTCCACGGCAATCGGCGTATACCGGACCCGGGAGAGGAAGAGCGCGGAGATGACGAAGGCGGCGGCATTGAGCAGGAGGATCACCTCGAACCCGAAGAATTTGTATAGAATGCCCGACGCCGCCCCCGCCAGGAACATGCCGACCTGCAGCGAGATCTCGATCAGGGAGTTGCCGTTGATGAGCTCCTTCTCGGTCAGCAGCTCCTGCACGAGACTGCGGGAGGCCGACATATAGACGGTCCAGCCGATGCCGTTGATGATCGTGAAGAGATACAGATACACGGTATGAAAGCCGGTCAACAGGAACGCCAGCGCGAGCGCCAGAATCAGCGCCGCCCGGATCCAGTTGGCTCCCTGGATAATGCTCTTGCGGTTGAACCGGTCCGTCAGCGTGCCGACCAGCGGCGAGATCGCGAAGCCGGCCAGGACGTTGAGCGTCAGCATGAAGCCGATGGCGCCGAGCGACCCGGTGCGGTCCATGAGGTACCAGTTGGCCCCGATCGTGCTCATGCCGACGCCGAAGCCGCTGATGATATCGGAGAAGAAATAATGGCGGAACTGCCGTGACCTCAGTACGCTAAATACCATGACGGCCTCCAATCGCAGCAGCCTGCCGCTTCAGTTCGCTGTGCCCGAAGCCCAGATGCTGCAGCACTTCCGCATGCGTGCCTCCGTAGATCGGCCATTCTTCGCCGCAGTCGTGGGAGTATACCCGGCAGTCCGGAAGCAGCAGCGAGAGATAAGATGCCGTGCCCCCCGTGCCCCGGTGCTCCTCAGCCACGAGGAAGGTGTCCGCCACCCCGCGGAGTTCTTCCGCATAGCCCTTCAACGACTGGCTGTCTACATAGACCAGGTGCGCGTGGATGACACCCGGGTCTTCTTCGGCCAGCTTCGTACAGAGCTCGGTCGCCTGCTCGCCTACGGAGATCAGGCAGAGCCTGGCCCCTGCCCGGTCCTTCCCTTGATACAAGATGTCCCGGGCACTGCCTCCGGGCGGACGTTCGAGGCTCCGGAAGGCGTCGTTGCGGGCGAGCCGGATATAGTAAGGCTCGGGCGAGGCTGCCGCCTCCCGGATGACGAGCCGCGTCTCTTCCTCCCCGTGGGGGCAGGCGATCCGGATGTGCTGGAACGACTGCAGAATCGCGATATCCTCCAGGCAGTGGTGCGTGGTGCCGAACCAGCCGCCGGAGACGCCGCCGTAAGCGGCGGCAATTTTGATATTCTTGCCCATATAGCCCATGGCCAGCTTAATGCTCTCGGCCGCCCGCAGCGCAGCGAATGACGCGAAGGTCGAGAAGAAGGGTACGTATCCCGCCTCGGCGAGCCCTGCCGCCATGTCGATGCCGGCCGCCTCCGCGATGCCGATATTCAGGAACCGGTCCGGGTGGCTCCCCTGGAACGTATGGTTCTTGCCTCCCAGATCCGCTTCGATGCAGATAATCTTGTCGTTGGTGCGGGCGAGCTCCGTCAGCTCCGCTTTATAGGCTTCCCTGCTCGATAGACTCATGACAGGCTCCTTTTCCATTTCTCCGCGGTTTTCTCCGGAATCTTGGCGTAGTGGGCGTCGGGATTGCCCTCGATGGCCCGGACGCCTTTGCCCTTGACGGTGCGCGCGAGCACGGCGAGCGGCAGCTCGGGGTCCGGCTCCACCGCTTCGAGGATCTCGGAGAAGTCGTGCCCGTCGATCTCCCGCACCCGGAACCCGAACGCCTCGAAGCGCTCCCGGAGCCGGGGAACCGGGGAAATATCGCTGAGCAGGCCGTCGTTCTGGCCGCCGTTGCAGTCGACGATATAGATGAAGTTCGAGATGCCCTTCGCCTGGACGATCTGTGCGGTCTCCCACACGAGCCCTTCTTGCAGCTCGCCGTCCCCGCCGAGGGCAATGCCGAGCCCGCCGCTGCCTTTCATCCGCTGCGCGAGGGCCCACCCGGCCGCATAAGGAATGCCGTGCCCGAGGCTCCCCGTGGCGAACGGGATGCCGGGCAGCTTGTGGTTCGGATGGCCCGTGAACAAGGAACCTTCGCGGCCGTACGTCTCGGCGGGGTTCGCCTCAATCACGCCGTATACATGGAGGGCGGCATACAGCGCCGCCGCCGAGTGCCCCTTGCTGAGCACGATGACGTTCTTCTCGTCAGCCCCGTACTTGGCCAAGGAGGCGAGCAGCAGGTCGATGACCGAGAGGCTCCCGCCGATATGGCAGCCCGTCGGCGCCGCCGCCATATCGACGATCAGCCTGCGGGCTTCAAGCGCCAGCTCCGGCAGTCGGCCGATCACATCCTCCGACCGTACGGCAGGCGGTGTCAGCGTATCCATCTACTCTCCTCCTCCGAGCCGGAACCACTCGTTCACGGCTTCCCTCAAGATCGCACGGGCGGACAGCGCCTCGGCATGGTGCAGGTACTCCCGGTTCGTATGGTCGAGACTCGAATCGCCCGGTCCATAGGCCACCATAGGGATACCCTCCCACGTAGTCGCCAGGGTGTTCATGTCGCTCGTGCCGCGTTTTTTGATATAGTGAATCGACTTGCCTTCCTTCGCGAAGCTGCGGACGAAGCTCTTCACTAAAGCGTCATTGCGGGGATTCGCATAGCCCGGCGTGGCCCGCAGCACCTCCACGCGGACATCTTCCCCCAAGTCATCCAGTGAGACGCTCCCGCTGTACTCCCTGCCGGCAGCCGGCGAGATCCGGAAGTTCAGCGTGCCGTCAATGGTGAGTAATCCTCTCTCATTCGTATGTTTAACGTCAATCAGCGATGACAAGGAATCGGGGTCGCTCTCTCTTACCCGGCGGCGGATCGTGTCCACTACCCCGTAGAGCTCGTCGATCACGCTGATGCTGTCCTTGGCCGCCGTATGCTCCTGGAGCCGGGATATGGTGATCTGCAGCTTGAAGAGGCCGTAGTAGCCGAGCGTCAAGCTGTTCTCCCCGCTGGGCTCGCCGATGATGACGGCGTCCGCGCCGTAGTGGTCCCTGACATAATGGGCGCCCTTGGAAGAAGACACTTCCTCCTCCACCGCGCCGATGACCAGCAGGGTTCCATGCTCCGGAACCTCGGCTTCTTCCAGCATATGGACGAAGTTGACGAAGCTCCCTTTGGCGTCCACGACGCCCCTGCCCGTCAGGCCCTCCTCATCGTTCTTCACCTGCCATTGGTAAGGGACGGTATCGATATGGCCGAGCAGCAGGAGACGGCGGGGACCGTTCCCCTTGCGGAAGACGATATTGCCCGCCTCGTCGATGGAACCCGACACGCCGGGATAGCGGACCTCCTCCAGCAGGAAAGAGGCCAGCTCGCGTTCATCCCCGGACACAGAAGCGATCCGGGTGACCTTGGCGAGCAGGTCCAATCGGGAACGCTCCGCGGTACGCGGAAAATTCCAGAACCAGGTCCGGCCCTTGCCTTCGAGCGTATGGGGACCGGTGATGCTGACGTCGCCCGTGCCCTGCTCCAGGGCAATGGAGGCGGCACGCACCTTCTGCTTCATCCTCCCTTGGACCCAAGGAAGCTCGTCGCCCTGGTACACATGACGGATCGTCGAATCCGCGTCCTCGATATTCTGCAGAATCCCAGGCGTACCGGTCACGAAGCGCAGATGCTGCGCCCCCAGATCCACGGCGAGATGGGCGGCGAGCACATCGGCATCGATATTGATATAGCCGCCAAGCGCCGGATCATAGATCGGCGGCGTCAAGACGACGACATCGTAGGCGGCGAGCGCCGACTTCAAGAAGCCGGTATGGCTTCCCGCGTAGCTGCCGAACAGGGAATCCCGGACGATCAGCGTCTTGCCGTCCTTCACCACCTTGAGCGGCTTCGCCTTGGTGCCGGTCACCACCTGGTTGTCCCCGGCGTTCTGGGCGAAGACGCTCAGTCCATAGGACCGCAGGGCAGCGGCCGCCTCCGCGATGATGATCTCATGATAAGCGGCGCGGATGACCGGCATCTCCTCCGGCGAGCAGTAGCGGACTTCATCGCCGCCCGGCAGGGTCAGGAAGGGCATCTCCCGGCCGAGGCTCTCGTACTTGCGCTTGATCCCTTCCGCACCGCCGGCGACGAGCAGCACCCGGCTGCCCCGCTGCACGATGCCGTGGATCTCGCCGAAGATCTCGGGCCGGTTCAGGATGGTGCTGCTCCCGAGCTTGACCACATACAGGTTGTCCATTACGGCCACGCTCCTTCCGCCGCATACCGGAGCCCGGCTTCCTCAGGGAAGCCGAAGTAGAGATTGGCCGCCTGGATGGCCTGTCCCACCGCTCCTTTGATGAGGTTGTCGATGCTTGCGATGGATACGCAGTTCCTGCCTTCGACATAGGCTCCGACTTCCGCCACATTGGTGCCGGTCACCGTCTTGATCATCGGCCCGTGCGGCCCGTTCTTCGAATTGAAGTAGTGAATGAACGGCTTGGAAGCATACGTGCTGTAGAACGCCTTCCGGACGTCGACCTCGCTCACCCCTTCCTTCAGCTGCGTATAGGAGGTGACGAGGATGCCACGTGGCAGATCCAGGCTGAAGGTCGAGAACTGCAGATCGATCTCCCGGCCGAGATGCCCTTGCAGCGCATACTCGATCTCCGGCTTGTGCCGGTGCCCGTGGACCTTATGGGGCCGGAAGTTGTGCGCGCGCTCGGCATGGGTCTCCGAGCTGGCCTTGCCGGCTCCGCTGGAGCCGGTCTTGGCATCCGTGACCACCCGGGGCTCGATCAGATCGTGGGCGGCCAGCGGATAGAGGGAGTAGAGGCTCGCGACTGCCATGCAGCCGGGCAGGTTAATGAGCTTGGCATCCCGGTTGATCTCGCTGAACTCCGGAATATAGTAATGGCTGCCCCCGGGAACTTCATGCTTCAGCGACTCGGGGTAATGCTTCTGCAGCAGAGCCGGGTCCGCGATCCGGTAATCTCCGCTGACATTGAAAATCTTGTCCGTCTGCTCCGCCACCCGTTCGATATGCCGGGGGAGGCTCCCCGTGGGCAGGCAGGAGAAAATGAGGTCATAGGGGCCATCCAGCTCCTCCAGCTTGCGGAATTTCAAGGAACTCGGGTTTTTCTTATGTAACGAGGATACAAAATACCGGTCCACCGGTAATCCGGCTTTGGACTCCGAGGAAATATAATCCACGCTAATGTGCGGATGCTGCCCCAGCAGCCGGTACAATTCGGCCCCCGTGAAGCCGCTGCCGCCGAGGATGGCCGCTCTTTTGACATTCGATTCCGTAGCACTCATCCCAGTCTGGCGTCCCTTTCGTATAAGACTTTCGTTTCCTTGTTCTTCTCCGCAAGCTCGCGGATAATCTGCGGATTCGCATCGATCTTGCGGAAAGCGAGCGCATAAGCCTGGATGCGTTCGTATTCTACGGGGGAGCGCAGCTCCCGGCAGATCGTCAGGGTGGAGCGCAGCATCTTCAGCGTCTCGGGAAAGTGGTGCAGCTCGTAGCCGAAATCCTCGCGCTCCGACAACGTGAACGGATAGCCCCCGCCGAAGCCTCTGCGGTTCTTGAAGGGCAGATGGCCCGGGATCGGCACGTTCTGCCACTCCCTCGCAGGGACGCCTTCGTTCAGGATGAGCTCCTGGATCGCATTCTTGACGAGATAATCTTCGAGATCGTCCAGCCCCAGCGCTTCCGGGGAGATCTTGACCCGGTACATGTTGTAGCTGTGCTTGTACCCGTCCGGCACATACGGTCCGCGGAACAGCTTCGTCTGCTGCAGCGCCTTCGTGAGATAATCGGCATTGCGGGCACGGATAGCGTCATAGTAAGGCAGCCGGTCGAGCTGGGAGATGCCGAACGCCGCCGCGATCCAGGACATCCGGTAGTCAATGCCGGCCTCTTCGAGGAACGCCTGCGCCCGCTCGTAGTCCTCCTTCTCCCGGAAGAAGGCGATGCCTCCCTCCCCGCCTACGGGGAAGTTCTTGTCCGCCATGAGGCTCTGCCCGGCACCGTCGCCGATGGAACCGGCAAGCCGGCCGTCGATCGAGGCCGAGTGCGCATGCGAAGCGTCCTCGACCAGACGGAGCGAATACTTGTCGGCCAGACTCCGCAGGCTCGCCAGATCCGCCGGCAGGCCGTGGACATGGACGGGCATGATCGCCTTCGTCTTCTTCGTAATCGCCCGCTCCGCCTTCTCGGGATCGAGGCAGTATGTCCGCGGATCGATATCGACGAATACGGGGATCGCTTTGGCAGCTACGACGGCCTGGGCCGTGGCGATGAAGGTGAAGGCGGGCAGGATGACTTCATCCCCCGGCTGTACTCCCACCCCGACCAAGGCCAGATGCAGGCTGGACGTGCCGCTCGCCGTCGCGATCGCGTGGTTCGCTCCGACATACTTCCGGTACGCTTCGGCGAATTCTTCCACGACGCTGTCCCCGTCCTGCTGGATCGAGACGAGCATCTGCGTAATATCTTCTTTGGTGATCGTAGGGAACGTAGTCTTGCGGACGTCTTCCGGGATGATCGGCGGCCCGCCCTGATAGGCCAGCGCTTCGCGGATCCAGTCCTCTGTAGGAAGATCGAGCGGTTTGCGGATAAAATCAGTCTTCATTCTCGCGGTTCCTCCTCAGAAGGGATAGTTTGACGCAGGCGGCCACGAGCGGACTCAGCCGGTAGTTGAACTGGACGGCCGGCTGCAGGTCCGGCTCGCTCTCTTCCTGCGTCCACATCGTCTGCAGATCGAACGCGCCGAAGATCTTGAGCCGTTCGGCCTTTTTCCAGATGAGGGGGTCGCTCGCCGCAATGGCGGCCGCCGGACCGAAGCCGAGCGGCGTGAAGTCGAGGACGAGGACGGCCGCTTCGCCGCTCAATGCCGCCACGCTGGACTCCAGGTCGTTCAGATTATCCCAGCTCACCGGCAGACGTTCGAAGCCCGCCGGCACCGAGGCGTCCTCCGTGAGCTCCACGCCGAGCCACCGGAGAAACTTCCGCTCCTGCTCGCCGGCCTGATCGATCCTCGTCGCCGAACCATGGACGATATCCTGTCCCCAGAGGGCCGCGTGAACGGCCCCGGTATAGCTGTTGAATAGAGCGACATGCTTTTTATTCGTGAGCTTGCCGATGCTCTTCTCCAGCCCCTTCAGCTCGCTCTCGTTCTTCTCGATGCTCATGATGACGCCCGAAGTAAGAACCCGCGAGAGCACGAAGGATAAGGAGAAAAAATGCTCTTTGCTGATCTGCACGTTCTTCATAGTTCATCCCCGTTTACTTGGAATTTGCGGTAAGCTGCAGCCTGCTCTCCGATGCGATCTGGCGGCCGACATACTGCGCAATATGGTAAGCGACGTCGACGCCGTGAATTTTCCAGGACTTCGCGAATTCCGGATTCTGGTTCACTTCGCAGACGAGATACCGGTGATTCTTATAATCGTAGAATAAGTCCACCCCGTAGATGCCCTCTCCGAGCACACCCGTCAGGCGGGAGCAGATCGAGCGGATCTCGCCGTCCACCTCCAGCGGTTCCACCTCCGCACCGAGATGGGTGTTCGTCTTCCAATTGTCCGGGGAGACCCGGCGGAAAGCCGCGACCGGCTCCTTCCCCACGACGACGACTCGAATGTCATAATCCCCCTTGTCCACAAATTCCTGCACAAGTACCGGGAGCGATTGATGACTCGGATCGAGCGACTCCCTCGCCGCAATCCAACCGTCCAGCCCTTCCCTCCCGACGATGCGGGCAATCCCTCTTCCCCAAGACGAGCTGGCCGGCTTGATCACGAAGACTTGCCCGAAGGTCTCGAACGCCTCGCTCAGTTCGGCTGCCGTGAAGGCGATCCGAAAGCGGGGCTGCGGGATGCCTTGGCCTTGGAATACGACCGCCTGGTGAATCTTGTTCGTGCAGACCGTGATAGCTTTGACGCTGTTCAGCGTCGGGATTCCCGCAAGCTCGAGAAGTGTGGAACGGCTGAGGGCATTCTTCTGCGAAAGGCAGCGGATCAAAGCGACGTCCGGCCGCTCCTCCCCGTCAGTACCGCCCAAGGGAAGCGCCATGGAATCCAGATTGATCTGAACGCGATAGCCGTCTTGGGTCAACCATTCGGCAATCCGTTTCTCTTCTTCCCTCAGCTTGGTGACGCACAGCAGGACGTTCGCTTGGCCGCTGCTCATGTTCTCCTCCTCCTACTCTCCCCAGGTTTCTTCGATTTCCGGCGCGAGTTCTACGGTAATAATGCTGTTGACGGCATGAACTTCGTGTTCTTGTCCGCAGGAGGAGCATTCGACGATCTCGCCTGTCGTGGCACCTTGATCTACGGCAATTTCATCCTTGCATACGAGGCACAGCAGCTGACTCATGAATCATTCCACCTTTGCGTTTAATGTTGACTTCACCAATGAGTATACTTGGTATTATCTTGAATAACAACCATTATTTTCTGTATTTTCAAGAAACGCTCCGCTTCTGCATGGCGGCGCCGCTCTTCTTGACCAGTTCACGGAACAGCCTCCGCATGAACGGGTCGGAAGCTGTCATCGACTCCGGATGCCACTGGACCCCTACGGCAAAAGGATGCTCCCCAAGCTCCACGCCCTCGATCACCCCATCGGGCGACGTGGCTGTAACGGTGAGCCCAGGCGCGGCCTGCCGGATCGCCTGATGGTGCAGGCTGTTCACCCGTACCTGGTTATGCCGGAAGATGCTCCAAAGCAGGCTGTTCTCGGCAATATAGACGGAGTGCGTAGCCTTCCCTCTGGCCTCGCCGTGCTGCATATGCGCTGCCGCACCCGGGTATTCGCTCGGCAGATCCTGATAGAGCGTGCCGCCCAGGGCGACGTTCAGCACCTGCACGCCCCGGCAGATCGCCAGCAGGGGCTTATTCGTCTGCAGAGCATACCGCACGGCTTCGAGCTCGGTGCGGTCCCGCTGCGGGAAGAGGGGCCCCAGCGCAGCATGCGGCTCTTGTCCGTACAGGGAAGGATCGACATCTTCCCCGCCGGAGAAGATCAGGCCATCGCAGAGGTCGATCAGCTCGCGGAAGGTCTCCGCCGAAGTCAACGGGAGTACGACCGGCAGCCCTCCCGCCCCTTCGACGGACAGATGATAATCTTGATGGACATAAGCGCCTTCGCTGTACTCGTTGCGCACGACAATCGTGCTGGTAATGCCGATCACCGGCTTCATGCAAGCATGCTCCTTTCCTCCTCATGAACGGGCATTAAGGCTAAGCATGCGAATCCAAGGCATCGCGCAGGCCGTCCCCGATGAAGTTGATGGCCATCACGGTGCACAGGATCATCGCTCCCGGAGGAAGCCACAGCCAAGGCTGGTCTGTCAGCACCGTAAGCGATTGGGCATCGGTCAGCATGTTCCCCCAGCTCGGCGTGGGCGGCTGAACCCCCATGCCGAGGAAGCTCAGTCCCGCTTCGCTCAGGATGGCCGAGGCCATGCCGAACGTGGCTCCCACGATGATCGGGCCGGCCACATTCGGCAGGATGTGGCCGAACAGGATCCGGGGCGTGCTGTAGCCCAGGGCGATGCCTGATTTGATATAGTCCGTCTCCTTCACCGCCAGCACGCTCCCCCGGACCAGCCGGGCGATGCCCGGCCAGGAGAACAGCGCCAGCACCAGAATGATCGTGGTCATCGTAGCGCCGAGCACGCTGACCACGATCAGCGTAACCATGAGGAACGGGAACGCCATGAACATATCCGTCAGGCGCATCATCATCATATCCGGCCATCCGCCGTAATAGGCGGAGAAGAGTCCGACCAGCGTGCCGGCCGTAACATAGAGAGCGACGGTCACGAAGCCGACAAGGAGCGAGACCCGGGTCGCATGGATCAGCCGGCTGAACACGTCCCGGCCGACCTGGTCGGTGCCGAGCCAGTGCCCCGCCGAGGGGGCAGCCGAGAAGACGCCCGTCACTTCCTTGGGGTCATGGGGGGCGATCAGCGGGGCGAAGACGGCGGTCAAGATCAGAAGTAAAGTGAAGATCAGTCCTGCCGCAGCCGGCTTATGGCGGAAGAACCGGGCAGCGAGGCCCCGTACGGGTCGTTCGCTTCCCGCTTCCCCGGCGGCTGCGGCACCCGGCTGCAGATACGCCTCTCCGGGGTCGGCCTGGGTCAGGGCCACTATGGTTTCACCTCCTTTCCAGCAGAGTCTCCGTTCTGTGCATGATCATCTTACGGATAACGAATGCGGGGATCCGCCGCCGAGTACAGCACATCGGTGAGCAGATTCGTACTTAGGACAATGCAAGCCGCGACGAGATTCAGTCCCATCAGCGTAGGGTAGTCTCTCGAGAGGACCGACTGGATCGTGAGCTGGCCGATGCCGGGCCATTGGAAGATTTGTTCGATGAGGATGCTTCCGCCCAGCAGCAACGGGATCTCCGACCCGAATACCGTAATCATGGGGATCAGCGCGTTGCGCAGGGCATGCTTGTTCGTCACGAGGAACGGATGCAGCCCTTTGGCCCGTGCCGTACGCAGGTAATCCTGCTTCAGCACATCGAGCATAGCCGCACGTACATACCGCACTTTCTTCCCCGCGATGACGATGCCGAGGACGAAGACGGGCAGGATCATGTGAAGGAGGAGATCCCCCGCTCCTCCGCTCCCGCCTAGCGTCCGCATGCCCCCGGTCGGCAGCACTCTCAGCTGCACGGCGAAGATGTAGATGAGACTGAGCCCGAGAAAAAACTGGGGGATCGATGTGCCGATGAACGAGAGGCCGGTCATCAGATAGTCGAACTTCGTATTCTGCCTTACCGCGCTAAGTATGCCTATGGGGACGGCGATGAGGATGCCGAGCAGCAGCGAGGCTCCCGCCAGCGCAAGCGTAGGACCCAGACGTTCGCCGATGAGCCCCGTGACCGGCGCATAAGAGCTGAACGAGTACCCGAGTTCCCCGTGCAGCAGGCTGCCGAGCCACTTGGCATATTGGATGTAGACCGGGTCGTTCAGCCCCAGCCGCTCTTTCCTCGCTTCGAGCAGCTCGGCGGGCATGTTCGGATCGATGAACATATCAACTGGGTTGCCCGGGGCCAGGTTGATCAGGAAGAAATTGATGACCGTGATGCCGAAGAGAACGGGTACGGCGATGAGCAGACGCCGGACAATATAATGAAGAATAAGAGACCCTCCTTTCGCTTACTGGAGCGGAAAGTGGCACGCTGCGGCGTGACCCCCCGCATCACCGGTGAGTACGGGTTCTTCCAGCCTGCAGCGCTCCTGCACGAAGGGGCAGCGGGTATGAAAGCGGCAGCCCTGGGGCGGGTTCGCCGGATTCGGCACGTCCCCCCGGATGATGGTCCGCTTCCTCGTCCGCAGGAGCGGATCGGGCGGCGGGTAGGCCTGCAGCAGAATCTGCGTGTACGGATGCTTCGGATGCCGGAAGAGCGCCTCTTTGTCCCCGGTCTCCACGATCCGCCCCAGATACATCACGGCAATCCGCGTACTGATGTATTTGACGGCCCCAATGCCGTGCGCGATGAACAGATAGGTGAGTCCGAGCTCCTTCTGGAGATCCCCGAGCAGGTTCAGAATCTGCGCTTGAATCGATACATCCAGCGCCGATACGGGCTCATCGCATACGATCAGCTTCGGCTCGAAGGCCATTGCCCGGGCAATACCGATCCGCTGCCGCTGTCCGCCGGAGAATTCATGGGGATAGCGGCTCATATGGGATCGGGGCAGACCCACCATGTCCAGCAGCCGTTCGACACGGCTCTGTACCTGAGTTCGCGGAACCAGCTTGTGGGCAAGGAACGGCTCGGCCAGCATATCGCCGATCTGCTTGCGGGGATTGAGCGAGGAATACGGATCTTGGAAAATGATCTGCAGCCGGGTGCGGACCGGCATCAGCTCCCTTCGGGAGAGGAACGTGATATCTTCCCCCTCGAACCGGATGCTTCCCGCCAAGGGATTCTCCAGCCGGACGATGGAGCGGCCGAGCGTCGACTTGCCGCAGCCCGATTCGCCCACAAGGCCGAGCGTCTCCCCTGCCTTGATCTGCAGGCTGACATCGTCTACGGCCTTGATGTGGCCCACAGTCCGGGAGAAGACGCCCTGGCGGACCGGGTAATAGGTCTTCAGCTTCTCCACCTCCAGCAGCGGCGTCTCCGTCCGGCTGCCCGTACCCGATGCCGGCAAAGATGCAGAGGTGCTCATGAGCCCACCGCCTGCAGTCTGGAGGACAGCGGTGACGCAGCCTGCTCCCCCGCCAGCCAGCACCGGACCGAGTGGCCCGGCTCCGCCCGCTTCAGCTCGGGAGGCTCCCGCCGGCAGCGCTCCTCCGCGAAGGCGCAGCGCGTATGGAACCGGCAGCCCTGCGGCATGCGGTGGAGCGGCGGAACCGTACCGGGTACCGGGGTGAGGCGGCCGCCGTCGTCCTCCAGCCGGACGATGGAGTCCAGCAGCCCCTTCGTATAAGGGTGCAGCGGCTGCCGGAACAAGGTGAACACATCCGCTTCCTCGACGATCTGCCCCGCGTACATGATGGCGACCTTGTCCGCCATCTCCGCTACGACGCCCAGATCGTGCGTAATGAGCAGGATCGCCGTGCCCGTCTCGTTCCGGAGCTCTTTCATCAGCTCCAGGATTTGGGCCTGGACCGTCACATCGAGCGCCGTCGTCGGCTCGTCGGCGATGAGCAGCTTGGGGCTGCAGGAGAGTGCCATCGCAATCATAATGCGCTGCCGCATGCCGCCGGACAGCATATAGGGATAGGCCTTTATCACGTCGGCGGCGCGGGGCAGGCCCACCTTCTCCAGCATGCGGACGGCGTAAGCCTTGGCCTCCCTCCCGGACCGCTCCGTATGGAGGCGGATCATCTCTGTAAGTTGGCTGCCTATCGTCAGCACCGGATTCAGCGAGCTCATCGGCTCCTGGAAGACCATAGCCATCTCCCTGCCCCGGATGCGGCGCATCTCTGTTTCCGGCAGCCCTGCCAGATCCCTGCCGCCGAATCGGATCTCCCCTCCGCTGATGCGGCCTCCGCTGCCCAGAAGCCGCATGACCGACAAGGCCGTTACGCTCTTGCCGCTGCCGGATTCGCCTACGAGGCACAAGGTCTCCCCCGGTTGCAGAGCGAGTGTGACCTCCTCTACGGCCGTGACCGTGTCAAGGCCGGCACCGAAGACCGTCTGCAGCCGGTCAATCTCCAGAATACTGTCCATGCTGTCTATCCTCCTCTGCTTACACAGGTACCGGCGCCCGGACGTGCTCCGGGATGGCAGGCACGTAATTCCGCCCCCCGGTCGAGGCTTGGAATTCAGCCCGGGCTTCCGCCAGCACCGCGCCGCCATCCGAGAGCAGCTCGTATCCGGCCAGCGCGATCAGCTGGGCGGCGTAGTGCATGCCCTTGAGACCGATCGGCGAGCCGAAGGCTGCCGTAGCCTGCCAGGTATGCACCTGGACGCAGAAGGGGGCGCAGGTGGTGATGATCTGTCCTAAGGGGGCGATCCAGGAGACATCCCCGAGATCGGTGGAACCGCCTGAGGCGGTCCGGCCGCCCGGCCTCTCGTCCGAGAAGGAAGCGGGCAGCAGCTCCCCCTCCGCCAGTCCGAGCTTCCGCGCTTTGCTTGAAGCGGCCTCCTGGAGGGCTGGGTCCAGCGAGCCGGCGAGGGATGCCGCCAGCCGGTGATCCTCTTCCGTGAAGACAAGGGGACCGGCTTCGTGCTGCTGCCGGACGAGAAGCCGATTGAGCGTATGGTTCACATTCAGGTGATACGCGCCCCCCTTGATATCCCAAGTGACTTCCGTCTCGGTCATCAGGGCAGCGCCTTGAGCGATCTTGAGCAGCCGCCCGAGCAGCGCGTCGGCCGCATCGCGGTCGGCTCCGCGGAGATAGTACCAGACGCTGGCGGCGTCGGGCACAATATTCGGAGCGACGCCCCCGTTCGTGATCGTGTAATGAATGCGCGATCCGTCCGGCACATGCTCCCGCAAATAATTCGCGCCGATATTCGTCAGCTCCACGGCATCCAGCGCGCTGCGGCCCAGATGCGGCGCGCCTCCCGCGTGGGCCGCCCTCCCGTGAAAGTGCAGCTCGACCGACGTCAGTGCCGACGTAGGCGTATTCCACGGCGTATTCTGGCTGCCCGGATGCCAGGTCAAAGCGGCATCCAGGTCATCAAAGACCCCTTCGCGCGCCATGAAGGTCTTGCCGGACAGCACTTCCTCTGCCGGGCAGCCGTAATAGCGGATCGTGCCGGCGAGCCCCTCGGCTTCGGCACGCTGCTTCAGGGCGATGGCGGCTTCCACGCCCGCCGTGCCGAGCAGATTGTGGCCGCAGCCGTGGCCCGGACCGTCCGGAACCACGGGCTCCCTCACGGCCGCCACCTTCTGCGACAAGCCAGGCAGCGCGTCATATTCCCCGAGAATCCCGAGGACCGGTCCGCCCGAGCCGTATTCCGCCACGAAGGCAGTGGGGATTCCTCCGATACTCGTGCGCAGCTTGAATCCTGCCTGCTCGAGCGCCGAGCTCAGGAGCCCGGAGGCGAAGGTCTCCTCATAAGCGGTTTCGGGGCGTTCCCAAATCCGCAGCGCCAGATCCTCGTAAGTCGATCGGTGCTCGTTCATCCACTCGACCAGCTGCTTTTTCCCCATATCGCGTCCTCCTTGTTTCCGCAGCCTTATAGCCTCATCCGCTGTCTGCAGCAGCTGCTTAGGGCAGCAAATCCCACTGGCTGACATTATTGAACATGCCGATATCGCGCGGTCTGCCTTCCGCCACTTTCTTGGACACGGCGAGCAGGCGCTTCTCCGAATAGACCGCCAGCGATGGGACCTCCTCGTGAAGGATGGCCTGAAGCTCGTTATAGATCGCATGCCGCTTGGCCGGATCCGACTCGGTCTCTCCCCGGTTGATCAGCTCGTCGACCTTCGGATTATTGTATTTCATGTCATTGTTGCCGTTGTCGCTCTTGAACATCGTGAAGTACGAACTCGGCTCAATGTAGAAGTCGCGGGTGAAGATCGTCAGATCAAATTCGCCCTTGCCGACCTTGGCAATCAGCGTGGCAAAGTCGAACTTCTGCACCTGAATCTTGATGCCGACGGCCTCGAGATTCTGCACCAGAATATCGGCGGCCTGCTCCCGGATCTTGTTGCCCACTGGAATCAGGAAGGTCAGCGGCTTGCTCCCGTCCCAGTTCGCCTCCTTCAGCAGCTGCTTCGCCTTCTCGGGATCATACGCATACTTCGTAATGTCCTTGTTATAGTATGGATGGTAGCTCGGGATGCCGCCGTCGATCACTTCCCCTTGACCCTTCAGCAGCTGGTCCACGATCAGCTGACGGTTGAGTGCGTAGGCGACGGCCTGGCGCACCTTCACATCCGGAATCTTCTGCGTGTTGAAGAACAGCTCCGGCGGGACGGACGGGTTGCCGGACGTCAGTTCCACATTAGGCAGTCCTTTGACCTTCTCATACTCGGTGATCGGAATAAGGCCGACCGGGACGGAGTTCATATGGATCTCCCCGGTCTGCAGCTGGGCGACCAGGTTCGCCGCCGGGAGGACTTTAATGAAGATTTTATCCAGCTTCGCGGGCTCCCGGTAATACTGCGTGTTCTTCACGACTTCGGCATACTGCCCCTTCTGGAAGTTCGCAATCCGGAAGGCCCCGATGGTCACCTCGGGCTTCTGGAAGTATGGATGGGTCGCCACCTGTTCTGGGGCAACATCCTTCAGGATATGCTGGGGCAGGAAGAATACTTTGCTGCCGAAGCGTTCTTTGAAAATCAGCGGATCGACCGGGGTCTTCGTCCGGACCTCGAACGTCTTGTCGTCGATGATCTTCAGTCCGCTGATCTCCGTCTTCCCTTCATCGAGCTTACCGGCAGCGTTCAGCCCTTCGATGAAGTTCAGCTTAAAGTTCGTGTCCACCTTCGGATGCAGTGCCGTCTTCAGGGTGAACGCGACATCGGCGGTCGTGAACGGCTGGCCGTCGTTCCACTTGGCTGCCGGATGGAGCTTGACGGTGAAGGTCTGGTTGTCCTTCGTGTCTACCGACTCGGCCAGCTTCGGCTGGAATTCGAACTTCTCGTTCAAGTCGAGCAGGGAATCGTTGAGGAGCGCGAGCACGTTGTCCGATGCCGAATCGCCGGCGTCATTGATCTGGTTCACGGTCACAGGGGCATTCACGATGCCCACATAGACTGTTTTCTCTTTGGCTGGAGCAGGTGAGGCCGTATTATTCCCGGCCGGGGCGGCAGGAGCCTGCGCCCCGCCAGTTGGTGCCCCCGGTGAGGAGCAGGCGGTGAACAGGATCAGCATGGCGGCCATGCTGCCCAGCAGTCTTTTTCTGCGATTGACGAAATGCACGTACAATATCCCCCTTCAAGTCGACAGCGAATTAACTACATTATTCCTACCGTTTAAGTATGTTTATGTACCTGAATGTACCACTGCCCTTCCCCCTTGTCTAATTGATTTTATCAATCGAAGGACGAGGAATTTCTATTGAAATCAATTCTAGATCAAGATAATATTTCCACCCGCGATTTACTCGGCATCCCTTCTCCTGCACCACAAGATAACCGGCTTCGCCGTCCTTGCAGGACGATGCGCGTTGATAAGATATATAAGATTACAGGTTCGAGCCCTGGCGAGCTATGCATTCTTATATAGCGAAAAACCCGTTCCCAGCAGGGAACGGGCTGTCTTCGCTGCGCACCGCCGCCGGTTCACTTCAGGCCGGTAAGCGAGATCCCGCGGATGATCTGTTTCTGAAAAATCAAGAATAAGAGGATCAGCGGCAGCACGGATACGGCGGCCCCCGTCATGATCATCACCCAGCCGCTGCTGTCCTTGAGCTCGCTGGAGAAGAACGCCGTCCCCACGGGAATCGTAAAATTCGCCTCGGTCTGCGTAATGATGAGCGGCCAGATGAAGGCGTTCCAGCTCCCCAGAAAGGTGAGAATGAACAAGGTGGCGAGCGCCGGGCGGACCAGCGGTACGGCGATCTTGAACAGGATGCCCCACTCGCTCATCCCGTCGATCCGGGCGGCATCGAGCAGCTCCGAGGGAACCGACTCCATGAACTGCTTCATGAGGAAGATGCCGAAGGCCGAGATCAAGCCCGGGAACAGCAGCCCGGCGAACGTATCGACCCAGCCCAGCTTGACGGACAGCAGGTACCAGGGAATGATGAGCATCTCGGTCGGCACCATCAGGGTGCAGAGGATCGCGACGAAGATGATCTTCTTGCCGTGGAACGTGAATTTGGCGAGCACATACCCGACGATCGTATCGAAGAAGCAGACGCTGGCAGTCGTCGTCAGCGCGACAATGAAGCTGTTCGAGATCCACTTCGGGAACGGGGTCCGGGCAAACAACTCGGCGTAATTGGCCAAGGTAGCCTGCTCCGGAATCAAGCTGAGGGAGAATACTTCGCCCGGCGGTTTGAGCGAGGTGGCCAGCATCCACAGGAACGGGAACACCATCAGGAGCACGCCGGCCGTCAGCAATACATAGCTCAGCGCGCCGGTAAGGGAGCGTGAAGCGGCGGCTCTCCGGGGGACTGCGGCGGCAGGAGGTGCGGTCAGACTGCGCATACCCTTTTCCCTCCTCTAGTCATCGGCCCTCTTGTTCAGCACCTTGAGCTGCAGCAGAGACAGCGCCAGGATCATCGCGAAGAGCACGACGGTCGCCGCTGCCGCCTCGCCCATCTTGAAGTGCTTGAAGGCCAGATTGTAAATGTGCAGCACCAGCGACACCGTTGAATTCAGCGGGCCGCCCCCCGTCATGTTCAGCACCTCCGAGAACGACTGCAGGAAGCCGATGCTTCCGATGACTACGGAGAAGACCATGACCGGGTTCAGGAGCGGCAGCGTGATATGCAGGAAACGGCGCCATGAGCCCGCCCCGTCGATCGAAGCGGCATCGTAATACAGGCGCGGAATGTTCTCGAGCCCCGTGAGGAAGATCAGCATCTGGAAGCCGACGCCCTGCCAGATCATCGCCGCTATCACGAGGTAGATCGCCTGTGAAGGGGAGCCGAGGAACAGCTGCGGCTCGAGACCGAGATCGAGCAGAATGCCGTTGGCGATGCCATTCTTCATCAGAATCCAGCGGAACACCCAGCCCGCCGCCACGACACTCGTTACATAAGGGATAAAGTAGACCGTGCGGTAAAAGCCTTTGAGCCGGCTTATCCGGTGCAGCAGCAGCGCCACGATAAGCCCCGCGAGCAGCTGCCCCGGTACGCCTACGGCCACGTAGATCAGCGTATTGCGGAGCGACTGCAGAAAAATCTCGTCCTGCAGCAGAGCGGCGTAGTTGCCGAGCCCGATGAAGGGCCTAACCTCCGAGAGCAGGTCCCACTCCCGGAACGAAACATGGAACGAATACAGGATCGGCAGGATCCGCACGCTTGCAAAGAACAGCAGAGGCAGCAGCAGGCAGCTGTAGATGAAGAAGTACCGCTGCCCCTTTACGCTCAGGCCTCTCCTGAGGCGGGCCTGCCTGCCCCCGTCCTGCAGCTTGTCGGCAAGTTCCATGGAGTCACATCCTTTCTTTCCGCCGGTTCCGCCTTATTTCTTGTCCTGCTTCGCCCAGTAATCGTCATACAGCTTCTGCGTTTTCTTCACAAGCTCTTCGTACGCCTTCTCATACGGCACCGAATTCAGCACCACCTGGTCCACCGCCTCGGTAAAATAATCCTTCTCGAGCTTCTCGTCCACGAAGAAGTGCGCATGCGCGTAGTCCAGCTGCCCGATGAACGAACTAAGCTTCTCGTCCTTCGTGTATTTGTCCTGCAGGGCCACTTCCTTCTTGGCCGGCAGCTCGCCGACCTTCTCCACCCACTGCTCCTGCACTTCCCTGCTCGTCAGGAACTTCAGGAACTCGGCCGCCGCTTCCAGCTTTTTGCCCTGCACATTCTTCGTTATCCCGTTCGCCCAGAACGACACCTGCGTCGCCTTCTCCTTGTAGGAAGGCAGCGGGGCGATCGCATAGTTCAGGTTCGGCGCATCCTTCTTGAGTCCGCCCAGCTGGAAGCTTCCGTCGATATTCATGGCGGCATGCCCCGTTTTGAAGGCCGTAATATCATCGGTATAAAAGTCTTTGGTGCCGATCTTATGTACAAGGGACAGGTCGATGAGGTACTTGAACGCCTCGAGTCCCGCTGGCGATTCGGCCCACAGGATGCGGCGCCGGTCATCGCTAATGTCCTTGCCGCCCGCCTGATATACCAGCGCATCCCGGTACCAGTGATGGAGCTGCGCGCCCGGCTGCCACGCGATCCCCTCGATGACGAACTGCCCCTTCGCATCCTTCTCGGTCAGCTTTTTGCCGGTCTCCACGAGCTCCGTCCAGGTAGCCGGCGGTTTCGTTGGGTCAAGCCCCGCCTTCGTGAACAGGTCCTTGTTGTAAAATAAGGCAAGCGTACGCACGGCCGTCGGGATCGCGTAATATTTGCCGTTAAACTTCGCGGTCTCGACGAACGGGAAGAACTCCTTCTTGACCGCCTCCTCCGAGAACGCCGGCTCCGGCAGTGGCTGCAGATACCCCGAGGATACATACTTGGGCAGCCAGCCATAGTACAGATTGATAATATCGGGCCCCTTGCCGGCGGGAACGAGCGTGGCGACCTTTTCGTTGTATTGGTCATACGGAAAATTGGTCTGCTTCACCGTGATATTCGGATGCAGCTTCTGGAAATCCTCGATCAGCTTCGTGATCAGCTCCACCTTGGCCGGGTACTGGTACTGCCAGTATTCGAGGGTGATCTTCTCCTCCCCGGCGGCTGCACCCTCCCCGGGCTTCGTTTGGCCGGACGCTGCGGGTGCGGTACTGTCCGTACCTCCGCAGCCGGACAGCATCAGGGCGAGACTCAGTGCCACAGCGACTTCCGTGCGGCCGGGTTTGCGGGTGGAGCCGGATTCCGCGGATTCAAACGGATGCGCTTTGTGCATGTGCATATGGCGTGCTCCTCTTTTCTGTCGTAGTCGTGGATAGGTTCAACAGCCTTCTGGCATTGTTCCCAAAAATGTTCTCGATCTCCTCTTCGCTCATCCGCAGCTCCCGGCAGGAGCGCACCTGGTCCTGCAGGTACCGGTAGACGAAGCCCCGCGGGAACGCGCTGGAATCCGTACCGAACAGCAGCCTCTCCGGTCCGATGAGCTCATAGCACTTGCGGAACAGAATATCCAGGTTCAGCTCATAGGGCACCCACCGCATCCACTGGTTGGATCCCGACGTGTCGATGTACACATTCGGGCAGCTCCAGCAGAGATGAAGCAGCTCCTGGAAATACCCCGCGCCAAAATGCGGCACGATGATCGGGATATCCGGATACTCCCTCGCTACATTGAAGATCGCCAGCGGGTTGATGTTGAGATGCGAGGCGATGCCTCCCGTATGCCCGAGGAGCCCGAAGTGGATGAGCACCGGAAGCCGTCTCTCCGCCAGGAACTCCCAGACGGGCGTCAAGGACGGATCGTGGAACGGCCGCTCCACCAGGGGGCCGAACAGCTTGTAGCCCCGCAGGCCGAGCCCATCCACCGCCCGCTTGAGCTCTTCCGCTGCCCCCGGCTCCTCGATCCCGTGATGGGCGAAGCCGGTGAACCGTCCGGGATACCGGCCAATCTGCTTCGCCAGGTCGTCGTTGTTCCACGCGGTCAGGAAGTTGATGCCGCCGAGTCCGTAGCGGTCCAGCTCCTCCACCCAGCGGTCGATGATCGGGCGTTGATCTTCTACAGCGTCCTGGGACAGGGGTACCGGCGGGGGGAAATCCCATGTCAGCCGCATTCGCTGTCCGCGGAGCGCGTTCGCTCCCGAGATGATGGGATGCCTGGACATGAAGGGTACCGGGTAGGGAAGATGCGCATGAAGGTCGAACGGCTTATAGTCTGGATTAGCGAATAACACGGGGATCACCTTCTGTCTTGGATTTGGCGAGCTGACCTTGCTGATATAACAAAAAAGGAGATGAACACTCTTTGCAAACGAAAGAGGAATTCATCTCCGGCGGTCCGGTTCATGAGGGGGTCAAGCTTGATTGTGGGGGACGCCCCACTGGGCAATCGTGGATTCAACGTACTGCTGTGCGGTGTGGATGGCCTCGCGCCGCTCCTTCAGCCACGCTTCATCGCTTGTCTGCCGGAAGCGCTGTCCCTGGAGGGCCCTCTGCACTTCCTGAGGGTTCGGGCCCCCGGGCAGCCGGCGGACTTCGACGAACCAGTCAGGGTCGAGCGCCTGGCGCAGGCCCTCCTCATCCAAGGCCAGATCCCTGCCGATAAGTTCCCTTGCGGCCCGGTTCAACGCGTCGAGCGGCAGCTCGGCGGCTGTCCGGCCTTCGCTCACCGCCTCCTTCACCGCCCGGCTCACGATCGTGTGCGCCGTCCGGAAGGAAAGCCCATCCCGGCGCACGAGCGTGTCCGCCAGCTCGGTCACCGTGGCGAAGCTGGCTTCGGCCCGGGCCCGGAGCCCTTCCTTGTTGATCTCGAGTGTTCCGATGACGCAGCCCAGCAGCCGGTAGACCGACTCCAGCGTCCTCAGGCTCTTCCAGGCGTAGGGCTGCAGGTCGTCCTCCGTATCCACGATATCCCCGAAGGGCGTATTGTGGATCATCGTCAGGACGGTCTGCGCGTCCCCCGCGCAGCTCGAGAGGAGCGAGCGCATATGCTCGATGGAGACGGGGTTGCGCTTCTGCGGCATGATCGAGGAGATCTGCACATACGGCGGGGCCACGTGAAGAACGGCGAACTCCTGCGTCGACCACAGGAGCAGCTCCTGCACGAAGCGGCCCAGGTTGATGGCTGCGAGCTGCACCGCCGACGCAATCTCCCCGACATAGTCGGCACCGCTGACCGCGTCGTAGGCGTTGTCGATGAGGCTATCGAAGGCGAGCAGCTCCGCCATCCGTTCCCGGGAGATCGCGAAGCCCGAGGTCGTCAGGGCGGCGGCCCCCATGGAGCTGCGGTTGCAGTTCGCATAGGCGGCCTTCAGCCGGCGGATATCCCGGCCGAGCGAATCGGAGACGGCGGCGATGTAATGTGCCATGGTGGTCGGCTGCGCCTGCTGCGTGTGCGTATAGCCGAGCATCACCGTCTCCGTATGCTCGCCGGCAAAGGCGATCAGCCGCTCATGCAGCAGGAGCGCGGAACCGATCGCCTCCAGCAGCTTCTCCCGCAGGACGAGCCGGTAGATCGCGATGCCCATATCATTGCGGCTGCGCGCCAGATGCAGGTTGCCTGCGGCATCTCCCGCGAGCTCGAGCAGCCCGTGCTCCACCTGGAAGAACAAATCCTCGAATTGTCCCGTATACCCGCTCTGCTGCAGGGCGGACAGGTCCAGACTCTTCAAGGCGGCGGCGATGTTCTCCGCCTCCGGATCCGTGATCAGCCCCTGCTCCCGGAGCATGATCAGATGGGCTTTGTTCACCGCCATCATGGGGATCAGCAGCTCCGCTTTCGCTTGATGAAAAGCCGGACCCAGCACCACCTCGGCGTATGTGCGTCCCGGAAACGCGGCTCCTTCCTCCTTCAGCCAATCCTGATTCCCTATCGGCATGAGAACCCCTCCCCTATGACATCGTGGAAGCAACCATTAATACCAACAAATCCTGTATGATTAATAAGACTACACCCGTTTCCAACTTCCGTCAATACATAAATGTACATCCTCCCCGGTTCTGGGGAGAAAAGGGAAAAGCCGCGGATCGGCGGCTTTTCTTTGCAGACAATGGGATGCATTTGAAGAGAGATGTGATTGAAGTGAAAAGCGGCTGAAGTGAAAACGGTTGTAGATTAAAACGGTGAAGTGGAATGCGGTGAAGTGGAATGCGGCTGTAGATGAAAGCCGCTGAAGAGATATGGCGTCCCCCGCTGCCGGGCAAATTGTGATAGCAGCGGAATGACCGATGGAGCACCGTGCGTAGAAACTCTCCGTCAAGCCTGGATCGGCAGGCTCGAGAAGCTACTGACGGAGGAGCACTGACGGCCCCAGCCGCTTCCGGCGTGCCGCGAACCCGGCCCGCACTTCGGTTGCAGCTGGGGTTCAGGCTCCCGCGGAAGCACGGAGGCGATGGTCAGGCCTCCGCGCCTGCTCCGGGCAGCTCAGTCCCCGCCTTCGTACCACAGCTCGAGCGGCAGACCGACCAGCGCTTTGCCGATCCATTCCCGGGCGATATTGTTGGACGGCCCCATAACGATCCCTGCGCGCGTATCACGGAACAGGCGCTCGAAGATGCCCTTCTTGTAGCCGTAGCCGCCGGTAACATCCAGGGCCGCCTTCGCAGCTTTGGCCGCAACCTCCGCTGCATGGATCTTGAACTCGACGAGCGGCAGCAAGAGCTCCACCTGCGGACGCCCTGCCGCCTGCAGCTCATCGAGCTGCTTCGCGAGCGACACCTGCCAAGGCTTCAGGCTCTCGATCAATACCTTCACTTCGGCCAGCTGCTGGCGGATGATCTGGTAATCCGACAGCCGCTTGTTGAAGTCCCGGTGAATGGTGGCCTTGACGTAGTCCACGGCCGCTTCGAGCGCAGCCTGGGCGGCGCCGAGCCAGGTTGAGCCGAGCCCAATCAGGTAGACCGGCGACACGCCGCTCTCCAGGATCTCCCTGCCCTGCCCTTCGGTGCCGAGCTTATCCCGCGCTTCCACACGCACGCCGTCGTATGTAATCGGCCCGCTGTGGTTGCCCCGGACGCCTAGCGCGTCCCAGACACCCGGCTTGATGCCCGGAAGCCCGCCGTCCACGATGAAGAAGGAGACATCCGTCGGGGTCTGCGCCCCAGGAGTACGAGTCTGGAACACATAGAAATCCGCCTGGCCGGAGGAGGTCGTGAACGATTTCTCGGCATTCAGAATATAATCTTCCCCGTCGCGCGAAGCTTCGCTGAAGTTGAACCACCAGTGTCCGCCCGAGGCCTTCTCACTCGTGGAGTACGTGCCGATGGCCCCGGCACCGACCGGTCTCAGCCACCGCTCCTTCTGGTCTTCATTGCCATAGAGCGCGATGGTCTGCACCGCGCCTACGTGCATGACATAGACCAGCGACGTGGACGGGCAGCCCCGGCCGACCTCTACTGCAGCAATGGCAAAAGCGACATGGTCAAGCCCACGGCCGCCGTAGCGCTCCGGGATCAGGACGCCGTTCCAGCCGGTCTCCGCCAGCGCCTGCAGGTTCTCCCTGGGGAACCGTCCTTCCCGGTCGGTCGTTTCGGCATTCGGCCGGATGACCTCATCGACAATGCGGCGCACTTCGGCACGCAGGCTTTCATAGTCGGGTACGGCGTTTGCTTTTTCCAGTTCTACACTCATCTTCATCGCTCCTTTGGACTGATTGGGGTCTGGCACGGAATGGATATTTTTATGAATTCGCCGGCACCGCTTGGAGTGCTGCTTCCCTCTCGCGGACCAGCGGGATTACCTTCTCGCCGAAGGCCTTGATGTCTTCATCGTAATGGAGGAAGCCGGTGAGAATCAGATCTACGCCGATCTTCTTCAGTTCAATGATCCGGTCCGCGACCTGCTCCGGCGTGCCGATCAGGCCCGTCTTGAAGCCGTCGTTATACTGCACGAGATCCTCGAAATTCGAATTCGCCCACATGCCTTCCCGCTCCGGCGAAGCCTTGCCTGCGAACTGCACTTGGCTGCGGAAGCCTTCCACGGCTTCGGGGTCCGCATAGCTGATGATGTCCCGCAGCACCTGACGCGCTTCTTCTTCCGTGTCGCGGACGATCACGAACGCATTGACGCCGAACTTCAGGCTCCGTCCCTCGGCTGCCGCCAAAGCTTTGACTTCCTCGATCTGCGACCGGAAGCCTTCCGGCGTATTGCCGTTCATGAAGTACCAGTCGGATACCCGCGCCGCCATGGCCCGGGCCGCTGCGGAGTTGCCGCCCTGGAAGACGGGAGGGAGTACCTGCGGCTTCGGCTTGTGGGGGGCTTCGTTGATCCGGTAGAAGTCCCCGCGGAAGGTGGTGGAATCCTCCGTCCACAGCTCCTTCAGGATACGGATGAACTCTTCCGAGCGGCGGTACCGTTCATTGTGATCGAGCCAGGGCTCGCCGAAGCCGTAGAACTCCCCCTTGAACCAGCCGCTGACGATGTTGACGGCCGCCCGGCCGCCGCTGATCTGATCGATCGTCGTGATCGCCTTGGCGATCGTGCCCGGGTGCCAGAGTCCCGGCAGGACCGCTGCGATCAGCTTGAGCTTCGAGGTTACGGCAGCCAGCGCGGAGGTCAGCGAGATCGCTTCAAGCTGGTTCTCGGCGCCGTAGCTGGCAATGAAGCGGGTCTGCAGCAGCGCATACTCGAACCCCGCTTCCTCCGCCAGCTTGGCGTAGGCTGCGTTGTCCTCGAAGGACCAGCCCGTTTTTTGCGGAATCTTGGATATGACAAGACCTCCGCTGACATTCGGCACCCAATAAGCAAACTTCAAAGACATGCTCATCACCTCTATATCGAATATGGGAATAGAACAAGGGGAAACCCTTGGGCTATACGGAGAAAAGGGGCAGGACGGTGCCCGCTCGACCTAAGGATGAACGGCTTCGCTCTTGGATCTATGCAGCACACACCGTTCGCCGAGTCGCATCCAGACCGATAGAACGGTTGTCCTTGGTTTTCCTGCTAAAACAAAAGACACCTGTGCGGGCGATCATTACGATCTGCAGGTGCCTTTAGTGGACTAATCGGCAGTCACTCGATAGGAAATGGGCTTTACAGCGGAACCCGGCCCCTGCTCGTTTCCTTGAGCAGCTTCCATACGGGCTCGGTCAAAGTGCTCTTGTCAAAAGCCAGGTACTGGTTCGCCAGCCCCCGGACCGGGTCGCCGGCATAGAACCGCTCGTAGAGCTGATGCCTTGCCCCGAGCGGGCTGCCGATAAGGTCCCAGGCGAGCTTCAGCAGCTGCACCTTTTTCTCGGCGGATACGGCGGCTCCCTCGTAATACAGGTGCATGAGCCCCGAGATCGGGCCGTAGAAATCCTCCACGCCGGAGGGGGCCTGCACGAAGCCTCCTCCCCCCACCTGCTGCAGAATCTCGACCGCTCTCGGATACAGCTTCGTCCCGATGTTTCGGGCCGTCTCGATGAAGCTGAGATCCGGCACGAGCACACCGGACTCGTCCGGCACCGCCTTCGTCTCCGAGGCGATGACGAGCGCCCGGATCACCTGGATCTGCGTCAATAGCTCGCCGAGCTTCTCCTGAATATGCAGGAAGCCGGTGGTCCCGATCGATTCGGCCATGGCGAAAGCCACACCGGTGATGAATTCGAGCTTGGCCACATACCGCACGATATTCTGGTGGAAGGCCAGCGAGTTCGCCGTCCGGTTCGCTCTCAGGGCCAGGACATCCTCGGGGCTGCCGTACAGGAGCACCCGCTCCCACGGGACCAGCACGTCGTCGAAGAACAGGACCGCATCCATCTCGTCATACTGCGCGCTGAGCGGATGGTTCTGCTCCTGCGCGCTCGCGAACGACTCCCGGCACACGATATGCAGCCCCGGAGCGTTCGCCGGTACGAGCAGCACATGGGCGTGGCTCCGGTCTTGAGAGCGGAAGGGCAGGAAGGACGAGATGACGAAGTCATGCGTGTAGGGCGCTCCCGTCGCGATCATCTTGGCCCCGCGGAGCACAAGGCCTTCCCCGGTTTCCCGCACGACATGCAGGAACCTCTCGGAGATCCGTTCATCGTCCAGTCCGCTGGAGCGGTCAATCTGCGGATCGATGATCGCCGTGGTCAGGAACCAATCCTTGTCGCGTGCCGACTCATAGTAAGCCGTGATCTTGTCCGCAAAGCGGGGATCGAGCGCCGACAGCTGACTGCGTGCCGCATACCAGCCGGTGACGAGCGAGCGGGCATAGTCCGACAGGCGGCTCATCATGCCGTGCGTGCTCTCCGACCAGACCGAGAAGGCCCTGCTTCGCTGCGCGAGCTGCTCCGGCGTGTACGGCACGAGAAAGGAACTGTGGGCATAGCGGCCGCCGGGGGAAACCGGATAGCCTACTTCGTCCTGCCGCACGGGATCGTCCAGCATATTGAAGAGCTTCGTAATGGTAGTGAGCGTGCCCTTGAAGGCCGGATGCTCCGGAAGGTTGCTGATCTTGGTACCTCCAAGCCATACCGTGCGCCCGTCATTCAAGGACTCGAGAAAGCGTTCGCCCCGCAAGTGGATCCTCCTTTCTTCCTCGGAACTCCAGTGCGAAATCTGTATCCCATAGATTCAACCTCTATCACTTAAATTCCGATTGAATTGCTTTGGTATATCCATTATCATAGCGGGTATCCCAGGATTTGCAAGCTGTCTTTTTGCCTCTTCTGACGGTTAAACAACAGTTGACATCCGCTTGTAGGATATTGGCAGCATAAGCCACAGGAGTGAAGAAAGTGTGGGACCGCCTGGGGTGCGGATTCCAGCTTGAGGGAGGAGCAGCGTCTTTCAGGGGCGCATTGACTCTGTAGTTTAAACAACATGTAATCTTATCGTGTCGGAAAAAGGAGGAAACCACATGCCAGCTGTTCGAACGGCCGACAGAAGAATTCAGCGTACCAGACAAATGATATTCGATGCCTTCCTCATCCTGCTGCGGCGCCGGTCCTATGAGGACATCAGTATCGTCGACATCAGCGGACAGGCCAATATTAACCGGTCCACCTTCTATGCGCATTTTGTAGACAAAGAAGATCTGCTGGGGCGGATGCTGGACGAACATCTCGGCACGCTGGAGGAGCTGCTCACGGGAGAGCGCTGCCGGCTGCCGTCGCCGCCGACGTTCCACGAGCCCGACCCGCTCTTCCTCTCCCTCTTCGAGCATCTCGCCGAGCGCGAGGTATTCTATGGCGCCATGCTGGCCAGCGCCACCCCGGCCAATGTCCGAGGGCGGATGCAGGAGCTCCTGCGGGAATGCTTCTACCGGCGGCTCTCCGGCATCGGGATGGACCAGAAAGTTCAGGTGCCCCTCGATCTGCTGCTTGATTACGCCTCCTGCGCTGTTCAGGGCACCATCGCCAAGTGGTTCGCAGATAACCGCGTGTACTCCCCCCACCATATGGCCCTTCAGCTCACCCGTCTCTCCCTGCTCGGGACCTACGAGGCCATGGGTCTCCGGCAGCCCCCTTCCGCTTGAGTGCGGTCTGCCACCGGTTCAGCACGGCACCCAGTTGCCCACAGATCAGCCACCCGGTTCAGCCAGGCCGCTCCCCCCTGCTGCACAACAAAAAAAGCCGCCTGCCCGGGTAAGGGTGCAGCGGCTTTTTTGTATTTTTGTGGGATTCGTTATTGGTACGACGCCCCCCTGCCTTGTTTACCGTACGATACACGCGCAGGCCTTCCTTATCCCTTCAGGGAGCCGGCCGTCATGCCGGCGACGAAGAACCGCTGCAGGAAGATGAACAGCAGCGCCATCGGCAGCGAAGTGACCACGACGCCGGTGAGCAGCATCGGATAGTCGGTGACATACTCTCCTCTGAACTGCAGCATGGCGAGCGGGAGCGTCAGCTTGCTTTTCCCATTCAGAAGCAGCATCGGCAGCAGCAGATCGTTCCATACCATGACGAACAGGAAGGCGGCCGCAGCGGCTAGCGAGGGCGCCGACAAGGGAAGGGCGAAGCGCGTATACAGCGTCCATTCCCCCGCCCCGTCGATGCTGGCGGCCTCCAGAATCTCTTTGCTGAGCAGGCCCATGAAGCCGGTCAGCAGAAAGACGGTCAAGGGCAGCAGCAGAGCCGCCGTCACCAGGATCAATCCGGCATGCCCGTCGGTCCATCCAAGCCGGTGGACCAGCGCGTAGATCGGCAGCATGTTCACCTGAGACGGCACGATGAGGCCGGCCAGGTACAGCAGGAACAGGCCCCTGCCCAGCTTGCCGCCGAGTCGGGCGATCGCATAAGCGATCATGCTGCCGAGCAGCAGCTCCAGGAGCACCGTACCGAGCGTTACGCCCGCACTGTTCGCAAAGTAGCGCCACATCGGCTGGCTTTGGAACATGGTGGTGAAGTTCTCCACCGTGAAGGGCGACGGCCAGGATAACGGCTTCGCGAAGAAGGTCCCCGGCGTCTTGAAGGCCGAGACGAGAACGATGTACAGCGGGATGATAATGACGGCCCCATACAGGAGAAGCAGGGTACGGCGCAGACTGTTGATCAGCATAGGGTTCACACCCTCTTCCATGGGTTAGTACGAGATGCGGGTTAGCGCCAGATTCTAGTCAATATGAAACGCGGTCCGACCGCAGCGCCCTGAACTGAAGAGCTGTCAGCACGGACAGCAGGATAAGGAACAGCATGGAGCCGGCCGCCGCCGAACCGAATTTGTAGCTGCCGAACGCCTGGTGGTAGATGTAGGTCGTCAGGATCTCCGTCGCATAATTGGGTCCGCCGTCCGTCATCGTAAAGATGAGGTCGAAGGCCTTGAACGACTGGATGGTCGTATAAGCGAGCACGATGGTAGCCGACGGAGCGAGCAGCGGCCAGGTTACCTTGCGGAAAATCTGCCACCGGCCCCCTCCGTCGATCCGGGCCGCTTCATACAGCTCCGCCGGGATGGAGTGAAGTCCGGCGATGAAGACGATCATCATCTGGCCGGCATGCGCCCACACCTGCACAGCGGCGATCGAATACAGCGCGATACCCGCATCTCCCGTCCAGCTCAGCGCAAGACTCTCCAGCCCGGCCTTCTGCAGGCTCAGGTTGAGCAGCCCGATCGACGGATCATACATGAAGCTCCAGATCAGGCCCACGGAGACGGAAGACAGCACCGCGGGGAAAAAGTACAAGGCGCGCAGCAGCACATGAATCCGGGAGTTGCGTGCGAGCAGCATGGCCAGCCCAAGGGAGAGCAGCGTCTGGAACAGCACGACCACCAGCATGAACTTTACGTTGTTGAGGAAGGCCTTGCGGAAGACGATGCTCTCCAGCGTGTCCTTATAATTGGCGGCTCCGACCATCCGGTAGGCCGGCGAGACGCCGTCCCAATCCGTGAAGGAGTAGAACACACCCGATAAGGTCGGATAGATGAACAGCACGAGGTACAGGAGCGTACCGGGCAGCAGAAACAACCAAAGAACGGGTGACTTCCGCATCGTTATTTCTTAATCTGCTGGTCCACGATCGCCTGGGCTTCCTTGGCCGCATCCTCCGCAGACTTGCCGCCGAGCACGGCTTGAATCGACCCCGTCACCGCCTTCTGGATCTCCCCGTTCGTGATCGTGAAGCGCGGCTGGAAGATCGTCTTCTTGCCCGACCACTCGCCTGCCGCCAGCAGCTCCTTCGAGGTGTACTGCACATCTTTAACCGTCACATTCTGGCCGGTCTCATTGGCATACGTGCCCGCCGTTTCCTTGCGGCTCAGGAATTCGAGGAACTTCTTGGCCTCCGCCGGATGCTTCGACTTGCTGTTCACCGCGAGCAGGAAGGTGCTCGTATGCACGCCCTCGTATCTCGCCTTGTCGGCCGCTGTGGTGATCGGCGCGAGCAGCTTCTGCTCCAGGTTCGGGTTCTGCTTCTTATTCTGCGCCAGTTGGTAGGAGCCGCTCGCGAGCATCGCCGCCTTCTCTTGGATGAACAGCGCGCCGGCCGCCGCATCCTTCGTGCCGAGCGCATTAGGCTGGAAGTAGCCTTTGTCGTTCAGCTCCTTGAACTGGCTCAGCGTCTTCACCCACCACTCGTCCGTGAGCTTCGCCTTGCCTTCGCCCACCTGAACGAAGGCGTCGTCACTCGGCAGGTTGTTCATGACCATCGTGTTCATGAACTGCCCGGGCCCGATGTCCGCTCCGGCGAAGGCGATCGGAATCACGCCCGCCTCCTTCAGCTTGGCGCACAAGGCCAGGAAGCCGTCCCAGTCCTTCGGAGGGGTCAAGCCGTATTTTTCAAAAAGCTTAACGTTATAGATCGGATCGTTATAAACGAGCTGGTAAGGGACAGCGAGCTGCTTGCCGTCCTTCTTGCCTGGGCCGATCAGCGACTCATTGAAGTTCGAGAGGAAGCTTTCGCCGGACAAATCGCTGAACAGCCCCGCCTTCGCGAGCGCTTCGAACTGGGCTCCCGGCGAGGAAGCGAACACGTCTCCGCTGGTTCCGTCCGTGAGCTTTGCCTGGGCTCCCGACTGGTACTGGTCGGACGGCATCGTCTGCATCTCGACCTTGATGTTCGGGTTCTCCTGCTGGAACTTCTCAATGAGACCGTTCAGCGATTTGACATCCTCGCCCCGCCAGTGCAGGAACGAGAGAGTAACCGGACCCGTGGCGGCCGCCTGCTTCCCGTCACCGGCCGCAGGAGCCGGCTGGCCTGCCGTGCCGCCTGCGCAGCCGGCAAGCAGCGCGGCAGATGATACGGCTGCAGCCATGAGCAGCGGGGTGACTTTCTTTTGGATAGGCATGGGGGGTGACCCTCCTCTAATCGTCGGTTAGTTGGTTAAGCGTGCTGCGGCCTGCAAGGCAGACCACTTCTTATGGAACAGCGGGAGCGCTTCGCGCCCGAAGTTCTCGGCTTCCTCCAGATGCGGATAGCCGGACAGGATGAAGGTGCTAACGCCGAGCTGGGCGTATTCCACCAGCCGGTCGGCTACCTGGTCTGCGGTCCCGACGATCAGGATGGCGCCTCCCGAGCGGACCTGCGAGAGACCCGTCCACAGATTGGGACCGGCCACGAAACGGTCCTGTCTCGATCGCTCTCTCAGCTCATTCTGCCTGCGCTGGTTCGTCGCATCCGTCTGGGCGAACGACTCCTGGGCCTTCTCAAGCAGCTCCGGGGATACCTTGGAGATCGTCTCCCAAGCCGCAGCCCAGGCTTCTTCCTCGGTATCGCGGACAAGCACCTGGGCCCTCAAGCCGTAGCGCAGCGGTCTGCGCTCGCCCCTCTCCTGCTCCAGCCCGTCCCGGATGCTCTCGATCTCGGCAATCTGCTCCCGGATCCATTCGTGCGGCTCTCCCCACATCAAGAAGGTGTCCGCATGCTCCACCGCCACCCGCTTGGCGATCGGCGAGCTGCCGCCGAGGTAGAACGGCGGATGAGGCTGCTGGACCGTCTGCGGCGCTGCGGCCGGCCGCGTCTGCCGATAATACTTGCCGCTGAAGAGCGCCTCCCCCTCAGCAGACGCACTGCCGCCGGTGCGGAACTCCGACACCGCCATGCCTTGGGTACCGGACAAGGCCCGCTTCATGACCTCCATGTATTCGCTGGCCCTCTCGTATCTCTCGTCATGCGCATGAGCCAGCGGGTCGCCGAGCTCCTCCAGATCCTGCACGGAGCTGCCTGTCACGACATTGATCATGGCGCGGCCTTCCGACAGCACATCCAGCGCTGCCGCCATCCGGGCTGCTAGCACAGGCGCGACAAGCCCCGGCCGTACGGCAACCAGCGGCTTCAGCGTCCGCGTGTGGCTCATCACCGCCGACCCGACGACCCAGGCGTCGAGGCAGGCTCCGCCGGTCGGGATCAGGACGAACCCGAAGCCGGCCGCCTCCGCCGTCTGTGCGACCCGAATCATATAATCCAGGGTCGGCTCTCTCTCCGGCGCTACACCCACATAGCGTCCGTCCCCTGCCGTCGGCAGGAACCATCCGAAGCGGATGTCCTCTTGCAGACCGGTTGTATTCTCTCTATCAGCTTTTTCACTCACACTGCTTCCCCCTTCCCGGGCTAACCTATGTCTCCAGCTGCCCGGCAGACGATGTCATCTATGGTAAACCGCTTTACTCTTCCTTGCGCTCTTCTCCGGTTGACCGGCCGCCATATTCCCAACCATACTACTAGGAATAGTTTGCATAATAAATCTTAACAATAGTTTCACTCCGAAGCAATGTCAATTCGTAGCGAGAATTTTTTGTCATTTTGTGGGTATCTATTCCTTAATGCGCTTGATCTTCAGCCGCCTCGCCCCTATGATGAGTTCATATCCTATGGCAAAAAGAGGTCATGCTATGCGAGACAACCTGCGCGAAGACCATCATGAATTCCTGGAGATCTATCATTTCACACCCTCCGACTACGAAAAGTCGGGAGCGGCATGGCCTCTGCGGATCGGTTATAATGAAGCCAAACCGAACTACCATATCGGCCCACGGACCACGCCTTATTATTATCTGCTCGTTGTACTCGAAGGCCGGGGGACCTTCCACCAGAACGGGCAATCCTACGCTCTTCGGCCCGGCGACCTGTTCTGCCTCTTCCCCCAGATCACCCATGAATACTACACGGTACCGGAAGAACCGCTGCGCAAAATATTCTTCGCCTTCGACGGCAAAGGCGCCCCGAGTCTGCTCGCGCGTCTCGGACTGCACGAAGAGCAGCCGCATTCGGCAGGCGCCGCCGACAAAGAGGCCGTCAAGCTCCTCCGGAGCTTCCTCGATCTGTCGGGCCGCAGCGGCAGCCCGTCCGGCCGCCGGTTGACTGATTTGGCACGGCTTCAATACCTGCACGGCATCTTCGATCTGCTGTCGGTCCATACGGCGGACCCGAATGTAAGCGAGAACCGCAGCGGCGTGGCGTGGCTTCAGCGGGGCAAAGAATATCTCGAGCTCCATTATGCGGACGGCATCACGGTCGAACGCGCGGCGGACTATGTCGGCGTGGAGCGGACCCACTTTTCCAAACGGTTCCGCCAAACGTTCGGCCTGCCGCCCGTACAATACCTGCAGGAGCTTAAGATGAAAGAAGCCCAGCATCTGCTCGAGCATACGGGCTATGCGTTATCGGAGATCGCTCATTCGGTCGGATACCCCGACCTGTTCTCTTTCTCGAAGGCGTATAAGAAGTGGACCGGTCTGTCGCCGAAGGCATACCGCGCGGAAAGATTGGCGCGAAGCGGGCAGGGGGCTGCGCATGGAGGAACAGATGCGCCGGAACAATGATAGCGGAAGAAATGAGACCATAGCCTTTTGAAAAATAGCATGGAAGCGATTGTTTACTCTTTTGAGTCTCCAGGAGTGTCGGCGAAGTCACCAGGACTTTTCGGCACTTTATTTTTATATGGCGGCCCCCTTATGCCCCGTGGTAAAATATTCCATAAACCATTCCGCTGAATTTTCATTTATTTTGGTGATTGGAAAGCAGCCAAATCTAACGCAAGGGACTTGGTATTATGGCAAAAAGTTATAGTGACCTGAACCATTCAGAACGCAAGCTGCAAAAAATATCTATCATCTCTTTCGGTTTACAATTTGGCCCCCTATTCGGATATTCACTTAACAAAGACATGTATTATATTTGGCTGGTGCTCACCTTTATTGGCAGCTTATCTATGCTAATCAAGCTAAGGTGGATTAGACCAAAGCTTCGGTACAGAACGATCATGTATGAGATTATTCTGACTGCATTATTAATCGTATGGCTTTTCTCCGAATCCATCAGCGTACCGATCATCATAAAACAACTGCTGTTTTTTATTGTTCTTGCAGCGGCAGGTTACCGTTATTTCAATTTGCTATATGAGGGTCACCTCGCGAAGAATGATTGAATTCAAAATGAGGCCGTTGGGGATGCAGCGCTGACTAAAAAAACGGCGTTGTTCGCATACTCGCAGGACTCAAACGCAACAAAAAAACCACGCCGTCACTGGCGTGGTACTACTGCCGAGTTCCCTCTGAATCTTGCTGGAGCTGCAAAAATACACCGTCAGTTCACTGTACTTATAGCTGGCGGGACTCCCGCCTCCTCCTACAGTTCGACCTCTGTATCCTCCGCATTGCCCCATTCATCCCAGGAACCTTCATACGGCCTCACATCCTCATACCCAAGCAGACGAAGCACAAAATAAGTATGCGCCCCCCGCTGGTTGGACTGGCAGTGCGGCACAATCACCTCATCTTGGCGTACGCCGGCTTCCTCGAACTCCTGCAGCAGCTGCCCGGCAGGCTTGAAACGGACTACGCCGTTGGCGTCAGGAGGCAGCAGGGAATCCTTCCACTCCCGGTGGACGGCTCCGGGGATATGCCCCCCTTTGCGGTTATTCCGCGTGTCCTCGCCGGTGTATTCTTCGCGCGACCGCGTATCGAGAATGACGGCGCCTTCCAGCCCGGCTTGGATGCGCTCCTTGGTCGCGACCTTGCGTTCATCCAGGACCAGCGCCGCAATCGAACCCGCTCCGGCAGTTGGGGCGTCGGTGGACACCGCATTTCCCGCTGCCTTCCACGCGGCAAATCCGCCGTGCAGCACCTTGACCCGGTCCAGCCAGCCGAAGGCTTCCAGCACATAGAACACACGGGCCGCCGTCACGCCGCCGCCATCGTCGTAGACGACAACCGTGCTGCCGTCCCGGACGCCGCTTGCGGAGAGCGCCTCCCCTACGGCTTCAGCGGAAGCGAAGGCGCGTCCAGACGCGTCTTTCAGCTTTTTGACATCAAGCCAAATTGCCCCGGGGATATGCCCCTCCTCGTATCCTTTGCTTCTGGCATCCAAGATCACGATATCCGGCGACGCCGCTTGATCCTCTACCCACTGCGCCTCAACCAGCAGGTGAGCATTCGGATAAGATGAAGCTGGGCTTCCCTGCGCCTCCTTGATCCCATTCTCGTTTGCATACGTCCCATTGTTCAGTGCCGCATCGGTCTGAAGCCCACTCTCTTGGGTCATGGTTCATTCACTCCCTTCTATTGCCATCGTACAACATTAGAGCCGGCCCAGCCCCAGATTCTCCCTCAGCGTCCGGCCGGTATAGCGCTCAGGGAACAGTCCCCGACGCTGCAGCTCGGGCACGACGAGCTCCAGGAAGGCTTCTACGCCGCCGAAGGCAAGCTGCGGCATCACATTGAAGCCGTCCGCTGCCCCGCCGAGGAACCAGGCTTCCATCACGTCCGCCACCTGCCGGGGCGTACCCGTGACACTGAGCTGCCCGCTGCCCGACCAGTATTGGTGCACGAACTCCCGGATCGTCAGCGCTTCGCGGCTTGTGATCTTGCGGACCAGGGCGTGGAACGATTGATAGGCATTCACTTCGTGCGGCTCCGGCAGCGCGGGGAACGGATCGTCCAGCGAGTACGCGGAGAAGTCCATCCCGAGCAGGTTGGACAGCGACATGACGGAGCGCTCCACGGAGATGATCGCGCGGAGCTCCGCCGCTCTCTGCCCGGCTTGCGCCTCGGTGGCTCCCACGGTGACGAGAATCCCGGGCAGCACCTTGATGCTATCCGGGCTGCGGCCGGCCTCGGACGTGCGCTCCTTGATGTCCCGGTAGAACTCCCGGGCTTCCTCGAGCGTCGGCTGCACCGTGAAGATCATCTCGGCGTACCGGGCCGCCAGGTCCCGGCCCTCTTCCGATGCGCCGGCCTGCACGAGCAGCGGCCTGCCCTGCGGACAGCGGATGGCGTTCAGCGCGCCGCGGACGGAGAAATGCGTGCCTTCATGGAAGATGTCGTGCACCTTGGCCGGGTCGGCGTAGACGCCCGCCGCCTTATCCTGCACCAAGGCATCTTCCTCCCAGCTCTCCCACAGCTTCAGGACTACCTCCGTGAACTCCCGGGCCCGTTCGTAGCGGAAGGCGTGAGGAGGCAGGCTGCTCAGCCCGAAGTTATACGCCGTCCGCTCGACCCCGGTCGTGACGATATTCCATCCGGCCCGCCCGCCGCTGATCGCATCCAGCGAGGAGAAGAAGCGGGCCGTAGGATACGGCTCCCCGAACGTCGTAGACGCTGTAGCGATCAGCCCGATATGCTCCGTGACGGAAGCGATGGAGGACAACAGCGTCAGCGGTTCGAAGCTGAGGATCGGCCCGTGGCGCACGGCCTCGACTTCGACGGACAGGCCGTCCGCCAGGAACAGCGAGTCGATCCGCGCCTGCTCGGCCAGCCGGGCCAGCCGATGGTAATGGCGGATATCGTGAATCTCCTCCAGCCGGGTATCCGGATGGCGCCAGGCGCCGCGGTGGGAGCCGGCCGGGCTCAGGAGCAGGTTCAGAATCATTCTTTTGCCGCAAGTCCCCATGAACCCTGTCACCCCCTCTGTACGGCGGGAGTCCGCAGGTCCCATACCGTGCTCGGAATCTCCCGGCGGAGCACCGGAATCACCTCTTCCGAGAACCGGTGCAGCTGCTCCTGCTGCTCCGCCTCGGATAAGCCATCCACACTGATGCTCAGCACGCTGTGTCCGAAGGCGGCATGGTAACCCAGAATCTTCTCGATCACCCGCTCCGGGCTGCCCACCAGGATCGGCCCGTTCGCCATCTGATCTTCGAGGTCCTTGAACGGGGACTGGTTATGCTGCGCGGAGGCCGTCGCCTGCATGGCGTCATAGTAGGGACGGAACCGCCGGCGCGCCTCCTCGCACGTATCCGCCAGATACAGGCTGCCCGCTCCCGCTCCGACCGCATCCTTCGGATCGCGCCCATAATAGGCCCACCGCTCCCGGTAATGGTCGATCAGCGCCTTATACTTGGCCTTGGGATGAAAGGTGTTCGAGGAGAAAATCGGCTCCCCGTACCTCGCCGCGAGCTCGGTGGACAGCGGACTCGAGGCGCTGCCATGCCACACGGGAATCGGCTGCTGCAGCGGCCTCGGCTGGGTGGTGACGCCGCCAAGGGGCGGACGGTAGCGTCCTTCCCAGTGCACGTCTTCCTCATCCCACAAGCGCCGCAGGAGCGCATACCGTTCGGCCATCGATTCCCACTGCTCTTCTTCGGTGATCCCGAAGAGCGGATAATGGCGCGGGTCGTTGCCTTTGCCGATGATCATCTCGAGCCTCCCGCCGCAGAGGTGGTCCAAGGTGGCATAATCCTCGGCCACGCGGACCGGGTCCAGCACGCTGAGCACGGTGACCGTCGTCAACAGCCGGATGCGCTCCGTTCTCGCCGCTATGGCGGTGAGGAGGAGCGGCGGCGACGAGGAGAGGAACGGAGCGCCGTGACGCTCCCCCACCCCATAAGCGTCGAAGCCCAGCCGCTCGGCAAGCTCCGCCTGCCGGATCACGTTCTCCAGCTTCTGTCCGGCAGTGAAGGATTCCCCGGTAACCGCGTTCGGCAGATTCATCACGAGACTGAACAAAGCAAATTTCATGCGGCCCCTGCTCCCTTCGCGGATCGTCTTCTTATGATCTGGTTATGACCTGGCTGCCGGCAGCAGGCTCTGTTCTCCTGTAAGCGGCAGCCTGTATGCTTCGACCAGCGTATGCTCGTCGCTTCCCGGAAAATCAAACTCCGGCGCACGTTCGAAGCCGAGGCTCCGGTACAGACGGACCGCCGCAGGCATCTGCTGCGTCGTATGCAGGCCGAGGAACGCGTCCCCGCCGCTCTTCGCCCGCTCTGCGCATTCCCGGATCAGCGAGGTGGCAATGCCTTGGCCTCGTGCCGAGGGATCGACGGCGAGCAGACGGATCTCGCGGTACGGGATGTCCGCCGCGAGCCTTTCATACAGGCGCTTCACGGGCGGGTACAGCAGCAGGCATCCGAGCAGACGGCCGTCCCGGACGGCGACGAGCCTGTCGACCGGCAGATCATCCCGATACCAAGATGTCCTCATGGAGAGCTTGTAGCCCTCCCAGAACTCATCGCTGTAGTTCATCTTATACTCGCTGTAGGCTTGAGCGGACAAGTGTACCGCTGAATCCCATTCGTCGGGCCCCGCTTCTCTGATGTGCAGTCCGGCTGGAGTTGACATGGATGGTGCGCTCCTCTCTCAATGAAAATGGAAAGGCGGAACCCCGCCCTCGGGCTCCCGCCGTTTTTTCTATCATTTCCGGTCCTTAAGTGCTGGTCCTGAGTGCCGCTCCGGGTGCCAGGCGCTTTCATGCCGGCTCGTTCGCCTGCACGGTCCCCTTACGGAAGCGGGATAACAAGAACGGCTGCAGATCGAAAGCGCAGCCTTCGCCGGTGACCAGTCCGGCCAGAATCTCGCCGACTACGCTGCTGAATTTGAATCCGTGCCCCGAGAAGCCCGAGGCAAAATAGACGTTCGGGGAGGCCGGTGCCCGGTCGATAATAAAATGCTCGTCAGGGCTGAGCTCGTATTTGCAGGTTCCTCCGCGGAGCAGCCTGCCTGCAGCCGAAGGCATATAGGCCGCCAGCGCGCTGCGCAGATCGCTCTCGTCTTCGGGGTAAGCGCCGAAGGGTTCCGGCGTTTGCCCCTCCTCCAGGATGCGCCCGGTATCGTGCCTGCCGATTTTGATGCCCGATCCGCCGAAACTGGGGAATCCGTAATACCCCCCATGCACGCCACCGATCGTAAAACCGGGAAACTGTTCCGCGCCGAAGAGCCGCTCCTCCGCCTGGAACCACCCTACCGTCTTGCGCACAGGCCGTACGGGGAGCGGGAACTTCGGCAGGCTTCCCGCACCGGCACCCGCACTGAGGATCAGCTTCTCCGCATGGAAGTCGCCGACCGGGGTCGAGACGGTCACGCTTTTGGAGAACGTCGTGATGCCGGTCACCCGTGTGTACGGAAGCAGCAGGGCGCCGTGAGCCAGCGCCAGCTCCCGGTACGCATGGACGCATTCCTCGCTGAGGAGAACGCCCGCATCCTTCTCGTACAGACCCACATAATGCTCGGGCGGGGTAATGCCCGGCCATCTCTTCGAGATCTCCTCCGCGCTCAGCCACTCCACGTTCAGATCGAACGCCTTGGAAGCTTCCAGCTTGCCGAGCAGGCTCGGATGGCTGGCCGGCGTCATGTTGAGCACGCCGGTCGGGAGGAACAGCTCCCGGCCGGTCGCCTCTTCCAGCTCCTTCCACAGCTCGTGGGCGCGCAGCGCCATCTGGACGTAGGTCGAGCCGCCGGAATAGGCGTGACGGAGGAGCCGCGTCTGTCCGTGGTGGCTCCCTGCCGTATGCGGAGGGTCGGATGCGTCGATCAGAAGCACCCGGCATCCTCGCTGGGCCAGCTGTGCTCCTGCGCTCATCCCCATGGAGCCGGCTCCGATGATGATGACATCATAGGATGTATGCAATAGAACTCCTCCTATTCCGTTCGGACTAACGGCGGCACTTGTGCCCCGAGCCGCTCCAGCGCCGTAAGCGCCGTGAGGGCGAACAGAGCGGCCGCCGGGGCCAGCGCTTCTTCGCTGACGGTAAATTTCGGATGATGCCACTGTTCTCCGCCGGCCGTACCCAGCCATACGAAGCAGCCCGGAACCTCGCGCTGGTAATACGCGAAGTCCTCCCCGCCGGACGAGCGTTCCGCCTTCGTTATCTGCAGCGACAGCGCTTCGGCCGCGGTTCTGACGAGGTCCACGGCGCCCGGATCGTTATCCACGAAGGGGATGCCCGCGAACCAGGACACCTCGGCCTCCGCTCCGTACCCGGCCGCAATGCCGGCTGCGATGCGTTCGAGCAGCTTGGGCATCTGCGCGCGGACCCCCGCGTCGAACGTGCGGATCGTGCCGTCCAGGACCGCCTCGTCCGGGATGACATTCCACGTCGTGCCCGCCTGGAAGCTGCAGACGCTGAGCACCGCGCTCTGGTGCGGCGAGATGCTGCGGCTGACCGCGGTCTGCAGGCCGCCGACGACGGCGCTGGCCGCCACGATCGGATCGATCGCCGCGTCAGGGATCGCGGCATGCCCGCCTTTGCCGCGGATGCGGATCTTGAAGCCGTCGACGCTGGCCATCAAGGGCCCTGCCGTCAGCCCGATCGTTCCCACGGGCAGCTCGGGCTTGTTGTGCATGCCGAAGATGGCCTGCACGCCCTCCAGCGCTCCGGCGCGGATCAAGGCCTTGGCGCCGGTGCCCTTCTCCTCTCCCGGCTGGAAGAGCAGCCGGACCGTGCCCCGGAACCGGCCGGCCCGCCGCTTCAGCAGCTTGGCGGCGCCCAGGATCGCGGCCGTGTGGAAGTCATGCCCGCAGGCATGCATGCGCCCGGGGATCTCGGAAGCGAACGGGAGCCCCGTCTCTTCCGTAATCGGCAGGGCGTCGATATCCGCCCGCAGCGCGACCAGGGGCCCGGGCTCGCCGCCGTCGATCTCGGCCAGTACGCCGACCGGAAGATCCAGCGGCAGCAGGCGGATGCCTTCCCGGGCCAGCTCCTCGCGGATGCGGCGGGTCGTCTCCACCTCCTCCATCGACAGCTCGGGACGGCGGTGCAGCTCCCGGCGCAGCGCGGTCAACTCCGGCAGCAGCTCCGCGGCTTCTCTATGAAGCTCCGCCCCGCTCATGCCGGTGTTCCTTCCCGGCGGCGCCCTGCGCTCTCCGGAGCCTCCGGAATCCCTTCCGCTTCCTCCGTCAGCCGCTTCGTCAGGAACACCAGCTTGTCGTCTGTCCCCAGATCCCGCTCGAAGAAGGGCCTGTAGCCTCTGCGTTCGTACATGGCCAGCAGCCAAGGGTGCTTCCGGGAAGTGGCCAGCGTCACGGCAGACGCCTGCAGCCCCTGCCGGATTACGGTCCCTTCCAAGTGATCGAGCAGCTTGCGGCCCAAGCCCTGCCCTTTGCGCTTCGGATCCACGGCCAACCAGTAGAGGAACGGATGCGGCGTGACTTCCTCGAGGGACTTCAAGGAGACCGTCGCGGCAATCTCCCCGTCGATTTCCAGCACATAGCAGGAGTTGTCAACGATATTGCCCCTCACCAGGTCGATATCGGCCTGTGCGGCCGTGAAAGCAATGTTCAATTCCCGGATCGTCTGGTAGGCGCCCAGGATCAGGGCCAGCAGTTCTTCCGCGTCCCCGGCGTCGGCCAGACGGTACACTTCGCTCATTGGTTTTCCCCTCCGGAATCAAGTTAGATGGCATAGCTCCACTCGGAAGAGAAGCGGCCGAGGAACTGCTTCGTACGCTCTTCCTTCGGCCGGGCGAACAGTTCGTCCGGCTTCCCTTCTTCGATAATGACACCTTCGTCCATGAAGATCACATGGCTGGCCGCATCCCGTGCGAACGCCATCTCATGCGTGACGATGATCATCGTCACCCCTTCCTTGGCAATACGGCGGATGACCGCGAGCACCTCGCCCACGAGCTCCGGATCGAGGGCGGAGGTTGGTTCGTCGAACAGGATGACCTCCGGGTTCAGCGCCAGAGCCCTCGCTATACCGACACGCTGCTGCTGCCCGCCGGAGAGGGCGCTCGGATAAGCATCCGTCTTGTGGGCGAGCCCTACCTTCTCGAGCACTTCCAGGCTGCGTCTTCTCGCTTCATCCTTGGACAGCTTCTGGACGACGACGAGGCCTTCCATGACATTCTCCAGCACCGTCTTGTGCTTGAAGAGATTGTAATGCTGGAACACCATCGCCGTTTTGCGCCGGAGCTGCAGAATGTCACTCTTCCCGGCCTGGCTGCAGTCGACTGCGAAGTCGCCGATCTGCACGTTCCCTTCATCCGGCTTTTCGAGAAAATTAATGCACCGCAGCAGCGTCGTTTTGCCCGACCCGCTTGGGCCCAGAATCGCGACGACGTCCCCCTTCTGTACGGTCAGGTCAATGCCCTGCAGCACCTGCTGCCGGCCGAACGCCTTGCGGATATTGGTCAGCTGGATCATGCGATCCCTCCCCGGTTATACAGATTGAGCCGTCTCTCGAGCAGAGCGGCGATGCCTTCCGCCAGCAGCGTCAAGCCCCAATAGATGAAGGCTGCGGCGATGAACGCTTCGAGGAACTTCAGATTGGATGTGGCGATGATGTTCGCCCGGCCGTTGATCTCCTCCAGGGAGATCGTAAAAGCGAGCGACGAGCCGTGCAGCAGGCCGACGAACTTGTGCAGCAGATTCGGCAGGCTGGCCATCAGCGCCTGGGGCAGCACGATGCGCCGCATGCCCTGCCAGCGCGTCATGCCGACGGAATAGGCTCCCTCAAGCTGACCGTGGTCCACCGATAGAATGCCGGAGCGGATCGCCTCCGACATATAGGCCCCCGAGTTCACCGAGAACGCGACGAGCACGAAGGTCATGAGCGGGATCGAGCTGGAGCGCACGCCCCACCCGTAAGAGGCGGCCAGCGTATCGAACAGCAGCGGCAGGCCGAAATAAATGATCATGATGTGCAGCAGCAGCGGCGTGCCCCGGATGAACGACACATAGAAGGACGCCAGATGGTGAATGCCTCTTACCTTGTAGATCCGGATCAAGGCGATGCCTGTGCCGATCACGAAGCCGAAGAGCAGCGGAACGATCGAGATCACCAGCGTCAAGGGCAGCGCCTTCAGAATTTCGAAGAACGCCGTTACGATGAAGAGCGGGTCAAGCTGAATCGGAATCTCCTCCTTCCGTTCTCATGGCGGGTCTTCTTGCCGGTGCGACCCGGATTCTCCGGCTCGGAGCTCTCTCGGGCCTCATGGCGCTGCAGCCTGCGCTCTGCCGCAGCGAACAGCTTCTCCAGGGTGAGGCTGACCGCGTAGTAGATGACGGCGAGCGCCATATAAATCTCCAGGTAATGATTGGTGGTCCCCAAGGTCTCCGCCCTGCCCGACATATCCATGACGCCCAGCGAGAAAGCGAGCGACGTGTCCTTCAGGGAGGAGATCACGAGATTGCCGATGTTCGGCAGCGCGATCGACAGCGCCTGCGGGAGCACGATACGCAGGAAGGCATCCCTGCCGGTCATGCCTACGGCGTAGGCCGCTTCGAGCTGGCCGCGGTCCACGCTGACAACGGCCGAACGGACGATCTCCGAGAAGAACGCGCCGATGTGCAGGCCGTAGGTCAGAATCACGAAGACGAGCGCATGCACGTTCGACAGATCGATACCCACAATCTTGAGCAACTCCGGTAGTCCGTAATACACAAGGAACAGCTGGATGAGGATAGGCGTGCCCCGCATGAACGAGACGTACACGACCGCCGCCCTGCTCAGCACAGGCACCTTGTAGAGCCGGACCAACGCCAGCGCGGAGCCGAACACGATCCCGGCGAGCAGCGAGACGAGCAGGATGAAGAGCGTCACGTGCAGGTAGGCGAGCAGCTTCGGCAGGAAGGTACCGACCAGCGTGATATCAAAAGCTTTTCCCATGGCCGCGCCCGCTTTCTATTCGGATACGGTGTAGTCTCCGCCAAGCCACTGGGTGCTCAGCTTGCCGAGGGTACCGTCCTTCTTGATGGCTTTCAGTGCCTCGTCAATCTTGGTCTTAAGCTCTGTGGCATCCTTCTGGAGGATGAAATAAACCTTCGAGTTCGAGATGGCCGGGCCGACCGTCTTCTGCTGGGCATCCGCCGACTGGTTGCGCTGGTCGACGGCGAACTGGGTGGAGATCGTCGCATCCACGCGCCCGGCCTTCAGCTGGGCGATGACATCGTTCGTACCGCCATTGCCGGAGAATACGATCTGGATCGCGTTGTTGTTCTTCTTGTTATATTCCTGCAGCAGCACGGCCGCATTGCTGGTAGCGCCGACGATCGCTTTCTTGCCCTTAAGATCGTCGATCGATTGGATATCATTGCGGTCCTTATGGACGACCACTTTATTCGGGAACACATTATACGCCTCGTCATTGAACAGGAACTTGGCCTTCCGTTCCTCATTGACCTCCATCTGGTGGGCGATGACATCGATTTTTTTGGTTTCAAGGCTGAGGAGCAGGTTCGAGAAGTCCATCGTCTTGAACTCGAACTCATATTCCGGAAGACGCTTGTCGATCTCCTTCACGAGCTCGACATCGTAGCCCGTCAGGTTCCCTTTGTCGTCGAGGAAGCAGATGTTCGGGAACTGGGTGCCGGTGCCGATAATGATCTTCTTAGGTGCCGCCGTGCCTGCCGTCTCCACCTTGGCGCTGCCTGCCGTTTCTTTGGCCGCAGGAGCCGAACCGCAGCCGGAGATGAACAGCAGTGCGGTCAATAGGGCAGGGACAAACTTCGTTTTGTGCGTAATCATTGCAATAACCCCTCCAAATGTGTATGTATAGGCGGTAATGAACGGCAAAAAGCCGCTGCTTGTTCGAACAGCGGCTTTTGGTTGGTCCAATCAGCCTCTTTAAACTTATAAATCCTATATGTATGGTTGGTATTAGGATATACAGAGTGTAGCACTGCTGCTCTCCCCCGTCAACTGTCGATAGAGCTTTTCTATTCCAGCATCGAGTCTCTCTATAGAACAGTGAATGGGGAAGCGGAAAATGGGGGAATCCGGGGATGAGGAATGCATGGCAGTAAGGTAAACGGCTTCGCCGTCCTTTAAAGGACGATGCGCATTTATAAATAAAAACCGACGAAAAAGGCTGACCGGACCGTGCCCGGTCAACCTCTCTCATGCATGCTGCCGAAAGCGCGCCAGGTCTGGGCTTCCCCGTCAGCTGGAAGGGGCAGCCTCCTGCGCGAGAGCTTGCTTGTTGCGTTCGATCTGGTCCAAATGCACGCCGACATGCTTCGAGAAGCCTTCCAGAAGCTCGGCGAGCGTCACGGTTTTGCCTCTCGGGTTCACAGCCGTCCGCAGCCAGGCTTCCGGCTCAAGCCGCTGCAGCACGGGTACATTCACGGCAAGCAAAGCCTCGTACGTTCCCAGGTGTTCCTCCAAGGACACTTCGTTGGCACGGATTACCGTCACCCACGCGTCCTGGTCGAAGGCCGGAAGCTGCGGTACGGATTCCGAGACAATCTGGCGGATACGGAAGCCGGTGACGACCAGATGATCCGTCAGATGGGATACCACTTCCTTGATGCTCCACTTCTCCGGCGCCGGCTTCCAGCTCAGCTGCTCTTCGGTCAGCCCCCTTACGCTATCCTCGATGCGGGACAGGTTTCCCGCGAAGACATTGAGATCGATGCCCGTGTGGCTCATATCCATCAGCTCCTTAGTATGATTATTGGTGTGCTCCCTGCACTTGCGCGGGGACCGGGTACTACGGCAAAGGATGTTACAGCGGAAAGTGGCAAGCGGCCGCATGATCCGGACCGATCTCCTGCCAAGGCGGTTCGGCCTCGCGGCAGATCGGCCGGGCCGCCGGGCACCGGGGATGAAACCGGCAGCCCGAAGGCGGGCTCGCCGGCGATGGGATCTCTCCCGCCAGCGGTACCATCTGGCCTCTGCGTTTCGGGTCGCCGTGCGGGATGGATGCCAGCAGCGCCGCCGTATAAGGATGCGCGGGCCGCCGGAACAGCTCCCCGCTCGGGGCGACCTCGGCCAGCCGGCCCAGGTACATCACGCCGATGCGGTCCGACATGTGGCGGACGGCCTGCAGGCCGTGGCCGATGAACAGGTAGGTGAGCCCCTCCCTCTGCTGCAGCTCCTGCAGCAGGTTCAGAATCTGGGCCTGCACCGACACATCCAGCGCCGATACCGCCTCATCGGCGAGGATGAACTTCGGCTGAAGCGCCATGGCACGGGCGATGCCGATGCGCTGGCGCTGCCCGCCGGAGAACTCGTGCGGGTACCGGGAGCTCCATTCGGGACGGAGTCCTACCGCCGACAACAGCTCCGCCACGCGTTCCTTCCGCTCCGAGCCTGCGGCGGTGCCGTGGACGGCCAGTCCCTCGCCTACGAGCTCACCCACGGTCCAGCGCGGATTCAGCGAGCCGTACGGGTCCTGGAAGATGACCTGCATCCCCCGCCGGGCCTCCCGCAGGGAAGCGGGAGACAGCTTGGCCAGGTCCCTGCCTTCGAAGAGCACCTGGCCCTCCGTCGGCTTCTCCAGCCGAAGCAGGGTCCGGCCGAGCGTCGACTTGCCGCTGCCGGACTCGCCGACCAGGCCGAAGGTCTCGCCGGCCCGGATCGTGAACGAGACGCCGTCCACGGCAAGGATCCGCCCCTTGGGCCGCCGCAGCAGCCCTCCGCCGAGAGGGTAGGCTTTGCGCAGCTCCTTGACCTCGAACAGCAGCGGCCGGGTGGCAGCGCGATCTTCCGGCGCGTCCTCACGCCCGGGCAGGACCTGCACCTCTCCGCCGGCAGGCTGCAGCCGGGCCGGCGCCGGGCCCGCCTCCGCCAGCGCCTGTTCGACCAGCCGCTCCACCTCCAGCTCTTCCGTCCGCCAGCAGGCTGTCCGGCGCCCCCCGTCGTACACCGCGAGCGGGGGATCGCTCTGCAGGCACTGGTTCACGGCGTGCGGGCAGCGCGGATGGAAGCGGCAGCCTTCAGGCAGATCCGTGAGCGCAGGGATGCTCCCTTCGATAGACGGGAGCCGGGAGCCCCTGGGGCTGTCCCCGCTGGCGACGGACGCCAGCAGTCCTTTCGTATAGGGGTGCAGCGGCTGCTCGAACAGCTCCTCCGTCCGCGCTTCCTCCACGATCCGGCCGGCATACATGACGGCGACCCGGTCCGCCATCTCTGCGGCAATGCCGAGGTCGTGCGTCACGAGAAGGATCGACATCCCGAATTCTTCCTTAAGCTCCTGCAGCAGGAGCAGAATCTGCGCCTGCACCGTCACGTCGAGGGCCGTCGTCGGCTCGTCGGCGATCAGCAGCTCGGGCCCGCACGAGAGCGCCATGGCGATCATCGCGCGCTGGAGCATGCCGCCGGAGAGCTCGCCCGGATACTGCTTCATCCGCAGCTCGGGCTCCGGAATCCCGACCCGTCCGAGCAGATGGACTCCATGCTGCCAGGCTTCCTGAGCGGACGTGTCCCCATGCTGCACGATCGCTTCCACGAGCTGCTGCCCGACCGTGAAGACCGGGTCGAAGGCGGCCATCGGCTCCTGGAAAATCATCGCGGCCCGCTTGCCGCGAACCGAGCGCATCCGCTCCTGGCTCCAAGTCGATACATCCTCTTCTCCGAACCAGATGTTGCCTTTGCTGATGAGGCCGTTCTCGAACTCGACCAGCCTCATGACCGTTTTGGAGGCCAGGGTCTTGCCGCTCCCCGACTCCCCGACCAGACACAAGGTTTCACCGGGAAGCACTTGCAGCGACAGATCGGACAGTGCGGTCACCGGCCCTTCCTCGGTCAGGAAATCTACGCTGATCCGCTCCAGCTCCAGCAGCGGTTTGGTCATGGGGACATTCTCCTTTCGTGATGGCGGGGCATGAGCTTGGGATCCAGCACGTCTCTCAGCCGGTCGCCGACCAGATTCACGGCCAGCACGAGCCCTGTGATGGCCAGCCCCGGGAAGGTCGTGATCCACCAGGCTACCGTGAGATAGCCCCGGCCCTGCGACAGCAGCGTCCCCCAGTCCGGCACCTCCTTCAAGACCCCGAGGCCGAGGAAGCTGAGCGCCGCCCCCGACAGGATGGACGAGCCTACGCCGATGGTGGCCATCACGAGCAGCGGCGTCCACGTATGCGGCAGCACGTGGCGTACGAAGATATGCCAGCCGCCGGCACCGATGGAGCGGGAAGCGGTGATGAACGGCCTGCTCTTGATGCTGAGCACCTGGCTCCGCACGACCCTGGCGTATCTCGGGACGGCGGCGATACTCACTGCGAGCACGATATTGAACAGGCTCGGGCCGAGCGCCGCCGCAACCGCCAGCGAGAGCAGCAGGCCCGGGATGGTCATGAGCACATCGATAAGCCGCATCAGCAGCGCATCCACCGCTCCCCCGACATACCCCGACAAGCTCCCGATCAGGCCGCCTAGCAGCCCCCCGATGAGGACGGAGCCGAGCCCGATCAGCAGCGAATCCCGGCTGCCGTGCACGACGAGGCTGAACACGTCCCGCCCGAAGTAGTCCGTGCCGAAGAGATGGGCCAGACCTGGCGGCTGCAGCAGCGCGTCCGTATTCATCTCCGTCGGCGCATAAGGAGCCACCCACTGCGGGACGATGGCAGACACGGCGATGAGCAGCAGAATCAGCAGGGCGCCCCGGTACAGCATCCCCGGCAGGGAGAAGCCGCGGATGGCTCTGTCTTCGGAGCTTGGGGTCGCCTCCCTCTTACCGGCCGGTACGTTCCGGGCGGCTGCCGCACTTTTCATATTCTTCTCCTCCCTTCACTTCACAGATTACGATCTATTGCGTCCGCCGTACCCTCGGATCAATCAAGGAATACGACAGATCGACCAGCAGGTTGACCGCCACATAGACGACCGCCGTAAAGAAAATCACGCCCTGCACGACCGGCAGATCCTTGGCGGTAATGGCCCCGGCCAGCAGCCGGCCGATGCCCTGCCGGGAGAAGACCGTCTCGATGACGACGGCTCCCGCCAGGAGCTCCCCGATCTGGATGCCGATGATCGTCAGTGCCGGAATGAGCGCACTGCGGAGCGCATGCCGGTACATGACGAGCCGCTCAGAGAGCCCTTTGGCCCGCAGCGTCGTGATGAACGGCTCGTTCATTACCTCGAGCATCGAGTTGCGGACCATGCGGACGATGAACCCGGAGCCGACGAGGCCGAGCGCCGCAGCCGGGAGCACGAGCGTACTCCAGCCATCCGATCCCAGGGCCGGGAACCAGTTCAGGTTCACCGAGAAGATCAGGATGAGCAGGATGCCGGACCAGAAGGTCGGCATGGAGATGCCGAGCAGCGAGATCAGGCGTGCCGCCAAGTCGATCACCCCGCCCCGGTGCACCGCCGAGAGGACGCCGAGCCAGATGCCGAGGATGACGGCGATCAGCGTGCCGGCGAAGGTTAAGGCGGCCGTCGCCGGGAACTGGGAGAGAATCTTCGGCAGGACGGGGTCGTCGCTGACGAGCGAATGGCCGAAGTCGCCCTGCAGCAGCCCGCCGGCGAAGCTGAAGAACTGCTCCAAGGCGCTGCGGTCGAGTCCGAGCTGGCGCCGCAGGTTCTCTGCCGCCTCCGGCGTAAAGGTCGTTCCCGCCAGCATCATCAGCACGGGATCGCCCGGCAGCAGGTACAGGATGAAGAATACGAGGAAGGATGCCCCCGCAATGACGAGCACGGACGAGAGCAGTCTCCGGATAACAGCGGCAGCCACAGCCTTTTCCTCCCTTCGTCAGGAACTCTTCAGCGATACGTCGTAGAACAGCGGATACCCGAGCGAATCGAACTTGAACCCGCTGACATTCTTCCCGGCGGCCACGGTATAAGGGAACACATAGACCGGGAAGCCGTAGGCGTTGTCGATCACATATTTCTGCACCTTTTTATATATCTCTTCCCGCTTCGCGGGGTCCTGCTCCCGCAGTCCTTCCTCCAGCCAGCTGTCGAGCTGCGGGTCGGATTTGTGGGTATGGTTATGCCCCCACTTGTTCGGGGTCGGAATCGCATTCGTATGGAAGAAGCTCCGCAGAATATCCGGATCGCCCGACACGTTGCTGACACCCGCCAGATCGTTGGAGCCTTTGACCATGAGGGCCGTCGTCGTATCCGAGGTGATCTCCACTTCCACCGCGATCCCCGCTTTTTTGAGCTGCTGCTGGATCATCGCCGCGATATCGTTGCGCTTCTCCCGGTTCGGCGAGCCGTCGACATAGTGGATCGTCAGCTTCTTCCCGTCCTTCTCCCGGATCCCGTCCGCCCCGCGGACCCAGCCGAGCCCGTCAAGCAGCGCATTCGCCTTGTCCGGATCGGACTTCACCGTTCCTTCGAGCTCCTTGTTGTAACCGGCTACCGACGGAGTGATCGGCGACCAAGCCCTCGGATAAGTGCCGAGATACAGCGTCTTCACGATGGCGTCCAAGTCGATGGCAAGCTGCACGGCCTTCCTCGCATCGAGCTCATTCCAGGGAGCATGATCCTGGTTCAGCATCAGCGTATACGGAATGCCGGTGGCTTCCGCCTGCAGAAGCTGCACGTTCGGATCGGTCTTCAGCGAGACGAGATTCTGGGGCGGGACCGTCTCGGCAGCGGAGACTTGGGCGCTCTGTACGCTGCCGATCCGCGTCGCTTCTTCGGGAATGATCTTGAACACGAGCTTATCGAGATAAGGGGCGCCCTTGTTCTCCGCGAGCAGCGGAGCCCACTTGTAGGCCGGGTTGCGCTCCAGTGTAATGGCCGCGTTCTCCGTCCAGCTGACGAACTTGAATGGCCCTGTGCCGACCGGATTCTTCACAAGCTGGTCCTTGTACTTCTCCGCCGCCGCCGGCGAGACGATCCCGAGGAACGCCTGGCCCAGGGAGCTGAGGAAGGCGCTGTAAGGCGACTTCAGGTGGACCTTCACCGTATGCTCGTCGATCACCTCCGAAGATTCGTACGGCCCGATCAGCGTGATCGCGAACCTCGACTTCGTGGCCGGATTGACGATGCGGTCAAAATTGTACTTGACCGCCGCCGCATTGAAGGGCGTACCGTCGTGGAAGGTCACGTCCTTGCGCAGCTTGAACGTGTAGGTCTTGCCGTCCTCCGAGACGGTCCACTCCTCGGCCAGCCAAGGCTTGATGGTCTTGTCGGGCAGCTGGACGACGAGGCTGTCGTACAGCGAACGCATGACCCGGTAATCCGCAGCGCCGGGGACGACGTTCGGATCGAGTCCGCTCGGGGTGCCCGCGAGCGCATAAGTGAAGGTGCCGCCCTGTACGGGCGCGGCCGCCGCCGGAGCGGCCCCCTGCGCGGGCTTCTGCTCGGGAGCCGCCGGTGCGCCGCAGCCGGCCAGCAGGACGAAGAGGGCCAGGGCGGCAGGGGGGAATGCGCGGAAAGATACATTCATGAGGGTTCTTCTCTCCTATCGGTCGTCGTTCTTAGGGTGCGGATACGGTCTGCGGCTGGTCCGGCACATCCTCGGACTCGGCCTTGGCCGCTTGGTTTCTTGCGGCTGTATAACGGTTCTCCGGCACCTTCAGGCCGAGGTTGCCCCGCAGGGTGTCTGCTTCGTATTCTTCACGGAAGAGACCGCGCTCCTGCAGAACAGGAACCACGAGCTCCACGAAATCCCGCAAGCCGTTCGGTACGGTGGACCCGATCATGAATCCGTCGGCCCCGCCGAGCTCGAACCACTCCTGGATCTTGCCCGCCACCTGCTCCGGCGTCCCGATAAAGCTGGTCTTGGGCGTAGCGACCTGCAGGGCGGTCTGGCGCAGGGTGAGCCCTTCTTCCTTGGCTTTCCGCTTGATCCTGTCGGTGGTGCTGCGGAAGCTGTTCGTTCCGATGGCTCCCAGATCCGGGAACGGCTCATCGAGCCCATAGACCGAGAAGTCATGGTGGTCGAAGAACCGGCCAAGGTACAGCAGCGCATCCTCTATCCGAACGAGGTCCGCCACTTCCTGGTACTTGCGCTCGGCTTCCTCCTCCGTCCGGCCGACGATCGGCCCGATGCCCGGGAAGATCAGAATGTCGTCCGGCTGCCGTCCGAACGCGGCGGCTCTCTCCTTCACATCGCGGTAGAAGGCCTGGGCTTCTTCCAGCGTATCATGTCCGGTGAACACGGCATCGGCGGTCTGGGCCGCCAGCGTTCTGCCGCTGTCCGACGAGCCGGCCTGGAATACGACCGGATGGCCTTGCTTCGAGCGGGCGATATTCAGCGGGCCTTCTACGGAGAAGTGCTTGCCTTTGTGGTTCAACCGGTGCAATTTGTCCGGGTCGAAGAAGACGCCCGTCTCTTTGTCCCTGACGAAGGCATCGTCCTCCCACGAATCCCACAAGCCCCGAACGACCTCCAGGTATTCTTCGGCGATCTCATAGCGCAGCGCGTGCTCCGGGTGCTCCTTGCGGCTGAAGTTCAGCGCGGAGCCTTCGAGCGGCGATGTGACGACGTTCCATCCGGCCCGGCCGCCCGTGATATGGTCGATCGAAGCGAACTGCCTCGCCACGGTGAACGGCTCGCTGTAGGAGGTCGACAGCGTGCCGACGACGCCGATCCGGGAGGTGACTGAACCGAGGGCGGAGAGGATCGTTACCGGCTCGAACCGGTTCAGGAAGTGCGGGATCGACTTCTCGTTAATATAGAGCCCGTCGGCGATGAACACGAGATCGAGCTTGCCTTCCTCGGCGATTCTGGCCTGCTCTTTCACAAAATCAATAGAGATACTCGCATCGGAGGGAAGCTCGGGATGCCTCCAGGTGGACATGCTGCTTCCGACTCCATGCAGCATGGCGCCCAGCTTTAATTTTCGACCCTTTGGTTGGCTCATGAGGATACCGCCTTTCGTAGTTTACGGGGTAAGTTGTTCGGCCGCCGCAGTGAGCGGCCTAGCGAATGCTTCTTGCAGGAGCTCCACCGTCCGGAAGCGTGCTTCGAACGTCCGGTTGTACGGCGTAAGGATGATCTCTTCGAGTCCGTGACGCTCCGCGGCCTGGATCAGCTTGCCCCGGACCGTATCCGGCGAGCCGTGGATAATCTGGGCCTGCTTCACGTCGATGGTGAATTTCTCCCCGGACTGCCGGCCAAAATCTTCGGCGCTCTCCACGGTCTTCACGGTTACTTTTCTGCCGCTCGCAAGGTGAACTTTGATCACCTTGGCATCTGCGGCAAGCTGCGACGCTTCCTCGTCCGTATCCGCGATGAGGACCGAGGAGGCCAGCAGCGGTTTGACCTCCGGGCGCTGCCCAAGGTGCTGCCGGTAAGCGGCGAAGGTAGCCGCCGCTCCTTCCGGGTCTCCGCTGATGAACTCCGCGTAGACGTAAGGGATGCCGAGCCGACCCGCGAGCGCAGCGCTGTCGGTCCCCGCGCCGAGCAGGAAGAGCTCGGCCGGCTGCGCCGCTACCGGAGCGGCCCGGACGCCGTAGAGCTCGTGTCCGGGCTCCGTCACCCCCAGCACATACTTCTGCAGGGCCTCCAGCTTGTCGTCCAGCGGCACCTGGCCTCCGCCTGTTCCGTACTGCAGCGCCTTGGTCGACTGCGGGAGCCCGCCGGGTGCCCTGCCTATGCCGAGGTCGACGCGTCCCGGTGCGAGGGACGCCAGCACGCCGAAGTTCTCGGCTACCTTGTAAGGGCTGTAGTGCTGCAGCATGACCCCGCCGGAACCGATGCGGATCTTCTCCGTCTTCGCCAGCAGGTAGGAGATCAGCACCTCCGGCGAAGAGCCCGCGAGCTCCTTGGAGTCATGGTGCTCCGACACCCAGAACCGGTGGAACCCGAGCTCCTCCGCCCTCCGGGCAAGCTTTAGCGTGTGCCTGAACGCCTCTTCCGGCGTCTCCCCTTCAGCAATCGGACTTTGATCCAGTAAGCTTAACAGCAGCCCCATTCCCATCTCTCCCCTGATCGAATCCATTTTTCCGCCGACCATTTTATTAATTCCAATATGTATAGTCGGATTAATACTTCGCTTACTGTACCACCGGCCGCCGTTCCCGACAACAATGGATCGAATTGTTCGATGCTTCCATAGATTTGTTCTATTCAGAGCGGGGCAACAGATCCACACCCCGGATGACATCGAGGAACAATTGACCGAGCTCCGTCCCCTGCCCTTTCAGCGAAAGGAGATGGGTGCGCAGCGACAAGCCGGACAGCTGCGGCATATCCAGCGGGTGCAGCAGCCCTTCCCGGATTTCCTTGCGTACGGACAGCTCTGGAAGGAACGAGATGCCCATCCCCCCTGCGACGAGCTTCTTCGCGGTCTCGAGATTATCGATCTGCATCTCGATGCGGGGCGGATAGTCGAGCGTCTGGAACAGCCGGTGGATCCGGTTCCAGTCCAGCGAGCCGCATTCGAAGAACACGATGGGCTCCCGCCCCACTTCTTCCATGGTCAGGCTCTGTTTGCCGGCGAACGGATGGCTCCGGTGGACGAACAACCGGATCGGATCCTCGTAATACGGCTCGGACTCGATCCCCGGATGCGACATGCTGCGTGTAAGACCGATGTCGAGCTCCTTGCTGAGCATCTTCTCGAGGATCGTTTCGCTCGGAGCGGTGAGCAGCTTGATCCGGATGTGTCTGTGCTTGCGCTTGAACACCGGCAGCACCTCGGGAAGGATATAATTGGCGCCCGACAGCGTGCAGCCGATTCTCAGTTCATCGACCTGCATCTCCGTAATCTGCAGCTGCTGCCGGCCGGCCTTGTAGGTTTTGAGAATATTCTGCGCATACGGAAGGAACTGCTTGCCTTTCTCCGTCAGGGTGAAATGCCGTCCTTCCCGCTCGAACAGCCTGACATCGAGCTCGCGCTCAAGCGACTGGATCCGTGCGGAGATCGACGGCTGGGACACATAGAGGGCTTCCGCCGCTTTGTTGAAGCTGTTGAAGTGGACGATATACACGAACGCTTCGATATTTTCTATATTCATGGACCCTTCCCCCTCTGTTCCGCAAGCAAAAAGAAGACGCCGCCTTCCCTGTCAAAGGAAAGAATGCGTCTCCAGTGGGCTGGTAGACCTTCTTTGGTGTATGGAGACCGGCGCAATACGTTGACCGCAACTGACGGCTGAGCCGATCCCCAGTGTACCAGCCGCATCTTTTATAATTCTTATCGGATTAGTATGATATAGAATATAGCACCGCCTTCGCTTCCTGTCAAAACCTTTTTGGAAAGGCGTAAACCAGGGCGAACCGGCGACTATAACCAATCGCAATACAAATAAGGGCTGCTCATGAAACGAGCGCCCTTTTTCGTCCGACCTCTTATTGATCCACATTTTGATCCACATGCTCCACATGAATGATTTTTCCGAGAATCATATTGTCTTGAACAAGACCAAGACCCGTACGGCTGTCGAAGCTATTGTTGTAATTTTCCCCTATTACATAATACTGTCCGGCTCCCAATGTGAGATCCTCTTGACTCGAATTGTTGCCAGGGAACATGAAGTCCTTTGATTGGGTACCATTAATGAAAAGATACTCTCCCTCAATGCGGATTGTCTCTCCAGGTAAGCCAACAATTCGCTTATAGTAAAGTCTGTCGGCAATCGGTTCAAAGAGGACAAAATCCCCCCGGGCTACCGCATGTGTCTCATAGCCTTGTTTATCGATCCATAATCGGTCCCCATCAAATACGGTTGGCTCCATGGAAGTCCCCCCAGCGTAACGTCTAACAAAACGATCAGACCGGGGTATAGACGACTCGGACTCCAGGATTGTTCGAATCTCCTCCAGTGCTTCTCGATCTTGAGGCGTTTCCGCCTTTTTGAGATCCTTGCCTACGGTGGCCAGGAGGGTATCCCCCCAATCATCCACTTTTAGCGGGTCAGCCCCGTACTGGATTAACAACTTAACAACTTCCGGATTTTTATAGTGTATTGCCATATCGATTTGCTCAATACCGAGGGGATGAATCATATCAGGTATAGCTCCATGTTCCAACAGCAGCTTAACCATGGGGATATCGCTAAGATAAACTGCCACACCTAAACTAGAACTGTGATCGTTCTTTGATGAAAAGTTTGGGCTCGCCCCGCTCTCAAGCAGCTTTTTTGCACCCTCCAGATTCTGATGGATCACTTCTTCATACACAAGATAACTCCGATCCGTCGGGATGATGACCACATGATGCGTCTTTGGATCCCAGGTCACTTCCCCACCCGTGCTCTCTCCAAGAAAGCGAATCGGCACAAAGGCAGCTCCATTGCTGATGCGGGGTGCAACCGGCAGTTCAGTAGGTTCCCCATTTACGTACACCGTTTCGTTATCCATTTGCAGTACAATCTTGGTGTTTGGCTTCGTTCCAATGACCGATCGGCTTGCTTCATCCCACTGGACCTTGAAGCCAAGCTCCTCAAACGAGGGCCGGAACTGGACCAGCGTTGTGCCCTCGTCGAGAATCGGCAGTTGATCGTAGATCACCTGAAAATCATTAACAAAGACCCGGACTGGCTCTTCCGCGCGCGCCGCGGGGGTGAAGACCGTGCTTAAAAGTATGAATGAGGCAAGTATGCAATTACGAAATTTCAAGATAGGACCCCCGTTTTGTTTTTAACTCTGTAGTGCAGTAGTACTGCTTCTAGTTTCTCGAGATGATGCTCCTCTAAGGCTTCAGCAACCGTAAGAATATCGGCCAGCGCATCCACATGCTCTGCGCTAAAACCAAGCTGTTTTTCAACTCATGCTTCTTTTCCCCTGTGTAATGCAAATAGGTCTTCCATTTCAGCCATGGCAATAATCTTATGCGCCTACGGAGCAGGATCGTCAAGAAAGGCCTCACCTTTCTACGTAAGATTGACCTTTCGAATACATCCTTGTGTCTCTATATCTAATTATACATGATAGCGAATAGCCGAGTAGGTCAAATTCACTATATGTTTGTTGATGAAAAAGTAGTAATTATCCCGATTATTGCCTAAACAAGAAAAACCTGTGCAAAATAACACAGGCTAAGTTACTCTATTTTGGGTAGTATGAAGACAGCTTAGCTTACTGGCCCTCTTCGTCTCCTCGACGATCGCCTTTACCCCCTCCTCGATCTTCTCCGGGGACACCCGCGAGATGCTGATCCTCAGAAACTTCTCCCGCTCCAGGCAATCCGATAAATAAAACCGGCTGCCGGTCACTACACTGACATGTCTTGCGGCAAGCCGCTTCGTCAGCTGCTCCAGATTGACCGTCCGGGGCAGCTTTAACTGCACATAAATACCTGAACGCACATCCGAGCGTTCCAGCAGGCCCGCATCCTTATGCCGGTCCACGGACTCATTGAGTCTGTGAATCCTCGCTGTATATTGGCTGGATATTCGGCTTTTGTGCCGCTCGTACATGCCGTTGTTGATGTAGACCTCGAGTGCCGCCTGGGACAACAGCGAGGTGTCCGAATTGGTGCGGGCGAGGAACGTCTCCAGCAATCCTTCCGGCAGTACGGCCGCGCCGAGCCGCAAGCCCGGAAAGATGATTTTGGAGAAACTCTTCAAGTATACGACATGCGACGTCCGGTTGTACGCGTAGACGGGATCAAACCCCCGTTCTTCGCCCAGGTCGGCCATGTAGTCGTCCTCTACGATATACACGTTGTATTTGCTGGCCAGACGGGCGATCGCTTTCCTCGTATCCGCGCTGTACGAGGTGCCCAGCGGATTATGGTATCTCGGCATCGTATCACTAGCGTTGCATAAACTTAACCCTATTAAAAAGACGGAATATTCAGAATTAAGTTTTCGGCTCTTACTGCCAAAAGGACTAGATCTCCTCAAGGGTAGCTCTGTCCAATTGGTAAATTATT
>NZ_JAQAGY010000014.1 GCF_027533645.1 Paenibacillus caseinilyticus
TTGGATCATCCGTCTCACCCACTTTTCGTGATGACTCAATTATACGTCAAAAAAAGCACAGCCACTTCAATTTTCTTGAAGTGCTGTGCTTTTTTATAGGACGGACTTTTTCAGTGGCCTCGCTGCTTCCGGCCTCTTCTGTTCTGTGCGGTTCGTCCCTTGCTTTTGACTGGGTCCTTGCTTAGGTTACCGCTTTGTTCACAGCTTCCAGCACGCGCTCGGGATTGAACGGCTTGACGATAAAATCCTTCGCCCCTGCCGAAACGGCTTGAACGACCATATGCTGCTGGCCCATCGCGGAGCACATGATGACTTTCGCGGCGGGATGCTTTGCTTTGATGCCTTTCAGCGCGTCGATGCCTTCCATGATCGGCATTGTAATATCCATTGTTACCAGGTCAGGCTTGAGCTCGTCGAATTTATCGATCGCGATCGCACCGTTCTCCGCTTCCCCTATGACTTCATGGCCGCCCTTTGTCAAAATGTCCTTCAATGTCATACGCATGAAAGCCGCGTCGTCCACTACCAAAATCTTTGCCAATTGTCTGCACCCCCGGGAGTTCGAGTCAGGCGCTGCTTCCATATTTGTTGGAAGGTGCCTCTTTCATCACTTGCATATTATGGAACGAATTTCGCGGTTTATACATGGCCCGGTTTCAATAAGTGCACGGAGCACAAAAGGGGCATGCCATGTTATATAACTTTACAAAACACCGCTGATTCTATAGACCCAGGGGACGCGGTTCCCTACAATGGGAACAACTGGAGGCGATAGCGCGTGCCATTGGGCAGAAAGGCAGTCCCCACTTGGGATTCCCTTTTTCCTGCCCCCCTGCTCCCAGGGTGGAGGTGGAGGCTATTCCCAAGGAGGAGGCGCTCGTCGTTCTCCCGGTCGGGGCTGTGGAAGGGCCAAGTCCGCACCTGACGGAATACGCTAGCCGATACGCTGATCGGGGAAGCTTTCTTGACGGGTGCATTCGAAGAGCTCGGCCATTCGGCCGACTTCGCGGAGAGAAGGCGCGTGATGCTGGAGCGTGGCGGAATTCGTCCCGCCGAGGCGCTTCTGGAGTTGCGGAGCTTCGATATGGCCGCGGTTCACACCGGCTTTTTAGATCCGGGGCAGACAGGGGCCGCGAGTCAAGCGAGGACGGTGGGATCATGATGTTCCGGGGAATAGGTATGGCAACCCTGTATGGAACGATAGGACAGCTGGCAGCCGGGGACGGGAGCGGAATCCCGCAGAGAACCGGCCGGCACGAAAGGAGGGAATGCGGGAATGACGAAGGCGTACACGCTGCCGGAGATCAATGAAATGTCTCTCGATGACTTCGTGCAGAGCATCGGATGGGTATTCGAGCATTCGCCCTGGGTGGCGGTCCGAGCCTATGGTTCTGCTCCGTTCGCCTCGGTAGAGGGACTGCATCGCTGTATGGCCGGTGTGGTCCAGCGGGCTTCCCGGGAGGAGCAGCTGGAGCTGCTGAGGGCGCACCCCGATCTTGCTGGGCGGCTGCAGATGACGGATTCATCCGTTCGGGAGCAGCAGGGGGCGGGGCTTACCGAGCTGACTGCGCAAGAGTATGCGGAGTTCACCGCATGCAATACCGCATATACGCGCCGGTTCGGCTTTCCGTTCATCCTTGCTGTCCGGGGGCATAACAAGCAGTCCATTCTGTCGTCCATGAAGGAGCGGCAAGGGAATGGGCCGGAAGATGAGCTCGAGACGGCACTGCGGGAAGTGGCGCGGATCGCCCGCTTCCGGCTTCTGGATACGATTGAGGATACGGAGCGGGAGGCCGGAGTCCCGGAGTAGGGCCGGGCTGCTGAAGACATATAGGGACAGGTCCCTGGAGGCCAAGAGGAGGAACAGCAATGAAGAAGCCAAGTACCGGCAGCCGCACGATGTATTACGGAAAAGGGGACGTGCTCGTCTACCGTACATTCGCCGAACCGCTCACGGAGGTCACGCCGATTCCTGAATCGCCTTTTGGCGGAGACGGCAATGTCATCCTCGCGATGAACGTCCGCATTGCGGTCAAGGGGGAGGCGTTCCTCGCCTCGTTCACCGAAGGGGATAATTCGATGGTCGTGGCCACCGATTCAATGAAGAATCTGATCCAGCGGCATGCCGCCGACTTCGAGGGAAGCACGGTAGAAGGGTTCCTTCACCATATTGCCGGAATCTTCCTGAATCAGTATGCCCACATCACCACGGTGGAGATGGAAGCGGACCGCCTGCCGTTCGACGGTGTCAACGTAGCGTCGCCGGACGGGGGCTGGAGGGAGAGCGGCCTTGTATTCCGCCGGTCCCACAATGACCACGCCTCCGCAGCCCTGGTCGTGGAACGGGGGAAGGACGGCACCGCTAGCGTCGTAGAGCAGGAGAGCATGCTGACCGGCCTGCAGCTCATCAAGGTCAAAGGCAGCGCCTTCGCCGGGTTCATCCGCGATGAATATACGACGCTGCCCGAGACGAGCGACCGCCCGCTCTTCATCTGGCTGAATATCGGCTGGACCTATGCCGATGCAATGGATGCCATTGATCCGAAGAACGGCCGGTATGCCGCCTCGGAACAGATCCGGGATATGGCACACACGGTGTTTCATGAAGCGAACTCCCCGTCGATCCAGCATCTCATCTACAGGATCGGCCTGCGGATCCTTCAGCGGTTTCCGCAGCTCGCCGAGGTGCGCTTTGAATCCAATAACCGCACATGGGAGACGGTGGTGGAATCCATCGCAGGCTCCGATGCCCGCGTCTATACCGAGCCGCGACCGCCGTACGGCTTCCAGGGCTTCTCGATGACCCGGGCGGACTTGGCCGCCGCAGGCCCGGCCGGCGGGGAAGCGGCAGTAGGGCAGGAGATGCCGGAAGCTGACCCTGCGGGAACTTCCGCATCATGAGCGGCGGGAAGCTGACGACCCACGTGCTCGACGTCTCCTGCGGGCGGCCTGCCGGGGGGATGAAGGTGGAGCTGAGACGGCAGAGGGAGGACGGTTCCTGGGAGTTTCTCCAAGCCGCCGAGACCAACGGGGACGGGAGACTGGATGCGCCGCTGCTGGCCGGCGGGGCGCTGCAGACAGGGCAGTACGAGCTGCTGTTCCATGCCGGCGCCTACTTCCGGCGTCAGGGGCAGACCCGCTCCGACGCAGAGTTTCCGTTCCTGGATGAGGTGCCGATCCGCTTCGGCATCGAGGATCCGCAGTCGCACTACCATGTGCCGCTGCTGGCCGCTCCCGGGGGATACAGTACGTACCGGGGCAGTTAGCCAGGGCTGAGGAAGGGGCGGCTGGTGTCCTGCCGGGACCGGGCCGCCGCACTTGCCTAACGCACTCTAAGTAGTCATGCGGATGCGGATCTGAGGACCCCTGGCGGGGCCGGGGATATGGGGGGATTCAATGGGCGGGAAGCTGCATCTGAAGGACTTGGATCGGATGGACTTGGATCTGATCGTCGAGGGCGGTCAGGTGGTGTTAGCGGATGGAGTGAGACGCGCGGATATCGGCGTGAAGAACGGGCGGATCGCGGTTATCGCGGACAGCCTGGAGAATGCGGAGGCTGCGAGCCGGCTGGAGGCCGCCGGCAGGGTGGTCCTGCCCGGCATGATTGATGCCCACGTGCATCTGAACGAGCCGGGGCTCGGGGCTTGGGAAGGGTTCGCGACCGGCTCGGCGGCGCTGGCGGCCGGGGGCTGTACCGCCTATATCGACATGCCGCTGAACGGCGTGCCGCCGACGGTCAGCTTGGAGGCGCTGCACGCCAAGCTGACGGCAGCCGAAGGCCGGTCTTATACGGATTACGCGCTGTGGGGCGGCCTGGTCCCGGGCAGCCTTCCGAGGCTTAGGGAACTGCAGGAGGCCGGATGCATCGGCTTCAAGGCGTTCATGTCGGAGCCGGGAGGCGAAGGGGAGGAGGTCTTCGCGCGAGCGGACGATCTCACCCTGCTGGAGGGCATGCGCGAGATCGCGGCGCTCGGCGGCGTGCTGGCGCTGCATGCGGAGAGCGAGAATATCGTCTCGGTCCTCGCCGCCAGAGCGATCGGCGAGGGCAGGACGGGAGCGCTGGATTATGCGCAGTCGCGCCCGGTCGTGGCCGAGACGGAGGCAGTCGCAAGAGCCTTGTTCTATGCAGGGGAGACGGGATGCGCGCTGCATTTTGTCCACATCTCGTCGCCTGAAGCGCTCTCGCTGATCAGAGACGCCAAGCACCGGGGGTTGGATGTGACGGCAGAGACGTGTCCTCATTACTTGGTGCTCGGAGCAGAGGAGATGGAGGCGATCGGCAAGACGGCGAAGTGCGCTCCCCCGCTGCGGGGGCCGGCCGAACGGGAGGGGTTATGGAAGGCGCTGGAGGACGGTGCGATCGACCTGGTCGCCTCCGATCATTCCCCCTGCCCGCCGGAGATGAAACGGTCTACGAACTGGTTCGAGGTATGGGGCGGCATCTCCGGGGCGCAGAGCTCGCTCGAGCTGCTGGTCGACGAAGGCCATCTGAAGCGGGGCATCCCGCTGGAGCGGATCGCCGGCGTGCTCTCGGAGGGCCCGGCCCGCCGCTTCGGACTTCATGCCCGCAAAGGGAGGATATCCGCTGGGCTGGATGCCGATCTGGTCCTGCTCGAGCTTGGGCGCGGCTATACGCTGACGGAAGAGCTGCTCCTAGACCGCCACCGCCAGAGTCCTTATGCGGGGAGAACGTTCGGCTGCCGGGTAGCGGCTACGCTCGTGCGGGGGACCGTGGTGTACGAAGCAGGCCGGTGCAGCCTTCCGGCCAGCCGGGGGCTGCCGAAACGGCTGCTGCCCGTGACCTCAGCGCCGGGGAGACGGCCTAGTGCAGATAAGATTGCCTGAATCCCATTCCCTTCCGGAAGGCAATGCGATAGGATGGACATATCAACCACAACCAGGGCGGGAGGGACAGACTATGGTCCAATTTCAGCCGGAAGCGGAGACGGGAGCCCGAGCTTGGCGGCCTGCCGGACCTCAGCAGATGAAGGAACTGGCTGTGCGGATCGGCGGCCTGCTCGCAGCTTTCGGGCAGTGCGGGGCGGATCCGCATGGAGGGTATACGCGTTATTTGTACAGCGATGCTTGGCAGCAGGCCCAGTCTGCGGTCTGCAGGGAGATGGAAGGGGCTGGCCTGTCGGCGTATTACGACGAGACCGGCAGCCTCTATGGTCGTCTGCAAGGTTCCGGGGAGGGGCCGGAGGCGAAGGTGATCCTGACTGGCTCGCATATCGATACGGTCGCCAGCGGCGGCCTGTATGACGGTGCGGCGGGGATTGCCGCCGCCATTGCGGCCCTAGAGCTGCTGCAGCGCCGCTGCGGGCAGCCGAAGCGCACGCTCGAAGCCGTCTCGCTGTGCGAAGAGGAGGGCAGCCGGTTCCCGCTGACCTATTGGGGCTCGGGCTGCATTACCGGCCGCTATGCCGCGGATGCCCCGCCCCCGGCAGCCGACCGGGAGGGGGTCACGCTGGGCGAGGCGATGAACGCCGCCGGATTCGGGCCGGGCACGCACCGTAGCGCCCGGCGGAGCGACATCGGCGCCTTCGTGGAGCTGCATATCGAGCAGGGCGCCGTGCTGGAGAAGGAGCGTCTCGACCTCGGCGTCGTGCTCGGTATTGCCGGTCAGCAGCGCTGGACGTTCATAGTGAAAGGGGAAGCGAATCATGCCGGCACCACGCCGATGCGGCTGCGACGGGATGCGCTGGCGGGCGCCTGCGAGATGATCGGCGCGGCGGAGCGGATGGCCCTCGCTTACGGGGAAGGGATGGTGGCTACAGCCGGCTCGATCAGCGCGGATCCGGGGCTCTCGAACGTGATCCCGGGAACGGCGGAGTTCACACTGGATGCGCGGCATCCAGATGGGGATACGCTGCAGGCGTTCTGCGACGAAGTGGTTGCCGTGTTTCGGGAGATTGCCGGGGCGAGAGGACTGGAGTTCGCCGGCAGGCAGTGGATGAACGTCCCGCCTGCGCCGATGGACGGCGCCTTATGCGTCTCTATCGAGGAAGAGGCGAGGGGTCTTGGGCTGCGGAGCCGCCGGATGTACAGCGGCGCGGGCCACGATGCCCAGGTATTCAGCGGGAGTTGTCCCGCAGCGATGGTGTTCGTCCCGTGCAGGGACGGCATCTCGCATTCGCCCGAGGAGTACACCTCGGCAGATGAGCTTGCGCGCGGAGCGGCTGTGCTGTGTAATATGCTGTATTCGCTCGCATACGAAGAGAAGGGGGATTCCCATGAAAACGTACGGTGACCTGTCACCCTCGCTCCGCACCATCATGACGCCTGGTCCCGTCGAAGTCGATCCCCGCGTGCTGCGGGCGATGTCTTATCCGATTCTCGGCCAGTTCGATCCCGAATTCACCGGTCTCATGAACGAAACGATGGAAATGCTGCGGAGCCTGTTCGCTACAGGCAACCCGTGGGCCTTCCCGGTGGACGGCACCTCCCGCTCGGGGATCGAGGCGGTGCTGACGAGTCTCATCGAGCCCGGCGATACGGTATTCGTGCCGGTGTACGGCCGCTTCGGCTACCTGCTCATGGAGATTGCCGAGCGGTGCGGGGCGGAGGTATCGTTCCTCGAGAAAGAGTGGGGAAGCGTCTTCGATCCCGAAGAAGTCATCGCTCACCTGCGCCAGCACCGGCCGCGCATCGTGGCCCTGGTGCACGGCGAAACCTCGACCGGGTGCATGCAGCCGCTGAAGGAGATCGGGGAGGCATGCCGGGAGCTCGATATCCTGCTCGTCGTCGATGCGGTAGCGACCATCGGTGGGACGCCGGTGGAGACGGACGAGTGGAAGCTCGACGCCGTGATGGGCGGTACGCAGAAGTGCCTCTCGGTGCCCTCGGGACTTGCGCCGATCACCTACAACGGGCGGGTGGAGGAGAAGGTCCAGCGCCGCAAGCGCATCGAACGCGGCCTTCGCGATCCGGGCCTGGCCGCGGCCCCCTCCGAGGAGCCTGCCGGACATGTCATCCGCAGCAATTATTTTGACTTAGCGCAGCTGCAGGATTACTGGGGGCCGGCCCGGCTGAACCATCACACGGAGGCGACCTCGATGCTGTATGCGCTCCGGGAAGGACTGCGCATTCTGCTCGAGGAAGGGCTGGAGGCCCGGTTCGAGCGGCACCGCCGCAACGAACAGGCGCTGATCGCCGGTGTCCGGGCGATGGGACTTCCCTTGTACGGCAATCCGGCCTGCAAGCTGCCTGTCGTCACCTGCATTCCTGTGCCGGACGGCGTGAACGGCGAATCGGTCCGGTCCATGCTGCTCGAGGATTTCGGGATCGAGATCGCCTCCTCGTTCGGCCCCTTGAAAGGGAAAATATGGAGAATCGGCACAATGGGCTTCTCCGCCCGGCAGAAGAACGTGCTGCATGTGCTGGGCGCGCTCGAGGCCGTACTGATCCGACACGGCGTAAGCGTAGCCCGCGGTGAAGGCGTGCAGGCCGCCCTCGACGTATACCGGAAGGAGGCGTCTTATGCGTAATGCAATGCCGGCAGGCTACCGCGCCATGGTGACATCGCCGCATTATTTGGCTTCCTCCGTCGGCTCGTCGATCCTGGAGCAGGGCGGCAGCGCTTACGATGCGTCGGTTGCGGTAAGCGCCGCTCTCGGCGTCGTCTACCCGCATATGACAGGACTCGGCGGAGACGCCTTCTTCCTGATCTTTGACGCCGCCTCCGGCAAGGTAGAGGGTTTGAACGGCAGCGGCCGGGCGGGACGGGAAGCCTCGATTGACGCCTACTCGCGCCGCGGGCTGTTCTCCATACCGCACCGCGGCCCGCTCAGCGCCGTCACCGTACCGGGCATGGCCGACGCCTGGTGGGAGGTGTGGCAGCGCGGCGGACGACTTCCTTGGGCCGCCGTGCTGGAGCCCGCCCGCCGCTATGCCGAGGAGGGGTTCCCGGTATCGCGGGATCTCCACCGTTGGATGGTGCGCGACGAAAGCTGGCTGCGGCAGGATGCGGGACTGTGCTCCCTGTTCTTGCACCAAGGCCGGCTGCTGCGCGAAGGGGAACGGCTCGTCCAGCCGGACCTGGCCGCCGCTCTGCGCACGCTGCAGACGGAAGGGAGGGATGCTTTCTATACCGGTTCCCTCATGAAGGGGATGACCGAAGGATTGCAGAGGGACGGCGGGCTGCTCGTGCCCGAAGATTTTGCCGCCCATCGGAGCACCTGGGTCGAGCCGGTGAGGACCACCTACCGGGGCTACGACGTGCTGCAGATGCCGCCGAATTCGCAGGGCTTCTCGGTGCTGATGATGCTGAACATGCTCGAGGCTATCGGGCTGTCCGGCATCTCCCGGAACACGGCCGAGTTCTACCATCTCGCCGCGGAGGTCGTGAAGCGGGCATTCCGCGACCGCGACCGGTACCTCACGGATCCGGCGTTCTCGGCGATCCCGCTCGAACGGCTGCTCAGCAAGGAGTATGCGCGGATGCTGGCCGCAGATCTGGATCCGCCGGCGGCCGCGCCGTACCTCTCGCCGGCTTCCGGACAGGACACTGCCTATGCGGCAGTTGTGGATGAAGCAGGCAATGCGGTATCATTTATCCAAAGCTTGTATTTTGACTTTGGTTCGGCGTATATGCCCCAAGGCACGGGGATCATTCTGCAGAACCGGGGCTCGTTCTTCTCGCTCGAGGAGACGCATGTGAACGCGCTGCAGCCGGGCAAGCGGACCTTCCACACGCTGATGCCGGGTATGATGCTGAAGGACGGCGTCCCGGCGCTGCTCATGGGTACCCAGGGGGGAGAAGGACAGCCCCAGACCACGCTTTCCCTTATCACGGGCGTCGTCGATTACGGCTGTACGATCCAGGAAGCGGTAGATCTGCCGCGCTGGGTATACGGGCGGACCTGGGGGGAGGACAGCGATATGCTGCGCATCGAAGACCGGGGACTCGGCGCCGCTGCGGAGCGGCTCCAGGCTTGGGGCCACCAGGTCCAGCTCTTCCCGGCCTGGGACGGGATCATGGGTCAGGCGCAGGGAATCCGGATCGATCCTGGCGGTCTGCGGACTGGAGCGGCGGATCCTCGCGGAGACGGTGCGGCGATTGGATGGTAGCGTATCCGTCCGACAGCAGGATTCGCGCAACTAAGAGCAAAGGACGGTACTTTTCATGTTGGCAACGCTTTGGAAATTGTTTTTCTCCTTCGGTACGGCTACGCTGTTGGGATATGGCGGCGGGCCTTCGATTATCCCGCTGTACGAAGACCAGGTGGTGAGCCGCAACCAGTGGATGGACACGACGGAGTTCGGCCGAGCACTGGCGTTCGGCAATGCGCTTCCCGGGCCTATCGCTACGAAACTCGCCGCGTATATCGGCTACAAGGTCGCCGGCTGGCCGGGCGGGGCCGTCGCGCTGGCGGCGGTCGTCCTTCCTACGGCGCTGCTCATGATCGCGCTCGCCGGCGTGATGCTAAAGCTCGAGGGCAATCCGTATATCAGGGGCATGATCCGCGGGATCCAGCCGGTCATCTTCGTTATGATGGCGATGCTCGCCTATGACTTCGCCAAATAGGCGTTCCAATCGACGGCCGGACCGGTGTCCTTCCTGCCGTTCGTCATTGCGGCGGGCTTCTTCATCCTGGTCCAGTATCTGCAGCTGAATGCGGTCTGGGGTATCCTCATTGCCCTCGGCATCGGCGCCTTCTTCCTTCGGGGATGAGGCGGATGCGGCCGCGTTGGTCCATACGGCTCCTTTGGAGGGGCTGTTCACGATAAGGGGCTCTGCCTTCCGCCGGAATCTCCGGTGGAAGGCAGAGCCTCTTTGGGGTTCGCTGGGATAGGCGAAGGGATACGGGGGGCAAAGTCCATGGAGTACGACAAAGCGGGCAGGGGGTGAGTATGGGATGGCCCCCTGTCCGTTCGATACACCCGCATGAACGGATAGGGGGCGCCCCGAATATGGGATTGTGGTCCGTGTGACGCTTCTGGCCTGCAGATCCATCCCTCGAATGGTTGTGTTCCGGTTTTGGATATACGGTCGGTAGTGAGCGCAGGAGCAGCATGCCCGTAAGGCACTGTTCACTCCCTGCGGGACACCCCCAGCATCTCCACATAGTGTGGATTGTACATGACTCCCAGAATGTTCCCGAAGGGATCGGTCACGGAAGCCGTGACGAATCCACCGCCGCGTTCAGTCGGGGGTTCGTACTCTGCTGCCCCCAAGGATAGCAGCCTTGCGTAAGCGGCAGCGGTATCGTCGACATGCCAGTACACGATGGCACCGCCCGGACCGGCAGCCGAACGGGCCGGGGCGTACCGGCTGTCGATCAGACCCAGCTCGTGCTGGTAGTCCCCCAGACGAAACTCGGCATATCCCGGGCGTTCGAAGTATGGGGGGATGCCGAGGAGATCGGTGTACCACTTCTTCGCGGCCGCCAGATCTTCCGCCCAAAAACTGATCGTACTGAGACCGCGTAACAGAGAGCTATTGCCCGTCATTTCTTTTTCCTCCTCGAATTCGGTTCTTGAGTGTAGTTATACCTCTATTGTATATCCCTGCTGCTGACAACAGGGAGTCAGTGTTGGAAGAGAGGGCCAAGCAGAATGTTTGCAGAAATATTGATTACATAATAAATAATATGTAAACAAAATTTAAGTTGACCTGTAGCGTGCCGAATAATATGAAACCAAAACTTGTTATCAATAAACTTGTTTGCATGCATTAAATGTCCGCTGCTTCAGCGTTACTTTGCATCTCCGAGCATGATCCTGCGCGCCCCGCTCCTTAGAAGCGACAAGAACGCTTAAAGGGGGAGTCTTTTCTAGTGATCCGAAACGGCAGCCAAGTAGCAGGGGGAGGGTTGGGCTTAGGGGGGTACTATGTTCCTGGGAAGGGGACCGACAAGCTAGATCGAAGGTGCCCCGATTTTTCAAAAAGCAAACCCAATGGCCATATCCATAAGAGCACGCAGCAGTTGGAACAAGAAGGAGCTGTGGCGATCGTGGAGGAGAACGAGACGGGCAGGCGCAAAATCGTGTATGGCGTGACCGAGAAAGGCTGTGGGCAGCTGGATTCTTGGCTAGCCCAGACACCCGGGGAGTCCGTAATGCGAACTGCTGATGAAGATTTTTGTGACCGATGAAAGTCATATTCCACAGCTTGTCAACTACATCGAGCAGGAACTAGAAGCGAGCCAAAAGCTAGTTCACTTGATAGGAGGCATTCAATCGAGTATTCCGCAGGATAAGGGCAAGCAAGCACGAATTGTGCATGGTCTGACTGGCAGAGAAGGCTTAACCTACTTGAACTTGAAGAAGCGGGACGGTACCATCCTGCCTGAACCATGGATCGGCATCCGGCCGAAGACAACCGAAACCTGGCGTCGCCTTGGATTAAATTATTCCATCGTTATTACCGCCGTCACTGCAATGGTCCCAAGTCGATGCTCGAGACCAGAGACTTCTTCTGGGCGTTGACTATCCATTTCCTCGAATCGGACAATGCATTACATCCCTTCTTTGTTAAATAATTGGTAAAAAAGTCCCTTGTAATAGGAATATTTGTTCGATATTATATCAAAATGCAGTTATAAGGCAACCAAGCAGACGTGCGAGACATCAAGAATAGGAGGGGGCTTTTTTTGTTGTTTAAGGATTCGTTCGATGAAACTCGAAAGAGCGTATGACTACTAGATAACCTTGGAGGAATGACGGCTTAATGAACGGTGGATACGAAACTAACCAAGCGTACGGAAATAACATGGTACCACAAGGTAATGGTAATTGGGTTTATTCCGACCCTAAAGACAAGCCTATGACAGTGAAGAACTGGATGCTTGCTATTGTACTTATGGCGATACCTATCGTAAATATCGTTATGCTGTTCGTATGGGCATTCGGAGATAATACGAATATCAACAAAAAGAACTATGCTAGAGCAAGTTTGATCATGGCGTCTATCTTCATGGTACTTTATATTCTTATACTTGTTCTTATCTTTAGCCTCGGCATATTTGCCTGGAGCGATATTGGTAACGATTTTGGGAATGATTTTGGGAACGATTTTAGTGACAATTATAGTGATGATTATAGTGACGATTATAGTGATGATTATAGTGAAGAGTATAGTGACGATTATAGCAGCTAATCGGGCGCAGCTTACACCAGCGTCTAACGGATATCCGGTATCTTCAGCTTCATTTGGAGAAAGTGAATGCAGCAGGATGCGAGGACTGTCCTCTCAAAATCCGCATGTACAAAGTTAAAGGCGGCCGAGAGATCAAGGTGTGGGATCAACAAAGGCACTTAGCAGGGCTGGGGTAACCTCCATGCCTCACTAAGTGCCTTTGTTTCTCCTCAGAAATAGAAGGACAAGAAGTCGAGAAAGCCTGAGTGTATCTTTCGGAATGAATCTGAACACCCTTGCGCCCAGCGTAGAGGGATAGCTCGCTATGTCCAGTCTTGCAATAAGGAACGCCTCCACCAGTCACTTCATGGGGCTGCCTGCTCTTGAAGATCAGCGGATACTGCTCTCACCACACATCTTCAAAAATGGTCCAGCACTCCCCGTGGCTTCGGTCCGAACACACAGTGCCGCTTCGGCAAAAGAAAACTGAAGAATATAATATTGAAATCAATATACTTGTTTTCACGACTATCCATTGTTCCCAATCCTGCCGTTTACTTTGGATCAACGCACAAACCCATCCGCTTGTCCACCCTTGTCATCTTCAAACAACATGGTCACAAGGAAGGATCAAGGCCTCCCGCCGCCCCAAAATAGGGGACATGCCGTCACACTTACGGCATATATATACAAAGGGCAGTGAATTTTCGCTTCCTCCCGGGGAAGAGGATACATCCCGTATACAATGCTGCCGTACCCTCGCGGGAAGGCTTTGTATTGCATAAGACATCCCGCCGGGCCCCAATCATATAATAGTAAAGCGGAGGTCCAGGGACAAACCTGATAAATATCGTTTTATCCGCATTTTTATAATATATTGCTCCCTTGAAAAGGGTTACAAATGGCATATTTTCGTATAATTTGTTCTATGCGTACCGTTTTTTTGCTGATATACTGAGGTCGAAGGAAAGTCATCTTTTTCCAACATATTGAGGGGAGTTGAACTCATGAGGGTCCTACCGAAAACGAACGACCTCGGCTTCTTCGAAATCCGGCTCGAATCCATCGGCGGCCTGGGCGCCAACCTGGCAGGCAAAATGCTGGCGGAGGCGGGCGTCGTCGGAAGCGGGTTTAACGGTGTCAGCTTCTCTTCCTACGGGTCCGAGAAGAAGGGTTCGCCGGTCAAGGCGCACATCCGTTTTTGTGATATGCAGACCAATATCCGCGACACGACACCGGTGGAGCGGCCGCATGTCGTGGGCGTCTTTCACGAGAATTTGTCGAAGACCGTCAATGTCATTAGCGGGATGTACGAAGACAGCCTGGCACTCGTCAATTCGTCCAAAAGCCCGGAGGAGCTGAAGGAGAAGCTGAAGCTGGTCGGCGGTACGATCGCCGTAGTCGATGCGACGGGCATCGCGCTCGAAGAGAAGAACCGCGTCAATATGGCGATGCTCGGCGGGTTGTTCCGACTTTGTGAGTTCCTCGATTTTGAACATATGAAAGGCATCATCCGCAAGTCTCTGGAGAAAAAATACCCCGGTGCCGTAGAGCCGGCCCTGAGGACATTCCAACGCGGGTACGATGAAGTGAAATTCCAGACCTTCGCGCTTCCCGAAGGCCTCCACATGCCGCAGCCCAAGCGATGGGATATCCCCGTCTACGGGTACGAGACCCAGCCGCTCGGCGGGATGGTCACCAATCCCGGCAACTCCATCCTGAAGGACCTCAGCATCTCGCGCAGCGGGATGATGCCCCACTTCGATGAGGACAAATGCATCCACTGCGCGGCCTGTGACACGGCCTGTCCGGACTTCTGCTTCGTGTGGGACGAGGCTGCCGACAAGAAGGGCCGTCCGCAGATGTTCCTGCAGGGCATTGACTACCAGTACTGCAAGGGCTGTCTGAAGTGTGTCGTGGCCTGTCCGACTGAAGCGCTTACATCGAACCGCGAGACGGACGGGTACGGGGAAGCGAACCGGGTACCGCACCGGTTCCGCCTGGCTGCACAGTAAGAAGAAGATCCGGGAGAGGTGAAGAGAAGCGATGGCAATCGAGATCAATAAAGAAGTCAGCGCAGGCACGGTCGAACAGCGGATGGTGTACGAGTCCGGCAACGAGATGGCGGCTTATGCGGCACACCAGATCAACTACCACGTCATGGGGTATTTTCCCATATCCCCTTCGACCGAGGTGGCGCAGTTCCTCGACCTGATGAAAGCGAACGGCCAGCATGATATCAAGCTGATTCCCGCAGACGGGGAACATGGCTCAGCGGGGATCTGCTACGGCGCGTCTACCGCTGGTGGACGCGTGTTCAATGCCACATCCGCGAACGGATACCTGTATATGCTCGAGCAGATGCCGGTGCAGTCCGGCACCCGGTTCCCTATGGTCATGAACCTCGTCTGCCGCTCGGTATCCGGTCCGCTCAACATTCACGGCGACCACTCCGACCTGTACTATGCCCTCAACACCGGCTGGCCGATCCTGATGTGCCGCGATCCGCAGGCCGTCTATGACATGAACATCATGGCGATCAAGCTCGCGGAAGATCCGGAGGTGCGCCTGCCGGTCATCGTGGCTTCGGACGGGTACTTCACATCCCACCAGAAACGCCGGGTGCAGACATTCGCGCACAAATCGGACGTGCATGCGTTCGTCGGTGAGCAGCCGAAGCCTTTCCCGCATGTGCTCGACCGCAACAATCCGATCACTGTCGGCCCTTACATGAACGAACCCGACTATATTAATAACTGTTACCAGCAGTCCCAGGCGATGTATAAGGCGGGCGAGGTGTTCGACCGCATCCAGCAGGAGTACAAGGTGCTCACCGGCCGCGACTATCCGATCCTCGATCTGTACCGGATGGAAGATGCAGAGGTGGCCGTGTTCCTGATGAACTCCGCTTCGGAGATCATCAAGGACGTCGTCGACCAGCTGCGCGCCCAAGGCATCAAGGCGGGATCGATCGCGCCGAACATGATCCGCCCGTTCCCGGCGAAGGAAATCGCCGAGGCCCTGAAGAACGTCAAGGCCGTGACGATCGGCGACCGCGCGGATTCTTACGGCGCCCATGGCGGCAATATGACGCTCGAGATCAAAGCGGCGCTGTTCACCGAAGGCAACCGGGATACGCAGGTGGTCTCGCGCGTATACGGCCTCGGCGGCAAGGACTTCTACGCGGAAGACGGGCATGCCTTCTTCGAGCTCGCCATTGAAGCGGCGAACGCGGGCAGTGTTGCCGTGCCGTTCGACTATTACGGGCATGTTCCCGGCGATCCGTCGAAGCGGCCCGAGCGTGTTACCGAGCCGATGCGCTACGAAGACCTGAAGACCGGCCTGATCACCGTGAACAAGGATGAGGCCACCGGCCAGCTCAAGGTCAAGGTCCCGCCGATCCGCAGCCTCACGAAGAAGCCGAAGCGGCTTGCACCGGGGCACGGCGCCTGTCCGGGCTGCGGCATTTTCTCCGGGCTCGAGCTCTTCTTCAAGGGCATCGAAGGCGACATCGTGGCGCTCTTCCATACGGGCTGCGCGATGGTCGTCACGACCGGCTACCCGTACTCCTCGCACAAGGCGACGTATATCCACAACCTGTTCCAGAGCGGGGCGGCGACGCTGTCCGGCGTCGTGGAGATGTTCTGGGAGCGCAAACGCCGCGGGGAGCTCGAGCATCTGAACCTGCCGGACGACTTCACGTTCGTGATGATCACCGGCGACGGCGGGATGGATATCGGGATGGGGCCCGCTATCGGGGCCGCTCTGCGGAACCACAAGATGATCATCCTTGAGTACGATAACGAGGGCTACATGAATACGGGCGCGCAGCTGTCCTACTCGACCCCGCTCGGCCACCGGACCTCGACGTCGAACGTCGGCAAGCATCAGGGCGGCAAGCTGTTCCATCACAAGGACACGCCGCAGATCATGGCGGCGACGAACATTCCTTATGTGTTCACGGGATCCGAAGCGAGCCCGCAGGACCTGCTGAAGAAAGCGGCCAAGGCCCAGTATTACGCGCAGAACGAGGGGCTTGTCTACGGCAAGATTCTCATTACGTGCCCACTGAACTGGCTCTCCGAGGAGCAGATCGGCCAGACGCTGATCGACGAAGCGGTGAACTCCTGCTTCTTCCCGCTGTACGAGGTGGAGAACGGCGTCACTTCCATTACCTACAACCCGGAAGACAAGAGCAAGCGGATTCCGGTCGGCGAGTGGTTGAAGAACATGGGCAAGACGAAGCATATGACGAAGCCTGAGTACGCCGAAGCGCTGCAGTCCTTCGAGAACGAGGTGGAGCGCCGCTGGAGCCGCCTGAAGGCTAAGCATGAGAATCCTTATCTCTAGGACCCTAAGGCACCTTATGGCGCAAGCACCGGGATCGCGGGGGCTTGCGCCTTTTTGCATATAGGATGGAAGGAAGGAGGGATCGGGATGCCGTGTGTACTAAGGCATAAGGAGTCCGGTGAAATTGCCGCCAGCCTGCAAAAAAACCATTATGATCTGGCATACTATGGCGTGAAGCATTGGCCTGCCGAGCAAGAAGCGGCCGGGGAGATGGCTGTTTATCTTGAAGCGGAAGGCTTTGGGGCAGCGGACTTATGGGAAGTGCTGTCCCTCCGCGAAGAGCGGGTCAAGCTGATGAATGTGAAGCTGAAGAACGATCCGGAGCGGCTGCTGTACATGGATGCGGAAGGCGGCTTGACTGTAGTGGCGCATGTAGTCCCGAAGCAGACGACGAAATCCGAGAGAACGGAGTAGATTCGAGATATGGACGAGAATCCTTTTGCGGTCTATGTAAGTGCATTAGGCGCGGAAGAAGCGCTGCAGAGGTTCCGGCTGGAGATGGAGATGGGCGGGTTCACGCCTTTCCGCTTGTTCCTGGAAGGGTTCCGGGAGCGGTTGAAGTCGTTCGGGGATGAGGATACCCAGGGGGTGCGATCCTTGATGGAGACGGCGAAGAGACTGTTCCCCGAGCCGCGTTCGTTCAGCCCTTCGTGGGCGCAAGTCTGGGACGAATTCGACGGGATCGTGGCGTACAAGAGCGCCGTGCTCAATTCTATTCCCGAAGAGGGCAGGGACGGCGAGTGGCAGATCCTCCTCGACAACCCGTTCACGAACACGGACCTCGTCTGCTATCCCGGCATGGCCTTCATGGATGCCGCCTATATGTACGCCTACTTCCGTACGGATCTGAAGCAGAATGAATTTCTCCGCCTGCAAAAAGTGGAAACCCTGATCGTCTCGCAGGGGGACGGGCAGGAGAGCAGGGTACTCCTGCACAAGAACGACCGCTGAGGATTACTCAGCGGTCGTTCTTTGTGCCATGGGATAGGGCCAATCCGGGAACTACAAAATTAACGGCTCGGCAGCTTCCGGCAGTCCGGACGCAGCAGATACGAGGCGATAACCAGCGCGAGGAAGATCAGCGGTCCGGCGAGCTGGGCCGGACCATCTCCGGCGAAGGCATGGGATGCCGCCGCGCTGGTCAGCAGGATGAAGAATCCGGCGTAGGCCCATTCTTTCACCCGGGGGAAGCCGGGGACCAAGACGGCGACTACGCCGAGGAGCTTCCCGATGCCGAGAATCGTCGCGAAGTAAGCCGGATAGCCGAGGTGGCTGAGCGCGCCCATCACCTGGGCATCCCGGATGACATGCAGGTAACCGCCCATGACGAAGCTCGCGGGGCCCAGGATCGTCGTGACCCAGTAAGCGATGGTTTTCATTTTGCCGTTCATCGGTTCGTATCTCCTTTAAGGTCAGTTGTATCGCTGCTGTGCGATATCTCTCTCTACATTGTAGCTCACTCTTATGGAGAAGCGCTTCTTACGGATTGCGGGAAATGAATACACTCCGCGGGGCAAGCAGCGGGTTTGTGACAGGTACAGTTGAAGGGAGTGAAGGTGAATAGGAGTGAAACGAAAAGCAGCGTACGACGAGGGGATCGGGTCCTCCTTCATCGTACGCTGCTTGATTGCCTTCTATGACTCTCTAGGCCGAAGCTGGAGAAGCGTTCGCCATACCAGAGACTGTTATACGGCTGCAGTTCCCGGAGCCGGTTCGGTCTGTCCCTGCGTACGGGTCATGAACCACAGGGTCGACCAGATCAGGAGGAAGCCAATGAGCTGTCCGGCAGTCAGCGGCTGGTGGAACACGAGCCAGTTGACCAGGACGCCGACGGCCGGGAAGGCCAGCTCGGCGAGTGTGGCGTAAGACGCCTTCGTCGTGGACAAGCCTTTGTAGTAGAGCAGCAGGCTGAGCAGTCCCGGGAAGAACGCCTGGAACAGCAGGTTGATGCCGATCACGGCCAAGGCGCCGGAGCTGCCGGTTACTTGCCAGGCGTCATGGTTCACCCACAGCAGGACGGAGAGCAGCGGAAGCGCCAGCAGGAAGCGCAGGGAGGTGACGACCGGGAAGTCCAGGTTTTTGCCGAGCAGGTACTTGCCCATGACCGTCGATCCACCCCACAGGCCCGCAGCCAGAATCGAGAAGAGGCAGGCGGCCGTGCCGAGATCCGTCCACCCGAGCATCGGGGAGCCGAAGCCGAAGGTGAGCAGATAAGTGCCGGCGAGAGCCAAGCCCAGGAACAGGAAAAAGCGTGACGGCAGGGCTTCCTTCAGCAGCACGCGGGCCAGGATGATGGCGAATAAGGGCTGAAGCTTCTGCAGCAGCAGGATGGCATTCGCGTTGCCGTGCGAGAATGCGGCCGTGAAGAGCACGGTGGCAATGGCCGACCCGCCCCAAGAGATGAAGAGCAGCGCGCCGAGGATGCCCCAGCTCCACTTGCCCGGGATCGCTTTGCGGTGCTTGATGAGCAGCGGGACGGCGACGAAAGCGAGCAGCACGTGCTCGATGAATACGATCTGCGAGGAAGTGAAGCTCTCGAGGAGCAGGATCCGGAACAGGGGATCAAGACCCCACAGCACCGCTCCAAGAGCGACGTACCAGATTCCGGCCGAACCGCGGGCGCGGCTCCAGGATAAACCTTTGTTCATTGTACCTACAGCATTTTCCAATTCAAAAACCTCCCAAAGTATCGTGGTGTTTGAATTGAACCTTCCTTTCGAAAGTAAATGCCCCCACTGCAAACAACACAGCGGGGGCATCGACGAATAAACTTTTTCAAAAGGATTCTTTTGAAAAAGCTATTCTTCACCTTCTCCCATCCGGACTTTCACCGTCGGCCTTGGGATTGCACCAAGTCAGTCCCGTCTCCCGGCCAGAGCCGGAAAAGCGGGAGTCGCGGGCTGAGATACACGAACGTATCATCACCGCCGGTAGGGAATTGCACCCTGCCCCGAAGGTTCATATTCAGTTAAAGGGAATATTAACACAGGTAAGCCGACCTGACAATACGGTTTTAGACATATTTTCTGAAAATTTTCAGAAAAGGGCTACAGCGCAGCCGCCAAGGTGCGGACGAACGCTTCCAGTCCAGCTTGATCTTCTTCAGTGAACCGGTCCAGCTCCGGGCTGTCGATATCAAGCACGCCGAGCAGCTCGCCGTTCTTCAGGACCGGCACGACGATCTCCGAGCGGGATGCCGCGTCGCAGGCGATGTGCCCCGGGAACTCGTGGACATCGGCGACCCGGACGGTTTCCCGCAGGGCTGCGGAGCGTCCGCATACGCCTTTGCCGACGGGAATCCGCACGCAGGCCGGCAGGCCTTGGAACGGGCCGAGCACGAGCTCGCCATTCTCTATGAGATAAAAGCCCACCCAGTTGACGCGGCCCAGGAACTGGTTCAGCAGCGCGGAGGCATTGGCGAGGTTCGCGATCCGGGAGCTCTCGTCCGCCGTCAGCGCACCGAGCTGCGAGCAGAGGGCGGCATACTGTTCTTCCCGGGTGCCGGTGTAGGTCAGGGATTGAAACATGTGGATTCCTTCTTTCGTATAATGTCGAGCCCCCCCATTGTACCGTATTTTCATTCTTCTTTCATGAAGAACTTGGCAAGATTTTGACAGACCTGTTAAGAAGCCGCTTACCGCCGCCATTTGCCGCCAAATACATCTTGTAGGGTTCTTAGGACCATGTCATAATCGAAGCAGGGTACTTGCCTCTTCTGCGCCGCAGGGAGCTCGCCCTCTACATCTAAGAAATGAGTGATGAGGTTGACCATCAGAATCATTACGGACGGCGGAGCCGACTTTCCTGAGAAGATCGCCCGGGAACACGGCTTTCATATCGTGCCGCTTCATGTAACCTTTGGAGACGAGGCATTCGATATTCGCCAAGGGATGACATCCTTTTATTCCAAGATGAAAACGAATTCAGTTCTTCCCAAAACAGCCAGTCCGAGTCCGCAGGATTTTGTGGAAGCCTATGAACGATATCCGGAGGACGATATCCTGGTCATCGGGTTGTCTTCCGGCCTTAGCAGCACATACCAGCATGCCCTTCTCGCCAAAGAAATGGCAGAGGAGGGAGGGAGCACGCGGCGCATCGAGGTGATTGACACCCGCAACGCATCGATCGGCCAGGGGCTGATCGCTTACCGCGCCTCGCAGGAGATTGCGGCAGGTAAGCCGTTCAGCGAAGTCGCTGCGGCGGCTCAGGCTTACGCCGAAGGAACCCGGACGCTGATCTATCTCGATACGCTGGAGAACGTGGTGAAGGGCGGACGGCTCGACCGCGCCAAGGGGGCCATCGCCTCCGTGCTCAACATCAAACTCTTCATGCATGCGAGCCCGGAGGGGACCGTGGAAGTGGTGGAGAAAGTCCGCGGCAAAAAGAATGCTCTTGCAAAACTGGTCGCTAAGGTCGATGAGCTCGGAAGCTCGGCGGCGGACAAGGTGCTCGGCATTGCGCACAGCACGACGGAGGAAGAAGTGCGCGGCCTGCTCGCCCGCATTCTCGAGAAGAATCCGTTCCGCGAGGTGGTCGTCACCGAAGTCGGGCCGGTCATCGGCACGTACGCAGGCCAAGGCGGGATCGTCGTCAGCTACACGTAGATCGGCGGGCGGCGGCGCAGGCGGTTCGGGAAAAAGGTTCCATGGGGGCATTCAGCAGACGGAGTGCTCTAGAATGCCAAAAAGCGCCTCCCCCCAAGGGGAAGGCGCTTCCTTACGTTCTGCCTTGCCAAATCCGTCCGTGGCACACCTTAAGCGCTCTGCACTTCAGGCAGGGCCGCGGGCTTGGGCTTCGGCTTCTCGTTGGACCGCAGGAACATCCATACGCCGGTGAGCAGCACGGCTCCGGCGGCTGCCTGCAGCCAGGTCAGCGACTCGCCCAGCAGCAGGTAGGCGAGCAGGGTGGAGCCGAGCGGCTCGCCGAGGACGCTCATCGACACGGATTCGGGCCGCATGTACCTCAGCAGCCAATTGAAGAGATAATGGCCGAAGAGGGTCGGGACGACCGCAAGCAGCAGGAAGTTGCCCCACTCCCATGCCGGGTACCCGCCGAATGGGTGCCCCTGGCTCACGTTATAGACGGCGAGGACCAGGGCGGCGAATAGGAAGACGAAGAAGCTGTAGACGAACGATGGAATGCGGGCGACGAGTTTTTTGCCCATAATCATATGGACGGCCACGGCAATCGTGCCGAGCAGCGAGAGCAGGTCGCCGAGCAGCGCTTCGCTGGTCGTGCCCCAGTCGCCCCAGCCGATCAGGACCGCGCCGGCGATGGCAGTCAGCATGCTGAGCACGGCCAGCCCGTTCGTCTTCTGGCGGAGGAACAGCACCGCGCCGAGCAGGACGAATACCGGCTCGAGGGCGATGATGGCGGTCGAGGAGGCGACGGTCGTCAGGCGCAGCGAGCCCATCCAGAACAGGAAGTGGACGCCGAGGGCGAAGCCCGACCAGAAGAGGCCGTTCCACTCGCGAACGGATAGAGAGGCCAGGAAGCTGCGGTACTTCAGCAGGAAGGGCAGCATGAGCAGGGTCGTAAGCAGCAGCCGGTACATGGCAATGACTGATACGGGCGCAGTTGACCACCGGACGAAAATTGACGAAAAAGAAATCGCTACGATGCCGACGAGCAGCAGCAGCGATAAGGGAACGCGCGGACGCGTCTCGGTAGTCATGGTGCGGATTCTCCTATCGGTGTGATTCGCGGCACGGAGGCCGGCTTGCGGTTCATGAGATAGACACCGGTCAGGATGAGCAGCGCCCCGATCAGATGGTACGCATGCAGCACTTCCCCGGTGAACAGGATGGCGAATACCGCGCTGAACAGCGGAATGAGGTTCAGAAAGCCCGAGCACCGCGAAGGGCCGACAGCCGCTACGGCCGCATTCCAGGCGGTCAGCGCCGCAACAGAGGCGAGAATCCCGATATACAGGATGCCGGCGAGGATGCCCGGGCTCCAAGCGATGACCGGCTGCCGCACGATCCATTCCCCTGCGGCGAACGGCAGCAGGATCACCGATCCGGCCAGTACGGTGGTGACGAACAGGGCGCGGGGCGGCAGGATGCCGGCATACTTCTTCATGCCGACGGTATACACGGCCCAGCAAGCCACAGCGAGGAACATCCACAGGTCGCCCTGGTTGAACGTCAGCCCGAGAAGCGCCTCCCAGCTGCCCCGGGTGACGATCCAGAGCACGCCGGTCACCGAGATGCCCATGGCGGGCAGGGCTCCCCAGCGGATGCGGCCGCCGAGCATCAGGGGCGTGACGAGCACGATGAGGATCGGCGTCGCCGAGTTCATCAGTGCGGCATTGATGGGGCTCGTATACTGCACCGCGACGTAGAGCAGGGTGTTGAAGCCCGCTATACCGGTCAGCGACAGCAGCAGGAGGGGACGCCAGCGCTGCAGGAGCCGGCGGCGGTGCTGCCAGAACTCGCCTCCCCAGAAGGGGAGGGTGACGAGCAGGGCGAGCGTCCAGCGCAGCTCGGCTAAGAGCAGGGGAGGCACGTACGGGACGATCGCCCGGCCGACCACGAAGTTGCCTCCCCACAGGCAGGTGGCTGCTATGAGCAGCAGGATGGGAGATTGCAGCGGCTTCCAGGCCAAGAAGCATCCGCTCCGTTTCACTTGAGAATGAGATATAGAAGTCAAGATAGCGAATAGGTGACACGGCCGGTCAAGTTACATCGGTTTATTATAGCACTTTGCCCCAGCGGCATCACCCTTTTATTTTAGTAAGGAAAAATGAGGCCAACTATGTAATAATATTGTAAATATAAGCCTGTCAGCCCGCATTTTTTGATATAGTATATTAAAATAGCGGGTATGGAATCGGCAAGGGGGATGACGCAGTATGGCGTTTCGTATGATGGCGGCCCGTCTTGGGCCGACCCCGGATGAGACTCCGGAAGGGAACGAGCTTTACAGAAGGCTGCTTGCTTTCGTTCCGAAAGCCAAGCAGGACAAGCTGCAGCGCTTCCGCAGCCGCCAGGATGCCCTGCGCAGCCTGACCGGGGAGCTGCTGGTCCGTTCGATGGCAGCGGAGGCGCTGGGCATTCCGCGCAGCAGCGTCGTGCTGCAGACGAACGCGTACGGCAAGCCGTATCTCGCGGCATTTCCGGCCTTTCATTTTAATGTAACGCATGCGGGCAGCTGGGTGGTCTGTGCGGCCGGCAGCGCTGCCCTAGGCGTGGATGTGGAGCGGGAATCCCCTTTTGACGCCTCCTTGCCCTCCGTCGTGATGACGGAGGCGGAACGCCGGATCTTCGACGAAGCGAGCGAAGAAGACCGGATCGGTATCTTCTACCGCTGCTGGACCGCCAAAGAGAGCTTCGTCAAGCAGCTCGGCACCGGGCTGAGCACGGATCCGCTTACCATAACGGTGACCGATCTCCACGGGGACTCGGAGATCCGGTGGAACGGCGGGATACAGCCCTGCCGGATCTACCGCTGGAGGCTTGACGACGAGCATCCGCTTGCCGTCTGCTCCGAGGAACCGCCGGCAGCGGATCCGCTGCAGTGCGTGGAAGCTTCGTCCTGGCTGGCGGAGTATGCCTCGGCCGTTCGGTGAATCTCCTGCGCTCCTCCGAGTCCAGCTGGGAATCCGGATGGGGCTGAGCCTGGCCGCAGTATGCGACCAGGCCGTCCGTGAGCTCGCCCGGCTGGTGTCCTCAGCGGGGAAGGGGCGCAGGGCCTCTACCCTTCCGGTGCGGGCGGGACGGAGGTTATCTTCTGAAGCCGTCCGGACCGCTGGAGTGCGCTTCTGCGGACCCGGGCACTGCCGGACCGGCTCCGAGTGCCCGGGTCCGCAGAAGCGCACCTGTGCATAGATATGGAAAGAGCCGGCCCACTTCCAGGGGGGGGGCTGTTTGGCGCGTTCCGGGCCAGGGGAGGCCGGCCTCCCCGTTCCCCTGGGGGCGTTGGGAGCTCACCCGGGACCTGCCGGAGCTTCACAAGGCGTTATGAAGATCTTGTAAAGAAGCGTGGAAAAATTTACCTTTCTTTCATACTGGGTTGATACTGGGTTCACACGGAAGAGGTATGATCGGACAAAGAAGGAATGAGGTGGAAGGCAGCGCCAAGGGATCACGCGTCCTGCAGGTGGGATAGACGATCGCCGCACCCGAAGGCCGCACCCGAAGGCCGCACCCGAAGGATGGGAGAGATGAGATCATGTACGATACGGCCGGACCCGCGATGACCACAGCTTCCGCAGCCGATCCGGACCTGCTCCATGCCGGGGCGGGCTCCGGGGCAGGAGGCGGAGCGCTGCAAGATCTCCTCCGCCTGCTGCCGCTCGAAGAGCGGGCGGCGGTCATGCTGCAGAGCAGGGCCAGGTTCTGCGATGCCCTGGCATGCCGGGTACTGCTGGGCATGGCCCAGCATCATGACGCGCTGCGGCTCGAATGGGAAGTGACGGAGAGCAGGGTGCGCCTGCTCCGCAGAAGCAGAGAGGATGCCCGCTTCGGATTCGGAATCCTGGACGGGACGGGGGCGGAAGAGCGCCATGCGCAGCGGTTGGAGGAAGCGGAGCGGCTCGGTGCGGCGATGAAGTCCATTCCCGGACTGTTCGCCCTCATCCTTCGCATGGAGGCCGGGGACCGGCTCCTGCTCAGCGTGCCATGGCTAGCTGCGGACGGTGTGACCAGGGAGACGCTTGCAGGGGATTTTCTGCGGGGATACCGCCAAGCCTTGAACGGCCAGCCGCTCGCCTTCGCTTCCCGAACGGTATCGTATCCTTCAGTGACCGTGAACCTTGGACGCGAAGCGGCTGCAGCTGCTGCAGGTCCGGAGCCGGGCCTGCTGAGGCTGGCCTGACGGTTCTCATAAGAACGCTACGAAACAATTGTATGAATCGAGGTGAAAGGATGATAACGAGTATCGAAGCCAGGAATGACAGGGACAGAACCGCCGTCTGCAGGGACGAATCACCTGCCGGCGATGCAGCTTGGCAGCCTGCCCGCCGAACCGTCCACCGCTGTTTCGAAGATCGCGCGGAGGCCGTACCGCTGTTCACGGCTGTCGTGGAGGCTGGCAGGGAGCTGCGCTACCGGGAGCTGAATGCCCGGGCGAACCGGGTGGCCCTGCGGCTTCTGGAGGAGGGCGTGCAGCGAGGGCAAGCTGTCTTGCTCGCTGCGGAACCCTCCGCGGATATGCTGGCCGGGCTGCTCGGCATCTGGAAGTCCGGCGCGGCCTGCCTGATATCGGACATCGGGTCCGCCGGCTTAAGCTCGCTGCCGGGCTACAGCGGAGCGGTCCTTGGGCTCGGTTCGCCGTCTGATAAGCCTGCATATGGCGGAGGAGCAGCGGAGAGCGGACGGCAGTGGATCGTCCTGGATGAAGGACTGCTGGAGCACGGCGACGCCGGCGAAGTCTTCAGCGGGAGCCGGGCGGAAGATCCGGCCCTGATCCATTATCCCTCGGCTGCCCCCGGCTCTGCGCCGGTACAGATTTCGCATGGCGAACTCTCCGCGTACTGCGAGCGGACGAGAAGCGCGTGCGGCATTACCTCATCGGACAGCGCCGCCTGGGGCGCGGGGGAAGGCAGCTTGTCCTTCCTCGGCAGCGTCCTGCCTTACCTGCTTGCCGGCGCGGATGTGCACCTGCTGGAGCGGGGGCTCCTCCGCGATGGGAAAGCGCTCGGAAGGTATCTCCGTCTGTACGGGATGACCGCTGCGTTCCTCCCGGAGCGGACGCGTGCGGCGCTGCTTGAGGGGGGACGCGTGCCGATGCGTCTGCTGCTGCCGCAAGAGGGATGCCTGGAGGAGCTGCTGGAGTGCTAACCCGCCCGCGGCACCGGAAGCGGAGCATGGTGGCAGCCTGGCCCTTCGATAGTGAGAGGGAGGCTGCAGGAGGATCATCCCGATCCAGGGAGGGTCGCTTGTTCAAATATAGGAATCTATATCTCAAAACTTCCGGGAAGCCAGCCCGGATCACGGAAGAAGGACGTCTCCGCCGGTCATCGACCGGGCGGGACGTCCTTCATGTGCTGCTTGGGTGCATGGGATTAGGGTTAGCCGGGCTGGCCGGCCATCAGACCGCGTACGGCGAGCTGCAGCGTAGCTGCAATGTCTGCCGTGAGCAGCTCCCGCTCGGGATGGATGAAGAAGTGGCCGCCGGGCACCATCCGCATCGTGAAGAGGCCTTCGGTGCATTCGCCCCAAGCCGCCACGAGCTCCTGTCCGACTCCTTTGTCCTCGAGCCCTCCATAAGCGCTCACCGGGCAGCGCAGCTTCTCGCCGGGGGTATAGGCATACGTGTCGCACACGCCAAAATCCGCCCGCAGCATCGGGAGCAGCAGCTGCATCAGCTCGTGATTGCGCAGCACTTCCTCCGGTGTATACTCCATGGTGCGCAGCTTGTCGATAAAGCGGTCATCCGGAAGCAGATGGCGGGGCTCCTCCGGCACTTGGCGCCGGTGCGGCGCCGACTGCGCCGAGACGAACAGATGGAGCGGAGGCTTGCCTGCCGCCTGCAGCTTCCGTGCCGCTTCGAAGGCGATCAAGGCGCCCATGCTGTGTCCGAACAATGCGTACGGAACATCCAACAGGGGCTGGATCACCTCGCAGAGCTTGTCCGTCAGCGGATGGATCGACGTATAGGGGGTATCGAACAGCCGGGACTCCCGGCCTGGCAGCTGTATAGCACAGAGCTCGACGCCCTGCGGCAGCATCTTCGCCCATTCACGGTAGATCGACGCCGCGCCTCCGGCGTAGGGCAGGGCAAACAATCTCAGTGCCGGCTGCTTGGCGGAGGGGGTCCGGACAATCCATTCCTTATTTTCGTTCAACATGGATATTCCTGCTCCTTCACAGAAGTTATGGAACTTATTATGATGTATGTAAGATCTTTCCTACCTATCCATGGTAAAAGATTCTGCGGCGACCGTCAATGTGCTTAACTATACCTTTAGAGAATAGGAAAGCGCGCCGCTTGCTTGAAGCTGAAGAAAGGTCATGCGAGAATAGGAGGGAGGAGTGAATGCGAGCCATGCGAACGGGCATGAAGACTAAAGCGCTTCTGCTGCTCTCTGCCTTGCTGCTGCTCGGCGGATTGTCTGTCGGGCTCATCGACAGGCATGTGCGGGCTGCGGCGGCTCCGTACTTATTCCGCGCCGAGGAGGTGCCTCCTGCGGAAGCAATCCTCGTGCTCGGGGCCCGTGTCTATCCGGACGGCCGGGTGTCGGATATCGTGAAAGACCGGCTCGATACGGGAGTGGAGCTGTACCGCCTAGGAAGGGCGCCCAAGATCCTCGTGAGCGGCGATCACGGCCGGAAGGACTATGACGAGGTCAATACGATGAAGAATTACCTGCTGAAGGCGGGCGTGCCGGAAGCGGATATTTTCATGGACCATGCGGGATTCGATACGTATGACAGCATGTACCGGGCCCGGGACGTATTCCTCGTACGGAAGGCGATCGTCGTCACGCAGGATTATCACGTGAAGCGTGCGGTCTATCTGGGGCGGGAGCTCGGCATCGACACGTACGGCGTGGCGTCGGACCACAGGAACTACAGGAAGATCGTGCAGTATGAAGCGCGGGAAGTGTTGGCGCGGAGCAAGGATTTTTGGGGCGTACACGTTCTCCATGCGAAGCCGAAGTGTCTTGGCGAAGCCATTCCGATCACGGCGGACGGACGGGCAACCAATGATAAGTAGTAGCGGCAGACGGCCTGCAGATTTAGTTTGCGGCATGGATCATTCATGGGGTAAAATAACAGGAATGACATTTTCCCTGACGTCTGCTGCCAGCAGGCAAAGGTAGACTTTTAGCGGCAATTGTGTTATGTAATAGAGAGGCCGGACAACCAAGACCGGAAGAGATCGAATAGGGGGAATGAATTTGTCCCGGCGTTTTGTGATTGAAGCGGTGCTGGTAGCTATCTATGGGGAGCTCATGGTTCCAAGCCAGCCTGTGGAGTACCTTATTCCGTATTCTACCATTATGGAACTATACGAGATGAAAGACAGCAAGGAGCCGGTGATGCCGGATCCGGAAGATGACGCTCACGTCAAGGCGAAGATCGGCGAGTTGATCTCGTTCTTCGACGATCCGTTCAATAAGAAAAAGCTGGAACGTTCGCTGGCCGCTCCATGGCGGTTATCGCCGCCGCTGCCGATCAATGAGCATGTGACGTTCCTGATCGTGAATGCGATGGAGAATGCCCAGTACGGCGAAGGCTTCGATCCGATCGAGACGGAGGTTATTCTCGCCTCGATGCGGGAGCAGGCCCCGATCGTTACCGATCAGGTGGAACTGATGGAGAAAATTATCCAATCCGAAGTTCCCGTTCAAGTGTACGATGTGTATGATTTTGAGTTTGCCGTGGAGCAGGGCATATCCGCGGACGATTGGATGACCCCATAATGCTGCAGACCGGAAGGATCCCCGCAAGGGGATTTTTTTGATAGAGGGGTTCCTCCGGGCGGAGTGAGGGGATATGGACACGGCGACAAACATGGCGTTAGGGAAAAATGGATGAAGGAGATGAGAGGATTGGGAGTGTATCTGATTACTGGCACATCCAGGGGGCTCGGTGAGGCGCTCGCGCTTCAGCTCCTTGGCGAGGGGGGAGCCGTCGTCGGGTTGAACCGGACGGCGAATCCGGGACTGCGGGAAGCGGCGGATGCCGCAGGCAGTCGCTATGAAGAGACTGCCTGCGATCTGGCGGAGCCGCTCGCAGCCGCGGCCGCCTTCGAAGCGTTCTTGAACGAGGCCGGATGGCTGCGGGAAGCGGAGGAGATCACGCTGATCAACAACGCCGGCGTGCTGGAGCCGATGGGGCCCGCCGGGGAGGCGGATCCGGCAGCCCAGCAGGCGCATCTGCTCGTGAATCTCGCCGCTCCGCTGCTGCTCACCTCCGCCTTCCTGCGTGCTGCGGAAGGCTGGCCGCTCACCACCCGGAAGCAGGTGGTGAATATCTCCTCGGGCGCGGGGCGCAAGCCTTATGCCGGCTGGTCGGCCTACTGCAGCGCGAAGGCGGGCCTAGACATGATGACCCGCTGCATCGCGCTCGAACAAGGCGAAGGCCCCGGGGCAGTGAAGATTGCCGCTGTAGCCCCAGGCGTCGTGGATACCGCCATGCAGGAGCAGATCCGGGCGGAGGATCCCCGGCGCTTCCCCGAAGCGGGCCGCTTCGTAGGGCTGAAGGAGACCGGCGGCCTCTATACGCCGGAGGAAGCGGCGCGGCGTCTCGCGGCCTGGCTGAAGAGCGGCAGCATGGGGCAGGGGGATATCGTGGATATCCGGCATATGCCTTCCCCCTGAGGCGGTGGAAGGCCTAACGGAAGGAGAGGGTCTAAGGCCTGCGGAGCCTGTCCTGGAGCTGTTCTACAGTCATGCCGCCGTATGCGGCGAACCCGCCTTGCTTCTGCAGCGCGACGAGCTTGCCGCCCTGCAGCGGATATAAGCCCTGCCAGCCCCCGGTTATCGTATATTCCGCGGATTGCGGGACCCGGTGGAGAAAACAGACGTACTCGCCCTGCACGAGAGGTCCGGTGTAGGTCAGATTGAGCGGGTCCTGGGGCAGCGGGAGCGGGTCGAACCCGTCGGTCAGGATCGCAAGTGTTCCGTTTGCGTCCACTGTGCCGCGGAGAATGCGTTTGACCTTGAATTTCTGTACATAATTGATGAGGAGGCGGCCGTCTACCTTGCGTCCGGTAGGGTAAGGCTTTGCTTCCTCGGCGAGCGAGCCGTAGACGATCAGGTCGGCTTTGGCGGCGAGCTCGTCCGCTGTGGCTGCCGTTTCTTTGGGCACGACAATGGATGCAGGGGTCCTATGCGGTGATGCCGGCTCGGCATGCAGCGCGGCGGCGGGGAAGAGGCATAGAACGAACAGGAAAGGCCGGATCAAGCTGCGAAGAGGGTGCATATGTGTTCTCCTTCCGGGCTGATGGGTACGGTTCATACGGCAAGGCTCGCTACCTAAGATTTTGTTGCATAACATGTTGTTACATAAGATTACGCTACCTAGGATTACGCTTCATAAGATTTCCACCAGCGGTATTTTCCATGCATTGCGAATACTCTGCATATCGATTACCATGCATATCGATTACCATGCATAACGATTACCATGCATAACGATTATCCTGCTCGGATTCCAAAGAATAGCTCCAATCAAGCAGGTACCCATGAAAGGAACGTGCCGTCCGTGTTCGATCCAACCATCTATGATAATCTCAAAGTCGTGCTCGAGGGCGCCTTCTACGATCTCGATGCCGAAGGGGCATTCCTGATTACAGGCCGCGAGGATCTTGTGGACCTCGCCTCCTACTCGCGCACCTTCCGGCTGGAGGTGCGCCGGCAGGGCGGGGCGTGCCGGGGAGCCGTATCGCTCGTCAGCACTCTGGCCGACTTCGCCGGCGAGCTGAGGAAGATGCACTTGGCCGGGGACGCCCCGGGCGCGCGGGTGCTGCTTCAGCTGGACCTACCGCTGAGCGTCTCGGGAAGGCGGGCGGAGCTGGAAGCTTACCTCGCCGAGCTGTGGGAGCATGCGTTCACGATGAAAGCGGAGCTCATCCTGCCCTGGGACGGCGGAGAGCCGGGGGCAGAGAACGAAGATGCGGGAGCGTGCCGCATCCGGATGACGACGAGCGGGAAGCTTGACGAGAGCGATGTCGAGAGCGTCGAGGATATCGGCCGGCGGCTGTCGATGTCCCTGATCTATGCCGACCGGCTGGCGGAAGAGTGCCGGGGATCGGGGACCTAGAACGAACAAGGAACTCCTGCCCCGTGGGGATGGACCGTATCGGCCCAAACCGGCTTGGACAAGCGCAGACATAACAGCACCAGCAGGCAATGATTCATGTAGAAGACCAAGAGGCGATGGTTCCCGGAGGACACGGGGAGCCATTGTCTCTTTTTTTGGGGGAATATCCCCCTATCTATTCCTTGAGCGGCAAGGCCCCCGGCTCTTTATCGAATCTTAAACGTTTTTTAAGCGCTGCTTAGGCGTTTCTTCGGCAGATCTTTAGCGGGCAGCTGTAGTATAGGGTTCAGGGCAAGGGAACAGAAGGCGGTGTAGAGTGACCGCCGCTCCCGAGCTGTTCGCCCCGTAGGATGGGGAGGCGGGGGGCCTCACTCGGCGGCTTTCTCTACATGATGGAAAGGGTAACTTGCCGTGCTCGTACTTTGTCTTCTTTACGGTTTGATTAAGGCTGCAGTCGTAAAACCAATTTACAATTTTGGGAGGAATCCGATCATGGCTAGTACGGTTGTAACGGTTGTCAAGTATGTGTTGCCCATTGTGCTCGATGCGCTGCTGAATGAAGCCCGTAAGCTCAATACGGAAGAAGCCGCAGCGAGGCTGCTCAGGTCTGGCGACACCGATCAGGATAAGATGGAGGAAATTGCCGAGCAGTGCAGCGAATACATCACCTCGAAATACTATGATCAGTTCGGCTACGATTACGCGGGGCGCCGCTCGAAAGTGCCTGCCGGCAAACAAGTGAAGGCTTTCAATGAAGAGATCATCATGTACAGCGCGTCGGGTCATGGCTTGAACGATATCAACAAACATCTGCAGGATGTGTTCAAAGACGAAATCTCCACGGCCGATTACCATGAGCTGTCGAGCAATATCTCGGATTTGTTCCATGAGCGGTTCCAGGAAGAAAGCCTTTCGTGGACCCCGTTTGTGAAAACCTTTAATTTTGACGACGGCCTGACGGTCGACGTGTACTGGCTGGCTGCCACCACACGCAATATCAACAACGAGCTCAGCGGAATCGTCCGGTATGTAACCGTTGCTTATCAATAACATGCGGGGGGAGCCCATGAATCCTAAAGTCAGCGTTATAATCAACGAAAACCAGACCCAGGTTCCTGACACCACGGTATTCCCTTACAGCGCCATTGGACAGTTCAAGCTGGTGTTCAAGACTAGCAGCAGCTATATGACAGCCTGGGGAACAGGTACCTTGATCAAGTCCAATATCGTCCTCACTGCGGCACACAATATGTACAATGCTAAGGAACGGGAATTCATCAATCTGGAGAATTCAAGTTTTGCGCCTGCCATCAACGGCGGAGACTTCGAAGACGACGGGTACGAAATCAAACAATACTGGATTCCGGCCGACTACCAGCGGATTGTGAACGAGAAGGGCGAGAACGATCCGGAGGCTGTGCGCTTAGATTATGCGCTTGTGGAGCTGACGAATCCTGTACCAGCGGACAATGGGGTGTGCGCCATGGCTGACCCTTACCAGGATCCGCACGCGGGCCAGCTGTCGATCAGCATTGCGGGGTATCCCGTTAACGAGGAGTCGACGATGTGGGTGGCGAAGGGGACCGTCGCCTTCGACCCCGGCCATCCCCAAGACGTGATCCGGTACCGGATCGACGCTTCAGCCGGACAGAGCGGTTCGGCCCTGCTGACGGACAGCAACCAAATTGCAGCCATCCACAGCGGAGGCAACAATAGCGGCGCAACGAAGGATCTGTGGTACAACGAGGGGGTTGTCCTGCGGACCGCGACCATTCGGATCATCGAGGCCAAGGTATTGGAATGGGAGAATGAAGAGGGGAAGTAAAGCGCAATCATACCGCCAGCGGGATGCTTATCACAGGGCGCCCTCTGGCTTTTTATTTTTATCTCAGGCAAACAACCGAATGTATTCTGCGGGCTGGCAGTCAAGAAGCCTCGGAATACATTCGGCTTTTCTTTTTGGCGAGAAGAGAGAGAACCTGCGCGTGTGAACAAATGACTATTCCAGCCAAACCACTTATTGCTATAATAGGGAATAAGTTGATACGGAGTGTATCCTGCGTTCAACGGAGGCAGCCGAAGCGGCAAACCAACGAGGAGGATGGATTCCATGGCTGGAGAAACGGTGTTCATTGTGGAGGACGACCGGGACATATGCGAATTCATGCGGCTGTATCTGCATAAGGAAGGCTTCGTTACGGAGGCGGTGGGGCATGGGGATGGCGTGCTGCAATGGGTGAAGGAACGCCAGCCGGATCTCATCGTGCTCGATGTCCGGATTCCGGGGACGGACGGGTTCGAACTGTGCCGCAAACTGCGCGCCTTCACCGAAATTCCGGTGCTGTTCGTCACCTGCAAAGAAGAAGTGGCGGATAAGGTGCTGGGTCTTGGCGTAGGCGGCGACGACTATATGACGAAGCCGTTCGATCCGCAGGAGTTCCTCGCCCGCGTCCGGGCGCTGCTTCGGCGGGCTGCGGTCCGTCCCGCCGGGCTTTCAGAGGAAGCGCCGGAGCCGAAGGAGATCATATGCGGCGACTTGCTCATTCTGCCGGGTACAAGGGAAGTACAGGTAAGGGGCGGAGCCGTCGCGCTGTCGGCTACGGAGTTCGACCTCCTGCTGAAGCTCGCCTGCCATCCGAACCGGATTTTTGAATACGAACAGCTCTACACCGCGGTCTGGGGAGAGGAGCACTGGGGCGATTACCGCACGGTCATGGTACATATGAGCAATCTGCGCAAGAAAATCGAGGACGATCCGGCCCACCCCCGGTATATCGTCAATATTCGCGGAATCGGCTACAAGTTTCAATCCGGCGTGCCGGAGCGAAGGGCCGATTCCGCATCGTCCGGCCTGCGGCTTGGCAATGAATCTTGAATCCTACTTAGATATCAAGGGGGAATCCTGCATGGAAGAGAGAAGGAAAGTCGTCATCCTCGGAGGCGGCGTGGCCGGATTGACGGCAGCGCACGAGCTGCTCGAGCGTGGGTTTGCGGTGGAGCTGTACGAGAAGCGGGGGATCTTCGGCGGCAAAGCAAGAAGCTATGCGGCAGAGGCCGCCGGGGGGAGCGGGCTGAAGAATTTGCCGGGGGAGCACGGCTTCCGGATTTTTCCGCGCTTCTACCGCCACGTCATTGACACCATGCAGCGCATCCCGTCCGGAGACCCGAAGAAGGACACCGTCTACGACCACCTTGTCCCCGTGTCGCGGCTGGGCTTTGCCACATCCAAGGCACCGCTCTTTCAGCTGTCGGCCAAGATGAGCCTGTCGCTCAAGGATTTTATAATTAACCGGACAAGCTTCCAGGATCATCACGCCCCCTACGGGGTCAGCATCACGGAAGAGGATACGAAGTTCTTCATGGGGAAGCTCTGGCAGATCATGACGAGCTGCAGGGAACGCTGGGACGGGGAATACCAGCTGATGGACTGGTGGGATTTCATCGAGGCGGAAGATCGGTCGCGGGCCTACCAGAACGGGTTCGCCGGTGTGGTCAAGGCGCTGATCGCCTGCGACCCGAAGAAAGCCAATGCCAAAACGGTCGGATCGGTCCAGGCCCAATTGTCCCTCGACCTCATCTCGCCGGGGCGGCACAGCTACGTGTCGCTGCTCGACGGGCCGACAAACGAGGTCTGGATCAACCCGTGGATGGAATTCCTCATCGATAAGGGGCTCGTCTATCACAACCAGACGGCGGTGACCCGGCTGCACTGCAGGGAAGGGCAGATCGACGGTGTGACGGTGACGGAGAGCGGCGGCCTGGAGCGGGAGGTCCACGGGGATTACTATATTGCGGCGCTGCCGGTCGAAGTCATGGCGGGGCTGATCGACCCCGCGCTGACGGAGGCGGACCCGGTGCTCGGGAATATCACACGGCTGAAGGAGTATGTCGACTGGATGAACGGCATCCAGTTCTACCTGAGCGAGGACGTGCCGATCATCCACGGCCATGTGTCGCATATGGATGCGCCATGGGGTCTGACCTCCGTCTCCCAGCGGCAGTTCTGGCGCGGGGTGGACTGGAAGAAGTACGGCGACGGTACGGTGAAGGGCATCCTCTCCGTGGATATCTCCAATTGGGAAGCACGGGGCATCGTCCACCCGGAGCTGACGGCGAAGCAGTGCAATCCCCAGCAGATCAAGGAGGAAGTATGGGCCCAGCTCCAAAAATGTCTCAACGTGGACGAAGAGATTCTGAGCGACGAAATCCTCATCGGCTGGCATATGGACAGCGACGTCATGGACACTTCCCCGCACCGGGAGGTGAATCTGGAGCCGCTGCTGATCAATGCGGTCGGCTCGTGGGAGCTGCGTCCGGAGGCCGGGACGAAGATCCCGAATCTGCTGCTTGCCTCCGATTACGTGCGGACCAATACGGACCTGGCCACGATGGAAGGGGCGAACGAAGCGGCACGGCGAGCGGTGAATGCGATACTGGCCAGGTCCGGTTCCACCTCGAAGCACTGCCGCATTTGGCCTATGTACGAGTACGAGATATTCGGATTCCCCGTACTGGGCAAGCTGCAGGAGGAGGACCGGCAGCGGTACGAGCAAGGATTGCCGTGGAACAGCGACTGGAAGAGCTGGATATAACCGGGGAGGGGGACGAGGATGCGGAGGAAGGGACAGGCCGATGCGACGCCCGGCGGCGGAGCACAGCGGCATAGGGGAGAATGCTGCCCTGAGGGCGGCCAGGGGGACGCCGGGAGCGCCGGTCCCGAGGGCCTGGAGGCAGCGGCAGTGAGAGAGGCGGCCAGCCTCACGGAGCAGGGCTTCCTGCGGCAGACGGCAGGAGCAGGGACGCCGCATCGGGAGAGGACGGCGGGGCCGGAGCTGTCATCGCTGACCCGACCGGGCCTCCTGGAGTATGGAGCGGCCGTTCCGGGGGACCGGCCGACCGGGGATGCCGAAACCGCATATGGTAAGCGCTTTCTTTATAGCCCGCTCGAAGACGTTCTATCTTTTGCCGTCTCTGCAGCCCAGGCCGTAGAGGAGATTCACCGGTCGGGGCGGATGCTCTGGTGTCTGTGCCCTGCGTCCTTTCGGATACATCCGGAAGCTCATACGGCGGAACTGGCCGATCCCGGAATCCGCACCTTGGATGCGCAGCTGCCGGCGGCGGGTCCGGACGAGGAGACCGGCGATTCCCTGCTCTATCTCTCGCCGGAGCAGACCGGGCGAATGGACCACGGGATCGGTCCGCCCAGCAATGTCTATTCACTCGGCGCGTTGTTCTACGAAGCGCTGACGGGCCGGCCGCCCTTCCTGGCGGAAGATGCGGCGGGACTGCTCTATGCCCATGTGGCCTTGACGCCCCGGCGCCCCGAGACGCTGCGGGCGGATACTCCGGCCCCGCTGTCCGGTGTGGTGATGAAGTGTCTGGCGAAGGACCCGGCAGCCCGGTATGCGAGCGCCGGAGGACTTGCGCGAGATCTGCACCGCTGCCTGGAGCACCTGCGGACGGCGGGGGATATCCCTGCCTTTCCACTCGGGGCATCGGATGCTCCGCCGGTGCTCACCCTGCCGCAGTGCCTCGGACGCTCGGCAGAGCTGCAGTACCTGCTGGGGCTTCTCCGGCAGACGGAAGGATCGGTATCCGGCTCCCGCTTCGTGCTGCTGTCCGGAGCGGCGGGGGTCGGCAAGTCCTCCGTGCTCCGCGCATTCTGCGAAGAGGTCCTGCATACCCATCCGGAGGCCGTCATTCTGAGCGGATCCTGGGACAAAATGAGGGCCGGGGTGCCCTACGGGGGCATCCGCCAGGCGATCGCAGGCTGGGTCCGGCGCATTCTCACCCTGGAGGGCGGCGAGATCCTCCGCTGGAAGGAGCGCCTGTTCTCCGGCATGGGCGGCAGCCTCGGGCTGATCCTCGAGCTCGTCCCCGAGCTGGAATGGATCACCGGAGCGCAGCCCTATGAGCCGCTGCTGCCGCATCAGGACCGGCAGCAGCGGCTGCATTATGCGATCCGCGGGTGGCTGCGGATCGCAGCGGAACCCGGACAGGCCCTCCTGCTGTGCCTCGAGGACCTGCAGTGGGCCGACTCGGGTTCGCTGCGGTGGCTGGAAGAGGGGGCTTGGGGAGATCAGCCCGGACTGCTGCTCGTAGGCACGGTCCGTACTGGAGCCGGCGAGGGGACGGTGCCCTCTCTACTAGAAGTGCTGCGGGAGCGGCAGGAGCTGTCGGAGGTGCAGATCCTGCCGCTCCGGGTCGATCATGTGAACGAGATGCTTGCAGAGGTGACCGGCCGGGAGGAGCATGAGACGGTCTCGCTCGCCGGAGCGGTATGGGACAAGACCGGCGGCTTCCCGCTGCATGTACACCAGTATCTGCAGACGCTGTATGCGGCCGGCCACTTGAGGCATGAGGCGGGGAGCGGATGGAGCTGGAGCGAAGAGCGGATCCGGCGGGAGATGGGTGAGGGTCTGCTGCCGGATCTGCTGCGCATCCGGCAGCAGCGCCTGCCCGGCCCGCTGGTCACCGCTCTGCGGATAGCCGCCTGCTGGGGGGAGAACTTCGACTTTCGCTTGGCGGTCTCACTGCTCGGCAGCGCAGAGGTGCCGGTGCCGGACTGGGAGGCGATGATGCAGCAGGCGCTGGAGAGCGGCTGGATCCTTCGTGATATGGGGTCACATCGTGATATGGAGTCACATCGTGATATGGGTACCCATCGGGATATGGGGTCGCACGGGGATATGGGTACCCATCGGGATATGGGGTCGCACGGGGATATGGGTACCCATCGGGATATGGGATCACGCCGTGCTTCCGGGTCACCTGCGGCAGAGGGGGCTGTGGACAGCCGGTGCCGGTTCAGCCATCAGGAGATCGCGGATTATTTCTACGCGCAGACGGGGGAAGCCGAGCGCGAACGGACGCACCAAGCGATTGCCCGGTGCCTGTACAGGCAGACGGGAGAACTGGCGGAGGGGGCAGAGCTGTTCCGCCTGGCCCATCACCTGGGCGAGAGCCGCAGGTTGTGGACGGATCCCGAGGAGATCCGCCGGTGCGTGGAGCTGAGCGCAAGAGCCGGCAGGGAGGCTGCACGGTGCGGGGCCTTCGATCTGGCGCTGCGGCATCTGTCGCTGGCTCTGCACGAATATCCCGCTGAGGCCGGGAGATTGCCTCACGGGCAGCGCTTCGAGCTGGAGCTGGACTACGCAGGTGCCTTATACATGCTCGGCAGCGTCGGCGAAGCGGAGAGCGTGCTGCGCCGCATGGGGCAGGAGGCCCGGACACTGGTGCAGCAGGCGCAGGTGTGTTATACGCTGGCCGTGCTGCAGACGCAGAAGGGGCTGTATACGGAGGCGATCCGCACTGCGGTCCGGGGGCTGCGGCTGCTCGGCACGGTGCTGGCGGAAGAACCGCGCGATGCGGTCATGCTGATAGAGGCCTATTCTCTGCGCCGGCGGTTCGCCGCACGATCTGCCGGCGGCCGGCTCCGGCTGCCGTGGCTGTCCGGCGACGAAGCCGTTCTTACGGTCCAGCTGCATGCTGCGCTGGTCGTGCCCACCTTCTTCGTGAACCGCAAGCTGGGCGCGCTCAACTCCATCAAGCTGGCGGGCTATACGCTTCAGCACGGGAATTCCTCGGTGTCCCGGTACGGCCTTATCAACCTGGCGGGAATGCTGATCGGCAAATGGGGGGACTTCCGGCTGGGCGGCGTGGCGGCCGAGGCTGCGGCTGCGGCTGCGCTAGAGCCGTCCGTGCACCAGTCCTTCCGGGCCAGGAGCGAACTCACGGAGCAGGTCTATGTCCGTCCATGGTACGAGCCGCTCACGGCATCGATCGCGCCGCTGCAGCAGCTATACCGCCAAGCGATGGAAGAAGGCGATGCGCTGTTCGCGGCCTACGCGCTGCTGGCGCTCCATACGATGGAGGAATACGCCGGCCTGCCGCTGCCGGAACTGCTCGGGCGGATAGAGTGCGATCTGGAGGCCGTGCGGCGTCTGCAGAATGGGGATGTGGAGCTGATGCTCGGGCTCATGCGGAGCACCGCCATGCGGCTCCGGGGGAAGGAGCCGGGCTCCTGCCTGCTCGGGATCCGCCCGGATGAGGAACAACGGACTATCCGTACATGGGAGAAGCAGGGCAAGATGCTTCTTCTATACGAGTATTACAGCAGGCAGATGTGGCATGCCTGCTTGTTCCATGATTACGCGGAGGCGCTGAAGTACGGTGCACAGGCCGGCAAGTGGCTCCGCTACGCCTCCGGCCATTACACCACCGCGGATTATTACCTGCTGTGCGGTTTGGCTGCGGCGGCGGAATGGACACGTGCGGGAGCTGCAAGGATACGCACACGCCGCCGGCTGAAGCGCCAGCTGCATTCCTGCCTCGGGCGCCTGCGGCGGTATGCAGAGCAGAATGAAGCCAACTTCGGGCATGCTTGCCTGCTGCTGCAGGCAGAGCGTGAGCGTGCGGGCGGACGCGTACGGGAAGCGCTCCGATTGTACCAAGCCTCCTTGGAGGCTGCTGCCGGGAGCGGGCTGCTCCGGCACGAAGCGCTGATTCTCGAGCGGACGGCGCTCTATCTGGCGGAGCAGGGGCTTGGCACGGCGGCGGCCATGTTCGCCCGGCGGACGGTCCGGGCCTACCAGCGGTGGGGCGCCGAGGCCAAGGCTGTGCACCTGCAGTCGCTCTTCCGTGCCGAGTTCCTGGAGAGCCCGGAGGAGGATTCAGGCTCTACCGCCTTCGGCACTGGGCCGGAAGGTGCGCCCTTGACCGCAGGCCTGGCTGATGCACTAGATCTGTCCGCCGTGCTGCATGCCTCCCGCCTGCTCTCGAGCGAGGTCTCCCTGCCGCCTCTGCTGGAGCAGTTGATGCGACTGATGCTCACGGTATCGGGAGCGGACCGGGGGGCCCTCCTGCTGCCTGGTGTGCAGGGCTGGAGTATCGAGGCGCTGGGGACTGTGGGAGGCTCCGGTGATGGCGGGCCTGCCGCCGGAGGTGTAGAGTCCGGCACGGAAGGGCAATGGGAGGTCTGGGCGGACGGGGCATTAGGAGATTGCGATGGTGATCGTGATCGAAATCGTGATAGAGATCGTGATAGAAATCGAGATAGAAATCGTGATCGGAATCGTGATCGAGATCAAGACCAAGGGAAGAGCGCACTTGGACGGTCCGGCTGGAAGGATGACGTGAGGGATACCGGTCCGGAAAGTGCGGGCAGCAGGGCGCCGGGGTATACGGAAGCGGACAAGGAGAGAGGCGGGAGTGCTGCTGTCCTGCCTGCTTGGAGCGGTGTTCCTGTGGGACGGGGGGCAGGAGAGCCGGCTGCAGGGTCAGCGGCAGCACGCTCCGAACATGAGGCTCCGAGCCTGCGTGTGCACATCCGGCTCGGCTCGACCCCCTTGGAGGCCGTCCCGGCCGGCGATCCCGAGCTTGGCCTTCCGGTGTCTCTCCTCCGCTACACGATCCGCACGCAGCAGCGTGTGCCAGGGGACAGCGGAACGCTCGAGGCGGCTTTTGGGCGCGATGCGTACCTGCAGGGCGTCCGCCCCCGGTCGGTGCTGTGCATGCCGATCCGGCAGCAGGGCCGTATGCTGGCCGTACTCTATCTCGAGAACCGCAAGACGCCGCATGTCTTTACGTCCGGCCGCCTCCATACGATCGAAATGCTCTCCGCCCAGGCCGCGATCTCGATGGCCCAATCCCGCATGGTTGAGGAGCTGGAGCGGCAGGTGGAAGAGCGGACGCGCGACCTCTCCCGGATGGAAATGGCCCGAAGGCACCTCCTCCAGGGCATCTCCCATGATCTCGGCACGCCGATGACGACGATCCAGGGCTACGTGTCGGCCCTGCTCGACGGCACGATGAAAGGAGCGGCCGAGCAGCGGCAGGTACTGCAGGTGATCCATGCCAAAGTTGCCGGCCTGCGACGGCTGATGGCCGATCTCGTGCAGCTGAGTACAAGGGATGAGGAAGCACTCTCCTTCTCTCCCGAGCCCATTGCGGCGGATGCTCTGATCAAGCGGCTGTACGTGCAGTACGAGACGGACCTGCGGCATGCGGGCTTCAGCGGCCTTCTGACTGTGGAGCTGCCCGCGGATCCCGGCTACTATGTGATGGCAGATCCCGGGCGGATGGAGCAGGTGCTGGGCAATTTGTTTACGAACGCGATCCGGCACAACCCGCCCGGCACCCGGATACAGGTGTCGGCCGTTTATTTGGCGGATACCCGGGAAGCTTGCTACAGCGTCCGTGACGATGGGGTAGGGATTGCGCCGCGGGATTTGGCCCGTATCTTCGAACGCGCTTATCGCGGGGAAGATTCCACGGGCAGCGGTCTGGGCCTGTCCATCTGCAGGGAGCTGGTCACCCGGCACGGCGGGCGGATCTGGGCGGAGAGCGAGCTTGGTCAAGGGACGGCCTTCTACTTGACTTTACCTGCCCTTGAGATAGAGTGGTAGAATGGGGGCGGCTCCTTCCTCATCCGTATACAGGTGCTTGATTCTTGTGAAGCAGGCAGAGGACATAGGGTACGGTCTGGCAGCCGATTGCGGAGGGCGTATGGAACGGTTTGGGAGAGGGGAGTGAATAAGGGGAGATGGCTTGGGGCGAAGCATGGTTAAACTTCCTCCGTGTTGGTTATGCATAAGGAATAAGAGAAGGAGTGAAGACCATGAACCGCTTGGAGGTATGGCAAGATCCCAAACAGCGCAAGCTGCTGTTCTCGGCAGGACTGAGCTGGTTATTCGACGCAATGGATATCGGTCTGATCTCTTTCATCGCTGCGGCGCTTGCCGTGCAGTGGCACCTGACCCCCCAGCAGGTCGGCCTGTTCACGAGCATCAACTCGGTCGGGATGGTGGTCGGGGCCGCCCTAGCCGGGCTTCTGGCCGACCGGTACGGGCGCAAGGCCATCCTGCTCTGGACGCTGCTGCTCTTCTCGGCTGCGACTGGACTGTCGGCCCTGGCCACCGGCTTCGCGGTGCTGTGCGTCCTGCGCTTCATTGCCGGCGTAGGCTTAGGCGGTGAGCTGCCTGTAGCCTCCACGCTCGTATCGGAGTCGGTGCCGGCCCGGGAGAGAGGGCGGGCCGTCGTGCTCCTCGAGAGCTTCTGGGCCGGCGGGTGGCTGGCGGCGGCGCTCATCGCGTACTTCGTCATTCCGAAGTACGGCTGGCAGGCGGGCTTCGCGGTCGGCGCCGTGCCGGCGCTGTATGCGCTCTATCTGCGGCAGGCAATCGAGGAGCCGAAGCGGTTCTTGAACCGCGCGCAGCGGACCCCCTTCCGGGAGCGGATCGCCGAGGTCTGGTCGCCGGAGCACCGCCGGTCGACGATCATGCTGTGGACCCTGTGGTTCACCGTGGTCTTCTCCTACTACGGCATGTTCCTCTGGCTGCCGAGCGTGATGATGCTGAAGGGCTTCACCCTGGTGAAGAGCTTCCAGTATGTGCTGCTGATGACGATCGCGCAGCTGCCGGGCTACTTTACCGCCGCGTATTTCATTGAGAAATTCGGCCGCAAATTCGTGATTGCCGGGTATCTGTTCCTGACGGCGCTCAGCGCGATCTGGTTCGGCAATGCGCAGACGGAAGGCATGCTGCTCGCCGCGGGCTTCTGCCTCTCCTTCTTCAATCTCGGCGCCTGGGGAGGCTTGTACGCCTACACGCCCGAGCTCTACCCGACCTCGGTCCGCTCGACCGGCGTTGGACTGGCCGCCTCCTTCGGCAGGGTCGGCGGGGTGATCGCCCCGTTCCTCGTCGGCATGCTCGTGGCCCGCTCGGTAGGCATTCCCGCGATCTTCAGTCTGTTCTTCGCGGCGATTGTGATCGGTGCGCTTGCGGTGCTGTTCCTTGGCAAGGAAACGAAGGGGCAGGAGCTTGCGGAGTGACAAGGGTGGCTGCTGGCCGGGAGGTTGCCGCTAACCGCGCATCCGGCTCTTGTACAAGCGAGGTTCCGGTCAGCAGCATGGAGATGCGCTTACTACGGAACGGCAGCTCCGATGCACGCTTTGGCTTACAGCAAATACCCGCCGGGACAGAGTATACCGGCGGGTATTTGCTGTGGCGGCCTTCGAGGCAGCGGAATGGGGCCTGTACCGGAATTCAGTATGCCGGAATCCCGGAAAGCGAAAATACCGGAAAACCGGTATTCCGAAATATCAGTACCCCTCGGCGGCGGATGAAGTGGAGGCCAGGGGGAGAGGACTTCAACGGCAGGGCACCTCAACAACTAGGTGAGGGGCCGGGCTCCGAAGTGATATCCCCTGCGGCGGGAGATTTCCTGCAGCAGGCTCTTCCCCCGTTCCGTTAATTCATCTCGCCTCCGCCGCTGACCGGAAGATAGGCTCCCGTGATGTAGGCGCTGTCGTCACTGGCATAGAAGGCGATCGCCTTCGCGATATCCTCCGGCTGACCGATGCGGCCGAGCGGAATCCAGGAGGCCTGCTGCTGCTTGAACGCTTCAGGAATGGAGGCGGTCGCATCGGTCTCGACCAGGCCCGGCGAGACGGTGTTCGCCGTGATGCCCGCTCCGGCCAGTTCCTGGGCGATATACCGGACGAAGCTGTTCAGGGCGCCCTTCGACGTGCCGTGGGCGATGAAGTTCTGCCCCGCATGGTTGCTCAGCCCGCTCGACACATAGACCAGCCTGCCGTACTGCCGCTCCTTCATATAGGGAAGCACGGCCTTGGTCGAGACGAAAGCGGCCTGGAGCTCGTCATCCGTCTTCTGGATAAATTCCTCCCAGGCCATGTCCTCGAAGGATTTCTTGGCAAAGCTCATGCCGGCATTGTGGACGAGAATGTCCACACTCCCGAAGGTGCGTACGGCTTCGCTGGTGAGCGCTTCCATCTCCGCGGCATTCCGGGCATCGGCCCGTATGGCAGCCGCGCTGCCGCCTTGGCTGCGGATGGCAGCCACCACACGCTCCGCTGCGTCGGCGCTGCTCGCATAATTCACGATGACGTTCGCTCCGCGTTCGGCAAGCAGCCGGGCCGCGGCGGCGCCGATCCCCCGGCTGGCTCCTGTAATGATCGCTGTTCTGCCTTTCATAGACATGGTTCATCCGCTCCTTCTTCTGGGCTGTGATTCTGTTCTACGCGCCGGACTGGGCACGGAGTGAGCGCACGAGACGCTGCACCATCTCGTCGAACCGCCCTAACTCCTCCTCGCTGAAGGCCTCCAGCATCGCCTCGTTGCTCGCCTCGGCCCGGGGACGGATCTCCTCGAGGGTCCGGGCACCGTCCGGTGTCAGCCGGAGCCGGGTCATCCGCTTGTCCTCCGGATCGCTCCAGGCTTCGATCATACCCGCCCTGCGCATTCTGTCCACCAGTCCCGTAATGTTCTGCTTGGTCACCAGCGTGTCCTCGCAGAGCTTGCTGAGGCAGATGCCTTCGTTCTCTGCAATGATGCCGAGCAGCTGCCACTGCTGCACACTGGCGATGGCGGTGCCTTCCACGAGCTTCAGGCCTGTGCGGTTCAGAAGGACCGACGCGCGAAGCAGGTTCAGAATCAAGTTGACTTTGGAATCCATAGGACGCTCCTTGCAAAAAAGTCGATCATAAGAACGATGAAAATAAAGTAAATAGTCAATACATTGACTATTATGCATGCGGTCTAAATCTTTGTCAATACTTGGGAGGAAGGGGCCGAACCAAAGCCGAGCGAAAAGCCGATCCTACTTCCGGAAGGCCGTGTATCCACAAAGAGGAGCAAGAAGGCGGGTATGGGGAAAGCAAATAGGGGAGATCGTACGACAGCCTCCATCGGAGTAAGGTTGACAAGCGATAATGGTGTAACTATAATGGATACAGGTAAAGAGGCAATCCGGGTACTTCTCCACACGAAAGGAAGTTATCCTGCTATGTCTATTTTGCTGCCGGCGGGCATGTCGCCCAGATCGCAGGCTGCCGTCGAAGGGGAAGCCTCAAGAATCTCTGGTCACCTGAAGAACCTCATCGGTCCCCTGACCCGTGGAAGAACTCCTGAAAGGTTGTGCTTACTATGAAAGTCGAAATCTGGTCGGATTTTATGTGCCCGTTCTGCTATATCGGCAAACGGCATTTTGAAGCGGCGCTGGTGCAGTTCCCCCATAAGGAATCGGTCGAAGTGATATTCCGTTCCTTCGAGCTGGATCCCCAAGCGGAACGTGATGTGGACTTCGACGTCCACGATATGCTGGCCGCCAAATACGGCATGAGCCGCGAGCAGGCTCTCGCCAACAATGAACGTGTAGGGGCAACGGCAAAGGCGGCCGGACTCTCGTTCAACTTTGACGACATGATCCTGACGAACACCTTCGATGCCCACCGTCTGACGCACTTCGCGGCGCGGAACGGCAAGGGGAACGAGCTGGCGGAGCGGCTGTTCCGGGCTTACTTTACGGATTCCAAGCACCTTGGGCATCATGAGACGCTGGTCGCGCTCGCCTCGGAAGCAGGACTCGATGCGAAGGAAGCTGCTGCCGCGCTGGCGGGAGGAGCGTATGCGCAGAATGTGCGGGAAGATGAGGAGGAAGCGGCGAGACTGGGCGTCCGGGGCGTGCCGTTCTTCGTCATCGACCGCAAGTATGCGGTCTCCGGCGCCCAGCCGAGCAGCCTGTTCCTGGATACGCTGCACAAGGCATGGGGCGAAGCGTCTTTGCTGCAAGTGGTCGAGGGCGGCGATGCGTGCGGCGACGGATACTGCGCGCCGGACGGAGGCAAGTAAGCCAGAGTACAGGCCGCGGAGTGCCAGAGGTATAACGGAAATGTACGGGAATGAGCGCATGCTGCATTGGCAGTGTGCGCTTTTTTGCACCAACGTATGGACGGCACGCAGAGATTTTAAAGGACGCCGACAGGCGTTTTTCTTCTTGGGGCGTGACGAGAGTCGTTTTGTTCACCTCCAGCGCTTTATGCTACTAGAGAGGGTCAATTTTGATGATGTTCTTATCTGGGGCGGTACAATCCATTTCATGAATACGTGCAGCGCAGTTTGGTTACAACGGTTCTTTCCCTTACATTTTGCAGGGGCTGTGGTAGTCTGAAAGAAAACCTCTGGGAGGCGGACCCTGCATGAAACTTCAAACGAATCGGCTTCTGTTACAGACTCTTGATCTGGAGTTAATCGACGCAGCTTCTCGGCAAGATCTCGGTGCATTGGAGGCCATGGATTACAAAACCAACGGCGAATGGCCGGGCCCGGATTTTTTGGAGGCATTGCCTTACTTTCGGGAACAATGGATCCGGCATAACGGCACCAGAGGATTTGATTCGTGGATTATATTGGAAAAAGAAACGCGTGAAATTGTTGGAGGGATCGGGTTTCTAGGAAATCCCGATCAGAACGGCAGGATCGAAATGGGGTTTGCCACGAATGACAGCCACCGCCGCAAGGGGTACTGCTTTGAAGCTGCTCGAACCTTACTCGAATGGGCTCTGCGTCATGACGAAGTCAAGATCATAGCGGCAAGATGCGCACATGACAATACCGCTTCCAAGCATGTCTTGTTGAAGTTGGGATTTCAAATCGATAAGCAAGATCAAGATTTGACTTATTGGATCTATCCGGCTGCGAAAGGAGGGGAGGACGAGCGATGAACCAACGGGATCTGGGCAGCGCGGAATTCATAAGAGCCCATCTCATGGGGCCGAGTTCTCTGGTCATCATCGAGGAATTAACCGCAGATCTGCCTCTGCATAAAGGGATGCGGGTGCTGGATTTGGGCTGCGGGACCGGGCTTACCTCCATCTTTTTGGCGCAAAGGTTTGGCGTCACCGTATTTGCCGCTGATTTATGGATCAGTGCAACGGACAACTACCAACGATTCCGGGAGTTCGGTCTGGACGGACAAATTGTGCCTATTCATGCGGATGCCCGCAGTCTGCCTTTTGCGAATGCATATTTTGATGCCGTCATTAGCATCGACGCTTACCAATATTTCGGGGGGAATGAACACTACTTAGACAGCCATCTATCACCGCTGGTCAAAGAGGGAGGCCTGCTCGCTATTGCGGTACCGGGGCTAAAGCGGGAGTATAGTGGAGGCCTGCCCGAGGCGCTGCAGCCGTTCTTGCCCTCTGAGACGGAAGAGATTCATTGGCATACTTGCCGCTGGTGGCGGGAACTATGGGAGCCGTCGCCGCATGTTACCGTTGAATCGGTAAGAGAAATGCACTGCTTCTCGAAAGCTTGGCACGAGTGGCTTCAGTGCGACAACGACCATGCTCGCGGCAATATCCCGCTGCTCCATGCGGATGACGGGAAGTATATGAACCTGATCTCGATCACGGCCACCAAGGTATAGCGCCCCGGCGGACCTTGAGGGGCAGGGTACACTCCACTCCGATAATTCAAGCGATGCCTGTTCACATAAAGCAAGGGCGCCTTCGCTTCGGCAAATGGCCGGCGCGAAGGCGCCCCGCAAGAGGAGGGCAGCGGCATAGATGTGCCGCCGCCTGGTGTTGGACCGGCTCCTTACAGCAGTCCGTTCCACGTGCTGGTGATCCGCCCGCCGCGGGTATAGACGCGAGGCACCCGCTTGCCGATGAGGCACACGGTCTCGTATGGGATCGTCTCCATGAGCTCCGCCACTTCGTCGACGGGAAGCACGCTGCCGCCCGCGAGGCCGAAGAGGGTCACTTCGTCCCCTAGCTCCACGCCCGGCACATCGGTGACGTCGAGCATCGTCTGGTCCATGCAGACGCGCCCGGCGATGGGAGCCCGCTGCCCGCGGAGCAGGGCGCAGCCCCGGCCGGAGAGGCGCCGGGAGAGCCCGTCGGCGTAGCCCGCCGGCAGCGTGGCGATCAGCGTCTCGCGCTGCGCGGTGAAAGTGCCGCCATAGCTTACCGTGCGGCCTGCCGGGATGCGGCGCAGAGAGACGATGCGCGTACGCAGCGACATGGCTGCAATGAGATAGCGCCCGTATTCGCGGCAGTCCTCCGAGGGCATCAGCCCGTAGAGGGAGATACCGAAGCGGACCATGTCCAGATGCAGCTCCGGGTAGCGAAGCGTCGCGGCCGAATTGCAGCAGTGGTGCAGCGGCACATGCAGGCCGCTCTCCCGAAGCGCGTCCCGGCAGGCGTCGAAGGCGGCGAACTGCTCGCGGGTGTAGGCGTCGTCGGGCCCGTCCGCACAGGCGAAGTGCGTGAAGAGCCCTTCGGCCAGCACATAGCGGGAAGCCGAGGCCGTACGGACGAGCCGCACGAGGTCGGCGGCCGATGTGACGCCGATGCGCGTCATGCCCGTATCCACTTTGAAGTGGACGGGCAGGGGCATCGCGAGCCTGTCGGTACAGGCGATGGCTTCCGCCAGGACATCATCGGTGAAGACGGTCAGCGTCAGTCCGTACCGGACGGCTGCTTCAACGGCGTGAGGCGGGGTGTAACCCAGCACGAGCACGGGCGCGGTGATGCCGGCGCGGCGCAGCTGCAGGCCCTCGTCGACGAAGGCGACGGCCAGATAATCTGCCCCGCCCCGCAGGGCGGCACGTGCCGTCTCCGCCGCGCCGTGGCCGTACCCGTCCGCCTTCACGACGGCCATGAACCGGCAGGAGGGGGTTAGCGCCGCCTTCGTCATCCGGGTGTTGTGTTCGATCGCATCGAGCGAAATCTCGGCCCAAGTGTCCCGATACCCTAGCGTCATGATGTTCCTGCCTCCTTCGCGGCATCGAACCCAAAGTCCCCCAGGCCTGCCGACTGGGGGACTTTGGGTTCCTACCGGTGCTTACGGATTCGTGTTATTATTTATCCAATGGTCAAACGGTGGCGAGCTCGCGCTCCAGCGCTTTCTCTACCGGCACATAAGTGTATCCGAGATCCTTCGCTACAGCTTCGTACGTGACGCTGCCTGCGGCGGTGTTGACGCCGAGGAGCAGCGTCCGGTTGTTCTTGATCGCCCCGAACACGCCCTGCTTCGCAATCTGGAGAGCATATGGCACGGTTACGTTCGTCAGGGCGATCGTCGAGGTGCGGGGCACGGCGCCCGGCATGTTGGCGACCGCGTAGTGGAGCACGCCGTGCTTCACATACGTCGGAGCGTCATGCGTCGTGATGCGGTCGGCTGTCTCGACGATGCCTCCTTGGTCGATCGCGACGTCCACGATGACCGAGCCCGCCTTCATCGTCTTCACCATCTCTTCGGTGACGAGCTTCGGAGCGCGCGCACCCGGGATCAGCACCGCGCCGATGACCAGGTCGCTTGCCGCGACTTCTTCGGCGATCGTGTACGGATTCGATACGAGCGTCTTCACGGATGAGCCGAAAATATCGCTGAGCTGGCGCAGCCGCTCGGGGCTGAGGTCCATGATCGTGACGTCGGCGCCGAGGCCGCTGGCGATTTTGGCTGCATTGGTGCCGACGACTCCGCCGCCGATGATCGTGACCTTAGCTGGCTTCACGCCAGGCACGCCGCCGAGCAGAATGCCTTGGCCGCCCTTCGACTTCTCGAGAAACTGGGCGCCGATCTGGGCGGACATGCGGCCCGCCACTTCGCTCATCGGCGTCAGAAGAGGAAGCGTGCGGTTCACTTCGACCGTCTCGTAGGCGATGGCGGTCACTTTCTTCTCCGTCAGCGCACGGGCCAGCTCCGGTTCGGCCGCGAGGTGAAGGTAGGTGAAGAGAACGAGGCCTTCACGGAAGTGAACGTACTCCTGGGCCAGCGGTTCTTTGACCTTCATGACCATGTCGGCGCGGTTCCAGGCATCGGCGGCGGCGGGGACGATCTCCGCACCTGCTGCCGTATAATCGGCGTCCGTGAAGGAGCTGCCGAGTCCGGCGCCCTGTTCGACGAGGACGGCATGTCCGGCTTTCACGAAGGCGAGCACCCCTGCGGGTGTAATGGCGACGCGGTTTTCGTTATTTTTAATTTCTTTGGGTACTCCGATAATCATGGCTTGCGGCCTCCTTAAGGGTTCGTTCTGACCTAAGGTCAGTATAGAGGGGAACCGCAGCCGCCGCATTGTGAAGAACGGAGAAAATCGGAGGACGGCTTTGTGTTTTTTACACAAACGCTTTCATGGCTTGTCCGGCATGAGCTTCTCGGTCTTGAGGTCCAGGTATAGCGTCACCTTCTGGTCCATGCTGCCGAGGTCAATACCGCCGATATCGGCAATCCGCTTGAGCCGGTAGGCCAGGGAATTCGCATGGATGTGTAGCCGCTCGGCCGCTTCCTTCATATTACTGTCGCAGGACAGATAGGCCTCCAGCGTCTCGATCAGGGAGCCGTGATGCTCCCGGTCGTAAGCCCGCAGCTTCTCGAGAGACGGGTTCGTATACCGGTTGGCCCCGTTATGCTCGTGGAAAAGCGGGAGCCACCGGTAGAAGCCCAGCTCTCTATAAAAAAGAATCTGCGAGGTCTCCTCCGGGAACCGCGATTTGATGCCGAGCACCATCTGCGCTTCCCGGTAGCTCTGCTCGATCCGGGCATAGTCGGCGTAGGCCAGGCTGCAGCCGCAGGCCGGCGTGCCGAGCGGGCTGCGCTCCTGCAGCAGCCGCCCGAGCTGGGAGAGCGACTCTTCGAGGTCGAGCAGCGACCGGGCATCCCGGCACTCCGCTAAGAGAATCAGCTGGTGCCTGTGCACAGCGAACAAGGGGAAGCGGGCCCGTCCGGCAGCGGAGAGGAGGTAAGGGATCTCGCTGCCGAGCTTCTCGGGCAGCTCGCGCTCGAACTGCAGGATCGCCGTCATGAACGACGGGGGCAGCGAAACCTGCAGCCGGGCAGCCTTCTCCGCGGCGGCTTCATGCGAGCGCAAGTGTCCCGTCAGAAGCTGCCAGAAGAAGTCCTGGTGGCTCATCTGCTCCTTGCGTCGCTGGGTCTGGTGCTGCAGCAGCTTCGTCCGGGCGGCACCGACGCCTTTGAGCAGCTGCTGGAGATCGTCCTCGCTGAGCGACCGGTTCTCTTCGATCACCCAGATGTGGCCGAGTACGATACCGTTCTTGCGGATCGAGACGGCCACGCGGGGGCCGAGGCCCACTTCGGCGATGGCGGGAATGCGCACCGGATCGTCGCTCTCCATGAGCCGCGTAATGACGCCTTCCTTCCATAGGGAAGCGATGACGTGATCCGGCACTTTGCGCGAGATGATCGTGGCGATGCGGGCGGAATCGGTACTTGGGGTATGCGAACTGTAAGCGAGCAGACGGAAGCCTGGGTCTTCGATCGTGACCGGGCAGCGCAGCACTTCGCTGATCGCATCCGCAAGCTCTTCCAGGGAGTCGAAGCTCCGCTGAAACCAGCGTTCGTCAGAAGATAGGGTCATACGGATTTAAGCACCTTTGTATGTATAATTTGTCTGGAATTCACTTAAGTATTATAGAGTATTTCGGGCGCATGCACATCTTTTATTCGGCAGGATTCGTGATTATTCACAAATAGGCTGTCCCAAGTTTGGGGTAAGCAACAAAGTGGAGTGCGTTCGGCTGTGGTAATATGCATTACATCAAGGTAGTAACCGCTTACAAAAGTACATAGCGCACCGATATCAGGGAGGAAGGTTCTATGAAAAAGGAAACGACAACTGAATTGCACCGCGGCCTCGAGGAGCGGCACATCACGCTGATGTCCCTCGGAGCGGCCATCGGGGTGGGCCTGTTCCTTGGCTCCGCCTCGGCCATCAAGCTGGCGGGTCCCGGTATCCTCTTGGCCTACGGCCTTGCGGGGCTGGTCATGTTCTTCATTATGAGGGCGCTCGGGGAGATGGCGATCCACCAGCCGGTTGCCGGGTCGTTCTCCCGATACGCGCGGAACTACATCTCACCGGTCTTCGGTTATCTCACCGGTTGGAACTACTGGTTCCTGTGGATCGTCACCTGCATGGCCGAGATTACGGCCGTAGGGATCTATATGGAATACTGGTTCCCCGGCACGCCGCGCTGGCTGTGGGCACTGGGCGCCCTTATCCTCATGTCAGCGGTCAATCTCGTCGCAGTGAAGGCGTACGGCGAGTTCGAATTCTGGTTCGCGCTCATCAAGATCGTCACGATTCTGTTCATGATCGTCATGGGCTTCGCGCTGATCCTCTTCGGCTTCGGCAACGGAGGCGTGGCGATCGGCATCAGCAATCTGTGGCAGCACGGGGGCTTCTTCCCGAACGGCATCCAAGGGGTGCTGATGTCGCTGCAGATGGTCTTCTTCGCTTACCTCGGCATCGAGATGATCGGCGTGACGGCCGGCGAGGTGCAGAATCCGCGCAAGACGCTCGCCAGGGCGATCGACACCGTCTTCTGGCGCATCTTGATCTTCTACGTCGGGGCCTTGTTCGTCATCATGTCGATCTATCCGTGGAACGAGATCGGCCAACAGGGCAGCCCGTTCGTGCTCATGTTCGAGAAGCTCGGCATCGGTGCGGCTGCCGGCATCATTAACTTCGTGGTATTGACCGCGGCCTTGTCTTCCTGCAACAGCGGCATCTTCAGCACCGGCCGCATGCTCTTCAACCTCTCTCGCCAAGGGGAAGCGGCACCCCGCTTCGGGCAGCTGACCAAGAGCGGCGTGCCGGGCTTCGCAATCCTCGCTTCCGCCGTGGCCCTGGTCATCGGCGTCGTGCTCAATTATATTGTGCCGGAGAAAGTATTCGTCTGGGTTACGAGCATCTCCACCTTCGGTGCCATCTGGACTTGGGCGATGATTCTCGTCGCGCAGATCCGCTTCCGCAAGAGGCTGCCGCAGCAGGAGCTGGCCGGCCTGTCATACCGGATGCCACTGTTCCCGGTCGCTTCGTATGTGTGCCTGGCGTTCCTCTTCGTCGTCGTATGCCTCATGGCTTACTTCCCGGAGACACGCATCGCCTTGGTAGTGGGGCCGCTGTTCCTGATTCTCATGGCGGGCATCTATTACATGAAAGGGTACCACCGTTCGCTTGCCCAAGCGGACCGGAGCGCAGAAGCGGATTTTACTTCAATGAGTAAGTAAGCGAGCAAATAATTAACCGAGTAAGTAAATAAGCAATCAAAACAAATAGGTAACTGCGTCATATCCAATCTAGCGGGACCTCTAGGGCCGTGCATCCGTTGCACGACCCGGAGGTCCCGCTGTATAATCAGGGTAACTTTTCCAGGATGGGGTGAACCGGATGATCTTCCGTACCGTTCGAAGCAGCTAGTTCCCGGGCCGGCAGCAACGCGTACCGGCTATCAAGGGAGAAGTCTGCCCTTGAGCAGGATGAACGTGGCTGAGAGCGTCCGGGACGTATGTGGAACGGAAGGAAGGTACATTCACCGGAAGCCGGAGCTGGAGCCGGCGGCCGCCTGGCATGTTCTAGATGCCTGCGTACCTGTAGGTACGGGGGATCGGCACATCGGCGCATGACCGGCCCTTCAGGCTTACGGACTTTCGCACAACGGAAAGGATGCTCACGACGATGGTACAGGAACCAAACGATAGATCGTTCTATGACACAGCAGGCTCGATGAACGGCTGGGATTTCAGCAGGGTGCGGTGTACGGCGGATGCGCAAGGGGTGGATCTGTACCGGGAGGCCGCGGGGGTGCTCGGGCAACGCAGCCTCGTCCTGGACATCGGGACGGGCGGAGGCGAAGCCCTGCTGAACTTCGCGGACCAAGCGCGGCTCGCGGTCGGGATCGACCAGTCCCCGGCCATGATCGAGACGGCCATAAGCAATGGGGCACGGTGTCGGGAAAAGCCTGTGCGCTTCCTGCAGATGGATGCCGGCTCTTTGCACTTTCCGGACGGATTCTTTGATATGATTACCTGCCGGCATTCGCCTTTCTCGGCCTCCGAGGCCCAAAGAGTGCTCGCTCCGGGAGGCGTATTCCTCACACAGCAGGTGGGCGAGCGGGATAAGAGCAATCTGAAGGCCTTCTTCGGGCGGGGCCAGCACGAAGGGGCTGAAGAGGGCACGCTGATGCGGCGTTATGTGCAAGAGCTGCAGGAGGCCGGCTTCTCTCGTGTCGAGTGTACGGAATCCGATGTGACCGAAACTTACGAGCGGTACGAGGACCTGCTCTTTCTCCTGACGCATACGCCGATTATTCCCGGCTTCGGCGAGTGCGGGCACGACCTTGCCCGGCTGGACGCCTTCGTAGAGGAGTACGGGACAGCCCAAGGCATCCGGACCAACGCCTCCCGTTTTTTGATCAAGGCCCTTAAATAGAGGAACGCCAAAGAGCAGAAGAGATGCCGTACCAGGCTTTCTTCTGCTTTTTATCTGCGTCCCCCGCAGCAGGCAGACATCATGCGTTCAGTGGTCTTCCAGCGAGGGAGCATCCCCCACACCGACCCGGAATTCGCATTCGCTTCGCATATAGTAAGCGCCGTTAATTTTGACGCTGTTCGGCGTAAACCGTTCGATGACGCCCCCATCCTCGATGCGCACGGGAATATCATCGGCCGTCCGTTCCCAGACCGTAACGCACAGCTGGAAGAGGGAGGCGGCGAACAGTTCGGTATCCGTATGCAGTGCCCTTGATTCGGACATTTCCATCTCACCTCACCCCTTTTATTCTACAGAGTAAGCATAAATCCTGCCATGTGACTGGGACCAATGAACATTTGGGTGGGAGGGACAAGCCCGATTATACAGATCGTAAGTCGGGCGGTCCTTCAAGAAGGGGAAAATGCGGCGGAGGGCGAACATGTTCATGACCGGGTGAATAAGCTCGGATATCCGAACGGGAAGATGTGGTACTGGACTATGCGGAGGGGACAGGGTTAAAAAGCAGTTCCTTGTAAAGGAGCGAACAGGAAGCGTTGGCCGAATTAAAAGAAAATATCATAGAGGGATGCGCCAATCGTGTATAGACCCAGGAGGGTAAGGACGAACACAATCCCTTGAAATAGCGGTTTGAATCTAGAATACATCATGTGAACAACCTCCTGGAAAGAGATGGGATGGTATGTTCATCATAACATCCGAGCTTCGCGATTCGCAAAAAAATACCTGCGGGAAGAGAGGGCCGCCGCGACCGCTCCTTAAAGGATAAGGCCCTGTATATCACGAAGTTCTTAAGCGTATGAAGAGATTATAAGTTACATAGTAAATATTATGTAAACAAATAGCTGCTTAGCACTGCGATTTCTCCACCCGAGTGAATGGAAGCCGCAGTCCGGTCAAAAGGCATGCGAAAGAAGCCGGGCATAGGGTTCCACCGACGGAATCCGATGGACCGGCCCTACGGCCATAACGCGGGAGTGAGGCGCAGCAGCAGCTCCGGAGGAAGTCCCCCGGCGTCCTGCGGCATGCTGTCATGCCGGTCAAGGACGGAGGGGAGTACGGGGACTCTTCCTGCGGCAGGCTCCGCCAAGGAAAAGTCGCTTACCTGGAGCGGCGGACAAACTCCTCGATCATCGCGGCCGTAACATAAGCGCGGGTCGGCGAAATGCCTTGGGTCGCATGGGCATTGATCCGGCCGGTGCAGGCGTTGATCCCTTCGACCCCGAACGGCTTGCCTTCGGAGCAGAGACGGACGGCCTCGGCAATGGCCTGCTCGCGCAGCTCTTCAAGCTTCAGGAACTGCTCCAGGTGGGCGTTCTGTTTGCGGGTATGCTTTGTAATGGCTTCATGGACACTCATGTTCGTCAGACTCCTTTGAGATCGCTGCGCAGAACCTGCGGGGCTCCCGCAGCGCGAAAACTTTACACACCATCATACTACACGTCTGCAGGGCTGACAACGGCACAGGAGGCCGTTCGCTGCAGCGCATAACAGGAGGAATACGGATATGACCGTACAGGAAGAGCGATTCGACATCTATGATAAGGATATGAAGCCGGCGGGTACGGCTTCCCGGTCGGAGGTTCATGCCAAGGGTCTGTGGCACAGCACCTTTCAATGCTGGATATGGGATGAGGCGGTGCCGGCAGGGGAGGGGAGCATTCTCTTTCAAGAACGTCATCCCGGGAAGGATACGTTCCCCGGGCTGCTCGATATCTCCTGCGCTGGACATCTGGCAGCCGGTGAACGGGTAGAGGACGGCGTGCGCGAGCTTCAAGAGGAGCTCGGAGTGGACGTCTCCTTCGATGCACTTATTTCCTGCGGAATATTCGCGGAAGAAGACGAGCTTCCCGGCGGAAGGATGGACCGGGAGTTCTGCCACGTGTTCCTGCTGCCCCTAAGCCGGGAGCTCAGCTCTTACCGTCTCCAGGAGGAGGAGGTCACCGGATTGTACCGGATGCCGCTCCCGCTCTTCCGCAGGCTGGCCGGGGGAACGTTCACCTCTGCGGCACTAGAGGGGGCGGTGCTGTCCGGCGAGGGCAAGCTCGTGCCGGCTGTCCTGACGGTAACCCCGGAGATGCTGGTGCCTCATCCCCCCGCCTACTACCGGCTTGTGCTTGAGGCGGTAGAGCACCTGCTCCCGGCTCAAGACCAAGGCCGCGAATCCATCTGAGCGCGGCGCCTAGAACAGGAAGCGGACGCCTTCGATGGCCACGCCGATCAGGAACCCGCAGATCGCGCCGTTCACCCGGATCCACTGCAGATCGTTGCCGGCCTTGTCTTCGATCATGGCGATGAGCGTCTCGTCGTCGAGCTTGTCGACGTTCTCGCGGACCAGGCGGCCGATGACCGAGTGGTTCTCTTCGATGTAATGCATGACTTTGCCTCGGATCCACCGGTCCGAAGCGGCGAGTGTCTCTTCGTCCCCCCGCAGCTTATCGATATACCGGGTGACCAGAGGAACGATATAGCGGGAGACGAAGTCCGGCTGTTCCAGCGCCCCGAGCAGATTGCCCTGCAGGCTTCCAAGCACGCCGGTGAGGCGTTCCGGGGTGAGCAGGGCGCCGATGAGCTTCGTCTTCCAGCCCTCCAGGGCAGCCAGCAAGCCTTCGCTCTCCCGCATCCCGTCGACCTCGCGGCGGATCGCCCCGAGCAGCTTCTCCCGGTTCGGGTGGCCTTCGATGCGGAGATTCTCGATGTTCGACAGGAGCAGGTTCTGCAGGATGCCCCCGAGCTTGTCCTCATTAACGAAGCCGAGGAACGCGTTGACCGCGAAGGACATCATGCCCTGCAGCTCGATGCGTTCGATGGCGCGGATGGACATGTTGCCGAAGAGCTTGCGCGTCTCTTCCTGCACGACCCACTGCTCCGCCTTGCCGAGCAGGAAGTCGAGCGCCGCCTCGTCGTGATGGCCGCTTAGGATCTCATCGGCGGCGATATTCAGGATCGGCTGCGGATCGACCCCTTCGGCTAGACGGGTCAGCTCTTCCTGCATCCAGGGCAGGTACGGCTCCCAGGAGAAGCTGCGGACCGCGTCCTTCAGCACACCCGCGATCGCGGCCTGCACTTCCTCCCGCTGGATCTCGCTTGCCGCGATATCGAGCGCCTTGGAGGTCAGGCGGAAGCCGGCGATCCGCGCTTCGATGCTCTCCTTGTTGAGCAGATGGGTCTCGATCATCGACACGAGCGCATTGGTCACCTTCTGGCGGTTCTTCGGCAGAAGCCGCGTATGCGGTATCGGGATCCCGAGCGGGTGGCGGAAGAGGGCCGTGACGGCGAACCAGTCGGCCAGTCCGCCGACCAGACCGGCTTCGAAGCCGCTGTGCAGCAGCAGGCCAACCGTGCTTGTCGTGTGAATAGGGAGGGTAGCGGCCAGTCCGCCGGCCATAACGGCCAGCGAGATCCCCGCAAGATGTCTCGATTGTACTTTCGTCATGATGGTGCACCTCAGTCAATGGAATAGATGGGTTATTTCCAGCTTGGAGGATCTCATTTCCCGGGTAAGCGCAGGACTCGATCCGTTTATTGATTTTTCAGACATATTCGACAAATTCATCCGCGAAGAGAAGGGAGCCATGAAGCTTCTTGGCTTGAATCTGCCAATGAATGCCTGCTGCTCCCCTCATCTACGGGAAATATGCGATTCTACAGATGGATGCGGCCGATCTGCAGGGTCGTCTTCAGCACGCCGCCGGGCGGCACGAGCGTAAGCTCGTCTCCCCGGTTCAGCTCGTCCGTCTTCGCCATCCAGGGCTCCACGCAGACGAAATCTTTGCCGGCGACGGACCAGAGCACCACATATTTGAACTCTTCGCCATAGGATAAGCGGATGACCGTCTGCTCTCTCGGCGAGAATGTGATGTCCCTCCGCTTCGCATCTAGGAAGACGACGGATTCTGGCAGCTGGTCGAGATCGACCGCGCGTCCTTCATACGGCTTCTCTTCCCCGTCGTTATAATCGTAGTACCGGGTAGCATCGGTCTCGTAGGCCAGCGCTTTGCGGTCGGCGGCAAAGTAAGGATGGAAGCCGGGGTACATCGGCATCTCGTCCTGGGAGAGGTTGTGATACTCCTGGTCGACGGTCAGGTCTCCCTCCTTGAGGCGGTATGTAAAGCGGAGCAGAAAATCGAAGGGATACGAAGCCTTCGTCTCCTCATTGCTGCCGAGAGTCAGAGTAATCGATGCGCCGTCGTTGGTATCCGTGCTCTCCACCGTCCAGGGGGAGGTGCGGGCGACGCCGTGATTCTTCATGGTGTAAGTCTGGCCCTTCCACGTATAAGTGCCCTCGGCCAGCTGGCCGGAGATGGGGAAGAGGACGGGAATGCCGCCCCGGATGTTCGCCTTCTCGTCATAGAAGGTAGCCTTGTCCAGGTACAACAGTTCTTCTCCGTCCGCCCCGTAAGAGAGGACGATGCCTCCGCGTTCGGGTGCGATCTTGAACCAGGACTTCGTGGAAGTCTCGAGTCCTTCGTAGATTTCGAAACCATCGGTATAAGAGCGGATTTCATAAGAAGCCATGCGCCGTTTCTCCTTTCAATTACCATTCCTATTGTTCCCCTAGATCTTACCATAGTTTACCCGGCGGCTTCCATCCCGCTCTCTTCCCCCGAAGAAGGGGGATCACCACATGAACAAGAGGAGCTGCAGCCCACAGCTCCTCTCCTACCTCAACGTTCTTATTGGTGAACCTTGACCCTCTCGTCGACCGGCTTGAATTCCTTGTCCCCCGGAGGCGCTGCCGGCTGGCCGAACGGCATCTGCGCGATGAGCTGCCATGTGGCGGGGATGTCCCATTCCGACCGGACCAACTCGTCGATCAGCGGATTGTAGTGCTGCAGCGAGGCGCCGAGCCCTTCGAGCTCCAGGGCCGTCCAGATCACGTACTGCAGCATGCCGCTGGATTGCTGTGACCAGGTCGGGAAGCGTTCGGCATAGGAAGGGAACTTCGCCTGCAAGGCTTCCACATCGGATTGGTCCTCGAAATACAGGATGGAACCATAGCCTGCCCGGAAGCTGCCGATGCGCTTCTCCGTCGATGCGAAGCTGTCAGGCGGCACGATGGCCTTCAGCACTCCGAGGGTAATATCCCACAGCTTGTCATGCTGTTCTCCGAACAGCACAAGCACCCGCGCACTCTGCGAGTTGAAGGCGGATGGCGTATGCTTCACCGCTTCCCTGACGATCTGCTCAATCCGTTCTTGGCCCACTTGTGTATCCTTGCTAATGCTGTAGATCGTACGGCGGCTGCGTACAGCCTCCAAAAAGGCATTGGCGTTCATAGCGAATCCTCCTTTGGTTGTGTTCCTCACTCTTGTCCTTACCCGAAACGGATGGCCGTTACGCTCATCTTGGTCGCTTCCTCTCCGGTGAAGGTCGTCCCGAGGGAGACACGTCTCCCGGGGCTGCGGGGTGCGTATACCCAATGTCATCCTCCTTGGGGAGGCCACTTGGAATATCATGGTACGCATTCCTCTCCAGCTTTCCCCAACTGCTCGGGGCCTATTCCGGGGAGCAGTACTCCAGAGCGTTGCGCTTCGAACCCCGTAGGCGTAGAATGGGTAGAGCGCTGTCGCACGGCAGAGAGATCGGAGCTCCTGCCCGGTGCGGCGCCTCTTGCCACACAACACCGACGAAATGAAGGGATAACCGTGCCGTATTTACGTTTCAAAGGCTTCCCCCGAGGGGATGTCGAACAGCTTGCTCCGCTTGTAGTGGAGGAATTCGCCCATATCGTGAAAGTCCCGCAGGAGATCGTGAAGATCGAGCTTCTGCCTGTGGAGCCGATCTTGAACAGCCCCTTATCCGTGGAGATCCTCATGTTCCCGAGAGACCAGGCGATTCATAACGACATTGCCGCCCGGCTCGACGCCATGTTGAAAGAGTATGGACACAACCATGTCCATATCTTTTTTATCCTCCTGACCCGGGCGCTGTACTATAAAGAAGGACAGCCGCTGGAGTAGCGAACGGCGAATGCCGGCGGCCAGGGAGAAGCGCTGAGAGTGCTTCTCTTTTTTTTGGAAAAAGCGCTGAAAGTGCTTCTCTTTTTTTTTGGAAAAAGCGCTGAGAGTGCTTCTCTTTTTTTGGGTAAAGGCGCTAAAAGTGCTTCTCTTTTTTGCAGGCTGTGCAATGCTTCTGCCTTGGATAGCAGCAGCAAGCGTGAACTCCTTCAATTCCAGCAATCCCGCATTACAGGGCATACTGTTCCTGTACGTGTGACGGATGAGATCGGGGAGCAAAAACGTAGGGCAAGGTCTGTATGTCCGCATAGCCGCAGCCACTGTTGTTCGCTTTGAAAAAAACACAAAAGGAGATCGAGGGATGACCGAATTTTGGGAATCAAGTTTTATAGAAAATCAACAGATGTGGGGATGGGAACCTTCAGACTCAGCTATCGTGACAAAGGACTTTTTCCTTGAAAAGAAAGTGAAGGATATATTGATACCCGGTATTGGATATGGCAGAAATGCAAAGGTTTTTATTGACAACGGAATCCATGTAACTGGGATTGAGATTTCCAAAACAGCGATGGATATGGCAAGGCAAAAAGGGCTGAATATGCGTGTTTTTCATGGTTCCGTAACGGATATGCCTTTTGATAACAAACGGTATGACGGTATATTTTGTTATGCTCTTATTCACTTATTGAATCATCGGGAGAGGGAGAAGTTTATTAGAGATTGCTATAATCAGTTAAAACCAAACGGATATATGATTTTTACTGCGATTTCCAAAGAAGCCCCCATGTTTGGAAAGGGCAAACAACTTGATAAAGACTATTTCGAGATCATGGAAGGGATAAGCATGTTTTTTTATGATGCTGACTCGATAAGACAAGAATTTGGAAACTATGGACTGATGGAATATTCGGAAATTGTGGAGCCGCATAAGCATGTGGAAAATAAAGCTCCATTTGCATTTATCATGGTAAAATGTAAAAAAGAATTGTAATTACATAACCGATTCAACAAAAACCTTCAGGTGCTTAAGCATTATTCATATGAACAACCCTATTCTTAAATATAGCCTTTTGCTAAAAGCGCAGAGCGCTTCTTTTTTTGCGTGGCGTTCGGGCGGCGGCATCCTTGTCGGGGTCAGGCAAAGGACATTTGGCGGCAGGGCTAGAATACAATGGAGGGAGAAGAGACGAATGGGATGCCCCATGCGGGCGTCCCCACGCGAAGGAGACGATGCGCTTGATCTACCTGATCATTCTAATCGCCATTGCGGCGGTATGGCTGCTGCTGGGCCGGAACGGCCGAAAGAAGGAAGGGGCGAGGCTGCGCATACATCCTCCGGAGGATGCCTCTGCGGTTGACGCTTCCCCGGACGTACCGGTCCCCTTCGGTTACAAATCGCAGTGGTATGCGGTACGGAGCACGGATACACAGGCCGTAGCGGAAGCGTTCGACCTTCGGGAGGCACTCCCATGCAACTGGAACAGCGGCCTCCGCCGTGCATCGGATTTTACCGGCGTCTTCGTGACGCCGCCCCTCCGCGGCTGGATCCTCGTGGTAGGATGGTCGCTTCCCGACCTGAGCAGCCCACAAGGGGAGCCATACAGCGTCACGAGCCTGCTGCAGCGCCTCAGCCGCGACTTCGGCGAAGCCCACTATTACGCTACGCACCGGGTAGTCGAATACCATGCTTGGGCGCAGGCCACAGGAGGTGAGCTGGTGAGGGGGTACGCGTATGCAGGGGAATCGGAGGAGACCGTACTGGATATCGGTGAGCGGACCGCTGAGGAGCGGGAGCTGGGACTGAGTTACGGGAGTTCCCTGGAAGAAGGGGAGGAAGACGACGACGTCCGCATGCGGCCAACCGAAGAAGATGTCGTTCGTCTGGCCGGCCTGTGGAGCGTGAATCCCTTGGCCCCTCCGGAGCCGGAGAAGGCGGATACCGGCTGGACGGGGCAGCTGCCTGCCGGCTAGGCCTGGACACAGGCAGATCTGTCAGAGACGCCGCATGATAGAGTGGTTCAAAGAAAGTCTCGGCTGAGAAATTCGTTAGTGTCATTAACTATCTGCGGAAGCGTGGGTAGAGTCCTGTATATCGCGAAGCAAGCGTCAGCGTCGGACGCCGCAGCGGTTGCACTGCTCTTCGAAGCAGATCCGATCCGCTGGTTTAGCGTTCGGGGGGGGGGCCGTCAACTTCGAGGAAGCGGAGCTGTGCCGTACGCTGCGCGCGCAAGGCGAGTACAGCGTGAGGGCCCGCTCTGCCAGAGTTTGGCGAGGGGCCCATTGTCGGAGGTCGAGACATACTTACATAGAAGCCGGCAAGTTTAGCTGACGATGAGGTAAATGACCATGTAGACGACCCAGACCCCAAGCGAGAGGATGTTCAAATAGGACAAGCGGAGAAGGTTGCCCTTGGTCTGCTTGGTATAGTTATCATTCTCCTCGGTGTTCTCCGTGGAGCCTGCCACCTTGAGCGTAGCGATCACGCTGATAATCCCGATGAGTACCAAAAAGGAATAGTAGATGGTCATGTGGGTGTGCCTCCTTTGTGCTTATGATTTCATTATAAATGCATGAAGGAGGCAGTGTTGTGATCACAGTCACAAATCAAAGAGCTGTCCTGAGGCCTAGAGCTGCACCAAGTCTTCCTAACGGTAAATAGGGTGATTACCATACCGCCTAACGACCCCGCCTCCGCAGATGAGGATAGGGCGAAGCGCTGCCGGAGAGAAAGAACATACAGTCATTGAAGAATCGCGTACATCGCGGTTTTTTTTGTTGTATGGATGTATCAAGCAGGTACTCACTATTTTGAATAAAAATTCACTATAGTGTATAATTATTGAATTGAATTTGATATTTTCAAAAGGGAAAGAAGGTCGTTGAATGAACTTGCCCGTTATTATTCAAAACGAAATGAACAAACAACTGCAAAGAATAGAAACATGTGTAAGCTTATTGTCTGAAGAGCAAATCTGGAATAAATTCAAACCAAGTATGAATAGCATTGGCAACTTATGTCTTCACCTTGCAGGAAACGAATATCAGCATTTGGTGAGCGGCATGGGTGGTATGCCCTTTGTACGAACAAGAACGCGTGAATTCACTGAAAACAATGGAAGGTCGGGAAATGAATTATTAGAACTGCTCCACAATGTCAGGCTGCAATCATCCCAAGTTCTCGAACATCTGTCGGAAACCAGTCTTGAAAAAGTCGTCAGCATTCATTATTCAAGCGATGATTGGAATAGCATGGTGGCGCGTCCCCGGTTTGAAGAACAGTCCTATTATTCCAAAACCATTGAAACCATTCTGATCCAAGTCTGCGAACATTATAGTTATCATACCGGCCAAATTGTTATTCTTACTAAGTTATTAAACGAGAATCCGCACCCTATTACGGGTACATCTCATTGAGATGGGACGAACGGGTTGGTTATATATCATGTAGCTATCTACTGAAAAAGGTGGGATATCCATGTACTTCATAAAGCAAGCGACAGCGGCGGATGCCGATGCGGTCGCCGTATTATTCGAAGCGCTGATCCGCGAGATTGTGGAGCGTTCGGGTGGAACGACGACCGCCTTCGGTGAAGCGGATCCGGTGGAGCTGTCCCGCACGCTGCTTGCGGGAGGCGAGTATCGCGTGTGGCTCGCTCTGCAGGAGGCAAGTGGCGAGCCGGCGGGCTTCCTCTCGCTGCACGGAAGCGCTTCGCTCTATGCCGGCGGTCGCTTCGGCATCATCCAAGAACTGTACGTCCGCCCGGCGGACCGCTCTCATGGACTGGGCCGGAGGCTGCTGGAAGCTGCCGCCGCGTATGCCGCGGAGTCAGGGTGGAAGCGTCTGGAAGTGTGCACGCCTCCGCTGCCGGCGTTCGAGCGTTCCCTCGCGTTCTACGAGAGGGAAGGATTCGTAGTCACGGGAGGGCGGAAGCTGAAGCTGACGGTAACCTAGGCGGATATAGTGTGAAACGGCAGGCGGTGAGTATTGTATAGTCCCGCCGACCGTACAGAACTGCAGCTCCGGATCATAATAGAGAACGCAACTTCCCCCGGATCTCCGGCGTCTGTAATGAAAACGGGAAGGAGGCGCTGGCCATCAACGGAACAAGAATAGCGGCCTTGACAGGTGTGCTGCTCGCCGGACTTGTGCTTGCCGGCGGCAGGGCCGAGGCGCTGGACGCCATGAAGACAGACCAAGTCGTCGTGACGGCACAGACGAATCTGCTGCACGATTACCGTAAGCCGGATTCCATAGCCGGATCGATAGCAGGGATTCAAGTGGTGAAGCTGGCCTGCGAACCTCAGGAGTGGGATTGCGGCAAGAAGTCCGGGGGGAAGGAATACATCCCTGTGCAGACCTGGCTCGGCAAGAAATGGATTGAAGATGACGCGAGAGTGGTGTACGGCAGCTACGAGGAATTGGACCGCGAGATCACACTGGACTCGGATACGATGCTGTACGATAGGCCGGTAGGCTCCGGTTTCTATGCGCCGTCCGAGCTGCCGCCGGGAACTGGGCAAAGTCTCGCGCCGCAGAAGATTCGTGTGACCGGTGCGGTGCACTATATGCACAAGTGGGTCCGTTCGGGCCGCGGCATGCTGGAGGGGAGCGGCACTTGGTACCGTGTGCCCACGAGCTGGATGGGGGACCGGTGGATCTTGGATCCCTTCATTCCCGAGGACATCAAAGAGCTCCCTACGGATACGCTGCTTCAGCTGAGCGGTGACGAACCGCTCTATGATTATCCGCATGCCGCCGCGGGTAGGGGGGAGCAGGCACCCGCGGGTGTCGTCCAGCCTGTAGCCTTCTCTATTTTCACTGTCAAGACTGAGATTGTGATCTGGTACAAGTTCCAACGTGCGGATGGCAGCCTGAAGTGGGTCCAGATCGAGAACACAAGCCATGCCAAACAGAGGGAATTCAAGCTGGATCACCAGCAAGTGAACATCCACACGGCCGTTAGGCTGTTCGATTCGCCGGGGGTGCCGGGAGCAGAGCCGCAGCTGTGGCTTCAGCCGGGTAGTTATGCGGCGGATGAAGTGGACAACGGCTGGGTGCATATCGAGACCCCGGAGGGGTGGAAGTGGGTCAACCTCGACCGGGCTTTCTTGGAACGGCCGATCGGCATTAAGGCTACGACGGAGACGGTCAGGCTGGGCCCGGAGACACAGGCGTATTCGTTCCCGCTGAGCGGGGAAGTCAGCCACAGGCAAGGGTCGTTCAGCGAGCAGACGGCACAGGCGTTCGAGAAGTGGACTTCGCCGCAGGGCGTGGACTGGTACCATATTCCCAGCTTCAGCGGTACGGTATGGGTGCCGGAGAAGCCGCTGCCGGAGTGAAGGATTGTCTGATACAGTCTGCGCTCAAGCAAGGATCCATACGACAGGCCGGATTTTCCCAAAGGGAGAAGCCGGCCTGATCTGTATTCGCCCCGTATTACCCCTCGATCACCTTTTCGAAGATCGTAATTTCGTACACGGATTTCATGCCTGCCTTCTCATAGAGCCGGTAAGCCCCAGTCGTGTTCGAGGCATCGACACCGAGAGAGACAGATGGTTGACCCGCGGCGTAGGAGCTATGGAACGCTTGCTGCAGCAGGGCGCTGCCGAGTCCTCTTCCCCGGTATGCGCTCCGCACGCCGATCTGGTTGATGTAGAGCGTGTCCTCCCGCATGCGGCCAAGTGCGAACCCGGCGACTTCGCGATTCTCTCCGCGGGCGATGATCCACCATGCGGGAGAGAAAGAGGGCAGGCGCGTCTTCTCCAACCATGCGTCGTATGCAGGGGCAGCAAAGTCCCAGTGGTCGGCGAACGATTCGATGTAAGCCTCATAGACCTCGCGCTCATCGCGGTCCGGAGCGAATGGATTCAGTGTGATGCCTTGCGGCACATCCGGCAGCTGTGGAGCCGATTCCATGCGGATGCCGAGCCTTTTGAAATAACGGACGGGGACGAATCCGCGCGAGCTGACCAAGTCAGCGGCATCTTGACGCTGTGTGGGAATGACGTTCTGGAGCCGTTTACGCTGGCCCGATGCGGCGGAGAGCATTCTTGCCCGCTGCTCGACAGCATCCAAGAGGGCTGAGCCGACGCCTGTGCCTCGGGCCGACGGGTGAATGAAGCCGCAGGAGAACAGCTTCTCGTCGCTGTCTTCTTCGAGGAATGCATAGCCGGCGAGGGTGCCGCCGTCTCGCTCGGCGATCCAGACATTGTGCCCCAGATCCAAGCCTGCCCACATGTCGAGCAGCTCGCCGAGATCAAAGTCGGGCGTGCCAAAATCTTCGATATCGCAGGCGATCACGAGATCGCAGACGGCTTGTGCGTCTTCCTGCTTGGGATGGCGAAGTGTAAGGGGAGCAGCTTTCATCAGGATAGGTCTCCGTTCTTTGTTCCATGATTCGTGGAGGGTTTCCGCGTACCGTTACTGTACTGGATCGCTCCCGTTCTTTCAAGTAAAAACAACAATCTAGGAACGGTAGAGGACTGCCCGCTGGGAACGCCGCAGACTCTCTTAAGGGAGGCTCAAGCCGGGCATTTGAAAAAAACATGAAAAATGGAGTTTCGAAAGTGAATACGATATCAAAGACCATGACATACTAGCTTTACACCACCAGAAAGGGATGATTTTCATGGCTAACAGAAGAAGCAGCAACACCCTGGTTGTTCAGCAGGCACAGCAAGCATTGGATCAGCTGAAATACGAGGTTGCGCAGGAGCTTGGAATTCAAATCCCGCAAGACGGTTACTACGGTTACATGGCAACGCGCGATACGGGCGCAATCGGCGGACACATCACACGCCGTCTCGTTCAAATTGCAGAGCAGCAGCTCAGCGGACGCTCGCTCCGTTAGTCCTAGGGAAGCTGCGAAGGCAAGGTTGGCTGATTCCTCCTATTGGCATAACTTAGGGACCTAACCGCATGATGCGGTTGGGTCCCTATTTTGTCTTCCGGTGCATGCTGAATGGCAGGGGCAGGGACAAGGCTGAATCCCAGCTGCTCAACCTGCTGCGCCGAAGGGGACAGCTCGCCGGGAATTCCGGCTTGACGTCCAACCGGCAGCAGTAGAAGCGTTCCTCTCAGGCAGTGAACTGGGCGGGACGTTTTTTGTGTTTACACATATGGAAAAATATTGTAATCTATAGCATAGATATCCGATGCATAGGATGACAATGCATTAAGCTAACGGAAAGGAGGTGACCCATGACACCGGTGAACAAGGAATTATTGAAGGGCAGTACGACGACCATGGTGCTGACCCTGCTCGAAGGGAAGGATCTATACGGCTACGAGCTGATCAAAGAACTGGAACGCCGCTCCGGCGGAACGTTCATGCTCAAGGAAGGAACGTTGTATCCGATCCTGCACAGTATGGAGAGCGAGCAGTGGGTCGAAGCGTATTGGCAGGAGGTGGAGGGGCGCAGACGCAAGTATTACCGGATGACGGACAAGGGCCGGGGACAGCTGAAGGAGAAGAAAGCGGAGTGGGTGCTCTTCCGCCGTTCTGTAGATAGAGTCTTGGGGGAGGGGCGGGTATGATCTGGGATCAGGAGGAGGTACGTAGCTACCTTAACCAAGTATGCTCGAAGATACGTGCGCGGGAAGTACATAGGGAGATCCGGCAGGAGCTCGCAAGTCATATCGAGGAACTCGCTGAGGAGAAAGAAGCGGAAGGCTGTGCCAGGGAGGAGGCCGTCCGCTGGGCGGTAAGACAGATGGGAGATCCGGCCGAGGTAGGATGGAATCTGCACCGCATCCACAGGCCCCGGCTGCATGCAGGGCTGCTTGCCGGCGTGCTGCTTCTTGTCCTGCTCGGCGTGATCTCTATGTATGCGGTAGACGCAGCTGTGGGGTACGGTGTGCTGCTGGAACACAGGATCGCAGGCGCCGCATCCGGTATGGGGGCACTGCTCGGTCTCTACTTCTTCGATTACCGGAAGCTGGAAGATTGGCCGGGCGGCCTGTACTCCCTAGCCTTAGTTGCTATGTTCGCATGCTTATGGGGTTATCTGGATATGGCGGGAAGAAGGGTTATTCCTATGAGCCCTTTCTTGCTCGATTGGATGATCGTCAGCTGCTTATTAATTCTTTCGGCGGCAGGGAATCTTCGGGCTTGGCGGACCAGGAGACGGGGGGTTTGGCTGAAGTCGACTTGTTTCTATGTGCTGGTTCCACTCCTGTTCTTTGTGAAGTTTCATTGGTTTCTGGGCCTTCTCGTGTACTTGTCCGGTTATACGTTGGTATGCGCCATGGTGACGGGCAGACATACCCTGGCGGCGCTGCAAACCTGCGGGGGCTTGGGACTGTCCGCAGGTTTGGCGATGTGGGTACTGGACAAAAGAGAGCAGATCTTGCACAGGCTGGATGTCTTTATGAATCCCAATGCTCATAACAAAGACGGATCTTACCAAATAATGGAAATGAAAGAGGCTATCGAATCGGCCGGATGGTGGGGCCATGGCGTAGGGAACCTGGGCCAGAAACTGCCCGGGCTCAGCCAGGAGTCGGTCTTGGCTTATCTCATCCATTCGTTCGGCTGGTGGAGCGGGGCCTTCCTGATTGCAGCGGTCATCCTGCTCTTATCCAGCATGGGTTCGGTGCCAACCCGGGTCTCCGATCCGTACGGAAGGGCGGTGAGTGCCGGCTTGACCGCCATGCTGGCCGTTCAGTTCGGGTACAGCATCCTGATGACATTCGGCTGGCTGCCGATCATCGGGATTTCGCCTCCCTTCTTCAGTGCAGATACGAGCTGCATGATGATCGAGATGGCGGTCATTGGGTTGGTTCTCGGCATCTACCGGCGCAAGGATATAATAGGAAAAGGCGGCAAGCATGTCGTCCGGTAGGATGGCGGTTGTGGCGTGGGATGGGTCTCTATTCAGAAGCGGGAATCGATCCATATTAAGAGAAGGAACAGGCTGGGGGGGCCGCGTATAGGATGGAATTCGTGGAGATGAGCACGACTTGCAGAGCCGAGATGGCACATTCCGCGCCCAGCTGCCGGTTACCCGGCAAGAGCTGGCCGTCATGCTGCAGCGGGCCATGGCTTACGCCGGTGAATCTGCCGCTGTCGGCGCAAGTGAGCAGGAGGGCATCCTTGCCCCGTTCGGCGACCGGGCGGCCATTGCAGACTGGGCTGCCGACGCTGTCGGCGTACAGGTGAAGCTTGGGGTGATTCAAGGCTTCGAGGACGGCACCTTCCAGCCTGATGCCTCGGCGGACCGCGGGCAGGCAGCGGTCATGCTGTACCGCACATTAGCGCAGTTGAAGTTTGAGGAGTAAAGGAAGACACAGATCCGGAAGGGCTCATCTGCCGCCGGGTCTGTGTTTTTTTCTTGTGCGGACCCGGACCCGCATGTCTTTGGATCATAGGAGATGGCCGTGTCCAGATGCTGTCGTTAGGGGGCTAGAATGTGGTAGCTTTTCGCTCCGATCAATCAGTATCATTGTAAGCGCCTGACAGCCTGAACAAATCTGTTATAATAATGACCTGCAATACGATATGGAGGAGCGGGCGGGGATAGCTATGAAATTGGAACGATTGATCTCGATGATCTACAAGCTGTTGAACCACGAAGTTTTATCTGCCTCCATGCTGGCTGAAGAGTATCAGGTTTCCACACGCACCATCTATAGGGATATCGATATCATCTGTGCCGCTGGCTTCCCGGTCATATCGTATCAGGGGATGAACGGCGGCTATGGCATGATGGACGGATATAAAATGGATAAAAGCTTGCTTGGTTCATATGATGTCGCTTCCCTGATTACTGTGCTCAGAAGCCTCTCTTCCGTGTTTGAAGACGAGCGAGCGCAGGGAACCATTGAACGGCTGCAAACGATTGGAACGGAGCATCAGACCCCGGGTCTTGCGGTGGACCTCGAAACCCGCCGTACGGAACCCGACGCGCTTCCTCATTTACGCACGGCCATAACGGAGCGAAATGTCGTCCGTTTCGATTACATCAATACAAAGAATGAACGCACCACCCGTGAAACGGAACCGGTGAGGCTTCATTTTAAATACAGCAATTGGTACCTATTCGGTTATTGCCGGACACGTCGGAATTATCGGGAGTTCCGGCTATCCCGGATGATGAATTTGTCCCTGACCCAGGATACCTTTCAGCCACATCACAAGGTACCGAAAGAGGCTGGTTTTTTAACCGGGGCATGGCAAGATCAGGTGGAGGAAGTAGTAATCCGGGTGGGACCTGAGGCTTTGGCCGGAGCGATGGATCAGTTTCACCAGGTTGATAAGCAATTTCATGCCGATGGAAGTATGACGATGCGAATCCCTGTTTACAGGCCATTGGAAGCACGTTGGCTGTGGTCCATTTTGCTGAGTTTTGGCAGCGGTGCCGAAGTCCTTGAACCCCCTGCACTGCGAAGCCTCTTGAAAGAACAGCTTCAAAATACACTCAAACTATATGAAGAAGTATGACAGACTGTTGTCATACTTCTTTTTTTATAATCACAACAGAAACAAAAACAAATCCATGAATAACCAAAAGGAGACGACACAAATGAAAAACCAAAACCACCCCGTAGAAATGTTTACATACCACACATGGGCCAACCGGACGATCCTGGGAAGAATCAAGGAACTCCCGTCCTCTGTACTGAGTCAAGAAGTGAACAGTTCCTTTCCCACCATCGCCCATGCCCTTAGCCATATGTATGCGGTGGATAAGATGTGGTATCTGGTTTTAGCAGGCACGGGTATGGGAGAGGCGCTGCAAGCCTGCATGCCGCTCAACGCGAGCATTCTGGATACTGTGGATGAATACGCCAATAGCTTTGCCCTGTTATCGGAACAATACAGAGAATGGTTCCGAAGCCAAGCCGATCTGGAGCAACCCCTTCTGCTTGACAATCCATTCGCCGGCATCCGCCTTACACGCTTATCGGAAATTGTGCTGCAAGTCGTCAATCACGGGACCTATCATAGGGGCAATATTTCTACCATGCTGCGTCAGCTTGGCCACGCTTCCACCATGAATGACTATTCCCTTTTTTGGTATCAGGAACCTGCGGAATCGATGAACCTCTGACGGAAGAACATGGACAGATCACCCCTTTTACAAACAAAACCGTAAACTATGATGCTTTCATTTATATGAATGATGGGGCGGCCATAGGAAGAATGAACGGTGACCCGATGCTCGATGCTCGAGAACATCTATTTCGACGAATTTATCTAAGATGAAGTGTCGCTTTTCACTATGGCTTTGTAAATCCAACCCAACGATTGACAGAACAAGAAAATAGATGTTAATATACAGATACTTTCATTTGGACGGAGGGGTTCGTGTGGCAAACTAATTTTTCGGTAAACCATTGCACAGTAAGAATAGAGTTTTTTGGCCTTCACTTTGCGGCCTTCTCGTGTGCATAGTAATCGAAGAATGGTATGCCTTCACGGTACCCGACAGAATGATGATGCTCGCTTACGATCCGACGATGAATCGACTTCGGTTGATTTACATGTGTCTTTCTTGAGGCCTATGTACTCGGCGATTCGTCATGCGTCCATTCTATTTTCTATCGATTGCTATGAACACAGGCTGCCGGCCTGTGTTTTTTATGTTATCTAACGATGGGAGAGATATAGAATGAACGAACGACTGTTTACGATGGATGGAATCGAACTATGCGCCGAAAGCTTCGGCAACCCGCAGCATCCGGCCATCCTGTTGATCATGGGGGCTCAAGCATCCATGGTGTGGTGGGATGAGGAATTCTGCGAGAGACTCGCAGCGCAAGGTCGGTATGTCATCCGCTACGATAACCGCGATGTTGGCCGATCTGCCACCTATGAGGTGGGCAATCCGGGGTACACCTTCGAGGATATGGCGGATGACGCGATTCGCGTCCTCGACCGATTCGGAACCGAGAAGGCGCACATCGTCGGCATCTCGATGGGCGGCATGCTGACGCAAATTTTGGCCCTGCGGCATCCGGCAAGGGTGCTTACCGTGACGCTTCTGGCGACTTCGAATTTTGCCCCCGATCTTCCGCCCATGGAAGATAAGGTTATGGCGTATTTTACCGAAGCAGCGGCAATCGATTGGACGAACGATGATGCGGTTATTGCCTTTACAGTGGGGAAATGGAAAGTCCTCGCGGGTTCGAGACATTCGTTCGAAGAGCAGCGAATATATGATTTGGCGGCGGCAGAGGTCAAGCGAAGCCGTAATATGGCGAGCATGAACAACCATGGCATGGTGACAGGCGGAGAATCCTACCTGACGCGGACCGGCGACATTGCCGTCCCGTCCCTGGTGATTCACGGCACGGAAGATCCCATTATTCCTTATGCGCATGGGGTCGCGCTTGCCGCGTCCATTCCCGGAGCAGCGCTGGTAACCTTGGAAGGAACGGGACATGAGCTTCATCGCGATGATTGGGACAGGATCATCGGCGAAATCACCAGACACTCGGGGGGGAACCGCGATCAATAACTGCTCTAGTATCTAACCTTTGCGTCCGCTTTGGGATCCGGGCTTGCTGACGGGCATTTTCTTCGCCTTCTCCGTCTTCATCATGACATCGCTCTCCCGGATTCCGGCGGAGCAAGGCATATCTGCGATGCAGTCCATGAATGTAACGATCGTACAATCCGGGTCCATCGTCGTGTACATGGGTACAACCGTTCTTAGCTTCATCTGATATCATCGTCCTTCGCCAATGGTAGCAGGGCGTGCGTCAGCTCGGCCACGCCCTACAAGCAGGAATGGTGGAATAAAGAACGAACCACGCATGATTTTGCTGTTCATCCGTGCGGCTTTGTCCGGTTCGACCATTACCGCGGCTGGCGGGGGCGGATTTGTCGGACGGATCGCACCGCATATGGCCGGCAAGCTGGTGGGTTCGGGCTTCGAGAGTGTCCTGCCTGTCTCTGTATTACTTGGCGGCGCGATTGACATGCTGGTTGACCTTGTGGGGAGAAGCTTTTTTCAGCCTCTGGATATCCCGGTTGGCGTATTCACATGGGCGGTGTTACATGGCGTTGATCTGCTCTTCACTGCCGGCTCCGTTTCGATAGTTCATTCCTATCGAATCCCGCTCGCGGATTTAGTATAATCTGGAATGAGAGGCGGACAGGCCGCCACACCCTATATACGATAATCCGAAGGAGGAACACCATCATGAATCCCAAACAGCTTGCCGCAGAGAAAGCGGTGGAATCGATCGAAGACGGGATGCTGGTCGGTCTCGGCACGGGGTCTACCGCCTACTTTGCGATCCGGCGGATAGCGGAGCGGGTGAAGGAGGGGCTGCGGATCCAGGCCGTCTCTTCATCGAAGCACTCCGAGGAACTGGCGCGGGAGTGGGGCATCCCGCTCGCTGCCTTCGAGGGGATCGGGGAGATCGATGTGACGATCGACGGGGCGGATGAGGCAGACGGTAACGGGTCGCTCATCAAAGGGGGAGGCGGAGCCTTGCTGCGGGAGAAAATCCTGGCGTACCACAGCCGCCGGATGATCGTCATTGTCGACGAGTCGAAACGGGTCGAGCGGCTCGGCGCGTTCCCCCTGCCGGTGGAGATCGTGCCGTTCGCAGAGAACTTGACGCTGCGCAGCCTGAAGGAGCTGGGGGGCGAACCGGAGCTCCGCAGGCAGGACGGCGGCGGGCTCTTCCGTACGGATAACGGCAACCTCATAGCGGACTGCCGGTTCGGATCCATCGCGGATGCGGCGGACCTCGAGCAGCGGCTGAACCTCATCCCGGGCGTCGTGGAGAACGGATTGTTCGTGCGGCGGGCGCACCGTATCGTCACCGGATATGCGAGCGGCCGGGTGACAGTAGAAGACTTCATGTGAATATTCTCCTATCCGGGTTCAAATCTTCTCATTTTCTTCCGCGTCAGGATCTTATACAATAGGGTCTATCAAGGAATCTGTCCCAGAGCAGGTTCCTCACGTCAATTCTGCGAGGTGCCCGACATGTTAAAAAAATTGGATTATACCCCTCCTGCGAACGGTTATCCGGAGTGGAACAACAATCCTGACGTATATGAAATTAACCGGATGAAAGCGCATGCGATATTGATGCCCTATGATACGGTGGAAGAAGCGCTGGCCGGGAAGCGGACGGAAGCGAGACGGTACCGCTCGCTGAACGGCGAGTGGAAGTTCAGCTTCGCGGAGAATCCGGAGAAGCGGGTTGCGGATTTTTACCGCACGGACTATGATGTCTCCTCGTGGGATACGATCCCGGTGCCGTCCCACTGGCAGCTGCAAGGCTACGATTATCCGCAGTACACGAACATCCGCTACCCGTGGGAGAAGACGGAAGAGCTCAAGGCGCCGTTCGCGCCGACGAAGTACAATCCGGTCGGTTCGTACGTGCGCACCTTCGACATTCCGGAGGAATGGAAAGACGAGCCGGTGTACATATCGTTCCAGGGCGTCGAGTCGGCCTTCTATGTGTGGGTGAACGGGGACCTCGTCGGTTACAGCGAGGATACGTTCACGCCGGCCGAGTTCGACCTGACGCCGTACCTCGTGCCGGGCGAGAACCGGCTCGCGGTCGAGGTGTACCGCTGGTGCGACGCGAGCTGGCTGGAGGACCAGGATTTTTGGCGGATGAGCGGAATCTTCCGCGACGTGTATCTGTATTCGACGCCGGCGGCGCATCTCTACGATTTCTTCGCCGTCCCGCAGCTCAGCGAAGATTACACGTCCGCCCGCCTCTCGATCGAGGCGACGCTCGTCAACTACGCTTCGGCTTACCAAGGGCAGGCCGTTGTGGAAGCGCAGCTGTATGATGCGGCGCAGCAGCCCGTATGGGGCGAGCCGCTGCGGGTGGAAGAGCGGCTGGACGGTGCTGCCGAGAAGGGGCTGCACCTCACAGGCGAAGTGCAGGCCCCGCTCCTGTGGAGCGCGGAGCAGCCGAATCTGTACACGCTGGTCCTGAGCCTCCGCGGAGATAATGGAGGGCTGCTCGAGACGGTGTCGTGCCGGGTAGGCTTCCGCCGCTTCGCGCTGGAGGATGGTCTGATGAAGATCAACGGGCAGCGGATCGTCTTCAAGGGCGTGAACCGCCATGAATTCTCCTGCGACCGGGGGCGCGCCGTAACGGCAGAGGACATGCTGCAGGATATCCTGCTCATGAAGCGCCACAACATCAACGCGGTGCGGACCTCGCACTATCCGAATCATCCGCTGTGGTACGACCTGTGCGACGAGTACGGCTTGTATGTCATCGACGAGACGAACCTCGAGACCCACGGATCGTGGGAATACGGGCAGACGACTGAAGGGGATACCGTCCCGGGCAGCAAACCGGAGTGGACGGGGGCGGTGCTCGACCGGGCGAATTCGATGCTGCAGCGCGACAAGAACCACCCGGCGGTCATCATCTGGTCGCTCGGGAACGAATCGTTCGGCGGAGATAACTTCATCAAGATGCACGACTTCCTCAAAGCAGCGGATCCTTCTCGGCTTGTACACTACGAAGGCGTCTTCCACTGGCGGGCTTCCGAAGCGGCTTCCGATATGGAGAGCCACATGTACACGCGCCCGGACCGGGTCGAAGAGTACGCGCTGCAGTGGCCGAAGAAGCCGTTCATCCTGTGCGAATACAGCCACGCGATGGGCAATTCCTGCGGCAACCTGAAGAAGTACACGGACCTTACCGACAAGTATCCCGTGCTGCAGGGCGGGTTCATCTGGGACTGGATCGACCAGTCGATCCGGACGAAGACTGAGGACGGCACGGAGTATTTCGCCTACGGCGGGGACTTCGGCGAGCCGCTGCACGACGGCAACTTCTGCGGCAATGGCCTGATCTTCGCGGACCGTACCGTTTCGCCGAAGATCCATGAGGTGAAAGCCTGCTACCAGAATGTCCGCTTCGAAGCGGCGGATCTGCAGGAGGGCCGCGTCACCGTGCATAACGGCTTCCTGTTCACGGATCTGGACGAATACCGCTGCGTGTATCAGGTGCTGCGCAGTGGCACTCCGGTGCAGGAGGGCGAGATTGCACTCCAGCTCGCGCCGCTCGAGACCGGAGAGATCGCGGTGCCAGTCGAGCTGCCGAAGGAGGCGCCCCGTACCGAGGAGTATCTGCTGAACATCGCACTGGTGCTGAAGGAGTCCGCCTCTTGGGCTGAAGCGGGTCACGAAGTGGCCTTCGGGCAGTTCCGGCTGCCTGTGGCGGCGGCTGCCGAAGGAGCAGCGAAGCCTGCTGCAGGCACACCGGCTCCGCTGGCGCTCGATGAGACCGGCGAGGAGATCGCCGTGTCCGGCGGGAGCTTCCGGCTTGCCTTCGACAAGCGTACCGGGAGCTTGTTCTCCTACCGCTTCCAGGGGACGGAGCTGCTGAGCGGAGGGCTCGCGCCGAACTTCTGGCGCGCCTACACCGACAACGACAAAGGCAACAAGCTTCACGAACGCAGCGCGGTGTGGCGTACGGCGGGTGCCGAGCGCACGCTGACGGGGCTCCATGCGGAGCTGCGCGGAAGTGTGGCGCACATCCGGGCGGCGTACCTCCTGCCGACAGGCGGAGAGGGCTCTGCCTGCATGGTCACCTACACCGTGAGACCGGATGGCGAGGTCGAGGTAGGGCTCGAGCTGTCGCCGGGAGCCGATCTGCCGGAAATTCCGGAGATCGGGACGATGCTCGTCATGGACGGCAGCTTCGGCGAGCTGGCCTGGTATGGCCGCGGCCCGCACGAGAACTACTGGGACCGCAGCGCCGGAGCGCGCCTCGGCCTGTACCGTGGGCGGGTGGCGGACCAGTTCGTGCCTTACCTGCGCCCGCAGGAGTGCGGCAACAAGACGGGCGTCCGCTATGCGACCGTCACGAATGAGGCGGGCATCGGCCTGCGCATTGCCGGCATACCGGAACTGGAGCTGAACGCGCTGCCTTACACGCCGGCCGAGCTCGAAGAGAACGACCACGTCTACAAGCTGCCGGAGAGCAGCCGGACCGTGCTGCGTATCAACTACAAGCAGATGGGCGTAGGCGGCGACGACAGCTGGGGCTCTAAGACACACCCGGAATATACGCTGTTCGCCAACCGTACGTACGCGTACCGTTTCACCCTGCAGGGGACGGAACTGTAAATGTTCTCCGCATAAAATCTTCGCACATGAAGATACTGGAACTAAAAAGATCGAGGTGCTTACTTCATGTGCGAACGATTCAGTCTTTCCTCCCCGCTGCAGGAGGTGTCGGAGCGGTTCGGGATCCGGCAGGTCCGCTCTGCTTATACGCCGCGCTTTCATATTGCGCCGACCGAGCAGGTCTCCGTGATTATCCCCCACAAGGGCGAACGGATGCTGGAAGAATACCGCTGGGGCCTGGTCCCGTTCTGGGGCAAGGATGCGGTGAACGCCGACAGCTCCGCTGTCCATGAGAAGCCTGCGTACCGCAAGCTGTTCGCGCGGCAGCGCTGCATCATCCCTTCCAACGGCTTCTATGTATGGAAGACAGTGAAGAAGAAGCGCAAACCGCTGCGTGTGATGCTGAAGGAAGGCGGACTGTTCGGGATGGCGGGGTTGTATGAGGTATGGAAGGATACCCGCGGCAAGGAATACCGGACCTGCACCGTCATGATGACCCGCGCCAACCGCCTTGTGTTCGAGTACGACGAGCGGATGCCAGTGATCCTCGATGATGCCGCGATGGATGAATGGCTGGATCCGGCCCGCGACGGGCAGACAGACTTCCTGCAGAGCCTGCTCCAGCCCTATGCGCCGGAGCGGATGCGGGCATATACCGTATCCCCGCATGTCGGCGGGCGGGAGCAACTGGAGGCGGAGGATATCGAGCCGGTTCCGGGACGTATGGCTTGGCTGAAGCGATAAGGCAAGAGAAGGAGAACGCAGACCCATGGAGGGCTGCGTTCTTTTTGTGGTCTGATCGTGAGGAGGAAGCGAAGGCGGCGTCTGCGGCTGCAGGGGGAGACGGTGCAGGAGATCGCGCGGGGGAGGGCATGTGACGGATAGGGGGATGCTGTCTATTACACCTGGGCGCCGGTTTTGAAGGACGAACGTTCCTGTATCCCTCCCCCCAACGGTGTTCAACACAATGCGTAGGCCGTACCCCGGGCGAGTACAGGCGCAGGTTCACTGTCCGGGGGCCGGCTTCGTCCGCCTAACGTTCAATTCACCTTGCGGCCCGCGATGAGCAGCAGGCCGAAGGAGATCGCGATGATGGCTCCGGCCCAGTACCATGCCAAGGTCAGGTCGCCGGATTCCACCGCAATATAGATGGCGGTAGGCAGCGTCTGGGTATGCCGCGGGATGTTGCCTGCGATCATCAGGGTCGCGCCGAACTCCCCCAAGCCCCGGGCAAATCCCAGAATATAAGCGGAGAGGACGGAGCGGCGGGCCAGCGGCAAGGTGATGTACCAGAGCACCTGCCATTCACTTGCGCCCGAAGACCTCGCGGCTTCTTCGAAGTCCGGGTTGACGGACCCGAAGCCGGTCTTCATCGTTTGGTACACCAAGGGGAATGCCACCACTGCTGAAGCGATCACGGCAGCCCCCCAAGTGAACAGGATGGACTGGTGAAACCAGGTTTCCATCAAGGAACCGATCCAGCTTTTCTTGCCAAGCAGCACGAGCAGGATGAAACCCACGACGGTTGGAGGAAGCACAAGAGGCAGGAGAAAGGCGGTTTCGACCCCTATTTTTCCTGCAAAATTGCGCCTTGACATCCCCCAGGCTGCCCAGCCGCCGAGCCAGAGTACGATCCCGCTCGATACGACCGCTACTTTCAGTGACAGGGCAATGGGCGAAACGAAGTCAGCCCAGTTCATAGCAGCCATCCTTACTCCGGAACCTTGAATCCGTATTTGATGAACACATCGTATGCTTCCTTGCTCTGAAGATACGTATAGAAGTCGTTCGCCTCACTGCTGTGCTTGGTGGCTTTAACGATGCCTGCGGGGTATTCGATCGGCGTGTAAGAGGCGGGATCGACGCTGAAAGCGACTTTGACCCGCGTGGATGCGAGCGCATCGGTCCGGTACACAAAACCGGCCTCGGCATTCCCGGATTCCACATAGGTCAGCACTTGCCGCACATCTTTGCCCTGCAAGATCTTCGGCTGCAGCGTGTCCCATGCCTTCGCCTTCACCAGCGCCTCCTTGGCATAGCCCCCGGCCGGGACGGTCTGCGGCTCGCCTACGGCCAGATGCTTGACCGCATCTGCGTTCAAATCCTCCATGGTGTGGACGTCGGACCCGCCGTCTGCCGGCACGACGACAACGAGCTCGCCACGCAATAGGCTCGTGTGCTGTGAGTCGTCGATATACTGCTTGTCGACCAGTGCCTTCATATTCTTGGCTGACGCCGAGAGGAACAGGTCAGCCGGCGCCCCTTGCTCGATCTGCTGCTGCAGCGCCCCCGACGCGCCGAAGTTGAAGATCAGCCGGATTCCGCTGTGCTTCGATTCGTAGTTCTTCTGAATCTCCCGGAGGGGGACGGTCAAGCTGGCCGCTGCGGAGACTGTGAGTTCTACGTCAGCCGCCGGGGCAGAGGCCCGTGCGGCCTGTGAAGGTGTGGTGCCGGACCCAGCCGGTTCCCGGGGGGAGGCACACCCGGTGAATACGAGCGCTGAGACCGTGAGACTGAATAGGACCTTGCTGTATCTGCCGGATAACATCAAAGAGACTCCTTCCGTACTATGCATCTATGTATTTTTCTATCTAAACTATGCATGCATCTATCTATCTTGTTATGATTAGTATGGTTTGGTTATAGGCAATTATATATAACGCTCCATATTCTGTAAAGATACAGCATTGAAATCCGTCTTTCCTCCGCTTATGATAGAGGAGAATGCACTAGGGGTGAGCCCCTATGGAGGAAAGCAATGACCATTGACATATCGTATACGACCGAAGAAATTGCGAAGCTGCTCAAAATCTCCAAGCTGACGGTGTATGATTTAATCAAAAAGGGGGAGCTCCCCGCCTATCGGGTCGGCAAACAAATGCGTGTCGATGCTTCGGACCTGGAAGCTTACAAAGTCCGCTCCAAAGGCACTCTGACTCCCGCGCCTCCCAGGGAACCGTCCGAAACCGCTGCGGTACGACCGGCGTCAGCGGTGTCCTCAGTCAAGGACTCGTTAGTCATCACGGGCCAAGATATCTCTCTGGACATTCTGGCCAAGCATATGGAGCGTGGTGTGGCGGGCTACCGGCCGCTTCGAGCCTATGTAGGCAGTATGGACAGCCTGATTGCCATGTACCGGGGGGAAGCGGACATCGTCAGTACGCATCTGCTCGACGGGGATACCGGCGAGTACAACCTGCCGCATATCCGCAGGCTGCTGACGGGCTTCGCCTATGTCGTAGTCAGCCTCGTCTCGCGCTCGGCCGGCCTGTATATCAGGCAGGGGAATCCCCGGCACATCCGCGGCTGGACGGACCTCGGGCAGCCCGGACTGCGGATGATCAACCGCGAGAAAGGCTCCGGCGCCCGCGTGCTTCTCGATGAGCAGCTGCGGCTCCATGGCATATCCGCCCAGCGGTTGGACGGGTATGGGCAGGAAGAGTCGAACCACATGGGCGTTGCCGGCAAAGTGGCTACGGGGGAAGCTGATGTCGGAGTCGGAACCGAAAAGGCGGCCTATATGGTCGGCGGTGTCGATTTTATCCCGCTTGTGCAGGAGAGAGTGGACCTTGTGATGTTGAAGAAACCGGAGAACCTGCCCTGGATCGCGCAGGTGAAGGAAATCCTTCAATCCGAGGCGTTCCGAAGTGAGCTGAGTCCGATCCGGGGTTACGACCTGTCGCAAACCGGGCGCGTGTTGTTCGAGACGCCTTAGCGGTCCTTGTGGTCAGCTTTGCCGTCGAGTATAAGGGTAAAGTAGAAATGTAAGAGTAAAGTAGAAATGTAAGAGAGAAAAGGGCAGCTCGGCTGTCCTTTTTTGTGCCGAATGCGCCTTGAATATTTAACACAAATAACCAATTCTGGTATGATAGAAAGAGTGAGCAGATCGGAGGGGGATATGGATATGTTCTTTTCGAATATCGGGTACGTTTTGTTTGCGGTCTTGTTAGCCGGCGCCTCTGTCTTTACCGGGGAGGTCGTTACCTTCATTATGCTGGGCTTCATTTTCATGAGTTTGGTGACGATCACGACTTATCTGAGAAAAATCTACGAGGAGCTCCAAAAAATAAATAGTGCCGATAAGAATTCATAGGATGTAAGCAAAAGTAGAAACCCATTCTTATCGTATAACGGTGCTGGGGGAGAAAGTATGCTGATCAAAGCGATACGCTGTGAAGTGCCGCAGCACTGGAGAGAGCCCTTCGATAAGGCACAGCGGGCATGGCACCCCTTGAGGGAATTGAACGGGTTCATGTACCAGTGCGGCGGCTGGGTGGAGGAGGATCCGGAGCGGGCATACCTTTTCGGGCTCTGGAGAGACACGAAAGCGCATCAGGATTTTATGAGGAGTGCCCATGACCGGATCTACCAGGGCACCGGCCAGCAAGGAACATACGCAGGTATTCATATTGACTTTGGAGAAACCGAAGAGGAGGTATCCCGGCAGCTCCCGGAGAAACAGCGTATCGTACTGCTCCGAAGAGGCCCGGCGGCGGAACGGCGGAGTAACCCGCGCATCTTGTGGGAGGCTTGGGGTGACACGTTGATCCTCACATGGCCTGCGTCAGGGAAAGAAGAACTGCGGCCGGATGCGGGGGACGAACAGGCTGCGATCCGCTTGAACCCTCCGTGGACGGTTAGGGGCAGCGGCCATGGGGAACGGTTCGGCGGGAAGCATCGGGTGTAGTTATAGTAGAGCGGAGGAAGCCGTTTTGCAAGAAGTCTTGACCTTAAAGGGATTGCAGGAGTACATTCGGCGAACGGACCATCAGCCGCATCTTAAGACGGCGTATTACTTGAAGCTGATCGAAGAAACCGGAGAGTTGGCTGAGGCCATCCGGAAGGACAAGCGAGAAGCGGATACGGGCACCATCAAAGGCACGATCGAAGAGGAGCTTTACGATGTTCTCTACTATATTGCCGCACTTGCTAATGTGTATGAGATTGATCTCGAGACCTGCTTCCGGCACAAAGAGCAAATCAATAAAGCGAAGTGGAACAAGGAAGCAGGGGGCGGGTATGAACGGTAACAAGCAGGCTCTGGCAGTTCCGGCTGATGAATGGGAATCAATCCAAGTCGAAGTGACCTCCGCTAATTTTTGGTGGGGAATCTATGGACTGACTCCCCTTTGGGAGTGGGAAGATATTCGCATCTATAGGAAGCGGGACGACGAACGTGAACAGATAGCCTATTTTTGTATTTGCTGTAAATCGTATCTGAGAGCGGGGATAGAGGAGCTGGCCCAAGATTCATCCGAGGAGGAATACGTACAGGAGATCGAAGCTTTTCTGGATGACGATGCGATCCGGTATCATTACTATTACAGCAGGGCGGACGATGTGGACAGGGAAGAGCTTCCCTATGCTAATCTACCGCTTAATCTCTCCGGTAGGAAGCCGAGATCCATTGAACTGTGGCATCCTGCGGAAGGTGTGGATGAGCAGGTGATAAAGCAGGCGGCAGCTGAATTCTGCGGCAGGTTCCTGGGGATCGAGGCGGCGCCTGTGGAACTTATGGCAACACTGGCGTGGGAAGATGCCTTAGCATGCTATACCGAATGCGCCCGATTCAGCGGGGAAATCGTGTTCGAGGAATCCGTGGTCGAATCCATGGCTGCCCGGATGGCTAGGCCTGAGGAAGAAGTGCGGCAGATGCTGGAGCGGAGCATCGGCTTCTAACCGTACGATGCAGCAGCCGAGTATAAGCAGCAGGAGGAATGAAGGATAGCGATCAGCAAAAAAGGGTCGAGGACCCTCATCGTTGCCGGAGAAACATACCGGTGGATTGTTTCTGTGAACAGCGGTCAGATGATGGTGATCATAGAACATGGCAGCGGCCAGGGGCAGCGGATCGAAGTGCATGCAGGCCCCGCAGGTGCAGGCCCACGGGGGAGCGGCACCCTCGGTACCGTATCGGACGAGGCGCGAATCATTACGCCCAAAGATGTGGAATCCTGCATCCGGCAGGCGATCCCGCTCGGCTGGAACCCGCAGGGGAAAGGGAAACCGCTGTCCTTCGCCTTACGGGGGGATCTGCTGACGCTAAGGTAAGAGGCAAGCCTTTAGGCATTTCCGATATAGGGTCCGATGATATCCCATTGGGTGCACTTAAAAGGTAACTCTATTAATAGTTAATCTTATTAAATATATAGGATATGAATAAACTTGGGGGGCCAAGGAGCATCAGGATGATCACTACTTCTACTGAAACGGTTTTCAACGCAGGGGTGGAGGCTTGCTTTGACGCGGCAAGGAATATCGAGATTCATACCCAGACTGTATGGAAGCATACCAGGGAACGGGCGGTAGCTGGGAGAACGACGGGTATGATCGGAGCGGGAGAGACGGTGACGTTCGAGGCCGTGCACTTTGGGATCAGACAGCGTCTGACCTCCCGGGTGGTCGAGTTCGTCAGGCCTGTCCGTTTCGTGGACGAAATGATCAGCGGCGCATTCCGCAGCATGCGGCACGAACACGAGTTCATACCGCTTGGCGCCGGCGGGACGATAATGCGGGATACGCTGATCTTCGCAGCGCCGTTCGGGCCGGCAGGCTGGATAGCCGAGCGCCTGGTTCTTCAGGGGTACATGACCCGGTTCCTGGAATACCGGAACCGGCAGCTTAAGCTGCGGCTGGAGGCGCAATAGGGCACGGGTTCTGTCCTGTATCTGGACTTATGGATCGCCGGCTCCAAGGAGGAGATTCCCTATGAATACGAACGGGCACAGCACCAGGCTTCTAATGAAAGATCCTTCCCGCCTGAAGCTCATCTTCTCGATGGGCGCCCTCGTTCTGATTCTGGCAAGAGATCTGCCGGAAGATATGGCAAAGGGGCAGTGGGGATTTGGGATCGTGAAGACGGCCTTCTTGCTAATGGCCGGCGGCATAATCCTGTATTCGATCATCCGTCTGCTGAAGCGGCCGGAGGATCTCGTCATCGAGGGAGACCGGCTGCTTCTGCGCGGCAAGGTACTGGGGGCAGGGGAGATCGGAGAGGTGAGGATCCAAGGCTCGTATCGGCCCGAGATCGGAATTGTGCCCTGGGGACGCAGGATCGTCCCCATCGCCTGCTGTTTCCGGTTCGCGGAGCCGCAGAAGGATGAAGCGATGCAGTCGTTCCTCCAGTGGGCACAGCAACACAGAGTGAACATAGCCAACCGGCGCTTCAGGCGGTGGATCTAGCCGGTGAATCTACAGGAAGGAACAATCCGGGGAAGATTCCTTGCCGGAAGGAAGGCGCCGGCGGTCAAGCGGGGTAATAACGGGTATCGTTGGCGTACGGGAGCCAGCGTTACCTGGGCGGCATCCGTATGTACAGGGGGCTGCCAGGCACTGCCAGTTCAAATGTACTCAACGAAGGAGGGCTGCCGAATGAGCCGCACGGCCGATTGGCTGCAAGATCTTACGATAGCGGAGCTTCAGCAGCGGATGGAAGCGGGAGAGCTCACTTCGGCCGAGTTGACGGAGGGCTACCTTCAGCGTATCGCTGCCTGCGACAAAGCCGGACCCAAGCTGAATGCGGTCCTTGAGGTGAATGCCGAAGCGATGTTCATCGCGGAAGGACTGGATGCCGAGCGGCGGGCGAAGGGAGCCAGAGGGCCGCTTCACGGCATCCCCGTGCTCTTGAAGGATAACATCGATACGGGAGACGGGCTCCATACGAGCGCCGGATCGATAGCGCTGGCCGGCCATTATGCGGCGAAGGATGCCTTCCTCGTGGCCCGGCTGCGGGAGGCGGGGGCCGTCATCCTGGGCAAAACGAACATGACCGAGTGGGCGAACTTCATGACAAGAGGGATGCCGGGCGGCTACAGCTCCCGCGGTGGCCAAGTGCTGAACCCCTACGGCTGCGGGCGGCTGAATGCCGGAGGTTCCTCGAGCGGGTCAGGGGCGGCGGTGGCTGCCTCCCTGGCCGCAGCAGCCGTCGGCACGGAGACCTCGGGCTCGATTCTGAGCCCGGCGGTATGCTGCTCCGTAGTCGGCATCAAGCCGACGGTGGGCCTGATCTCCCGCAGCGGGGTGATTCCGCTCGCGCTGAGCCAGGACACGCCGGGGCCGCTGGCCCGCACGGTGGAGGATGCGGCGGTGCTGCTCGGGGCGATGACGGGTGCGGATGCGGATGATCCCGCTACGGCTTCGGGGCTCGGCCGGACTTGCAGGGATTACACGCCCTATCTGGACGAGAAAGGTCTGCTGGGGGCGAGAATCGGAGTGCCCCGGAAGATGTTCCATGACCTGCTGTCTCCCGAAGAGCTGGAGCTCTTCGAAGATCATCTGGAAGCGATGCGCCGTGCAGGTGCCATACTAGTCGATCCGGCGGAGATTCCATCCGCCGCCGAGCTGGCGCAGTACCAGTCGGCCGTATTCCGTTATGAATTCAAGGCGGGGATCAACCGCTATCTGAGCCGCTTGGCTCCCCACCTGCCTGTCCACTCCTTGAGCGAGCTTCTCGTCTTCAACACGGTGAATCATGAGAAAGCGCTCAAATACGGCCAAGTGAACCTGCTGCTCGCCGAGGAGACGACGGTACGCTGACCGAGCCGCATTATATCGAAGACCGGCTGACGGATCTCCGACTGTCCCGCAGGGAAGGCTTGGATGCCGTGCTCGGAGAGCATGGGCTTCATGCGCTGGTGTTTCCCGGCACCACCGGGGCCAGCATGGCGGCCAAAGCGGGATACCCGTCCATAGCCGTACCCGGCGGCTATGTCTCCGGCGGCCGGCCGGTCGGCGTCACCTTTACCGGCGGCGCTTACACGGAGCCTCAGCTGATCCGCATAGCCTATGCTTTCGAGCAGCTGACGGGCGTGCGCCGGCCGCCGGTGTGGGGTTGATCCCGCTTCTCCTGGCAGCAAGGCAGGGGGAGGCCCGCTGCTTATAGCGCTGCTATGAGCGCGTGAAGAAATCGCACGAAGAGCCTGAAGGCGCACGCACGCCTCAGGCTCTTGGTCGTTTATGTGTTCGTTCGTGCGCGGGAGCAACGCTGAAGCCGCCTCCCGGCTGCCTCACCTGCCCTGCCTTCAGCAGGCCAGCTCAGCCCCAAGCGCGAATGCTACGCTTCAAGGATCGCGTCGATGCGCTGCAGCACTTCCGGCGGCAGTGTGATACCGGATGCGGCGGCATTCTCGCTTACCTGCTCGGGCCGGCTGGCGCCGACAAGAGCGCTGGCGACATTGGGCTGCCGCAGCACCCAGGCGAGTGCCAGCTGGGAGACCTTGATGCCGAGTTCGTCCGCTACGCTGGAGAGCTGCTCCACTTGAGCGAGCTGGGCGTCGTTGATCCGCTCCTCGCCCCAATTCTTGCTTGCGGCCCGGCTGTCCTGGGGCACCGCTTCGCCCCGGCGGTACTTGCCGGTGAGCAGGCCTTGGGCCAGCGGCGAGAAGACGACCTGGGAGATGCCCTTGGCTTCGCCGGCCGGGATGACTTCTTTTTCGATATAGCGTTTGAACAGATTGTAGATCGGCTGGTTGACGATGATCCGGTCCAGCAGGAGGCGGTCCGCCAGCCCTTGGGCTTCGACCATCTGGGCAGCCGTCCATTCGCTGACGCCTACGTACAGGACTTTGCCTTGGGTCACGAGATCGTCGAGCGCCCGGAGCGTTTCTTCGAGCGGGGTCTCGGGATCGTAACGGTGACAGTAGTACACATCGACGTAATCGGTCCCCAGCCTCTTCAAGGAAGCGTGGCACTGCTCGGTTATGTGTTTGCGGGAGAGTCCGCGGTCGTTGGGCCCGTCGCCCATGTTGCCGAATACTTTGGTGGCCAGCACGTACGATTCGCGGGGATAGCTTGCGAGCACGCGGCCGACCAGCTTCTCCGCTTCGCCCCGCTCGTATACGTTCGCGGTGTCGAAGAAATTGATCCCGAGGTCATAAGCCTGTTCGATGGAGCGGACGGCCCGCTCGTTCTCCACGTAACCTCCATAGGTCATCCAGCTGCCGAGACTGATCTCGCTGACTTTGAGTCCGCTGTTTCCTAGTTTGCGATATTGCATGGTGGGAATGCCTCCTCCGGGTGGCGATAAGCCGAATATTCAACAATGTAACCTCTTTCATTGTATACCGAACCCGGGTGCTGCCGTAAGGAGTGACCTGGGAGTGACTTACTTACGTACGGGTAAGTGTCGGTCCGTAACGCGGTTAGAAGGCTTGTTTCACCCGGGGAGGGACGGGGTAAGTGGTTTGGATGCTGACTTCTAATTCGAACTTCTAATTTGAGCTTCTAAGCGGGCCTTTTTTTGATGAGGAGAAGGTTAGAAAGCGTCACTACAAAATGTTCATAAAGGAAAACTAATAAGATTACATAACTATTATTATGTAAATAACTTGACGGTGATAACAGGGAGCGTCCAATCCGGATATGTTATAATAAAAGGAACCAATACGCGAGGGAGTGGGTCAGCGTGTACATCGTCACGGCGGAGCAGATGAGGCGGATCGACCGGGAAACGATAGAGAACATCGGTATTCCGGCTCTTGTGCTCATGGAGAATGCGGGACGTGCGGTTGCGGAAGAGATCGTGCGGAGGTGGGGGGAACCCCGCCGTGCGCTGCGGATTCTTGTGCTGGTCGGCAAAGGCAACAACGGAGGAGACGGTATGGTCGCCGCCCGCCACCTCGAGGGGATGGGCCACCGGGCGGTTCTCTTCTGTGCGGACGATCCGGCACAGTATAAGGGCGAGGCTGCCGTGCAGTATGCCATCGCGAACAACCTCGGGCTTGAAGTGCTGAGCTTCGCTGCCGGGGACCGTCCCGACTTCAGTTCTTACGATCTGGCGGTGGACGCGCTGCTCGGGACCGGCAGCACCGGCGCGCCCAGAGGCGCGTACGCCCTGCTGATCGAACAGGCGAACGCCAGCGGTCTGCCCCTTGCGGCGATCGATGTGCCAAGCGGGCTGGATGCGGATACGGGAGCGGTGTATGAGCCCTGCATCCGTGCCAAGGCGACGGTTGCCTTGGCGTTCTCCAAAATCGGGCTGGAGCAGCATCCCGGGGCGGAATATGCCGGCGAAGTTGTCGTGCGCGACATCGGGATTCCACAGGTAGCGGCGGAGCGGGCCGGTGTGCGGACTTACCGCGCCGAAGAGCCGCTGCTCTCGGAGCGTCTGGGTTATGCGAAGTACCGCAGCCGGCGGCCTGATTCGCATAAGGGGACGTACGGCCATGTCTTGGTGGCTGCCGGGAGCTGGCCGATGAGCGGAGCCGGGCTCCTCTCTGCTACGGCCGCTCTGCGGGCCGGCAGCGGACTGGTGACTTGGGCGCTGCCCGAGCGGCTCGTCGGACCGATGACCGGCCGGCTGCCGGAGGCGATGCTGCGTGGGCTCGAAGACGGCGGACTCGGCGAGTGGAGCGCAGTGGATCCGCTCGCTCTCACGAAGCTGGCTGAAGACAAGGATGCGCTACTGTTCGGGCCGGGCGCAGGGCGGTGGGTGGCAGACGGTTCCTTCCTGCGCACCCTATGGGAGCAGACCAAGTGTCCGCTGGTTCTTGATGCGGATGCGCTGAATATGATGGGAGAGGGAGGCCCCACCGCTTGGCCGAAGCGCGAGGGGGCTGTTGTGCTTACCCCGCATCCCGGGGAGATGGCCAGGCTTCTGGGCGTCTCCGCCGCGGACGTGCAGCGGGACCGGGTGCGTACGGCTGCCGAATTCGCTGTCCGCTGCGGTGTTACGGTCGTCTTGAAAGGGACGAGGACCGTGACCGCCGATCCTTCGGGCGACGTATACGTGAACACGACGGGCAACCCGGGGATGGCTACCGGTGGAACGGGCGACGTACTGGCGGGCATCATCGCCTCTTTGCTCGCTCAGGGCTATCACGGAACACAGGCGGCCGCGCTGGGTGTCTATCTGCATGGAGCGGCGGGAGACCGGGCGTCGTCGGCCCGTTATCACGAGGCCTCGCTGGCCGCGGGAGATATTCCGGAATTCTTGTGAATGATTGGCTCCATTCAATATTAATGTGATAAACTATCAAGGGGCTGAATGATCGCGGTGACCTCCCAAAAGGCGAACGGCCTTCGAACAGTATGGGAAGGAATCCGCGTTAGAAGGAGGGGTACATCATGGAGAAGCCTGAATCGTTCCGCTCGCGCTATGTGCTCGGACAGCCGATCCTCCCCATGATCAGCGGTATGCTGTACGGCGGCAAGGATTTGTCCCTGCACAGGGAAGTGCTCCTGTATGTCGTGGATAGCGCCGATGATTCGTTACGACAAGCTGCAATGGCGAGACTTCAGGAAGTCGCTCCGCTGAGCGACAACCGTTTTTTGCATATGCTCGATGTGGGGATGGAGAAGCCTTATCTCTTCGCCGTCCTGAAGACGTTCGACGGAAGGCCGTTGATCGAATCGCTCCCGGGGCATGGGCTCACGGACCGGGAGATTCTAAGCGGTGTATTCGAACTGGGGCGGGGCCTGCAGGATGCGATGGAAGAAGGGGTATCCGGGTACGCAGTCGATGCCGCCAATGTGTGGCTGTGTGACGACGGCCGCTTGAAGATTATCAATTACTGGGACAAAGGCCAGGACAGTAAAAAAGGGGCCCAGGGCCTGGCACGGCTCCTGCTGCAGCTCTTGACCCGCAAGGAGGAGCCGGAGCTCGGCCCTCCAGGGGAGAGGGCGCTGCGGGCGTCGCTCTCCAGCCTGAATGCCGTACAGCAGGCGGAGCTCATCGCCATGCTGCGCCGGACCGCCGTACGCCAGGAGACGCTGTCTTCGCTGGTTGTGCATCTGGGTCTTCTGGTGAAATCCCCGGAGGCGCTCTCGTCCCGGGCTTCCTTGCATGAGACGCCGGTCTACGAGACGGTGGAAGCCGTGAGGGCCGAGCTGGGAAGGCGGGAGGCGCCGCCGCGGCATGTTCCTCCTCCGTCCTCTGCTCCTGCGGCATTCCCGCCGGAGCCGGACGAAGAAGAGGAGGAGGCCCCCGCGCCGAAGCGGGCCTGGAAGACCGGGCTGAAGCTGCTGCTCGGCGCCGCGCTGGTGTTAACCGCGGGGACGGCTGTCTTCGTCTGGCTCGTGAATGAGGCGCCTTCGCTGCCCGGCATGCCGGGCAAGCAGGAGTCGGCTGCTCCGGCGCCGGATACTGGCGCTGCCGTGCCTTCGGCGCCGCCTGCAACGTCTGTGCCGGCCGGGCCCGACAAGGGCAGCGGTAAAGCGCCGGAGAAGCCGGCGGAGCCTCCCGATAAGTCGTCCGAGGGCGAGGGGGCGGCGCTCGAGGGAGGTTCGGTCGAGACGCCGAACCTCATCGGGCTCCAGCAGGCGGACGCGGAGGCGAAGGCCGATAAGATCGCCAAGGAGACCGGTCTCGGCTATGCCTTCTACCGGAAGCCGAGCGAAGAGCCGGCGGGCACGGTATTCGACCAGACGCCGAAGCCCGGCGAAGCGGCACCTCGTGGTACCAAGGTGATTTTTTATATCAGCCGGGGGCCTTAGGAAGGATCTGCGGATGAGCAGAACGCGGAAATCTTGGAGAGAGACAGCACAAAAAGCCCCGCGAATGATCGGGGCCTGAGTGCCGGGACCGGGCTGCACGGGTTTCCGGCACTTTTATCTTTGTCCATTTACATGCGTGACCGAAGGGATCGGCCTGTGAGCTTCTATGCTGCAGGCTTTTTCTTGCGCCCGGTTAAGCTGCCGCCGGTAGGCTTGATTGCGGGGCGGACGGCGTAAGTCTGCGTACACCGCTCCACTGGGCGCCGAGCACGTCCCCATCTTACCTTGCGCTCCCTTACTCGGCGGCTTTGTCGATCGCCTCGGCCATCGTTTTGTCGGTGAGGTGGGCGTAGATCTGGGTCGTCTCCGGAGAGGCGTGACCGAGCTGCTCCTGGGTCTTGTACAGGTCGTTCCGCAGGTAATAGTCGGTCGCGAACGAGTGCCGGAGCTTGTGCACGGAGAGATACGGCTTGCCGAACCGCTTGGCGTATTTGATCACCATCTCCTGGATGGCCCGCTTGGTCATCCGCTCGCCTTCTTTTTTGCCGTTCGCTACGGCGAGGAAGAGAGCTTTCTCGCGTTTGGGCGCCTTATATTGGAGCGAGCGCAGCTCCAGGTAAGCCGTGAGCGCTTCGGTTGCTTCGTGGCGGAAGTACACGGGGGTTTTGAACGTGTCGTCGTTCTTGCCCTTGCGGTACACATAGGTCAGCTTCTTCTTCAGGTCGATATCCTCCACATTCAGGTTCACTACCTCCGACACCCGCAGACCCGAATTCAAGATGAGCGAGACGATACAGACGTCACGGATCTTGTTGATCTCGTAGGAGTAGAGCGCCTGCTTGTTCTTCGCGACATCCAGGGGGTATCCGGTCTGGATGTATTCGATGAATTCAAGAATCTCCACTTCCTGCAGCAGCTTACCCTCCAGCTTCGCGGCGGTATCCTTCGGCTTGTGCGTGCGCTTGATCTCCACCTTGGCCATGACGTTGCGTTTCAAGAGAGGATAGAAGTTCTCGTCCTCGGCGATCTGGCTCAAATAATGGAACAGCGAGCGCAGCGAGGAGAGCTTGCGGGAGATTGTAGTCCGGCTGTTGGCATGCTCCTTGCGGGTGGCGAGGAACATCTTGAAGTTGTCGATGGAATCCATATGCAGCCGTTCGAGATCCTGGAGCGGGATTTCCCGGATGGAGGAGGCTGACGTCAGCCCTTCGGCGAGCAGCCAGGAGAAGAACGTATCATAATCCCGCACATATTCGAGCAGGGAGGAGGGGGAGAGATCCGGCAGCTTGTAGCCGATGAATTTCTCGACGTACCAGGGCATAGAGGGGACTCTCTTGTCGAGCTCCTGACGGTCCTTGATCTTAATGATGTTCATTAGGGCTTCACCTCGTTCGTTCGACGTTACGGCTCGTCCGTAGTTCCCTTCGGAGAAGGGATATTCCTTATTGTACCATAAGGGGAGGCTGGATTCGAAAAGGGGAGGGCGGATTCGAGAGGCAGCCGGCGCTAACTTCGATAAACTGCAAGCGCTAACTTCGATAGACAGCAGAGCGGGGAAGGAGGGGGCCTCCCATCTTTAATCCAAATTGAAAAGATGAATATAAGCACTTGACTCTCTTTCTCTCATATCGAAGGAAACTTTCGGCCAACCTGGATTGAATTCGATTTCAATACCGGATTATAATGGTAGCATCAGAGGCTGGGGAGGCGCATACCGTGGATAAAAAAATTGTCGATGTGGCGAAGCATGCCGGCGTATCCCCGGCGACGGTGTCACGCGTACTGAACGAGAGCAGCCATGTATCCGATACCACACGCCGCAGGGTGCTTGAGGCCGTCCGCGAGCTCGGCTACCACCCGAATGCATCGGCTAAGAATCTGCGCTCCCAGAAGACAATGACGATCGGGGTGAGCGTGGGGGATATCAACACGAGCTATTTCGCCGCGATAATCAAGGGCGTGCAGCAGGCCGCAGCGGAGCGGAGGTACAAAGTGCTGATCTGCGATATCGAGAACCGTAAGGAAAAGGAGAGCGAGTATCTGGACTTGCTCCGCAACCGTACGGTCGATGGCATGGTGCTCGTGCAGCCCATGACCCCGCTTCAGGAACTGGAGGCGCTTGCGGACAACGGATACGAGCTTGCTGTAGTGGGGAGGTACGTCGAGCATCCCGGAATCCCCTGCGCCTACACGGATAACGTGGAGTTCTCCCGCCGGGTCGTCACCCATCTCATCGAAGGCGGGCACCGCAGCGTTGCGTTCATCAGCGGCGCACCGGAAGCGGTGGACAGCTACGAACGGCTCGAAGGCTATTTGAAGGCGCTGCGGGAGCAGGGTATTCCATTCCGCCCCGGGATGGTAGAGCATGGCGGCTGGAACGAACATGGAGGGTACGAAGCCGTGAACCGGCTGCTGGACGGCAGCGTTGGCTTCAGCGCCCTCTATACCGCCAACGACGAGATGGCCCTGGGCGTATACCGGGCCTGCAGGGAACGCGGGCTGCGCATTCCGCAGGATCTGGCGGTAGTCGGCGTAGACGACAACCGGGTGTCCCGCTACCTGTCGCCCGCGCTCAGCACGGTCAGCCAGCCGAACTTCGAGCTGGGCGCCTCGGCGGCACGGCGTCTGCTCTCGCAGATGAACGGGGAACGGGAAGGGGACCCCCGCTCGATCCAGCTGCCTTCCGAACTGGTGGTCCGCGAGTCGTCCCACCGGGCATAAGGGAAGGGAACCATCCGCCCGGTGCTCCGGCGCTGCGCCGGGAGAGTGGGGGCGTTTCTTCCCGGGCAGAGCGGCTGCTCGGCAGCGGATCGGCCGGGACAAGGGAGAGGAGCGGCTCCCGGATTGACCCAGCCTTAGAAATGGAAGGGTGACGAGCGGGGCGAGCGTCCAGCGCCCAGCGCCTGCTGCCGTGCGCCACCTCCTTGAAGCCCCCCCCAAGAGAGCCATCCAGCCCAAGATCACGGCTGGATGGCTCTCTTGGGGGATCATGCTTGTAAGGTCTGAAATCGATTCCACTCGGCATCTTATACAACAGCTTGGAATCGATTTCAGGCCCTACTTATACGGAAAATGAATTCTTTATATTAATATACTTGTTATCGTGCTTTGTCAATCGCTAGCTCAACTCCATCTTGATTTCTAGCTCATTCACTAGCTCAAAGCTCCTTAGTTTTTTCTGTCCTATCCTATCATCGAAGCGGACAGCAGGGGCAAATACGTAACTTAACGAACAGTGTACTTTACGAACAATGTTCGTTATGATATAACGTAAGTAGCTTCTAATGAGTCGCAAGTGCTTTTCGAGCAGCACGGTCATGAACATACGAATAATAACTTGAAGGAGATGGAACTCATGACAACAAACCATGAACACAAACGCATCGCTATCATAGGGGCAGGCCCCGGAGGCCTGACTCTGGCCCTCATTTTGCAGCGGTACGGCATTCAGGCCGTCGTATACGAAAGGGAGCTGCATGATGCTAACCGGGAGAGAGGGGGATCTCTCGATATCCATGAAGAATCCGGACAAAGGGCAATCAAGGAAGCAGGACTCTACGAGAAATTCGAGCAGATTGCCCGCTATGAGGGCGAGGACTTCCGCCTCATGGATAAAACCGGTACAATCTATATGGATGAGACTGTGGAGCCTGATGTGAAGGGGGGCCGGCCTGAAATCGACCGTGGCGTCCTGTCGGAGCTGCTGATGGATGCGCTTGATCTCAGCTGCATCGAATACGGTTATAAGCTGGAAAAAGCCGTTTCGCTCCAAAATGGAATGACGGAGCTTTATTTTGAGAACGGCCGCACGGATATCGTCGATCTTCTGGTTGGCGCCGATGGTGCGTTCTCCCGCGTCCGTTCTCTTCTGACGGATATCCAGCCGGAATACAGCGGTATTACCTTTATAGAGCTCAACATACTTGATGCGGCGAAGAAGCATCCGGACTTGGCCGAGTGGAACAGCCGCGGCAAAATGTTTGCCTTGGACGACCATAAGGGAATTCTCGGGCAGTTGAACGGGGATGGCCGCATCAAAGCATATCTGAGTTTGGAGGCCGGGCGCGACTGGCTGGAGCACAGCGGCATTCCCTTCGACGAGCCGGCAGAGGCCAAGCGCCGTCTGATGGAGCTGTACAGCGACTGGAACGATTCGCTGAAAAAGTATATCCGCTATGCGGAAGACACAGTTCTTCCACGGCGGATCTACATGCTTCCCATCGGCTTCAAGTGGAATCGGAATCCCGGGGTGACGCTCATCGGAGATGCCGCTCATGTCATGTCCCCTTTTGCGGGCGAGGGTGTGAACATGGCCATGCTGGATGCTGCCGAGCTGGCGCTGGCCATCGTCGATCACGGCGTGACGCCCAAGGCGGTTCAGGTTTATGAAGAGAAGATGTATGCATACTCGGAGGAAAAGGCACGGGAATCGTATGACAGCCTCAAGCTATGCTTCGGCGACCATGCCGCGGCCCGGATGAGGGATCTCATGAATCATTTCGAGGAGATGCACAACCAGAAGTAGAGTAAGCGGAGTAGGCACTATGATTCCAAGCATGTTAGAAGGGGAATAGGATGAACTCGAACCGAACGATAATCAGCCGCCGAGCCCGGCCGGCCAAGGAACCGCTGAGCCGTGAGCTCATCGTCAAGACCGCTTATGGGCTGCTGAAGGAGGAAGGCATGCAGGGAATGAGCATGCGCAGAGTGGCCAAAGCCCTGGATACAGGACCCTCCTCCCTGTATGTGTATGTCAAGAATCTTCAGGAACTGAACGCCTACGTGATGGATTACGGGCTTAGTCAAGTGGTATGGCCCGCTCCCGGGGAGGGCACATGGAAGGAAGACTTATTCAAAGCGATGGATGCCTACCTCCTGCTGCTGTACGAGATGCCGGGCCTCGCCGAGCTGTCGCTCACCACGATTCCGATGGGTCCCCATGCGCTCAGGTTGACCGAGTACCTGCTGGGCAGGCTGCATGAGGGGGGGATCACATCCGCGTCTGCGGCTTGGGGGGTAGACCTGTTCTTGTTCTATGTCTCCTCCGTGGCATTCGAGAAAGCTTCTTGGAACAAGAACGGGACCGATCAGATGTCGGTCATCCAGGCGGCCTACAAGTCCGCCGACCCGCTCCAGTATCCACTGATCGCGAACTTGAAGGAGGAGATGTTCTCCGGAGACACCGAATCCAAGGAACGGTTCCGCTGGGGGCTCGAAGTGATCCTGCAGGGCATCTTAAGGACGCGGGTATAGTTTAATACAACAGCGGCTGTCTAGGGCTTTCATTTGTCGTCCATGGTGCCGCTGTTTTCATTCCATTCACGGGTGGTTTGCCAGCTGCAGAGGTTTAAGGGAGTGAGGGAGACAACATGACGATGGAAGAGGGGACGTTACCCCTGCTGCACATCGGCTTTGGGACTGTGATAGCCTTGTGTGCCTTCGTTTTTATTGTGCTGTGGAGAAGAACCAGGCTGGGCAGTTATATTTGGTTTCTTGCGAACCTGGTATTTCTGGTTATCGGATACTTCTTTGCGGTGGATGTCCTGAAGGGGAATCCTGATGTCCATCATGTGATGAGATCGGAAGAGAACTCATGGTCGATTGGGCTGGCCGGCGTGTCGTGGGCATTATCCGTCTTCTGTATGCTGATTGGAGTATGCGAGATTACGAACCGCTTGGACAGAGACCGTTAGGAGTATTCTGCAACGACAATAAGCGCCGCTACGGCGCTTATTGTCGTTGGCAGGGTACGTGATCAGTGGATAACGTGAATTTCTTTGTTTCAAGGGAAATCAGTACAATACATTACATAAAATTTATTATGTAAACAATAATCGGGAGTCTACTGACAATAAAGAAACCGTAGATAAATGCGAAGACAATAAATTTAATATCAATATACTTGTTTACAAATCTTCATTCTAGAGCTAATTTATCTCTTTCCAGATCCTGCCCCGGTTAACAGGTAGCATAGGCTGAACTTAGTCGCGAATATCATGTAAGAAGGGGTTAGTCTGCGAAGCTGTATTCAGCCATTCTTTTTGCGGTAAGGAAGGGGGACGCGACCGGCGGCCGAGCGAGGCTGGGATGCCGCCCGGCCGGTACGGTACGGGTCATTTATTTGGAACATGATTCAGTCAGGCAATACGCCTGTATAACGAGATTGGGGGCGGTAAATTCGGTTATGCTGTGCCTGCTCGAGCACATGGGCGGTCCAGCCGACGATCCGGGCGGCCGTAAATGTCGGCGTGAACAGTTCGGAAGGCATGTTGACGGCTCGCATGACGGCTGCCGCGTAGAACTCGACATTCGTGTACAGCCGGCGGCCGGGCTTATATTCGGCAAGAAGCCGGATGGCCGTTTGCTCGGCGGCACCCGCGAGATCGAGCCAGGGATCGCCGCCCGCCACGCCGGTACAGACCTCCCGGAGCGCCTCCGCTCTAGGGTCCCGGGTCTTGTAGACGCGGTGCCCGAAGCCCATGAGTCGTTCGCCGCGCTCCAGCAGCGCCCTTAGGACGGGTTCAGCCCGGTCTGCCGTGCCGATCTCATCCAGCAGATGGAGCACGCCGGAGGGGGCGCCGCCGTGCAGAGGTCCTTTCATGGCGCCGATCGCAGCGCCTACGGCCGAATACATATCCGACTCCGTAGAGGAGACGACCCGCGCGGCGAAGGTCGAGGCATTGAGGCCATGCTCCATGGCCAATATCATATAGGCGGTCATTGCCCGCACGTGGGCCTCCGAGGCCGGGCGCCCGAACAACAGGCGAAGATAGTGGGAGACATGACCTTCCTCCTGCTCGGTGAAGTTCCAGGGCGTGCCGGCGCTCCGGTGATGGCGGTAGGCAATGATGACCGGGAGCAGGGCGGTGATCCGCAAGGCCTGCTCCCGCGTCGGAGGCCAGGCGGGCTCTGAGCCGGAGAGGGCGGAGACGGCGGACTGCAGGACGCTCATCATAGGAGCCTGCGGCGGCATGGCACCCAGCAGGCTGCTCAGTTCAGGGGTGAGCCGGCGCTGGCGGGCCAGCTCGAGGGTGAATTCCCGGAGCTCGGCGGGGGAAGGCAGCGTGCCGTGCCAGAGCAAGTAGGCAGCCTCCTCGAAAGAGCGGTGGACGGCGAGTTCTTTGGCCCAGTGGCCCCGATACACGAGATGTCCCTCTGTACCATCCACCAGGGAGATATTGGTTTCTGCGGCTACAATGCCTTCCAATCCTTTGGCTATCATATCCAGCGCCTCCTATGTGTTGGGTGTAGTTGGAATTCCTTGGAATGTATCGTACCACGGTGATTCAATAAACAAAACATCATATATTAGTTCATATATATAGAAATATTTTATCTATTCGAGGCAACCCGCGGTACAAAGGAGGAAGCGATGGTATACGATTGCGCGGTAATCGGCGGCGGTCCCGCCGGCTTGAATGCGGCATTGGTGCTTGGAAGAGCGCGCAGGTCTGTCGCTTTACTGGACGATAACCGGCCCAGGAATGCGGTGAGCAGGGAAACTCATGGTTTCCTGACCCGCGACGGTATCCGCCCCTCGGAGTTTCGGCGTCTGGCACGAGAGGAGCTGGCCGGGTATCCTTCGGTTGCCATGGCAGCCGGGAGGGTGGTTCACGTCAGACGCTTCCCGCAGGCCTTGGAGCTGGCCTTGGACAACGGGAGCTGGCTGCAGGCCAAGACGCTGATCCTGGCCGCAGGCTTCAAGGAAACACTGCCCGACATTCCCGGAGTCCATGACTTCTATGGTCGGAGCTTGTTCAATTGTCCCTATTGCGACGGTTGGGAGCTCAGGGATAAAGCCCTCGTACTGGTCTCGGACGGGCCGCAGCTGACCTACATGGCAAAGCTGCTGTACAACTGGAGCCGGGATCTGCTGCTGTGTACCCAGGGAGGGGCAGGGGTGGCGCCAGCGGATCGGCAAGCATTGGAGGCCAAAGGGCTCCGGATCGAGACCCGGCGGATCTCCCGCTTCTCGGGCACGGATGGAGCACTGGAGCGTGTGGAGTTTGAAGATGGCACGTGGGTTCGGCGGGATGGCGGATTCGTCCGGACGCGCTGGACACAGGCGGTTCCTTTTGGCGCGGAGCTCGGCTGCCGTATGAACGGACAGGGAGGGATTCTTGCGGACGCCTTCGGACGGACCAGTGTTCCCGGTGTCTATGCGGCAGGAGATGCGGCTGCGGCTGGCCCTTCCCAGCTGATCATCGCGGCTGCGGCCGGAAGCCGTGCTGCGATGGGGGTGAACCTGCAGCTGACAGAAGAGGCATTTCGGTAAAGTGTTCCGCTAAGGGTTCCAAACAAGGGGAGAGCGGCTGGGCATTCCGTACGAGAATGCTCCTCCAAGGCTGCTGCGGACGAGATGTCCATTTTATTCTTGTCAAAGTAAGCGTTACCATTTATAATCAGATTATCTTGAAAAGGTTTTCAAACGAAACGCTAAAACTCAGCCCAAGGAAAAATACGCCATGAAACCTACCATCAGGGATGTTGCCAAATTAGCAGGTGTCTCGATATCTACTGTATCGAGAGTGATGAACGCTCCGGAATCGGTCGCGGAAGGAAAGCGGGAGAAGGTGCTTCAGGCGATTGAACGGCTGCAGTACCTCCCGAACGCTTTTGCCCGGGGATTGATCAACAAGAAGTCGCATACGCTCGGCGTGCTCATCCCGGATATCCGCAACCCGTACTATGCCGGCGTGATCCGGGGGATGGAGGATGCGGCCAAAGCGCTCGGGTACAGCATTGTGATCTGCAACACCGACCGGGACAAGACGCGGCTGATCTCGTATCTCGAGAATTTCAACGAGAAGCAGGTGGACGGAATCCTGTTCACTTCGGAGACGGTGTATCCGGATTATTATATGGAGATCCGGAGGTTCCGGCTGCCTGTCGTCCTCGTGTCCACGCATTCGCTCGAGTACGAGCTGGCATCGGTGAAGATCAACGACGAAGAAGCGGCTTACGATGCGGTCTCGCATTTGATCGGGCTGGGCCACCGGAACATTGGGATGATCTCGCTTCCGCTGAGCGATACGATCGCCGGTCTGCCGCGGTACCAAGGCTTCATGCGCGCGATGCGGGAGCATGGACTGCCTCATGACAGCGGGCAGGTCGTCTGCGCAGAGCACTGGTACGATGAGGCGCACAGTGCGGCCAGCCGGCTGTTCGGGCAGGCGCCGGGGCTTACGGCGGTCTTCGCGGCTTCCGACGAGTTCGCGATGGGCGTGCTCTCCTACCTGCACGAGAGGGGACTGAAGGTCCCTGGGCAGGTGTCCGTTATCGGGTTCGACAACATCCGGATGGCGCAGATGACGATTCCTAAGCTTACGACCGTCGCGCAGCCCGTATACAAGCTTGGTTATACGGGGGTGGAGAAGCTGCATGAGCTGATCGAGCACGGCAGGGTGCAGCCGCTGCGGGAGTATCTGCCCCACGAACTGATCATCCGGTCTTCCACCGCCCCGGTTCGGGAGCGCGGGGAAACGCCTCCTTTCCTCCCGCTCTGAAAAGCTTTTCAGAGAAGGCCGATCTTGTGGGATATGAACTCTATACAGGGCAGGTGAACCTCCATGGTTTCAATTAAGTTCATTAATAATTAATGATGCGAATTAAATACGGATAGACATGAACTCACTTCGGCACAGCCCATAGAATGCATCGTTCACTGCTTTTTTTGTAACCGCATTCAAATGCTAATCCTGCATTCGGCGTAAGCCGCATACGAAAGGGGAACTCTCCGATGTCCAAACGCTTAGGGAAAAAAAGCATGTCCGCCGTCTCCGTCCTTCTTGCTTCTTCGATGCTCATGACCGCCTGCGGCGGCAACGCACCGGCAGCAGAACCGGCTGGCGGAACCACCGCACCGGCCGCCAAGGATACGCAGCCTGCGAAGACTGACCCGGCCGCGGCTCCCGCTCCTGCTGCAGGGTCTACGGAGTACGACCAAGCGCTCGCCGGCAAATACAAGGGCACCAAGGTTACGATGTTCGGGCCGTTCACGGACGCCGACCAGGTGAAGTTCGAGACGAGCATCAAGGAATTCGAGAGCAAGACGGGCATCGATATCCAGTATGAAGGCTCGAAGGAGTTCGAGGCGACGATCTCGATCCGGGTGGACGGCGGCAATGCGCCGGACATCGCCGACTTCCCGCAGCCGGGCCTGCTCGGCTCGTTCGCGAAGAAGGGCAAAGTCATCGATGTGAACAAGGTCATGGACGCAGGCGCGCTGAAGAAGAATTACAACGCCTCCTGGATCGATATGGCGACGATGGACGGCCCGAGCGGCAAGATCATGGCGGGCATCTGGAACCGCAGCAACGTGAAGAGCCTCGTGTGGTATCCGAAGAAGCAGTTCGATGAAGCGGGGTACAAGGTGCCCAAGACGTGGGACGAGATGATCGCGCTCTCCCAGCAGATTGCCAAGGACGGCGATAAGGCGTGGAATATCGGCATCGAGAGCGGCGCGGCGACGGGGTGGGCGGCAACGGACTGGATCGAGGACATCATGCTGCGGACGACGACCCCGGAGAACTACGACAAGTGGGTGAAAGGGGATCTGCCGTTCACTTCGCCGGAAGTGAAGAAAGCTGTCGAGAAGATGGGCGAGATCTGGTTGAACGATGAATTCGTGTACGGCGGACGCAAGTCAATCGTGACCACCTCCTTCGGCGACGCGCCGAAGTCAATGTTCTCGAACCCGGCGAAGTCGTGGCTCCACCGCCAAGGTAACTTTATTACGAGCTTCTTCCCGAACACGGCCAAAGCGGGCGTCGACTACGACTGGTTCTACCTGCCGCCGATCGATCCGCAGTACGGCAATCCGGTGCTCGTCGCCGGCGACATCTACGCGATGTTCAACGACCGTCCGGAAGTGCGCGCGGTGCTGCAGTTCTTCACGAAGGGCGAATCGATCAAGACATGGGTGCAGTCCGGCGGCGTCATCGCGCCGATGAACGATGCGGCCCTCGATTGGTACTCCACGGACGTCGACCGCCGCATGGCGAAGCTTGTGCAGGACGCGAAGACGCTCCGCTTCGACGGCTCCGACCTGATGCCGGGCTCTGTAGGCGCAGGCACGTTCTGGAAAGGCATGACGGATTATGTCAGCGGTACGGTTGACCTGGACGGCGCGCTGAACGAGATTCAAGCGGGCTGGAACAAAAAGTAAGGGGGAGGTTCCATGAACCCCGTCATTCCCGGGCCTGCGAAGGCCTCATCCACCGGCAAGGAGCAGGGGGCGCCGTCCTTCGGACGGCTGCTCCTGCTCACCCTCGGCGTCCCGCTCCTGAACGGCGCCGTCCATTACGGGATCTTCCAATATTTTCGCACGGCTTCGATCCATCCGGTGCTCTATACGCTGCTCGCCGTCCTATGGGGCGTCGCCGGGATCTACCTGCTCTTCCTCTCCTTCAACTGGGTGGTGGAGCAGTACGGCGACCGCGTCCGGCAGAAGGTCCAGCCGTTCGTATTCATCGGCCCGGCCCTAGCGCTGCTCGGCTGGCTGCTCCTCCTGCCGACGCTGCGGACGCTTTACTTAAGCTTCCTCGATGCGGGCTCGGAGAACTTCGTGGGCCTCGCCAACTATGCGGCGGTGTTCACGAACCGGCTGCTGCTCGTCGCACTGCGCAACAACCTGCTGTGGGTCGTCTTCGGGACCGCCGCCTGTGTCGGCCTCGGCCTGCTGATCGCCATCCTCGCGGACCGCAGCTCCTTCGAGCGGACAGCCAAAGCGATCGTATTCATGCCGATGGCGATTTCCTTCGTCGCGGCGGGCGTCATCTGGAAGTTCATCTACTATTACCAGCCGGAGCAGGAGCAGATCGGCCTGCTGAACGCCATCGTCGTGTATTTCGGCGGGGAGCCGATGGCTTGGACCTCGATGCTGCAGCCGTGGAACAATTTGTTCCTCGTAGCCATCCTCGTGTGGATGCAGACCGGCTTCGCGATGGTCATCTTCTCCGCGGCGATCAAGAGCATCCCGGAGGATCTGCTGGAAGCGGCCCGGGTGGACGGGGCGGGGGAAGTGCGTATCTTCTTCCGCATCATGATCCCGTACATCTCGAGCACGCTGCTGGCGGTGACGACGACGATCATCGTGTTCACGCTGAAGATTTTTGACGTGGTCATGGTGATGACCGGCGGGCAGTACGACACGGAAGTCGTCGCGACGCAGTTCTACCGGCAGTTCTTCATGTACCGCAACTTCGGATACGGCTCGACGCTGGCGATTGTGCTGCTGCTGGCGGTCATCCCGGTGATCTGGTTTAATCTCAGGCAGTTCCGGAAGGAGGGAGGGTTATAATGGCAAGTGCAGCTACGGGGCTTCCGCGCAAGCGCAAATCCGGAGTCCGCAAAGGGGGCTCCAAATGGCTGATCAACGCCGTGCTTGGGGTGATCTGTCTGATCTGGCTCATTCCGACCGTCGGACTGCTCGTCTCCTCCTTCCGGCCGGCGGCGGACATTCTTCAGTCGGGGTGGTGGAAGGTGCTGCCCCACAAGGATTGGTCCACGGCGGAGACCCTTACGCTGTCCAAGGACACGGATCTGCGGGGCCCCATCGAAGTGCTCGGTGTCACCTACACCGACGAACAGCTTCGGGCCGGTGTGCTGGCCGGGGAGCGCAGGCTGATCTGGGAGAACCGGCGCGCCCGTACCGTGAATGTGCAGACGCCATCCTGGACGGCCGGTGCGCAGTTCACCACCGATAACTACAAGAATGTGCTGACGGGCAAAGAGTACGTCATTACCATGGGGGATGGCAGCACCCAGACGGAGAAAGGCACGGATCTCAGCCGCGCCTTCCTCAACACCTTCACGGTGGCGGTACCGGCCACGGTCATTCCGGTGCTCATCGCCTCGTTCGCGGCTTACGGCTTCGCCTGGCTGAAGTTCCCCGGGCGCCGCACGCTGTTCGTCGTCGTGATCGCCCTGCTCGTCGTCCCGATCCAGGTGGCGCTCATCCCGATCATGAAGGATTTTACGGGCCTCGGGCTCAACGGCTCCTTCCTCGGCATCTGGATTGCCCATACGGGGTTCGGCCTGCCGCTGGCAACCTACTTTATGTTCAACTACATCTCGCAGCTGCCCAAGGACCTCTTCGAGTCGGCGTTCATGGACGGGGCTTCGAACTTCACGATCTTCACGAAACTCGTGCTGCCGCTGTCGGTGCCTGCGATTGCCTCCATCGGGATCTTCCAGTTCCTGTGGGTGTGGAACGATTATCTCGTGTCGCTGATCTTCATCGGCTCCCAGCCGGATGTGCAGGTGCTCTCGATGCGGATCGCCGATATGGTCGGATCGCGGGGCAACGATTGGCATCTGCTGACCGCCGCCGCCTTCGTCTCCATGCTGATGCCGCTGGCCGTGTTCTTCGGCCTTCAGAAATATTTTGTCCGCGGCCTGCTGGGCGGCTCGGTCAAAGGCTGAGTCCTGGCTGTACGATGGCATGCTCGAACAAAAGAACAGGCCCAGCACGCTGCACGCTCGCTGCAAGGCCCCACAAAAAAACGGCTTCCCCTGGCTCTCTCGGAGCGGGGCGAGCCGTTTTTTTTGCTGATTGCTGCAGGAAAGCCGCGGGCGTTGTCCGCCGGCCTTCCGCTTACTTCTTCGCCGCGAGCCAATCCGCCAGCGCGTTGATCTCTTCCGGTTTCAGGATTTCCTTAAAAGCCATCATCCCGTTGCCGCCGTTCGTGATCTGCGCGGTAATCTGCTCCTTCGAGCGCCGGGCTCCGACCTTCGTCAGGTTGGTGTTCCCGCCCATCGCGCCTTCGAGATTCGCTCCGTGACAGGAGATGCAGCGCGATTTGTAGACGGCCTGGGCATCGACCGTACCGCCTGCTGCCGTCCCGCCGCCAGCCGTCCCGCCTGTGTTGCCTCCGGCCGTCCCGCCGTTTTCGGTACCGCCTGTCCCGGTATTACCGGTATTCTCGGGTTTGCCGGTATTGGTGTTGTTCTCTGTATTGCCTGTCGCATTATTTTTCTCTTTGTTTCCTCCGCAGGCCGTGAGAGCGGCGAGCAGTACCAATGAGCATGCGACCAGTATGCATTGTTTTTTCATCTTGGTTCCACCCCCTGACTTCTGAATGTTCTTCCGTTTCTTAATATGCGCCCATACATTGCCAAGAATGCATGGCCGGTATCTTTTTGGATGTTGTTTTTTTGATCCGTGCCAACAATATACTTGTTCTCATCCTTATAAATTTCCATTCCTGTCTGCTGTATCTTGATTCTCTGGTTATGAAGAGACACAGCTTTCTGTACCTCGATGGGATAAACCTCTGTTTTTTTAACAAAAAACACGGCTATTTTCATTACCTCGGGCGTGTCCGGGAGGGATAATAAGCATGTCAGGAGTTCCCAAGGGAAGAGGAGAGGACAAAAAGAAATGAATACAGAGACAGGTAGAGAGAAAAGTAAGGAACTTGGGACGGCGGCTGCCGGACCAAAAGGAAGAGCGATGAAAAAAACAATCCCCCTGCTGGTATCCGCAGCTCTGCTGCTCACATCGGCGTGTGCTTCGGGATCCGGAGACACGGCGCCCGCTTCCGGGACGGCCGGCGGGGCGTCCGGCGAACAGGTCAAGCTGCGCATAGCATGGTGGGGCGGCCAGGCCCGGCATGATTATACCCTGAAGGTCATAGAGCTCTATCAGCAAAAGAACCCGAATGTGAAGATCGAGGCCGAATATGCGACCTTCGACGACTATTGGAAGAAGCTGGCCCCGCAGGCAGCGGCCAATCAGCTGCCGGATATCGTTCAGATGGATATTTCGTACTTGTCCCAGTATGCTGGGCGGGGGCAGCTCGCGGATCTGACCTCTTACACCAAGGACGGCACGCTGGACGTCTCGTCGATCTCTCCGAATGCGTTGTCGGGCGGCGAAGTCGGCGGCAAGCTCATGGCGATGAACCTTGGGGTCAATGCGCTCATGACCATGTATGATCCGGAGCTCATGAAGAAGGTCGGCGTGACACCGCCGGCGAAGAACTGGACATGGGATGATTTCACGGCGATCGGCGAGAAGGCAAAAGCCGGCGGCAAGATGATCGGGGGCTTCGCGTTCCGTCATGATGTGTTCTTCCCGTATTACCTGAGGTCACTAGGACAGCAAATGTTCAACGGGGACGGCTCTGCGCTCGGTTACGCCGACGACAAGCCGTTCATCGATTACTTCACCCAATATCAGAAATGGTACGACGCCGGCTACCTGCTCCCGCTGGACAAAGAAGCGCAGAAGAAAGGGACGGCCGAGGAAGACGAGGTGCTGCTCGGCAACGCCCTGTGGACCAACGGCTGGTCCAACCAGTTCCTGGCGGTGGCCAACCTCGCGAAGACGCCGCTTGAGCTGCACCCGCTCCCGGGGCCGAACGGGAATAAGGGCTTGTTCCTGAAGCCGAGCATGTACTTTGCGGTGACGAATTCTTCGAAGCAGAAGGCCGAAGCTGCCAAGTTCATCTCCTTCTTCGTGAACGATATCGAAGCGAACAAGCTGATTAAGGGCGACCGCGGCGTGCCTGTATCCTCCAAGGTCAAGGAAGCGCTGAAGCCGCTGCTCACGCCGAACGAGACCAAGATCTTCGATTATATCGCGTGGGCGGAGAACAACTCCTCGCCGATGGATCCGCCGAGCCCGGTAGGCGCTGTGGAGATCGAGAAGCTGCTGCGGGATACGAGCGAGCAGATCATGTATAAGAAGCTGAGTGTGGAGACGGCGGCCGCCAAGTTCCGCAAGGAAGCGAACGCGATACTGGCGAAGAACAAGAAGTAGTCAAGACTCAGGCCGTACTCACCCGAGCGGCAAGCGGGGTATAGCCTGAATGGCAGAGCGGGAGATTCCGGAGCAGCGGAGCTCCCGCTTTGTTGTTCGCAGCATCTTTTGCCGCATTATCTCTATTGGGAGTGCGCTATCCGTTGCAGATGCTGCCAATCCTTCTATGGGAATTGCTGTGGGTTACTGTGGATAGGGAACATACGTTTGTGTATAGCGCTGCGAAGCATCCGGGCCGATGTCCGAGGACATAGTACCCGCGCAAGCCCTCAAGCTTGAAGGGCAATAAGCCGGAAAGTCCGCACAGGTGCAGGCTTTCCGGCTTATTGCGCAGGTAAATGCACAGGTAACTCGATTGTGGGAGAATCCGTCCGTGCCCGCTGTATCTGATCTCTTCTGCTGAATCTTGCAGGGCATACGAACTCACGTTCCTATCCCGGGTAATTGCGGAGGTGCGGGCTGCCGCAGGAAGGTCACAGAACGTTCACGGCCGGTGTCCCCGGAGGGGGCTGCGGTAATCCGCTGCCTTGACTTCGCTGCGCGGCATTGCTTATGATCGAAGCACAAACCCATTACAATCCCGCAAAGGAGCCGCTGTACCCTATGAAGCCAACTTCTTCGTTCAATTATGTCCCCTGGGTCGTGGGGCTCTCCATCGGCATCAATGCCCTGGTCATCCTGCTCTTGTTCCTGCCGAACATCGACCCGGCCGAGGGCTTCAACCTGCTGCTGCTTCCGCTGTTCAACGCCGTGATGAACTCCTTCACGTTCGTCTTCCTGCTCGCGGCGCTGTTCCTGATCCTGCGGAAGAATGTCGTGTGGCACCGCCGGTTCATCTATGCGGCCTTTACGACGACGGCCTTGTTCCTGGTCTCGTATCTGGCCTATCACGGGATGGCGCCATCCACCTCTTACGGCGGTGTCGGGGCGATGCGCCCGGTATACTATTTCATCCTGATCACGCATATTGTTCTGGCGGCGGCGATCGTTCCGCTGGCACTGCTCACCTTTGCAAGGGGGATTACGAACCAGGTGGACAAGCACCGCCGGATCGCCCGCTGGACGATGCCGCTCTGGCTGTACGTGAGCCTCACCGGCGTTATTGTGTATCTCATGATCAAACCTTATTATTAGAAGCGAAACGCACCCGGGGGACAGAAGCGGAAGATCATGTACTTGGTGGTCGGACGTTCGGCGGGTGCGTTTCTTTTTTTGGCGATCGCGCGGGAAAGCGGAGCTTGCACAAAAGAGGGGGAGATCTGGTGAACGATGAGGAGTACGCGGCGGCCGGTTCGTTCGGCGGCTCTTGGTGGGACGCCTACTGCGGATTCTTCTCGGATGAGGCACTGTGGGATCAGGGCAGCCGCAGGCACCTGTTGAAGTTTGTCCGGAATTTTGCGGGAGAGCCTGCCGGAAGAACGCTGCTGGATGTCGGGTGCGGCCCGGGTCTTGGGGTGCGCCGCTATGCCGCCATGGGATTTCGGGCGGGCGGTGTGGATCTCTCGCCGGCTATGGTGGAAGCGGCTCAGGCGTCCGGGTTGGATGTCCGCTTGGCGGACGGGGGCTCGCTGCCTTTTGAGAGCGGGAGCTTCGCGGTTACGACAGCCTGTACGGTGGTCGAATGGGTGAAGCGTCCGCTGGCCCTGCTTGACGAGATGAAGCGGGTGACGGCGCCGGGAGGCGCTGTGATCGTAGCCTGTCTCGGTCCCCGGACCCTGCCGCATGAAGATGCCTACCGCCGCCTGCGCGGGGAGCCGACGAATTATAACATGCTCCTGCCTGTGGAGCTTCACCGGATGCTGGACGAACTCGGGCTGCCTGTCGGATCCATGACCGGGGTGCGGCATCCGGAGGTTCCGGCAGAGCTGTATGCGCAGATGGACTGGGTGACCCGCTCCTATTGCAGCACGCTGTGGATCGCCGGTGCCCGGGTAAGGGAAGGTGAGCCAGGGTAGCGGGAGACTGTCCGCTGTCTTGGCAGGGCTCGGAAGATTCTGGAGTGAGCCTGCCTCTGTGCGGCCATACTATATGGGAATGACAGCCCGTATACTTAACCGCGAAGGAGGAATCACCGGTATGACGGACCACCCCAAGGGACACGTGGAGTTCCACCCGCCGGCCGTAAGGCTTGCGGCCGATTTGCCTGGAGACGAAGACATGCGGGAGCATCTCGAGGAGACGATGGCCAGCGACGGCTATCCGGGCTCTTGTGCCGTGATCGGCACGCAGGGACTAGCGCAGACGGAGCAGGAATCGGATCAATGATGCAGGAAGAATGACTTTTTGCGTCTACCGGAATGTAGGAAGTGGAAGTGGAAGGCGCAAGGAGAAGCCACCGAATGCACGGGTTTGCCCCGTTGCGGTGGTTTTTTTGCGTTAGATCATTACTGGCATCAAATTTGCTGGAAACAAATACCGGATTAACCAAAACCGTTTTGGCCGCTTCTCCGTCTAATGTACGAAAGGGAGTGGCAATGCATGTCCTCTGAGGAGACGGTTCGCGCTGCGCAGCGGGGCGACGACGATGCGTTCTACTCGCTGGTTAGCGATCAGAAGGAGCAGCTGTACCGCATCGCGTACGCCTACCTAAGGAGTGAGCCCGAGGCGCTGGAAGCGATCCAGGAAGTGACATGCCGGGCTTATTTGAAGCTGCCGAGGCTTAGGGAACCGAAGTATTTTGCCACGTGGCTGACCCGGATCCTGATCCATTATTGTATCGACGAGCGCAAACGCAGGCGCAGGGTGCTTCCCGTACCGCATACCCGCGAGGAGGCTGCGGCCGCTGATGCGCCCGACGATAGAATCCGCATGGAGCAAGCTGTAGAGCGGCTGAAGCCGAAGCTGCGGCATGTCATCGTGCTGAAATATTATCAGGATATGACGCTGTCAGAGATTGCCTCTTTGCTGGAGCGGCCGGAAGGCACGGTGAAGTCCTGGCTCCACCAAGCTTTGAAGGAGCTTCGCAGAACGGTTGGGGAGGAAGAGGGATATGACTATGCATGACCGCGGAGAATCCGAGGTAGAGGCGATCCTGGAGCAGTCCGGCTTACGGCACAAGGGCTTGCAGCTGCCGCAGGAGGAGCAGCTGAGCCTGCGGATTCGAATCGGTATCGACGAGGGGAAGCGGGAGAAGCGGAAGCTGGCGGTTCGCCGCAAACGGTGGATAGGCTGCGCTGCAGCGGCATGCCTTGTATTCCTGCTCTTCAGTGCCGGTATCCGGGTCTCGCCTGTGTTCGCTTCTGCGCTGCGGGAGATCCCCGGCCTAAGCGTGTTCGTCCGGCTGGTACAGGAGACATCCGACCAGGGGGTTCAGCTAGCTGTGGCTAATGAGTATATACAGCCGATCGGCGCCTCGGATGAGAAGGAAGGATTGACGTTCACGGTAGATGCGATCTCGGCCGATGACGCCCGGCTGGTGGTGTTCTATTCCGTCCGGAGTGCAGTTAACGATCAGGGGGTCGCTCTGACCGAACCGGAGGTGATGGACAGCTCCGGCCGCCATCTGCAAGCCAGTTGGTCGTGGGGCCAGCCTCAGCGGCTGGAGGGTGCGGGGGAATCGGATGAAGAGGGCGTGCAGCGCGGTACACTGGATATCCGGATGGCAGAGGGGGTTCCCATGCCGGCGGAGGTGCGGCTGCGCGTGCAGGTCGCAGCCCTCCCCGAGGAGCATTCTCCGGCGTACAGCACCCTGGGTGGTCCGGATGGCGAACCGGTGGAGATGGGCGCAGCCTTCAAGATCGACCGCAGCCGGTTCGAGACCTTGAAACGGGAGCTGGACATTCACCGGACCCTATTAATGGAAGGCCAGCGGATCGAAGTAGTGAAAGCGACCGTTTCGCCCTTGCGGATTAACGTCCAATTCCGGTATGACGAAGCGAACTCGAAGCAGGTTTTTGATCAGGTCGATATGCGGCTGACGGACGACACCGGGCACGTCTGGCAATCGATTGGCGGGTCGGAAGATTCGAAGGATGGAGATACCGTCACGTTCGAAAGCTCCTATTATCACAAACCGAAGGCGTTGTATCTGGAAGGCTCCATGTTCCGGGCCCTGGATAAGGACGACATGTCCATTGTGATCAACACCGAGACGCAGGAAGTGCTGAAGGCTCCGGATCAGAAGATGGTGCTAGGGGGTATCAGCAAAGAAGAGGACGGCGGGCTTCTGAAGATGACGCTGCGGCTGAAAGGCATCGCCGCGGATGATCATCTGGTAGGGTATAACCTCTTTGACGGATCGGGGTTCACGGATGCGCAGGGGCGAGAATTCCCGATGGGGCATCCGGATCCGAAGAACACGATAACCGGTATGTATAGCGATGATGTACAGACTAGGTTCTATTATATTGCTGACAAGCCCTATGTCCAGCCGCTGTCTTTCCATGTGGGCGGATATCCAGCCTATATTCGGGAGCCGTATCGTCTTCAAATTTTTACAAGTGAAGCCAACGAATAAATAGCAGCCATAGTCTCGAAAGTCTCGCAGTAAAGAACACCGTCACTTCGCTTTTCCGGCCGTTTAGGGAAAGAGAGCCGGTGTTTTTGTCATTTTTTAGAACGTTCCTGTGTCTCTTGTCCTCCAATAAAGTCGGAATTTGTAATTTTATTTTGCACAAACTGGATGTTTTGTTGTACTATACCCATGGGAGAGCCTGATTCTGATAGAACAGGCAGGAGAGAGAGGAGAGAGTTTAAGAATGTTACCATGGCTTCTCATGTTGATGCTCGTTACAGAACCGAACGGGCAAGCGGGACAAGCAGCCGGGACGATGACACAAATCCAGCAGGCCGCCGCGGCTTGGGGACAGCAGGAGGTGCGGAGATCGGAGCGGGAGGCCGGCTCCCTGTATAATTATTCGAAGCAGCTGGCCAAATCCCGAAAAAAAGTAGTGTTCGGTACCCTGGGCAGCAGCGTAACTGCGGGAGCCGGTTCGTCAGGGCCGGATAAGACCTGGTCCTATCTCGTATATGATCGGCTGACCAAGGATGTGGGGGCGGGCAAATTCAGCTATGAGAATACCGGATTCGGCGGGTATTCCACCAACGGCATAGTAAAGGAAAATAAAGTAAGCGTGGTCGCCAAGCAGAACCTGGATATGATTTTTTTCGAAACATGCCTGATCAATGACTATGGAACCAACGTGCCGATCGATCAAACCAAATCGAATCTCCAAGCGATTGTAAAGCAAATGCAGACGGAAATGCCAAACACCCGGTTGGTGTTGACTTCGGCCAATCCGATCAAAAAAACGTATCCGAACAAAGTAGGGCTTACATACGAAGACTACGTGAATCAAGCCGGTGATTACATTGTACAGAATGGCTGGACCTATTTTGATATTTATCATCCGTTTTTGGAGGAAATGAAAAAATCCAACCTGACAATCAATGACTTGCTGGTTGACGATGCGCATCCGAATGATAAAGGCTACGCGATCTGGGGAAACATTTTAAATGAGTACATATACGGTAAGCGGTAAAAAGAAACACACACAGATGATGCGCAGATGTACATGGTCATGTGCGTTATTGAGAAAAATGGTGAAAACGCATTCCAAAACGGGATGCGTTTTCGTTTTTAAACACACACAGATTCAGCATTTGGAATTCCCGTGAATCAGGATCTGCGCTGGACAACGGGTACCGCTTGGTCGGCACGGTTGGCGCAATGCGGGGAACTAGAGGCGAGCTGCAGCAGGCGAGTGTACGAGCGAGTCTGTGGCTCTCTTATTAGCGGATAAATAAAATACACGAACCGGCAGGGTTCTCCCAACCGGTTCGTGTAATATCGAATCAATGATGTCTAAAGCTTATTGTTTAGTGGTACGCACGAATTTTCCAACATCCTTTTTGATGTATACCAAACCCAGGTGTAAATACTGCAGCCAGCGTGACATTTGCCACCTTTGACGTTCTTTTCATACCAACCTCCTACATGACGTTTTCTGCGCTAGCAGCACAGCCGTTCCCGTCACATAACTCCAGCCAACGTTAGTCATTTAGTACCTACCCAGACGGAACATTATTAAATGCTTATTGTACCTCATGCTATCGGCTCTAAGCCAGCAAAAGGCACTGGCCAAGATCCGGTACCGCCGCTGTGGGTTACCCGCAACGATACAAGGGGCTCTAGGGCAGCGAAAATCACGCCGTCCTAGAGCCCCTATGTTCCTGCACTTGCTTGACACCCTCCACGGAGCAAGCCGGGCGGATCCGGAGAAGCAGGGCTTTTTTGAGGGAGCATCTTTTTTCCAAATGGATAGCTAGATGTCTGCAAGCTACGGCTTACTCTGAAACCTTCTCGAATACGCCAAAGCTGACAACTAACTGCTTAGTCTCAGCGTTAAGCTGCTCTTCTCCGTTAGCAATTTCACTCGGCTTAAAGTTCCCAGGTTGAGCCGCCCGTTTGAAGACACCGTATTTATTATGTATCTCGGCAACGGAGGTCTTTCGATTCTCATAATCTTGAGGGGTCAATGGAACAATTTCACCACCGGATGATTGGTTAGCTGATGTATTTGAGCCATGGCTACTAACAAAACTATTTGCTGCCCAAAGACCAGAAACGGTGATAGCACTAGCGACACAAATAACGCCAATTTTCTTGAAATTCGTCATAAAGTACAACCCTCCTTGATGCGTACCTGTATACAACATTATGAAGAAATTTACAATATTAGTCAATATAACCTTTACCCCAAGCGGCGGGGCCAAGAGAACTGTCCCTGTCCGTGTCCTCCCTGAGGGAAATCTGGAAGGGTTTCATTTTTGTCTTTATTAAGGGAACCTTATCATTTCTGGTGCAGTCTAATTATACGGGGGGAGAGGTTGATTGTGGATGAAACAATAAAATATGTAAGCAAAATGGATTTAGCAGATTTTAGAGGGATCATGGAGTCATACGGCCAGGATATTTGGAACTACGCTTATTTCCTTACAGGAAAATCAGATGTAGCTGATGATATATCGCAAGAAACATTCATACGGGCATACAGATCTCTAAATACCTTTCGCGGTAATTCTTCATTAAAAACTTGGTTATTAAAAATTGCTCATAACCTAACCTATGACTATAGAAAGAAAAGTTTCTTTAAAAGGATTGTTTTAATGGAGGTTGTCAATAAGATTGGTACAAGCCCATCGGCAGAAAAAGAGTATTTTTCTGAGAAGACCGTCGATGATATATGGTCTATAGTTCAAACACTTCCGTTAAAATTAAGAGAAGTTTTATTATTAGACGTTGTACATTATATGAAACTCCAAGAGATTTCCGAGTTCCTAGATATCCCTCTAGGAACAGTAAAATCAAGATTACATAGAGCCAGGATCATTGTGGCAAAACAGTTAGAATTGGAGGACAGATGAGTAATGGAACAACGACCGGCTTGGTATAAGAGAATGGAAAAAGAACCGTTCTATAGAAAAACATTTACTTTGAAGAATATTCAGAATGTAGAAAGTGAACTTAGAAAAGGAAGATCCCTAAAGAAATCCCGTCGACTTTTAGGAAGTAGTGGGGTTTTAATAGCAGCTGCTGTGGCTGCGCTTTTCTTCTATTTCACTAACCCCAAATCAGAAGAGCAATTAACTTCTCTAGATACGGTTGCTTCTGTCATCGATACAACTAGTTCAAACGCAATTGTACATCAAAAAATAGAAGTTGAACATGTTAGCATATTTGACAAAATGCTCAACTCCATGGACTATTTTAAAACAGTACATGGGTCTTATATTGTAAAAGATATTCGTTCAAATGTTGAACATATTGTAGAATGTTGGATCGATGAAGGACAAACTCCCAGTTCTTATGTAAGTACGAAAGGTACCTCTCCTATGAGTAAATCCCTAATTGTTATAAATGATGGGGAATATCGAATGCAGATCGTTCCTGATAAGGATGGGCAGATTAGTTATAGTAAAGAGAAAATTAATTTCGAAAATATGAATAAAAGTGAGGCGCGATTTTATAAAGAGAACGGAAACGCTTATTGGGAAAAGAGAGGAGATTTAGCAGGGGCTGAACATGCCGAAATGATCTTCCCGCAAACCTTTGCATTTTGGATGGTTAATCCTATAAGCATGGAACCTGAATATCAAGAAACAGAACACATCAAAATGCTTGATAGAGATGTTACAGTTTTGGAAGGTAAACTAAGCTTAAACATAAAAGAAAAACAAGGAGCCTCGCATTTCAAATACTGGGTTGATACCGCTACAGGGGTAATGATGAAGATGATCCTATCTGATGAAAAAAACGCACCTGTCTATGAAATGAACATGGTTTCAATAACCTACGATAAAAATATAGAGCGTTCTACATTTTCTACAGAGCCCCAAAACTCTTGGAAAGAGTCAAAACAAATCGTAAGGAGTGCTCCAACCCCCTAAAAAACTAAACGCATTTTTCTGAGAATATTGTTGAATGAAATAACAGGAGGTGCCGTTTTAGCACAGCATGTTTTACACGATTCTTCAGGAAACGACTTCCTCTGAGGAGGGCAGCCCGCATTCCAACCGATAAAATATACCATTTCAATTTGAAAAGTAATGGGTGATCATGGACGGCTAAAGGGTAGATGGTCCATAGGATTTCACTAACCATGGTACAAAAAATAATTGGGGCAGACAGCGATTTATGCTGGTAAAAATACCAATTAGAAACCGAATAACTGGGGGATTCTCATAGGGCTATGGTTTTATGTAAGCCGAAAAAAATCATAGTAAATATTTACCTTGTACCCCTAAAAAAACCATGTTATCGTTTATTAGGCAGGCCGCCTTCATCCCAATCGCATAGTCCCAGCTTTAAAATCAGTAGAGCCTTTTTCGCCGCCCAGCAAGTGATTGGAAAAGAGGCTCATTTTTTTCGTTCTAAATGTCAGAATATTTTGTCTTTTTATGTCTAAAAAGGGACAGCAAGCTCTTAACTTTTTGGAGGGGGTGGTCTTCAACGTACTGCGCAATTAAAAAAATCTAGGAGGTCAAATGATTGATTGCTCTATTATTTCCCGGCCAAGGCTCCCAGTACATAGGGATGGGGAAAAGTCTGGCTGACACCTTTCCGATTGCCAGAAGAACGTTTGAAGAAGCGGATGACATCCTGAAGTTCGAGCTGTCCTCCTTGTGTTTTGAGGGCGAACGGCTGAAGCTGGCACAAACGGAATATACACAGCCTGCATTAGTGACAGCAGGTGTAGCCGCATATCGTGTCTATATGGACGAGATTGGCCTTAAGCCCGTGTTTGCTGCCGGGCACAGTCTTGGGGAGTTTACTGCCTTAGCCTGCAGCGGAGCGATATCCTTCGAGCATGCTCTGCAGATGGTACGGCAGCGCGGGCTGCTCATGCAGGGGGCTGATCCCGATGGCCAGGGCGTCATGCTGGCGGTTGGGCACGTGGATCTCAAGCATGCCCAGGAGATATGTATGCGGATTTCGTCAAAGGAAAAACCGGTTGTGATCGCTTGCCGCAACGCCCCCCGGCAGTTCGTGCTGTCCGGTCATCCAGAGGCGGTGCATCAGGCGGCGGAACAGCTCGGCAAGCATGCGGACGCCGTCATCACCCCCCTGAAGGTGAGTTCCGCTTTCCACAGCCCCCTGATGGAGCCAGCTGCCGGACAGTTCCAAGAGATCCTTTCCCAGTATGATTTGGGTCCGGGAGACTTCCCTGTGATCTCCAATGTGACGGCACTTCCGCATGATGGGGAGGATCGGGTGGAGCTCTTGACCCGGCAGCTGACGGAGCCCGTTCGCTGGCAGGAATCGATGGAGTATCTGCAGCTTCAGAATGTGAAGCTGGCCATTGAGCTTGGGCCGGGGCAGGTGCTGCAGAAATTGATGAAAACGAATGCAGAGAACATACGGACCGTGTCTTTGGGTGAGGCTGAGGATCTTCCAGAGATTCGAAGTGTGCTCAACCGAGAGAACACGCAGCCTTCTTTGATCGGAAAATGCCTGGCGATCGCCGTCGCGACCAAAAATCGCAATGAGGATCCAGGCGCTTATGCCAAAGGAGTCATTGAACCTTACCAGAAGGTGAAGAGCATCGTAAGGCAGCTGGATCAAACCAGGCAGGAGCCGACCCGGGAGCAGATGGTTACCGCCCTGTTGATGCTGCGTTCTGTATTCGAAACCAAAAGGGTACCGCTCATCGAGCAGCAAAAACGGCTGAAGCCCTTACTCCGTATGCCGCTCGCAGCTGAGTTAATGCTGTCGGAACAGGGGGACATCACATGGCCAAGCTTCTGAGCTTTGATAAAAAAAGCAAAACGGAATCGACCTCAGCTGTTATTAACGAAGTATCGACAAAGGAAATTGCCATCATCGGTATGGCGATGCACTATCCCAAAGCAGCAAATCAGCATGAGTTTTGGAGTAATTTGATTCATGAACTGGATTGTTCAGGAGAATTCCCGGAAAAGCGCAGAGAAAACATCGAGGCTTACCTGCGGTTTAAGGGCACTCTCACGGAACCGGTTACCTATTTTCGCGGGACTTATTTGGAGGAGATCGATGAATTCGATTATGCCTTTTTTGGGATCACCCCCAAAGAAGCTGATCTCATGGACCCGAACCAGAGATTGTTCCTGCAAACGGCCTGGAAAGCAATAGAGGACGCGGGGTACGGCGGTAAAAAGTGGGTCGGATCCAAAACCGGTGTGATTGTGAGCAGTGAGGGGGCCAAGCCGCTCAGCTACCAAACGATCATCCAGGAGGTGGAACCGGAGTCCACCTATCTCGCCTATCCGGGGAATTCCGGTCCCATGACCGCGAGCCGCATCTCTTATTTGTTGGATCTGCACGGACCGACGATGATGATTGACACGTCCTGTTCTTCTTCCCTGAGCGCGGTGAATGCGGCGGTTCAACTGCTGCGCAGCGGTCAGATGGACCAGGCGATCGTGGGCGCGATCAAGCTCAACCTGTTCCCGGTCGATACCGGATCTCGTGTGGGGATGGAATCCTCAGACGGGCGGACGCGAACCTTCTCGGATAACTCCGATGGCACCGCCATGGGCGAAGGATCTGCGGCCTTGATCCTGAAGCCGTTAAGCAAAGCGGTGAGGGATGAAGATCATATATACGCGGTGATCAAAGGGAGCGCTTCCAACAATGATGGACGCGCGATCAGCATCACGGCTCCCAACCCGATTACCCAGGAGGCCGTTATTGTCGATGCGTGGAGAGATGCCGGAATCGATCCGGAGCACCTCTCTTACATGGAAGCACATGGAACAGCAACCCAGCTCGGAGATCCCATTGAGATTTCGGGTATGACCAAAGCCTTTCAGCGCTACACGGATAAGAAGCAATTTTGTGCTGTGGGCTCCGTCAAATCCAACTATGCTCACACGTATAGTCTGGCCGGGATTACAGGAGTCATCAAGGCGGCGCTCAGCTTGCAGCATAAGCAGATTCCTGCCTCCCTACATTTTGATAAACCGAATCACAATATCTCGTTCGAAGAATCCCCTCTCTATATCAACGATCAGCTGACAGACTGGGAATCGGATGGCAGGCCCCGTCTGTGCGGCGTAAGCTCGTTTGGCATGAGCGGAACCAACTGCCACATCGTGCTGGAGGAGGCTCCGCCGAGGAAAGCGGCTCCGCCTGTACAGGAAGGCCCTCATGTGCTCGTCCTCTCAGCCAAAACAGAAACCGCACTGCGCCGGCTGCTCACGGAGTATGTGCGTGATCTCACCCGCCAACAGGGCGAACCGCCAAGTCTGAGAGATATCTGTTACACGGCGAGCACAGGCAGGGAGCATTATCCTCACCGCATAGCCATGGTTGCGGAGGATATGCGGGATCTTCATAGCAAGCTGCTCGGATTGGCCCGGGAAGGGTGGGAAGTACCACGGCAGAACGTGTATTACCAGCATGCAGGTCCATCATATGACAGCGAAGAAGCGGGGCTCCTTGTGGAACGGGTTCTTGATGCAGACGAAGGGCGAGTGAACCTGCTGAAGAAGCTGGCGGAACTGTATGTACGGGGGGCCGATCCCGATTGGGACAAGCTGTACAGCAGGGAAGCCGCACGCAAAGTGTCTCTCCCCACGTATCCATTCGACCGTATTCCCTGCTGGATCGATATTCCGGAAGCCTCCGCGGGAGGCGCCGTACATCCGGAGATGCTGCAGACCTTCCGGGAAATCGCTGCTTATCTGGAAGAACGGGTGAGCCTTGCGGGCGACGATGCAGCAGACCCAACAGAACCAACAGACCAGTCTAAGCTGGAGAAGTGGCTGGATGCATGCAGGAGGCTGCTGCCGGGCGAGTCTCAAGGATCTTCATCCACCGTCGAGCTGACGGGCAGGGCGGATGGCAGCTACACCCAAAAAGAGCGGGAAATCGCTGTGGTGTGGCAGAAGATCCTGGGCTCGAAGGTGGTGGACATTCATGAGGATTTCTTCGAGCGGGGTGGAGACTCCTTCACGGCCATTCAATTTGTATCAAAGCTCCACTCAGCCTATCAAGTGGCTCTGGGGGATATCTTCACGTACCGGACGGTCCATCTGCTGGCGAAGAACCTCCGGGAACAAGGGGATACCCCGGAAGCGAAGCTGGAGAGGCTGAAGAAGAGCGCACAAGCCCCTTCCGAGATATCAGCGGCGATGCAGCAGTATATTCAGGAAGAAACCGGAAAGTATGAGGCGCGCTGCAAGGAATTGGAGCACATCGACCTGCTTCAGAAGACGGAATATGCTCACATTCTCCTGACAGGCGCAACGGGTTACCTGGGTATTCATCTGCTGAGTGACCTGCTGAAAGAGACCAACAGTCATATTCATGTCCTCGTCAGAGGAAAGACGCAGAAAGAAGCCGAAGCGCGTCTCGCGGATAAATGGATCTATTATTTTGGATTTCAGGCTTTGGACCGGGCCAGGGTCACCATAGTCCGTGGAGATCTGGTGCAGGACCGATTCGGTTTGGCAGATGAAATATATGACGCGCTCGCTCAGACTGTGGACTGCATCATTCATTCTGCGGCGATCGTGAAGCACTTTGGGGATTACTCTGAGTTCGAAGAGTTAAATGTCCAGGGCACGAGACGAATCATCCGGTTCGCTCAGGAGCAAGCTCCCAAAGCGATCAACTTTATTTCGACTACCGCTGTCTCCAAAGGGAGAATACAGGATCGCGACTGTGTCGTATTTACGGAATACGATCATGATCTCGGTCAGGACATAGGCCATCCCTATGGGGAGAGCAAGCTGGAAGCGGAGAAGCTGGTTGTGGAAGCGAGAAGCCAGGGGCTGAACTGTCATATCTACAGGGTCGGCAATATTATGGGGCATTCCGTAACAGGCAGGTTCCAGGAGAACATGGAAGACAACGGACTGTATACCATAATCCGCTCGATGATCAAAATGGGCATGTTCCCAGGCAGCGCCCAAGGGGAGATCGACTTTACTTATATTGACTATGTCAGCCGCAGTATATGTCTGCTCTTTAACCGGCAGCACCTAAGTAATGAAACGTTTCATCTGATGAACCTGGATAAAACCAGCTTCCTTGAGTTGGGAGAGGCCGCGAGGGCATCCGGTTTGCCTGTGAGCGTGGCTCCTTATGAAGAGTTTATCGACTTTATGAGCGCGAACTACGGAGATGAACAGATGGGTCCCCATATTCATCATCTGCTGCTTCATTTTGGCTTCTTTGAGGAACGGCAGGAGGAGGAGCGGACCCACTCGGTCATGCTCTCAGGCAGGACGGAGTGGCTGCTGCAGCAGTTTGGACTGGTGTGGAGAAAGCCGGACCCGGAGCAGTTGAAAAAAATACTGGATCACTGTGTAGAGGTTCAGTTCATCTGACGGGACCGCAGCGGGAGGAGAATAGGGAAGCGTTGGCAGACCATCTAATGAATATCATCCGTGATCCTGAGCGGATTCGCACGGGGATGACGGAGCGTCAGCGGCATGGACAGGATCTGACTTCGTATCATGCGGAGTATCTTCCCGATATGGTTCTCTACCCGAAGGACAAGGAAGAGGTACGAGGGATTATCGCTTATGCCCACCGCGTAGGGTGTCCCATCGTGCCGTTTGGGCTGGGAACGAGTGTGGAAGGACAAGTGGTTCCCGTCCGGGGAGGCATCAGCTTGGATTTCTCCCTTATGAACCGGATCCTGGAGATCAGGGAAGAGGACTTTGCGGTTCGGGTGGAGCCAGGGGTGACACGGGTTCAGCTGAATCAGGAGCTGAAGAAGCATGGGCTCTTCTTCCCCATTGACCCTGGCGTGGATGCCACGCTCGGAGGGATGGCCGCCACCAATGCGAGCGGCTGCAGCGCAGTTCGTTATGGAATGACCAGAGATCAAATCCTGGGGATGGAAGCCGTCTTGGCGGATGGTTCTATCATTCAGACGGGCAGCCTGGCCAGGAAATCATCAGCAGGCTATAACTTAACCCACCTGCTGGCCGGATCCGAAGGAACGCTCGCCGTATTTACGGAGCTGACCCTGCGCGTATACGGGCTGCCCGAGTCCTTTCTTTATGCAAAAGCCGTTTTTCCCGACCTGCAAAAAGCCTGTAAGGCAGCGAACCGGATGCTGTACCGTTCGATTGAGCCCAGTAAGCTTGAATTGGTGGATGAATATACGATACAGGCGATCAACGCTTACAAGCAGACGAACTATGAGGTAAAACCAACCTTGTTCGTGGAGTTAAGCGGATGGAAGAGCACGGTGACGGCAGAATGGGAACGAGTGGAAGAAATCCTTCAGTCGGAGGGCGCGGAGGCGTGGAGCCATACGTTGGATGAGGCGTTCGGCGATCAATTATGGGATGCCCGGCGGCATGCGGCTCTGGCCATTGCGGCTTCGGCACCGGGGAAGAGATTGATGACCACCGATGTATGTGTTCCCCTGTCCATTTTGCCGGAGGCAGTTATGGTTGCCAGAGAGGCCATGCGGGCGGAAGGCCTGCAGGGGGCTATTCTTGGGCATATTGGCGATGGGAATTATCATGCGGTGTTTCCGATCGATCCCTCCCATCCCGAAGAAGCGGCGAAGGCAGGGCAAATAAATGAGCGGATTGTCCGCTTTGCGCTGGAGCATGGGGGAACCTGCAGCGGAGAACACGGCGTCGGTCTTGGCAAAAGAAAGTACCTGAGTGAAGAACACGGAGATGCCCTGCTGTGGATGAAAAAAATGAAAGATGTATTTGATCCGCAGCAGATTTTAAATCCGGGAAAAATCTTTTAACCAGTGGAGGATGAGCAGGATGAGCAATGCCAAGATGGAGTTAAAAGCAGAGCAGTTTGTCAGCGATGTATTCCCGATCGAGGATATCGATTATGTAGAGATTTTTGTGAGCAATGCCAGGCAGGCGTGCTTCTATTACAGCAAGCTGTTCGGTTTTCGGATCGCGGCCTATAAAGGGCTGGAAACGGGTTACCGCGATGCTTGCTCTTATCTGCTGCAGCAGGGCGAGATTCATATCGTCCTCACCTCGGCCTACGAGCCGGAGCATGAGATCGCCGAGTTTGTCCATCTGCATGGGGATGGAGTCAAGGATATTGCCTTCCGTGTCAAAGGGATCGAGAAGCTTTATCAGACGGCCATCGAAAATGGCGGTATTCCCCTTCAACCGCCGCAGACGGTGGAAGATGAGCACGGGAAATTGAAAACAGCCCGGATTGGCGCTTATGGGGAAATGGTTCATACGTTAGTGGAACGTACGGAATATAAGGGATTGTTTTTGCCGGGCTTCAAGGAAGTAAATGAAAGCGTTTCGGCTTATGACACCTGCTTAACCCGCTTCGACCATCTGGCCATTAATGTCGAATCGATGGACGAATGGGCCCAGTACTACGCGAGCGTATTTGGCTTTCACCTGTTAAATTCATTCGATAAGGATGATATTAGCTCGGAATCTTCTTCCCTGATGACCAAGGCGATGCAAAATGACACGGAACGGGTGAAGTTCCCGATCGTTGAGCCTGCTCCAGGCAAAAAGAAATCGCAGGTCCGTGAGTTTCTGGATTATAACCGGGGAGAGGGAGTAGGGCATATCGCGCTGGAAACCGACGATATCATCAAGTCTGTAGAGAATCTGGAGAAGAACGGGCTGAAGTTTCTCTACACGCCCGATGCTTATTATACGCTGCTGCCTGGCCGTGTTGGCGAGATTGAGGAGCCTGTCGACAGGCTGAATCAGCTCAACATCCTGGTTGACCGGGACGAGGAAGGATACCTGCTGCAGATTTTCGCCCATCCGATGGAAGACCGCCCTACGCTCTTCTTCGAAGTGATTCAACGCAAAGGGTCCAAGGGCTTCGGAAACGGGAATATTAGGGCTTTATTTGAAGCGATAGAACGCGAGCAGTTGAAGAGAGGGAACCTATGAGAGCGGGAGAGACGGGGGCGGCCCACCGCTTGGCAGCCTGGACGCAGCTTACAAAGCGTTCCGCACTGCAGGATATGCTCGAGCTGACGAGCGGTCCTGAATATATTTCCTTTGGGCTGGGGCTGCCGAATGCGGAGTGTTTCCCGCTAGAGCAGCTGGCGGTCTCGGCATCGGAGGTGCTGCTGGGGCAGTCGAACCCTCTGCAGTATGCTCCTCCGGTGGAGGAGCTGAAGCAGCAAATTCAGCTCCTGATGAGACAGCGCGGCGTGGAGTGCCGTACTTCACAAATCTTTCTTACTGCGGGGGCGCAGCAGGGAATCGGCCTACTGGCACGTCTCCTGCTCGAGCCCGGCCGGGCCGTGTTGACCGAAGAAGTGACCTATACGGGCTTTTTGCAGGTGCTGGAGCCTTATCAACCGCGGATGCTGACTGTGCCCACCGATCCGGTGTCAGGGATTGACGTGGAGCAGGTCGAGAGAGTGCTGCAGAGCGAAGAGCGTCCGGCCTGTATGTATGTGATTCCGAGCGGCCACAACCCCCTCAGCTATACACTCAGCAGAGAGAAGCGGCAGAGGCTGGCTGAGCTGGCAGCCCAATACGAAGTACCGCTGATCGAGGATGATCCCTATGGGTTCCTCGCCTATGAAGATGCGGGCATCCCGGCGATCAAGTCCTTTGAATCCGAGTGGGTGTTTTATATCGGGTCCTTTTCCAAGATTCTTGCCCCCGGTTTGAGACTGGGATGGATTATTGCGAGCGAGGAGATCATGGAGAAGCTGTCTATTGTCAAGGAAGCGGCAGATATTAATACCGGCACGCTGACGCAGCGGATCGCCGCCAATTTTCTGCAGAAGGACGCGTTCTTGAGCCACCTGATGCATTTGCGTCAAGAGTACACTTCACGGAGAGACTGCATGCTGGAGCATTTGACGGAAGAGCTCGGCGGGGTTGGAGAGTGGACCCTTCCTTCGAGCGGGATGTTTATCTGGATGCGGCTTCCCGCAACCATCAACGCGATGGAGCTATTCAGAGAATCGGTCACAACGGAGAAGGTTACCTTTTTTCCAGGTACGGTTTTTGCGGTGAACCAGAGCCCGGCGGCGTCTTCATCGATCCGTCTGAATTTCTCCTTTAACAACCAGGACAAGATTGAAGAGGGAATCGCGAGGTTATCCCGGTTGGTGAAGAGACATGTGTAGCCGCTTGTGGAGGCAATCCATGTAACCGTGCGTGGATACTTGTCAGGTTCTTATGGGGAGGGAAACATGGTAACGACAACGAAAGGCCAACGCCTATCCGTACCATTGTCAAGTGAGCTTGCTGAAGAGCTGATTTCGTTTGGTCAGCGGGAACAAGCAGAGGTTCATGTGATTCTGCTGGCCGCGTGGGTCAGCCTGCACCACCGGTATACGGGACAGGAGAAAGTCACTGCCGGAGTGAAGATGGAAGGAAGCCAGGAGACGGTCATTCCATTGACCGTTGATTTTTCGGTAATGAGTTCCTTTGGGGATCAAGTCAGAGCGGTTCACAAGCTGCTGCAGGAGTACCGGGAATCGGCGCCGATTGGGCCATACAGTGAAGCTCAGGAGGCGGAGCCCGCGGTTCTCCACACCGGATTTGTCATGCGGGAGGAGACGGCGTCTGCGCCCGCGGACTCTGATCTTCCTGCACTGGGCCAGCCGTGGCCGAAGGGACTCCTTACGCTCGAAATGCTGCGATCACCGGCATCGTGGACCGCTTCGCTGCTCTATGAAGACCAGGAGGACGAGGCGGCGATGGTACGCAGGCTGGAGCACTTCCGGCAGCTGCTGTTTGGCTGTATCCGTCAAGGGCAGCTTCCCATTGATCGAATTCCGCTGCTTACGGAGCATGAATCCGAGATGATGCTGGTGGATTGGAATCGTGCAAGCACGAAGCCCCCGGAGAATCCATCCATCCCGCATTGGTTTGAAGCCCAAGTGAAGCGGACACCGGATGCGGCAGCGGTCATTTGCGGGGAGGAACGGCTGACGTATGCGGAGCTGGATCAGCGTGCGAAGGAGACGGCCCAATATCTGCTGCAAAAAGGGATAACATCCGAAGCCCTCGTGGGTGTCCACTTGGAGAGGACTATCGATATGGTGGTCGCCATCCTGGGCATTTTGAAGGCTGGAGGAGCTTATGTTCCGCTGGATCCCGCGTATGCGACGGAGCGGCTCTCCTATATTCTGGAGGATGCCGGAGCTCCCGTCCTACTTACACAGGAGTCGCTCGCCGCCTCCTTTGGCGGCCGCGCGGTGGAGCTGGTATACATGGACCGGGACCGGGAGGCCATGATGGAGGCAGGCCGCCAGCCTCTTCGCACGCCACCTCCCATTCGCGGCGATCACTTGGCGTATGTGGTGTATACCTCCGGCTCGACCGGGAAACCCAAGGGGGTGGCTGTGGAACACAGCAGCGTCATCGCCTTGGTACAGTGGGCTCAGGAGGTCTACACAGCGGAGGAGATGGCCGGTGTCCTCGGCTCCACCTCCATCAATTTTGATCTGTCCGTTTTTGAAATGTTTGTTACGTGGAGCATGGGCGGGAGCCTGATTCTGGCCGAGAATGCCCTGCAGCTCCCTCTTCTTCCGGCAGCCGGTGAGGTGACCCTGATCAATACCGTGCCGTCCGCGATCAGAGAGCTGGTGCGAATGCAGGGAATTCCCGCTTCCGTGCGTACAGTGAATTTGTGCGGCGAGCCCTTGAAGCGTGCTCTGGTCGAGCAGATCTACGAAGTCGATACCGTGGAGAAGGTCATCAACCTCTATGGCCCTTCGGAAGATACGGTGTACTCCACCTACATTCATGTAAGCCGGGGGCCGGAGCTCCCCGTATGGATCGGCCGGCCCATACACAATACCCAGGCTTATGTGCTGGATAAGCATCTGCAGCCTGTGCCGGTCGGGGTGTCCGGCGAGCTGTATTTGGGTGGAGAGGGGTTAGCGCGCGGGTATCTGTACCGGGAGGAGCTGACCCGAGAGAAGTTTATTCCGAATCCGTTCAGCCCCCGGCCTGGTGAACGGATGTACCGCACGGGAGACCTGGTGCGTTATACAGCGGACGGCAATCTGGAATACCTGGGCCGAATCGATCACCAGATCAAACTGCGGGGGTTCCGCATTGAGCTGGGGGATATTGAATCCGTCCTGATTAGGCACCCCGATATTCAGGATGCCGTCGTGGTGGCAAGAGAATGTAACCCCGCTGATCTGCGGTTAGCGGCCTATTTTACGACGAAGCTGGAGAACCGGCGGGACCCGGCAGAGCAATCCGCGTGGATCCGAGAGATCAGAGGATATTTGCAGCAGAGGCTGCCCGGCTACATGATTCCGTCCTATTTTGTACCCCTGGAACACATTCCCTTGACGGCCAACGGGAAAACGGATCGTCAGGCCCTCCCTCAGCCGCAGGTATTGCAAGGCACACGGACGCCTCCCCGCAATGAAATCGAAGAGAAGCTGGCTGCCATCTGGCGGGACGTTCTGCAGCTGGAAGCCGTAGGCGTGGAAGATCATTTCCTGGATCTTGGGGGACAATCGATTCTGGCCACTCAAATCCTGGTGAGGATGCGTGCCCAGTTCCGAATTGACTTGACGGTAAGACAGGTGTTCGAAGCAGCCACGATCACCGAGCAGGCGCAGGTCATAGCGGAGGCCAGGAAGCAGGGAGAGCGCCAAACCACTGCGCCCGCTATCGTCCCGAGAGCCCGGGCTGCACGGAAACTTCAAGGAGAAGGAGCGGTCCAATCATGAGTGAAACAAGCCAGCAGACAGAACAGCAGGCTCCGGCAGATGCAAAGACCTATTATGTATTTCCGGCATCGTATGCCCAGCACAGCCAGTGGTTTTTCCATGAGATGGCTCCGGAGAGTCCGCTGTACCATCTGTCCTATCTGATTCGCATGCAGGGCTCCCTGAATCAACAGGCGCTGGAGAAGGGACTGCAGGCCGTCGTTGCCCGGCACGAATCCCTTCGGACTTCCTTTCGGATGGAGCAGAATCAGCTGGTTCAACGGATTGCTCAAGAAGGGGAGATTTCCCTGGAAGTCTCCCGCATGGATTCTTCCTCCGGGAGCGGCCTGGAAAGCCGGATTCAAGCCTGGGCAGTGGAAGAGTCCTGCCGCTTGTTTGACCTGCAGCAGGGCCCCCTGCTCCGCGTGCATCTCCTACAGATCACGGAGGAGGAGCATGCTCTGGTCATCACCATGCACCATAGCATTACAGATGGCTGGTCCATGGCTGTCTTCATCAGGGAATGGCTGGACTTGTACCGTCAATTCGTAGAGGATCGGCCCGGCAGCCTGCCTGAACCCCGGCTGCAGTATGCGGACTTCGCCGAGTGGCAGAGGGAGCGGATGGAGTCGGGTGCATTGGCAGATCAGATCGTTTACTGGAAGGAGCAGCTGCAGGGCAGCCCGGCCCTCCTCCAGCTGCCAACGGACAAGCCCCGCCCTGCCGTGCAGTCCTACCGGGGGGCTGTCTATTCCTTCTCTATCGGCCGGGAGCTGACGGAGGCTGCAGGGCAGTTCAGCAGAGCGGAAGGCGTCACCTTGTTCATGACCTTATTCGCTGCGTTCCAAACGCTGCTGTACCGCTATTCGGGTCAGGATGATCTCGTGACGGGGACCACCATCGCGAACCGCAATCAGGATGGGACGGAGGATCTGATTGGCTTCATGGCGAATACGCTGGCGCTGCGGAGCCGGATTAGGGAAGGGTGGTCCTTCAGAGAGCTGGTGGATCACATTCGCCATGTGACGCTGGATGCCTATGATCACCAGGATGTGCCGCTGGAGACCGTGGTGGAAGCACTGCAGCTCGAGCGGAGCGCGGCTTATTCCCCTCTGTTCCAGGTGATGTTTGTCATGCAGAATGCTCCTGCCGCGGCATGGGAGCTGCCGGGTATTACCTGTACGCCGGCTGTACTTCATAACCGGACCGCCAAGTTTGATCTTACCCTGACCTTGGCCGAAGAGGCCGGTGGACTGGCATGCTCCCTGGAATACAACAGCGATCTGTACCAGGAAGCAACGATAGAGCGCATGGCCCGGCATTTCGAGCGGCTGCTCTCCTATGCGGCCGAAGCTCCGGATCAGGAGCTGACCCGCCTGCCGATGGTCACCCCGGAGGAGAGAGAGCAGGAGCTTGCCGGGCTGAAGCGCAATACGCACAGCTTTCCTACGGGGCAGGGAATTCACCAATTATTTGAACAGCAGGCGGCCCGTGCCCCCTATGCCGCAGCGGTTGTATTCGAGGAGCAGCAGTATACATACCGGGAACTGAATGAGAGGGCCAATCAGGTGGCTCGTGAGCTGGTTCGGCGGGGAATTCGCGCAGGCTCGCTTGTAGGGATCTGCATGGAGCGTTCCCTGGATATGATGGCTGCCATCCTAGGCATTCTCAAAGCTGGAGGGGCCTACGTTCCGCTCGATCCGAAGCTTCCCCCGGACCGGCTGCAGCTGATCCTGGAGGATTCGCAGGTCGGCATCGTGTTGACACAGAGTGAAGCAAGCGGCGGGTTGCCGCCGCAGACCGCGACGCGGATCCAACTGGATACGGACTGGGAGTCGATCCGTCAGCACAGCAGCCGTAACCTGGAGCTGCCGGTGTCTGCGCATCAGAGCGCTTATGTCATCTATACGTCAGGGACCACGGGCAGGCCCAAGGGGGTGCTTGTGGAGCATGGCAACGTGACGCGCTTGTTTGCCGCAGCGGATGGTTGGTATGGCTTTACGGATCAGGATGTATGGACGCTGTATCATTCGTACTCTTTTGATTTTTCGGTATGGGAGATGTGGGGAGCTCTGCTGTACGGCGGGAAATTGGTGGTTGTTCCCTACTGGACCAGCCGTTCGCCAGAGGATTTCTATCAGCTGCTGCTCCGGGAGCAGGTGACGGTGCTGAACCAGACGCCATCGGCGTTCCGGCAGCTGATCGAAGCTGCTGCAGGGGACTCGTCCGGGTCGAAGTCCGCCCTGCGTTATGTCATCTTCGGCGGTGAAGCGCTGGAGCTGCAGTCCCTGCGCCCCTGGCTGGAGCGGTTTGGAGATCAGACACCGCAGCTGGTGAATATGTACGGGATTACGGAAACCACGGTTCATGTAACCTATCGTCCGATTACTATGGCGGACCTGCAGGCGGGCAAGGGAAATGTAATCGGTATCCCGCTTCCCGATCTGCAGGTTTACGTATTGGACCGGCATCTGGAGCCTGTCCCTGTAGGGGTAGTCGGCGAGATGTATGTGGGCGGGGCCGGTGTTACTCGCGGGTATCTGAGGCGGCCGGAACTGACAGCCGAGCGGTTCATCACGGGTAGAGCCGGAGAACGGCTGTACAAGACAGGAGACATGGCCCGTTATTTGCCGGATGGCGAGCTGGAATATCATGGACGTATCGATCAGCAGGTGAAAATCCGCGGCTTCCGCATCGAATTGGGAGAGATTGAATCGCTCCTGCTGCAGTATCCGGGAGTTCGCGGGGCTGCTGCAGCCGTGAAGGATGATCCGCAAGCCGGCAAACGGATTGCAGCTTATGTGGCGGCAGGTCAGGGCGGGCTGTCCGCAGGGGTGGACGGTCTGCGTGTCTATCTGCGGGAACGTCTGCCCGATTATATGGAGCCTGCTGCTCTGATGGAAGTAAGCTCCATTCCGCTCAACCATAACGGGAAAGTAGATTACGCCGCTTTACCGGTACCAGAGTTTACGCATGCTGCAGGAAGGTATGCCGCCCCCCGGACCGACCTGGAAAAGAAACTGGCTTCCATCTGGGAGCAGGTGCTGCGCATACAGCCGATTGGAGCCGATGACAATTTCTTTGAAGCGGGCGGAGATTCCATATTGAGCATCCGCATTCTGGGTGAGGTGCGCAAGCTCGGTTATCCGCTGAAGGTGCAGGATTTGTTCCGGTTCCAGACCATACGCGAATTGGCTCAGATGATCGAGAGCGCGCCGCAAGCTGCCGAAGAACAGCTGCTCATAACCGTCCCCTTCCAGCTGATCGCGGACGAGGACCGCAGCCGTCTGCCTGCTGGAGTCATGGATGCCTATCCATTGACCAGGCTCCAGGAGGGGATGCTGTTTCACAGCAGCTTCCATCAAGACTCCGTGGTATACCTCAACGTGTCTTCGTACCACCTGCAGGCGCCGTTTCGCGCACAGGCGTGGGAGAAGGCTGTTGCAAGTCTAATGGCGGACCACCCCGTGCTGCGTACATCATTTGATTTGACCGGCTATACGCAGCCGCTGCAGCTGGTGCATGAGCAGGTGGAGGTGCCGCTGGAAGTAGTCGATCTGCGCCATCTGTCGATACAAGAGCAGGAGCAGCGGCTCGCGGAGTGGCAGCAGAGGAAGGAAACCCTGCATTTCGACTGGACCCAGGCTCCGCTGTTTAAGATCGTGATTCATCTGCGCACGGAGGAGACCTTCCAGTTTACCTGCATCGAGCATCATGCGATCCTGGACGGATGGAGCGTGGCCTCCTTATTTGCCGAGGCATTCCGTCTGTATATGACTTTCCTGAAGGGGGAGGAGAAGCATTGGCCGGCCCCGCAGGCGGAGTTCCGGGATTATGTGGCGATGGAAGCGCAGGCCCTGCGGTCGGAGGAGCAGCAGCGGTTCTGGAAGGAGCGCCTGCCTTCCTCCCCATTCCATGAGATTCCCGGCTGGCAGCCTTCCAAATCCCGGCAGGAGCATCGCATACGCGAGAGGATAGAGCAGCTGCCCGCTGCTGTATCCCAGGCGCTCAAACAGCTGGCGAGCCAGCTGAAGGTGCCTTTGAAAAGCATTCTGCTCGCTGCCCACCTCCGTGTGCTGCAGATGGCGAGCGGTCAGCCTGAGGTCATGACAGGCGTGCCGTTCAATGGACGAACGGAAGGATATGACGGCGAGCGAACGCTGGGTCTGTTCCTCAATGCGCTGCCGTTCGGGGTTACTTTATCCGGTGGAACCTGGACGGAGCTCATCCATACACTATTCGAACAGGAACAATCGTATCTGCCGTATCGCCATTACCCTCTGGCACAGATGCAGCAGGACCTCGGCGGCAGTCCATTATATGAAGTGATTTTTAACTTCACTCATTTTCATGTTCTGGATTCCCTGCAGGAGTGGGATGAACTTCACGTGTTGGCGTTCTCCGAGAGAACCTACAACAGCTTCGCGCTGTCCGCCGAGTTTATAGTGGATCCATCAGGTCACCTGCAGCTGCTGCTGCAGTGGGACGAGGCCCGCTTCTGTGAGGAGCAGATGGAGCGGATATGGGGGTATTACGAGAATGCATTGGAAGCCATAATAGGGGATCCCGAGGCACGCTACGAGGAGCTGGACTTACTGTCCCCTGCGGAGAAGGCCCAGATCCTGACGGTATTCAACGAACCCGGGTCTACGGACGAGAGGGAGCTGCTGCGCACCAGGACCATCCATCAGTGGTTCGAGGAACAGGCGGCGATTACCCCGGACCAAGCCGCAGTCGTATACGAAGGAAAGCAGCTGACCTACCGGGAGCTTAATGAAGCGGCCAACCGGTTCGCCCATCTGCTGCGGGCCAAGGGAGTCGTACGGGAGTCCATCGTCGGCATCATGGTGGAACGCTCCATCGAGATGGCTGTCGGTACGCTGGCCATACTGAAGGCGGGAGGGACTTACCTGCCTATCGATCCGGAGTACCCTGCCGAGCGGGTTGAATATTTACTCGAGGACAGCAGGACCTCCTGGCTGTTAACCAAACCGGAGTGGATCCGGCGCTGCAGCTATGCAGGCGAGGTGATTGATTTGTGCCATCTTCCTGAAGAGGCTGTGCCTGGGCACAATTTAACCCCTATCAACGAGCCCGGGGATTTGGCGTATATCATCTATACATCAGGCTCCACCGGAAAGCCCAAAGGCGTGATGATCGAGCACCGCAGTGTGCTTCGTCTGGTTATCAGGCAGAACTTCATTGACTTTTCGCCGGGCCGCCGCCTGCTCATGACAGGGAACTTCGCCTTTGATATCTCCACCCTGGAGATCTGGGGCCCGTTATTAAACGGGCTGACCCTGCATCTGCTCGATAAGGAGAAGCTGCTGGATCCGAGGAAGCTGGAGCGGGAGCTGGTGGATCATCGCATTGATATCGTTCATCTCGTCTCCCCCTTGTTCAGTCAAATGTCGCAGGCGAATCCGGAGATGTTCTCCACGGTACAGACGTTGTTGGTGGGCGGCGATGTGGTTTCCACAAGTCATGTGAACCTGGTGAGAAAGCACTGCCCGCAGCTGAAGGTGATTCATTCGTATGGACCCACGGAGAATACGACGTTCTCGACAACCTATCATGTGAACCGGGATTATGACTCTTCCCTGCCTATTGGCAGGCCGCTGCGGCACTCCACTGCTTATGTCGTGGATTCGAAGAGCAGCATGCTGCGCCCGGTTGGCGTACCCGGCGAGCTGTGGGTGGGAGGAGACGGTGTGGCCCGGGGCTACTTCAATCAGCCCCAGATGACGCAGGAGAAGTTTGTCCCGAGTCCATTTCAGGCCGGAGAAAGAATATATACAACCGGAGATCAGGTCCGCTGGCTCCCGGACGGCGTTCTCGAGTTCCTCGGGCGGATCGACCAGCAGGTGAAAATCCGCGGTTACCGGGTGGAGCTCAGCGAGATTGAGTACCAGCTGCTGCAGCTTGAGAAAGTAAAAGAAGCCGTAGTCATCGCCAGAGGCGAGCAGCAGGATAAATACCTGTGCGCTTACGTGATTGGCTCGGAGCCGTTATCCGTGAAGGAGCTGCGCGAGCATGCTGCCGAATCCCTGCCTGACTATATGATCCCGAGCTATTTTATCCAGCTGGAGCAGATCCCGCTGACCGCGCATGGCAAAGTCGACCGAAGACAATTACCGGCTCCGCAGGCGGGAGATTATGGGGAGCAGGAGCTGATCGCGCCGCGCGGGCAATGGGAGACCAGGCTTGCCGGGGTATGGCAGCATGTGCTGGGGCTGGAGCGCTTCAGTGTAAGGGATTCGTTCTTCGCCTTGGGCGGCCATTCCTTGAAGGCGACCATTCTGGTCAGTAAACTGCGCCAAGAGCTGCAGGTGGATCTGGAGATCAAGGACATCTTCACCCATCCGACGGTGGAAAAGCTGGCTCAGCTGCTGATGCAGGCCGAGAAGCGGCAGATGAGCTCCATTCCGGCGGTCCAGCAGCGGGAGTTCTACCCGGCATCCGCTGCCCAGAGACGCATGTTCATGCTGGATCGGATCGTGGACAACAAACGGCTGTATAACATTCCTATCGCCGTTCGGATCGTGGGGGAAGTAGACCCGCTGCGATTCCAGATCAGCTGGCAGGCCCTGGTAGAGCGGCATGAATCCCTGCGTACCCGCTTTGAGCTCATCGAGGGGGAAGTGGTTCAGAGGGTTCGTCCGCCGGCAGCGCTGCAGGTCGATTTTATTCCAGTCTCGGAGGAAACCGAAGAGGCATGGATCCAGAAGCTGGTAAGCGAGACATTTGACCTCAGCCATGCCCCTTTATTCCGGGCAGCCGTACTTGAGCGTACGGACAGGGAGAGGGACTTCCTCCTCGTCATGAACATGCATCATATCATTTCGGATGAAGCTTCTATCGGTGTTATCCTTCGGGAGCTCATGGATTTGTATGAAGGCCGGACGCTGCCGGAGCCCGGGATACAGTACAGAGACTATGCAGCCTGGCACAATCAGCTGCTGCAGTCCGGGAGCATGCAGGAGCAGGAAGCCTACTGGCTTAGCCAATTGGCCGGAGAGCTGCCGGTACTCCAGCTGCCAACCGATTTTCAGCGTCCTGCCGTGAAATCCTACGATGGAGACGCCGTGTCCTTTGCTGCGGATGCTGCAGTAGTGGCGGGGGTAAGACAACTGGCGGCATCCACCGGCACGACGAACTACATGATCGTGCTGGCGGTCTTCAAGATCCTGCTGGCCAAATACAGCCGTCAGGATGACATCATCATCGGCACGCCCATTGCCGGCAGAACCCATGCCGATGTCGAGAACATGGTCGGTTTGCTGATCAATACGCTGGCGCTTCGGACGAACCCCAGCGGGGACAAGACCTTTCTGCAGTATGTGGATGAGGTGAAATCCACCGCACTGGAGGCGTACAGCCATCAGGAGTTCCCGTTCGAAGCGTTGGTGGATGGATTGAAGGTAAGGCGGGATCCCGGCAGAAATCCGTTGTTTGATGTCATGTTTTCCATGGAATATCCTGAGATTCCCCAGGGCCGCACGGATGAAATCCGCTTTGAGCCTTTCGAAACGCCGTATCCGTTTGCCAAGTTTGATCTTACTTTGTACGCGCAGGAGATGGATGGGCAGCTGCGGTTTACTTTCCAGTACGCAGCAGGGTTGTTCACACAGGACACGATGGAGCGGATGTCGGCGCACTATATGCGAATTCTGCAGTCCCTGATCGCTCAGCCGGAGCAGAGCCTGGCGCGGATCGACATGATCACCGAAGAGGAGAGGCAGCGGATTCTCTTCGACTTCAATGCTACGGGGGCAGCGGCTCCGGCGGACCGGACCGTTCATCAGTTATTCGAAGAGCAGGCGCGCAGGACGCCAGACCGCACGGCTGTGGTTCATCGCGAGGCTGGCCTGACCTATCTTCAGGTGAACGAACGGGCCAATCAGCTGGCTTGGCTGCTTCGTCAGCAGGGGGTCACGGCACATACGATCGTCGGATTGATGGTGGAGCGATCCCTCGAAGTGGTTGTCGGCATTCTGGGGATATTAAAAGCAGGCGGAGCGTACGTCCCGGTAGATCCGGAGCTACCGGCGGAGCGGGTTCGTTATCTCTTGGACAACAGCGGGGCGCAGGTGCTCCTTACCCAGGCCAGTCTGATGGGACAACTCCCATACAGCGGCAGGGTCGTAGATATTCATGACGGGGCGCTGGGTGCACAGCCAACAGCCAATCCGGAGAGCGGGTCCCAGCCGGACGATGTGATGTATGTCATCTATACTTCGGGCAGTACCGGGAATCCCAAGGGCGTGATGCTGGAGCACCGGAGCATGGTCAACTATGTCACCTGGTTTAGCGGGATGGCGCAGCTGGAGGCGGATGACCGCACGATCCTCCTGTCCTCCTATGCCTTTGACTTGGGGTACACGAGCTTGTATTCCTCCCTGCTGAGCGGAGGCGAGATTCATATCGCCGATGTGGACCTGGTACGGAATCCGGAGACGCTGTTAGCCTATATGGGCGACCATGGGATTCGCTATATCAAAGGAACCCCATCGCTGTTCCGCATGATGCTGCATGCGTCTCCGGAGCTTTGGCGCAGGGCGGGGGATGCCCTGCGGTTGGTGGTACTGGGCGGTGAACCCATGCATGCGGAGGAGGTGAGCGGCTTCCTGCAAACCCATCCGCATGTTCAGGTTATCAACCATTACGGGCCTACGGAAACGTGCGTGGGTGCCATCGCCGGGTTTGTCGGTCCACAGCAGCTGGCCGGCCGCGGCAGCGTCCCCATTGGCACACCCATTCACAATACGAAAGCATACATCCTGGATTCGGCGCTTCAAGCTGTGCCGGCAGGTGTGCCTGGTGAATTGTTTATCTCCGGCGCAGGGCTTGCGCGAGGCTATCTCCATCGTCCTGACCTGACCGGGGAGAGATTCATATCCAATCCGTTTGCGGCTGGGGAGCGGATGTATCGTACCGGCGATATCGCGCGGCTGCTGCCGGAGGGAGCCATTGAATTTCTCGGCCGAGCGGACCATCAGGTTAAAATTCGCGGCTACCGGGTAGAGCTGGAAGAGATCGAGAGCCATCTGCTGCTGCATCCGGCGGTTCGTCAGGCGGCCGTTATCAGCAAGGACAGCCAATCACTGGCGGCCTACATTGTCGCAGAGGAAGAGGTCAGCCTCACTGCACTGCGGGATTATTTGGCACGGCGGGTGCCTGACTATATGATTCCGGCCCAGTTTGCCGTATTGGATGAGATCCCGCTGACACCCAATGGCAAAGCGGACCGGCGCTCCCTGCCTGAGATCGAGGGATTCGCGGGCTTGGGGATGGAGCCAACCGCCCCTATGGATCAAGTAGAGCAGAATCTAGTTGAGATCTGGGAGCAGATCCTGGGTACCAAGGGCGTGGGAACGCATTATAACTTCTTTGATATCGGCGGGAACTCGATGTCCCTGATCCGTATGCACGTTCTCATCGAACCCATGTACGCCTGCGTGACGGTGACCCATTTGTTCGCTTATCCGTCGATTTCGAGATTGGCGGAGTTTATTCGCCAGACCACGCAGCAGGAGCAGGTTCCTGTAGTGCAGGCCATTCCCTATGCGGCGGAATATTTCGCGGCGGACAGAGGGCAATCCGGCGGCACATTAAGCTTCAACCTGGAAGGGGAGCTATTGGCTTCCATACAGGAAGCAACCCAGAGCCTGCAGCTGAAGGCTCCGGAGATCATGCTCGCGCTGTTTCTGTATCTGCAGGCGGAGCTGACGGAACAGGAGCAGATTACGATGCCAGTGATTGCCGGGCGGACCAGTAAGATTCAGCTGGTCACCTTGGATATGGGCAGGATTGAGCAGATTTCCGACCTGTTCCGCATGGTACGGGTCCAGTTGAAAGATGCGGCTGCTGCCCACGCGGGGCTCATGGATCTCGATTTCATGAGATTTGCGAGGAGGGAGCAGGCACTGGTTCCGGGCTTCATGTGCACAGGCGCTTCGACCCTGGAGATGCGGTTCGCAGAGAAGTGTGACCTGCTGATCGTACTCCACGAGCATCCGGCACAGATATATGTGGAGTGTATGTACAATGCCCGGCTCAACAAAGCGAAAATTACGGAAATGATGCAGCAGTACGTACAGGTCATCGAATCCTTGGTGGAGCAGCTTGAACCTAGTAAGGGATGAGCGGGCCGCAATACTTCATGCAGCTCTTGATAAGATCGGATGGTGAATAGATGGATTTCTCGTTGTTCAGACAGCGCAGCTTTGCGTTATTGATTGTGTCGGAGGCAACCTCCTTATTCGGCACCTACTTCTTGAATGCGGCACTCGCCCTGTATGTATTGAAGCTGACAGGGTCACCCGAGAAGTTTGCGTCCATCCTGGCGCTGGGGATGGTTCCGTATCTCATCGTAGGCCCCTTTGCCGGGGTGCTCGCAGACCGGTTTAACAAGAAGAAATGGATGATCCTGCTGGATATACTGCGGGGCATCCTGTGTATTGGATTATTCGTCTTCAGCTTGACGGGGACGATCACGCTGCCTTTGATTTATTTCACGGTCCTGTTTATATCCACCTGCGAAATCTGCTACGGCCCAGTGTTTATTTCTCTGCTGCCGAGTGTGGTCCGGGAGGAGGAGCTGGTTAATGCCAATTCATTTGAAAAGACAATCAATGAAACCATGAAGATTCTGGCCCCTTTTCTCGGAACCCTGGTCTACAGTCTCGCAGGAATAGGGCCGGTGCTGGTCGTGAACGGAATGACTTTTTTGATCTCGGCCCTGGCCATCTTATTCATGGTGATTCCCCAGGCGGGGAGTGCAGCGGCCCGGCAGATCCGTATTTTCAGAGATATGTGGGATGGCTTCAAGGTGTTTTTTATGGATAAGCGAATCACTTCGATCGTGGCCAATGCATTTCTGACGCACTTCTTTATGTATCCCTTTATCCTGCTGGGCTTTCCTTATATCATTGTTACGGTGCTTGGCGGGAAGGCAACCGATTATGGGATGGTGGAGAGTATTTCTACCATTGGATCGATCCTGGCGATCTTCGCGGTGCCTCCCATGAAGAAATTCGGAGTGGCGAACAATATTGGAATCGGGATTCTGGGTATGTGTGTACCTGTCATTCCGCTGCTGTTCCTGGGGAATCCGGATTTCATTCAGCTGTTGAAGGGGAATTCCTATTACCCGGTGTTGTTTTTTGGTCTGATCTCCTTTCTGCTGTTCCTCGCATTCAGTTTTTACCTGGTCTTTTTTGCTTCCTTTTACCAAACGGTGGTTCCGAGGGAGCTGTTCGGCCGGTATGGAGCGGGCATGATGGTGCTGAACGGGCTGGGTAGATTGATAGGATTTCTGATTTTTGGTTACTTGTTCAGCCTGAATTCCCTGGCATACGCTGTGATATTCTTCGGGATTGGCATGACGCTGAAAATCGTGGTCCATATCCCGTTCATGTCGATCACCAAGAAGCTGGAGCAGCAGAAGCAGGCGGTTTAAAGGGGACCAAGTGCATAAGTCATGTAATAGTTAAATAATTTGTGGGGGATTGACTCCATTTGGATGCTAATGCTATTCTGATCATGAAATAGAATAAATTACAAATTATAGGGCAGAGGTGAAACGTATGAGAATATTCAAAAAATCCATACTTGGTTTAGGCGCGCTGGCCATGGCGCTAAGCATCCCCGTATCTGCTTTTGCACAAGAATCGAAAACTGTGGATATTGGGATTTGGAGAGATGTTTGCGGTTACAGCACTTATTATTCTGATGCTCAGGGTTATAGTGGAACTGTATATTTGTACAACGGCAATGGGTGGAGTCCTTACGGCGGATACAGTGGGCAAACTTATTACTGCCAATTTAAGGGAACTGTGTACAAGCAATAATAAAATTGATAGACATCACATCATCGCTATGACTGAACTGAACTGCGCCCGTGACACACAAACGGGTGCAGTTTTTTTCTATTGCAGTTGTACACAACGGGTGCAGGGCTAAACACAAACCTGACACTGCGCCCCGGTGACACACAAACGGGTGTCCTTACGGCGGATACAGTGGGCAAACTTATTACTGCCAATTTAAGGGAACTGTGTACAAGCAATAATAAAATTAATAGACATCACATCATCGCTATGACTGAACTGAACAAACACAAACCTGTTCCTGTTTGCGGTTATATGACTGAACTGAAAACATTTGCACAAAACCCGTATTTTATACATATGTACGTATAAGTGTGCCCTGCTGTATCCTTTTTAAGGGGACCACGCGTCTTTATTGACCTTAAGCGTCGGAATAACGGGCTTCTGCCCTTCCGTCTTCGCTACGGATTGGTGTACGTAAACGTGAAATTTGCCGTTCTCAAAATCGACGCCAATGGCATTCGCATAGTTCCTCTACCCACCTTGTAGTTGGCGTAGATATCGCGCAAGAGACCCATGTAGCCCGTGCAGTCAGCTACAGGGGCACTGCACTTGGAGCTCCAATCGACTTTGGTAATCACGACGAAGGTTTTCGTCTCTTCAGCCGCTGGATTCAAGATCTGCTTACGTCCTACAAGCTGAACAAGGTCATTATCGGCATGGAACCAACAGTTCATTACTGGTTGAGTCTGGCCCGGTGGCTTCAAGCTAAAGGTATTGAAGCCGTTCTCGTCAATCCCCATCTTGTCAAAAAGAACAAGGAAAACCGCGACAATACACCATCCAAAAGCGACCGCAAGGATGCTCTTGTCATCGCCGACATGGTCAAAAACGGCTACTATTCGCCTGTACGGTTTAACTCAGAGGCATACGAAGAACTGCGGATCCTCATGGCCAACCGGGATACGGTCACGAAAAGACTGAACAGTACCGTGAACCAGCTGCATCGCTGGGTGGATATCGTATTTCCTGAGCTTCGGCAGGTCTTCAAAGTCCTTACCTGCATCAGTGCCATCGCCACTTTGAGGCTGTTTGCTCTACCGAAGGAGATTAGTAAGCTAACTCCTGAACAAGTAATTTCCGGTTGGAAGCAGTATGTGAAGCGTCATGCAGGTTTACGACGGGCTGAGCAGCTAATTGCCTTGGCAAAGCGCAGCGTTGGTGCTGTGCAAGCCCTGCATGCTTACAAGCTCCACCTGAGTCAGCTGCTTGAAGAATACGACTTGGCCACTCGCCAGCTTGAGTTAATTGAAAATGAGCTCAGACTCGTACTTGGACGAATTCCCTATGCCAATAAGCTGCTTGCGATTCGGGGAGTGAATGCAACCAGTTTAGCCGGCGTACTCGGTGAATCCGGCGATCTAAGTGGATTTGCTCATGGTAATGTCCTTCTCCGTCATGCAGGTCTGAACCTGGCGGAAGCCAGTTCAGGAAAATGGAAAGGAAAAATGGTACTCAGTAAACGCGGCCGCCCTCGGCTTCGGCGCTTCCTTTATCTCATGACAATGTGTATGGTGATGACCAATCCGGATGTGAAGGCCTTGCATCAACACAATGTCCGAGAAAAGAAGCTGAAGAAAATGAAATCCATTATGAAATTGTGCGGCAAGGTAGCAAGAATGCTTGTTGGCCTGGCTAAAAGCAGCGAAGCCTACAGCTCCGCCAAAGTATTTCCACAGGCGGCTTAAATCGCACTTCTCACCGGTTGATGTATTCGCAGGATAAAGAAGCACGGAGTATCGGGATGCGTTGCGCAAAAGGGCTCGGACCCATTCAGTTAGAAAAACCGACCTCCACCCCTTAGCTAGATGTGACGAAGGAATGAGAGGGCTTTGATGACCCGTTGAGATGTGGGAGTGAAAATCGCTAAGGGCAGCATGGAGACGTGCAGGATATGGAATGATTTGGGTGACACCTACTTCACCTTTGTTCCTGCATGCCCTTTTAAGACCTTTCCAGGCTACCGGCTCCACACGTACCATTCTGTTGAACAACTAGCTATGGTGTAATCCTGCGAATTCATGAGCTTGAGTGAGAATTTTGAATCATTTCGAGGGAGTTCAATTGTGTTTTTAGGGCTTGCTTCGAATCGGTATACTTAGTTCTTTTCTTTGAGCATCACGAATTTTTTCTAATTAACTTCTTGTATCTATTCGATTCCTCCTCCAATAGCGAGGCAGCAAATCGTAGCAACTACGATTGGATAATCCGCCGCTCCGCCTCCAAAGCATCCCAGTTCGGCGTAGGCACATTCGAACTGGTCCTCAACTCGGCGAATGTGTAATTCAACGCATTAAGCTCCACATCCGTCCCATCAATCAGCCGACTAATCGGGAGTGAGAAGAAAAGTTTTAGGGCCCAGCGAACTAAGCGTGGATACCTGATAATCCAAGATGCTTGACCCACAGGGGTCAGCGGATAACCCAATGAATCCAGTACGTGAAAGCCCTCCCCCATCGCCGCCACCAACTGACGCAATCTCTTATCGTCACGAACAACCTGTTTCATTTGGAAGCCATGGAACAGAATGAACATGGTCATGGGCACGACTAACACCATGTGATTTTTTAGCCAGGCATCGATCTGATTATGATAGTTGAGCTTGTACTTGGTTCGCTTGAATGCCTGCTCCAGCAGGGAGCGGAACGGAATAGGGCTGTTCAATCCCCCGATGACCATCTGCCCGTGGCCGCCACGGATGCAAATGACTTGCCCATCGACACGAGTTCCTGCGGTAGTCTGGAATCCAAAAGCGACCTGCTTGGGTGACCGTCCAGCCTTCAAATAGTCCTGCATAGAATAAGTATCCATATTGTTGCCAACTAGTATAATATTGCGGCTTTCGTTGTTTGCGAGGATCGGCAGTACAGCCCCAAAGTCCGAGTATTTCATCATGACGAAGATCAAGTCATACAAGTCACCCGGCTCAAGTGTACGAATCACACGAACCGGATCGAAGGTTGTCTTGCGCTGAACGTAATGCCGGATGACTACTCCCTTCTCTTCCAATTCCTCCGCTCGCTTTCCTCTTGCCAACACGGTCACATCATGACCGCCTTGTACTAGGACGTGCGCTAAATAGCTTCCCTGCACACCTGCTCCGAACACAAGTATGTTCAATGCAGTCCCCTCCCCATGTAATAAACAGATGTTGAATATATAACGCCTGTGTACTACAATCAAGGTATCATTGGAACTAAAGCAAGCGCAATGGTTAATCGAAACTGCTTTTGTTGAGAAATGAACAACGAAAGCTGGATGTGTTCAGGAATGAGGGGAAAAACATGGATAGACGCATCGAGCGATCAAGACAAATGATTATGCATGCTTTCATCGGGTTGTTGGAGGAGCAGGATTTTGAGAAGATCACCATTCAAGGGATTGCGGATCGGGCCAATGTCAACCGCGGAACAGTCTATTTGCATTTCACAGACAAATATGACCTGATGGAACAGAGCGTGGAGACGTATCTGATGATGCTTGTTGACAGCTGTTTACAGGAGGAAGAATCAGCCACTGAACTATCCCGGGAGCTGCTGATTCGTGCGTTCACGTATCTGAAGGAGCATGCATCGATCTACCGTGTGTTGATAACCAACAAAGGCATTCCAACTTTCAGACATCGTATGACACAGTTCATTAGGGGAAATATTACCGTGGTGGTAAACCACATGAATCTGGAAACGGGTATCCATCGAGATGTGCTGGCGCAATTCTTATCCATTTCCGTTACGGGGTTGATTGAGTGGTGGATCGTCGAATCCATGCCGTATACGCCAGAAGAGATGGTCGAACAGATGACTAAGATACTGGAAGCACGGCTGCAGCTATGGTGAACTTAATAACTAATCCAAGTATAACATCGTTGTTGTAACTAACCTGCCCGTTAGTTGAACGACCACCCGAGAATTTTAAACTATACGGCAATGAATACATGTTCTTGTCATTTACGGCTAAGGATGTATGTTCTTGTCATGCACTTTTGACAAGAACATACATCCTTAAAAAGAAAAAACCGCAACTTATGCGGCCCTTAATGAATATATGTTCTTGTCCTCCGACAAGAGCCATCTTCCCGTCAAAAGAAAAGTTGAATTCCTAATTTAGTATTCCAATCGTATGAATAACTATGTTGGGAAATTTAGAAACAGAAACCATCAGTTTCATCAACTGATGGTTCTCATTATTTCTTTATTTTCCCCTGCCACGCCATGATACCGCCATGGAGATGAGCCATCTGCGTATAACCCTGTTTACTCAGTATGGCGGCTGCCTGCTTACTCACTCCTCATCCCACTTCGACAGTACATGTAGACATTTTTATCTTTAGGAATTTCAGATACTTTATTTTTCAGCCGTGACAAAGGAATATTGATTGCGCCAGGAATATAGCCTGTATTGAACTCTCCGGCCTCCCGAACATCAATAAGAATCGGGTTTTTCTGGTTCTGAAGCTCTTGTCCGAAGTCTTTGTAGCTTAACGTCCGCGTCCGTAATCCCTTTGTCGGAGCTAACCTTTTGTATAGAAACCATACCGCCACAATAACCAATACAATCTTAATAATGGATGTCGTGTCCACTTCCCACTCTCCCCATGCCGTTATCTGCTTTTCACTAAGAGCTCCATGGCTTCTTTGACTACCTGGCTGGTATCTTTTCCTGCTTCTTTTTGCTCTAGAATACACTGCTCCAAGTTGACGGCTACTATATATGCGATGGCTTTATCAGCCGCGCTGCGAATCGCGGAGAGCTGACTTACAACATCCTTGCAGTTCTTGCTCTCCTCCATCATATTAAGAACCCCCCGCACTTGGCCTTCCATCCGCTTCAATCTTCTTTTCACATCATCATCATAAATCAATTCAATCACCCTTTCCTTTCCTTATACGTGTATGGGTATATTATAGCCTTGAATATTCGCAGCTAACAATAAGAAAGGAGTGAATAAAGGTTTAGCCTTAAATAAACAAGTTTACTTTCCCTTCAGATGCATCTCCAAGATAAGCAGCAACACCGGCATATTCGATCCCATCAAGCAGCTCTTCTTCTTGCAGACCCAAAAGGTCCATTGTCATGGTACAAGCGACAAGCTTAACCCCTTGCTCTTGCGCCAATTCGATCAATTGAGGCAAGCTCAGCGCGTTATGCTTCTTCATTACGTGCTTAATCATCTGTGGACCCATTCCGGCAAAGTTCATCTTTGACAGACCAAGCTTATTCGCACCGCGCGGCATCATTTTGCCGAACATTCTTTCCAGGAAACCTTTCTTTACAGCAATCGGTTCGTCTTTTCTTAGAGCATTCAAGCCCCAGAAGGTAAAGAATATCGTTACCTCGTGGTCGTAGGCAGCAGCCCCGTTGGCGATAATAAAGGCGGCGATCGCCTTATCCAATTCTCCACTAAAGAGTACAATTGTAGATTTTTCTTTCTGTGTCACGTGAACATCTCCCCATTCATTTTTTGATACATATACCTGTATAGGTATTATTAATTTGAAAAAATAATGGACCATTAATGTCCAGTAGTGTCCACCCATACATAGCTAGATAAATTTGTAAACCCTGATTTAAGAAGATTCCTTGCCGCCTTTTTAATTTTGTATTCTGATGAAGAGACGATAACAATCTCGTCGGCCGAGCTCAGCTCGTTCTTCCTTACATGCGGCAACCTGCCTACATAAATGTTGATGGCACCGGGGATATGCTGTTTATAGTAATCCACAGGATCCCTGACATCGAGCACTTTCACTTTTTGGTTCTTCATTTTTTCAAACAGAAGTGTTTCGTTATGAATAGGCCTAAGGCCCTTTACCGGCTTCATTCTCTTGTAGGAGAAAACCATGAGTGCTAACACTAATGAATACAGAAACCAATTCAATCGCATGCCCTCCTTCGTTCAAAGGGTATGTCCTTATTTTATACCCCATGGGGTATTTAATCAAGTGTAATTTTATTCCTTTTTTATACCCTGACAACAAGCTTAGCCGTTGTTGCTACCTTATCCATCCAATCCAGCGATACTTTCTTGATGGGAATGTCCTTGTATTCTTCATTGCAATCAGAATAGGGTACAACAAAAGTTACTCCATATTGAATCGCCAGCTGCTTGAGTATCATAATTGATGACAGAGGAATTTGTTCTTGCACGGTAATGGCAGACGAGCTGCCATAGTTCAGCAAGGCAGCCCCTCTACACGAAAGTGCTAAGATAACTTTGGCGCCTGTAGTCGCCTCAGTAACAGCCGTATTCAACGGTGCGTAAACAGATTCCATTTCTTCGTAGGAGGCGAAGATTATTACTCTCGGATCTTCCATAGTAGTTTCTCACCTCAACATCAGTAAAAAAGCAAGATAATCACTAACGCCAGTAAAAAGATATCTACTAAACCTAAGCTTGCAAAGGTGATCCACACCGATAACCTGGGGGACAGAAATGTTTCATTATTAATTCCTTTTTGTTTATGCAAGTACTCCTTTGTTGCACAAGCCATAATAATAGCTCCAAGAAACACGGCTCCTATTCCAATGGCTGCTGCAATCCAATGCCCGATATGCTGCGGAGAAGTAGAACGAAACACCACGCCAGCAGCTAAAAATCCCAAACCAATAATTGCAATTCCTGTGCGTACCCAAGCTAAAAAAGTTCTTTCATTAGCGAGATGCTGCTGAATATATTTTGAGTCAAGGGTTTTACTTTCTTCCATTGACACATGACTCCCCCTCTACCCATACAAGGAAATTAGACTAATACGATGTGTTTTCAAAAAAGGAATGACAACGTAATGTCATTCCTTTTTCTGTTAGGCCTTTTTAATCCAGAATTTATAAACTCCATTTTCTTCCGTATCTTGAACTAGCTCATGCCCCGTACTTTTCGCCCAGGCTGCCAAATCATTCTTAGCCCCTTTATCTGTCGCATGTACTTCTAAAACCTGCCCGGATTCCAATTCATCAATTGTCTTTTTTGTCCTTACAATAGGCATCGGACAAGCTAACCCTTTAGCATCCAATACTTTATGACTATCCATTTCGAATTCCTCCTTATTTATCGTGAACGGCACAGCGGTTCGGACCAATTTCCATCTCGCGCTGTTCCTCTTCATTGGGGTTGATTTTGCCCATATTGGTTTGACGGATTTCTTGATATGCATTTGGCTGAGGAGGAAGATTTTCCGTCACAGTCTTACGGAACTCACTTTCATCCTGAATGTTTAAGCCCGGGTTATTCTTGTAGAGATCACCTAAACGACCGGATACAAGTCCGCCTGCTTCAAGCTCAGTTACTTTTCCGAAATGGGCTGGAAGAACAACCAGATCTTCAGACAAAAACTTATAGCGGCTGTAGAGGGTCTTACGAAGATCACCGACCCAGTCTTCAGCAAGGCCAGCCAAATCTGGACGACCGATGGATTCTACAAATAGAATATCGCCGGAGAGGAGGAACTTATTGTCAATGATGAAGGACGTGGAACCGATTGTATGACCAGGAGAATAGATAGGCTGAACAACAATGGTTTCATTGCCGACATAAATATTGTTCCCCTCTTCCAATGGTTCATAGCTGAATGTAACCTCCGTCGCATCTTTTGGAGGCAAGTGATAAGTTGCACCATATTTATCCGCTAATGCGCGCCCACCAGAGATATGGTCAGCATGAAGATGTGTATCAATGGTGTGAATAAGCTTCGCATTCTTTTCCTTGAGGAAGCTCTCATACTGATCAATCATCCGATTCGTATCGATAATGGCGGCTTCGCCTTTTGAGAGCACCATATAGGAGAGACAGCCTTTGCCAATACGAACAAATTGATAAAGCTCTCCTCCGCCGGACAGGTCGGCAACCTTCACGGGTTCCAGGTACTCACTCCATGATTTCATGCCGCCCTCAAGATAAGACACATTGCTTCTCCCTGCTTCGGCAATTTGTTCAGCAACAAATTTGGATGAGCCTTCTTTGGCGCAAACCACCAACACGTCTTTTCCATCCGGAATTTGTTCAAGTGCCGGATCGACTCCATCGATGAGGTCAAAGTACGGGATGTTGATAACCTCAACACTTTGGCCTTCGATTTTCCAATCCATAAAATCCGTCTCGTTCCGCACATCAAGGATAAATAACTCTTGATTATTCAGAACTTTTTTAGCTACTTCTTTGGCATTTATCTTTTGAATCATGTATGTTGTCATCTTGGAACCCCCCCACTTGTTATTAGAATGTGAGCGTAACATTGGCATCTTGAGCAAAATCAAGGAATGTAACAGCCCCGCCGACATCAATACCTTCAATGAAGTCTTCTTTCTTTAAGTTCATGACATCCATCGTCATTTGGCAGGCAATGATCTTGACGCCCATTTCCTGAGCCATCTCCACTAATTGAGGGATGGAAGGAACATTAGCCGCTTTAAAGCCTTGCTCAAAATGCTCTTTACCTGCAGGCATCTGGAGCTGTTGGTAAGCTTGTTTATGGATCAAATTCAAGCCTTCAAAAGTAAAGAAGATCGCTACCTCCGCATCTGTCGCAGCTGCCGCTGTCGCGATATTGAATACTTTATATGCATCGAATAAGCCGCCATTGCTTGCGATGATTGCGAGTTTGTTTGCCATGATTTTATTCCTCCATTTTTTTGAATGATTGATTAATCCTTTTCTACTTCCCCTGTCCACTCCGTCATTCCAGGCAGGACATTCTTGACTTTGGTAAAGCCCTTTTCAGCTAAGGTTTGACATGCCATATCACTGCGGCTGCCGGTACGGCATACAACGAAATATTCTTTATCCGGATTCAACTCGTGGATTCGCTGCTCCAATTCGCCTGCAGGAATGGATTTAGCTCCTGGCAGACGTCCGAACGCAAACTCAGCCGGTTCACGGACGTCCAAAATGTTTATTTCCTCACCGCTTGCTATTTTCGACTTCATCTCTTCAAGTGATGCTGTATGAGGATATTGGGTTTCGGTTTTTACTTCTGACGGATCCGATTTACGGATAAAATGACGGAACACTTCGCCTTCTTCCTTTAATCCGATATACTGATGCCCAGTGCGCTTTGCCCAGCTTTGAAGATCGGCTACGGAACCCTTATCTGTTGCTCTTACCTCCAAAACTTCACCAGTATTTAACCCTTCTATTGCTTTTTTGGTACGAACCACAGGCATGGGACAAGCCAAGCCTTCACATTCCAACGTTTGATTTGCTTGTAAGGTGCTCATGTTACACCATCCTTTCCAGGTTATAATTATTTACCCAATTTGATTTGCCCAGGCCAAACCGACATCCCGCCCGGCATATTTACTACTTTGTACCCCAAGGCTGTGAGATAATCACAAGCCATCCCGCTACGGTTTCCGCTGCGGCAAACCACAACCATCTCTTCTTCCTTATTCAACTCGCTATGTCTGGTTTCCAACTCGCCCAAAGGAATATGCCTCGCTTCGGGAATATGACCAGATTCCCACTCTTCATGTTCCCGTACATCCAAGATTTCGATTTTTTCTCCTTTTTTGATTCTTTCTGCCACTTCATGAGGTGATTGTTCACGCATGGTATCTCCTCCACTAGGTTAAAATATCAATCCATATTTTGATGACCGTAGCCACGATAAGAGCGGCCAATATCCACTGAAGAACTTTCGTATTTAATTTCTTACTAATTTTTGCCCCGATTGGTGAAGCAATCGTACTGGCCACGACCATGACGATGGACGGTATCAGAAGCATGTGGCCCCCCATAAACTTACCAGCCGTGGAACCGACCGATGAAATGAAGGTAATAGCAAGCGATGAGGCAATGGCCACACGCGTCGGTATTTTTAGAATGACCAACATCACCGGAACCGTGATAAATGCCCCCGCCGCGCCGACAATTCCAGAAAGGATGCCGATAATGGCGGCCAGTATGGCTGCGAGAGGCTTATTAAACTGCAGCTTTGTATAATCAGTATCCTCGTTGGCTTTCTTCGGCAGAAACATCATAATGCCCGCAATAAGCGCAAGGACGGCATATACGAGATTGATTACTTCGTCCGGCAGGAATTTAGAACCATATCCTCCAACAAAGCTTCCGATAACAATTGCGATACCCATAGATATTACCAAGGATTTATTAATGTAGCCGCCTTTGCGGAAAGCGTACATTCCCGCTAATGTTGCGAAAAAAACTTGTACTGCGCTGATCGCCGAAACTTCTTGAGCCGTGAAGGCTAGAAAACCTAATGCCGGCGGGATATACAGCAGCATGGGATATTTGATAATGGATCCGCCGATACCGACCATTCCTGAAATTAAGGAACCGATAAAACCAATTACGAACAGCGTAATAATCCAACCGATATCCATAGGGACTCCTTTCTTGGGTATTCATGTAGTTTGTTCATTATTTGACATTCCATATACCCAATGGGGTATAATTTTGAGTAAAAAAAATGGGTTGTTCCTCATCTCTAAAAAAAGATTAGAGTTGTTGTAGTTTGACCACTTCCCTTTCTTGAATATGATTTATAAGATGTAACCTTATTTACTATTAATACATATACCCGTATGGGTATGTTGATACTATAACGCATTTTATTTTCTTCGTCAACACCAATCGAAGATAAGGAGTGTTCTCCATTCTCACAAGTATTACAGAACATGCGCCAAAGGCACCGCAGTTTTTACCCCCCGCAAATCTGTTGTTTGTACTGCATCACCAACTGCATAAATCCCATCACAATTCGTTTGCATATCCGACAAAGCCTCCTCCAATAACGATGGCACTTTGCACGTCTTTGTGATCGACATACTCTTTAATACGGTCCGTATCCGGAATATTACGAAGCGTGAAGATAAACTTGCTTTCAATTCCTGGTATTGGAGGCTTGATTGGCTTTGCGCCTGGGGACATGATCAAGTAATCGAACGCTTCTTCATATACACCCTTATCGCGACTGTTGACTGTTATCTTCTTTGCCTTGGTGTCTACTTTGACAACCTCACTTCTTGTACGAACGTCAAGGTTGAATCTCGTCTTCATGCTTTCAGGAGTCTGTACCAACAGTTTTGAACGTTCTGTAATCGTCTCTCCAATGTAATAAGGAAGGCCGCAATTGGCGAAGGATGCATGCTCATCCAATCTTCTTAGCCTTGCTGCAGCGAGAAGCTCCTCCTGCAACACCACCGACAATAAGGATCTTCTTGTTCATCGCAATCTCCCTTTCTTATATACCCTGTGGGGTATTTATGGGGCTATCTTACACTGATCGCTGGCTCTAGACTGTGATGTAAATTACAGATTAAAATGAAAAATGCCGATCCTGTTGAACGTCTCCGTTCGGACCGGCAGAATGTTTTCCTTCAACGCCATAAACCTAATTATGTTCTGTAGATGCCATAGCAGCTGCCTTCGTTACTTGAACGGTGCCAAAGGGATGCTCAGGCGGAGCATATATAGCGTAAACTTTCAGCGGTATAGATCCTCTATTGGTTATATTGTGCCATTTTCCTGCAGGGATCATAATGGCGAAGTCCTCATATGCCTTTACCTCAAAGTCTAATATATCTTTACTGTCTCCCATTTGGACAAGTCCTTGTCCCTCTTCAATCCGGATGAACTGGTCCGTTGTTGGATGAACTTCTAAACCAATGTCATCTCCAACATTAATACTCATCAAAGTCACTTGCAAATGTTTTCCAGACCATAAAGCCGTACGGTAAGTATTGTTTTGCTTCGTAGCCGCGTCAATATTTACGACAAAAGGTTGGTTTCCGTAATCTTTTACTGTTCCTCCATGGCTAGAACGAACGAGTGTCTCATTTTTAATGCATGGAGTATCCCAAAATGTGTGTTGGACAGGAATGTATTGTGTAAATACATGGTTTCTAGCCCTAAAATCAGCATAATACATTGGTTTATTAAGATAATAGGCATAGTACGGATAAGAGGTATTAGGAACATTATACATAGCAGGTCATTCCCTTCTCAGGATTATAGGATGCATTATATGCCTGTGTTCGGTTAACGTGCCTATGGTACATGGTCGGTAACAGCCTTACGCAATCATTCTGGGGTACCTTAAATGGGCGAAGAGATTACAGGCAAAAATAAACGACCTAGTCCCGATGGAGTTCCGGACTAAGGCCGTGTAATGGTTATATTCATATTTAGAACAGAACTGTCTACTTGACGGGTTGAGTTCATCATGCCGACTGAAGCCTCATGTGACTGAGTTGACTTTTTTAACCTTGAGAATTCGATCTGGTTTGTTGTTTTAATATCTAACGTATCAGGTATTGTCGCCAAAAATGTGGTCATAGAGTTCTCCGATTTTGTCGCTCAATTCATTCAATCGGACAAATCGGTCTGTTCGGAGATATTCCCTTTGATGATTCATAAAGAGAATGGTTGGGACTGAAAACACGAAGAACTTAGCTGCCACTTCTTCAGTCTGGTCTGCATTAATGTGCCCCAATTGAATATTAGGATAGTTCATTAGTAAGCTTTGCAATTTCGGTAATAGCGCATGGCAAACAGAACAGTCCGGCCTGGAAATATATAAAGAGCTTAGCCTATTCTTATCAAGAAATACTTCTACCTCATCCATCGAAATTAATTCATGCACTTCTTTCATGCTGTCCCCCAGAAGTTTGCATATTTTCTTATAACCCTTAAAGCGAGACTTTCAGGATATACTACTTAACCAGTGTACAAACGTTGAGTCAAATTCAAAACAGGATTCATAAGCATCTCCGCTTAGAAATGTCATTTGATCATAGACATATTGGAGATATCCTGCCCTGGAATTTAGATCCCGGAGAGTTATTCAGTTCATCCCATAGTTAGGCTGAAGCGGATAGTTGAACGACCACCCGAGAATTTTTGAGCTATACGGCAATGAACGCGTGTTCTTGTCATAACGCTTTGACAAGAACATATATCCTTAAAAAGAAAGAACCGCAACATATGCGGCTCTTAATGAATTTTCTTGTCCTCCGACACCGATCCAGTCTCCGTTCGGATCGAATCAGCATAATTGGTAAGAAGCATGTTTTAGCTTTAATTCAATATTTGCATCTTTTCTATATGCTGTTTAGTTTCCTCTGTTCCCAAGTTGTGTATTGTTCGATAAATGTCTTTTAGAACGATATCATATCCGTCGTTTGCACTATCGTGATGATAGGGAACCCCTGGAATTTGAGCCCTTATGAAGGTATCTAGCTCAAAGTCCTCCTCTTCTTCAAACAAATCCAGAAGTTGAAGGATCTGTTCTTCTGTTGCCTCAATTTCCAACTCGTAAGCAGCATCGCCTTGGTTTTCCATTATGGTTTTGGATTGAACTGATACATAATATTTTTTCCGTTCCATAGCTCAACCTCCTTGTGAATTAATAATAGTACATCCAAAGAACCCCACCTAAAATTAGTACTATCGGAAATAGCACATATACAATAAGTATGGGATTAGCTATGATAGGATGTTTTACTGTGGTTAAGCTTGTTCCTTTATCGAGCATCTTATTTTGTTGCCGTTTTATAACCATGATGGAAATGAAAAGTGAAACTACACACACGGCTAAAGCAATGAATATCAAAATTTTTAACATGGGGTTAAGTTAACTCCTTTTTAAATTATTTATTAATTTTACCACCACACGATCTACTCGGTTGCACTGGTGAAGAACAATTAAGCCCCCTACCCCTCCCTTCGTTTCATTTCAACTATCTGCGGATAGCAACGTATTCACAGCTAAATGGTCTATATGGCACACCGTAGAGTCTGCTGCGGGGATAGGCGAATCACAAGGCAAGCCAAGCTTAGCTTATGCATTCTTGCTACGTTAGTGTTTATTAATAAAAAAAAAATTATGTATCAGCTCAGGAGTGTTAATTAACCAGTAAATGGTAGAAAAAAGGCCGCCAATTCGGTAAAATGTTTGTACTCCTACAAACACCGAAAAGAGGCGACCTCATGAAAAAGTCTACCTTATTCGCGTCATGGCGGCGAGGACTTCTACAGCTTGTGGGAACAGAAGAACATCGGTTAATGTCGGCAAATTGAAATGGCCCCAGCGGCTTGCAAGCGAAGTTCAGGCCTGCCGCTATTGGACCCGTTACGTTGACGAGGAATGGGTCATCGAAGGCCTAACCTTGATTTACAAAGCGACGTCCTGGAAAAAAGCGCGCCGGGTAGCGATCATCCGCAAGGCACAACGATTCGAAGACGGACAAAGCCGTATTGTATTGGATACCGTGACGAATCTCGAATGGGAGCCCCTCGATCTGTGGCGCTTTTATAACCAACGCTGCTGCATGGAGAATTTTATCAAGGAAGCGTAAGCGAGGCTTCCCTATCGATCAGATCGCGACGTGTGATAGTAAATCTAATGAACTGGATTTGCGGGTTAAGCTGCTCACATACAATTTGTTCGAACGCTTAAAACATGACGGCTGAGATCCGGTGCACCGGGGATATACCATTGCCCGGTTCCGTCTGGAATTCTTTCATTGTGCGGCGACCCTCATATGGCACAGCCCATCCGTCAAGTTAAAACTGATGAAAGACTTCGCAGGCCGATATACCTGGAAACGAATTGAAACGAGAGTGGCGCAATTGGAGTGAAGGTTGTATAATCCAACACGTTCTTACATGCTCAATCTCGTAGATGGCACCAAGATCATTGAGATATGGGCTTCCGAAATTCAGGTTAATAATTTGTGTGAAGAAATTGAATGATCTCTTCATTCATGCTCTGAAGTTGTTTCTCCGAGGGGAAATGCCCCCCATTGTAGATAACAGTATTCGCTTGAGGGATCAGTTCTTTTGCTCTTTTTGTAATTTGATCTCCTGGAAAGAAGACATCCTTTTTGCCTGCAAAAATCAATGTAGGGGCATGATAGCCCGTAAGTCTAATTCTTTCTGTTTGTCTAGGCATCCCCTTCTCCAGTCTCATATGAGTGAAGATTTCCCCAATGATTTGACGATCCAGTTCTTTCATACTCTGCATTGACATGGCATCCGTCAGCTTCTTCAATGATTTTTCTGAAGCTGAGAGCTTGAACCAGATCATCGGCAGCACGATTTGCTGCAGTATAGACAGCATGGGGCCCATCCCAAAACCTGCAGGGCATACTAAGACAGCACAGGCTATTTTCTCGGGTCTAGACTCCGCTAGACGCAGAAGTATTCCTCCACCAAACGAGGGACCTATAAAAGCACTGCGGGGAATCTTATAATGGTCCATAAGATCGATGATCCAGTGAGCAAAGCTCTCATCATTCGCAGAAATTCGATTTTCTGCGCTGCAGCCAGGGTGTCCGATGGTGTCCGGTGCATAGACACGGTAATGTTTCAGTAAGGGCGCAAACCAGGATAACGTCATGGGATTGATGCAGTTGCCCCCTTGGAGTATAAAGAGCGGTTTGCCGTTATGACGACCCGTGTTCAGCATGTGTACAAGCCCATATCGAGTCTGTATGTACTCTCTATGTAATGGAATTTGAAGTGAATTAAGATAGGATTCATACCGTTGCAATAGTATATTTTTACCTTCAGGGCTTTTGTAGATCTTGCTCTGGCGTCCGGAGTGCAGGTCGGGCTTACTCTTCAAGTCCTCTTCACTTCCTATACAGAATAAATGAGGTGGTTATTTGGAATAATAAGGATAGGAGGTGTTTGCTTGTATATTAAAATCACCCTGTTATCAGCCGCGGTTTCATTGTTCAGTCTTACGCCAATTGAAAGCGTACCCCAAATCTCTCGGGAATCAGAGGCTTTGCTGCAGCGCATAAGAACTGAGAGCAACCATACGCTTACTGTTCAGTGGAACTCCTCGGCTCAATCTCCCTCCCTGCTGTATGGTGTTCTTACTTCCCCGTCCAATCACTCGCCCGGTTGGATCGCTTACGAATACCTCAATCGGATAAAAAGTCTATATGGGTTGAAACGGGTACGAGAAGATCTAATCATTCAGCGAATTGATCAAAACGAGAGCGGATATACCGTATGGTTGCAGCGTGAATTCTTTAAGAAGCCTGTTTGCGGGGATCGGATTGCTGTTGAGATGGATCAATCAGGCCGTATACATAGGGTTGAAGGAACACTGCATGCCTTGCTCGAAAAGAAACGTTTGGGTAGACCCATGTATCCAGCAGTAACCGTTGATGGAGCCAAACGAATTGCAGCTGCATTTGCCCCGGACCTTCGAAACGCCGGCTCCCTGCACGTCGGTGCATGTTACCTGCCCGAAAGGGCTGGCGTCCCCCTGGTCTATGTTGTCCATTATGAGAAGGAGGGACGCCCGGCCGTTCTGAGAATCCATTCGATAACTGGAAAGGTAATTGATTAAATGAGAGGCTCCCTAGACGGGAGGTTCCTCTTTCCATTCCACCTTGGTTAATAGGCCGTATTTGAATAGCTGCAGAATAAAGTCACCATAGTAATCCTTGCGGACAACAACCCGGTATTCATGGTTAGCATAGGTGTACACAAAGACATCGGTCAGCACATGGTTTCCCTCAAACATTTTCTGAATTTGTTTCATCGTATCAAACAAGGACGGTTCCAGAATAGTAATGGAAAATTCATAGTCATTCATGACAGCTTCGACCATCTTGATCTCGATTACACTCGGGTTCCAATCGTAAGAGAGCTTCATAAACTTCTCCTCCTAATAGTTAAAGCAAATAGCGAAGATACATGTAAACGGTGCTAATCAGGATAGAAAGCAGCATCAGAGGAAAACCGTACTTCATGAATGTAACAAATCGAATGGGATACCCTTCCTTCCCAGACATACCGGCAACAATGAGATTCGCGCTGGCCCCGATCAAGGTACCATTACCTCCAAGACAAGCCCCCAGAGCCAAGCTCCACCATAAAGGCTCTAAGTTCTCTATCCCCATATTGCCCATTTCCTGTATCATCGGAATCATGGTAGCCACAAAGGGGATATTATCCAAAAATGCGGAAGCAATGGCACTAAGCCATAGGATCAACATGGAGGTCGCCACGGGATCCCCGCCGGTCAATTCAATGGCCTGTGCCGCAAGTTTGGAGATGACCCCTGTTTCAACCAAACCGGAAACCAGGACGAACAATCCCACAAAGAAGAAGATCGTTGTCCACTCCACCTTAGTTAAGGCCTCCTCCATTGCGTGCTCTCCGGTCAGGAGAAGCAGGAGGAATGCGCCGGCCAAGGCTACAGTAGCTGATTCCAAGTGAAGCAGCTGATGAAGGAAGAAACCAAGGATGGTGAGTCCAAGTACAGAAAGACTCTTGATTAACAGCTTACGGTCAGTGATAACCTCATTCTCGTCAATGCGCATAATGCTCTGCTTGAGTTCATCCGTGGTTTGGATTTGTTTCCGAAACAAGAGAACGAAAATCGGCATAGTTACAAGTAGAATGATGATAGCAACCGGGGCCAGGTTGTTGATGAACGCCATGAAAGTGAGCTCCTTGACCGCGCTCCCAATCATAATATTCGGCGGATCCCCGATTAGCGTTGCCGTACCTCCAATATTCGAAGCAATAATTTGTGTGATTAGAAAAGGAACAGGGTTAACTCGCAGCTGACGCGTGATGCTCAATGTGACGGGAACCATTAGGAGCACGGTCGTTACGTTGTCCAGGAATGCCGAGCCGAAAGCCGTAATTAATACAAGTGAAAGAAGAATTCTAGTCGGGTCCCCTTTCGCTTTCTTTGCCGCGATCAAGGCAATGTATTTGAACAGACCTGTTTCTGCGGTGATGCTTACGATAATCATCATTCCGACGAGCAGCCCAAGGGTATTGAAGTCGATATGGTGCAATGCGGATTCCTGGTCAACGATACCGAGCACAACCATCAAGATTCCACCGAGCATTGCAATAATTGTTCGGTGAATTTTTTCAGCAATAATCATTCCATACGTAAGCAAAAAGATTCCAATAGCCCAAAGCGCTTGTTGTTCCATTGTGTCCTCCTTAGATTGTTCAATTAACTTCGTTCGCATGGGAGATCGATGGTTAGCTTTCCCTATTATTCATTTTTCTTCCCCTTTCTGGGCATAAAAAAAGAACCTACCAAGGTTCCGCGATATCTAAAATAAGACAAGGAGGAGCCTTGGTGACAGGCTCCTCCGGTATTAGACTAGACAAGTATTTAGTTATTAAAAATTTTGGGTGCTAACTTACTCAAATTTACAATGAATTTTGTACGTTGTCAACTACATCTCGGTAAACTTGAGGAGTGGTTGAACTATTTGGAATCTGTATTCAGCATCTAACTATATCCGCCAGACGAATGTTGATTAGTTCGCTTACGCGGATACCAATTCATCATGTCTTGGAAATTTTTCGACTTCCAGACTACTTCATAAAAACGCTTAAGTTCTTCCTTTGTTGGTACGTATGGCAGCCTCTTGGATGACTTTGGAACCTCGATTTCGAGATCCGTTCTTAAGTGCTGAAACAAGCTTTTCAGGTAGGCGAAGTGTAATGCTCCCCATTGTCAAGACACGAATTATTGAGGAATAAGTTTTGTCCTCCAATCTCGTAGTCTATTGAATTAGGATGCGATCTGCTCTATCTTGTGCATGTAGTGTTGGTCAGGCTTAGCCCCATTAAGAGACTGGTGAGGGCGCTCCTCATTGTAAAATTGGACATAGCGAGCTATCCCTTTGCGCAGCGCACGAGGGTTTTCAAATTCATTCAGGAAGATACATTCATACTTGAGCGATCGGAAGTAACGCTCCGTGCGGCTGTTGTCCGTTGCCCGGCCTTTGCCGTCCATCGAGACCTTTACCTCTTCTTTTTCTAACAGCTCCAAATAGTCCGCGTTGGTAAAGTGAGAGCCCTGGTCACTATTCATGATCTCAGGCTTACAGCGCTTGAATGCACGTTTTAAGCACGTCATTACAAAGCCCTTCTCGAGCGTGCTGGACAGCTCATAATCGATCACCTTGCGGCTATACCAATCGATGATGGTAAACAAGTACATAAAGCCCTTGCCCATTCGAATATAGGTGATATCGATTCCCCAAACGTGATTGGGCCTGTCAATCGTTAAGCCGCGGAGCAGATAGGGACGTGTATACTTGGCATGGAGGCGTTTGCTTAGGTTCGGCTTTGGATAGATCGCTTCCAGCCCCATCAGCTGCATCAAGCGGCGTATGCGCTTACGATTGATCTCAAAACCTTGATCCCGAAGCACATTTGTCATACGCCGGTAACCGAAATAAGGGTGCTTCATATACAGTTCATCGATTCGGTGCATGAGCTGCACATTCTCTTCGCTTTCCCGTTGCTCCTTACCTGAACGGTATACACTTGTTCGGTTCACGCTGAGCAGGTCTGCCTGGCGCTTGATGGTAATCTCGGAACAGTCACGCTCCACCATGGCTTTACGGGCTTCCAGCGATTCATTTGAGACCAGATTTTTTTTTTGAGCCAATCGACCTCAACCGTAAGTTGACCGACCAGCTTTTCCAGATGCTCTTGTTTGCTCTCGTATTCCTTTTTCAGTTTTTCAGCTTCTTGGGTTTTCTTCTCGAATACCGTGGAAGCACGCTCGAGGAACTCCGCCTTCCACCGGCTAATCATGACCGGACTCAATTCGTACTTTGCTGCGATCTCGTTTACGGTCTGCTCCTCACGGAGGACCTCCAGGACAACCTTCGTCTTAAACTCCGAGGTATATCGGTTCCGTTTTTCCATAGCTTCATTATAACTTATTTTTCACTCTCCCGTGTCTCAACCTATGGGAGCATTATAAAGTCTGGCCGCTCGCCGCGCAAATACTTTGCCAGTTCAGCTTCTCCAAGCCTTCGCTCATCGCTTGTTTCAACGTAGCAATGAATGCTTTCTCATAGGATTAGTAGATGAAGGTTTGAAAAGATATACTGCAAGTGTGTCCGAAATGTGGATATGACAAATGTACAAACAAAGAATCTAATAGATAACAATCAAATGTGCAGGATGTGGACATGAGCAAAGGATATGGGGATCCAAAGTAAAAAGAAGGGCCTAAATATCCTTCCAGGCATAAAAGTTGGTTCATGGCTGCGGAGTAACCGCCGGGGACATTTTTTTGTTATAATATATAGAGCATTTAATATTGTATCAGGGATGTGAGAGTGTAATAATGTTTAACCCGATTGCTATTACTATAGGACCTATTCAGGTCCATTGGTATGGAATTATTATTGGTTTTGGTGCTCTGCTTGGTTTAATGCTTGCGATGCGAGAAGGCAAACGATTTGGTATTTCATCTGATTTTTTTATGGACTTACTTTTAATCGGACTTCCATCCGCAATAATTGGCGCAAGAGCATATTATGTAGCATTTGAATGGAGCAACTATAAAGATAACTTAACTGAGGTTTTAGCAATATGGCACGGGGGCATAGCCATTTACGGTGCATTAATAGGTGCAATTCTTGCTTCTGTCATTTATACACGGCGAAAAGGATATGACTTTTGGCGTATTGCTGATTTTTGCGCACCTGGTTTAATAACCGGACAGATGATCGGACGCTGGGGAAACTTTATGAACCAAGAAGCGCATGGTGGTCCTGTATCGGAGAGTTTCTTGCGGAATACCTTGCATCTTCCAAACTTCATCGTCAACCAAATGTACATTAACGGTCAGTATTACCACCCAACATTTCTATACGAATCCATGTGGAGTTTTACCGGGCTTCTGCTACTGCTTTGGATTCGTCGAATGTCATTTCTCCGTACAGGAGAGCTTTTTGCAAGTTATTTCATCTGGTATTCGATCGGTCGGTTCTATGTAGAAGGCGTTCGCACAGACAGTCTTGTCTTTGAAGGTCCTCAGTGGCTGGCATCGTTCCTGAAAGCCATATGGAGCCCAATGAGCTTCTTCGGGTGGGGTGCAATGGAAGCAGGTAAAAATATTCGTATTTCTCAGCTGCTTGCGATTGTTATCATCATAGCTGCCATTGCGTTAATTTGTATTCGTCGTTCGCGAAATAGTTCCATTCCTTACAGTTCTCCCGTTGAACCCAAAACATCGATTGCTTCAGTAATTCAAGGGCAGCAGCCCCAAGAAAATTAAAACTTTGTTTACTTCTACTCCTGGCATGCAGATGGCAGGAGTTTGTTTTTTACCAAAAGGCGGGAATACTAAAATAATCAATTAATGAAAGGCTGTATTTATTAGATGGATCAACTGGATGGGGAATACTAGCTCAATATAGATGGGCTTATTTATAAGACGGATTGTCAAGCTAAGTGCGACCATGAATGCTTCGTGAGCAGATTTCCAGCCTAGACATTTACGGGGGCGATGATTGATAAGGCGAATAGCTTCAGCCAGCTCCTCATCCGATACATCAGCAAAGTCATAACCCTTAGGGAAGAATTCACGCAGAAGCCCATTACCATTCTCATTGGAACCTCGTTGCCAAGAGGAATAGGGATCCGCGAAATAAACCTTAATGTTGTGAATGCCCTCTAAGTTTGCATAACAGGCAAACTCTTTTCCACGATCGGTTGTCGCCGTCTGAAAGGTCCCCTGGGGGTACTGGCTGGCGACTACACCAAAGGCGACCTCCATGGAGTGCGCCGTGCGATCAGGCATCTTTACGGCCATGTACAGACGCGTTTTACGCTTGAGGAAAGTGCCCGCGCAAGCCCGGCTCTTTCCTCGGCTGGACACTACCGTATCCAGTTCCCAATGGCCAAATGTCGTGCGTTTGCGTATTTCTTTGGACCGCTGACAGATCGGAGTACCGACAAGAAACCGCCCCCGTGTTTCCATGGGTTTATGCCGTTTTCCCTTGTGCCGGAGAACCTTCACATCTGCCTTAAGTCGCCCCTCATAGAGCCATCTGTAGATCGTCTTGTAGCAGACAAAGGCTTCCCCCTCGCACCTTCGCTTTTCAGCAATCTGCTCGGGTGACCAGGTTTGCTTCAATTTCTCCTCAATTTCTTCAGCAAGTTCAGAAGTAAACTTGCCTGCAGGGACGCTGGTTGTTCTGCGCTCACGATACGCCTGCTGTGCAGACTCAGCTGCGTAGTCCTGACCACTGAAGCCCCTTTTAAGTTCACGGGCAATAGTGGCATGATGTCGCCCAAGCTGTCGGCCAATGGCACGGGTCGACCAGCCCAGCCGATACAATGTCTCTAGTTGTCCACGCTCAATTATGCTAAGATGGGAGTAGCTCATGTAGGGTTCTCCTTGTAAATGGTGTTGTGGTGACTTCCATTTTACACGAATCCATACATGGGCCTCTTTGTTTTTTCTAACTGTCGCACTTCATATTACAATCCGTCATAACCTTAAGATTTATTGCTTGTATTTATAATTAGCGTGGTACTTTTCTATAACACACATGATTCTGTTTATTTTGGGAAACGCAAGTTGGCCAATATTGGTTGGTGTGTACTTATTAAAACGTGAGTACTTCGTTAGCATAGGAAATCGTTGGTTATCTCTCCCTAATTAATCATTTTTCTTCCCCTTTCTTGATATAAAAAAAGAACCTACCAAGGTTCTGCGATATCTGAAATAAGACAAGGAGGAGCCTTGGTGACAGGCTCCTCCGGTGTTAGACAAGTATTTAATTGTTAAACATTGTGGCTGCTAACCTACTCAAATTTATATTGAACATTAAATGTTGTCAACAATATCGGTTAAGCGGCTAAGAAAAAAAGATTACATGGTTTGTCGGCCGTGAAGAAAAGAATGGTAATGGATTGCTGATATGTCATTATTAAAATGGTTTAAGTTTAGAGAATCAATTTATAAGGATGGGCATGGGCTCGTTATCGGCTTCTCTCTCCCCCTTCAGAATATTCATTTTCCGAAAGAAGAAACTCCAACAGCTGTTGCAGCTCTTTTTTTCTTGTTTTTACATTTAGACGACCGCTTGTGTTGTTCTACTTCTTATATTCCGATTCGAGCCGGCTGAGTTCCGTCATTCTTGCTCGAATATATTGAATGAGGGTGTTGATCTCCTGCAACTTTAGTTCCTCCTAGTATTGCTAGTATATTAGTATGCTAGCAGACTAATGCAGCAGGTTTCAATGCCAGCAGACCGTCATACTGCCGAAGCCCGCTTTATCCTTCGCTTTTTTTGTACCCCGGATTTAGGTATCTCTCCTTCCCCTGGTGGAATAAAAAGAACAGCAGGATCCCCACCTGCTGTTGACGCATTATTCAGTTTCGTCATCGACGTGAAGCAGATTAATTTCTTGTGTGATTTGAGTTTGCAAAGCGTAAAGCATTTGTTTCAGTGCAACGAGCTCTTCATGGGAGAGCAGCCGGCTTGCCTGCCGGTTCACCTTGTCGGGAATCGGCTGGATACGCTTGATGAGCTCCCTTCCGTGTTCGGTCAAGAAAATTTGAAAGGCACGGCGGTCATTTGGATTAACCTGCCTCCTTAACGCACCGTGCTGTTCAAGACTGTTTATGATCCGGGTAATCGTGGTCTTGTCCTTATCCGCCATATAAGATAGGTCTTTTTGCGATAGTCCATCCTTTTCCTGCAGATGCTTGAGCACGTTCCATTGTTCCGGAGTGATATCATATGGTTTCAAATGCTGGGACATCAGATACTGGAAGGTCCGGTTTACCCGATAAAAAACAATGGCCAGCTGTTCAGAAGGGTGTTTATCCATGTATGCTCCTCTGATCTATGTTTTCTTCTCCACTTAGTAGCATTATAAACCTTTCATTCTATTTTTCAACTCCGTAGGCAAAGTGCTAGGCTCTGGACACCATCTGCCTGAATTGCTCCACGCTTACACCCTCGCCGCTGACCAACAGACGGTCGCCAAAGAGGATTTCGGTATGAGCGTGGGGAATGAGGTACGATTGCCCCCGGTAGATTCGAAGAACCAGGAGATTCGGGGGCATCGGAAGGTCTTTCAGCAGCCAGCCGGAATACATCATCCTTTGGATGGTCACTTCTCCAAGAGGCTCCTGTTCGGCTATGAACTGAAGGGCGCCCGGATTCTCAATTTGCGCCCGCAGCACCATTCTTGAAGCGAACAGCGTCGAGAACACCTCGAACCCCTGGGATAAGGCTTCCTGCTGTTTATGAGGAGATTCGATCCGGACGATGATGCGTTTCCCTCCCTGGTTTCTGGCGTACATGCCCAGCCTCATGTTTACTTCATCCTGTGAGGTGGCGAACACAAGGATCTCCGAATGAAATACGCCCGCAGAGTTCAAAGCTGCCAGGTCCGCTTCCTCCTGTTCCATACCGCTGACCCGTTCTTCAGCTGTATCACCCGCCGGTATCTCCTGACTGCGGCCGCTCGCGCTGAACAAGCGGATTTCATAGATTTTGTCCCTCCTCAGGTCGGCAGCCGCAGGCAAGGTGATATGATTCATCCCGACGATCGAAACCGACGGAACAGAAACCTCAGGCTGCGGCGTCAGCCGGTTGAACAGCACCGGAAAGAGAAGGCAGCTCAGGATAGCCGATAAGATGAACGCTCCATGCATGCGCTCATCGATCATGTTCAGCTCTAAAGCCAGTGTGGCCGCGGCAATGACGAGACTCAGCTTTGAGGACAGCAGAAGCGCGGCACTCACCGTCTCCCGTGAAGTGAACCACTTCTTTAAATAAAACATAGGAATCAGCTTCGCCAGAAACATGAGCACAAGCAGCAGAGGGATTAAGATCCATATCCGGCGGTCCGACAGCAGCGGAGCAAGATCCAGCTTTACGCCGACCATCACAAAAAAGATCGGTATGAGAAAGCCGTAGCCGAACGATTCGAGTTGGTGGGTGAATGAAACGCTGGGCCTCATTAACGAGACCATAACCCCTGCCAGAAAGGCTCCCAGTGTATTCTCCACACCTAATGATTCAGAGAGAAATACAATGGCCAGCAGCAGCGCGAAGATTCCCCGGGTACCGAATTGAACGCTGCTCCCCTGCAGGTTTTTGACCCATTTGCCCGAGGCCAGCTTCCGAATGCTATAATACACTGCGAAAACGATAACAAAGAATAGACAGAGCATGAGCATGTCCACCATATTGCGGGAACGTGCGCTGACGTACACGGCCAGAAGCACCATCGTGAACAAATCCGCCAACACCGTTACGAGCAGCAGAATCTGCCCCAGCGGGGTTGACAGCATTCTCCGTTCCTTGAGCACGGGGACAACTACACCGAGCGAAATCGTGCAGATAATGAGCGTCGTCATGCCTACTTGATTCACCAATCCCGCAGCATACAGCAGGGTGGAAAGGGCACCCGAGGTGAGGAAGATGCCCGAGAACACAATCACTGCAACAACAACGGGCTGCAGTGACCCGGACGTCTTGGGAGATCGGGGTTTGAAGGAGGAAAAGTCGATCTCCAACCCGCTGAGAAACATAAGGTAAATGAACCCGAGCAGGGAGAGAATCTCCAGCCAATCGTTTTCTCCTACCAACTGCAGCCCGCTCTTCCCTATCAGAATACCTGCAGCGATTTCTGCAACAACCACCGGAAGCACTTTAAGCCTGAGCTGATACAACAGGATGGGAATCAGGAAGGAGATGAGCACGACGAGAATCAGGCTGCCAATAGAGCTGTGTTCCACCCCAGCACTCTCCTCTCAGACCGATACAGGCATTTTTAAACGTTTTCTTTGTTCGGACCCTAGGCTAACCTTCGGATGGCTTCAGTCAGGAGCTCCGCATCCCAGTCCACAACCGCATCCGCATGGCAGGCCACCACCTCGGAGGATTTCAGAACCGCGCAGCGTTTCAACGCAATAACAGGCCTCCTAAACTCCCCTTTGGTTAGATATAATTTCCGTGGCGATCCACTTGCTATACATCGGATGGGAATATAATCCGCTTAACAAGATAACGGTATCACACAATCCGACCTTCTGCCTAACGGCCCGGTACAGTTCCTTATTGCTTCCATTGGCATCCTGCTCCGGTTGACTAAATATAAACGGTGTGAATGAGATGCTTTTATGTTCCGCGAGCAGGTACAGCACTTCTTGGTAGGCCTGTTTATAGTTCCAACCGACGCTGAAATATAGGTTGTAGTGCTTCTTCCGCTCCTCACCCATGTTGGAAGCCTCCCTTTCGACTGTCCGCACATCAATTGTTGTCACGCTTACTAATTATCTTAACTCAAGCTTTCTCCCGGTTTCAACTTCCAATTGCTGTTGTCTCCTCACTCCGACAGGATGTATATTTGCTTTTAACAAGGGTATACGCAGCACTTTATGGGAAAGATGGAAATGGATCCTGTAAAACGCCGGAGGACATTAAATTTATGGTGCTGCTATCCAACTTCTCTCTTCTCCTGATCGTCATGATATCCCGTTCTTACCGCCGCTGGCGCGAATATTACCCGACAATGCTATTTGTTCCGCTTGTGAATGCTTTATATAATCTAATCTTTGCCAATAACCGACCATGGGAATTCCAATCTGAGTTCCCGCTTAGTCACAGGGCGGTGGATTTTGTGAATACGGTCGTTTTACAGCCATGCACCGTTCTGCTATTTCTCGTTTACTTCCCCCGCCAGCCCATGAAACGGCTGCTTTATTACCTGGGCTGGGTTATATTTTTCAGTTTGTTGGAATTAATATGGCATAAGCAGGATCTCATCGCCTATCAATATGGCTGGAGCATACTTTGGTCTGTATTGTTTTACTTCGCGATGTTTCTGGCCATCCCGCTGCATCATAACAAAACCTTGGCGGGGCTGCTGTTTTCTTTAGCATTTGCTTTGTGCCTTATGGCCATCTTCAGAATACCAGTATTCTAAAATAAAAAAGAGGCCTGAAATCAGACCTCCAAAAATTAGTTGCCTAGCATACTATATATGCCTTCTTATTGTTTATTCCGCCACTAAAGACGTGCTGCGATATAGCCCGGCCTTGGAGCCTGACCGGAGAAGGGCTCGACGAGCCGGTTCTCCTCGCTGTTATAGACTAGGAATACATTGCTTCGGGGATAGGGCGAAATATTGCTGGCCGACCCGTGCATCGTATTGCAGTCGAACAGGATAATGGACCCCGCTTTGCCCATCATCGTCTCAATTCCTCCTTCACGGACCATCGCCGTCAGGCTGTCCTGATCGGGGACGCCGTATTCCTGTTTGCGAAGCGAATTCTTATAGTGTCCCTCAGGCGTACGACCGACGCAGGAGACGAACTGCTTATGGGAGCCCGGTACGACCATAAGAGGTCCGTTGAAGGCATAGTTGTCTTCAAGCGCAATCGAGCAGCTGAGCGCCCTCATTCGGGGCATTCCATCCTCCACATGCCACGTCTCGAAGTCCGAATGCCAATAGAATTCTTTCCCGGTAAAGCCCGGCTTGAAGTTAATCCGGGATTGATGGATATAGACCCGGCTGCCGAGCAGGTATTCCATGATGCCTGTCAGTCGGGGATGAAGGGATAAGCTCTGAAAGACGGGACTGCTGTCATGAACGGCAAAGATGGAACGAATCTCGTCGCTGTTCGGTTCCCGGATGATCTCATCCCTTCGCACCTCTCTCCCTTCCGTCCATAGCCGCTCCAGCTCTTTCTTGTAAGCGGCCACTTCGCTTTCGGAGAAGAACCCTTGAAGCAGCAGATATCCGTTCTGCTCATAGAATTCCGACTGCTGCTTGCTGAGCGGGGCTTCGGGAGTCCAAGGGGTATAGACCACGGGATCCACGCGATCCTTCATCGAAGGAGGGTCTTGAATCCGTGAAGGATAGTGATCCTGGGATGTCCCTTGGCTTGTTTGCGCAGTAGAGGTTTTTGGCATGAATCGTCAGCTCCTTATCGCGTTAGAGTTGGTTGTGCTGCAGGATAGGTTCCTTCTTCATCATGAATCTCCAGCCCTACCAGCGGGGGATTGAATACGCAGATCAACCGCAGCTCCGTTCGGGCCCGAAGCAGATGCTTCTCGTGGCCGTTCAAGGCGTACAGCATTCCAGGGCGGATCGCATAGGTCTGTCCCCCTAGGACTTCAATCTCGCCTTCTCCCTCGATGCAGTAGACCGCTTCGACATGATGCTTGTACCAGATCAACGTCTCCGTGCCTGCTTTGATCAGCGTATCGTGCATCGAGAAGCCCATGCCATCCTTCTGCAGCAGCAGTCTGCGCGAGGTCCAGGTAGGCGCATCCACTTCATCCGGCGAACCAAGTAATTCCTTCAAGTGCTTCACAATCATTTTCATTCCTCCTTGTTATTTAAGCTGCAGCCTCTCAGCTTGAACTTTGCTCAGCTCCTCCATGCCCGTTTCGAGAATCTGCAGTCCTTCCGCGAGCTCCTTCATCCCGATCGTCAGCGGGGGCATCAGCTTGGCCACTTCGCTGCGGGGACCGGACGTCTCCATGATCAGCCCATGCTTGAAGACAATTCCGCACAGGGCCTCAGCCAAGCCCTCCTCGGCAAAGGCGAGCCCTTGGATCAAGCCCTTCCCCCGGATGTGTACCTGAAGCTGCGGGAAACGTGCCTTGATCCGTTCGAGGGCGGAGCGGATCTCCGCTTCTTTCTCCCTGATTTCATCTTCGAACGTCCCGCTGCGCCAGTACTCGAGCGCCTCGGCGGCTGCGACGAAGGCCAGATTGTTGCCCCGGAATGTCCCGTTGTGCTCCCCGGGCATCCATGCGTCATATTCGGGTTTGATCAAGGTCAGGGCCATCGGCAGCCCGTAGCCTCCAATCGATTTGGACAGGCAGACCACATCCGGCTCGATCCCCGCTTCCTCGAAGCTGAAGAAGGTTCCCGTTCGGCCGCAGCCCATCTGAATGTCGTCAATGATCAGCAGAATCCCGTGCAGGTCGCACAGCTTCGCCATGCGCCGGATCCAGGCGGTTCCGGCCGCATTCAATCCGCCTTCCCCCTGAACCGTCTCGAGAATCACGGCTGCCGGCAGCGAGACACCGCTGCCCGGATCCTGCAGCAGCTTGGCCAGATAGTCCACCGTGTCCAGCTGGGACCCGAAGTAACCGTCATACGGCATGAATACCGTACCGCCGAGCTCGACACCGGCTCCTTCCCTCTTGAATTTGTTCCCAGTAAGGGCAAGTGACCCGAGCGTCATGCCGTGGAACGCGTTCGTGAAGCAGACAACCGACTTGCGGCCGGTTACTTTACGCGCGATCTTAAGTGCACTCTCCACCGCGTTGGTCCCTGTCGGGCCGGGGAACATGATCTTATAGCTGAGACCCCGGGGCTTAAGGATAATTTCGTGAAATTTCTGCAGGAACGTTTCCTTGGCTTCCGTGGCCATATCTAGGGAATGGGTGACGCCGTCTCTCAGCAGATACGAGATCAGCTTGGCGCGGATCCGCTCGTTGTTATGACCGTAATTCAATGCGCCCGCCCCCGCAAAAAAATCAATATATTCCCGGCCGCTGCGGTCATACAGCAGCGCGTTCTTCGCGGTTGTGAACACGGTGGTAAAGCTGCGGCAGTAGCTGCGGACTTCCGACTCGAGTGTATCGAACACATGCAGGGCCGGTCTTTCCATCGTCTCGGTTTTCAATGTGAACTCCCCCTTGTGGTTTGGATCAGATCGCGCTTCTCATCATGCTCCCGCTCACTCTGCTTGGGCAGCGGGCCGAAGCGGATGAGCAGCTCCTCTTCGTGTGCTTTGTCTGCCGGGAACATGGATGCCGGATAGCCGGCGGACAGCCGGCATTCGGTCCCGTATTCGTGGGCTGTACGCAGGAACAATCCGCGTGAAGCCAGATTGGATGGCCCGACGGTGGCTTCCACATAGCGGATCTCCCGGCAGGCTGCCCCGGACAGCAGCGTCTTCAGCAGCTTCCGGCCCAGCCCCCTTCTCCTCCGGGAAGGCGCCACGGCAATCTGCCATACGAACAGGGTATCGGGCCGGTCAGGGCACCGGAAGGCGGAGATGAATCCGCATATTCCTTTGTCATCCTCTGCTACCAGGCAGGTGCTGCGGAAATGATCCGACAGCAGCAGATAACAGTAGGCCGAGTTGAGATCCAGTGTGCCGGCATCCCGGATCAGCTTCCAGACGGCGGCGCCGTCCTCCCTCACCGGCATGCGAAGGCGAATGGTTACGGTATGGTGATTCACACAGTTTCCCCCTTGCTGTAGATTACATGGAGCGAAAACGCCGAAGGAACGACTGCAGGCGCTCGGTTTGAGGATCGCCGAAGATCGATTGGGGCGGCCCCTGTTCGACAACGCTTCCATCGGCGCAGAACAGGACGCGGTCCGCAACATCACGGGCAAAGTCCATCTCGTGGGTGATCAGCATCATGGCCATGTCGCCCTCGGAGGCTATTTCCCTAATGACCTCAAGCACCTCCCCGACCAGCTCTGGATCGAGCGCAGAGGTCACTTCATCGAACACCATGACCTTGGGCTTCATCACCAAGGCTCTGGCAATGGCCACCCGCTGTTTTTGACCGCCCGAGAGGCGTGAGGGGTAAGCATCCAGCTTATCGGCCAGACCCACCTTGCCCAGCATGGTTACTGCCAGAGCCTCAGCTTCGGCGTGAGGCATGCGGAGCACCCGGCGCGGGGCCTCCATCACATTGCCGAGAACGGTCATGTGAGGAAACAGGTTAAAGTGCTGGAAGACCATGCCGATCTTGCTCCGCAGCCGGTGCAGGTGCTTGGCTGTGGGAGGAACCGGGCGGCCGCTCACCATGCGGTGCCACAAACCCTCCCCATCGACCTCGATGGTCCCGCTCGTCGGTTTCTCCAGCGTCATCAGCATGCGGCCGAGCGTGGTCTTTCCCGAACCGCTCGGTCCGATCAGGGCCAGCTTTTCTCCCGGGGCCATCTCCAGGTCGATATCCGACAGCACCTGAAGCTCCCCGTAACTTTTGCAGATCTTGGAATACTTCACCATCGGATTCTCCGCATGGGAGACCTCCTCCGATTGGTTTGTAACCGTATGCAAACTCATAGGCTTTCCTCCTTCCGTTGCCATGCCTGCCTCATAACACGCAGGCTGAAACGTGCGGGAGCTGCCTGCTGCATCTTCATCCGTCTCTCCAACCGCTGTACCAGCAGGGATGCCGGGTAAGAGATCAGAAGGAAGAGGAGGCCGACCAGGGTATAGGGCTCGAAGACCCGGTACGATTCCGATACGATGTTTTTGGCTGTTTTGAGCAGCTCAACCAGGGTAATGGCCGAGAGGACAGGCGTTTCCTTGAACATCACGATAAGATAATTGCCCATCACCGGAACGACCGGAGGAAGCGCCTGGGGAAGAATGATGCGTGTCCAAATGGAGAATCGCGAAAAGTTCAGTGCGGTTCCGGCCTCCCACTGTCCCCGGGGCACCGCTTCGATCCCGGACCGGTATACCTCAGAGAGATAAGTGCCATAGTGGATCCCAAGCCCCATGATCCCTACCGTTATGGCGGAGAAGCTGATCGAAGTGAGACCCGGCAGCGAGTAATACAGGAAGAACACCTGTACAAGCAGCGGCGTGCTTCGTATGAATTCCATCGCGAACCGGGCCGGCAAGGAGACCCACCGCCATGGAGAGCGGACCAGCATTACAAGCACCAGACCAGCAAAGCAGGCGACGATGAAGCCCCCGAAGGTCGCCAGAATGGTGATGCGCAGAGCCTTCAGCAGTTCCGGCAGTATACTTACGGCATAATTCCAATCCCACATCTTCTTATCCCCTCCCTGCCGCCATCCGGCTCTCCAGCCTGCGGACCCCGTAGGATACAACAGACGCCATGGCAAAATAAAGCAGGAGCAGCATGAATAAGATCTGCGGGGTCCAGGCCATGTAATTGTTGCGCAGTACCATTGCCTGATAGGTCAAGTCGGTCAGCGTAATGAAGTAGACCAGTGAGGTGGCTTTGATCAGCTCAATCAATAGATTACTCATAGACGGCAGCATCTGCAGTACCGCTTGGGGCAAGATAATTCGGGTCCAGCGGTGCCGAATACTCATATTGAGGGCGATGGCGGCCTCCCATTGTCCACGGGGCACCGCCTGGACCGAACTGCGGACGATCTCTGAGCCGTAGGCACCGTAATTCAAGCCCACCGCGAGAACCGCAGCCGCCAGTTTGGGCAGTTCTATGCCGACGAAAGGCAGCGCATAGTAGAGCCAGAACAATTGAATCAGCAGGGAGCTTCCCCGGAAAAATTCTACATACACGGCGGTAAATCCCCGGATGACCCTCGGCCGGGCTATTCTGCCCAATCCCGCCGCAAAGCTCATAAGCAGCGCAAGCAGTGCGGCATAAAATGCAACTTCGACTGTTACGAAAGCCCCCTCAAACAGCAGGGGCAGAAACTCTGTCCACTGCAAGGTCATCTCACCCTTTGCACAGGGCGGCTGACGTGGCGTCACCCGGCAGTTCGTCTGCCGTAAACCCGAATTTTTGGAGGATTTTCAGCAGTTCACCGGAATCCTTTAATTTCTTAAGCTCCGCATTAAAGGCTTCCTGGAACGCCTTGTCTCCCTGACGGAATGCTGTCGCCCCATAGCCCCGTACACTTTTGCCGTCGATCACGGGCTGTTTGAACTCTTTGACCCGCTCGAGCTTGTCGTCTTTTGCTGACTCCAGCATGGACTGCATCGCGGGTCCCGTCATAGCCGCCGCTTCAGCCCGGCCGGCCTGAAGCGCACTGAGTGCTCCTGCCTGGTCTGGGACCATCAGCATCCGGTCCTTGGACACGCCGGATTTCTCCAGATAGCCGATCTCTACGGCTCCGGTCATCACGGCCACCTTGGCCTTCGCGTTCTTAGCCAAGTCTTCATAGCTGTGAAGCTTCAGCGGATTCCCCTTCTTTACAGCCAAGGCCTCGCCAATGCTGTATTCCGGATCAGCAAACAATACGGCCGAGCAGCGCTGAGGATTGATGAACATCCCTGCAGTAATCAGATCGAACCGCTTGGCCTGAAGTCCGCCCACCAGGGAGCCGAACTCCGTCAGTTCCCCCTTCATTTCGTTGATTCCCAGATTCTTGAGCACGGTTCGGGCTATTTCTACCGCTTCTCCCGTCAGTTCTCCGTCGGCTGTTTTGTAGGCATACGGTTTTTCGTTGGCAAACCCTACAGTGACGTAACCCTGCTGTTTGGCCTGGGCCAGCGTGCTTCCTCCGGATCCCGGATTCGAAGCAGCGCCTCCCTCCCCCCCAGCTTCCCGTATCCCGCTGCAGCCGGCAGCGGATGAGAGCAGCGCTAGAAACAGAAGCAATCGCGATCCCCTTCTCAAGTGACCCCCACATCCTTTCGGTCGATGATTGGTTCGTACGAACAGTTATTAGCCTAACATTCCCTTCAGATGATCGTCATTTCCGATATCGGCGGATATTTCCAGTGATTCCCTTCTCCAGAGGGATGAAGGGGGCTCACACGGGAGATGCTCCTTTTTCCTCCCGAATCGTGGCTCATCCTTGCCAAGCTAGCGGTTTACCAGACGTTGAAGCTTGTGGTATTGAACGGAACCGACGTTTCATATTTATATCTAGATTGGTACCGCTTAACAAAAGGAATTGTTTAGAATTTGTAATTCCCCTTTACATTCGGCCTCGGTTGTTTTATGATACTAACAGGAATTAGTATGCTAGCATCTTAATTCGCAACTACATAAGCACTACCTGGAGGAGCCTGTCACCATTGGCTTCTTTTTGTCTTTTTCTCATATACAGGCTCGAACAGGGGGATTTATAAGCGTGTCGGCTACCAAATTGCACCGCAGACCATACAGACTGTACCTCAGCCATTCTTGGAGTTATCAAGAAATGGACCAAGAGCTCATTCGGCTGCTGAAGCAGCGAGGAGGCTTTCCGTTTCAGATCATTTCATTGGAACCGCAGCTTGCCGAAGACTTGGCTGATGAAAGAGAGCTATATGAGACGATTCGTGCCAAGATGAAACACTGCGATTGCGTCCTCGTCATGTGCGGGATATATGCTGCATATTCCCGTTGGATCAACAAGGAGCTAATTGTTGCAAAAAGCGAGCTGCACAAACCCGTATTGGGCATTCAGCCATTTGATGCGAAGCGAACTTCCTTGATCGTCAAGCAGCATGCGGATGCGCTTCTGCCGCTCGAAGCGGATGCCATTGTCTCGAAGCTAAGAAGCTTAACGGAGTGACGACGAAACATACGAAAAGGAGCCAGTGGAATTCACAGGCTCCGGGAAAACGGAGGAAGACTTTGCTTATTGAAATGTGCAATGTCTTATCCGGCCTATCCTCGATTTATCACTTGAGGAGGCTGTCCAGGGGTAGAGTGTACCGCCGGGGAAGCAGGATTCAGCACGGGTCTTCCGCCCGCGGCACGGGGACTGCTTACGTACTCGATCTCACCCGTACCGTCCGGCGTCGGCCCCTGCGCCCAGCGTCCGCCCTTGCTCTCTTCGCCTTCCCAGAAATTTATGAACTGCTTGGACACTTCCTGAACCTCAAGCTCTCTCGGGAACGAAGCCGGCACAATCTTCCCTTCCATCTCCCCAGTTCTGCGATCGCGGCGAGCCATTGGTTCTGATGGAAGGTATCCTGTGCAATCAGGAAGGAGAGCATGTCCCTTACGCCGGGATCAGGCATTTGTTCGTACAGCCGTACGTCCTGCAGACGCCCTTGAGATTCAGCGTTGAGATTCGCCCGGAAGTCTGCGAGCAGATTGGAGATAATATCTGGAGTTCCATGGGTATATTGCACTGTCTGTCGGGGTTGCACCCAAACCCGATACGATGACATGCTGGGGTTCATGCCTCACATAGCCGCAGCAATCACCGAATTGTCCACCAAGAACATCCTAAAGATTCTTGGCATACAAGGGATCCGGCTTCTCCGGACTGGCCCTGTACTGCAGTTCCTTCATGTGAAAAAACATCGTGAGGCCACCTCTCTTATTCCGAATTGTGGACTGCTTGGCACAAAGCTCCATCCACATCATCGTTTTTTGAAGTCATTCCTGCCATTATGCCAGTCTCCTTACTAGACATTAAACTGTTAAGATCCAGGAATTATCCCGCAGGCCTCGGAGAGCTGTCTTTTCTTTTGTTCCAGGTAAGATTGGTCCAATGATTGGAGCACACCCGGATTGATACCTTGGATAACATTGTCGCCGAATTCCTGCGCGGTCTTTTTTATCCTCGGATCCCCGTTTAGAGCAATACGAGTAAGGGCATCCAATAAAGCTGCTGAGACCGAGATGTCCTTGGCTCCGTAATGCCTGATCTGATAAAAGCACTTGTACAGCAGATCTGCATACGGAAGGAAGGGAATCTCGAGGCGTAGGGTGCCGGTTGAATCAGAAAATGTCCAAGAGGAACAATCTGTTGATGCCATTCGGGTGAGTATCACTCCAAGCTCGCGGATGCAGTAGATGGCTGTGTTGGGATCGTTAATGCCAGGAGAAATGGCCCTCAGCGCCATCTCTGCGATATTCTCTAGTACATATTCCAGATCATGCGTGTTGGTCCGATCCTTCCCGATCGATATCATTCTGTCAAGATTGTCGCTGTTTATCCCCGTATGCGGTGTCCCGAAAATCTCGAGCAGCGGAGCGCCCTGCTCCACATAGGCGCCGATCCTTGGCCCCATTCGAATACGCCAGCCATTTCGCTCTGCGAGATTGACAACGCTTTGGATGTCAACCGAGCGGATATATCCCTCATTCTTCGCGAGAACAACCGCCAGCCGGCTTTGGGATTTGTCCGAAGCCTTGGCATTCCTGGGAGCATCTGCAGGCTGCAGAAACTGGAGCAGGTTCAATGCATGGGCCCCAATCTCGGCAATCAGACGATTCACTTGAATGAGCATCGAGATCCGGTGGATGAAGTAGATGAAGAACAGCAAACAGCATACAGCCAGCAGCACTCCTACGGAAGCGTCCGGAACCATGGTATCCGTTGAGGTGCGCTTCAAGAAGAGCATAGATGTAATCGAATACACGAAGCCGGCAAAAAAGACTCCCTGGGCATGCTGCATGGCTTTGCTTCGGATAAAGTTTGGCAGCGTTCTCGGCGAATACTGCGAGGTATACGTTGACAAGACAACCATCATGACGGAGAACGTGATGGTGGTCATGGTTAGCAGAGACGTGGCTATAGACGACATGACATCTTTGGCCAAGCCCGCTCGTGTCAGGAATATTTCAGGCAGAACTTCATATAACGGGCCGGACCGATCCACAATATCGACCAGCAGAGCTAATGCGGCGGCAGAGATAATATAGAGGATCGGCAGGATCCAATATTTGTGGCCTTGGGCCAAAAATGTCCCTTTCATCCGTTCTTTCCCCCTCTCGTTACGGATGAACCAAGTATTTCCTAACCCGGTCAGGATTATTATGTTCATATTACTAATGAATACCACCCGGTTCTTTTAAGGAGCTATAACCAGTCTGCTGACCAGTGAGTTGGATTTAAGATCGACGTAAAAGAAAGCACCTAAATGAGATCGAGAAATCTACAAAGATAAGGCCTCTGCTTGAATGCCAAGGCCTAGTTAAACAGAATTGATAAGCACTTGTATGGTCGCCTGTTGATGCCCTGATCTACGTATGCCTTTTCGAATGAAGATTAGACGGAACGAATCATTTGGATTTTCCGAAATATTCATGACCTATTCCGTGGCTTCCGTGTTCACTTTTCTCGTTAAGACTCTAATAAATACTTGGTTTAAGCTACCTCTGATTGCATCTTCAAATGACAACTTCAGAATCGGCGAATTCCACTTCATGAAACAAATGCTAAAAACCGGCCCTTTTCTCATTGTCTCTGCGAGCCGAGCCGGTTTCTTAGGTAATGGGTTCATTGCACTTACAAGGGAGACTATAAGAAGCGCCCAATTCCTTGTATGGGCTGTTCCCATGGTTACCAGAATACTGGCCGGAGAACCAGGATTGCGATAACCTAAAAAGACCCGGATTCCGGGTCTTTAGGTTACTATGAACCATTCCGAGTCGAGGATTCTCTCTTCAGCAGCAACTCCTCCACCGCTTGACGAAATTCCCGTTCCTTTCTGCGGTTCTTCCTCTCCTCTCCCTGCAGTGATTTCATTAAGGATACACACATCAGCGCCATGATCACGGCAAAGGGTAGCGCGGTTACAATGGAAGCTGTTTGCAGTGCTTGAAGCCCATGACTTAAAAGTAGTACAAGCGCTATCGCCGACTGGGCGACACCCCAGGCCACTTTCACCTTCGTAGAAGGCGTTAGGCTTCCATTGCTCGAGAACATACCCAACACGTAGGTCGCAGAATCGGCGGAAGTTACAAAGAAGGTTATGATCAGTAAAGTCGCAAGGCCGCGAGTATTGTTCCAAGTGGTAGATGCTGTAAGGTGGCGAAAAGCGCAGAAGTAACATCATTGTTAACCAACTCGGTAAGATGGATTCCTTCCATTATCTGCTGATACAGCCCTGTCCCTCCAAAAACAGAGAACCAGATGAAGCTGAAGAGACTGGGGATAAACAAGACACCGAGCACAAACTCTTTGATCGTTCGTCCACGGGATACGCGGGCTATGAACATTCCTACAAACGGAGCCCAGGCAATCCACCAAGCCCAATAGAAAAGTGTCCAACTGCTGATCCACGTACCCTGTGTGAAGGGAGTCAGACGCAAGCTCATCTGAACCAAGTTCTGAAGATAACCGCCAAGTGTCACAGTAAAAGTATCCAGTAAGAAGAAGGTGGGCCCCAGAATGAATGTGCATATGAGCAGCCCTAATGCAAGAAAAAGGTTGGTATTGCTCAGAATCCGGATCCCGCGGTCCAAGCCAGTTGTAGCCGAGATCATGTAAAGAACCGTAAGCACTAACAGAATGACCACCTGTACGGATACCTGGTTAGGTACGCCCAATATAAAGGAAAGCCCCCCATTGATCTGCAGCGTACCAAGTCCAAGAGAGGTTGCCACACCGAAGGCGGTAGCAATAATTGCGAGAATATCGATCAGTTTCCCGATCGGTCCGTGGACTCGATCCCCCAACAGCGGCTCAAAGGTCTGGGAGATCAGGGCAGATTTCTTTTTCCGGAATTGAAAGTAGGCTAGAGTGACACCGACCACCGAATAGATCGCCCAAGGATGCAGTCCCCAGTGAAAGAACGCGTAACGTAGTGCTAATCGTGCGGCTTCTGTCGTTTCTCCTTGTGCTTCCTGAGGTGGTGAGGCATAGTGAGACAGCGGTTCTGCAACCCCCCAGAACACCAGACCGATGCCCATCCCGGCACTAAAGAGCATAGCAAACCAGCTTAGGTCAGAATACTCCGGCTCATCAGAATCCTCTCCCAATCGGATCTTGCCATATTTGCTGAAAGCAAGATAGATGACAAAAATAAGGAATCCCATGGCGGCAAAAAGATAAAACCAGCCAAATTTTCCTGTGGTAAAGGCAAGAAAAGCGTTAGCTTGTTCCGCCAGTCCGCTGGGGTTCAATGCCCCCCAAAACACAAATATAAGAATGACAAGTACTGAAATACCAAATACCATATTCATCCTCCTTTGACTTTCCTGTTTAATCTTTTCATTATGCGGCCTCCCTATACTCAAAGTCTTTGCATTCATAGTTACCTTGGGCACGTTCTTTCGCTTACCCATTGTAAGTAGTAAATGACGCTTGTGTCAACCTAAATTACCGTTTATACTGTTCGTACAGTAATTACTGTACAATTAGTTCGTTCATTGTTTTATTTGTAGCCCCTTTACTTTATTCCGGCTGTTCCTTACAATTACTTGTAGACTAAAGGCAGGGTGAAACCAGGATGGAACCTTCCAATCAATTAAGTTCCGATCAAGCGCTTGTCATAGAAAAAGCACGCAAACGCGTTATTGAAGCAATCGGCAAAAACATGGATCTGTATGGAATCACTCCATCCATCGGTCATCTGTATGGACTGCTCTTTTTTCAGAACAAACCCATGACCTTGGATGAAATGGGACAGGCCATGGAGATGAGCAAGACCAGCATGAGCACCGGCGTCAGAACCCTTGTCGATTTGAAGATGGTCCACAAAGTATGGGAAAAGGGATCACGCAAGGATCTGTATGAAGTAGAAAGGGATTGGTTCCAGACCTTCAGCGATTATTTCGCACTGAAATGGCGGAAAGCGCTCGAGATCAACCTGAATGCTCTGCGCAAATCTAAGAACGAGTTAATGGAGCTTAGCAACCAATCTTCGTCCGTGCCTGCCTTGCAGAATGTTCTGGAATCTGATCTAGCTAAGCTGGATGAGGCAATCCGTTATTACCGGTGGCTGGATCAGTTGATTGATGCTTTGGAGAGCGGAGAAATATTCAAGTGGGTTCCTAAGGATTTCGGTGAATAACAAAAAATGCATGCACAAAAAAAACCGCCAATTCTATTTTCTATTGCGGCCCTTTTTGGCAAACATCCATCCGTTTAGCTACGGAAAACAGGAAATGAGCCGTCTACAGATCAACGAGACGACTCTTTTTCTGCATCCGACAAGATCTCCCGCGCGGTGAGAAGAGACTACTCTTGCCCTTCACTGCAAGCATCATCTTCCGAGCCACTGTCTGAACAACTAGAAGTAACACCATTGGGGCCGCCATCTTGTGCTGGCCTGCAAGCGGATATTAAGAGAAGCAAAAAAAGCAATCCTATTTTCACGGTAACCACCACCTCAATAAATAGGGTGCCCAAAAAGCTATCCTCATCGGGGGCCTTCTTGGCTTTCCAAGCTGCTTCATACAATAAGTTGTTTGGTACAGATGTCTGCTGCTGTAACACTCGGCTTGCGGATACATATAATTCCTAACACTTCGCCGTTGATTACATCATAGCTGTAATTGATTAGAAATTGCTTCAGCATAACATATCATCGAACTCCTTCGTGAACTTGTCTTTCTTCTCTGGCTGACCTCGCGGTGGCATGGCGATCTTGGCTCTTGATGCCGGAGTAAGCCCAAATTCAACAGCCAGGTTTTCATTTTGCTCATGCATCTGCTCTTTTTGCCAGAAGAGGATGTGCCACTTTGTTAGTCGCTCTTCGCAAGCGAGTCCCCGTCGGTCCGGATGAGGCCCAGGGGGAGTCCTTTGGACTCTTGGTTCCCCTCCCCTTAAGTTCTACCCATTGCGCGTTTCAGGAAATATTCTCAGCTTCCTCTTCACAATCAAATGAACCTCCTTTAATAATAGTGGCTCAATTTATTTTTCGAGGGTTACATTTATTGGTATACTTATGTTTAAGATTTATTATAGGGATTGGAGGGCTTTCAAATATGGCAAGAAGCTATAGTGATTTAAACGATACGGAACGTAAGTTACAAAAAATATCTATAATCTCTATTGGATTACAATACGGCCCGTTATTCGGATATTCACTTAACAAAGAAATGTATTATATCTGGTTGCTGCTTACCTTTATTGGAAGCTTATCCCTGCTTGTGAAATCAAGGTGGATTAGACCAGAGCTTCGGAACAGGACGCTCTTATTTGAGATAATTTTAACTGTACTCTTCATCGTATGGTTTTTCTCAGAAGCAATCAGTGTGCCGATAATCATAAAACAAATGGTGTTTTTTATTGTTATTGCCGCGGCAGGTTATTGGTATTTCAAATTGTTATATGAGGGTAGACTTTCAAGGAATTAGCGCTCTCTTCAGAATAACGGACATGGAACAGTTAATTTGGTAAATAATAATAAAACCATGAGGCTTAGACATTAGTTTTTTACTAATGCAATATTTCTGCTTTTTCTCAAGGAAGGAATATAAGAAGAGACCGCCCTACAGGATATGAATGAACGGCTAATGGTTGTCCTGGAGCAAGTGACCGAAACAGTCTTGGCAATCGTCTGTAATTCTTGTCACTCCGACACTATTGGGCAGCGGATTCACGTCAGTAATTAAATCTCCAGAATTCCCTCCTCCGTCCATATGAATCCAATACTGAATCCTTTTCCGCGTTAACACGAATAAGGCAGCTGTTCGCGTTGGCCGGCTGCGGCATTCCCAGTTAGTTGAACAACGTCGAGACAGCGATGGCAAAAGATAAATGCAAAAGATAATACTTGCAAGTATCAACTGATTCATGTTATAACTATATCAGGTGATAAAAATGAAACAATTACCACAATACATAAACGTAAGAGAAGTACTGCAGCTTCTAGTTAGACGATTTGGCTTACTTCAGAAAGATGGAGCCCAATGCTGCGGTGTTACTGTTCTTCAAAGTCACGTGATGTATGAGCTTCAAAAACGACCAAACATCTCATTAAATGATTTGGGAGATATCCTTTGTGTCGATACCAGCACGCTTAGCCGGCAAGTTCATCAATTAGTTCAATTGAATTTAGTAAGCCGTGTCCCCGATCCCAATGACCGCCGTTTTGTGGTCCTCTCCCTGACGACAGAAGGTGAGGAGCAAGCTGATTCCATTGCAAGCACAATGGAGGAGTACGTTCAGGAAATATTCAAGAACATACCAGCAGATAAACGGGATCAGGTATACGAGAGCCTGCATCTGCTTAGCACGGCCATGAGCCAAAGTCCTAATTGTTGTACGCCTCCTCTATAAGAGGAGTTATTTTTCAACAAATAGTTTCATTTATCAACTATTAAAAAATAGGAGTGATGGTATTGAACGCAAACTGGTCCCTTACAAAGTGCCTCATGCAGCAGCATCAGAACGATATTGAGAAGGCATCCCGTACCGCTTGGCAATGGAATTCACACCAAAGCAAGAATACAGCCTGGGTTCGTCTATTCGTTGAAAGGTTATTCCCACAGAAAACAGCCATCGCTTGCTGTACTACCTGCTGCTAATAAAGCATGCTCGTTAGTTTCATTTTTCAAATATTATAAAATGAGAGGATTGACTGCAAATGAAAATGCATGTTGCGCTTAACGTTAGAAATTTAGAGGCTTCCCTTCTGTTCTACAAAAAGCTGTTTAATGCGGATCCAACCAAAGTAAAAGATAATTATGCCAAGTTTGAACTCGATCAACCAGCCCTTCACTTCTCTTTGAATGTTAGGGACTATGCTGACAAGGTGTGCTCAACCACCTTGGATTCCAGGTGGGCAGCAAAGAAGACGTGCTTTCAGCCAAAGAAAGACTGCAAAATGCCGGGCTTTTCTCCTTAGATGAGATGGACACAACCTGCTGTTATGCCGTACAGGATAAAATCTGGGTCACGGATCCGGAAGGCAACTCATGGGAAGTATTCTACACCAAAGCCGATTCTGATTTTGAATCTGCAGAGGAACGTTCCCTTCCTGCCGTATGTTGTAATCCGATTCCAAAAGATAGCGTGTTAGCACCTGAGGCAACTTCATCTGCATGCTGTGTTGAGTCCCTCCAAGTTCCAAAGGAAGTCCCTGCCAATGCAGAAGGCAGCGGCTGCGGCTGCACCAAATAATCAAGAAAGGAGCTCCCTATGCAGGAGATCGTCTATGACTCCATCGTAATCGGTGCCGGTCAGTCCGGCCTAGCCTCCGCCTATTACCTTCAGAATGAGGGACTGAGTTTCGTAGTCCTTGAGCAAAGTGAGCATCTTGGTTCTTGGATCAACTATTATGAAAGCTTAAAACTCTTCTCCCCTGCACGGTACTCCTCTCTCCCGGGATTTCCATTCCCGGGAGACCCTGAGGGGTATCCGACTTGCGATAAAGTAGTCCAGTATCTAAGATCATACGCCGATCACTTCCATTTTCCGATCCGTTATCACACCTCTGTGCAACATGTCTCAAGTAACGAAGAGCTCTTCTACGTCACTACAACCAAACAAGAAGTCTTGAGGGCACGCTCGGTCATCTGTGCGTCCGGGCCGTTTCGCAAGCCTCATCTCCCCTCCCTTCCTGGGCAAGAGCAATACCGTGGGACCGTTCTTCATTCAATTGATTATCGTCAAGCCAACACGTACCGCGGCCAAAAAGTAGCTGTGGTTGGTGCTGGGAACTCTGCTGTTCAAATCGCACATGAGTTAGCTCAAATTACTGATGTGACGCTTACCTCCAGAAGACCAATCCAGTTCGCTCCGCAGAGGCTGCTCGGAAAAGACATTCATTATTGGATGGACCTGTTGCAGTTGGATCAGTCTCGTCTTGGTAAATGGCTGCTTCGAAGCCGTTCTTCCGGTGTACTTGACACAGGGGTTTATAGGAAAGCCATCGAAAACAATGCACCGCGGCATCGTACCATGTTTCAAAGGTTTGGCGAACACGGTGTCTTTTGGGAAGACGGCACGTATGAGAACATGGATACGGTCATATTTGCGACAGGTTTTATCCCTAACTCCCCTTACTTGATGGATCTAGGAGCACTGGATGAGAACGGCTCACCCATACAAAAGCATGGGATCTCGATGAAGTTTAAAGGGCTCTACTTCGTTGGCCTGCCATGGCAAAACTCACTCGCTTCAGCAACCTTGAGAGGCTCAGGTAAAGACGCAAAAATGGTTGTAAGGGATCTCCTCACGCACCTAATCACACCGACTTATGTGGGTAAAAGTAAAAGAGCCGCTAAGTAAACGCGGCTCTTCTTGTATTCACTTTCCGTAAATTTTTTCTAAAGCTTCTCTCTGAGGAGGTTTAATGTTGATGACAGGACGAATTTCCTTGGCCATCTGTTCAGCTTCCTCTATGGTCGAGGCCTTTCCCAGAGAAATCAGAGTGCCGATTGCTACAGCACCGGTACGGCCTTTACCTCCACCACAGTGAAAACCAACCTTTTTTCCGCCGCGGTAAGCCTCAACGACCTCATGAATCGCTTTTTTGAACAGCTCATCTTGAGGTTCTTCTGCATGATCGCCCAAACCAACCTTTACCCAAACAGCCCCTGTTCCTGGGAAAGCACACTCTGTCGCCTCTTCACGTAGATCGACAATGACATCACAACCAGATTCCGTGATCATGTTTTTCACGTCCTCGGCTCCTCCGAGGTAAATCCGATCTTCTATTAAGGCTTGATAAGATTTAGTCATGTTAGTCCCCTTATGTCCTCTATTATTTCTTGCGGAAAGACATAAATTCTACAGCTATAGGTGCTGATGGAGGTAAGCAGCAAAGGGATATATCCCTAGCTTCACCCGCGGACTCGAATTCAGAGTCCTCTTTCGTGTGGAAGATTTCCCACGCATTGCCGTCCGGATCGTAGACCCAAACCTTATCCTGAACAGCATAGCAGCAAGTCGTATTCATCTCGTCCTTAAGCAAAAGACCGGAGGCTCGCAGCCGTTCCCCCATCTGCAGCACGTCTTCCGTACTTGAAACTTGAAAACCGAGGTGGTTCAATACTCCCTTCGGTTCAAACGGTCGAACATTTAAAGAAAAGTGAAGTGCTGGTTCAGTCAGCTCGAACTTTGCGTAATTGTCCTTTACTTTCGTAGGTTCCTCACCGAAGAAACTGCGGTAAAATTCAAGGGAACGTTCCAAATCAGAACAGTTTATTGCCACATGCATCCGCTGAATCACGGCTGACTCCTCCTCTTCGCTAACTGTTATTGGCCTTCCGCCACAAACTGTTCCATCCGCTGCTTAATGCTGTCACGTACTTCACGGAATTTGTCCATGATTTCATCTTCGGTTCCCGTCGCTTTCGCTGGATCTTCAAATCCCCAATGCCATTTCACTACGTTCTTATTACTAATGACAGGGCAGTGCTCATCCGCATGGCCGCAAAGGGTAATAACATAGTCAGCTTTATTCAAGATTTCTGGATCGATAACATCCGACGTATGGCTGCTGATATCTACACCGGCCTCTTTCATGACCTGAACAGCGCGTGGATTTAATCCGTGAGCTTCAAGGCCGGCGCTTTTTACCTCATACTTGTCAGAGCCGAGCTGCTTCAAAAAGCCATCCGCGATCTGGCTGCGGCAGGAGTTTCCGGTGCACAAGAAATATACGAGTTTCTTTTCCATGGTTCATTTCCTCTTTTCGTTTGGTTTGTGATTTATGAAATTAACCAGAGCCACAGGTACAGCCCGGATAATGTAATAAAGAGTGTCGGTATGGTGAGTATGATGCCGATCTTGAAGTAATAACCCCAGGTGATCGTGACCCCTTTGCGAGACAGCACATGAAGCCACAACAGAGTTGCCAGGGACCCGATCGGCGTAATCTTTGGTCCGAGATCCGAACCGATAACGTTGGCATAGACCAGCGCTTCCCGAATGACGCCCTCGGTTGCCGTTCCTTGAATAGCCAGCGCATTGATCATCACCGTTGGCATGTTGTTCATGATGGAAGACAGGATCGCGGCAATGAAACCCATTCCAACCGTCGCGGCGAACAGCCCTTGAGCGGCAACCGATTCAATGAGGTTGCCCAAATGATCCGTTAACCCTACGTTCCGAAGTCCATAAACAACCACGTACATCCCGATGGAGAAAACAACGACAGCCCAAGGCGCTTCTTTAATGATGCGCTTTGTTTCGATTACCGGACTCCGGCGGGCAGCAATGATGAAGAAGATGGCGACCACCCCGGCAACGATGGAAACAGGAATCGATGTAAACTCACTCATGAGATACGCAACAAGCAGGATACCAAGAATCACCCATGATAAGCGGAAGAGTTTTTCATCTTTGATCGCCTCTTTCGGCTCCCTCAGCTGCTTAGCATCATATTGTTTCGGGATACTGTTACGGAAAAATAAATAAAGCATAAGGATACTTGCAGCAAGTGAAAAGAAGTTGGGAACAATCATCCTGCTGGTGTACTCAACAAATCCGATATCAAAGTAATCAGCAGATACGATATTCACCAGGTTACTTACAACCAGCGGCAGTGAAGTGGTGTCTGCAATGAATCCACTGGCCATAATAAATGGCAGAACCATCCTCTCGTCAAACCTCAGAGCTCGAACCATCGCAAGAACAATGGGGGTTAAGATAAGGGCAGCTCCGTCATTAGCAAACAATGCAGCTACCGCGGCGCCGAGTAAAATGACGTAAATAAACATCAATACGCCATTTCCTTTGGCCAGCCGAGCCATATGTAAAGCTGACCACTCAAAGAAGCCGATCTCGTCCAGGATTAAGGAGATCAGAATAATCGCCACAAAAGCAAGCGTCGCATTCCATACAATAAGCGTTACATCCTTTACATCCGTAAAGCTTACAACCCCTAACAGCAATGCAAGTACCGCACCACCCATGGCAGACCAGCCGATATTAAGACCTTTAGGCTGCCAAATAACAAAAACCAGTGTGATCAAGAAAATCAAACTCGCGATGTAGACCATATGTTACCCCCTATTTATTTCAAACACAGCAGTCATTTGAGCAGCCAAGAGCCTCCAGTTTCTCTTTCTGGGATGGGAGCTGTTCAAATACCTCACGCAAATAAGGTTTATCTTCAATAGCCAGGGAGTAGTATATCCACTGCCCTTTACGCGCTTCTGTGACAAGGCCACCGTCTTTAAGTTTTCTCATGTGTTGGCTCACGTTAGGCTGGCTCAGTTCCATAAGGTCCACAATCTCACAGACGCACAGCGATTTTTCTTTAAGAAGGGCAAGAATAGACAGTCGAGATTTATCCCCCAGCAGCTTAAATACTTCTGCCATTTGTTGAATGGATTGCATCAATAACACCTCCTCATACCTTATATTGCTCAATTAATTCATGTATTATTATATAACTATTTGATTATATGTAAAGTGGTTTTCCCACCATTGACCATGTTTGTACCCCCACTATCCCTGTAGTTGAACGACCACCCGAGAATTTTGAGCTATACGGCAATGAATACATCTTCTTGTCATTTACGGCTAAGGATATATGTTCTTGTCATGCGCTTTTGACAAGAACATATATCCTGACAAGAACATATACCCTTAAAAAGAAAAAAAACGCAACATATGCGGTCCTTAATGAATATATATGTTCTTATCCTCCGACAACTTGGAATGTATTTAGTGATATATCCATACCCGTAACCCGTTTGCTTGCTCTTGTGGGCCCAAAGAAAAATCCCAGCATATTATTTAAAATGCCGGGATTGGATTTCAGACGTTATTTTTAAAAGACGGATTGTCAAGCTAAGTTCGACAACTCGTCCATGAATGCTTCGTGAGCAGATTTCCAGCCTAGACATTTACGGGGGCGATGATTGATAAGGCGAATAGCTTCAGCCAGCTCCTCATCCGATACATCAGCAAAGTCATAACCCTTAGGGAAGAATTCACGCAGAAGCCCATTACCATTCTCATTGGAACCTCGTTGCCAAGAGGAATAGGGATCCGCGAAATAAACCTTAATGTTGTGAATGCCCTCTAAGTTTGCATAACAGGCAAACTCTTTTCCACGATCGGTTGTCGCCGTCTGAAAGGTCCCCTGGGGGTACTGGCTGGCGACTACACCAAAGGCGACCTCCATGGAGTGCGCCGTGCGATCAGGCATCTTTACGGCCATGTACAGACGCGTTTTACGCTCGAGGAAAGTGCCCGCGCAAGCCCGGCTCTTTCCTCGGCTGGAAACTACCGTATCCAGTTCCCAATGGCCAAATGTCGTGCGTTTGCGTATTTCTTTGGACCGCTGACAGATCGGAGTACCGACAAGAAACCGCCCCCGTGTTTCCATGGGTTTATGCCGTTTTCCCTTGTGCCGGAGAACCTTCACATCTGCCTTAAGTCGCCCCTCATAGAGCCATCTGTAGATCGTCTTGTAGCAGACAAAGGCTTCCCCCTCGCACCTTCGCTTTTCAGCAATCTGCTCGGGTGACCAGGTTTGCTTCAATTTCTCCTCAATTTCTTCAGCAAGTTCAGAAGTAAACTTGCCTGCAGGGACGCTGGTTGTTCTGCGCTCACGATACGCCTGCTGTGCAGACTCAGCTGCGTAGTCCTGACCACTGAAGCCCCTTTTAAGTTCACGGGCAATAGTGGCATGATGTCGTCCAAGCTGTCGGCCAATGGCACGGGTCGACCAGCCCAGCCGATACAATGTCTCTAGTTGTCCACGCTCAATTATGCTAAGATGGGAGTAGCTCATGTAGGATTCTCCTTGTAAATGGTGTTGTGGTGACTTCCATTTTACACGAATCCATACATGGGCCTCTTTGTTTTTTCTAACTGTCGCACTTCATATTACAATCCGTCAAAAACTAAATTTACGGACATAGTTATCAACATATCGTTGCAAAATCCTATTTTCCTCAGTTGGATTATCAAACACCATTATTGAAATTCTTTGTGGTATGTACGAATTCATCTTTTTTATGATTCTTCTTTTTACGTTCCTCTGATTCGGGCATTTGGAAGTAGTTTTGTATTACGAGGCATCACATAAAAATTAGAATACATATGCGTAAGCATATGTGCATACGGGGGAGAAATCACTCCCCTCTTCTTTTCTTAATTCAAAGAACTGTAATATACAATGATGATGTCCTCTTAAAAGTTTTTTAAGGACATATTGTTCCACTGCCTTAAATACTGCTTTATTCTGATAAAAATAGCTCATTCGAAAATCATGTGATCGAAATCGTCGTCTTTGATTACTCGAGACTTCCTGGACGATGAATGGGGACGAGGCTTTCCTACCAGCCCCGTAACTTTAGGCACTGTATACCCTTCAACTGACTCAGTCAATCCCCTTCTCTCCGGCATGTACTAATGATATAACCAGAGGAGGCTGAACTATGAACATCCCGGCCGGGTCTTGTGTTGGCGTATTATACTATCAGGAAGTCAAAGGCAGTTGGACGGTCGGCGTCCACAACGGCAGAGCGAGAAATGCATCCTCCGACGCTTCGGTCCTGGCATTGGGTCATGTAAGCGGAACGAAGGAGTTTAATCAGGCACTCCCACCTGCACTCCTGTTCTACCCCACCATCTCCGCTTACAAACAGGCCCTTAAGAACCCGCCAGACCCGAAGAAGGAGATTCCCTTTGGTGTCAAAATAACCGTGCAAATCACAGCCAAATCTTCCGGTCACGCCTGTATCGCTTTCCTGCAGAATGGGGCCAAGCGAAATAAAGCAAACCAAATAACAGTAGTCCAAACAGCACATAACGGAAAATTCATTCGATATACCTCGCCTAATGGAAAGGTGTATACCAATGTAGCTCCTGCTGTTGAAAGCATCAAAAAGGATCCGGGGGGCGTGCTGGAATATGTGCATTACAACTTGATCTCCCTGGGCAGCGGAAGATACCGTCTCAAAGAGGAGCGAACCTACAAGCCCAACATCACGGCGCTGCGAATCCTTAAATAACGAAAGTAACGGAAGGCATCCCCTACAGCTGCCAGGCCACCGGAACTTTCTTTCCATAGGGCTTGCCTCCATTAGGGCTTACCGAGCTCAGACCGATTACCTTGACATAAGGCGAGCGGACCGTAAAATGAAGGGCTGCAGGACCGATGATTTTTTTGAAATTGTTGAGGGATGTTGTGCCATTCTTCAGAGTACTCTCATGGTTGCCTACAGCGACAAATAACGGCCCTCCGGGAATACGTTCTTTCACCTTATTGGAAAAATAGGTAAGCTGTTCCTTGGAACCTGTAAATACGATGTCTCCCCCATGCAGAACATACAACGGTTTGGTGCCTCTGATAACGTCCAGCGCTTTATTCAGCACTCCGATACCTGTGTAGTTCCCTTCCGCAGCCCAGCTGTCCCCCATATAAACAATCTTATAGTTGTCGGGGTCAAATGATTTTCTGCGAAGACGGGAGGCCAGCAGCTTCTGAGAACGGGTATATAAAGTGCCGTTTGGGTTTGTTTTCCCTTTACTTCCTCCAATAATGTCACCCATTGTGTTCATCCTTTCATTTCGGTTGGAGGGGCCAGTGTTTCATCGATTGAACCCATGCTCACAATGTATTAAGACAGCAGTAACGGGCAAGCGACGGACGCCCACCTTTAGGAAAAAACGGCAATGCAAGGAAGCGGATCACCCCTTGGGAGGGATCCCATAGGTTCCAGTCCGTTTCACCGCCATTCACCGGGCGGGCCCCATGACAGTGGCTCTCTCCGGCATGTTGTGCGAAGTTTTCGGGAATTTTTCTTTGTATAGGGCTCAATTTTTCTTATTCCTCATACCTTTGTTATCAGGACTTTATTCAGGTACTTGGGGGATGAATCAGAATGGATCCAAATTCGATGACGAATGAATTTACTTATGATAATCGTAATGTGAATAAGTTTGTCTCCATCTTGGAAGAGAGGGGGTTTATTGTCCAAGAAGGGGAATTAAAGTATTTGGACGTACTAAAGCTTGTCAGCGAAGGTATTTTGGATAACGCAATGGGAAATCATGCTGGTGCTCCCTATTCACCCGTCTTACTACCGCCGGCGCCAAATCAACATCCGGCCCCAGGCCAGAAACCTCCAATCGGGTATAACCCTGATGATCCTGGTAATTATGCTCCGAATCTTACTTATGCGGCGCCAGGATTTACTTACAAGCTGCGGCCTGATGAAGCGGTTGTGCTCATAGGGCTGACTCCTCCCCAGGCGGTCTATTTCGGTTTTCGAAGCTACCTTGCGTTTGTTGAGAATAAACCTGGAAAAGATTACAGCGGAGCCATAACAGCAGGAGACGCCAGCACCGGTTTTTATCACGGTGTTTTTGGCAGTCTCGGTGATCAAATTAATAACTTCAATATTTGGACGGAAAATACGCCAAGAGGATCAGCAGGTAACCCTTTTAATAGTTCTACGATTCTCATCAGTACGGCTGATCAAAATGTAAATAAGCAAATTCGCGATGCGCTGCTGGGAGCAGACTTTGATCCGGGTACGATGAACAACGATAATATTCCCTTAGGCTTGGTAAACATGGGCCTTGAAAAAGGGAAGGACACCTTTTCATTTCTTATGAGGGCCGCCATTTGGTCCGAGAAAATAATTGGAGATCAGTATCTGAATAATCTGGATCACTATGTGAAAGTGTATCGGATTACACCAAAAACGCCTTACACAAGTCTCTCCCCTTGGCCGATTCCAGAACTAAAAATAAAAGAGACCGGCACCACAGAATTTCAAATTCTCCCCAGCGCCAGGTTTGAACTGGATTATCTCAGGTATCAGATCCTTGCCAAATATGGAAGCGAGGAATTTGAACATGTTTATTTAAATTTTACCCTGACGATTGTGGAGGGGTTTGAGGCCATCTTAAATGATGTAAATGTATGGGCGGATAACAGAGATGCCATCTATATCAGTTCTGATCATTTTACGTTGAAGTCTGATGATGATTTTATCATCCTGTATGGTGTGAACCATGAACAAACCGGTAAAGCAGTCTTCTCCAACGCAAGCTTCTATGGAGCTGAGTATTTCAATGGTGTAGCTGTTGCGAACACTACAGTGGAGTTCAAAGACTCTGCGGCCGAGTATTTCCCTGAAGGCTACATAAATCAAAAGTTCTACTATGTATGCAAAATGTCGAGAAAGATTAGTCAAGAAGAGATTGAAATCATCGTACCTTATAGTACGGGCAATCCAAACGGAAAGGCTTTCGGGGTGGACAATAATCAAGAAAGCTATCTCATCTTTAGAATATATGTGGATCAAGAAACCTTAGTCGGTCCCGCTCTATTCGATGTCATCTGGGACCATGCCATCCTCTTTACTAAAAAGGCCAATCGAGTGAAGGCTGCTTCGAATGATATCATAATAAAAGTTGGCAGTACGGAAACCAGGTTATAGATGAATCCCTTAGCTTACGGGGTAATGATTTGGTCTTTATGGCGAAGGTCTTTTATAACTTCCCCCATCCAGCAAATCCGTGGTGCGAACTTTATCCCTTCCCATAAAAAGGACTGTCGTTTTACCGACAGCCTCATCAGTGGAAATGTGTGGGGATTTATGATTCTGAGCTGTATCATCGTAAGATCAAAGGGTAATCGCACGGTGCGGCTTGCTGTAGTGGCTTGTCCCTCCACCTCCAACAAGCACTTTTCCGCCTTTTTTAAAGATGAGGAGCTTTCTTGAATTGTCAGCAAGAAGAACCACAATCTTGGCGCGGTTTGCGGTAGCAATATATACCACATAACCACTTCGAGATAGAACTGTCCGCCAATGCTTGTCAAACTCCGACCGCAGCACCCGGCTGGAGTACACCTGATTTTCCACTCTACCCGCCCGTTTTCTCTTCATATGCCTGCCACCTCCGCAGATGTAAAAGAAATGAATCACTCGAACGCTTCATGAAATAGAAAATGCTCATACTTGTAAGGGCTGAAAGCAAACTTGAACGCAAGCGCAACGCCGGATTCTTCAATCCTAACAGAACGAAGCTGCGGTGTTCTCACAAGTCCACGCACTAGAAGCGTAACCACTTGGGTATCTCCCCGGCGGATCGCCTTGGCGAGAACTTGTGTGAAAGAGGCATTGAATACCAGTGCTTTGTAAAGAGGCAGGATCGCCCGGGCCACAGCCCGATGGGCTCTGGCTTCCTCCGGGAGCTGCTTCAGCGTTCCCGGAGGAAGCGAAGTTCCGCTGCCGTATAGATTGACCGGGCCCTTAAATTCAAAGTTTACGGTATATCCGCTCCTGTAGGTTCCAGGCAGCGGTTTACGGGCAAATGGCGACGCTATGCGGAATAACCGCAGCAACTCCACGCTGTTTGTCGTAACAACCGCCCTGCTCCATTGAGCAGCAAACGCCTTGTTCGTTGCGATGACGTGATAAAAAGGGAGCATCGCTCGCGCAACCCTGCGTAAAACCCGGGCCGAAACAAAACGGTTCGGATTCAAGGACTGAGCCATTTTCTTTATCCCTCCTTTGCTACTCAGCTCTAATTTAGAATATGCTCCGCTTGTCAGCATGTTCGGGCAGTGGGAAAAACTAAACGCTTGTCACACGCCTTTTCATGCAAACCAGCGCATGAAGTACCACTGTCCGAACGGATATGCATTCCACTATGTGAACCTTGCATAAAATGCGAAAGAGACCTAGTTTTTTTGAGAGGCCACTGAAGAACTAACGCTTTTTCATCGGGAGTCTCATAGAAGTTACAAAAAAGACATCTGCCTCCATTTTTTAGGGAGCAGATGTCTTTTTTAATGGCTCAAAACGGGTTTGCCCGAC
>NZ_JAQAGY010000015.1 GCF_027533645.1 Paenibacillus caseinilyticus
TCCAGCTTCCTTCAGATTCCACCTCACGGTGGACACCCTTGCTCTTGGCTAACGGTAGGCGTTCGCCAGCCCCCGTTCGGGACTTTCACCCTAGAGATGACGCCCATGCTGGGCGTACCACAAAGAACCTCCGCCCGTAATGGGCGGAGGTTCTTTGGTCTGACTCAGCAGGAGTGGGAAGGAGGCGGGCCATTCCCCTGCGTTCCATGTCTGCGATCCTTAAGCGGGACTCCGCCGTGCCGCTACACCTCCACCTTGCCGAGACTGCGCTTCGCCGGCCCTTCGATCACATCGCCCTGATACGAGAAGCGCGAGCCGTGGCAAGGACAATCCCACGTCCGCTCCGCCTCGTTCCAGTCCACCTCGCAGCCCATGTGCGTGCATGTCGTATCGACCACATGCAGCTCCCCTTGGGGATCACGGTACGCGCCGGCACGCTTGCCGCGGATCCGTACCACGCCGCCTTCGTCTTTCTCCAGTTCGTCCAAGGTGGTGCGGGCGAATTCGAGCTTGCCGGAGATGAGCTCCTTGGCCACATTCGCATTCTGGGTGACGAACGTCTTGATGTCCGGATCCGCATGGAACCGCGAAGGCTGGAAGAGCTCCTCATACGGGGATGCCTCTCCGAGGATCAGCTTGCTGTTGAGCAGGGCGGCCGCCGCGGAGGAAGACATGCCCCACTTCCTGTACCCGGTAGCCACCAGGATGTTCGGCTTGTCCTCCCCGTACCTGCCGATGTACGGGACCTTATCCAGCGTGATCAGATCCTGGGCCGACCAGCGGTAAGCAATCTCCTCGAGCCCGAAGGACGCCTCGCCGAACTGCTGCAGCGCTTCGTAATACCCGAACGTACAGAGCCCTTGCCCCGTCTTGTGGCTCTCGCCCCCGAAGAGAACCATCGGCTGTCCGTCCACCATTACGCTGCGGAGGGAGCGCTTGGGCTCTTCCGCACTGAGGTACATACCGCCGGGATACGGGGTCTTCGTCTTGGCCAGGAGGGCATAGGACCGGTCGGCGTGCAGCCGGGCGAAGAAGAATTGTCCGCCGTCATACACCGGGAAGTGCGAGCAGGATATGAGCTTGCTGCAGGTCACCTGGTGGCCCGTATCCGTGGTGAACGTGACGGGATGCCCTGGCGTAACCTTAACTGCGGTCGTCTCCCCGAAGATGCGGCCTCCTGCTGCCGTAACTTCCTTCGCGAGACGGGCGACAAACCGGCCCGGATGGAACTGCGCCTGATTCCGCATGACCACTGCGCCCTTCGTCTCGTAAGGAAGCTTCAGCCCTTCGACCCATCCGCCTTCGATCCCCAGCTGGGCGTACGCCTTGGCTTCCGCTTCGAGCTTGCCGAGGTAATCCTCCGAAGCGGTATAGATGTAAGCATCTTCCCGCGTCAAGCCGCAGTCGATGCCGAGCTCCTCGGCCGTCTTGACGATGAATTCGAGCCCTTCGCGGTTCGCTTCGTAGTACTGCCGGGCCTTCTCCTCTCCGAAATGGGAGATGAGCTCGCTGTAGATCAGATCGTGCTGGGCCGTGATTTTGGCCGTCGTATGCTTTGTTGTGCCGGAGAGCACCTGCCCCGCTTCCAAGACGGCTGCCTTCACTCCTTGCTTCGTCAGCAGGTAAGCGGTCAGGATGCCGGTGATCCCCGCGCCGACGATGGCCACATCCACATTCAGATCTTCGGCGAGCTTCGGATAGTTCGGCACGTCGGCGCTGTCGAGCCAATATGATTCGGGGTATTGGGGAAGCTCGGTGCTTTTTCCGTTCGCTGTCATGTATACGGACTCCTTTTTCACGTTTTGGTTAGTTTCACCTTCCGTTTCGAGATTTATCCGATTTTTGGAAGGATGAGCTATCCTATTTATATAAACGCCTCTGCCGGAAAGTAACCAGGAACCAGGCAGACACCGCGTTTTGCTTCTTCTCCCTGGATCAACCGGCTTAATGATTACGCCGGTGGCTCCGTGTGATCCGGTCGTATGGTAAGTTATGGTATATGACAGGGCTCCAATGGACTACCCTTGTTGCGAGGCGTCTGGCTTGCCATCACCCTCCCGAAGCTGATTTTTTGGAAGTGGTGACAATAACGCTGTCTGTCTCGGCACGACATAACGAAAAGAGAGCAGCGAACGAATTCGCTGCTCTTGATCTGCCGCACGGCCCGGCACCGTTGGCTGTGCCCGCATCTATATTTTCTCCCCGCCCTATTCGTGTCATACCTACAGTCGATACGCGGCAGCGAAAGACCCAAACCCGCGCTACATCACCTTCCAGGTGGCGCCGCCGTCTTCTGTCCGCAGCAGACGCGAGGCATCCCCCTTCTCGCTGCGCACCAGCGCCCAGCCTGTCTTCGGCGTAACGAACTCCAGAGAGATCAGATACGGATAGCTCTTCAAGGTATCCTGGAAGACCGTATTGCCGGCCAGCGGCGTCCAGGCCTTCCCGCCGTCGGCCGTATGAAGCAGATGAGCTCCGTTCCACATCCACCCTTCCCGGCCCGATAAGAACGTCAGCCCCGTGCTGCTCAGCTTCGCCATCACATCCGCTTCTTTGCCGAAGGAAGTCAGCTTCCAGGTCTCGCCCCCGTCTTCCGTGAAATAGGCGCCCAAGCTGACCACATCCCCGTGCCGGTATTCATACGGCATCCAGCCGCTCTGTGCTTCCCCTCCGAAGAATTCGGGCGCACCGGTAATCTGCGGCTGTCCTTGATCGTCCCGTGACGAAACGTCCAGCGACAGCTCCTGCCACGTCCGGGCCTTGTCCTTCGTCCGGTAAAGCGTCACCTTCCCCGGGGTGCGTGACTCCAGCGGGACCCACCCGTTGTCCGTATCGCGGAATGCCATCCCCCGGTTCGCGAATCCCTGGAGCGGCAGCAGTCCTTGGGCCTGATCGGGTTTCTGTTCCATCGCCTGGTTGTCCATGACCACGGACCAAGTGACTCCTCCGTCGGTTGTCTCGCAGATCACTTTCCGGGAGCTGCCCATTGCGGCATCCGGCTGGTTCATGAGATAGCCGTGGGCCTTGTCCGTGAAGACAGCCTCCCCGCCGGCCACGCCTTCCGGCAGCATGCCCTCCTTCCAGGTCGCCCCGCCGTCTGCACTAACGGAGACCGAAGCGGGCAGCGTGTGACCCGCTGGCACATACACCAGATGAGTGGAGTCCGCCGCTTGGATGGCTTCCGGGCCCGGATCTCCCTTCTGCTGCGCCGAGGTTGGGGAGGCGGATTCGTGCCAGGTCCCCCCGCCGTCCGCCGTCCGGTACAGCCTGAATTGGCCTCCGGCCGATAAGCCCCACGCGTAGGCGGTCCGTTCGTCCACGGCATGGAAGCCGGTCAGCCGGGCTTGAATGGTCTTGCTCTCCCCGGAGTCAGCCGGTGCTGCCGGAGACTTGGCGTCTGTGGAGACGGCCGGGGCCGTCTCTGTCTTGGCCGGGTTGGCTCCCGCTGCCCCGGCCGGCTGCGGGCCGGGTGTCTGCCCGCAGCCTCCAAGCGTCAAGACGATAGGCAGCGTCAACAATAAAGTCTTTTTTCGGTTGAAACAGTTATAGATTTTCACGGGTGCGATAGCCCCTTTCCTCGTTAGAATGTCATGCTGCTTCGGACGGCGTCTCTACACATATCATTAACCCCAATTTGAAGGCGAGCCTTCCATCTCTTACAGACGAAGGTAACCCTCAAAAAGTTGTATCGCCAGCCGCACAAAAGAAAAACAGCCTCTGCCCGAAGGCAAAAGCTGTTAACAAGATACGCTGCGCGATCATTCCAAATCTTCATGCACTTGGAGAGAAGAGTCGTCCGCCGGCTTTGCGATCAAGAGGTTATAGAACTCCGCCAGGGAAGTCATGAAGTATGGCTCCAGCCACAAGAATCCGAGGAAGAGCGTCAATAGCGATAGAATCGCCCAGCCGATAAAGCTCAGCATCAGGCAGAAGTACCGCCACTTGTGGCCATTCATGAGATTGCTGCTCATCCGGATGGCTTCGAGGGAGCTTACCCCTGGGTTATCGATCTTGATGAAGACCGCCTGTGAATAACGGATCCCCGCGATGATCCCCGGAATGATAAGAAGCAAAGTCCACGCCAGCACTTTAAGGCCTACAAGCAAGGAGAGTTTGATAAACGGCCACAAATTACGGAATGCGTAGCCGAATACTTGCCCGATCCCGAGCCGCTGCCCGCGGGAAATGGACAGATAGTATGCTTCAGACGCGGTTGAGATCCAGACGGAAACCACCACACTGAGCAGGGACAATGTAATGTATATAGGCCAGTCGAAGTTCCGCTCGTCGTCCACCAAATAAGAGAAGACTCCGTTAATCAATGTAGTGATGATAACAAATAAGACCGCGTTCCCCCAGTTCCCCCGCAGCGCCTCTCTTGCACTTTTGCGAATATCGCTGTTCGTCATAATCAAATTCACTTCGCTCCTTAGCATGGTAAATATAGTCTATTCGACATACATTGTAAGCTACATACGAATTTTTGTCACTCTTTTTCTAGTTTATTCCATTCCCCGGCAGTCTTCCCTTCTACCGCCATCTTGGTATAATTAGGAGCAAACATAGAAGGAGCTGTGGATATGAATGACCAGGTTGAACAAGCGCTTCGTACCGCATTGGAGCACTGGAGCGCCATGGCCGGAGCCGGAGGCGGCGGAGAGGAGGCCGAAGCCAACGAGTTCGAATCGTCCTTCTACCGCCTGATCGATGCCGTCCGCAAGTGGTACCAAGGGTTGGAGCAGCCCCCGCGGACCTTGGAGGCCTTCATGGACAGGCCGGAGGTACAGCATCTCGTCGACCGGCTCCCGGGTCCGCTTCATCTCAACTTCGAGACGGAAGCCGAGTTGATCATAGATCACGTCAGCCGGATCGAGGAGGACAAATACGATTGAGCTGCAGGCAGGCTTGGAACAACGTAGTTGCCGGGGATTCCCGGCGTGTGCTGCCGGACCGCCCGCCGACGGTCACAGGCGCACGGGGGCAGGATACCCGTGACCACCGTCCAGAACCACCGTCAGAGCAACCTTCCCGCGGCCGCTCTCGGCTGCAAGTCTTCCTCCGCTATCGGTCCGCATGCTCCGGCAGCTCCAGGTAAGGAGCCTTCATTAATGCGGCGACCATCTCCTCCTGCCGGGCGATGCGTGCCGCCATCGTCACCTGGAAGCAGATGCCCCGGTCCTCCCAGAAGTAACTGATGTGGTCCGCATCCGATGGGAAGAGCGGTCCATCTGTCTTATAAGGGACGGTCCGGTATACTTCTTGCCCCCCTATCGTCAGGGCGGCGGCTTCCACTACGTTCGCCTCCCCGTCGATGCGACTGAAGACGAAGCTGCCGCTCTTCCGGATTCCTTCATAGATGCCGTCGTCCTTGATCTGGACGAACTTAATCCCCCCCTTCCGGTCATCCTCCGGTGCGCTCACGGTATAATCGATGAGGAACGTCCTCGTCTTCCAGTCGTCCCCGTCTCTTGGATGCCCGAAGTTCACCTTCTGCGACTCGAACGCCCGGGAGGACTGCAGCAGGCCCGGCACTTCCATCGGGAACTTCGGAATAAAACCGACCGATGCGGGTACCTGACGCAGGTCTTCCTCCGCATAGATGTCCTCGATGAAATCATTCGGGTTGATGTATCTTGGGCTCCTCATCAGCTCCGCGTCGGGGTATCTCATCGAGGAAGCTATCGCGATCCGATCTTCGGCAGAGAAACCCCCGAGTCCCTCCAGTGTGTAGACCACCTCGCCGTCCAGCCACAAGTAAGACACGGATTCCCACTTGCCTTGATCCACAATCACCTTATACCCCGGTTGATCGCCGAGCTGAAGCGGCTCCCTCCGCACTTCAACCTTTCGGCTGAAAGACTCCCCTGTGTTGATCTCCGCCTCTGCCAATCGCTCGAAGGCCGCTTCCAATTCGCCGCTTCCGGAGGACGCTCTCAGCGAGAAGCCTTGCTCCACCGTTCTTGACCCCACATATCTGCTGTATTGAATCTCCGCCTCCATCGACTCCGGATGACCGTCTCCCGTGGAGCTGTAGATGATGTGTTCGATTCCGTATTCCCCCGGAATATAGGCGGGAACCTTGTACCGGAACGGGGCATAGTCCACTGCCCGCTTCAGGGAGTTGAACCCGTCGGGCTTCCCTTCGTAATAAAGGCGCTCCTGCGCCACGGTGACCGGTGCCGGGCTCACGGCACTAGTGAGCGTCACGCTGCCCAGCAGCAGGACACCGGCGGCACCCGCCACGGACAGCTTGTACGATCCCTTGCGGTACCCTGCGATCATCCTGATCCTTCTCTCCACCTCACGCCGCTTCCGGGAGCCGCCAAAATACAGCAGATCCTGCCGGTTGCGCGGGGCAGCATAGCGTTTCAAGTGCTCGATCATCGTCATGCCGTAAGGCCCCGCTTCGTCTTCTCCCAGAATTTCGAGAACATAGGCATCGCAGGCGAGCTCGCGGTCCGCTTTCATCCGGCGGATGCATGCCCATACCAGCGGATTCATCCAGTGCACAGCCAGTATCAGACTGCCGGCCCAGTTCCAGAGCATGTCCCTCCGGCGCAGATGAGCGAGTTCGTGGGCGATTATATGCAGAAGCTGAGGGACAGCTGCTTCGTTCAGAACCCTCTCCGGCACATAGATCCACGGCCGGAACAAGCCCGCGATATAGGGACTGCCCGGCCCCGGGCCGGTGTAGACCGCAACGGCACGGCTTATGCCAAAGCCGGCCGCAGCGGTTTCCATAACCTGGAGAACCCTCGCATCCGTCGCAAGACGCAGGGCGTGCCGGGCGCGGTTGATACGTCGTCCCTGCACCAACAGGACGGTTAGCAGGATGCACGCACCCGCGAACCAGACAAGCGACGCAAGCTGTACGTACAGGGGCGGCGTGCCTGAAGCCTGGGATTGACGTTCCCCTGTGCGTTGTGCCGACTGCACGCTACCCGGATCTTCTGCCGGGCGCTCACCAAGCCTGTCCCCGGACGCCGGATGCTGCAAGCCGGAGCCCGGAGACATCGCCCCCTGCTCCTGCAGCTCCCCGTGTACCGCCGCAGAGAGAGTGGAGACGGCCCCCGTTCCCCAGGGGACTCGTGCTGTCAGTAAGCCCGCCGCCACCTCGGCTGTCCGTTCTATCAGGACTCCGGTCACGTTGAACATACTGGCCGGGCTCCCCGGTAGAACAGGCAGCAGCAGACGCAACATCACGATCATCCACAGCAAGTGCAGCAAGCGGGGGCGCAACCAGCGCTGCAGCACGCGCCGCAGCAGCAGAACGAGCAGGATGACGAGGGAGGCCGAGATCGTCGATTGCAGGAACCATAAGAATAAGGTACTGAGGAAGGTCATCGCATACACCTCAGGACTCCGGTCCCTGCGGACCGTTCTTTCTTTGTTGTTTGTCCGCCAGCATGCGCTGCAGCCGTTCGATCTCCTGGTCTGACAGCTGCACTTCTTCCAGGAAGTTCGTCATCATTAGATCCGCCGCCCCGCCGAACACCCGCTTCAAGAAGGAACGGCTCTCCGACCTCACGCACTCCTGCTCCGAGACCAGCGGATAGTACAAGTAGGTTCTGCCGGACTTCTCGAATCCGATCGCCCCCTTCTTCAAGAGGCGGTTCACGAAGGTACGGACCGTTCCCTCGCTCCATTCGTTGTCCTCCGGGAGGCGGAGCTTGATTTCTTCCGCCGTGATGGGCGCGCTGCCCCAGATCACTTTCATCACCGCCCATTCGGATTCCGATATTTTGGGGAGATTGGGCTGCTGCATACGTTCACCGTCTTTCGCCGTTTTGTATTTACAAGTGTAATAGATAACTGCAGCTAAATATTACACTTGTATTTTATAATTGTCAACGGTTTCCAGAGGATAAGCGACCGGTCGCATCCAGATTCCCAACCCCCGGAATGCAGGGCTTACGCCGTGATTAACTTCATCTCACTTGAGCTTACCTTACTTGACCTTACCTTACTTGACCTGACCTCACTTGACTTCCTGCGCAAATATCGAAGTGCCGTCCTTGACCTCGGGATATTCGGCATTCTCCTTCTCCCTCTGGGTCTGGTCTGCGCCCGCTTGCTTCAGCTGCTTATCAAAAAACTCCAGTAGATTCCGTCTTACGATCTCACCCGACCGTTGTCCCCCGATCTCCCCCGTCAGCTTAACCCAACGCAGCAGGGGCGAGATTAGCTGGGCATCGGTAAAATTGTAATGCTGCGTTCCTTCGATGTATAACACCTGTGCCGTACCGTTCCGCACGATCCGCTGGATCTGGTCCATTTCCCGCTCCGCCTGCGGCATCTGCTCCTTCCACTCCTGCTTCGTAGAACCAACGGCCCTCAGCTCCTCCTCGGTATACTTGTAATGCACGCGGGTTTTGTTATACGCATCGAAGGACGAAGCGGAGTACATCAGCAGGAACGGCTTGGCCACCCCCGGCTTGGCCCGGAATCCGTAGAGCGTACCGTCCAGATCCACTCCGGCCTTCACTCTCGGATCGTAGGCGGCATCGTAAGAAGCGGCCCCGCCGAACGAATGCCCGAATACGCCGATCCGGCTGAGGTCGATCTTGCCCTGGAACCCTTGTTCGATCTGACCCTTGTTCAATTTCTCGAATTGATCCAGCGTGAAGGTCACATCCTGCGTCCATACGCGGCCCACCTTGTCGCGGCTCTCCGGCGAATTGACCTGGACTAGCTTATTGCTCCTGGCGACCCGCCCGTCGGGGAAGACCGTAGCGGCCGTGTTGTACGTATGATCGATCCCCGCCACAATATAGCCGTGGCTGGCCAGCTCCTCCGCCTGCGACGTATGATAAATCCGCGAGGTCCCGAAGCCGTGGTTGAGCAGCAGCAGCGGGTAGGAAGGCTCGGAGGAAGCTAAGGCGGACTGTGCATAGGAGTGGCTTGGAATGTAGCGCAGGTAATCCAGCAAAAATTCGGGAAGCTTGAAATTCGCTGCCATGGCGTCCAGCATGATGTGCCCTTCGGGAACGAACGGCTCTACCTGCCGGTCCTCCGTTCCCTCAGCCGGGTACCAGACTTGTACGAGAAGCTCCCGCTTGCCTCCCTTGCCTTCGCCGAACGTCTCCTGCCGGTTCTCATCCACGAAGTGCAGCAGCCGGGTGCCCACCTTGTAGGGCCCTGTCGGCTCCGGGAGCCGAAACACGGGCATCAGAAGCGCCAGCGTACCGGATAAGAGCAGCAGCACCCCGGGGACGATCCACAGGACACGCTTTGGCGGGGGCAGGCTCTCCCCCGCCCGGACCTGGAGCCGCCTGCGAAGCGACCTTGCCGCCATCATCAGCGTAAGGCCGTACAAGAGCAGCAGCTGCCATCGCCAGCCTTCCACCGCCAGGTGAAGGATCAGCACGGCGATCCCGATTGAACCAGCTGCCAGTGCGGCCAGGCTGTTCTTGGACGGACTCTTGGCGGCCGGGCCGGCTACGGCCAAATACAGTGAAGCAAAGCCGCACGCGAGGAGCAGCCATTCCAAACTCCGCATTCTATCTCCTCCAATCCGGCTGCGCCGGTACTCTATCTCTTTTAGCCCAATTTTAGCTTCCGCAAACGGAACCCATTGTTAATTTTTTCCTTACAACATCGATACGCTTCAAACGATAACGCAAAAAGGGCCCGCCGAAGCGGACCCTTCCTTGTCTGCCATGCCAGCCTACGATTGCGCGGCAGCCGCCGCCAAGCCCGCAGCGGGAAGCTCCTGCGGGGCCTGCTCGGAGCCATGGGCGAACATCTCGGCATAGCGGCCTCCCCGGGCCAGCAGCTCCCGGTGGGTGCCCTCTTCGGCAACGCAGCCTTCCTGCATGACGAAGATGCGGTCGGCTCCCTCGATCGTACTGAGCCGGTGGGCGATCATGATCGTCGTCCGGCCCTTCATCAGCTCCTGAAGAGCCTGCTGCACCCAATATTGGGATTCGCCGTCCAGCGCCGAAGTCGCTTCGTCGAGCAGCAGGATCGGCGCATCCTTCAGCAGTGCGCGGGCGATGGCAATCCGCTGGCGCTGGCCGCCCGAGAGCGCCGAGCCCCGCTCGCCCACATCCGTCGCATAACCGTCCGGCAGCTCTTGGATGAAATCGTGGGCATAAGCCGCACGGGCCGCCTCGTACACCTGCTCCTTCGTCGCCTGCGGATTGCCGTACCGGATGTTCTCCTCGACCGTCCCGCTGAAGAGGAACGCTTCTTGCGGCACGTAAGCCATCTGGCCGCGCAGCTCCGCAAGCGTCCGCTCGCCGATCCCGAGGCCTTCCACGAGAATTTCTCCCGCAGAGACCGGATAGAAGCCGAGCAGGCATTTGATCACCGTGCTCTTGCCGCTGCCGCTGGTACCGACAATCGCGGCCGCCTCGCCCGGGTAGATTTTCAGAGAGAGGCCCTTCAGCACCGGCTTCTCCTCTTGATAGGCGAACCCCACGTTCCGGAATTCCACCATCGCCAGGGAAGGCTCGCCGCTGACGTATGCGCCGAGACGCTCGGGCTCTTCCGGCGCATCGAGCACTTCCTTGATCCGCTGCATCCCTGCCAGCGAGTTCTGCGTCAGCGAGAGCGTCGTGCCGAAGCCGAGGATCGTATGGGTGAGCGAGATCTGCAGCACCGCCATCGCCACGACCGTACCCATCGCGATAAGACCGTTCATATGGAGCAGAGCGCCGAAGCCCACCATCCCGCAGAACGTGACATAGCTTACCAAATGGTTCACTGCAGCCAGCATGCCGTTCTTGTGCGCAGTCCGCGTCGCAAGCTTGGTCAGTTCGTCGTTGAGCTGCCTGTACTGCGACAAGACCGGACCGACGCTGAACAGCTTCACGAGCTGGAAGCCTCCGAGCAGATCCGAGAATTTCTCGGTCATCTGGCCGAGGACGCCCAGATAGCGGTCGTAGAGCTCCCGGATCTGACGGGCGAACCGCGTAGAGATCGCCAGGGAGACGAGCAGAACGGCCACGGAAGCCAGCGCGAGCTGCCAGTGCATCACGAACATCGTTACGATCGCTCCTACTGCGAACAGGAGCTGCAGCAGCATGGAGAAGAACAGCGTCGTATACGTCTCTTCCAGCGTACCCACGTCATTGTTCATCCGCGAGGCCAGGTCCCCGTTATGGGTACGCTCCAGATAGTCCGTCCGGAGGCGGCAAATCTTGCGGTAGAGCTTCTCCCGGATCTCCGCCATCGTCAGCTCCACGCTGCGCAGGAACAGATAGGTGAAGCCGGGGACCGCCACATTGATAATAAGGAGCGATCCGCCGAGAATATAGAGCGCTTGGTACATATGCGCGTAGTCCAGGGTCTGGGCGAAGTTCACCAGCCCCTGAATCACCAGCGCGAAGGAAACGAAGAACAGCGAGTGCGCCAAGGCGCTGACCGTCATGCCCCACAGGTAGGTCCTGCGGTTCTTGCCGTCCATGAAGCTCATCATATAGCGGATTTCTTGGATATAGCCCAGCAGCGTCTCTCTCATGTGTAAGCCACCTCTTTGCCTGGGACGGGCCGCTCGAACGACTGGAGATAGGACTGGGCATACAGCCCCTGCCTCCGCAGGAGCTCACTGTGCGTCCCCCGCTCGGCAATCCGTCCCTCGTCCATCACCCAGATTTCATCCGCGTTCTCTACCGTCGTCAGCCGGTGGGCGACCACCATCGTCGTCCGGCCCCGCATCAGTACGCCGAGCGCCTGCTGCACGAGCGCTTCCGAGGCGCTGTCGAGCGCCGAAGTCGGCTCGTCGAGCAGCAGGATCGGGGCATCCTTGAGCAGCGCCCGGGCAATCGTGATACGCTGCCGCTGTCCGCCCGAGAGCATGCCGCCCCGCTCGCCCACTTCCGTGCCGTAACCTTCGGGCAGCCCCATGATGAAGTCATGCGCGTACGCGGCCTTGGCCGCGGCCACGATGTCATCCATCGAAGCGCCGGGCTTGCCGTAGCCGATATTCTCGGCGACCGTACCGCCGAACAGGTACGCATCCTGCGTCACCGCCGAGATCTGCGTCCGCAGCGATACCGGATCACAGCCCCGGATGCTCTGTCCGAACACCCGGATGTCCCCCCGGCCTTCCTCGAGCGGGTGAAATCCGCACAGGAGCTTGAAGACGGTGCTCTTGCCGCCGCCGCTCGCACCGACGAGCGCCACTGTCCGGCCCGGCTCTACGGTGAAGCTCAGCCCCTTCAGAATCGGGGCGTCCGGTCCATAGCCGAAATGGACGTTATCGAAGACCACGGGCGGCGAGTCATTGGGCAGGATGGCAGGGCCGTGCCGCTGCTCCGCAGGCTCGGCGGAGAGCTCGGCGACCCGCTGCAGGGCGCCTGTCATCTGGAACGTGTTCGTCACGAGCTGAGGAATATGCTCCAGCGGCTCCAGACACAAGTTCAGCAGATACAGGAAGGCCACCAGCTCCCCGGTGCTGAACTGCCCTTTCGTGATGAGATAACTGCCGTAGATGACCGCGAAGAGAATCGGCGAGATCATCAAGGTGAAGAGCAAGGGCGTCACCCAAGCCTCCCGCTTTTTGACGGCGAGCTTCTTGCGCAGCGTAATCTGCAGGAACGACCGGTACGATTGGAACAGCATGCCGGAGAGCAGGTAGCTCTTCACAATGGCCATCCCGCCCAGCGTATCCTGCACGTTCGCGCTCATCCTGCCCAGATTCTCCTGCGCCTCTTCGGTCAGCTTCTGCAGCTGCTTGCCCACCAGATGGGAGGCCAGCAGGGAAGCGGGCACGAGGAGCAGGGAGTACAGTACGAGCTGCCAATGAATCCACAGCAGGCCTACGAGGCAGCCGATCACCAGCAGCGGCTGATAGAACCACTGGGCCAAATCCCGGGTGAGGAACTGCTGGATGAATTGAAGATCGCCGCTGATGCGGGAGAGCGTATCGCCCGAATGCTTTTTCTCCATCGCATGCACGGGGAGCCTGGCGACATGATCGACGAGATGATTGCGCATATCTCTTACCGCCAGCGCGCTGCCCCGCTCCACGCCGAACACCATCACATATTTGGCCGGCACGCCGATGGCCAGGATCAGGAAGACCGTATAGACGGCCCCCTTCGCCGATGCTCCGGCCCCGCTCTCCACGCTAGCGGTCAGACCCTGGATCAGATTCCCGATCCAGATTTCCATCAGCGCGGCAGCGACGGCGGCTGCGATGCCCGCAGCCAGCCAGCCGGTATGCTTCTTCATGTATGAACCGATCCAAAGGAAGGACTTCCATAAGCTAAACGCGCTTCGTTCTTGTGACACGAAAATCTTCCCCTTTCAGGTCTTCGAAGCAGCTTCCTTATTAGTGTAACACCTTTCGGGGGTCATGCGTACGTCCTGCGATGCCTTCCATGATCTCCTTCAGCTTCGCTGCATTGGCTTCCACGTGAGGGGATTGCAGCACCTCTTCGTGCTCACCGGAGAGCGTGTACTCGAAGTACCCTCGGCCTGCGGATTCCCGCCATGTCGGCAGCTCATGCGCCTGTCCGATGGCGGCAGTGTCCTCCGCGATCAGCGCATGAATGTGTCCGCCAACCGTTCCCCGGTTAACGAGCTCCGCCCCGTAAGCGAGGTAAGCACGCACCTTGCGGGAGGCCCGCTCGCGGATGAGCGGGTTCTCCAGCATGTCCTTCTCCGGTCCCTCGCCCGATGCGAGCATCTCTTCCGCTTCGCGTTCGATATCCTCGCTGCCGGACGCCTGCCATCTCGGGATGGAGTCCAGCATGATCAGATCCGATACCTCGCAGCCGCGAAGCTCGAGCGCCTTCGCGACTTCGAACATCAGATTGCCCCCGATGGAATACCCGAGGAGCACTAGAGGGCCTTCGGCCTGGACGCGGAGGGCCTCCTCCACATAGCGCTCCAACCGCTCCTCATCGCTCTGCGCATCGTCGATGAAGTCGACCGCGTACAGACGGCATACGCCCTCCAGCTGACGGGCCAGCTCCAGATAGCCGATCCCGAAGCCGCTCACCGGCGGGAAGCACAGGACATTCAGCGGTCCTGAACCGTTCAGCGGAACGAAAGGCGTGCCTTCCTGCGCACTCTTCCCTTCCCATAAGGCGTAGGCGAGTCCTTCGATCGTCGGATTGCGGAATACCTCCTGCAGGGAAACTTCGGCACCCGCGGCCTGAGAGGCCTTCTGTACCATTCCCATCAGGCTAAGCGAGTGGCCGCCGAGCTCGAAGAAATTGTCGTGCACCCCAACCTGCGGCACGCCGAGCACTTCCTGCCAGATCCGGGCCAGCTCCGCTTCGCGTGCGTTGCGCGGCGCCATAAACGCTGTGCCGGTGCCTACGTTCGCCTCAAGCGAAGCCAGAGCCCGGCGGTCCACTTTGCCGTTCGGCGTCAGCGGCATCCGCTCCACCTGCACGAAGCTGGAAGGGATCATATAAGGCGGCAGCTCGCGCGACAGCGCCCGCCGGAGCCCGCCGATGGTCAACGGCTCTACGGCGGCAACGTAAGCGTAGAGCCGCTGATCCCCGTTCCCCGTATCGCGTGCCAAAACGATAGCTTCCTGCACGGCCTCCAGCTTCAACAGCTGCGCTTCCACGTCACCCAGCTCGATGCGGTAGCCGCGGATTTTGACCTGATGATCTGCGCGCCCCATATACTCGACCATCCCGCCCGGCAGCCAGCGACCGAGATCCCCTGTCCGGTACATCGACGTGCCCGGGCGATACGGATTATCGATGAATTTCTCGGCGGTAAGCTCGGGCCGGCGGTTGTAGCCGCGCGCCACGCCATGCCCGCCGATGTGGATCTCACCCGCCACGCCGACAGGCAGCAGACGACGGTAATCGTCGAGAATCCAGATCTGCTGGTTAGGCAGGGGCCGGCCGATCGGTACGGTCTCGAGGTCTTCAGGCAGCCCGCTCGTTTCCACATCATAGATTGTCGAATCGACGGTGCATTCGGTAGGACCGTAGACGTTGGTAACCCTCACATGCTCCCCAAAAACGGACCACACGGAACGGACGAGTTTGGCCGATAACGGCTCTCCGCCGAGTACGAAATGCTTGACAGCCAGTTCTCCGCCTCCCCCCTGTCCCGCCTGCACAAGAAGCGAGAGATAGGTCGGCGTCCCGTCAGTGATGTCCACCTCATGCTCGCGGAAAAAGGACAAGAGCCCTGCCCCGTCGGCACGAAGCGCTTCGGGTACAATCACCAGCGTGCGCCCAAAAAGAAGCGCGCCATAAATCGGCTTTACGGACATATCGAAAACATAGGGAGCCAATTGGGCCATATGCCGATACTCGGGATGAGCTTCGTAGAGATCCGCGTACAGGCTCAATGTAAAATTCACTACGCTGCGGTGTTCGATCATAACGCCTTTCGGCTGGCCTGTCGTGCCGGACGTATAGATGAGATAAGCCAGGTTCCCCGGCCCCGCAACTTTTTGCGGCTTGTCTGGCGAACCGCCGGAGACAACCGTCCCTTCCGGCTCATCGATACAGTGGAGTTCTCCGCTGAACGGCGTCCTCTCGCGCCAGCGGGTTTGTGTGAGCAGAACGGTGGCCCCGCAGTCCTCCAGCACATAGGCGATCCGGTCATCTGGATGATGGGGATCGATCGGCACGTAGGCGCCCCCGGCTTTTAACACGCCCAGCATGGCTACGATCATGTCAACCGACCGTTCGAAGAGCAGCGCCACCCGGTCATCTGCCTGAACCCCCTTCGATTGCAACAGGCAGGCCAAGCGGTCTGTGCGCTCATTCAGTTCGCGGTACGTGAGGCTGTCGCTTCCATAGACAACTGCGACATGGTCTGGAGTGCGTAACGCCTGCAGCTCGAAGAGCTCCGAGAGCGTAAGATGAAGCGGATATTCCCCCGCCGTGTCGTTGTATGCCAGAAGTTCCGCTTTCTCGGACTCCGGCAGCATATCGGCCCGGGAGAGCTCCAAGTCGGGCTGGAACAGCACAATGGTGAGCTGCTGTACGAGATGTCCGATCATCCGCGCTATGGGTTCTGAACCGTAGCGATCCGGATCAAACCTTACGCGCAGCTCCAGGACGGCGCCGCTCTGTATAAAATCAAAATACGTATGGGCAAGAATCCGCTGGACCCTCTCTTCCGTATGCAAGGGCGAGTAAGAAACGACGGTTTGCGCGTTTGGCCTTCCGTCCTCCGTATACTCAAAGTTCATGGCTTGCACCATCTTGCGGAATGGAAGCTGCTGATGGCCAAGCGCCTCTGTGACCGATTTTTTGAGGTCACCCAGCAGGGACCGGAAGGTATCGGACTTTCGTATCTCCGCCTTCACGACCAGGAATTCCTGCGGCGCTTCCTCTGTTAGAGCAGGCATGCCGACCAGTACCCGGCTCTGCCGTGTATACCCCTGGAGCAGCACGTTTACTCCTGCAAGCAAGATCAGATAGGCGGCCATATCCGAGCCCCCCGACATCGCCCGGATCCGGTCCGAGATGGCTGCGGGCAGCGCAGAGCGGAGGGTGCTGTAACCGTTCGAATCGCCGTCAAGCCTATCCTTTGCCGCCCCGATTCGGGGAAGCGCGCTCATGCTGTCATCCGGGTCCAGCTTTTCATTCCAGTATCCCTCATCTTTTTCGAATACGGACTTCATTCGTAAGCCTCCCCGATTGTGGTAACTCCCAATAACCCGGAGTGCGCGGCCCGAGCAGCCACGCACTTCTCCGTGTCAGGTCTGATGCATTCGTGCGGCAGGCCTTCTTCCGTCAGAATGCGAATTCGATATTGCCCATAAGATCCGTACCGTCCCCGCCCGTGTCTGGAAGTGAAAGACGACGGAGCTCGGTCTCCGGGTGATCGGCGATCTGGCCTAGCAGATGCGTGTAGTCCTCGGCCATCCGGCGTATGGTGCTTTTCTTGAAGAGACGGACCGCATAGCGGAAGCCTCCCTGAAGCCCGCCGGCCTCCTCAGTCATGAACAGCGTCAGATCCACCTTGGCGTCATGCGGCTGTCCTTCCGTCTCGTACGGGGCTACCTGCAGCTCTCCCGGTTCCGTTGCGCCCGTCTCCGTATTCTGGAGTACAAACATGGCATCGAACAATGGACTGCGGGAGCTGTCCCGTGCTATAGGAAGCCGCTCGATCAATTCCTCAAGCGGGTAATCTTGGTTCTGGAAGCTCTCCAGCGTGCTCCCCTTGATTTCTTCCAGATAGGCTAGGAAGGACTTGTCGGCTTGCGGAGCATACCGCAGCGCCAAGGTATTGACGAACATCCCGATCAAGCCCTCGACATCCGTATGGGTCCGCCCGGCAACCGGCGTACCGAGGATGAGATCATCCTGGCCGCTATATTTAGACAACAATACCGAGTAAGCGGCAGACAGCACCATGAACAGCGTGCTTCCGTGCTTGGCGGCAAGCTCCCCGATCCGCTGGGCAAGAGCAGACTCGATCTCGAACGCGTGATAGTCCCCTTCAAAACTGCGCACGGCAGGCCGCTCGTAATCAGTCGGAAGGTCGAGCACCGGCAGGCTGCCCCGGAAGGCATTCAGCCAGTAAGATTCCTGTGCCTGCAGACGTTCCTTGAATTCCGCGGAGTGCTGCCACACGGCGAAGTCCTTATACTGAATCCGCAGCGGAGGCAGATCCTCGCCGGCATAGAACCGGGCGAATTCCTCCTGCAGCAGCCCTGCGGACGTGCCGTCCGAGATAATGTGATGCATATCGAGCATCAGGATATGGCGCTGCGGTCCGGTGCGGATGACTCCGGCCCGGAAGAGCGGCGGTTTCTCCAGCTCGAATCGGCGGATGAAGCCACGGACGATCTCGTCGGCTTCTGACTCGGCTGCCTCGACAAGGCTGACTTCGAAGTCCACCGACGGCAAGATCCGCTGCACAGGCTCCCCGTTCACCATATGGAAGCCGGTACGGAGCGTCTCGTGCCGATCGATCAAGCGGCGGAAGGCTTCCCGGACGCGCTCGATATCAAGCGGTCCTTCGAGCAGGAGCACGCCCGGCACGTTATAACTGATCTCCGCCCCTTCGAGCTGGTGGGCCAAATACATGCGCCGCTGTGCCGAAGAAACCGGGTACACCTCTCTCTGCTCCGCCTGCGGAATCAGGCTGAGCCGCTTCTCGTCCATAGCCTCGATGGCCTCGGCGAGCTCCGCAACCGTCGGGTACCGGAACACGTCGCGCAGCGGCAGCTGCACATGCAGTTCCTTGTGCACCCGGCTGACGAGCACTGTGGCCCGCAGCGAGTGGCCGCCGATCTCGAAGAAATGGTCGCGGATGCCGACCTTGGCCAGGCCCAGCACCTCCTGCCAGATCTCCGCCAGCTTCGCTTCCACCGGCGTGCGCGGCGCTTCGTAAGCCGATCCCGCCCCCATCGAGCCTTCCGGCTCCGGCAGGCTCCGGCGGTCCACTTTGCCGTTCGGCGTCAGCGGCAGTTTATCCAGCTGTACAAAGTAAGACGGCATCATGTATCCAGGCAGAGCATGGGACAGAAGGCCTCTGATTTCCGTTACGCTGAGCTCGTGCTCCGCCACATAGTAAGCGCAGAGCAGCTTCTGCCCCGAGTCGTCGCTCCTTGCGATCACGGCGGCTTCCTTCACTTCTACGAGCCTTGTAATCGCTCCTTCGACCTCGGAGAGCTCGATCCGGTAACCGCGGATCTTCACCTGCTCGTCGATGCGTCCCTTGTACTCCAGCGTGCCGTCCGGCAGCCAGCGTACCAGGTCGCCCGACCGGTAGCAGCGTTCGCCCTCGCGGAACGGACTCGCGAGGAACTTCTCGGCCGTAAGATCCGGCCGGTTCAAGTAGCCCCGGGCTACGCCGTCCCCGCCGACGATGAGCTCGCCCCAGACGCCTACCGGCTGCAGTCTCATTTTCTTGTCGACAACGTAAGCCGTCGAGTTGCTGATCGGCGCGCCGATCGGCACTGCCGTGATCTGCTCCCCTTCGATAGGGTGGGTAGTAGAGAACGTCGTGTTCTCCGTCGGCCCGTAGCCGTTCACGATGCGCAGGTGCGGATACTCCCTCAGCGCACGGTTGATATGCGGTATGGAGAGTACGTCCCCGCCGACGATCAGCGTGCCGAGGCCATCGAACAGCCCTCTCTCCTGCTGGGACAGCTGGTTGAACAGCGGCGCGGTGAGCCACATCGTATTGATGCCGTAGCCGCGGATCGCTTCTTTCAGCTTCTTCGCATCCAGAATGTCGTCTCCCGGTATGAGATACAGCTGTCCTCCGTTCAGGAGGGCCCCCCATACTTCGAAGGTGGAAGCGTCGAAGACCACAGCACCGGTCTGCAGGATGCGCGTGTGTTCCCCAAGCTCGGCATAATTGGTGTTGTCGACGAGACGAACCACATTCTCGTGCCCGACCATTACGCCCTTCGGCTTGCCTGTCGTACCCGATGTATAGATGACATAAGCCAAATGGTCCGCGCCGGAGATCTCTTCGAGATTCGATCCGTCGCCGTGGTACACCGCTTCCTCATCCAGGGCAATCAAGCGGCAGCCGTATCCGGCAAGCTCTTGCATAGCGCTTGGCACAAGGAGCAGCTGCGCTCCCGAATCCTCCAGCATGTACCGGATGCGGTCTTCCGGATATTCCGGATCGATCGGCACATAGGCCCCGCCCGCTTTGAGGATCGCGAGCATACTGACGACCATCCCGATCGAGCGCTCGGTCATCAGACCGACGAGCGTGTCCGCTCCGACACCCGCTTCCCGCAGGGTACGGGCAAGCCGGTTCGCTTTGATATTGAGCTCCCCGTACGTCAGGAGCACATCGCCGTACACGGCAGCCGCCGCATCCGGCCTGCGAGCCGCCTGATCTTCGAACAAGGAGTGGATCGTCCGGCCCCGCGCATACTCCGCTGCCGTGGCGTTGAAGGCTTCGATAATCTCCGCCTCTTCTTCCGGTGTCGCGAGGGCAATCTCGCCGACGGTGATCTGCGGCCGGCCCGTAATTTGGGCGAGCACATGCTTCAGATGACCCATTAGGCGCTGCATGCCGGACTCGTCGAACACCCGAGGGTTATAGTCGAAGCGCACCATAAGCTCTTCGCCCGGCACCACTGTCAGAGTCAGATCGTAGTTCGTCTGCTCGGCGATATCGACGTCCGCGATATCGAGCCCGCCTTCCTCGTCGCCGCCGGCCTGCTCCATCTTCGCGTCGACCGGGAAGTTCTCGAAGGCGATGAGGTGGTTGATCAGCTCCTGCTTCTGGGAGCTCCGCGCCTGAATTTCGTAGAGCGGGTAATAATCGTACCTCGCCGACTCGAGCGCCTTCGCCTGGAGATCTTCCAGGAGCGCGGAGAACGTCGTGTCCTCCCCGCAGGCCACCCGCACCGGAATCGTGTTGATGAACAGTCCGATCATCTCCTCGATCCCCGGAATATCCGCGGGTCTTCCGGACACGACACTGCCGAAGACGACGTCGCCGGTTCCGTTGTATTTCTGGAGAAGAATACCCCACACCGCCTGCAGCAAGGTATTCAGCGTCGCCTGATGCCCCTTGGCCGTGCGGTTCATGGCCGCGGTCAGGCCGCGGTCCAGCTCGCAGAATACATGCGCCGGAGGCCAGGCCGCCTCTTCGGGCCCTGCAGGCTTCGCCTGCGGAAGCGCCGTCTGCTCTTCGTACCCCTCGAGGTACCGGGACCAGTAGGCCTCCGCCGCTTCCGCATCCTGCTTCTCCAGCCATTCGATATACCGGCTGTAAGAAGGAACGGTGGTACGCTCCGGCTGGCTGCCTGACGCATACGCGTCATAGGCTTCGAACAGCTCCTGCGTCAGCTGCGGGAGGCACCAGCCGTCCATCAGGATGTGATGGAAGCTCCAGAGCACGTGGCTCCGCTCGTCCGCCAGACGCAGCACCGTCACCCGCATCAGCGCATCCCGCTCGAGATCGAAGCCGAGGCGCTTGTCCTCCTGTACGAGCGAGCGGATGTATTCCTCCTGTGCCTCGCTTCCGAGGTGGCGGATATCTTCGCTCGCGAAGCCGATCGGCCGGCTGCGGTAGACGATCTGCAGCGGTTCGCCTTCCCCGCCGCTGTAGAAGTTCGTGCGCAGAATCGCATGGCGCGCGGCGAGTTCGTTCCAGCTTTGTGCGAAAATGACCGGATCCAGCATCCCGTTGACGTTAAACCGGGTTTGCTCGATATACGCCCCTGCATGGCGGTCCAGCGTATTGTGGAACCACATGCCTTTTTGCATCGGAGTCAGCATGTAGATATTCTCGATGTCCCCGATCCCCCGGGTCGACTCCGTAATGCGGTCGAGTTCGCTGCTGCGAAGACCCCGGAACTGGATATCGCTTGGCGTCAGCTCCGACCGTTCTTGCGCTGCGCAGTGGGCGATGAGCTCCTGCAGGCTTTCCTTCAGCAGGGAGGCCACATGTTCGATGGTCTCTGCACGGTACTCCTTGCCGCTGTAGCTGATGTCGAGGGAGAGGCGGCCTTCCGCCACCATGCCGGTGATATCCAGCGCATGGCTGCGTTCATGCAGCGGGCTTGCCTCCGCCCCGGCCGCATACGGCGAGATGCCGATCTCTCCCCCGTCCAGCTCCGCATCGAACTGGCCGAGATAGTTGAAGGAGATTTCGGGTTCCGCCCCGTGGAGCGCAAACGCATCGTTCTTCGACAAATAGCGGAGCAGTCCGTACCCGATGCCTTTGTTCGGAATGGCGCGCAGGTCCTCCTTCACCTTCTTGATCCGGGCGCCCAGGCTGCCTTCCGCTCCGGGATCGAGCAGAACCGGATACTTGCTCGTGAACCAGCCGACCGTACGCGTGATATCGATATCCTCCAGGATGTCTTCGCGCCCGTGTCCTTCGAGATTCACCAGGATGCGCGGCTGTCCGCTCCACTTCCCGATGGCTTCCGCCAGCGCCGTCAGCAGAATATCGTTCACCTCGGTGTTGTAGGCCCGGTGCACGCCCTTCAGGAGCTGTTCGGTCTCCACTTCGCTCAAGGTGAGCTGGACGGACCGGCTGTCGGTGCCCATCGAGCGCTGCGCTTCCACATCCCGCGGCAGCTTAGCCACTGCCGTCTGCTCTACTGCCTGCCAGTACGCCGCTTCGCTGTCCAGCACGCCGCTCTGCGCATAGGCAGCCAGCGCTTCGGTCCAGCTCCGGTAGGCGTCGGTCTTGAGCGGGAAGGAGATCTCTTGCCCGCTCACCGCCTGCCCATAGCCCGAGGCGACATCCTCCAGGAGAATGCGCCACGATACGCCGTCTACTACGCCGTGATGGACGGCCAGCAGCAGATGGTCCCCGTCGTCGCAGCGGAACAATCCCGCTCTGAGGAGCGGCCCCTCTTCGAGGTCCATGCTCCGCTGGATTTCGTCCGCTCTGGCTTCGAGGGCCATGGCGTACTCCGCTTGGCCGCGGTAATCCGCGATCTCCAGGCTGTACAGCGGACCCTCGCCGATGGCGCGGTTCCATGCTGTATACCCTGTGCCGCTGCGGCGGAAGACCATCCGCAGCGCGTCATGGTGCTCGGCCAGCCTGCCGAGCACGCTGCGGACAGCCGCCTCATCGAACCCGTCCGGCCGGTGAAGCATGACGGACTGGTTGAAGTGATGCAGCTCTTCCCACTCTTGGCCGAAGAACCAGGCCTGGATCGGAGCCAGCAGCGTGTCTCCCTCTACCGCCCTCTGATCGGCAATCCGCGAGGCGGACTGCAGGTGCGGCGCGAGGGCGCCGAGCGTCGGATATTTGAAGAGATCCTTGATCTCAAGCCGGTAACCGGCCGCATGCAGCCTCGACGACACTTGAATCGACTTGATCGAGTCGCCGCCCAGATTGAAGAAGTGATCGTGGAGCCCGATCCGTGCAATGCCCAGCACCGACTGCCAGACGGCGGCGAGCGCCTTCTCCGCTTCGGTGCGCGGTGCGGCATACTCCCCGTCCGTCAGCATGTGGCCTTCCGGAGCCGGCAGCGCCTTGCGATCGATCTTGCCGTTCGGCGTCAGCGGCATGCTCTCCAGCCGGACGAAGTAGGCAGGGATCATGTAGCCCGGCAGCTGCCCCGACAGCGTGCTTCTCAGCTCGCCGGCCGACAGCTCCCCTTCGGCCACGAAATACGCGGCAAGCTGCTTCTGGCCCCCTGCGTCCTCGCGGGCGATGACAATCGCCTCCTGAACGGCCGGGATGCGCAGCAGCTGCTCTTCCACCTCGCCTAGCTCGATCCGGTAGCCGCGGATTTTGACCTGGTGGTCGATCCGTCCGAGATACTCGATGCTGCCGTCCGGCAGCCAGCGGGCCAGATCGCCCGTACGGTACATGCGGCTGCCTGGCTCGAACGGATTGTCCACGAACTTCTCGGCAGTGAGGTCCGGCCGGTTGAGATACCCCCGTGCGAGACCCACCCCTGCGGCGCACAGCTCGCCCGCTACACCGACCGGCAGCAGATTCAGATTCGCATCCACGATGTAGATCCGGTGATTCTGGATCGGACGGCCGATCGGCACCGACTTCCCGCCGAATCCGTCCGTGGCGGCGCTCCAGATCGTCGTGCAGATTGAATCCTCCGTCGGGCCGTAGGCGTTGTAGTACATCACGCTGTCTTTCCACTGGTGGACGAGCTCGACAGATGCGGCGGAGCCCGCCGTCACGAGCTTCTTCAGGCTCGTCATCCGGGACGGCTGCAGGTAAGCCGCATAGTTCGGCGGCAGGATCGCCGCGGTGATGCGGTTGTCGTTCATGAACTTTTCAAAGAGCACGTAATCGAGGACCGTATCCGCATTCGGAATGTACAAGGCGGCGCCGACGAACAGCGCATGGAAGATCTCCGAGCTCGAAGCATCGAACGAGAAGCTGGCGAACTGCAGCATCCGGTCTTCGCTGCCGAGCTGCATCGTCTCCTCGACCATCACCTTGAAGCTTAACAGCCCGCGGTGTTCCACCATGACGCCCTTAGGCTTGCCCGTCGTCCCCGATGTGTAGATGATGTAAGCCAGATCGTTCGGACCGCTGACCGTCTCCGGATTCGAGACCGCCTCGGCATAAGCCTCTTCGTTGTCGATCGCCAGAAGCGTGCCGCCGAACGTGACCCCTCCGGCCAAATGGGACTGTACGAGCAGCAGGCGGGCGCCGGAGTCTTCGAGCATATAGGCGATCCTCTCCTGCGGGTACGCCGGGTCGATCGGCACATAAGCGCCGCCGGCCTTCATAATGGCGAAGATGCCGACGATCATCTCCAGCGAGCGGCCGACCATGAGGCCCACCGGCTCATCGGTGCGCACCCCTTGGCTTCGCAGCGTGTGCGCCAGCCGGTTCGCCCTCTCGTTCAGCTCGCGGTACGTCAGAGACGCGCCCTCATACACGACTGCCGTATGATCCGGTGTCCGTGCGGCCTGATCTTCGAACAAGCCGTGAATCGTCTGGTTCTGCTCGAAATCGGCCTCCGTAGCGTTGAAGGCGAAGCGGATGCGCTCTTCCTCCTCCGCTGACAGCATATCGAGCGCAGCCAGCGGCTGATCCGGCGCCTTAGCGGCGGCGGCAAGAAGCTGGCTGTAATGCCCGGCCATCCGGTTCACGGTGTCCTCTTTATACAAGGACGTCGCATATTCCAGATAGCACTCCAGCCCTTCCTCCGTCTCCGTCACATCCAGCACCAGGTCGAACCTCGCAACCGCACTCTCGCTCGGATAAGGAGCCATCGTCACCTCGCCGAGTTCGAGCTCCCTGCTCTCCGTATTCTGAAGCACGAACATCGTATCGAAGAGCGGATGACGGCTGAGATCACGGCCTGCGTGCAGCTTCTCCGTCAGCTCCTCGAACGGGTACGCTTGATGCTCGTAAGCTCCGAGCATCGTTTCGCGGATTTCGTCCAGGAATGCGCGGAACGTCTTGCCGGCCGCCGGATAGCTGCGGATCGCCAGCGTATTCACGAACATGCCGATGAGTCCCTGCAGGTCTTCGTGCGTCCGGCCTGCGCTCGGCGTACCGACCACCAGGTCTTCCTGGCCGGTGTACTTCTGGAGCATCGTCTTGTAGGCCGCGAGCAGCACCATGTACAAGGTTGCGCCCTGCTCGGCCGCCAAGCGCTGCAGCTTCGCCGCCGTTTCCGCAGGAATGCGGAACGGATGGCGTGCGCCGCCGAACTTCTGCTGAGGCGGCCGCGGGTAATCCAGCGGCATCTCCAGCACCGGCAGTTCGCCGTGGAACATGTCGAGCCAGAAGGCTTCCTGGCTGCGGCGTGCTTCCAGCTGGGTGCCGGACTGCTGCCATACGGCATAATCCTTGTACTGGATGCGCAGCGCAGGCAGCTCTTCGCCGCTGTACAGGGCGACGAACTCTTCCAAGAGCAGCTCGGTCGACACCCCGTCGGAGACGATATGGTGCATGTCGAACATCAGGATGTGGCGTTCCTCCGCAAGGCGGATCAGTCCGACCCTCAGCAGCGGCGGCTTCGCCAGATCGAATGTGCGCACGAACGCCTCCACGGCGGCAGCCGCTTCCTCTTCGCCGCACTCCAGATACTCCACCGCAAATTCCACCTGAGGCAGAATCTGCTGCACCGGCTCGCCGTCCACCAGCATGAAGCTTGTGCGCAGCGTCTCATGTCTTGCGATCACGCCGCGGAATGCTTCCTCGAACCGGGCGCGGTCCAAGGTTCCGTGCACGACCATCGTGCCCGGCATGTTGTAGTTCTGCTCCGCTCCTTCGAGCTGCTGCAGAATGTACAGACGCTTCTGTGCGGAGGACAGCGGATAATACTCGCTGGCCGCTGCCTTCGGAATGTCCACGAATTCACGCTTCTCCATGCCTTCGATCAGGCGCGCCATCGCTTCCACCGTCGAGCAGCGGAACACCTCGCGCAGCGGCAGCTCGGCTCCGAGCTCCTTGTACACCCGGCTGGCCAGCGTCGTCGCCCGCAGCGAGTGTCCGCCGCGCTCGAAGAAGTTGTCCTTGACGCCGATGCGCTCCGCGCCCAGCACTTCTTCCCACACCCGCACCAGCTTCGCTTCGAGCTCCGTACGCGGCGCCACATACTCGGCGCCCGCTGCGGCCGCTCCCTGCGGCGCCGGCAGCGCCTTGCGGTCGATCTTCCCGTTCGGCGTCAGCGGCAGCTTCGCCAGCTCCACGAAGTATGACGGGATCATATAGCCCGGCAGCGTCTGCGACAGCTTGTCGCGCAGCTCCGCCGCGCTCACCCCTTCGCCGCCGGCCGTGCCGGCTTCCGGCACATAGTACGCGCACAGCGCTTTGTTCCCGCTGCCGTCGTCGATGACGGCCACGACCGTCTCCTTCACGCCTCCCGCCTGCAGGAGCAGCGATTCGATCTCGCCGGTCTCGATCCGGTAGCCGCGGATCTTCGCCTGGTGGTCGATCCGGCCGATGAAGTCCACCTGGCCGTCTGCCGTCCAGCGCGCCAGGTCGCCGGTGCGGTACAGCTTCTCGCCCGGGGCGAACGGGCTGTCGACGAATTTCTCCGCCGTCAGGTCCTCCCGGTTCCAGTAGCCCCGCGCCACCCCGGCTCCGCCGATGCACAGCTCGCCGAGCACGCCGACCGGCACCGGGTTCAGGTACGCATCCACGATATAGAAGGCGGCATTGAGGTACGCCCGGCCGATCGGCACATTGCCCGAAGCCGGCAGGACAGCCAGCGGCTCGTCGTAGAAGCTCGAGTCGATCGCCGCTTCCGTCACGCCATAGGCGTTGATGATCCGCATCTGCGAGCCGAACCGCTCCTGGAGCGTCCGGTAGTCGGAGACGCTGCAGCTGTCCGAGCTCGTGATGAGCAGCTCCATCGAGTGGAGCGTCAGCCCCTCTTCATGCACATATTCCATGAACGGCACGATGAGCGCCGGCGTCGATTCGAATACCGTAATCTCCCGCTCCGTGATCCAGTGATGCAGACGCGCCGGGTCGATCCGGTCGTCTTTGGGGCAGATGAACATGAGTCCGCCGTTGTACAGCGTCCGGGCGATGTCCCCGACGAATACGTCGAAGGAAAAGCTTGCCAGCTGCAGCAGCCGTACCGGGAACCGGTCCAGCCGGTACTCCCTGCGGTAGCCGTCCGCCGTGTTCACGAGGCTGCGGTGCTCGATCATGACGCCCTTCGGCCGTCCGGTCGTGCCCGACGTGTAGATCACGTAGGCCAGATCGCTTGCTGCGGCCAGCGGCGTCAGGTTGGACGCGTCCCCTTCGTACAGGGAGGCGTCATCCAGGCACAGCACCGTGCGCAGCGTGCCGCCCGCTTCGCCTTGCGCCGCCGAATCCGGCTGCTGCGCCAGCTCCAGCAGGTGCGACTGCGTCAGGAGCACGGAAGCTTCGCTGTCCTCCAGCATGAGGCGGATGCGCTCCGCCGGATAGTCCGGGTCGATCGGCACGTAGGCACCGCCGGCCTTCCATACGGCCAGCGCGGCGACGACCAGATCCACGGACCGGTCGGCCAGGATGCCGACGAGACGGTCCGGCGCTACGCCTGCACTGCGCAGCCTGCGCGCCAGCACGTTCGCGCGCTCGTTCAGCTCGCGATACGACAGCTCGCTGCCCGGGTAGGCGACGGCCGCCGCTTCCGGCGTGCGCGCCGCCTGCTCCTCGAACAGCTCGTGGAACGGACGGTGCAGAGGCGCTGTCAGGCTATTCGCTGCCGGCGGGTTGAATCCATGCAGAATCTCTTCCTTCTCGCCTGCTGTCAGCATGCCGAGCGAGGCGATCTTCGCGTCCGGCTGGTGTGCGATCGAGCGAAGCAGCTCGGCATAATGGCCGGCGAACCGCTGCATCGTCTCCCGCTTGAAGAGGGCCGTCGCATATTCGACGCTGTATTCCAGGCCTTCGGCACCCTCCGAGATGTCAATGCTGACGTCGAATTTGGCCGCCTTTTGCTCGCCCTCATAGGAAGTCAAAGCGAGACCGGCCAGTTCGAACTCCTTGTTCTCCGTGTTGTGCAGGGTGAACATCGTATCGAACAGCGGATTGCGGCTGAGATCTCTGGCTACATTCAGGGAGTCAACAAGCTCTTCGAACGGATAATTCTGGTGTTCGTAAGCGCCCAGCAGCGTTGCCTTGATCTCCTCGAGGTAGGACAGGAACGTCTTCTCCGCCAGCGGATAACTGCGGACCGCCAGCGTATTGACGAACATGCCGATAACCCCCTGCAGGTCCGCATGGGTGCGTCCTGCGATCGGCGTGCCGACCACGAGGTCTTCCTGGCCGGTGTATTTGTGGAGAAGCACTTTGTAGGCGGCAAGCAGTACCATGTAAAGGGTTGCGCCGTTCTCCGCCGCAATACGGTTCAGCAGCTCGGTCTCTTGGCGGGAAACCGAGAACTCGAGCGTCTGCCCCTCATAGCTCTGGACCGCCGGACGCGGATAGTCCGCCGGCAGCTCGAGCACGGGCAGTTCGCCGCGGAATTGGTCCAGCCAATAAGCCGCATCGCCCGCGAGACGCTCTCGCTGCGCAGCGGATCCCTGCCATACGGCATAATCCTTGTATTGGATACGCAGCGGAGGAAGCGATTCGCCCGCATAGAGACTCACGAATTCTTCGACGAAGATATCCATGGATACCCCGTCGGAGATGATATGGTGCATGTCAAAGAGCAGGATATGGCGGTCATCGCCGAGTTCCACTAAGCCGACGCGGAGCAGCGGAGGCTGTTCGAGCTCGAAGGTGCGTACGAATCTCTCGAGCACGGAAGCCGCTTCGCTCTCGTCCGCCCTGCCGTACTCCACCGCAAAGTCCACTTCGGCGTGTACGCGCTGCACCGGCTCGCCGGCAGCCATCTCGAAGCCGGTCCGCAGGGAGTCGTGTCTTGCGATAAGCGCACGCATCGCGCCTTCGAAGCGCTCCTTGTCGAGGCGGCCTTCGACCAGCAGGGCGCCCGGCATATTGTAGCTGAGCTCCGCGCCTTCCAGCTGGTGCAGGATATAGAGCCGCTTCTGCGCCGAGGATACCGGATAGACATCCAGCTGCGGAGCTGCAGGAATGGCGCTGTAGGCCTCCTCCTCCAACTGTCCGATCCGCTGGGCCAGCTCCGCCAGCGTCGGATACGCGAAGACGTCCTTGAGCGGCAGCGTCACATTCAGCTCCCGTCCGACCCGGCTCGCCAGAGCCGTGACCCGAAGGGAATGCCCGCCGAGTTCGAAGAAATGGTCGGTTGCGCCGACCTTCCCGGTCCCGAGCACATCCTGCCAGATCTCGGCCAGCTTCGCCTCCAGCGGCGTACGGGGTTCCACGTAGCTCGCCCCTGTCAGCATGCCGCCCTGCGGCGCCGGCAGCGCTTTGCGGTCGATCTTGCCGTTCGGCGTCAGCGGCATCTGCTCCAGCTGCACGAAGTGCGACGGGATCATATAGCCCGGCAGCTCGGAGGCCAGAGCGGTGCGCAGCTCCAGAATTGTCAGCTCGCGGACGGCGGTGTAGTAAGCGCAGAGCTGCTTCTGCCCCGCCTCGTCGTCCCGGGCGGTGACGGCCGCTTCCAGCACGCCTTCCACCTTGCCGAGCTGCGTCTCGACTTCGCCAAGCTCAATGCGGTAGCCGCGGATCTTCACCTGGTCGTCGATCCGGCCCAGGTATTCGATCGTGCCGTCCGGCATCCAGCGGACGAGGTCACCGGTGCGGTACATGCGCTCGCCCGGATAGAGCGGATCCGCCACGAACTTCTCGTCCGTGAGCTCCGGCCGGTTGAGGTAGCCTCTCGCCAGGCCTACGCCGGCGATGCACAGTTCCCCGGCCACGCCGACGGGCTGCAGCTTCAGGCCTGCGTCCATCACATAGATCCGGTGGTTGGCCAGCGGCCGGCCGATCGGAACGGTCTTCAGCCCGGAGAGATCCTCCGGCGCCTTCCAGACCGAAGTGACGATAGAAGCCTCCGTCGGTCCGTACGCGTTGAAATACGCCACATGCTTCTTCCACTGCTCGACGGTATCCAGGGAAGCCGCCGATCCGCCCGTAATCAGGGTGCGGAAGCCCGGCATGTTCTCCGGATTCAGGTAGGCCGCGTACGTCGGCGGCAGAATCGCCGCCGTGATGCCGTGCTCGGCCATGAAGCGCTCGAACAGGCGGTAATCCAGAATCGTGTCAGCCGTCGGGATGTAGAGCGCAGCCCCGAAGAACAACGCCTTGTAGATCTCCCAGCACGACGCGTCGAACGAGAAGCTCGCGAACTGTACGATCCGGTCGTTCTCCGTGATGCCGAGCGTGTCGCGGAACATCAGCTTCAGCGAGACCAGACCGTGATGCTCGACCATGACGCCTTTCGGCTTGCCGGTCGTGCCTGACGTGTAGATCACGTAGGCCAGGTGATCCGGTCCGGCCGCAGGCTCCAGGCTCGAGCCGTCGGCGTGGTAGGCCTCCTCTTCGTCCAGCGCGATGAAGGCGCCGCCGAATGGCACGCGCTCCTGCAGACGGCGCTGCGACAGAAGGACGGAAGCACCCGAATCCTCGAGCATATACCGTACGCGCTCTTGCGGATACTGCGGATCGATCGGCACATAAGCGCCGCCGGCCTTCAGGATGCCGAGCAGACCGACGATCATCTCGGCGGACCGCTCCGTCATGAGACCGACGATGGCGTCCGGCTGCACGCCCTGCCCGCGCAGGGTGCGCGCCAGCCGGTTCGCCCGCTCGTTGAGCTCGCCGTAGGTCAGCGTCTGCCCTTCGAACACGACCGCCACCGCTTCCGGACGGCGGGCCGCCTGCTCTTCGAACAGGCCATGAATCGTCTGCTCGGTCGGGTACTCCGCAGCCGTGTCGTTGAAGACGCCGAGAATCTCGGCTCTCTCTTCCGCCGTAGCCAGCTCCAATGCGCCAATCGGCGTCTCTGGCTTCGCAGCCGCCTGTTCCAGCACTTGGCGCAGATGTCCGAGCATCCGCTTCATGCCCTCGCGGCCGAATACCGCCGCGTTGTAATCGAAGCGGACCGCCAGCTCCTCGCCCGGCATGACCGTCAGCGTGAAGTCGTAGTTCGTGTGCTCCTGAATCTCGACGTCCGCGATTCGGAGGCTGCCGGCCGCATCGCCGGACCGCTCCATCTCCTCGTCCACCGGGAAGTTCTCGAAGGCCAGCACATGCTGGATCAGTTCCTGCTTCTGCGCAGTTGCCGCCTGAATCTCGTAGAGCGGGTAATAGTCGAACCGTGCGGATTCGAGCGCTGCTTCCTGCAGCCTGCCGAGCAGCTCCGCGAACGACTCTTCCCCAGCGCAGGCCACGCGGACTGGAATCGTATTGATGAACAGACCGATCATCGCCTCGATGCCTTCGATCTCCGCCGGACGGCCCGAGACGACGCTGCCGAACACGACGTCTTCCGTGCCGTTGTACTTCTGGAGAAGCACGCCCCAGGCAGCCTGTACGAGCGTGTTCACCGTCACCTGGCACCGCTTGGCGGTACGCTGCATGAGATCGCTGAGCCCCCGGTCCAGCGTAACGAGCAGATGCTCCGCCTCGTATGCGGCACCCGGCTTCGCGGTTCCCTTCAGCGGGAGCAGGGTCTGGTTGTCATAGCCGGCCATGTAGCCCTTCCAATAGGCGCCGGCCGCTTCCCGGTCCTGCCGCTCCAGCCATCCGATATAATCGCCGTACGCAGCCGATGTTTCCTTAAGCGCCGAGCCTCCGCCGGCATACGCTTCATAAGCTTCAAGAAGCTCCTGCGTCAGCTGCGGAAGGCACCATCCGTCCATGAGGATGTGGTGGAAGCTCCACAACACCTCGTGGCGGTCTTCCGCCGTCCGCAGCACTTGGACGCGCATCAGCGCATCCTGGTCGAGACGGAAGCCGCGGGTGCGGCTCTGCTCCTCCAGCTCCGACAGATAGGCGGCATATTCGACTGGCGACAAGCCGCTTACATCCGTGCAGCCGTACTCCACCGGCCGTTGACGGAACACCACCTGCAGCGGTTCGCCCCCGAAGCTGGTGTGGAACCCGGTACGCAGTACCGCATGGCGCGCGGCCAGCGTGTTCCAGCTCTTCTCGAACAGAACCGGATCGAGCTGTCCTGCAAGGGTCAGCCGGGTCTGTTCGTAATACGCGCCCGCCTCGCGGTCCAAAGCACTGTGGAACCACATGCCCTGCTGCATCGGCGTCAGCGAGTAGATGTTCTCAATCTCCCCGATCTCCCGCGTACGGGATTCGAGATGCTCGAGTTCCTCGGCCGTCAACCCGGCGTACTGCACATCGCTCGGTGTGAGTTCCGGACGTTCTTTTGCCGCGCAGTGGGCGATGACAGTAGAGAGGCTCTCCTGCAGCAGAGCCGCCAGCGATTCGATCGTGCTCTTGTCGTACTCCGCAGGACTGTAGCTGATATCAAGACTCAACGAGCCTTCGGCGACCATCCCCGTGATATCGAGCACGAAGCTGCGCGGCTGGCGTCCGCTTGCCGCCTCTCCGCTGCCGTAAGGCGACATTCCAATCGCCCCGCTGTCGTCCTGCGCATCGAACTGGCCGAGATAGTTGAAGCCAATCTCGGGTTCGGAGCCCCATGGGAACTCCTCCGCCCCCGGACGCAGATACCGGCACATGCCATAACCGATGCCTTTGTTCGGAATGCGGCGCAGGCTTTCCTTCACCCGCTTGATTCTCCGCCCGAGCTCCTCGCCATGCGGCACTTCCAGAAGCAGCGGGTACTTGCTGGTGAACCACCCTACCGTACGGGATACATCCACATCCGTCAGGATCGACTCGCGCCCGTGCCCTTCAAGATTGATCCGCATCCGCTCCATCCCGCCCCACTGCGCTACAGCCGTACCGAGCGCCGTCAGCAGGATGTCGTTCACCTCGGTGCGGTAAGCCTGATTCGCCTGCTGCAGCAACTGCCGGGTCTCATGACTGCTGAGCTGCACGACCACCGACTCGCTGTCCGCCTGCAGCGGCGTGTCAGCGAACCGGTCTCTCGGCAGCGGCGGCACGGCCGCTTGATCCGCTTCGAGCCAATAGGCCAGCTCCTCCTCCATCGCCGGGGACTGGGCGTACTCGGCAAGTGCCGCCGACCAGAGGCGGTAGGCATCGGTCTTCGCCGGGAATCGCAGCTCTTCGCCGCGCACCGCCTGCTCGTAACCTGTCGAGAGATCCTCGAGGAGAATGCGCCATGACACGCCGTCCACCGCACCATGATGGATGACGAGCAGCAGGTGGTCGCCGTCCGGGCAGCGGAACAAGCCTGCCTTCAGCAGCGGCCCCGCTTCGAGGTCGATGCTGCGATGGATGGCGTTCGCCCGCGCCTCGACCGCTTCCGTGCAGTCGTCCAGGCTCCGGAAGTCGGCGACTTCCAGATGAACCAGCTCTCCTTCGCGGATTCCGCGGTTGCGGGCTTCCACTCCTTGCTCCGTCTGCTTGTATACGATCCGCAGCGCATCGTGATGCTCCGCCAGCTTGCCGAGCACCAGTCTCAGCGCCTCTTCGTCGAACCGCTCCTTGCGAAGCAGCATCACAGCCTGGTTAAAATGCTGCGGCTGCGGAGGCTGCTGCCCGAAGAACCACCGCTGAATCGGAGGCAGGGTCACGTCACCCGTCACTTCGCCCTGATCGGCGATCCGCGTGAGAGGCTTCAGATGAGCGCCGAGCTGGGCGATCGTCGGGTATTTGAACAGATCCCGGATCTCCAACCTATAGCCTGCCCCATGCAGCCTCGACGACACTTGGATGGACTTGATGGAGTCCCCGCCGAGCTCGAAGAAATGATCGGTAACGCCGACGCGGGAGGTACCCAGCACTGCCTGCCACACATCTGCGAGCGCCTTCTCTTCAGGCGTGCGCGGAGCGACATATTCGCCGTCCCTCAGCATGCTCTCCTCCGGAGCCGGCAGCGCCTTCCGGTCAATCTTGCCGTTCGGCGTCAGCGGCATGCGCTCCAGCTGAACGAAGAAGGACGGTACCATATAGCCCGGCAGCTGCGCAGCCAGGGCCGCTCTCAGCCCTCCTGCCGTCAACGCCTGCTCCGCCGTGAAATAAGCGCAGAGCTGCTTTTGTCCCGCCGCGTCTTCATGGGCGATCACGATCGCTTCCTGCACGGATTCCGTCTTCAGCAGCTGCTCCTCGATTTCGCCGAGCTCGATGCGGTAGCCGCGGATCTTCACCTGATGGTCGATCCGGCCGAGATACTCGACCGTGCCGTCCGGCAGCCAGCGGGCCAGATCGCCCGTGCGGTACATGCGCCCGCCCGACTCGAACGGATTGTCGACGAACTTCTCCGCCGTCAGGTCGGGGCGGTTCAGATAGCCCCGGGCCAGACCCGCGCCCGCCACGCACAGCTCTCCCGCCGCACCTACCGGCAGGAGCTGCCCGTAGCTGTCGACCATATAGAGACGGTGATTCGGCAGCGGTCCCCCGATCGGGACGGACTTGCCGAGCTGCGAGTCATCCGCCTGCCAGATCGTCGAGCAGATGGAATCCTCGGTCGGACCGTACGCGTTGAAATACGCCACGCTGTCCTTCCACTGCTGCACGAGCTCCACCGATACCGCGGATCCGGCGGTAATCAGCTTCTTCAGCGCCGGCAGACGCTCCGGCTGCAGATAGGCCGCATAGCTCGGCGGCAGCGTGGCCGTCGTGATCTCCTGCTCGTTCATGAAGCGCTCGAAGGCGGCATAATCCAGAATCGTATCGGACGAAGGAATATGCAGCGATGCCCCGAAGTAGAGGGCGCCGAGCATCTCCCACACCGACGCGTCGAAGGAGAGGGAGGCGAACTGGATCACCCGGTCCTCCGCGCTCATACGCAGCGTCTGCTCCAGCATGACTTTCAGGCTGACCAGTCCGCGGTGCTCGAGCATAACCCCTTTTGGCTTGCCCGTCGTCCCCGATGTATAGATAACATAAGCGAGATCGTCAGGCGTGCCGCCGTACTGCGGATTGGTACCGTCCGCAGCATATACCGACTCGTCGTCCACCGCCAGCACCCGGCCGCCGAAAGACACCTGTCCCCGCAGTTCCGTCTCGGTGAGCAGCACCCCGGCACCCGAATTGTCCAGCATGTAGCGGATCCGGTCTTCGGGATACTCGGGATCGATCGGCACATAAGCGCCGCCAGCCTTCAGTACAGCGAGCACCGCAGCGACCATATCCGCCGAACGGCGGACCATCAGCCCTACCAGCGAGTCCTTCGCCACGCCTTCGCCGCGCAGCGTCCGCGCCAGCCGGTTCGCCCGTTCGTTCAGCTCGCGGTAGGTCAGCCTCTGCCCCTCGTATACGACCGCGAGGGCATCCGGCGTCCGCTCTGCCTGCTCTTCGAAGAGACCGTGGATCGTCTGCTCCTGCGGGTAGTGGGCATCGGTCCCGTTGAATCCTCCCTGCAGCAGTGCAAGCTCACTCTCCGTCAGCATCCCCAGCAGAGCGAGCGGCTTCGACGGCGCTTCCCCGATCGATTCGAGCAGCTGCCCGAAGTGCTTCGCGAACCGTTCCATCGTCTCCGGCTTGTACAGCGCCGAAGCGTACTCGAGACGGCACTCCAGCCCGCCTCCTTGCTCGGTCATATCCAGCGTAAGATCGAATCTCGCCGCATTGTACTCCTTCGGATAAGCGGCAAGCTCCAGTCCGCGCAGGTCCGCTTCCTTGTTCTCCGTGTTCTGCAGGACAAACATCGTATCGAACACCGGATTACGGCTGAGGTCGCGGGCGACCTGCAGCTTTTCGACGAGCGACTCGAACGGATACTCCTGGTTCTGGTACGCGCCGAGCATCGTCTCTTTGATTTCATCCAAATAGGCGGTGAACGGTTTGGTTCCGGCCGGGAAGGAGCGGACCGCCAGCGTGCCGACGAACATCCCGATGAGCCCCTGCAGATCCTCGCGGGTTCTTCCGGCGATCGGCGTGCCGACGGCGAGATCCTCCTGCCCCGTATATTTGTGGAGAAGGGTATTGTAGGCCGCGAACAGCGCCATGAAGAGCGTCGCCCCGCGGTCCGCTGCGATCGTCTTCAGTCTCTGCACAACGTCCGGCGCGATAGCGAAAGTGACTACGCCGCCGTCGAAATTCTGTACGGCAGGCCTTGCATAGTCCAGCGGCATCTCCAGCACCGGCAGCTCGCCGCGGTACATCTCGAGCCAGTAGGCTTCCTGCGCCCGGATGCGCTCCTGTTCGGCGGCGGACTGCTGCCATACCGCGTAATCTTTGTATTGCAAGCGCAGCTCGGGCAGTCCTTCTCCGCTGTATAGCGCGGTGAATTCGTCCACGAGAAGATCCGTCGATACGCCGTCCGAGATGATGTGATGCATGTCGAAGAGGAGAATATGGTGATCCTCCGCGATCCGCAGGAGACCGACGCGCAGCAGCGGCGGCTGGGTCAAGTCAAAGGTGCGCACGAACGCTTCCACGGCCGCTTCGACTTCGGGTTCCCCTTCCTGGCCGGCAGCCTCCAGATACTCCACTTGGAAGTCCACCTGCGGGTGAATACGCTGCACCGGCTCGCCGTTCACGAGCTCGAAGCCCGTGCGCAGCGTCTCGTGCCGCGCGATCACGCCGCGGAATGCTTCCTCGAACCGGGTGTAATCCAGACGGCCCCGGATGACCATCGTGCCCGGCATGTTGTAGTTCTGCTCCGCTCCTTCGAGCTGCTGCAGAATGAACAGACGCTTCTGTGCGGAGGACAGCGGATAATAATCGCTGGCCGCTGCCTTCGGAATGTCCACGAATTCACGCTTCTCCATGCCTTCGATCAGGCGCGCCATCGCTTCCACCGTCGAGCAGCGGAACACCTCGCGCAGCGGCAGCTCGGCTCCGAGCTCCTTGTACACCCGGCTAGCGAGCGTCGTCGCCCGCAGCGAGTGTCCGCCGCGCTCGAAGAAGTTGTCCTTGACGCCGATGCGCTCCGTGCCCAGCACTTCTTCCCACACCCGCGCCAGCTTCGCTTCGAGCTCCGTACGCGGCGCCACATACTCGGCGCCCGCTGCGGCCGCTCCCTGCGGCGCCGGCAGCGCCTTGCGGTCGATCTTCCCGTTCGGCGTCAGCGGCAGCTTCGCCAGCTCCACGAAGTACGACGGGATCATATAGCCCGGCAGCGTCTGCGACAGCTTGTCGCGCAGCTCCGCCGCGCTCACCCCTTCGCCGCCGGCCGTGCCGGCTTCCGGCACATAGTACGCGCACAGCGCTTTGTTCCCGCTGCCGTCGTCGATGACGGCCACGACCGTCTCCTTCACGCCTCCCGCCTGCAGGAGCAGCGATTCGATCTCGCCGGTCTCGATCCGGTAGCCGCGGATCTTCGCCTGGTGGTCGATCCGGCCGATGAAGTCCACCTGGCCGTCTGCCGTCCAGCGCGCCAGGTCACCGGTGCGGTACAGCTTCTCGCCCGGGGCGAACGGGCTGTCGACGAATTTCTCCGCCGTCAGGTCCTCCCGGTTCCAGTAGCCCCGCGCCACCCCGGCTCCGCCGATGCACAGCTCGCCGAGCACGCCGACCGGCACCGGGTTCAGGTACGCATCCACGATATAGAAGGCGGCATTGAGGTACGCCCGGCCGATCGGCACATTGCCCGAAGCCGGCAGGACAGCCAGCGGCTCGTCGTAGAAGCTCGAGTCGATCGCCGCTTCGGTCACGCCATAGGCGTTGATGATCCGCATCTGCGAGCCGAACCGCTCCTGGAGCGTCCGGTAGTCGGAGACGCTGCAGCTGTCCGAGCTCGTGATGAGCAGCTCCATCGAATGGAGCGTCAGCCCCTCTTCATGCACATACTCCATGAACGGCACGATGAGCGCCGGCGTCGATTCGAATACCGTAATCTCCCGCTCCGCGATCCAGTGATGCAGACGCGCCGGGTCGATCCGGTCGTCTTTGGGGCAGATGAACATGAGTCCGCCGTTGTACAGCGTCCGGGCGATGTCCCCGACGAATACGTCGAAGGAAAAGCTCGCCAGCTGCAGCAGCCGTACCGGGAACCGGTCCAGCCGGTACTCCCTGCGGTAGCCGTCCGCGGTGTTCACGAGGCTGCGGTGCTCGATCATGACGCCCTTCGGCCGTCCGGTCGTGCCCGACGTGTAGATCACGTAGGCCAGATCGCTTGCTGCGGCCAGCGGCGTCAGGTTGGACGCGTCCCCTTCGTACAGGGAGGCGTCATCCAGGCACAGCACCGTGCGCAGCGTGCCGCCCGCTTCGCCTTGCGCCGCCGAATCCGGCTGCTGCGCCAGCTCCAGCAGGTGCGACTGCGTCAGGAGCACGGAAGCTTCGCTGTCCTCCAGCATGAGGCGGATGCGCTCCGCCGGATAGTCCGGGTCGATCGGCACGTAGGCACCGCCGGCCTTCCATACGGCCAGCGCGGCGACGACCAGATCCACGGACCGGTCGGCCAGGATGCCGACGAGACGGTCCGGCGCTACGCCTGCACTGCGCAGCCTGCGCGCCAGCACGTTCGCGCGCTCGTTCAGCTCGCGATACGACAGCTCGCTGCCCGGGTAGGCGACGGCCGCCGCTTCCGGCGTGCGCGCCGCCTGCTCCTCGAACAGCTCGTGGAACGGACGGTGCAGCGGCGCTGTCAGGCTATTCGCTGCCGGCGGGTTGAATCCATGCAGAATTTCTTCCAGTTCACTGGAAGAAACGATAGGAAGCAAGGCGATCTTCGACTCCGGCGCTTCCCCGATCGAGCGGAGCAGCTCGGCGAAGTGCCCGGCGAACCGCTGCATCGTCTCCGGCTTGAAGAGAGCCGTCGCATACTCCAGCGTATAAGCGAATCCTTCGCCTTCCTCCACGATGTCCAAGCTGAGGTCGAATTTGGCGATATTCTGTCCGCTCGGATAAGGGGAGAGCGTCAAGCTCCCCAGACGCAGTTCCTTGTTCTCCGGCGTATGCAGCGAGAACATTGTATCGAACAGCGGGTTGCGGCTGAGATCCCTCGGCAGGTTCAACCGGTCCACCAGGTCCTCGAATGGGTAGTTCTGGTGTTCGTAAGCGCCGAGTGACGCCTCCTTGATCTCTGCCAGGTAAGACAGGAAGGTCTTCTCGGCAGCCGGATAGCTGCGCACCGCCAGCGTGCCGACGAACATCCCGATCAGCCCCTGCAGGTCCCCGTGCGTCCGTCCGGCCACCGGTGTGCCGACCACGATATCTTCCTGCCCCGTATATTTGTGCAGCAGAACCTTATAGGCCGCAAGCAGCACCATATACAGCGTCGTCCCGGATTCGGCGGCCAGGCGGCGCAGCGAGGCACCGGTTGCCGGATCGAGCATGCCTTCGAACACGCTTCCCTCATAGCTCTGTACAGCCGGACGCGCATAGTCGGCCGGCAGTTCAAGAACGGGAAGCTCGCCGCCGAACCGCTCCAGCCAGTACGCCTCTTCAAGGCGGAGCTGCTCCTGGACCGCATCGGTTCCTTGCCATACGGCATAGTCCTTGTATTGTATGCGCAGCGGAGCCAGTTCCTCGCCTGCATAGAGCCGGCCCAGCTCGTCCACGAGCACGTCGGCAGAGACGCCGTCGGAGACGATGTGATGCAGATCGATGAGCAGAATATGGCGCTCTGCCCCCAGCCTGACCAAGCCTACGCGCAGGAGCGGCGGCTTCGCGAGATCGAAGGTGCGTACGAAGCTGCGGACAAGCTCTTCGGCCCCGGCTTCGTCCGCCTCGTTGTATTCCAGCTCAAAATTCACCTCCGCATGGATCCGCTGCACAGGTTCTCCGTCCTTCATCCCGAATCCGGTGCGCAGCGACTCATGACGGGCGATCAGCGTACGGAACGCTGCTTCCAAGCGATCCCGGTCCAGCGGACCTTCCAGAAGCAGCGCTTCCGGCATGTTGTAGGTTTGCTCGGCCCCTTCGAGCTGCTGCAGAATGAACAGACGCTTCTGCGCAGAAGAAAGCGGGTATGCTTCGAGGAGCGGAGCCGCCGGAATCGCACGGTACGCCTGCGCCTCCAGCCGGCTGACCGCTTCCGCCATGCCCTCAACGGTCGGTGCGCTGAAGACATCACGGAACGGCAGCTCCACGTTCATCTCTTCGTACAGCTTACCGATCAGAGAGGCTGCGCGGAGCGAGTGCCCGCCGAGCTCGAAGAAATTATCGTGAACGCCGACCTTCGGCACGCCGAGCACTTCTTGCCAGATGGCGGCCAGCTGCGCTTCCAGCGGCGTGCGGGGTTCCACGTAAGGCGTCCCGCTTGATGTTCCGGCGGTTGGAGCAGGCAGTGCCTTCAGGTTGATCTTGCCGTTCGGCGTCAGCGGCATCCGCTCGAGCTGAACGAAGTGCGACGGGATCATATACCCCGGCAGCTCCGCCGACATGGCGCTGCGCAGCTCGGCTGCGGACAGCTCGCGCTCCGCCGTGAAGTAGGCGCAGAGCTGCTTTTGGCCTGCTTCGTCGTCGATGGCCGTCACAGCCGCTTCCAGCACGCCATCCGCCTTCGCCAGCTGCGCTTCCACCTCACCGAGCTCGATGCGGTAGCCCCGGATTTTGACCTGATGGTCGATCCGGCCCATATACTCGATCGTTCCGTCAGGCAGCCAGCGGACCAAGTCGCCGGTGCGGTACATCCGCCCGCCTGCAAGGTACGGGTCTTCCACGAACTTCTCGCTCGTCAGCTCCGGCCGGTTCAGATACCCGCGGCCGACCCCGACGCCCCCGATGCACAGCTCACCGGGGACGCCGACAGGCAGCACATTCAGGCTTCCATCGAGCACATACAGACGGTGGTTGGCAATCGGACGCCCGATCGGCACCGTCTTGGGCACGGCGCCTACGGACGGCGCTGCCCATACGGACGTGACAATGGACGCCTCCGTCGGTCCGTAAGCGTTAAAGTAAGATACGCGTTCCTTCCACTGCTGGACGAATTCAGGCGAAGCGGCGGAGCCGCCCGTCACCAGCGTACGGAAGCCCGGCATGCTGTCCGGATGGAGGTATGCCGCATAGGTTGGAGGCAGGATCGCTGCCGTGATCCCGTTCTCCGCCATGAAGTTCTCGAATTTGCGGTAATCGAGGATCGTCTCGGAAGAAGGGATATACAAGGCCGCTCCGAAGAACAGCGCTTTGTAGATTTCCCAGCACGAGGCATCGAAAGAGAAGCTGGCGAACTGCACGATCCGATCCTGCTCGGTAATTCCCAGCGTATCGCGGAACATGATCTTCAGAGACACGAGCCCGCGGTGCTCGACCATCACGCCCTTCGGCTGGCCCGTGGTTCCGGACGTATAGATGACGTAGGCGAGATTGTCTTGGCCTGCTGCCGGCTCCAGGTTCGAGTCGTCCGCACTGTAGATGCGCTCCTCGTCCAAGGCTGCAAGTACGCCGCCGAACGTGGCGCGGTCTTCCAGATGGCGCTGTGTCAGCAGCACTTTCGCACCCGAGTCCTCCAGCATGTAACGGATCCGGTCTTCCGGGTACCCCGGATCGATCGGCACATAGGCACCGCCCGCCTTCAGGACCGCCAGCAGGCCGACGACCATGTCCACCGACCGCTCGGTCATCAGGCCGACGATGGAGTCCGGCTGTACGCCGAGATCACGGAGCGTCCGCGCCAGGCGGTTGGCCCGCCCGTTGAGCTCCGCGTAGGTCAGCTGCCGTCCTTCGCAGACGACGGCGACCGCTTCAGGACGGCGCGACGCTTGTTCCTCGAACAGCCCGTGAATCGTCTGTCCGCGCGGGAAGTCCGCCGCCGTATCGTTGAAGGTCTCGAGTATCGATGTCTTCTCTTCCGGGGCGAGAAGCTCCGCCCGGCCTACCGGCAGGTCCAGATCTGCCAGCACCGAAGCGAAGAGTGTCTCCAGATGGCCCGCAGCCGCCTTCATGAACGCTTCGCTATATAGACTTTCGTTATATGCAATCCCGTAACGGATCTGCTCATCCGCTATCTCGAAGCCGAACTCCACATCGGCCGTTACATTCTGGCGCGAATCGTCGCCGTGCAGGCCTTCGAGCGATACAAGAGTATGCACGATCGGTACGCCGCTGTCCGTATGGAGCATCTGCAGGCGTTCCGTCAGCAGGCGGAACGGGATATTTTGATGCTTCACGCCTTCCGTCACGGACGTCTTGACCGCATTCAGCAGCTCGCGGAAGGTGGTGTCCGCGCTTACCGCGCTTGAGACCGGTATCGTATGGTTGAGATATCGCCGCGCATCGTCCGCACGCTTGACGATCGGCATGCCTGTCACGATGGATGGGCTGCCTGTATATCGGTAAAGAAGGCAGTGGACCCCCGACAGCAATATCATATAGGCTGCAAGGTGGGATCCTCTGCTCATCTGAATAATCCGCTGGGATTGTTCCCCGGGCAGTACGCCTCGAAGGGAACGCAGGTTGTTCTGGGTTTGGGCCGGGGCTTCCGTATAAGGGATCATTGTCAGCGTATCTTCGTCACCCTCGAATACTTCGTTCCAATACAAGGTTTCTTTCTCGAATGCCACAATCCTTGTCTCCCCTCTAATGTAAGCAAGCTATGTCATTCACGCTATAACATCTACGGTATGTAATTCCCGTCCGTCCCGGCCGGCCGGACCGGGAGCGCAGGTGTCACCCCGTCGCTCCCCCCTTGCCGTCCACGCGTTTCACGAACGCGCTCTTCCGGCGGACGGGCTGATGCCTTATGCCTTAGAATGCAAAATCGATTTCTTCCACCGCTGTTTCCATGCCTGTCTGACTCTTCAGCCCCATCTCCCCGATGGTGATGTCCGGCTGGCTTCCAAGCTGTTCCAGGATGCCCAGCAGGTCATCCGCCAGATTGCCGATCATGCCTCCGGAGAACAGGGCCGTGCTGTACTCGAACCTGCCGTACAAACCGCCGTCCCGCTGTCCCATCTCCAGCACGAGGTCGAACTTCGCCGCCGTAGCCCCGTCGTCATAAGGCTCCACCGTCAGACCGCCTAACGCCAGCTCCGTGTCTTCCGTATTCTGCAGCGCAAACACCGTATCGAACAGCGGATTGTTCCGACTCGCATCCCAAGGCGCCTGAAGCTTCTCGACCAGTTCCTCGAATGGATACTCCCCGTGTTCGTACGCGCCGAGGGTCACTTCGCGGATCTCCTCGAGATAAGCCAAGAACCGCTTCTCCCGTGCAGGAGCCGTGCGGAGCGCCAACGTGTTGACGAACATTCCGATGAGCGGCTCCAGGTCCGCGTGGCTTCTGCCCGCCACCGGCGTACCGATGACGATATCTTCCTGGCCCGAATACTTGTGGAGCAGAACACTGTAGGCGGCCAGCAGCACCATGTACAAGGTCGTGCCGGATGCTTCGGCCAAGCCTTCCAGCTTGCTGCCGAGCGCGAGCGGGACGCCGAACTGCAGCGCATCGCCTTCGTAGCTCCGGCGTGCGGGTCTCGCATAGTCGGTCGGCAGTTCGAGCTTCGGCAGCTCCCCGTGGAACATGTTCAGCCAATAGGCTTCCTGGGCGGCAATCCGCTCCACTCCCTCCGCCGAGTTCTGCCATACCGCGTAATCTTTATATTGAAGCGGAAGCGGCGGGAGTTCTTCTCCCCCGTACAACCGGCTGAATTCTTCCACCAGGATATCGACCGAGACGCCGTCGGAGATGAGATGATGCATATCGAACAAGAGAATATGGCGCTCCGCCTCCAGCTCGATGAGCCCGGCCCGCAGCAGAGGCGGCTGCTCCAGCTCGAACGCTCTCACGAATCGGGAGGCAATCCCTCTGGCCTCCTCCTCGCCCGCCGCCTTGAAGTACTCCACGAGGAATGAGGTGTCTTCTGCCGGCTGTACCACTTGCACGGGAACGCCGCCGGCCATGCGGAAGCCGGTTCGCAGGATCTCATGCCTGCCGATCAACTGGCGGAATGCGGTTTCGAACCGGTCGCGGTCGATCTTCCCTGCCAGCGTATAGAAGCCCGTCATGTTGTAGCTCAGTTCCGCCCCTTCGAGCTGCTGCAGGATGAACAGCCGCTTCTGGGCCGAGGTGACCGGATAATAAGGCTGCTCCTCCGCCCGGGGAATCCCGGCGCGCGCCTGCGTCTCCAAGCTTCTGATTGCCAAGGCCATCGCCTCGACGGTCGGGCAGCGGAACACTTCGCGCAGCGGCAGCTCGGCCCCAAGCTCTTTGGCTATACGGCCTACTAGCGTCGTCGCCCGCAGCGAATGGCCGCCCCGCTCGAAGAAGTTATCTTTGACTCCGATCTGCTCCGTGCCGAGCACCTTCTCCCAGATCTGCGCCAGCTTCCCTTCGAGCCCGGTCCGCGGTGCGACGTACGCCATACCGGAGTCTGCTCCGCCCTGCGGCTTCGGCAGCGCTTTGCGGTCGATCTTCCCGTTCGGCGTCAGTGGAAGCTTCGGCAGCTGTACGAAGTAGGACGGGATCATATAGCCCGGCAGGATCTGCGACAACCCCTCGCGCAGCCCGGCGGCCGTCACGGCCTCCTCACGGTTGCCGCTCTCGTCTGCCGCATAGTAAGCGCACAGCGCCTTGCCTCCGCTGCCGTCCTCTACGACGGCCACTACGGCTTCTCTCACGCCGGCAGTCTGCAGCAGGAGAGATTCGATCTCGCCGGTCTCGATCCGGTAGCCGCGGATCTTCGCCTGGTGGTCGATCCGGCCGATGAAGTCCACCTGGCCGTCCGCCGTCCAGCGCGCCAGGTCGCCGGTGCGGTACAGCTTCTCGCCCGGGGCGAACGGGCTGTCAACGAATTTCTCCGCCGTCAGGTCCTCCCGGTTCCAGTAGCCCCGCGCCACCCCGGCTCCGCCGATGCACAGCTCGCCGAGCACGCCGACCGGCACCGGGTTCAGGTACGCATCTACGATATAGAACGCGGCATTCAGCCAAGCGCGTCCGATCGGCACGCTGCCGGCTGCCGGCAGAGCAGACAGCGGCTCGTCATAGAAGCTGGAGTCGATCGCCGCTTCGGTCACGCCATAAGCGTTGATGATCCGCATCTGCGAGCCGAACCGCTCCTGGAGCGTCCGGTAGTCGGAGACACTGCAGCTGTCCGAGCTCGTGATGAGCAGCTCCATGGAATCCAGCGCCAGCCCCTGCTCGTGTACATATTCCATGAACGGCACGATGAGCGCCGGCGTCGATTCGAATACCGTAATCTCCCGCTCCACGATCCAGTGATGCAGACGTGCCGGATCGATCCGGTCTTCCTGCGGGCAGATGACCATGAGGCCGCCGTTGTAGAGCGCCCGGGCGATGTCCCCGACGAATACGTCGAAGGAGAAGCTCGCCAGCTGCAGCAGCCGTACCGGGAACCGGTCCAGCCGGTACTCCCTGCGGTAGCCGTCTGCCGTGTTCACGAGGCTGCGGTGCTCGATCATGACGCCCTTCGGCCGTCCGGTCGTGCCCGACGTGTAGATCACGTAGGCCAGATCGCTTGGGCCGGCAAGCGCGGTCAAGTTCGATGCGTCCCCGCTGAACAGCGGTTCGTTGTCCAGGCACAGCACGGTCTTGCCTGCCCCGCCCGCAGCCAGCCATTCCTCGGAGAGCTCCTTCAAGTGTGTCTGCGTCAGCAGCACGGAAGCTTCGCTGTCTTCGAGCATGAGGCGGATGCGCTCGGCCGGATAGTCCGGGTCGACCGGCACATAAGCTCCGCCGGCCTTCCATACGGCCATGACAGCGACGAGCAAGTCCACGGAGCGGTCCGCCAGGATGCCGACGAGGCGGCCTGGCCCCACGCCACGGCCTCGGAGCGTCCGCGCGAGCTGGTTCGCCCTGCCGTTCAGCTCCCCGTAGGTCAGCTCGCTCTTCTCGTATACGACCGCAAGCCGGTCCGGCGTGCGGGCCGCCTGCTCCTCGAACAGCTCCGAGAACGTGCGGTGAAGCGGTGCGTCCAGCGCATCCGATGCCGGAGGGTTGAACGCGCGGAGCAGTTCTGCCCTCTCGCTCCCGGTGAGCATGTCCAGCCGGTGGATCTCCGCTTCCGGCTGCCCCGCTACCGCCTGGAGCAGCTGCCGGAAGTGGCCTGCCAGCCGCTCGGCCGTCTCCCGCTTGAACAAGCTTGTCGCATACTCCAGCGAGCATTCGAGCGCACCGTCCTTCTCGGTCACGTCAAGGGACAAATCGAACTTCGATACGCTTGCGCCCGTTGGACGAAGAGTCAGTTCCAGACCTTCAAGGCCGAACGCCTTGTTCTCCGTATTCTGCAGGGTGAACATCGTATCGAAGAGCGGATTGCGGCTCAGATCCCGGGCCAGCCTCAGACTCTCTACGAGTTCCTCGAACGGATAATCCTGATATTCGTAGGCGCCGAGCAGCGTTTCCTTGATTTCTCCGAGGTACGTCAAGAACGTCTTCCCGGCCCCCGGATAACTGCGTACGGCCAAGGTATTGACGAACATCCCGATCAGCCCCTGCAGATCTCCGTGAGTTCTCCCGGCGATCGGCGTGCCGACTACGATATCCTCCTGGCCCGTATACTTATGAAGCAGCACCTTAAAGGAGGCGAGCAGCACCATGTACAGCGTCGTGCCGCTCTCGGCGGCTAGCCGGTTCAAAGCGCCATTGACTTCGGCATCCACCGTAAAGTCCAGCGTCTCCCCATCGTAGCTCTGCACGGCTGGACGCGGATAATCCGCAGGCATCTCGAGGACCGGAAGTTCACCGGCGAATGCGCGGAGCCAGTAAGCTTCCTCCTGCTTCCTGCGCCCGGATTGTTCCTCGGACTGCTGCCATACCGCATAGTCTTTGTATTGCAGCGGCAGGGCGTTAAGCGTCTGCCCGTTATACAGCTTCGTGAATTCTTCGACCAGAATATCGATGGAGACCCCGTCGGAGATGATATGGTGCATATCGAAGAGCATGAGATAACGGTCTTCCGCCTGCTTCGCGAGCCCGATCCGCAGCAGTGGCGGCTTGGCCAAGTCGAAGGCGCGGACGAAGCCGTTCAGGAGATCGTCACTGGCGCCCTCTAGGGCAGGCCATTCTTCTACGGCGAAGTCCACGGCCGCGCTGACCGCCTGCACCGGCTCGCCGTCTTCCATCCAGAAGCCCGTACGCAGCGTCTCGTGCCGGTCGATCAGCGAGCGGAACGCTTCTTCGAAGCGGCTCCGGTCCAGCGTGCCCTGCAGCTCGATCAGTCCCGGCATGTTGTAGCTGAGCTGTGCGCCTTCCAACTGATGAAGGATATACAATCGCTTCTGCGCCGAGGAGACCGGATAATAGGTCCGCTCTGCGGCAGCGGGGATCGGCGCGTAGGCCTTCTCTTCCGTCTGCCCCAGCGCTTCGGCCATCTCGGCGATCGTCGGATAACGGAACACATCCCGCAGCGGCAGTTCGGCTCCCATCTCCTGCCGTACGCGGCTGACCAGCGTCGTCGCGCGGAGCGAATGCCCGCCGAGTTCGAAGAAGCTGTCCGTGACGCTGATCCGGCGGACGCCCAGCACCTCCTGCCAGATCGCCAGAAGCTGCGCTTCGGCCGGCGTGCGGGGAGCGAGGAACGCCCCGCCGGTATTCAGGCTCTCCTCAGGTGCCGGGAGCGCCTTGCGGTCGGTCTTCCCGTTGGAGGTGAGCGGCATACGTTCAAGCTGCACGAAGTACGTAGGCAGCATATAAGCCGGCATCTGCTCCGAGAGCAGGCCCTTGATCTCGCTGACGGTCATCGTCCGGTCCGCGACGAAGTACGCGCAGAGGTGCGGCTGTCCCGCCGCATCCTGCCTGGCGAGAACGATGGCTTCCTGTACCGGCCCGAGATCCAGCAGCCGGGACTCGACTTCGCCGAGCTCGATGCGATAGCCGCGGATTTTGACCTGATGGTCGATCCGGCCCAGGTACTCGATGCTGCCGTCCGGCATCCAGCGGGCCAAGTCGCCGCTCTTGTACATCCGCTCGCCGGGGACGAAGGGATTCGGCACGAATTTCTCCGCCGTCAGCTCCGGCCGGTTCAAGTACCCGCGGGCGAGTCCTGCTCCCGCCACATACATCTCGCCGGCGACGCCTGCAGGCGCATGCTTTCCGTTGCCGTCCAGAATGTACACCTGGAGCGTAGGGATCGGGCGGCCGATGTTGCTTTTGCCCTGCTCCATTTCTCTCTCGGTTATCTCTTTATAGGTCACGTGCACGGTCGTTTCGGTAATGCCGTACATGTTGATAAGCTGTACAGCCGGGTAACGGCTTCTCCATTCCCGCAGCAGCTGCGGGCTGAGCGCCTCGCCTCCGAAGATCACCTGACGAAGCTGCAGAGGAGTCCCCTCCTCCGCCAAGGCTTCGCGGAGCAGCTGGTAGAAGTAGGTCGGCGTCTGGTTCAGGATCGTCACCTGCTGCTCCTTCAGCAGCTGAAGGAACTGGGCCGGATTCTTGGCTGTAAGTGCAGGGACAACCACCAGCCTGCCGCCGTAGAGCAGCGCGCCGTACATCTCCCACACCGAGAAGTCGAAGCAGAATGAGTGGAAGAAGGTCCAAGTATCTCCGGTGCCAAAATCGAACAGGTTCCGGTTGTTGAACAGCAGCCTTGCCACGTTCCGGTGCTCGATCAGCGTGCCCTTCGGCTTGCCCGTCGTCCCCGATGTATAGATGACGTACGCGAGATGCTCCGGCCCCGCCCCGCTCTGCGGACTGTCCTCAGGCCCGGCATACGAACGCTCGTCATCCAGCAGGATGACCGTTCCTTCGAAGGCGGCCTGTTCCTGAAGCTCCCGCTGCACAAGCAGCAGCTTCGCCCCGGAATCCTGCAGCATATAGGCGATCCGCTCTTCCGGGTATTCGGGATCGATCGGCACGTAGGCGCCGCCTGACTTCAGGATGGCGATGATGCCGACGATCATGTCCAGGGAGCGGCGGGCCATTAGGCCGACAAGTCCGTCCGGGCCGGCTCCTAGGCTCCGCAGCGTATGGGCAAGCCGGTTCGCTCTGCGGTCCAGCTCCCGGTAAGTCAGCGACTCTCCTTCGAAGATAACGGCCACCGCATCCGGCGTCCGCTGCGCCTGCTGTTCGAACAAGCCGTGAATCGTGGCATCCCCCGGATAATCGGCATCGGTATCGTTGAAGATTTCCATAATTTCGCTGACTTCCGGTTCGGTGGACAGCTCCAGCTCCCCGACCGGGATATGCGGATTGGAAGCAATCTGACCGAGCACATGAACCAGATGGCCCATAAGCCGCTCAATGCCGCTGCGCTCGAACACGCTGCCGTTATAGTCCGCGTGGACCCGGATCTCATCTCCCGGGATAATCATCAGCGTAAAATCATAGTTCGTCTGTTCGGCAACCTCCACATCCGTGATGCGGAGCTCTCCGTTCTCTTCGCCGGCCGCCTGCACCAGCTGCTCGTCCATCGGATAGTTCTCGAACGCGACGACATGCGAGATCAGCGACTGCTTCTGTGCAGTGCGCGCCTGAATTTCATAGAGCGGATAAGTATCGTACCGGGCCGAGGCCAGGGCGCTCTCTTGAAGCTTCTTCATGACTTCGGCCGCACTCTCTTCCGGACTGCAGGCGACCCGTACCGGAATCGTATTGATGAAGAGACCGATCATCTCCTCGATGCCCTGGATATCCGCCGGTCTGCCTGAGACGACGCCACCGAAGACGACATCGTCCGTACCGTTGTACTTCTGGAGCAGGATGCCCCACACCGCCTGCATCAACGTATTCAGGGTCACCTGATATTCGCGGGCGACCGCACTCAGCCGTCCGCTCAGCGCCGGGTTCAGCCGGCATTCCGTGTGGACCGGCTCATAGACGTCGCCTGGCTTCGGCGTATTCGCATGAGGAAGTACCGTCTGGCCTTCGTAGCCGGAGAGCAGCCCTTGCCAGTAGCTTCCTGCGGCTTCGCTGTCCTGATGCTCCAGCCACTCGATATACCGGGCATAGGACGGGGCTTCGCTCAGCTCCGGCGCCCCTCCGCCCACGAGCGCACGGTAGGTCTCGAGCAGCTCTCCAGCGATGAGAGGCAGGCACCAGCCATCCATAATAATATGGTGCGAGGTCCAGAGGACGTGATAGCCCTGCTCCTCCGTACGGGTCACCGTGACGCGCATCAGCGCATCCTTCTCCAGATCGAAGCCCTGGAGCTTGTCGGCCGCCTCGATCTCCGCAAGGCGAAGCTCCTGCTGCTCTGCCGTCAAGCCGCGCAGATCCTCATAGGCGAAGCCGACCGGCTTCTCGCGGTAGACAAGCTGCAGCGGTTCCCCTCTCCATCCGCCGTAGAAGCCCGTCCGCAGCGCCTCATGACGCTGTGCCAGCCGGTTCCAGCTGAGCGAGAAGGCCTCCACATCGAGCTCCCCCCGGAGCCGGAATCGCGTGACTTCGAAGTAGGCAGTGGCCTCCCGGTCGAGCGTATGATGGAACCACATGCCCTTCTGCATCGGCGTGAGCGGATAGATGTTCTCGAGCTCGCCGAGCTCCCGCACCGCTTCTACGATCCCGTCCAATTCCTCTACGGTCATGCCTTTCACCTGGACGTCACTCGGCGTCAGGACCGGCTCACCGATCGCCGTGCAGTGCGCGATGATCTCCTGCAGACTGCGGTGCAGACAGCCCGCCAGCTCTTCGACCGTCTCCCTCCGGTATTCCCCGCTGCTGTAGCTGAGGTCCATCACGAGGGAGCCTCCGGAGACCATGCCGTTGATGTCGAGCAGAAAACCGCGTACCTGGTTTTCGCTCACGTCTGCGCCCTTCGGATACGGCGAGAATTCCACGCCGCCCTTCTCGAGATCCTGGTCGAATTGCCCCAGATAGTTGAAGGAGACGGAAGGCTCCGCGCCCCATGCGGCCCGTTCCGATGCGGAGTCCGCTCCGCCAGGCAGGTACCGGCAGATGCCGTAACCGATCCCTTTGTTCGGGATGCCCCGCAGATCTTCCTTGATCTTCTTGATCTGCCGGGACAGGTTCCGCTCTTCCAGCGTCTCGAGCAGCACCGGATATTCGCTGGTGAACCAGCCCACGGTGCGCGTCATGTCGGTATCCGGCACGATCTCTTCCCTACCGTGTCCTTCCAGGTTCACGAGCACACGGTTCTCTCCGCTCCACTCGCTGACAGCCAGCGCCAGGGCGGTCAGAAGAATATCGTTCATCTCCGTGCGGTAAGCGCGGTGAACTTCCTGGAGCAGCCGGCGGGTCTCGTCCTCGTTCCACCGGACGGTCACCGATTCGCTGCTCTGCTGGAGAGGGGCCTCCGCCTCGTAGTCCTTGCGCAGCGGAGGAATATCGAGCGCTGCGAACCGGCTCCAGTAGTCCCGTTCAGCCTGAAGGGCCGGACTCTGCGCATAGAGCGCGAGCTTCTCCCCCCAAGAGCGGTAAGCGTCGGTCTTCGCCGGCAGGCGGACCGCTTCGCCCCGCGATGCCTGCTCGTAGCCGAGCGCGAGATCTTCGAGCAGAATGCGCCAGGAGACCCCGTCGATGACAAGATGGTGAATCGCGAGGTAGAGATGGTCCCCGTCATCGCAGCGGTACAACCCTGCCTTGAACAACGGTCCTTCTTCGAGCCGCAGGCTCCGTGCCAGCGCATCGGCATGGGCCCCGACTTCGGCAGCCGGATCGCCCGCGCCCCGGAAGTCCGCTGTCTCCAGCGTGAAGGCTTCGCCTTCTCCGATGCCCCGGTTGTAGGCCCGGAAGCGTCCGTCCGCCTGGCGGGAGAATACCATCCGGAGGGCGTCATGGTGTTCCGTCAGCTTCTGCAGCACCTGCCGCAGGGCTTGCTCGTCGAACCGGTCCGTGCGGCGGAGCAGCATCGACTGGTTATAATGGTGCGGATCGGCGAAGCTTTGATGGAAGAACCAGGACTGGACAGGCGTGAGCTCCGCCTCTCCCTTGACTTCTCCCTGGTCCGCCAGCCGAAGCAGCGGCTGAACTTGCGCGCCGAGGGCTGCGATCGTCGGATATTTGAACAAGTCGCGCACATCGAGCTTGTAGCCCGCCCGGTGCAGCCGGGATGAGACCTGGATCGACTTGATGGAATCGCCGCCGAGCTGGAAGAAGTGATCCCTGCGGCCGACGCGCTCAATGCCGAGGATCTCCTGCCAAGCTGCGGCGATGGCCTTCTCGATCTCCGTCCGCGGAGCGTCATAAGTGCCGGCCGCACGAAGCGGCTCCTGCGGCACCGGCAGCGCCTTGCGGTCGATCTTGCCGTTCGGGGTCAAGGGCAGCCGGTCCAGACGCATCATGCGCGCAGGGACCATATGCACCGGCAGTTCCTGCTCCAGACTCGTCTGAAGCGCCGCCAGGTCCAGCGATTCATCCGCCGCCACGTAGCCGCAAAGATATTTTTGGCCCCGGTCATCCGCGAGGTCGACCACTACCGCCTGCCGGACGCCGCCAAAGCGCAGCAGCGCCGTTTCGATCTCTCCGAGCTCGATCCGGAAGCCCCGGATCTTCACCTGGTAGTCGATCCGCCCGATGAAGTCCACCTGGCCGTCCGCCGTCCAGCGCGCCAGGTCTCCGGTACGGTACAGCCGCTCGCCGGCGGCGAACGGGCTCATGACGAACTTCTCCGACGTCAGTTCCGGCTGCCCCCAATATCCTCTGGCTACACCGGACCCGCCGATGCACAGCTCGCCGAGCACGCCGACGGGAACGGGATTCAGGTAAGGGTCGACGATCTGGAAGCTTGCGTTCAGCCAGGCCCGGCCGATCGGCACGTTGCCCGACTCCGGCAGCGCGGACAGAGGCTCATCGTAGAAGCTCGAATCGATCGCCGCTTCGGTCACGCCATAAGCATTGATGATGCGGAATTGCGAGCCGAAGCGCTCCTGCAGCACCCGGTAATCCGCTACGCTGCAGCTGTCCGAGCTCGTGATGAGCAGCTTCATCGAAGGCAGCTGGATGTTCTCCGCCGCCAGGTGGTCCATGAACGGAATGATCAGCGCCGGCGTCGATTCGAAGACAGTGATCTCCTCGTCGCGGATCCAGCCGTACAGGCGCTGCGGGTCGATCCGGTCTTCTTTGGGGCAAATGACCATCATTCCGCCGTTATACAGCGTCCGGGCGATATCGCCGACGAATACGTCGAAGGAGAAGCTCGCCAGCTGCAGCAGCCGTACCGGGAATTCGCCCAGCCGGTATTCCCGGCGGTACGCATCCGCCGTGTTCAGCAGGCTGCGGTGTTCGATCATAACGCCTTTGGGGCGTCCCGTCGTCCCGGAGGTATAGATCAGGTAAGCCAGATCCGATCCATCGCTCAGGTGCGGCAGATTCTCCGAAGCCCCGTTGCGCAGCGCCCCGTCATCCAGGCAGAAGACGTGCTCCAGCGCGAGTCCTTCCTGCCGCCACTGCTCCACCCGCTCCATGGCAGGAGTCTGCGTGAGCAGCACCGCCGCCTTGCTGTCTTCGAGCATGTAGCGGATCCGGTCCGCCGGATAATCCGGATCGATCGGCACATAAGCGCCGCCCGCCTTCCATACCGCCAGGACGCCTACGAGCAGGTCCACGCTGCGGTCCGCCATGATCCCGACCAGGGACTCCCGTCCGACCCCGCTGCTCACCAGCATGCGGGCGAGCCGGTTCGCCCGGGCGTTCAGCTCCCCGTACGTTAACCGGTTCTCCTTGTCGGCTACAGCCGGCAGGTCCGGCGACTGGGCCGCCCATTCCTCGAAGCGGCGGTGCAGCGCCGACAGCCCCTCCGGCAGCGGCACGGGTGCCGGGTTGAAGACATGCTGAATCCGCTCCCGCTCGTCGTCTCCGAGAACCGACAGCTCCCGCACTTTCATGTTGGGATGCTCCAGCACGCAGTCCACGATCGTCAGAAGCTGTTCCCGGAGCCTGTCGATCTCTTCTTCGCTGAAGAGTTGTGTCCGGTAGGTGATATGCAGGAAGATCTCCTCTTCGTCGAACATGTCGTCCACACGGACAAGGAAGTCATCCCCTTCGTGGCCGAAGAACGTACTCATCTGGAACACCCGGAGATTCTCGTACTGCGACCACCGGAGCGGCAGGTATTCCAGCGACACCCGGAACAGTTCTTGAATCTCGCTCGTACCATGCTCTTTTCTCAAATCTTCAATGAGACGGTTATAGGGATACTTCTGGTGGCGGAGGTCCGACTTCTGCGCTTTGGATACTTCCTGCAGCACCGCGAACAGTTCCTGTTCTCCGTCCAGCGCAACCCGCGTAGCTACCGTGCTCGCGAACATGCCTATCGCTTCTTTGTCCTTCTTGTTCGTCCGGTTGGCGTACATGGTGCCGACGGGAATATCGTGATAGCCGGTCAGCTTGTAGAGCAGTATGTATACGGCGCCGAGGAACAGATTGAATATCGAGATATTGCGCTCCTCGCTGAACCGCTTGAGCTGTCCGTACCGTTCTCCCTTCACGGTGTAGGTAGAACGCCGGGCTTCCGAGCTGATGCTGTAGGATGGATACGGCTTCAGTCCCGTAACTTCGGGCATCGAGCTGAATTTGTCGAGCCAATAGGCTCTATCCTTCACGTAACGCTCGGAAGCCTCGTACTCCTGCTCGGCCTGTATATAATCGAGATAAGAACTTAGGAGCGGCACGTTTGACGGCTCGGCCCCTGCCCCATCTCCCTGATTGTCAGAGCTAGTGATACCGATATAGTTCTCCGTCACAAACCGGAGAAGGTGATTCGCAGACAACCCGTCGGCGATGAGATGATTCAACTTCAATGTAACCCAATATTCGCCATCGCCCAGAAGCAGTACGGCGAAGTGATACAGCTTGCTGCCCATCATAGGCAGGGGAACCGTACTGAACGCTTCCATCCAGGCTTCGGCTTCCGCGCGGCCTTGTACTTTCACTGTGTCGAACTCCGGAGTGAAGTCCGCTTTATCTTCGAACCACTGGCAGGGTCCTTCCGCGTCACTTCCGAACCGGATCCGGAAGGCGTCATGTTCCCATAAAACTTGGCGGATCGCGCGCTCCAGAGCGGGCTCGTTGATGTTCCCTTGAAGCATCAGCGTTCCGCCGATCATCGTGAGGGTCGTGCCCGGATTCATCATTTCCATATACCAGATGCGCTGCTGCGCTTGTGTCAACGGATACCGCTGCTTCGTACTCTCGTTCATTATTGACGCTCCCTTGATCTCGAGTTTCGTGGCTTGGATGGCTTGCATAATGCCAGGCAGCCGCCCTCCTGCCGGCCCGAAGGCGCTTCGCAGGAAGGCGGTTGTCCGGCACGGGTCACCGGAACCGATAGGGACTTTATACCAGCACGGGCTGTGGCGCCTCAGTCTTCTCCACGCACTCGGCTACGGCCTGCTTCAGAATCGCGCAGCCTGCAGCCAGCTCATCCATGGTGATGGTGAGGGCCGGCAGCAGCTTCACGACCGAACTGCGACGGCCGGCGCGTTCGATAATCAAGCCGAGTTCGTAGCAGCGGGAGGCGATCGCCTGGGAGAGCTGCTCGTCGGCGCTCGCCGATACGTCAACTCCCCACAGCAGGCCTTCCCCGCGAATGGTGATATCCTTGCTCAGTGGCAGAATCTCGTTGCGGAGGAACTCCTCGACATACTTCGCCTTGAGCTTCGTTTCTTCTTCCATCCGGGTCAGCTCGCGGAACTCGATCGCCGCCGTCGCGCCCACGAAGGCCAGCTGGTTCCCGCGGAACGTTCCGTTGTGCTCTGCCGGCTTCCATACGTCAAGCTCCGGCTTCATCAGCACGAGAGACATCGGCAGGCCGTACCCGCTGATCGACTTCGAGAGCACGACGAGGTCCGGAACGATGCCGGCCCGCTCGAAGGAGAAGAAGGGGCCTGTCCGGCCGCAGCCCACCTGAATGTCGTCCGCGATAAGCAGAATATCGTGGCGGTCGCACAGATCCCGAAGCTGGTGCAGCCACTCTACCGGGGCGATATTCAGTCCGCCTTCCGCCTGGATCGTCTCGAGGATAATGGCGGCAGGCTTCGCGATACCCGAATGGTCGTCGGTGAGCACCTGTTCCATATAGCCGATCGTATCGAACCCTTCCATGAATCCCGCAGGGAACGGCATGAACGTAATATCATGCAGCGGTACGCCGCCCGCTTCGCGGTGGTACAAGCTGCTGGTCGCCGCCAGGCTGCCGAGCGACATGCCATGGAAGGCGCCCATGAAGGAGAAAATGCCGGTACGGCCTTTCGCCTTGCGTGCCAGCTTGAAGGCCGCTTCTACGGCATTCGTACCGGTCGGACCGCAGAATTGCACTTTATACTCCAGATTGCGGGGTTTCAGGATTTTGTCCGAGAAGGTTTGCAGGAATTTTTCCTTCGCGGAGGTATACAGATCCAGGCCGTGGCTGACGCCGTCGGATTCCAAGTACTCGATGAGCGCGCGTTTGATGTAGTCATTGTTATGTCCATAGTTCAAGGCGCCGGCGCCGGCAAAAAAGTCAATATACGTTCTTCCGCTCTCTGCATGCAGAATCGATCCTTTGGCACGGACGAACATATCGGGGAACGAGCGGCAGTACGATCTCACGTTGGATTCCAGCAATTCGAATGTTTGGGTCATCAATAACACTCCTTAAGATGGGTTCCCCCTCTGGGGTTTGGCCTGAACTAGGAGCCGGGTAAGCAGCCCGCGCCTTCTGATGTGAATTTTCCAGGATAACAGGAAACCGGACAGAGCGGCATGAAGACAGCCTCCAGATGTGGAAGGAGCCTAACGGGCTGGATGGAATTGAAAGTGGCTAAGGTTTAGAAGAAAAGAGCATGGGTTGAGAGTCACAATGAGGCTGTGGATAAAGCAGAATAATCACGAAAGGAGGAAAAATTTAGTGGTGAACACAAGGCTTCTCACAAGCCCATATCAGTAATGGGAGTAGTTCACGCTCCCCTCTCTAGGATGGGAAAATTGTATAATCTGACTTCAGTTGTTAATTATATACATTAGTCTTCCTAAATTAACATGCTACGAAAACACTAATTCGCTGATGTTCCCCTCCCTATGTAAACCACTTGAATGACGGTAATAACAGGTATGATATTGTATTTTGCACTTCTACCATCATACCGTTGAAGTGTGAATGCTGTATTATGCCAACATAAATATTATTTAAAGAAAAACCCGGGGGAACAGACGCTTCCATTTGATTTACCAGCTTAACTAAAGGAAATGACAGCCGGGGTGGAAAGAATTCTTTACAATTCCTTTACAAAAATCGGGGGCCGATACGCGAGCTGCGATGCATGGATATAAGATATCCTTCCCCTAATCCCCCGCCCCCTCCATCCATAAAGTAGGGCGAAAGTCCCGCACAGAAACGAGATAAACGCGCATCGTCCTTTAAGAACGATGCGCGTTTATAAAAAATACAAAAAGACAGGATCGAGCTCTGGCGAGATATACAAAAAGCGCTTCACCTTCGGAGAAGCGCCGCGTTTCATTCCCTTATTCGCTGTATGACACCGTGAAGAGCCCCGCGCACATGGATCTGTACCGGCTGCTGCTCGCCGCCGCGATCGGTCTGCTGCGAACCGGCATTCCCCGGCCGTAAGGCCTCCTGCTTTTCACGATCGGCCTAGCGGCCGCTTCGTCCGGACACCATCGCCTGTCCATGCCGCACTCCCCTTCCGTAAGGTATCCGACTAGGAGGGGCCGACGCCGATTACGAAATTAGTTTCGTGATGGATCTGCCGTTTTCGCGAAATTCGCACATTGTTCACGCGATTCTCGTCGATACCCAGGTACCGTCCTCATGCTCTTTCGGATTCCGGCTGAGACCTGGCCGGGTCCCCTCACCCCTTGCCGGTAACCTTCATGCTGAAAGGACCGGCGCCGTCCGCCCCGGAGGAACGGAAGAACACATCATATACATCATAAGCATAATGGAGAAAATACCCGCCGCCGGCTGCGTCCGTCCCCTCATCCGCCGGGCCGCCAAGCCGGCTGAGGACCGCATCCCGGCACAGTCCAAGGTCGACCGAATACGCGCCGACGACCTCCTCTTCCACCCTGTCGAAGTCATATGAAAAATGCAGGGTCACGGTCCGGCCTTGTAGAATGCCCGGGTAATCCAGCGTGTAATCCCCCTCTCCGCTCCCCTTAGAGAGGGGCGCACCATACCGGTCCGCCACTTCCTTCTTCGCCATCCCGAGGTAGACGCCGGTGCCGTACAGCCTCCCAGCCTCCAGGAAATGCCTATCCAGCAGGACCGTACCGTCTCCTGCAGGACCCTTCGCCCGTTCCCTCTCAACTCCCGTCGTCCCTAGAGCGAGATAGAGCCTCATGCGGGTTATCAAGACGGCGGCCTGGGCGCGCGTGGCCGGATCGTTCGGACGATAAGCCCCGTCCGCGAAGCCGGTCACAAGACCGATGCGCGCAGCCGCTGAGATCAGACCGGCCTCGGGGAGACCGGCAATATCGGGGTACGGAAGGGGATTCTCTGCTTCTTGAAGCTTCAGCGCCCTCGCCGCGCTCACCGCCATCTCGCTTCTCGATATGGACTGGCCCGGCCGGAGCAGCCCCTCCGGGCACTCGCTTCTTCGGATGATTCCCGCCCGCAAGGCGGCTGCCGCATAAGGTGCGGCCCAATGCTCCGCAGGCACATCCAAAAACGCCGGCTCTCTCTCCGGCAGCGGCGGCCGCGCCGTGGTGACGGCAAGCCTCAAGAATTCGGCGCGGGTTATGGCCTCATCCGGACGGAACCTCCCGTCAGGATAACCGGCGATGAGGCCCTCTGACATCATCGACGCCGCTTCCCTCTCGGCCCAGTGGCCGTGAAGATCGGACGGCGCCGCTTGCTCCGACTCCGCCGCCGCCCTTGGGACCGGATATCCCGCTGTCCCTACGGCCATCATCGCCGCCGCCATAATTGCCGTCAGCCGGCCCTTGGCCATGTGGGTCATGACTGCCGTCACGCTTTCCCGCTGGAGCCGCGCGAAGGGGGGAGAAGCCGGCCGATCCGGTTGCATTCCTCTGCGAACCAGACGGCACCATCCACCCCTAGCGCAATGCCATGCGGTTCCGCTCCCTCTGTCGGGATCGGATACTCCGTAACCTCGCCGTCCACCGTGATGCGCCCGATCCGGTTGGCGCCCCACTCCGTGAACCACAGCTCGCCGTTCCGGCCGGAGACAATGGCATGCGGCCGGGCATTCTCCGAGGGGAGAGCATACTCGCTAATGTGTCCTTGGGCCGTGATCCGCCCGATCCGGTTGCCGAGAAGCTGGGTGAACCAGAGCGCCCCGTCCGGTCCTACGCATAAGCCTACCGGTCCCGACCTCTCCGCCGGCAGCGGAAACTCCCGGATGTCTCCGTCCGTCGTGATCCTGCCAATGGCGTTGCCCCCGTTCTCCGTGAACCACAGCGCCCCATCCAATCCGCAGGCAATAAAGGACGGGAACGAGCCGGGCCGGGGAAGATCATATCTTGTAAGCTCTCCCGCCGTACTGAAGCGGCCGATCCGGCCCCCTGCGCTTTCCGTGAACCACATCGCCCCATCCGGCCCCTGCACGATGCCGAACGGACCGGATTCCGCCTCCGGAAGCGCATACTCCGTAACCGCGCCGCCCATCGTTATACGGCCCAGCTTGCCCGATTGGTAAGCTGTGAACCACATGCAGCCGTCCCCGCCCGCCGTGATCGAAGACAACCCCGCATCCGGCGACGGAAAAGGGAACGAAGCGATCTTCCCGTCCGCTGTGATGCGTCCTATCGCATTTCCCTTGTGCTGCGTGAACCACAGCGCGCCGTCCGGTCCTGCCGCGATTCCATAGGGCAATACCGTCTCGCCCGGAATGACATATTCATGGATATGCACGTTTCCGCTCATTTCGCTTCCCCCTTCTTTGGTTCTCCCTCTGTATGTTTCAGCCAATGAAACGGGGTCGTATCCCAGAACAGGGTCGGGTTCACCTGCACGTTGTGCATCCAGAAAGTAAAATGCAGATGGGGGCCTGTCGAGAAGCCTGTCGTCCCCACGAGACCGATAACATCGCCACGCTTCACCTTATCCCCCGCTTTCACCTGCAGCTTGGACAGATGCGCATATTGGGAGAACAACCCCATGCCATGGTCGATATAAATGGAATTGCCCGTAAGATATAACGGTTCGGACAACGCGACGATCCCGTCGTTCGCCGCCTTCACCGGGGTGCCTTCCGGCGCCGCCAGATCCACTGCCAGGTGCGCTCCGCTGAACTTTCCGTTAACATAGCGCCTATGCCCATACGGTGTCGTCAGCCGCCCCTCCACCGGAACGAGGAAGGCAGCCGTGGACAAGAACCGGGGCTCGGAGACACTCCTTGCCTTGTTGATCAGCGCCTGGTCCGCTGCGATCCGCTTCGTATCCTGCCGCATGGCATTCAGCTCTTCGGTCACGCGCAGATCCTGCTTCGGGAACGTCTTGGCCGTCACGGCCAAGGTCCGGTCCCCGATCGGGTAGTTGCCGGGCTTCGCGTCCATGCCAATCGGCAGATAGGTGAAGTATCCGGCTCCGTAAGGCTGCAGGACATACGTCCTGCCGTCCCAGTACACCGATCCCGGCTTCTTGTGCCTCACGAGCACCGCATCGCCCGGCGCCGCCGATTCGGGCAGAAGCAGCCACTCGGATTGGAAGGCCAGCTTGGCGGTGGCCGCCGAATCGTACAAGGGCAGCTCCTCCTTCATCCCTTGAAGACGCCGCTTCGCTTCGCGGAACGCTTCCCGGACCGCATCCGTCACTTCAGCCTGCCACGATGCACCGCCATCCGCCGTGACGAGCAGACGGCCGCCCGGCCCCTCCCCGACCAGCGCCCAGCCCAGCTCCTCGCTAGCGAATTGGAGCCCCTTCACCGGATACTCCTTGGCCTTGTAGCTCAGGGAGGCAATCGCCGGAGCGGGCACCGCCTCCGCCAGCCCGTCCTGCCCCTGCGCTTCGGCGGGCGGTTCTCCGCGGCCTTCGGTCCAGGTCGCCCCTCCGTCGGAGGTCGACTGCCACCCGTCTGCGTAACGGATCCAGCCGTGGTCCGGATCCGTCATGCGGAATGCGACCGGCTCACGGGAGGGCACGCTGTGCTCCCCTCCCGCAGACAGCGTCTCCCGCGCCGGCAGCGGAATCCCTCCCGGTCCGCGTACGAGCGAGTACACGAGGATCGCCGCCCCGGCCGCTCCGAGACACAGGCCAAGCAGGCGCAGCCTCGAGCGTCCTGTACCGGGCGCCCCCCGGCGCTCAGCTTGCTTGCGATTGAATGTCACTTGCCTCCGTCTCCCTTCTGCACCCCGTCATCCTGCCTGGATCCTTCCGCTGCGGAGTATCCCGGCCATCATCGCCCGGTTAGGGTACTCCCCCGCTTCATACTGCCGGATGACTTCTTCGATATCGTAGGCAACGCGGTGGATCGACGCGTGTATGCCGCCGCGCCCTATCTCGACCATGGCGTACGATGCCAGCGGCAGCCCGTCGAACGGCAGACCGACGCTCCCGGTATTGATCACGGCCCTGCCGTCCAGATACCGTATGTAGGGCTTGTGGATATGCGCATAGACATACAGATCCGCTGCTGCGGACTTCATCAGCTTCGCCTGCAGTTCCTCCTCGGCTGCTCCGGGCGGGACGATTGCGAACAGACTGTCCGGTGTCGCATGAAACGCTTCAATCGACACCCCATCTTTCTGCAAATGCAGCGATTCCGGCAGTTCCTTCAGATAGCCAAGATCCTCCTCGTTCAGCTGCGACAGGGTCCACTCCCGCTCTTCATTCATAAGGCCCAGGGCCGAATCCGGCACCTCCCCCTGCCTTACACCGCGGACTACCCATTCGTCCGCATTGCCCTTGATCACCTGCGCGTGCAGGGAACGCACCGTATCCAGCGACTTCTTGGGCTCCGGCCCCCGGTAGCAAAGATCGCCGAGGATGTAGATCTCGTCCGCTTCCCTGCCCCTGATATCTTCCAGTACGGCGTCCAGCGCCGTACAATTCCCGTGAATATCCGATATAAATGCCAGTTTCATGTCTGGTCTCCTTTCGTGAGCTTACCAAATTATAACATTGCCCGGGCAATAAGATAAACGGTTTCGCCGTCCTTTTAAGAACAATGCGAGTTATACTCTCCAATAATGTAACAAATCAAAAAAAAGCGCCGGTCCGCAGCCCGCGCTTCGTGCTTGCAAGCGGCCGCCGTATGACAGCCGCTCCTTCTATTGTCCCCATGCTTTGCGTATACGTTCTACCGCGAGAAGCATCACAGGGATGATCAATCCGACCACCAGGACCAAGGGCTCCCACACTTTCTTATCCCACTCCGCCATATAATTCACATTCGGATAAACCACTTGTCCGTAGACCACCAGCAGCATGCCGAGCGGCAGAACCAAGGGCCGGTAGCTCTTCATCCGGACAAGCTGCGACAGCGATAAGGCACTGGCATACAGATACAGCGTTAATTTAAAAAAAATGGAGATGAACCACAACGCGGCAATAATGATTTCGACCCGTTCAATGAACTTGCCAACACTGATTTTCTTGGCCAGCGCATAGCTCGGATACATGAGCCTCTCGGTCAAATCCGCCCCCAGCACCGCGATGCTCAGGAAGGAGATGGCGATGATAAAAAATCCGCCCGTCAGATTGGCCGAGACGATTGCTTTTCCGGTCGTCTGCGGTCGTTTGACGGAAGGAATAACCATGAGGAACGAGATGAGCGGGAACGCCGAGATCCCCATGAGGGTGATGCCGGAGCGCAGCAGCGACTTCAGGTCTGCCTCGAAGAGCGGTTGTACCTTCTCGATATCGATCTTCGGCAGCAGAAGGAGCGCGAGGCCCGCGAACAGGAGCAGAAACCAGGGGAAGAAGATTTCGGCCGTTCTCGCGATCGTCTCAAGCCCAAGGCGCAGCGCCATCACGACGATGATGGCAAACAGCAAATGAATGAATTGGACCGGCGTTTCGACCAGAATCTGCGTCGTTAAAAAATTGCTTACATAGCTGATCAGCGAAGCCGCGGACACAAAAAAGAAAAAAATATAGAAAAGGCATACGGCCGTTCCTATCCATGTGCCAAGCACTTCACGGCAGTACTCCACAAAGCTCTTCTGTCCCAGCCGCCTGCCGAAAAAGCCGACAAACCACACCGCGGGCATCCCCATGACAACGCCGATAACCGCAGCAATCCAGGCATCCTGATGCGCCTCGGCCGCCAACCCCGCAGGCGTAATGAGGATCGTCGTCCCGATGGTGAAGAGGATGACGAGCAGTTGGAACTGGGCGGTGCTGATTACGCTTTTATCCATGATTCTCCACGGCCCCCTGCCGATTGCCTGCCGTTCTCACGAGGGATTCCCCTTCCGTAGCCTTGACCTACTTCAACCATCGCTCCAGCGCTTCGCCTGCGGGACGGAACACCATTTCCAAACCACGGCTAGGATTCGGGATGGGGAGATGAGCCGCCTGCGCCATGGCCACACCGGTGCCGTAGACAAGCAAGAGACTGAAAGCGGCCAAATCCCTGTAGCTTCCCTTCCTCCACAAGCCCGGCGCTTCGTACATCCAGATCAGGCCGGCAATCAACAGAATGCAGAAAGCGGACCACATGGCTATTCTTCCGCCTCCTTTTTGTGATTAACAGGCTCTTTCACGGTTCCGACCCTCCGGAGTTTGGCATCCACCTCCACCTCGACAGGCACGCCGGGCATCACCGATTCCCAGCGGGTCTGCACCTGCTTCCAGATCTTCGGCTGGTCCCTGTGCACGGCATTGCCGAACCCGAAGATGTCTGTTTTCAGCCTCTTCTGGGACGCTTGGACGCCAGCCCGGATGCTGCCCCGGATGGCTTCTTCGAGCCGCTGCTCGATCTCAGGTACGGTCTGGATATCCATCACCTTCAGCGGACATTCCACATCGCCGATATTGGCCTCCGTTTCTAGCCGGATGGTTATCTCCGGAGCTCCGTCTTGTGCGCTCGCACGGATCTTGCTTTGGATGCGGGTCAGCTCCATTGCTACTTTTCCCCCGCCGCCCGGGCAGCGGAGATTCACGATCGAGCTCTTCAGATTCCGCAGCACATAATTGAACCCGATGGCCTCTTCTTCGGTCAGCCAGCCGGCCAGCCGGTCATCCCGGAAAGCAGCCATCCCGTGGTACCGCAGCACCGTATCCGTCACCGTTTTTCCGACATTCGATTTATTCATGGCCCGCTGGGTGGAGCCCGTCAATTGAATTCCGGTAACGACCGGGTTCGTTCCTTTGCTGAGCATATCGGACAGAAGATCATCGAGCGTAATTTCCGTCTCTCCGGCCCAGTTCTCTTTCATCACCTGCAGCGCCGAGTACATTTTGTTCGCCGGAATCTTCTCCAACGGCGTCAGGGCGCCCAGGATCTGTTCGGCCCGCGACTCCCTCGCGATCAGGACGAAGAAATCGGTGCGGAGCTCATGATCCCGCGAGAGAAAATCCAAGGCGTCGCCCACCCCTTGACGCGCCACCTCTTCTCCGATCACCACGGCCCGGATGTGGGACAGATACATTCTCCGGTTCAGCTTGGTCGACATCCGGCGCAGCGCTTCGAATACCGTGGCTCCCTTCGATGAGTATACGGTGATCGGCGTCGCGTAACCGGAGCCGCCCTTCGAAGCTATCTCTTGGGCATTCACCAGCTGCACGCTGACCAGGTAACCGTCCTCGGCCTTGTCGATTCCAAGCGCGAAGACAATCGTCAGTTCGTTCAATTCCCTCCGGTTCCAGCATCCGGTAACGGCTAGCAGGGACAGCACCAGGACGGCCGCCAGCAGAAGTCTGCGCAGGTTCATACTCGTTTTCACACTCGTTTTCATACTCGTTTTTCGGGCCGCGGCACGGGAGACTGCCCCCGCTGCCTGTTGTTCTGGGCAATGAGCTTGGGTCTTCTGAACAACGCCCATTGAGGCAGGCGAAAGATGGAATCTTTCTGTTCTTCCAGGATGAAGGGGGCAAACGGGCTCAAATAGGGCACTCCGAAGGAACGAAGGCTGCACAGATGCAGTACGACGCCGATCAGGCAGACGACGATGCCGAACAAACCGAACGAAGCTGCGATGAACATGATGAAGAACCGGAGGATCCGCAGCGATATCCCCATATTGAAAGACGGAATAACAAAATTCGAGATTGCCGTAATCGATACCACGATGACCATGGACGGGGAGACCAGTCCGGCTTCCACCGCAGCTTGTCCGATCACCAGCGTACCGACGATCGACACCGCTTGCCCTACCGTCCGCGGCATCCGAATCCCTGCTTCCCGGAGAATCTCGAAGGTAAGCTCCATCATCATCGCTTCCACGAATGCGGGGAACGGCACTCCCTCCCTAGCAGCCACAAGCCGGATCAAGAGCTCCGGAGGCAGCAGCTCCTGATGGAAGGTGGTGACCGCCACGTACAGGGAGGGCGCAAGAAGCGTTACAAAAAAACACAGATACCGCAGGATGCGGAGCAGAGTAGCAAAATCGGCCCGCTGGTAATAGTCCTCCGACGACTGGAAAAACTGGGAGAACAGGGCCGGTACGAGCAGCGCAAAGGGCGTGCCGTCAATAAGGATCGCCACTCTCCCTTCCAGGATGCCGGCTGCCAGAGCGTCGGGCCTCTCCGTGTTATATATCGTGGGAAATGGAGACCAGGTTGAATCCTGAATGAGTTCCTCAATGTAGCCGCTCTCCAGGATCGCATCAATGTCGATCCGCTCCAGCCGGTTTCTCACTTCGCCCAGCACCGATTCATTCACGATGCCTTGAATATAGAGCAGCGCCACATCCGTCTGGGTCACGCGGCCGATCGTTCTCGCTTCCATACGCAGATCCGGGCTTTTGATTCTGCGCCGGACGAGCGCGGTATTGGTACGCAGCGTTTCCGTGAAGCCGTCCCTCGGTCCGCGCACGACGGTCTGCGCGCTCGGCTCCTCCACCCCCCGGTCCTTCCACTGCTTCGTACCGAGAACAAGTCCCGCGGCATAGCCATGGACCAGCAGCACCGTATCGCCGCACAATGCAGAATGACAGAGCGTCTGCAGGGACGCCGACTTCTTAATCTCCCCGACAGCCAGGAGCTTATCGCACAGCAGGTTCCATAGATCCGAGTGGACGACGGTCGAATGAAACTCGGGATCGGATGCCTTCTGCATGAGAAATTCCAGTACCGGCCTCGTCTCGGCAATCCCTTCCACATAAAGCAGAGCGAGCCGGTCATTGCGGGGGCCGAAGGCCATATGGCGGATGATGACATCCGGGCTGCTTCCGAGCTGACCCTGAAACTTCTTGAGCGTCAGGCTCAAATCCGCAGAGAGCGTATCGTCCGCCGGCGGCTTGGCTTGCGAATCCGCCTGGCTCGGATGCTGGGGCGCTCCGAACATGCTGCGTATGGTTGATACAATCCCCACCTGTCCGCCCTCCCGCTCATACGATCGATACCCCCATTGTTGCCAGAGACAGAGTGGCCTAAACCCCTGTTCCTGCAGCAGGCTCTGTTCGGCGCAGACAGGATCGAGCCCTGGCTCGAGATATAAATTCTTATGTATCCAAAAAAGCCAGCCCGACTTGTCAAATAGCCTGGCTGGCTTCGTCTATCCATGGGACGGGCAGTTCTTATCCCCTCTGTACCTTCTAGCCGGCATCCAGCGGATGGGCCGTCACAGCCGGGTCTGCCGGCTCACGGACAATGCCCAGCATCAGATGATCCTGCCGGACTCCGTTAATCTCCACATTCTTCCGGGCGAGCCCCTCCTGCCGGAAGCCGGCCTTCTCCAGTACCCTGATCGAACCGGTGTTATGCGGCATCACGCCGGCATCGATGCGCTGCAGGCCGAGAACTTCAAAGGCATGCTTCACGAGCAGACGGACGGCTTCCGTCATATAGCCCTTCCCGTTATGAGCCTTGTCCAGCGTATAACCGACGAAGCAGCTCTGAAGGCTGCCTCTCATCACCTCCATGAGCGAGATCGTACCAATCAATTCGCCGCTCTCCCGCAGAAAGATGCCGTAGAGATACGCCTCGTCCCGCTGCCGCTTCCGAAGGTAACGAAGTATCCGGTTCCGCTGGCCTTCCACCGTATAGAAATCCTCATTGGTCGTGCCCGTGTAGAGGCAAAAAAAATCGCGGTTCGCCAGTTCATGATGAAAAAGCGTCTCCGTATGCACCGGGGTCAGCACCCGCAGGCTAATCTGTTCCCCCTCCAGTGCCTCCGAAGCACCCACGGCGGACAGGTCATCGGCAAGCAGATCCGGGCGGAACCGCTCGACGAGCCGCCGCTCCGCCAAGGATGGATCGATGTCGCACACCGCAAGCTCCTCCGACGCCGTCCCCGCCTCGCACAGCCGTTCGCCGCTTGGGCCGATCACCTGGGAGGCAATGTCCTGCTCCACAAGCGCGTAATTCACGCTGGCAAAGTATATCCCGTTCTCGAGGCTGCGGCACAAGAGCGCCCCTTGATAGAATGCTGGGTATGCCGTCTTTCCCGTATACTGGGGATGAAACACGATCTGCGCTCCCTGCTGCGCGGCCCAGCGGACCGTCTCGGGATATCTCCACGCTTCGTGGCAGATCGCGATGCCGAATGTCAGACCGCCCGCTGCGAAGATCCGGCGGCCGGTCCCCGCGACATATCCGAAGGCATCCTCGTCCGGATCGATCTGATTCTTCGTCTGGTAGCCCAGCAGCTCCCCTGTCTCCGAGATGACGAAGGCCACGAGATGCAGGCCCAGCTCGCTGCGCCATTCCATAGGGAGAATCACGGCTACGCCCAGGCGCCCGGCCGTTTCTCTCACTTCCTCCAGAGCGGCCTCGGCCGCCCCGTGATCGTAAGACTCGACGGGATGCCCCACGCCGCGCAGCCCCGGAATCACCGCCTCCGGAAAACAGACCAGAGCGCAGCCTTCTTGCGCAGCCCGCTCCAGCATCTCCCGTACTGCCGCCGTACCGTCCTGAAGTGACTTCGGAAATCTTGTTTGCGCCAAACCGATCTTCATTGTGATCTCCCCATCCCCGTTTGTTTGTTTGTTTGTCCCTTTCAGATCCAAGATACTACGGACGTATAGGACCCCGCATAGTACCCATACTACTGATATAATATTACTTCTTCTGGAAGCGGCCCTCCATCTTTTTCTCGGGTGTTTCCATATGAAAGGCAGGATGGATATGAGTGATTTTCCCGATGAGTATACGCTGGCCGAGACGATTGCCGGGGACTGGCGCAAGCTGGGACTCGGAGTCAAGGCCGGGACCCTGCTCATTCCGATGTCAGACAGCGTGCTGATCAGTGTTCATCTCAGCTCCAAGCGGCTCGATCTGCTGCTGCGGGACAGCCAAGGGATCTTCCAATACGGCGGGGATTTTGCCTTCGAGGGGCTGGAAGAGACGGGCAAGCTGCTTTTTCACAGCTGGTCGATCGAGTATATTCACCTCAATGACCCGCTGGTGATGCTGGATAACCCGCTCAGCGAGATGACCCAGCTGTATATTAAGCTGTCCCTCGACAAGCGCAAGGAGACGGAGCATCATTATCTCGGTTATTAGATCCGGCCGCGCCCTGGCGAGATTTAAATTCTTAGAGATGCACAAAAAACCCGCACCTTAGCGGGTTTCGAATGAAGGGGAAGACGCCTGTCTTCCTCCGTAGGCATGAGCGGAGGTTCTTGAAGCGGAATTTGCAGCCTGCAGGGCTGGGGTAGAAACTCCTTTTTGTCCCACCGTACAGTACGTGTAAGTGTACCTCGCTGAGCTCGTTCGAGTCACCGGGACCGGTTAATCCGGTACGACGAAAAAGCGGTTGCCCAAAATGTGGATCTCGTCTTCATGGTCGAATTCTTGGACATTCATGCTTGCAAGAGACTGCAGATATTCGTATGCCGATTTCTGATCTTTCTCATCCAGCCCGTCTACCAAATGAAACAGCTTTTCTTTGTAAGTCATGTGTTCATCCTCCAATCAGGTCATGAATTGTTTGATCTCCCATCTGTTTTGGAATGAAAGCGGTGTATTTGGATAACTAAAAAAACACAAGGCTAGCCTTGTGTCCCTCAACACACATCTATCCTTCCCACTTCGCTTACGAGGTTAGCTGTCGGATTCGGGCAGTGAGAATGCGCCCTTCGGCTGTGTACGCAAGGTACAGGCCGATTCACCCCATGATAACTTGGTTCCCCCGCTTTTCTTACAGAAAATTCAGCGATCGAATATGCAATTGTAAAATATAGGTACAAAAAGGAGTTTACTATGAATTACCCCAGAATGCAAGACGCGAAACAAGCATTTTAGACAAAGTCACACTTTTTTTTCGGGGGCCCGTCCCCTGCCCTTGGTCAGCCGCCGGATATATCATAGTGTTCGGACAAATAATCGACAAACCGCTGCGCCGCCGCCGACAGTTCCTGATGCTTCAGCCAGATGAGACCGAGGGACATGGAGTCATGGGAATCATCGACTTCGAAGGCTGTCACTTCATGACCCTGATGAAGCTGGAGCACCGTCTTCGGCACGAGGCTCGCGCCGAAACCGGAGGCTACCAATCTCATTAACATGGCGATATCGGAGCACTCGCATACGATGTGCGGCGTGAGCTTGCGCCGCGTGAACTTCTCCAGGAGCGCATGGTACAGCCCCAGCCCTTCCGCACTCGGCAGGATGAGCGGGAGACGGGCGATCTGCCCGTAGTCCGCCTTGGCGCTGCGGATCCCCTTGCCGGCCGGCACCGAGGTAATGAATTGAACACTCCCACCACTTAGCTAACGCTTGAAGCGGGGGATTCTTGGATAATCGAACCTACTGGTTCAAACTATACAGCACTAAGCTGCATGCCAAGCGGAACTGTGGTTCCCACAGCTTTACAGAGCCGCTATATAGCGAGTTTTTTTATATTTCGGGCGGCATTTTCGTCCCGATCATGCAAAGCACCACAGGATGGACAGCTCCACTGCCGAACGGATAGATGCTTGACTGCTGGATTCACAAAGCCGCACACATGGCACATTTGGCTGGTTGGTGCATACGTGTCCGCCACCTTTAGGATGCGTCCATACCATTCGGATTTATAGGTAAGCTGCCTTGCAAATTCACTCCAGGATGCATCTGCGATGAATTTTGCCAGCTTATGATTTTTGAGCATATTCCCCACTTGCAGGCTTTCGATGCTGATCGTTTGGTTTTCACGAATCAGCTTCGTGGACAGCTGGTGCAAGAAGTCTTGGCGGATATTTGCCATTTTCTCATGGATGCGAGCTGCCTTGATTTTGGCTTTATGCCAGTTCGATCCACCTTTGGTGCGGCGGCTCATACGGCGCTGCCAGAAGGCTAACTTCTTCTCGTATTTGCGGAAAGCCTTTGGGCTTGCAACTCGCAGTCCGTCCGAACAGACCGCAAACTCTTTTAAGCCAAGATCAATACCGATATGCTTATCGGCTGGCGGCAAGGATTGCTGCTCTACTTCACAAACAAGCGATACGAAATACTTGCCCACCGCATTTCGTCGTACCGTAGCGGAAAGAATGCGTCCTCCGCAGGTTCTGGAATTTGCAAAACGAACCCAGCCCAGCTTCGGAAGCTTGACTTGGTTGCCTTGGATTGCAATATTGCCATTCGTATACTTGGTTGTGTAGCTTTGAATAGGATTCTTCCGGCTTTTAAAGCGTGGTGCCCAGAGTCTGCTTTTTGAAAAATCGGTTAAAGCTGTCAGCAACGTGCTTCACAGCCGATTGTAATGCGATGCTATCCACTTCTTTAAGCCATTCAAAGGAGGTTTTCAGTGCCGGCAGCTGCGTGGCACATGTATTGTACGACAAGCCTTTACCTGTTGCCGCATAGGTATCATTCCACTTCCCTAAGAAGTGATTGAACACAAAACGGCAACAGCCTAACATCTGGTGGATAAGCGTTTGTTGCTCTTTCGACGGATAGATGCGGTATTTATAGGCTTTATGAATGAGCATGCCGCACAACCTCCTTCCATAGTGAGTATAGAAACATTATAGCACATACGTTCGGATTGGTCGCAAAAAAACGTGATCCATCCCCCACTTAGCTAACGCTTGAAGTCGGGGTATTCTCGCTTGGGTAGGATAAAAAGGTTCCGTCCCCAAGTGGACCAGCGAGAAGTCGGTTAGGGGCACGGGCAGCCGGACGATGGCGAGTTCGATCTCGCGGTCGCGGAGCAGCTTGCAGAGCTGCGCGGACTCGTTCTGCTGGATTTTGTACGTTACCTCGGGATACGTCTCTTTGAACGAGCGGAGCAGCAGCGGCAGCTGAAAGTCCGACAGCGTATTGATGCCGAGGATGAACTTGCCCCGGGTTCCCCGCCCAATCTCCCCTACCTCTCCCCTCGCCTGCTCCATCAGCTTCGTGATGCGGAGCGCGTGTCCGTAGAGTACCCTGCCGGGTTCGGTCAAATGCAGCGACCGCCCCCTGCGCTCGAATAAAGCGACGCCGAGCTCGTTCTCGAGCAGCTTCAGCTGCTGGCTGAGGGGCGGCTGCGACATATGCAGCTTTTTGGCGGCAGCGGTGATCTGTCCTTCGTCTTCGGCCTCGTTCCCTTCGGTCTATTCACTTCCTCCGTCGGTTTTCTCGAGAGCACCAAAGTGCTCGAGCGCTCCGCCATGGCGGCCGGAGGTGTACTGCTCGCGCCGCTGGGCTGCATCGCGCCGCTGGGCGCTTTCTTCTCGACGATGCCGTCCTCCGTAGGCAGCAGCGTGCTCTTCGTGGCCTATCTGCCCCTGTTCGGCACGGCCCTCCGCTATTTCCAGAAGGAAGCGTACGATGCCAAAACCGTCTACCGTGTCGCCCTCCCGGTGTTGACCGGAATTGCCGTCATGACCTTGCCGCCGGAGGCCCTGCAGGCGCTGCCTGTCTACATCCGTCCCCTCCTCAGCAACGGTCTTGTAGTCGGCGTGCTGCTCTCCGTTCTGCTGGAGAATACCGTGAACTGGCAGCGGAGCGGTGCGGAGCGTTCTTCTTCCATTTAGATGGGATTCATGGTTAACTATAGGAAAAACAATCCGACGCCGGCCCCGCGTGCAACGCGCATCCGGCGGTTCGAGAGGTGACCTATGGACCTGATAGACCGTGTTGACCAGCTGGAGCGCCGCGTGCTGGAGCTCGAGCGGGAAGTCCGGCGGCTGAGCCGGACTCCCGCAGGGACCGGGCTGCCTTCCGGGGCTTCCCGCAGCAATTCGAAGCCCGCCCAGACTCCGGCATCCGCCGGTTCCCCGCAGGCACCGGTAGAGCGGAAGCCGGAAGTACGCAAGCCGGTAGACTGGGAGCATCTGATCGCCAAGGTATGGCTGCCCCGAATCTTCATGTTCGTGCTCCTGATCGGCGTACTGTGGGGCTTCAAGGCAGCTGCTGACGCCGGGCTGCTCAGCCCCGCGCTGCGGTGTATGCTGGGTTTCGCCGCCGGAGCGGCATGCTTCTATGCCGGGTGGCGCCAGCAGCGGATGGGGCGCGTGCTGCTCTCGCAAGTGCTGCTCGGCGGTGCCCTGAGCATCTTTATGCTGAGCACGTTCGCCGCCCACTATTTCTATGGCTTCTTCGGTACTGTGCCGGCCTTTGCCCTGAACGTGCTATGGGTGCTCGCGGGTCTTGCTGTTGCCGCAAGGCTTCGCTCGGAGACGCTGGCCGTGCTCGCGAGTCTCGCCGGCATCCTGGCTCCGTTCCTGGTGCGCAGCAGCGAGCCTTCCCCGCTCTTCCTGGTATCTTATGATACGCTGCTGTTCACGGCCTTCCTGCTCCTCGCGATGAAGCTGCGGTTCGTGACGCTGTTCTATACGATCTTCGCGCTGCAGCAGCTCTCGCTCCTGCTCTTCCCTGTCCTGACCGGGACAGGTGCGGAAGCGATGGCTGTCGGCGTGCTGGCGCAGCATTTTATTCTCCTCTGCGCCTTGATCGCGGGCCAGTCACTGCTTCGGCATCACACCAAGGTGCTCGTGCTAAGTTTCGCGATCATGGCCGTCTGGTTCAAGCTGACGTTCGAGCCCCAGGTGTATGAGGCGGCGCTGCTCGCCTTCACGGCGCTCTATGCGGCCGTCTCCTGGTTCCTGCGGGCACGGGCGGCCGCCTCCCTGCCCTACGGGCTGATGATCCTGACTTACGCGCTGCTCGCCTATCTCGCTGCCGTACTGCCCGGCCGCACGCTGCCTCTGGCGCTTGAGCTGCAGGGAGCAGCCTCCTTCTATCTCGGGGTCACTGTCCGGAGCCGGCTGCAGCAGGCCAACGCCCTGATCGTGTACATCCTTGGCCTGCTGCTGGCCGCGGGATATCTGGCGCATGGGATGGAGTCCCCCTGGTCCCTGCAGTCGCTGACCTGGCTGATCACGCTGGTGAGCCTGGCAGCGATCCGCTTCCTGTATACCCGGCATCTTGCGGAGTCCACCCGCAAGGCCGCTGCCGTGCTCGCTTCGATGATGGCCGGCGTACTGCTCCTTTTCCTTGCGGACTTCACCAGCGCCGCAGCCGGCGGACTCCCGGTCCAAATACAGCATCTGCTCGTCTCGCTGGTCTGGTCGCTCTATGCGGTCGCGGTTCTCTTCTTCGGCATCCGCCGAAGCCGCAAGAGCGTTCGCCTGGCCGGCCTCTGCCTCTTATTCTTGACGCTGATCAAGGTCATCTTCCTCGATCTGCCGAATGTGGCCCTATGGGTCAAGGCGGTGCTATTCATCGGCCTCGGAGCCGCCGGTATCGGAATCTCCCGCATGTTCTACGGCAGCGGAGCCCAGCGGGAAGAATGAGACGTGCTTGCCCGGCAGCCGGATAGACTCGGCCCGATCCCGCACCGGAGCATGATGCAGCCGGCGTCTTGGAGCCTTCGCGCCTTGTTTGAACCTAGACTTTGGTCCAGGTTCAAACAAGGCGCGGGTCCAAAGACGGTGTTTGACGTTTGAGGTATACTGGAAGTGGTTAACAGACAAAAGGACGCCTCGCGTCTAAGCATTCATACCATGAAATGAGGACGAACCATGAGATCGAAATTCATTCTTGTCGTCGGAACAATGGTGCTCACGATCACTATCGGCGGCGGCCTGTGGAGCAAGGAGTCCAAAGCGGATTCGCTGAGCTCCGTGCTGGAACTGACGGCCACCAAGAACATACATACGGCAAGCCAAGGCGATTTCCTCCAGGTGCTCGGCGCTTCTTCCGACGGAGAGGTATACGATGCCCTGCTCGAGGGAGAGTCGCTTGCCGGCATCGCCCAGCGGAACGGCCGGGATGCCCGCCAAGTGGTCCGCCTGCAGGTTGCCCAGCTCGCGGAGCAGCTCGACGCCCGGCTCGCCGGCGGGAGCCTGACTGCAGAAGATTACCTCGCGCAGAAATCCGAGCTCGAAGAGATTGTCGAGCGCAGCGTCTACGGCAGCGCCCGCACCTGATCTATTGCCACAGTGAAACCAAGTCTGAGAAGCCGCCCCTCTGGCCAGGGCGGCTTCTGTGCGTTCTACCTCATTGCTTCACCCTATTGCTGCGGCATCGCTTATCATCGCTTTATCATCCCTTCATCGTCCCGTTCTAGAGAAGCCCCCGCCCGTGATTATGGAATGATCCGGCGCCGGCGGAAGTCATCAAAGATGTCCGTGAACATCGCTTCGGTATCGACATACTCATGGAAGCCGAACCGGCGCGCCTTCGAGCCGTCGGCAAAAAAATCGTAATCCCACGAAAACACAAAATCGCCGAAAGCCCACGCCGCCACGTCCTTATAAGGCGTGCTCTCCAAACCGTATTTGCCCTTCACCGCCTCCCAGAGCGGCTCTTTGTCAGCCATCGCCTCCACAAGGGCCAGCTGCTGCGGAGGGGCAGTCTCCATGTCGAAGTATCGGGCAATCTTCGGCCACATATCATTCCAGCGGAACAGGTCGCCGTTGTTGATATTGAACGCCTGGTTGGCGCACCGCTCGTCTGTGGCCGCCCATACGGTAGCCTTGGCGAGCAGCCCCGCGTCCGTCATCTCCATCAGCTTGTCGTAGGCGCCGGGTTTGCCCGGAAAGCGCAGCGGCAGCCCGAGCTCCTTGGAGATCGTGGCATAGACAGCGATGAGCAGAGCGAGATTCATCGGATTGCCGGTGGCAAACCCGCCGACCACCGATGGCCGCAGCGCAGACCAGGTCCAAGCTTTGCCCTTCTGCCTTTCTTCGAGATATCGCTGCTGCTCGGCATTGAACTCGGGAGGCATCGGAGGGGCATCGCTCTCACGGGCAGGTGTCTTGAACGGTCCGAGGTGCGCCCCGTAGACTTTGTATCCCTGCATGAGGGAGACGTGCCGGAGTGCAGGGGAGGCAGCTTCCACTGCCTCTACGACATGTACGAGCATGGCGAGATTCGGCGGCGAGAGCTCGGCCCAGGTCGGACGGTCTTGGTAAGCGGCGTAGAATATATGCGTGACTTGGTTTAGTCCCCCGAGCTTCGCCAAGCAGTCGCTGCGGTCCAACAGATCGACGGAGATATACCGTACCCGATCCGTGGATTCGCCTCCGCGTCTCGATAAGCCGATGATCTCCCACTCCGGGAGCGAAGCCAGATAATCGATGAGATTGCGCCCGATAACCCCCTGCGCCCCTACGACCAGAGCGACCTTCCGGTCCGTTGACCCTCCACCCCCCTCCGAATAGCCTCTGTGAGGGTCCGCCTCGTGCCCGTTCTTCTCCGCAGCTTCCCTATTCCATACCATAATGATCCCTCCACCAATATTGATATTTGTATATCTAGAAATACAGATATATTGTCCCAAAAAAACGGCAGCCTTCCGTCTTAGCTGCCTACATGTCCTTGCCGATAAATTCGGCAAATCTTCGTATGGTATTCTCGTTGCGCCGGTAATAGGTCCATTGGCCGAACCGCCTCGATTCGAGCAGCCCGGCTTTGTGAAGTGCCGTCAGATAGCCCGATATGACGGATTGGGACAATCCGGCTTTCTCCTGTATGCTCCCCACGCAGACCGCGCGGGTAAAGTCCGAGTCGGGAGGAAGCGTAAGCTGGGGACCGAAGTTCTGGTCGGGCTCCCTCAGCCACTCCATAATCTGGAGCCGGGTCTCGTTGGATAATGCTTTCATAATCTGTAAAGGGTCCATACCCACATTATATCTATATATATAGATATGTCAATAATTAGTTGACGCAGACGTACAGCCTACACTTTGTAGGGCTCCGTCTTGAAGGAGCGGATCGCCTGCGTCAGCCTACAGGCCGAATCCGGCGCGGCCGGCAGCTGGGACTTGGGCCGGATCGAGCGCACGACACCGTTCAGCAGCTCCTCCGGCATCTCTCCGTCCGCAGAGCTGGCGGTGAGCGTGACGACAAGCTCAAGCCCGGGAACGACGAAGATGCGCTGCCCGCCGGAACCTGCCGCATAGAACGTCTCGTAGGATCTTTTATCTGCCCCAAGGAGCCCCGACGCCAGCGGCTTCAGCCACCAGAAGTATCCGTACCCGCCCTGTCTTCCGTCTTTATAATGATGAACCACGCGTTTGGAGAGCGACTCGCGGACCCACCCTTTGGGCAGAAGCGCCTTGCCCTCCCACTCTCCTTCCTTAAGGAAGAGCCATCCCAGCTTGGCCATATCCCGAGCGGTCAAGGCCATCGCCCAAGCTCCGATGCTGCGGCCTTGAGGGTCGGCATTCCACCGGAAGTTCCCGATGCCGAGCGGACCGAACAACCGGGTACGGGCATATTCGGATAAAGGGGCTCCGACGGCTTCCTGCAGCACGGCGGACAGCAGGTGCGCATCCCCGTTGCTGTAAGTCGATACCTTGCCGGGACTGCTCGCCGCAGGCCGGGCCAGAATATAGTCGATCCAGTTGTCCGAATGCATCATCGCAACGGACGAACGATCCTCCGCATTGTCCCATTGGAGTCCGGAGGTCATGGAGAGCAGATGCTTGATCCGGATCTGGGACTTGACCGGATCTCCCTCCAAGACAGGGAAGAACTCGGCGGCGCGCTGCTCCACGCTCTTCAGCTTGCCGTCCGCCAGCGCCGCACCCGTCAACGCCGAGACGATGCTCTTCGTCACCGAACGCACGTCCTGCGGGACTTCCGCCTCCGTCCCCCGATCATAGGCCTCCGCCACCAGCCGTCCGCCTCTTATCACCGCGAGGCTGTGCACACCGCGTCCGCGGAAAGCTTCGATGGTCCCGGCCAGTACGCCGGAATCCATTCCTTGCGCTTCCGGTTCCACGGCTAACCACCCTGCCGTCGGCCAGGGGTCCTCCCTATGCCCAGGCACAAATGGGCTGTGCTCAGCTGCGAACACATCCTGATGACTATGCGCCACGGGATGGTCAGGGTCGCTGCCATTGCCTTTACCATTGGTTTCTCTCATCTCACTCGTATCCTCTCTCTATTCAAAATTCCCAGTATCAGGTAAAATTTATACTTTAGTTATGAACTAAATATGAACTTAACCTTAATGTAACTTAAAAAGAACCTTAAAATAACCTTAAACCGGGCACACCCCCTAGCCTCCCTACGTAAGAAAAACGCCTGTCGGCGTCCTTTAAGATCTCAGCGTGCTGGTCCATACGGTGGTACACGGCGAGCGAATGGGTATGGGATTCCAGCCTTACCAAGAACAAAAACAGGGTGGAGAACAAGCTCCACCCCGATCTCTTCCGTATGTCCGTTATTCCGCGCCCTGCTTCTTTCATTCTAGTACAGGGAACGCCATAGATAGAAGGCCGCATAAGCTTCCCAGCCGGCCCAGCCCGCGAATAAGTCCGTCAGCTCCGGCAGGGTGGGCTTACGCCCCAGCCCCAGCTTGAAATTGACCGCATTGTGCAGTCCCACATCGCCTACAGGATAAGCGAGCGGGTCCCGCAGGCAGCGCATCCGGACATACTGCGAGGTCCAGGGGCCCACTCCCCGTATGCGCTGCAGCTCTCGGTCGGCTTCCCCGAAGGAGCCGAGCGCGAGCAGCCCTTCCTTGGATAATCCATCTTCGCTCATGGCCTTCGCTACCGCCACGATGGCCGAAGCCTTCATCCTCGTGAGCTGCAGCGCCCCGAGCTCCTCCGGATCGATGCCCGCCAGACGGCCCGGACTGGGGAAATGCCGGTAGGTTGTGCCGTCCCACTCCAAGGCGCCGCCATACGTTTCGGTGAGCCTCCTCTTCAGCTTATAGGCGAAGGCCAGGTTCACCTGCTGGCCGACGATCGCCCAAGCCAGCGCTTCGAAGAGATCGGGGACGCCGACCAGACGCAGACCATGGAATTCCCGCGCCAGCCCGCCCAGCATCGCATGACCGTCCGCCATGCGGTAGAACGGCGAGAGATCCCGGTCCAGATCGAACCAGTCGCGGATATAGGCGACCGCCTCTTCCTTGCTCTCCTGCCCTTTCCACCGGCCAGCGAGCACACGGATCTCCAGACGGAGGTCGTCCCTGCTCGTCAAGCGCAGCAGAACAGGCTCTCCAGCGAGCACCAGCAGCCGGTTCACTCCGTTCTCCCTCACCTCGAAGAGCGATTCGTTGTCCGATCGGGACATATAGTCCAGACAGACGGAGAAGCGAAAGTGATCCAGAAGCTCCAGCTCAAAAACGGAATCGTTCGTGTCCGGCGGCGTCAAGTCCCTTCACCCCTTCCAGCTCGAGCAGCAGCTGTTTGATCCGCAGCCCGCCGCGGTAGCCTGTCAGCTTGCCGTTCGTGCCGATGACCCGGTGGCACGGGAAGATCACCGGCAGCGGATTCGCTCCGTTCGCCGCTCCCACGGCCCTCACGGCCAGCGGCCGGCCGACCGCTTCCGCAATCTCCCGGTACGACCGGGTGCGGCCGGCCGGAATGCGGGCAAGCTCCCGCCATACCTCCTGCTGGAAGGCGGTACCGCGCAGATCAAGCGGGATCTCTTCCAGGCGGACCGGCTCTCCGGCAAAATACGCCGTCAGTGCTTCCAGGGCGCCGTTCTGTTCAAAGACCGCCTTGTCTTCCGTCAAGACGGCCCCCGGCAGGTGCCTTTGCAGCCAAGGCAGCGCCGCCTCCAGCGTCTCGTGGGGAAAGTGAATGCGGCACAATCCTTTGTCCGTGGCCAACAGGGTCCACTCCTCGCCCCTCACCCCAAACGTTGTGTAATATACAACCGGTTCGCTCATCTTCTCTCCTCCTTCGGGATACTCCCCATGTGAACTTCCCGGAACGCGGTGGGACTGAAGCCCGTCTGCTGCCGGAACCAAACCGCAAAGTGCGACGGGCTCCGGAAACCAACCGCCGCACCGATCTCCGTCATGGACGACTCCGTGTGCTCCAGCATGTGCCTTGCGGCCTGCACCCTTGCCATCTGCAGCCTCTCGGCAGGACTGCGGCCTGTCACCCGCTTATAGGTCCGCTGCAGATGGTACGGCGAGACCGCCAGTCGGGCAGCAAGCGTCTTCAGCGTAATGGGGCCGCCGAACCCCGCTTCGATCAAGGCGTCTACCTCGGCCGCAAGCGCCGCGTCCGGGCCGTGGGAGCCGGGCGACTCGGGCTTGCACCGCTTGCAGGGCCGGAAGCCGGCCGCGACGGCCTCCTCCACGCTCGGATACAGCCTGATATTCTCGCGCTTCGGCGTCCGTGCCCGGCAGGACGGACGGCATACGATCCGAGTTGTCAGCACGCCTGTATAATACACACCGTCATAGGTGCTCTCTTTGCTCGCAATGGATTCATAGATACGGTCGAACAATTCGGGATCCACAAGATCACCTCCTACCGCCAGTATAACCCGAGCCTGCCGCTTTTGACATGTCTCCCGGATACGAGAGCAACATTTCGACAGCCCTCCGGCGTTGACGCGAAGCTCCAGAATCGGTAGTATTTCGTAGGGAGGCGTTCACTTATGTCCACTTTACTCGTACTCGGAAGCTTGAACATGTTCCTGGTCGTCGCGCTCGGCGCCTTCGGGGCCCACGGCCTCAAGAGCAAGCTGAGCGAAGACGCCATGAAGGTATACCAGACCGGGGTCCAGTACCATATGGCCCATGCGCTCGGACTGCTTCTCATCGGTCTGCTCGCCGGACTGAAGCCGGAAGCCGGGCTGCTCGCAACTGCAGGCTGGCTGCTGATGGCGGGCATCGTCCTCTTCTCCGGCAGCCTGTATGCGCTGAGTCTGACGGGAATCCGCAAGCTCGGCGCGATCACGCCGCTGGGCGGACTCGCCTTCTTGGCCGGCTGGATTCTGGTGCTGATCTCGGCGCTCTAGGCGCCCCGCAGAAGCGCTGCCCGCATGCCGAAGAACCTCAAGAATACTTCTTGAGGTTCTTCGCGCGTCCGCAGATCAAGACGGCATCGGCGTCGGGGTTGGCTTGGCGTAGCCCTTGGCATACTCGGCGTCAATCTGCGCCCGGATCTCCTTGAGCGTCTTGCCTTCCGCCGTGAGCTTGGCCGTCTTCACGGCGATCTCCATGCAGACCCCGCAGCGCGTCCCGTGATCGTCCCACACCACCTGTCCGTCGCTCCGCACTTCCTTAATGAAACAATTCTTATTGCTGAGGTGCCCTGCCGACTCGCCGCAGCCGCAGTAACACGGAATCCACTGCAGCCGGTCGATGTTCTTCGCCGCAATCCCATAGATCAGACGAGTCTGCTCCGGCTGGGATGCGAGGAACGAAGGCAGGATATCGAGAGATGCCGTGGTCTCCTGGATATCGCCATGATGCGCCGCGGCATGGACAGCCGGCTTCTCCGCCGCTTCCTTGGCGCCGCAAGCGGTTAGACTCGCCGCCATCACGAGCGGGAGTGCCAGCCCCATCGCCTTGAATTTCACGTATATTGTCCTCCTATGAATCCGGATTGCTTCCGTCTCATAGTACCAAATCCGCCCGCCGAACACAAAACCGGGCCCGCCCGGCCAGGATGTGCCGCCCTGCGCTTGCTTCATTCTACGCTTTTTCCCTGCGCATTTTCTCTGAGCTTTCACCCAGCCATCTTGATCCCCGGCTTATAGATGCGGTTGCTGCTTCTGCACCTTCACTTCAGCACCTTCACTTCAGCGCCGCAGCGTATCGCTTCATCCGATTACACCAGCCGCAGCGCTACCTCGATATTCCCGCGTGTCGCTTTGGAATAAGGGCATACGCCATGAGCCGCTTCCACCAGCGCGAGCGCCGCCTCCCGGTCGGCTCCTTCGATATATACCTCAAGCTCCACGGCCAGCTTGAACCCGCCGTCCGCTTCGTCCTTCAGGATCGAGACGTGAGCGGTAACCGAGGTATGGGTAACCTCCGGAATGCGCTTCGTGCGGATCACCAGGTTTAATGCGGAGTCGAAGCAAGCCGCGTATCCCGCCGCGAACAACTGCTCGGGATTCGTGCCTTCCCCGCCGGGGCCGCCAAGCGCTTTGGGCATCTTAATCTCGTGGTCCAGCACCCCGTCCGCCGATACTACTCTGCCCTGCCGTCCGCCTGTCGCCGTTACTTCCGCTGTATATAATGCGCTCATGTTCATTCTCCGTTCATATTAAATTGTTTACAATTTAATATTACACAATTTATTTTGAAGTGTCAATAGATTGGGGAAGTCAACTGATTTGGATTGCATGTTATCAAAGGAAGGCGGCTCCTATCCCGGCAAGCTTTCGTTCCAATGGCCGAGCCGCCTTACATTCAATTCAGAAGGCCTCCGGCAGGGTAAATATTATAGTTGTCTCCTCTCCCTCATCGTGCTGTATAATGTCCATACCATACTTAGCCAGAAAGCAAGCAAGCCCAAGGAGGCTGTCCATCCATGAATACGTTCGACGATTATGCACTATTCGCACTTGCCTACGCGAGCGCCCCCTTTGGCATCGGTTTGTATGCTCCGGGGTCCGACCGCTGGGTGAAAGTCAACCCCGCTTTCTGCCGGATGCTGGGTTATGCGCCGGAAGAACTCGCAGGCCTCTCTGAGGAGGAGTTAACCCGTCCCGGCGATATCCTGTTAAGAGACCGTACCGCCGGCTCTTCCGGCGGACGTGCCGAAGGAACGCCACACGCGTTCGAGAAAAGGTACCTCCACCAACGAGGGCACGAAGTGTGGGCCTCCCTCCACCTGTCCCTGCTCGATAAACCGAATGAGGCGTCGCCCGAAGCCTACCTCGTCCATGTGTCGGACATAACCTTACAGCGCCGGACCGAAGATCAGCTGCGCGACAGCGAACGGCGGCACCGCCTAATCTCCGAGGTCACCCTGGACTGGATCTCCCGGCACCGGGCGGACGAAGAAGCCACGATCACCTTTTCCTCGCCCAGCTGCAGGACTTTTTTTGGTTTCGCCCCCGAAGAAATGGTCGGCCTCAGCGCACTCTCCCTCGTACATCCGGACGATCTCGATAGAGTCAAGGCCTTCCTGGAAGCCAATATCAATACGGAAGGCAGTCAGGTGATCTTCCGCTTCCGGCGCAAGGACGGAGCGTACGTGTGGCTGGAGTCCACCTCCCGCTACACCTTCGATCCGGACGGCCGCATCGACGAGATCATCTCGATCTCCCGCGATATCACGGAGCGGCGTGCGTCCGAGCAGCGGCTGCAGGAGAGCGAGCAGCGCTACAAGTCACTCTTCGACCATAACCCAGCCGCCGTCTATTCCATGAATCTGGAAGGCGACTATCTGACAGCTAATGCCAATCTCGAGAAGCTGACCGGCTACTCCCTGGAGGAGCTCATCGGCATGTACTGGGGCCCGATTGTGGATGTCAAGGATCTAGCGAAGACCCAGCACCACTTTGCCCTCGCCGCGAAAGGTTTCCCCCAGAGCTACGATCTTACGATTATCCATAAGGATGGCCATCCTGTCGAAATCCATTCGACGAATATTCCGATGATCGTCGATAACGAAGTCGTCGGCGTCTACGGCATCTCCGTCGATATTACGGAACGCCACCGGTACATAGAACAGATCGAGAAGCTGAGCCGCGATTATACGCTGATACTCGGTTCGGTATCCGAAGGGATCTTCGGTCTCGACGAGAAGGGGCACGCGGTCTTCATCAATCCGGCCGGTGCCGCCATGCTGGGCTTCCAACCCGGCGAGCTGATCGGCAGGCCTTATCTCGGGTTAATGCAGCAGGCCCGCTTCCCGGGGTCTCCGGGCGGTTCGGATGACAGCGCGCTGCAGGACGCCATCCGCGAAGGCCGGCCGTATGAGAACCGGGAAGCGGTGTTCTGGCGCAAGGACGGCTCGAGCTTCCTCGCGGATTTCCGCGCGAGCCCGATCTTGGACAAAGGGCAGCTCAAAGGAGCTGTCGTCGTATTCCAGGACCGGACCGGGGAGAAAGCCATCATCCGGGCCAAGGAATCGGCCGAACGGGCGGATCAGGCGAAGTCGGAGTTTCTTGCGATCATGAGCCACGAGATCCGTACGCCGATGAACGGCATCATCGGCATGGCCGACCTGCTCGCCGAAACGGAGCTCACCGAGGAACAGCGGGGTTACGCCGATATCATCCTTCGGAGCAGCTATGCCCTGATCAAGATCTTGAACGAAATTCTCGACTTCAGCAAGATCGAGTCCGGAAAAGCGGAGGCAGCCCATGACCCGTTCAGCATCCATGCCGTAATGGAAAGCGTAATCGAACTCTTCTCCCCGAGAGCCGCTGAACGCGGCATCACGCTTAGCTTCCGCCTCGACGAAGACGTGCCTGCTGTCGTCTTGGGGGACGAAGGCATGCTGCGGCAGATCCTGGTCAACCTCGTTGGCAATGCGCTCAAATTCACGGAGGAAGGAAGCGTGGAGGTCAGCGCCAGGCTGCAGCCCGGCCTGGAACCGGGGAGGGCCGTCGTCGAGTGTTCCGTACGGGATACAGGCCTCGGCATCCCCTCCGACAAGCATAACCTGCTGTTCCAGTCGTTCTCGCAGCTGCACCCTACGATCAACCGCAAGTATGGCGGCACTGGACTTGGGCTGGCGATATGCAAAAAGCTCGTGGAGCTGCAGGGAGGCGACATCGGCGTAGACAGCGGGGAAGCGTCGGGATCGACGTTCCACTTCCTGATTCCCTACGGCCTTCCCGCTGCGGAGCCGGTAAGCACAGAGCAAGGGGGGACCGAGTACATGGCGGACGGACTTCCGGTGCAGAGCAGCGGCAGCGGCGCGCCGGAGTCCAGGCCTCTATACGGTCCCCTGCGGATCCTGGTTGCCGATGATAACGAGGTGAACCGCCTGCTCTTCGTCTTGCTTCTGAGGAAGCTTGGCTATGCTGCCGATACCGCCGTGAACGGGGCGGAAGCCGTCCGGGCGGTGGAACGCAGCTCTTACGACTTTATCTTCATGGATCTGCAGATGCCGGAGATGGACGGGTTCGAAGCCACGGCCGTCATCCGCCGCTTATTCCAGGAGCAGGAGCAGCCGGTCATTGTGGCGGTCACCGCCTTCGCCCAGTCCGAAGACCGGGACGCCTGCCTCCTCGCCGGCATGAACGATTTCATCTCGAAGCCGGTCTTCGCCCGCGAAGTGGAGCGGGTATTGAAGATGTGGTCCCCCCATGCCGCCCTCAGCGGTGCATAGAACGGCATTCCACGCCAAGAAGGACAGACCGAAGTCTGTCCTTCTTGGCATTTCTTGGGGCAAGGCTTCGCATTTCTTCCCGCGCTTCCTGCGGCTGTCGGAGCCTAAGGCCCCTCTTCCCCCGGGCCGGTAAGCGCGTCTCCGGTGAACTTGTATCCGCACTTGGAGCAGAACAGCGCATGCCGGGGCAGGTGATGGCCGCAGCGGCACGCTTTCTCGCTTTTGACCGCAAGCACCTGCGCCTGCAGCCCCTCGATCTCCTTCTGGAGATCGAGGATGGCCCCCGCCTGCTCCGCTACCGCCTCCTGCGCCGCCGCAATATTACCTGCCGCATAAGCGCTCACGGCCGCCTGCCCGGCCAGCAGCTGCTTGCGCTCGACCTCCTTTTCCCGCGAGGCGATCTGAGCGTTCAGCTTCGTGACCTCCAGCGTCTGCTGCGCGAGCCGAGCCGCCTCCGCCGCGCTTTGTTTCATCTTCTCGAAGAAAGACATCCGTACGCACCCGCCCTTCTGTCTCCAGACTCTGCCAGCCTTGGGCCTGCTATCCTCATGTGTATGGCGCCCCGTTCCATCTTAGAATTTGTCCCGGGAGGATCCCTGCGCCCTGCTATTCTATAATTCACAAACCGTACTGCTGAAGATTGCCTCATACCCCTAATGCCTGTTACTCTCTATAATAGATTGCGTCTGTACACCCAACACTTGGAAATCCGATACAGACGAAAGAGGGCACGATTGTGTTTGTCATTCCTACGAACCGCCCAGTACTCCAAGCAGCGAGATCCGCGGTTCAAGAGATGCTGGTCATGCAGCGCGCCGGCCGGGATCCCGAAGAGCTCCTAGTGCTGGATAACGCACAGCCCGGAGTCTCCCGGCGCAACCGCGAGGATCTGCAGGAGCTGCAGCGCACCTCCCCCTTCCCTATCCATCACGTGGATCTGGAGGAACAGCGGCAGTGGGTCCGCCAGCTCGCCGTGTCGTCGCTGCGGGATACGGATCTGCTCATGAATCTGCTCTATCCGTATCCCGAGGAAGGGGATTACGGCAAAGTATTCAACATGACGGCGCTCTACGCGGTCAAATACGGCAGGTACGTCATTCACCGCCGGGACTCCGATACGACGACGGCCGGGCTCGACGAATCCCGCTATCCCGTGCAGGGCGAGCTTATGTATCTGGGCCGCAAGGTGAGTGAAATCGACTCCGGCATGAACTCCGTCGAGCAGCCCTCCGGCGGACTGCGGGAGCAGGAGATCCTCATCGCCGGAAGCGACTATACGGGAGACTGGAACGTCGACCTCGCCGGGCTGCAGGAGAAGAACAGCCAGGCCCTGCCCTCGTTTCTCAAGGCGCTCAGCATTCCGGAAGACTCAGTCCCGGATTATATCCGGGCCAAATACCCGCTGGGCCAAGAGGATCAAGATCGCCCTTCCTCCGGGGTGCTGCTCATCACCTGCGAAGGGCGGCCCGCCCTCCCCGAGATTACTCCCTTCTATCCGGAATGCGGCAATATGGCGATGAAGGACATTTTCCAATGGATTCCCAGTTTTATCGGTTCGCGCTGTATCGGCTTCGACTACCATACGTACATTCTGGGAGCGATGCTGCATGCCCCCTGCGTCTATCATCCCAACAAAATCGTCCATGCCCACAGCCCGGGCCGCCGTGTGCTGTCCGAGATGCTGCAGTATTGGAAAGGCATCGCGAAGCTCGCGGACTATAACCACTTGATCTCGGTGTTCGGCCGGGATTACCTCCACCTGGTCCGCCTGCCGGGCCGGACCGGCTTCTTCGCTCACATGGAAGCCGGCACCCCGGCCCAGTTGGCGGAGGTTCTCTCCCGCTGCCACCGGAGCCGAGACCGCGCTTCGCGCCTGCAGGTGCTGCATGAGCTGGTGAGCGGGGTGCTGCAGCCCTCTCCGCTGGAAGAATACCGCCTGATTGCCAAAGAGCTGATCCGCAGCCAAGATCTGCTGATAGAGGAGCTTGACCGGGATTACCGCAGAAGCTTCCTGCTGCAGAGCATGTGGCGGGAGCTCGTGGAATCGGCAAGGCAGCTGCGCTATGTGCAGCTCTGAGCCCCTCCGGGCAGGTGACAGCCATAATGTAAGCTAGCTATAGCCGCCGGGCCAGCGCATTCCTTGCATTCTGACAGGCGCGACGGCAGGCAGTTTCGCTGTTGGAAGGCGCTTAGCTATAGCGGACAAAGCTGCGGACCCGATGGAATAGGCTGCCCCGGGAGCATGAGTTGGTTTGGCATGAGTTAGCTTGGCATGAGTTGGCTTGGCATGAGTTGGCTTGGCATGAGTTGGCTTGGCATGAGTTGGCTTGGCTTGGTTTGATATGGATTGGTCTGGTCAGGTTTGGATAGCGATAAGCGCAAGCATTTACCTGGTACGGAACAAGGCTGCCGCTGCGGGCAGCCTTGTTCCGTGTGGCCTTCCTTACTTTATTTCATCCTTATTCCCTATGGCATCCTTCACCCGATCTCCCCTTTCATCGCATCTGTCACCCTCTCGTTTCCTCCACTTCCTCGCATCGATTCCCCCTTCACCGCCCGTTCCATCCGCGCGTTCCCCATCAGGACGCTGGCGATTAGACCGATCCCTACGAACAAGGCCCCGGCCAGGAAGACGCCGCTCAGCGCATCGCTGAAGGCGGTCTGCAGGCCTCCCAGTACCTCCTCCGGCAGAGAGGCCCGGATAACCGGATCGAGCAGAAGACGCTGGAGTTCATTCTCTCCTGCACCGGCACCGTATCCACCCGCTCCTGCCGAGATCCGTGCCGACAGCAGGCTTCCGAGTACGCTGACCCCTAGCGTACCGCCGATGGAGCGGAAGAACTGCGAGCCGGCGGTCGCCGCTCCGCGCTCCCTCCATTCCACGGCATTCTGGGCCGCCGTGCCCAACGCGGGATATACGCTCCCCATGCCAAGACCTGTCAAGATCAGATAGAGAATCATCACGGCAGCCCCCGTATTCGCATCCATACGGCTCAGCAGCAGGAATCCGATGAGCATAGCGCCGAGACTTGGGACAAGAATCCCGCGGAACGAGACGCGGGTCATCCACCGCCCGCAGGCCATGGAGGTGACGGACGCCGACAGCATCAGCGCAATGAGCAGGGTGCCGGCAGCGGAAGCGCTCATGCCGAGCACGCCTTGGGCGAAGAGCGGGATGAAGGCGATCGCGCCGAACATTCCCGCACTGACGAAGAAACCGGCCAGATTGCCGTAGGCGATGGAGCGGATCCGGAACAACCGCAGCGGCACCATCGGGTCCTTCGCCCGGGCTTCGATCCAGATCAAAGCGCCAAGCAGACAGACGCCTGCTGCAATCAGTCCCAGCACCGGCGGGGAAGACCAGGCGTATGCCGATCCCCCGAGCACCAGGGAGAGCAAGAATGAGGCCACGCTGCCCGTCAGGGCCAAGGCCCCGAGCCAATCGACGGAAGGCTTACCGGCATCCCGTGCCGCATTCTCCTGCAGGCATCCCCCGATCAGAAGAAGAGCTGCCGCCCCCAAGGGAAGATTGATCCAGAAGATCCATCGCCAATCGCCATACTCCGCCAGCCACCCGCCAAGCGCCGGCCCCGCCGTACTGGATACGGCGAACACCGCACCGAACCAGCCCATGAATGTGCCCCTGCGCTCCGGCGGGAACACATCGGCGATCATCGTGAACGTAACCGGCAGCAGGGCCCCGGCCCCCAGACCCTGCAGAGCCCGGTATAGGATGAATTCCGGCATATTTCCCGCCATGCCGCATAAGGTCGATCCCGCCAGGAAAAGAAGCATGCCAGCGGCATAGGTCTTTTTGCGGCCGTACAAGTCCGCCAGCTTGCCATAGATAGGCATCGTTACGGTAGAGGCCAGCATATAGGCCGAGAAGACCCAGCCGTACAGCGACAGGCCTTCCCAGCCTTTCACCACATTGGGCATGGCCGAGGCGACAATGGTCTGGTCGATCGAAGCAAGTACGGACCCGAGCAGTAATCCAAGGGTCAACCAGCGAAGTCTGTTTGTTTCGGTGAACATGCGTCTCTCACGCTCCTTCTCATCGTACCGCTCCGCGGAAGCAGTAAGGAAACTATACGTGATCGGCCAAAAAAAGAATAGACTTATACTGAGCGATCGATTATTCTATAGCTAAGATACGCCCCTTTGATTATTTTACATATTTTTCCATATTCATCTTGGGACAGAGCTGTTCCAGGCTTTTTTAAATATACGAATCTAGATCTCGCCAGAGCTCGATCCCGTAATCTTGTATTTCTTATAAACGCGCATTGTCCTTAAAAGGACGGTGAAGGCGTTTATCTAATTTGGAGGAGGTAGAGGGGATGAACGTAGGTACCGCACGAGAGGCAGCGAAGGAATGGGTGCTTGGGATCGCCGCCAGGGAAGCCGGCTTCCGGGGAGCTTACTTCAGCGGATCGGTGGCAGCGCTTTCAGAGGAGGTCCTACTGCCCCCGGCTTCCGATATCGACATCATGGTCGTAACGGACCGTGCTGAAGCCCTGCCGAAGCTGGGTAAGTTCCTCTACCGGGGCGCCCTGCTGGAAGTCTCCTATGTGCCGCTGTCCCAGCTGGCATCGCCTGAAGATGTCCTGGCGGATTATCACCTGGCGGGCGGCTTCCGCAGAGATACGGTCATCGCCGACCCTACCGGACATCTGCATGAACTGTACGCCCTGGTTTCAGACCGCTTCGCGGAGCTGGAGTGGGTCCGGCGACGGTGCGGGCATGCGCGCAGGCGGGTTGAAGGAGGACTCTCGTCCCTCTCCCCCGCCCTGCCTCTTCACGACCTCGTGACGTCTTGGCTGTTCCCCACCGGCGTCACCACCCATGTGCTCCTCGTAGCTGCGCTGCGCAACCCTACGATCCGGCTGCGCTACCTGGCGGTCCGTGACGTACTGACGGATTACGGCCGCAGCGCCTTCTATACGGAGCTGCTGGGGCTGCTGGGATGCCTGCATTTCACTCCTCAGCGCACTGAACATCATCTCGCCGAACTGGCCCGTACCTTTGACGCGACAGCGTCGGCAGCGAAGACCCCGTTCCCCTTCAGCTCCGACATCACGGCACCGGCCCGGTCCATCGCCATCGGGGGAAGCCTGGAGCTCATCCGGTCCGGCAGCCACCGGGAAGCGATCTTCTGGATCGCCGCCACCTTCGCCCGCTGCCACAAGATTCTGGCCGCCGACGCGCCGCAGGAAGTGCAGCGGCTGCATCTCCCGGCATTCGAGGCTCTTCTGGCCGATCTCGGGCTTGAGTCCCCCGGCGCGATCATGGAGAGGGCCCGGGAGGCCATCGCGTTCCTCCCGAGACTCGACGAGTGTACGGAGGCGATTCTGGCTGCGAATCCGGACATTACGGCGAAGACGTAAGGCTGGCTGGCAAAGAGGCCGCAGTAGTACCCTTGCTCGGACGCACAAAACCACCCGCTGAGGTGGTTTTGTTGAGGGAAGCTTCCGCTTGAATATTCACACGCAGGAGCCTGCTCCTTCCGGATCTAGGTTTGGCTGAAGTTGAAGGTTGTTGTATACTTGTAAATATGGTTACGAATGGAATTCCTATGGAGGTGCGTCAGCCATGGTAAGACTTTTATCCGACTATCTGTTTATCGGCTCACTGCTCCTGCTGGTGATTACCGTTCTTCTATTCTTTGTTCGCGGCGGCGGTCTGTCCAGCTCCACTGATATCCACAACCCCTCCGGTTCGATCACCGATCTGTCCATGCATCAAGACCGGAAGGGACATCTGCAGAAGCAGAACCGCCTGCTCGTCAAGCTGCTCACCTCGTGCTCCTTCTGGCTTCCGCTAGCCGGCATTCTGGTCTCTTGGATTCTTCCCAAGCTCTGAACCCATTGCTTCTATCCCGGATCGTAATAGTCCGTTAACAACCGGGCCGACCGTTCAAAGCTTTGCCAATCCCCGCTATAGCTTAAGTTCATCCCCCACCCTGCCCTCCGCAAGCTGTCTGCGAGCTTCTCCAGATCTTTTCTCTGGCTGTCGCTTAGCTCCGTATTGGGGAAGCCCGTATAAGCCGGAAAGCCGGATAAGAGTTCACGCAGATGGTCAAGCATCGCTTCCTGCTCTTCCGTTAGTACGCCAATCTCATCCGCTGTGGCGGTAATCGTGTACAGATCCTGGAGCACATCCTCGATCTTCTCGAGAATAATGCTCTCTTCCTTCCACTCGTGCTCCACTTCATAAGCAATGGCGCTCTCCAGCTCAACCAAATCGTTCTGCGTAATCATAGCAACCCGGGCTAAGGCCGCCTCGGCCTGATTGTTCTTATACATCCACAAGCTGCCCAGTACTATATTGAGCAGCATGGAGATGACCAGGATCCATGTAGAAGATTTAGGGAATTTCATTTATGGCACTCTCCTCCATACGAGAACACAACCTTCATCCTCAGAATCAATCTTGCGGTGAAGCCCAACTCCGAGAAAAGGAGGCGCCAACTGGAGGCGATGTTCCGCACGTTTTTTGGCGAGCTCCATGAGGCTTCCCCCGGATACGAGCTTCAACTGCGTCATCTGGCAGCGGAACTGCTCATCCGTTCCTTCCGCTTAGCCTCCAAGCGGACGGGCATTCATACGGAAGAAGCGACTCCCATTAAACAAAAGATGAAGGAAATCGTTCAATATATTAACAGCCGTTACTCCGATCCGTCGCTGCGGATGGAGGCCATATCACGTCAGTTTTATATCAGTCCCAGCTATGTAAGCCGTAATTTCAAAGAAGCTACCTGGTACAGCATCACCGAATACATCAATATCGTGCGGGTGAAAGAAGCGCAGCACCTGCTCATCGCAACGGATTGGAGCATCACCGAGATCTCGGAGCGAGTCGGTTCTGATAATTTCTCGCATTTCGGCAAAATGTTCAAGAAAATATCGAATACCTCCCCGAGGATCTACCGGCGTCAGTGCCTGGAGAAAGCAACACGCCCCACTGCCGAATAGGAATGAGGCGTGAATGAAGTTCAATCCGGGTACGCGGTAGAGATGATGGTACAGGGATGTAGAGATGCTAAACTGCTTCGAAATGACTGCGTTTACTTGCTTTGGTTTTTGGTCCCCCACTCGCATAACCCTTCCAAAACGGGTAATAGCGACTCCGCTTTGTCTGTGAGACTGTACTCCACTTTAGGCGGAACTTGGGGATACTCTTTGCGTTTCACCATGCCATCCGCTTCCAATTCTTTAAGCTGTGAACTCAAAGTTTTATAAGTAATCGCTCCGATCCGTCTTTTCAAATCATTGAAGCGAACCGGCTGGTTTTCTGCGAGGAGGTACAGTATAACCATCTTCCATTTGCCGCCAATAACGGACAACGTATAACCAAAAGGTGTATCTTGAATATGTTTAACTTTGCCTGTAAATTCGCCCATCCCCATATTTACACTATCCTTTCTGGTAGTACCTATCAAATTAGTGCGTACTGTTTTTTTATTTGCGTTCACTTTATACTAACCTTACTTTCAAGTAAAGGGGAAAAAGAAATGACTATGGCCAAAACTTACAATCACGGTGTTGCATGGGAAGAAACGTTCGGCGTTACTCAAGGTTACAGCATCAACGGCACCATCTACATATCGGGACAATTCTCACACGATATGCAGGGCGAGTTTGTTGGCGAGGGCGATATCGAGGCACAGACCCGGCAGACGCTGGAGAATCTCGATCGCGTGCTGGAGGGATTCGGTGTAACAAGGTCGAACCTCGCTGAGATGGAGGTCTTTCTGACTAACCCGCAAGAGCATTTCGAGCAGTGCGTCGCTCTGTACAAAGAGTATGTGGGCGACCACCGGCCGGCCGCCACCCTCGTCGGCGTGTCGGGTCTGGCGTTCCCTCACCAACTGATTGAAATCCGCGCAGTCGCACATACCGGCTGACCCGGCCACCGCGGGCGGCGCAGCTCAGAGCGGCCGGGCTTCATCGAAAAAGCGCAACCGCTTTTGGAGTGAAAGCAATGGGGTCGTCGCCCCCCCCCCCCCCCCCCCCCCCCCCCGGGGTGCAAGCCTGCGCTGCGCTTGGCCAATGTGCAGCAATACCAAAAAAGGGTGAATCCTAAAGATTCACCCTTTTCCTTACCGCAGCCTCCCGCCTCCGGGCTTTTGCTTTGGTTTATACCATGATTCTGCAAATGTCGTTCGTGAAGTCAACCGGATCCTGCACCGGCAGACCTTCGATGAGCAGGGCTTGATTGTACAGCAGGTTGGTGTACAGACCGAGCTTCTCTTTGTCCGTGCCGTGAGCATTCTTCAGGGACTGGAACACCTGGTGATTCACGTTGATCTCCAGCACCTTGTCGGCACTTACATCCGAGCCGTTCGGCATCGCCTTCAGAATCTTCTCCATCTCGATGGTCAGTTCGCCTTCCGTGGACAGACAAACCGGGTGGCTCTTCAGACGCTTCGAAGCACGAACCTGCTTGACCTTGCCGGACAGCACTTCGAGCATGGAATCGAAGAGTTCCTTGTTCTCGCCTTCCTGCTCCTCGCTTCCCTTCTCATCCGCATCGGACTCGATGCCGAGGTCGCCGCTCGATACCGATTTGAACTCTTTCTCCTTGTACGTGCGGATGGACTTGATCGCGAATTCGTCGATATCGTCTGTGAAGTAGAGCATCTCATAGCCCTTGTCGGCCACGAGCTCGGTCTGCGGGAGACGTTCGATCCGCTGGATCGATTCGCCGGAGGCATAGTAGATGTACTTCTGGTCTTCCGGCATTCTCGCGATATACTCGTCGAGACTCACCAGCTTCTTCTCCGTCGAGGAATGGAACAGGAGCAGGTCTTGGAGCTCGTCCTTGTTCATGCCGTAGTCGCTGTACACCCCAAACTTGAGCTGACGGCCGAACGCCTGGTAGAACTGCTCGTACTTCTCTCTCTCATCCTTCAGCATGCTGACCAGCTGGGACTTGATCTTGTTCTTAATATTCTTCGCGATGAGCTTCAGCTGTCTGTCATGCTGCAGCATCTCCCTGGAGATGTTGAGGGACAGATCCTCCGAATCGACCATCCCCTTCACGAAGCCAAAATAGTCGGGAAGCAGGTCCGCACACTTGTTCATGATGAGCACGCCGTTGGAGTAGAGCTCGAGGCCCTTCTCGTACTCCTTGGTGTAGTAGTCGAACGGCGTATTCTCCGGAATGTAGAGGATCGCCTGGTAGACTACGGCGCCGTCGGCACTGATATGCAGATGCTTCAGCGGCTTGTCGAAGCCGTACCGCTTCTCCGCATAGAAATTCTCGTAGTCTTCCGCCGTCAGCTCGCTCTTGTTCTTGCGCCAGATCGGAACCATGCTGTTCACGGTCTGCTCTTCGGTCCGTTCCTCGAATTCGTTCTCGCTGCCTTCCTTCGGCTGGTGGACTTTCACGTCCATCTTCACCGGATAGCGGATGAAGTCGGAATACTTCTTGATGATCGCCTTCAGGCGGTATTCCTGGAGGAACTCGTCGTAATTGTCGTCTTCGGTGTTCTCCTTGATCTTCATGGTGATCTCGGTTCCGACCGTCTCTTTGTCTGCAGGCTCGATGGTGTACCCTTCGGCGCCCTTGGACTGCCACTTGAACGCCTGCTCGCTGCCGAGCGCCCGGGAGACTACCGTCACTTCATCGGCGACCATGAAGGCCGAATAGAAACCGACCCCGAACTGGCCGATGATGTTGTGCCCGTCTTTGGCCTCAATCTCTTTCTTGAAGGCGAGCGAGCCGCTCTTGGCGATCACACCGAGGTTCGCTTCCAGATCTTCCTTCGTCATCCCGATGCCCGTATCGGAGATCGTCAGCGTGCGGTTGTCTTTATCTGCCGTCACTTTTATGTAGTAGCTTTCCTTATCGAAGACGAGCGTGTCATCGGTCAGCGCTTTGTAATAGATTTTGTCGATGGCATCGCTTGCATTGGAGATCAGTTCCCGGAGGAAGATTTCTCTCTGCGTGTAGATGGAGTTGATCATCATTTCCAATAAGCGTTTGGATTCGGCTTTGAATTCTTGAACAGCCATGGAGGAATCTCCTTTCAGATTATACAGAATGAACGGTACCGGCCCGCCTCCCGGTCAGGGCGGCGGGATTCGGCCCTCCTTATTTTAGCACTCCTAACGGCGGAGTGCCAACTTCTTATTTTTATATATCATATCTCGAAAATTCATGTCAATAGGACCGCTCAACAAAGCAACAACAAAAAGACCGCCTGCAAGGGCGGTCCGCTTCACTTTGGCCTTCTAATATAGTACTGCCTGTCCGGCAACGGTGGAACCATCCTTCTACGATCGCCGCTGTCGGGATGCGCTTCTACAAGCGCTTCTCTTCGGTACCGGGACAATAATGGACAAGCAGCCGGTCCAGCTCGGCTTCGGCACGCTCCTGCCACTCCTGCAGCCGGGCAATCCGTTCGCGGATCGCATCGTTGACAATGCACGGGTAGCCCTTCTCGAGCTCGGCCGCCAGCTGGTCGATCAGCTGAATGACGGACACTTCGATATTCAGTCTCGATGAATCGATGCTCCGGCGCATCACCTGTTCCTTCTCATTCATCCCTATCGTCCTTCCCGGTCTGCGGTGATCATTATATGTATGCGTTATATCTGTAGCGGCTGCCTCTTCCGTTGATCCATTGTGTATCATAGTGTATCACGGGAACGGAAGGCAGGCAAGGAAAAGAAAGCGCATTCTTGCGTAAATATCCTTCCATTTTCTTCTTACTGCCCAGCTTAATCCGCCATATAACCCCTTGAATAAGAAAAAGGCTTCCCGGGAGGAAGCCTCAAACTTAGGAATAACTCGCTGCCCGCGAAGCCGAAGGAGACTGCGAGCAAACGTCCAACGGGATACACCCGTGACGCTTGAATGGGCCGAGGCATCCGGGCAAGCCGGCTGCCCGGGACTCAGCTATCCGCCCAGCTTGTTCACGATCTTCAGCACGGCATCCCGGGTCAGCTTGTTGCCGCCGCCGGCAAGGAGCTTGACGGTCGCATGGGCCAAGGCCAGCGGAATCTTGCAGAAGCTGAGCGCCGGGCCTTCCTTCAAATCCGCGATATACGCATCGGCCATCGTCAGATTGCGCCGCGTATACTGCAGCATCTCCTTGAACTCCCATCCTTCGGGATAGAAGTCCACGCCCCGTTCGAGATCCTCGCCCCGGTTGCGGAGAATATTGACGGCCTGCAGCCCCCGGCCGAAGGCCACGGCCTTCTCCTTGTCGGACTTCGTCCCGTCATACCAGTACCAGAGCTCGGACAGCATCTCCCCGACCATGCCGGCGACACTGTAGGTATACCGGTCGAGATCCGCTTCGGTACGGATCGTCCACTTCCGGTCGACCCACTCGGCCATCTGCTCCGACATCATCGCAATATAGCGGTAGACGGTCTGCGCGATGGCCGACGGACAGAGCAGCGCCCACTCGTGAACCTGCATGGTAACCGCAGGCAGCGTGCCCTGATACGGAGCGAGCAGCTTCGTTGTCGCTTCCTGCAGATTGGGAGCCTGGAACGCCTCCCGCATCCCGTATAACAGCTCTGACTTCACCCCGGGGGCAAGCCCTTCATGGTCTTCTATCTCGTCAATCGCGCGCATACACAGGTATGCCGAGGTGACGGCTTCCCGCAGCCCCTGATCCAGACGGCTGATCGGAATATAAAAAGTTCTGCTCGTTTTCTGCAGCATGCTCATGGCATCATTCAGGACAACGTTAGTAATGGGTGTTCCCTCCAAAATGTAACTAGCCTAAGTTGGACTAGCTATAGCTTTTTTCTTATGATACCATACGTTGCCACAGGGATACCAAATATGAAAACATTTTCACACCTGGATTCCCCGGCCCCGCTGTTCTGTTCCAAATCCTGTCAGAGGCGGGCCTCCCGGACGCCCGCCCATCCGACTTGGGAGAGGGCTTCAGCGTGGGCGCCGCTTGGCGCAGCACTAGCATCCCGCGCCTGGACGCGGAGAAGTCTCCCCGGATGGTTCCGCACCTATTCATTACCCCATCTTCATCTACTTGTCTCACGAAGGCGCACCCGAACCGATTATACATTCAACACGGCGCTCAACGCCGAAGGCCATCCCGGATTCTTCCCTGCCTTACCGCCTTCGCTTGCCCTTCCACTCTAAGGAGTACCGCACCTTATAAGACCCGCTCCAGCGCACCGATCACGTTCCCGAGCCTCTCCAGCAGCATCCTCATGTCGGGATACGCCTCCAGGGACCGCTTCTTGTGCTGCTCCGCGGCCTTCGCGAGCGCAGCGTGAGCCCCTGGATCCAGATACGCCTCTTCCCCGTACAGGTCATCCGCCGCCAAGCCTGCGGCCGCGGCCCCGGAGCTCTCCGCCAACTGGCTGATCGGCTGCCCGGGTTCGAGCAGATCCTTCAGCACGGTGAGGTCAGCCGCGTCGACCGCAAGCGTCTGCTCCTCCGTGTCCTCCTCGTCCAGCTGCCCGACCACGCCGCGCAGCTCCATATAATCTGCTTGCGACAGAGGACTGGCCCCGCCCTCGTAGGATTCCTGGGAGGCGAAGCTCCCTTCCCTATAGATCATCCGCTCCACCTTGTTATACATTCGCTGCAGCCGGCTGAGGGTATCCTTGAGCTTGGCCTGCTGGGCGTCCTCCAGGGATCCGCTGCGGGGATAGAACTGCAGGAGCTTGTAAGCCGCCGTCCGGCTGCCCGTACTGATATTGAACGTCGTGGTTACTTCCATCAGCACATCGGCCTTCATCGGCACTTCGATCTTGTTTCCCTTGGAGAGGGACTGCTTGATCTCCGTGGAGAGCTTCCCCGAGTACGGCGTGCCGTCTTCGCCTTCGAGCTGGAAGGTCCCCCGCTTCACATTCACCGCTGCCAGAATCCCTTGGGATGTCAGGGTGGATGTACTCTCGTTCGTCTGCTGGATGAGCAGGCAGGCTCTCTCCAATTCGGCTGCGGTCAGCCGTGCGGACGTGTGTCCCCCGTTCGGCGCGCCGTGCACCAAGAGCACGCTCGCCTTTGCGCGCAGCATCAGCTCCAGCAGCCGCTGGTAAGCGGCAGCAGCTCTTGGACTGAACCGCTTCAGGCTGCTCTGGAGCAGCGCTTCCTGCGGACTGTCCCGCACCAGCTCGGCGAGAGCCTGTACCGCCCTTGTGGCGGGCGTGACCCCGAACAGGTCCGCTTCGTGCCGCGACTCCAGCCGGATGCCGTACGGTGAGCCGTGAATCTGCACGGCACACAGCGCATTCTCCCCGCTTACCACGGCAGGCACTTTCTTCAGATCCGGCAGCCAGCGCGCATCGAGCGTATAGACCGTATGCTGAACCGCAGTCAGCAGCTCAGCGAGCAGGGCCGCTTCCATACGGGCGCCTTCCCGCAGCTCGAACCGGATCTCGATCTGGTCTCTGCCGGATTGCAGGGCATCGTCCGTGACCGTTGTCATTCTCTCAGAGAGCTTCACAGGCACTCACCTCATGACTGCAGGATGGAGGAATCCACACAACATACTATGCTTCTAGTATATCTTTTTGAGCGACAGAAAGAAAAGAGAGAGCGTATACCTAAGTCCGTTATTCGGACGGGATACCCGTGAGCGGAGGAAGAATCGTGCCGGGCCTCCAAAACCTTTTCGCATGTAAGGCCAATTTAGTGTACAATGGCAGGAAGGAATGCCGTTACCAGGTAAAATTAATGTTCAGGAGATGCAGACATGGCCCAAGAAGAAGTAATTCTAACCCGCGAGGGATTTGCAAAATTAGAGCAGGAACTCGAGGAACTCAAAACGGTCAAGCGCAAGGAGCTCGCCACCCGTCTCAAGACGGCGATCAGCTACGGCGACCTTAAGGAAAACAGCGAGTACCATTCCGCCAAGGATGACCAGGCTTTCTTGGAGACGCGGATCATCACGATCGAACAGATGCTGAAGAAAGCCAAGATTGCGGAAACCGCGGATACGTCTAAGGTAAGCGTAGGCTGCGTCGTCGTGCTGTATGATGTGGAATTCGCCGAGAAAATCGAATACCGCATCGTAGGCCCTTCCGAAGCCGACGTACTCGAGAACCGGATCTCGTATGAAAGCCCGCTGGGCGTATCGCTGATGAACAAAAAAGTAGGCGATAAGATCAGCGTGAATGCCCCGGTGGGCATCATCACATACGAACTGCTTGAGATCCGGTCCGTATAAATAGCGCAGCCTCCTGTGCCCAAGCCGCCATCAACCAAAAAGACATGCCGCTCCCAAAGCCGGCATGTCTTTTTGGGCATGCTCAGCTGCAAGAACGTTGCAAGCGGAAGATTTGTGCCGTGGGTAGGATCTGATTATAACGAATTGTTCCATTGTCCGCTCGGTGCTGCGTTGCTACCATAAGGATAAACCCACCGACGGGAGTGATCAGAATGACAAACAACCTGAACTTAGCGAATGTCCGCCTCATTTCATTTTACAAGAAGGCTGTCCACAAACATACGCTTAGCGATGGAGGTATATCACTTGCACAAGCTGAAAACATTCCTGGCCTACTACAAGCCTTACAAAAAAGTGTTAGTTCTGGATCTGCTCTTTGCCGCCTTGGCTTCGGCGACCGTCCTTGTGTATCCGATGCTGGTCAATCACATCACCACAACCGCAATAAGCGATGAAGGCATCGCAGCGGGGCTGGTCATACAGATGGTTGGTTTTTTCCTGGTATTGATGATCGTTGAATATATCTGCGGCTTCTACACCGATTATTATGGGCATGTGATGGGGGCCCGGATGGAGTGCGACATGCGGGAAGATTGCTTTCGGCATTATCAGAAGCTCTCCTTCTCCTATCACGACAACACGCAGACAGGGCAGATGATGTCCCGTATGACAACCGACTTGTTCGATATCTCGGAACTGGCGCATCATGGACCCGAAGATGCCGTGATCTCTTTGGTGCGAATCGCCGGCTCGTTTATAATCCTGGCCCATATCGATTGGTTCCTAACGCTGACGATTTTCTTGATTTTGCCGTGCATGTTCCTGTTTGCCTATCATTACAGCCTGAAAGTAAAGGACGCCCTGCAACGGAATAAGGAACGGATGGGCGACATCAACTCGCAGATCGAGGACAGCCTGTCGGGGATCAGAGTCGTTCAATCGTTCGCAGGCGAAGAACTCGAACTGGAGAAGTTCCGCAAGAGCAACCTGCGTTTTCTAGAGAGCAGGAAGCACGGCTATAAGAGCGAGGCCTTATTTTTCAACGGTCTGACCGCATTCATCTCCTTTATCCAGATTTCGGTTGTTATCGTGGGCGGCATCCTGATCAGCTATCAGGCGCTGCTTCTGACCGAGCTGATTACCTTTTTGCTGTATTTGGCGACCTTGATCGATCCGGTGAAAAGACTCGTTAACTTTACGCAGAATCTCCAGAACGGTGCGGCGGGCTTTGAACGGTTCATGGACATTCTGGCGGTGCAGCCGGACATCACCGATGCCGAGGATGCTGCCGTATTACGCGAGGTCAAAGGCAAAGTGGAATTCGTGAACGCAGGATTCCGGTATGACGGCGACTCGAAGGACGTGCTGAAGCAAGTCAGCCTGACGGCAAGCCCCGGTGAGCATATAGCTCTTGTAGGGTTGTCCGGCGCCGGCAAAACGACATTCTGCAATTTAATCCCGCGGTTCTACGACCCCAGCGAAGGGACCATTACGATCGATGGCACCGATATAACAACCGTGACGCTGAAGTCGCTGCGTGAGCAGATTGGGATCGTGCAGCAGGAGGTGTATTTATTCGGCGGCACGATTCAAGAGAATATCGCATATGGAAAACCGGAGGCCAGCGACGAGGAAATCATACATGCTGCGAAGCTCGCCAACGCCCATGAATTCATTATGGGGCTGCCGGGCGGCTACCATGCCTATGTCGGCCAGCGCGGCGTCAAGCTTTCGGGCGGTCAGAAGCAGCGCATTAGTATTGCGCGCGTCTTTCTCAAGAATCCCCCGATCCTCATTTTTGACGAAGCCACTTCCGCTTTGGACCATGAGAGCGAGCGTATGGTGCTCGAGAGCTTCGAGCGGTTGGCCAAGAACCGCACGACCTTCGTCATCGCCCACCGGCTGTCCAGTATCAGGCGGGCAGACCGAATCATTGTGTTATCTGAACAAGGGATTGCCGAGGAAGGGACACACGAGGAGCTGTGGGCCAAGGACGGGATCTATGCGCAATTATACGCTATGCAGTATGCGCGGTAATCCCGGGATCGCGCTGAGGAACCCTTGAGGCAAGCCAGCAGCCTCGTTCTTAACCGCTTAGCAGTATCGCCCATGCAGACAAGATCAACGGCTTCGCCGTCCTTTAAGATCTCTGCGTGCCAGTCCATACGTTGGTGCACAGGGAGGGAATGGGTATGGGGTTCCAACCGAACAAAGCAGCCCTGATCCGGCATGGTGCCGGACCAGGGCTGCTTCGTGCCGTTCGAACTCCTGCCGTAGATGATCATGGATGGTCCCGGTTCCCGTAACGGCGGGCTTAATCCCTCCAAGCAGGAATATGGCATGTCTATAACGCGCCGGCCTTCCCTCCGTCGATATTGACAGACGTCCCTGTCACATAGGAGGCCGCATCGGACACGAGGAACGTGATCACTCTGGCGGCTTCCTCCGTGCCGCCGATCCGTCCGAGCGGCACCCCGTGCCGCGGATCGCGGGAGTACTCCTCCCAGCTCTTCTCCGGGGCGGTTGCCTGCCAGCCCTTCTCGATCTGGTCGCTGCGGATCAGTCCGATGCATACGGTGTTCACCCGGATGTTGTCCGGGCCGAGATCCTTGCTCATCGCCTTCGTCAGCGCCATGCCGGCAGCCCGGCTCACCGTAGTCGGGAGGGACGAGGCAGGCGGCGTCTTCGCGATCGAAGCGGTAACGTTCACGATCGCTCCGCCCCCGGCTTGGCGCAGGTAAGGCAGGGCCGCGTTCGAGACATGGATCGCGCCGAACAGCTTCAGATCCAGATCCTGCTGCCAGGCGGCCGCGCCCACCTGCTCGAAGGGCTTCGCAGCCGACGTGCCGGCATTGTTCACCACGATATCGAGCCGTCCGAACCGCTGAGCCGCCTCCGTGACGAACCGCTTGCAATCTTCTTCCCGGGTCACATCCGCGGCCGCGTAGAAGACCTCCTGGCCTGTCCGCTCGAAGATGCGCTCGGCAGCGGCTTTCAGCGCCTCCTCATCCCTTGCGCATATCGCGACATGGGCTCCCTCCTGCACGAGCTGCACCGCCGTTTCGTATCCGATCCCTTTGCTTCCTCCGGTAATCACGGCTGCTTTGCCTTTCAATCCGAGTTCCATAGAAATGCTCCTCCTTATTTCTATATTCCGGCTTCTTAAGCCACCTTTGTTAGCACCTACCATGCCTTATAACGTACTATTCGAGGCCTGTCCCCCATTTCCTGTTCGTTGCCGTGATCCGGACCTGGAAAAAGCCCCGGCCGCTGGGGCCGGAGCAAAACGAAGCTATAGCGTGCCCACTGTCCCCTTAACGATAATTCAAGGCATAGGAGGAGCCCACCGGAATAATCTCGTACAAGTATTGGTGAAACAGCTCTTTCTCGATCTCCGTCACCCCGGACTGCGGGCACACGTCGAACAGCAGGGTCCCCGTATGGACATCGTACCGGTTGAAGGTCACAGAGCCGATCGTGAAGATCTCGTTGATCCGCGCCAGCAGCTCGGAGGGCTTCTGGCTGCGGGCCATTGCGGCCTCGACCACACTCCCGGGAAGCTCGGAGATGGAAGGCACGCCGTCCTCCTGCAGCTTATCGTAGGATTTGACTTTGAAGCACACATAGGGAGACAGATGCCCGGCTGCCAGGCGCCGCAGATAGGCGGAATCCTGATCGGACAGCTTCAGCTCCTCGTTCCATGCATAGATGATAGCCTTGTGGCCGCCGGCCGAATGGATGCGGATATACCTCAGATGCGGAGCGTGTTTCTTGATGATGTGTTCCGAAAGTAAGCGGGTCCCCATTACGATCACCTCGTCTGATCTGGTATGAGTTGAAGCCACTATCCGAATGTCAACGCTTACATCTTGGCTTTCGCACAACACGGACAGAGGTTATATCAGGCAAGGAACCTTACTCGTGCAAAGTCCCCTGCTCTTATCCTATTCGGTTCCCCGCCGAATTAGCAGCTTAAATTGTACCCTTCCACCGCGGATAACCAAAGAATGACTAGGCACCTCCAGCCAGCAGTGCTTTATCTGCATGCATTCGAACCACCTTTGAATTTTATGATATTTTTACACTTTTATGTTATATAATGGTATAATATTTCGCTAAGCTAAGGAGGTTACGTAGTGCGAAAACTATTCTGCGGGTTGATTGCGGGAATGAGCATGGCCGCATCCGTTGCTTACTCGTCCGACGCTGTAGAGAACGTATTTTCATCTCCCATCCATATCATGCTGAACGACGAATTGAAAGCGTTAAACCCTGCTTATACGATATTAAATTATAAAGGACATCTGTACTTGCCTGCTAGATTTATGGTTGAGAACATGGGCGGGGCGATTGAATATAAGGAGGCGGAAAGAGCGGTCTTCATCTATCATGATGACGCAGTAGAGAAACTCTCCACCGTTAATTCAAAGAAAACGGAAGGGGATTACGAATTAACATTGCATTCGGCAGAATCCATTTATGAAAACGGCCGTATGCCGGATATATGGGCCAGCTTGGTATATAAAGGAGAGCAGCCCCGTGAAATAACTCATGCCTCTCCTGTACTGGTGTTCTCGATTCAAGATGAGCAGGGATTCCAAACAGGGATCTACAGAAACTTATCGGCCAGAAGATCCATATGGAATCCAAACAGCGAACTCTCTGCGAGGCTCTCCTTAGGCTTAATTCGGGAATATCATTTTCAAAAGAAGAAGGGATCGGGCCGTGAAGAATATGAGAATAGTCCGCTGTTTTTACAACCCGGGAACTATACGATTGGGATTGACGCCGCATTCTCAGACAGCTCCCATTCCCATATAAACCTTAGTACAGAACTCCACATTACGATAAAATAACGATGAAATATATAACAATGAAATAAAAAATCCCTCCAGAATGATGGGCTTCACTCGGGAGGGAGATTCTTCAATTAAGAAATGACTCCGAAAATGTGATCGGACGAAGCAGGCTTGTCCGACTCGACAACGTATGCCTCATGAATCAGGGATTCGGTCGCTGTGATGTCCTGCGTGTTGGAGTTGACCAGGCACAAGACTTCTCCCTGCTCCACCTTGTCTCCTACTTTTTTAAGCAGTCTCAGACCGACCGAGTGATCGATCGCATCTTCCTTCTTCGCTCTTCCGGCACCGATAATCATAGCGGCTGTCCCAATTTTCTCCGCATTGATGGCCGTGATATACCCCGTCTTGTTGGAAGTAATGGATTGCGTATATTTCGCTTCAGGCAATAGATCCGGGTTGTCTACTACATCAGGATTGCCGCCTTGCGACGAGATAAACTGCCTCATCGACTCCAGAGCTTTCCCTGATTTCACCACCTCATCGACGCCCTTGAGAGCCTCGTCATACGATGCGAATGCCCCGCCCAATACGAGCATGTGTGCAGCAATGGCATAAGACACTTCCACCAGGTCTTGGGGCCCTTCGCCTTTCAGTACGGCAATGGATTCCTTGATCTCATTGGCATTGCCAATCTCATTGCCCAGCGGCTGGTTCATATCGGTAAGGACAGCGATGGTTTTCCGGTTCAAGTTATTGCCGATATCGACCATCGTCTGGGCCAATGCTCTGGCTTCCTCAATGGTCTTCATGAACGCTCCATTCCCAAATTTCACATCAAGCACGATCGCGTCGGCTCCCGAAGCGATCTTCTTGCTCATAATGGAGCTTGCGATCAATGGGATGGAGTCCACGGTACCTGTTACGTCTCTTAACGCGTACAGTTTTTTATCGGCTGGAGCAAGATTACCCGACTGCCCCACAACCGCAATCTTGATTTTGTTGACTGCCGCAACAAACTCATCCTGCGTCAATTCAATCTTGAAGCCTTCGATGGACTCCAGTTTGTCTACGGTTCCGCCGGTGTGCCCGAGCCCTCTGCCTGACATTTTGGCAACGGGGACACCATACGCAGCGACAATCGGAGCGACGATCAAGCTCACCTTGTCTCCGACTCCTCCGGTTGAATGCTTGTCAACCTTCACTCCGGAGATACCCGACAGATCGATCACTTCGCCCGACTCCACCATGGCCATCGTCAGGTCGGAAATTTCGGCGGCATTCATCCCTTTGAAATAAATAGCCATTAATAAAGCAGATATTTGATAGTCCGGGGTACTGCCATCCATATAGGATGCGATGATGTATTGAATCTCTTCTTTCGATAGAGACTGTCCCAGTTTCTTTTTGTTGATTAAATCGCTGATTCTCATCGGATTTGTCTCTCCTGTCCGTAAACGTGTCTATGCTCTACTCTCAAAGTTACAGGGATACCGCCGTGTCGAGGGCCACAACCATCATGTCGTTGAAGGTCGACTGCCGTTCTGCCGCGGTGGTCTCTTCTCCTGTGATCAGATGGTCGCTTACCGTCAGGATCGTCAGCGCGTTCACGCCATGCTTCGCAGCCAAGGTGTACAGGGCGGTCGTCTCCATCTCCACGCCCAGGATGCCGTGCGCCATCATCTTCTGGACGACGGACTTGTCGTCGCGGTAGAACACGTCGGAGCTGAACACGTTGCCGACGTGCAGCTTCATGCCCTTCGCCGTACCGCGCTCGTAGGCGGCCAGCAGCAGTGGGAAGCTCGCGATCGGCGCGAAATCGTAGCCGCCGAAGGCATGGCGGTTCATGCTCGAATCGGTGCAGGCCGCCTGGGCCAGCACGACGTCGCGCACGCGCACGCTCTCCTGCATGCCGCCGCACGTGCCGACGCGGATCAGGTTCTTCACGCCGTATTCCGTGATAAGCTCATTGGCGTAGATGCTCATCGAGGGCAGGCCCATGCCTGACCCCTGCACGGACACCCGCTTGCCTTGGTATGTACCCGTGAAGCCCAGCATGCCGCGGACTTCGTTGTAACAGACGATGTTCTCGAGGTAAGTCTCCGCGATATATTTGGCCCGCAGCGGATCGCCCGGCATCAGGACCGTTTCGGCGATATCGCCGGGATTCGCTCCAATATGTGTACTCATGTCTGTATCCTCCTAAGGAATCACGTAATAGTAAGAATGCCGCCTGGCCGGAGTCGAACCGCCATGGAACGGCTATGGAGCCGGCCCCCCTTGGGCGCACTACTCCGAGTCGGCGGTTGTTCCCTCACAAGAAAGCTGTCTCCACGCAAGCTGACTCGCTTAGGCCTGCAGCTCGCCGAGGAAGCTCGTGCCGTGCGCCGGCAGCTTCACGCCGAAATTCTCGGCGACCGTCGCGCCGACATCGGCGAATGTGCGGCGCAGCGTCAGCTCGCGACCGCCGTCCTTGAAGCGCGGCGAATAAATGAGCAGCGGCACATACTCGCGGGTATGGTCCGTCCCCTTGAACGTAGGGTCGTTGCCGTGGTCCGCCGTTACGATCAGCAGATCGTCTTCGGTGAGCTTCGCGAACACTTCCGGCAGGCGCGCATCGTATTCTTCGAGCGCCTGGCCGTAGCCCTGCGGATCCCGCCGGTGGCCGAACAGCGCGTCGAAGTCGACCAGGTTCAGGAAGCTCAGCCCGTGGAACGGCTCGTCCAGTACGCTGACCAGTTTGTCCATGCCGTCCATATTCGAGACGGTCCGCAGCGTCCGGGTCACGCCTTCGCCGTCGAAGATGTCGGAGATCTTGCCGATCGCGATGACATCCAGACCCGCGTCCTGCAGCTCGTTCATCGTCGTGCGGCCGAACGGCTTCAGCGCATAGTCATGACGGTTCGCCGTCCGGGCGAACTTGCCCGGCTCCCCGAGGAACGGGCGGGCGATAATGCGGCCCAGCATATATGGATCATCAAGCGTAATCTCGCGGCAGAACTTGCAGATCGCATAGAGCTCGTCCAGCGGAACGATCTCTTCGTGCGCCGCAATCTGCAGCACGGAATCGGCGGACGTGTAGACGATGAGCGCCCCGGTCTCCATATGCTCGGCGCCGAGCTCGTCGATAATCTCGGTGCCGCTCGCCGGCTTGTTGCCGATGACCTTGCGGCCGGTATGCTCCTCGATCCGGCGGATGAGCTCATCCGGGAAGCCATTCTCGAAGACGCGGAACGGCGTCGCGATATGCAGGCCCATCATCTCCCAGTGGCCGGTCATCGTGTCCTTGCCGGAGGAAGCCTCCTCCATGCGGGTATAGTAGGCCATCGGCTTCTCCGCCGCCGGCACGCCCTCGATCCCGCGGATGTTCGAGAGGCCGAGCTTGGCCATATTCGGCATGTTCAACCCGCCGCGCGCCCTGGCGATCGCGCCGAGCGTATCGGAGCCGACGTCACCGAAGGCCTCCGCATCCGGCGCCTCGCCGATGCCTACGGAATCCAGGACCACCAGATGTATTTTGCGAAAAGTCCCCATTGCTTCTGCCCCCTTGATATCAATATGCAAAGACTATACTCTTCCTTCTCTAAAGATACAACCCCGCGATAGTCGCCGACAATACGCTGACGAGCGTCGCGCCGTAGAGCAGGCGCAAACCGAAGCGGGCTACCACGTTCCCCTGCTTCTCATGCAGCCCCTTGACCGCTCCGGCGATGATGCCGATCGACGAGAAGTTCGCGAACGAGACGAGGAATACGGATACGATCCCTGTCGTACGGGCGGACAAGCCCTGTGCTTTGCCAAGGTCGAGCATCGCGACGAATTCGTTGGATACCATCTTCGTCGCCATGATGCTCCCCGCCGTCACGGCTTCCTTCCACGGCACACCCATGACGAAAGCGAACGGAGCGAAGAGATACCCGAGCATCTGCTGGAAGGAGATCCCGAAGATCCCTTGGAAAATGCCGTTAACCAGCGCGATGAGCGCCACGAAGCCGATCAGCATGGCCGCTACCACGATCGCTACCTTGAAGCCGTCGAGAATATACTCGCCGAGCATCTCGAAGAACGACTGCTTCTCTTCTTCCTGCACTTCGAGCAGGTCCTCTTCCCTCGACACCGTATACGGATTGAGGATCGAAGCGATGATGAAGCCGCCGAAGAGGTTAAGCACCAGCGCCGTCACCACGTATTTGGGATCGATCATCTGCATGTAGGCGCCGACGATCGACATGGATACCGTCGACATCGCCGAAGCGCAGAGCGTATACAGCCGGTGCTTCGGCAGCAGGCCCATCTGCTTCTTCACGGAGATGAAGACTTCGGACTGCCCCAGGATCGCGGAAGCGACCGCATTGTACGACTCGAGCTGGCCCATGCCGTTAATCTTGCTAAGTCCGAGGCCGATGTACTTGATGATGAAAGGCAGCACCTTCGTGTACTGCAGAATCCCGATGAGAGCGGAGATGAAGACGATCGGCAGGAGCACGTTCAGGAAGAACGGGCCTTGGCCTTCGTTGGCTATGCCGCCGAAGACAAAGTTGATCCCCTCTGCAGCGTAGGACAGCAGGTGTGTGAAAATCCCGGCGAAACCGCCGACCAGAAACTCACCGGCACTCGTATTCAGCAGGGCGAAGGCGAGCAGCGCCTGCAGCACCACCATCACGATCAGCGGACGGTAGCGGATGCCGCTGCGGTTGTTGGAGGCCGCATAGCTCATAGCAAAGACAACGAGAAGACCCAGAAGGGCGATGACAAATTTCATGTTATTTTCTCCCAATGATGTAATGGTTCATCCATAGTTCGCCGTCATCCGGCTCCATTGCCCGGGTTCGCTTTCCTGTGAAACCACCTTTAAGCGCTTACATAGTAGGCAAAAGAAGAGAACCCGGGCGGGAAGCTTCTTTTGAAAAGTGATATGGGACAGCCTCTTCTTTTGAAAATTCTTTAATGGAATACCTTCTGTTGGAAAGTCAGATCAGGCCTTCCAGTCCATGTCCTTGCCCCGGAAAGCGCCTGGAAGCAGCCGCTCCATCGTCCATTCTTCCGTATGTCCGTGCAGATTCGTCAGATAGATCTTCGTATCCGCTTCGCAGAATTCCGCAAGCACCTGGCGGCATGCGCCGCAAGGGGACACCGGTCCTTCCGTATCGGCCACGATGGCGATCTCCTCAATGCTGCGGTGGCCTTCGGATACCATCTTGAATACGGCCGTCCGCTCTGCGCAGTTCGTGAGTCCGTAGGAAGCGTTCTCCACGTTGCACCCGTGGAACACTTTCCCGCCGGCGAGCAGCGCCGCACCGACGCCGAACCCCGAATAAGGCGCATATGCCGCTCGTCTTGCTTCTATCGCTTCCTGTATCAACTGGTCTTTCACCCGGGTATGCCTCCTCAATAAGCTTGCTGGGAATGCTGTTAGTAGGACGACGAAGCTTGTCCGCCTTCCATAATCTTCACGCCGGAGCTCGCGCCGATCCGCGTAGCGCCCGCATCGACCATCTTCGTCATATCTTCGAGGCTGCGCACGCCGCCCGAAGCCTTCACGCCCGTCGCGGCACCGACCGTACGGCGCATGAGAGCGACGTCTTCCGGCGTCGCGCCGCCGGTCGAGAATCCCGTCGATGTCTTGACGAAGTCCGCTCCCGCCTTCACGGAAAGCTCGCACGCCCGGACTTTCTCTTCGTCTGTCAGCAGGCTGGTCTCGATGATGACTTTGACGAGCGCCTTGCCCTTCGCCGCCTCGACAACACCGCGGATATCCCGCTCCACGAGCTCGTTGTTCCCGTCCTTCAGTGCGCCGATGTTCACGACCATGTCCACTTCCGTCGCGCCGCCGGCGATCGCGTCGCCCGCTTCGAACGCTTTCACGGCCGGGGTATTCGCCCCCAGAGGGAAGCCGATGACCGTACACACCTTCACTTCCGTACCCGCCAGCTGTTCAGCCGCGTAAGCCACCCAAGTAGGATTGACGCAGACCGAAGCAAACTTGTATTTCTTCGCTTCCTCGATCAGCTTGAGGATCTCCGATTTCGTCGCATCCGCTTTCAACATCGTGTGGTCGATCATGCCGGCCAAATTCATATGGATTCGCTCCTTTGAGTTTCACTTTGGTTTATGGACCCATCATAGCACGCCCCTGCACATATGTAAATAAACACTTGAAATTTCGTTCATACCTTTGCGGACGAGGGACGCCTCTCTAGCGTCGTACCGAAACCGCATTTCTATTCATACGACAAACCCGTGTCCCGATTCCAGGACATATGTCCGAAAATAACAAAAAACCTGCCGCATCCTCTGCGGCAGGTCAAACTCTATTCGTTAAGCAGCGCTTGGGCTGTGAACTGGTCGGTCACCAGGATGTTGGCATACTTGCCTACGAGGGCCGCCCGGATCGCTTCGATCTTGCGCTGCCCTCCGGCGACGAGCACCGCCTTCTCCTTGCGCTGCAGGTCCTGCAGGTCGATCCCTACGGTACGGTCGTTGATCTCCTTGGAGCAGACGCGGCCTTCGCCGTCGAAGAACCGCGAGCAGATATCCCCGGCAGCCTCCTGCCTCAGCATCTGCTGTTCCTCCTCGCTGAAGTAGCCAAGCCGGAAGAGCAGCGCGTCTTCTTTCACGGTGCCTACCGTGAATACAGCGATATTGGCCTGCCGTCCGAGCTCGATAATCCGCTGGATATGCCGGTCCGCCTCCACCATCTGCTTCACCTCCGTATTGTCGAAGATGACCGGCAGCGGCAAATAACGGGGCATGGTGTGGAACGCTTCCGCGAACAGATTCACCGTTTCGGCCGCATAGGTGTTCACGTGGGAATGGCTCACGCCCCCTTTGAGCTGCACGACTTCGACGCCGCGCACCGACTTGGTCTGAAGCTGGAGGGCGATCGCATGCATGGTCGTCCCCCAAGTCACGCCGATGATATCCGAATCCTGCACCGTTTCGTGGAGATAATCCGCCGCCCGCTTGCTGATGTGCTTCTGGATCTCGCGGTATTCGTTCAGCGGTGAATAGCAGACATGAACGGTATCCAGCCCGTATTGGAGCTTGATCCTGTCGCCCATGCCGTCCAGATCCTCCAGCGGATCGACGATACTGATGCGCACATAGCCCTGGTCTTTGGCATACTGCAGCAGCCGGGACACGGTCGGCCGGGACACTCCCAGCCGGACGGCGATATCCTGCTGCCCGTAATCGGACAGATAGTACAGTCTGGCCGCTTCGATACTTAACCGCTGCTTCTCGTTATCCATTGCGTCAACCCACTTGTCTCGGAAAGTTATAATGAAAGCTTTGTCATCTCTCATTATACAGGATCTACTTTCGGATTTCGAGTAAATACAAGGCTTAATTTTCCGCTATAGCGATTTCGAAATGAACAAAAGGCGCACAAAAAGGATCCAATGCTCCAGATCGTTTGGGAATACTGCCGACATGCCACAATCCGTATACGACAAGATAAACGGCTGCGCCGTCCTTTAAGGACGATGCGCGATTATAAAATAGATAAGATTACAGAATCGAGCCCTGGTGAGATGATCAATTCTTAGATATCAAAAAAACATGGTGTCCCTGCGTCCCCCCTCCCGCCTCCCTGGTCCGCTCGTGCGGTGCCCGGAAGCGCCTTGGACTGGCGCGATGACAGCATGTTCTTACCCCCATTATAGGCCGATCCTATGCAGCTTAAACATACGCTGGAGAATATAGCAGGCCGCGCGGCCCGCTGCGGCCTCTCAAGCATCTTTATTGCCCCGCAGCGGGTCCAGCTGCTCCCTACAGCAGCAGCCCCACGAACTCCTCCCGGGTCACTGCACCGAAGTAATGCCCGAGATCGATCTCCTCGAGCACCTTGGAGATCGCCGATGCTTCGTACCTGACGCCGATCAGCTTCGCTTCGACCTCCTGCGCGTCGCCGGCACCGAAGAAGTCGCCATAGATGGCTGCGCCCCGGATCAAGCCTTCTGCCACATCCAGCCGTACATCGAAGGTGCCGGCCGCAAGCCTGGCCGCCTTGTGCAGATTGAATGCGGGCGAGAGGCCGTAATTCCAGTCCCAGCTCCGGTAACGCTCGGCCGCAAGACGGCGGACTCCCTCCCACTGCTCCTCCGTCAGCTTGTACTCCGCAGGCTCGGCCCCCGCGAAGATCGAACGGAGCAGATGCGCTCTGAAGGCTTCGACGGTCATCGGCTCATTCAAGAATTCGGATATATTCGCCACCCGGCTGCGGACCGACTTGACGCCTTTGGATTGAATCTTGAGCGGGTTGACCCTCAGGGCGGAGACGACACTCTCCATCTGCGAGTCGAACAGCAGCGTGCCGTGGGTGAACATGCGGCCCCGCGTGGCGAATTGGGCATTGCCCGAAATCTTGCGCTCGCCGACCTGGATGTCGTTGCGGCCGCTGAGCTCCGCCTGCACGCCAAGCTCATGGAGAGCCCGGATCACAGGTTCTGTGAACTTGCGGTAATTGTGGAACGAGGCCCCGTCATCCCGGGTGATGAAGCTGAAATTCAGGTTGCCGAGGTCATGGTACACCGCGCCTCCCCCGGACAGCCGGCGGACGACATGGATGCCCTTCTCCTCCACATACTCCCGGTTCACTTCTTCGGCTGTATTCTGGTTTTTGCCGATGATGATCGAAGGCTCGTTGATGTAGAAGAGAAGGTAATCGTTCTCCGGCGGCAGATGCCGCAGCGCGTACTCCTCTAGGGCCAAATTCTGTGCGGGATCGGTCACGCCCTGATTGTCGATGAACAGCATAGTCTGAGTCCTTTCGCCGGGATCCTGTGCAGGCCCGGTAGTAAGTTAGTGGTAGCTAGTGAGACTATCATATCACGATGCCGGCCGGAATGCAGACAGCGGCGGCCAGGCAGCGGGCGGGCTGCCGCGCGAACCGCCCGGCGAATGAACAGAACCACCCCCGGCCGGTCAGGCCAAGAGGTGGTTCATCTCTGCGGCGGCGCACCGCCGGCTAAGACAGCAGGCCGAAGGCTTCGGCCAACAGCCGGTAGGAGCGCAGCCGCGCCTCGACATCGTGCATGATCGTGACGATCATGAGCTCGCCCGTCCCATACCGCTCGCTGAATTCGAGCAGCTTCGCTTTGACTGTCGCCGCGGAGCCAATGATCATGCGGCTGCGGTTGCCCTCGATGCGGGAGCGGTCGTACGCCGAGTACGGATAGTTCGCCGCCGTCTCCGGCGAGGGGATACCCGGCCACTGGACGCCCTTCTCGAGGAACAGGAAGGAGAGATCCATGGAGGAGGCCAGCCGCTCCGCCTCCTCGTCCGTGTCCGCGCAGACTGTGAACACCGCAACGAGCGACTGGGGCCGGTCGCCTTCCGCCGCCGGGCGGAAGTGGTTCCGGTACCAGCGCATCGCCTCGGGCCCGCCGTAGCCGTTGATGAAGTGCGCATAGGCGAAGGCCGTCCCCTGCTCCGCCGCAAGCCGGGCGCTCTCGTCGCTAGAGCCGAGCAGCCAGACCGGCGGCGACGCAGGAATCACCGGCGACGCCTTCAAGCCCGCGAAGCGGTGCCCCTCCGGCAGCGCGTCGCGCAGGTAAGCCGTCAGGTCCGCCACCTGCTCGGGGTAGCGGTCGACGCCTGAGGCGCGGCCTTCCTGCAGCGCCTGCGTCGCCAGCGGCATGCCGCCCGGCGCCCGCCCGAGGCCGACGTCTATGCGCCCCGGATACAGCGCCTCGAGGAGCCGGAAGTTCTCAGCGACCTTATAGGCGCTGTAGTGCGGCAGCATGACGCCGCCGGAGCCGAGGCGGATGCGCGATGTGACCGCGGCCAGGTGCGAGATCAGCACCTCGGGGCTCGACCCCGCGAGGCTGCCGGCGGCATGATGCTCGGAGACCCAGAACCGGCGGTACCCGAGCCGCTCAGTCTCCTTCGCAAGCCGGGCCGTCTGCGCCAGCGTCTCGGCTGCCGTGCTGCCCTCCGGGATAGGTGATTGGTCCAACACGCTTAGTGTGATCATGCTCTCTGTCCTTTCCTCTGCCCGGCAGGGACTTCCTGCTGAGGCATGAATTCTTTACTTCTCCCCGATGCGGTTCCAGGACGTGACCGCTTCGATCGGCAGCCGTGTCGTCGGGTGACCGGGCTGCGCCGCTTTGCCGACCGCGATCAGCATCACGGTCACGTACGATTCCGGCACCCCGAAGGCCTCCCGGAAGAGCTGCGCATTGTAGCCGCCCATGGCCACCGTATCATAGCCGCGCGCCTTGGCCGACAGCATGAACTGCTGGGACACGAGTCCCCCGTCGACCAGCACAATGTCCTTGCGTCTTTCTTCCCCGATCTCCGCATACATCTTCAGGGCATTGCCGGCGAGCAGATTCTTCCGCTCTTCGTCCATATAGCCTGCTTCTACCGCGGATTCATAGATCGCGCCGGCGTTCAGGTAGGCATCCTTGTCGCCCATCACGGCAATCACCGCAGCGGCATCGATCACCTGCTGCTGGTTGAATGCGATCGGCAGCAGCTTCTCCTTCAGCGGCGCTTCGTCGATCACGAGAAAACGCCACGGCTGCAGGTTCGAGCTCGACGGAGCGAGCACCGCTTCCTGCAGTATCTCGGTCAATTCCTCCCGCGTGATCTTCACGCTTGGATCATAATGCCGGACCGAACGGCGCTCCCGCACCACGCTGTAATAGTCTCGAAGGGCCTTCTCTTTCGTCGTTTCCATAGTCATCTGTCCTCTCATCTCATTACTGAGTTTTTTATCGAGCTTTTTTACTGAGTGTTTTTTTGCACAGTATAGTGCAAGATAAACAGCTTCGCGGTCCTTTAAGGACGATGCGCGCTTATTAGAAATATAAGAGTACAGAATCGAATACGCTGCGCCTGCCCTCCGTCCAGTCCTGCATTGCCGCAGGGACGGATTATACTGTGTAAGTATATGCACAGTATAATCCGTCGCCGTATCCCTGTCAATCCCCTTCGGGCAGCAGCGTCTTCTCCGCCAGATCAGCTATCGTATACCGTCCGAGGACGGCGAGAATGCTCTGGTCGATCTCGGCCATCATGCCCGTGAACACTTCATTCATCCGCACGCCGAACGGCCGGTCGCCCGTGGATTCGAAGATCTCGTGATGCAGCGGTTCATCCTTCTGAAGAGCCGCCAGCACGTCCGCACAGGTGATGGATTCCGGCGGCCGCTTCAGCTTATATCCCCCGTCGCGGCCTTCCCGCGTCTCCAGAATGTTCTCCTGCACGAGCCTGGCCAGGATGCGCCGGATCAGCGTAGCTTCGGACTGCAAATGCTGCGCGATTTCGCCGCTCGGACAGCGGCTCGGGTACCTTGAGAGCACCGTTACAGCCTGCAGCGCCAGCCCGTAAGTCCGGAAATTGGAGGGACAGGTGTATTTTTCTTTCTTCATCATCTCTAGCTCCCTCCTGGGTGGTCTGTCTATGTGTGTGCATTGTAGCAGACCCGGCGCGCTTATACAAGAATCCGCGTTCCTCTTCTGCCCGATGGAGTTGTCCCAGGTGCCCAAAAAAAAGACGTCTCCCCACCTGCACCCCTCATGAGAGCAGACGGGAAGACGCGCACATCCATCCGGTATCCATAACGGGTCATGCCCGGGTGGCTTCCCGAGCCGTCAGCGGTTCGACTGCAATCTGCTGATTCTCTGCATAACCCCGTGGATTCGTCTATACAGCGTACGGTTCTCGTGGTGCCGGAACAGTTCATAGAACGGATTCGTATTGACCTCAATGATCCAGATCCGCTTGTTCGTGTCGATCGCAAAATCGATTCCGAGCCGGCGGCAGTGCTTGTGGCGGCTGCCGAACTGCCTCGCCGCCAGATAGCCCACGCGGCGCATCTCCGCGAAGACCCTATCGATCTGGCGAGGGGTGAAGCCTGCCCTGCGGAGCGACTCCCGGAAGCGGATCGCCTTGCCGCCGTGGTTATAGTTCGTCACGATTCTCGCGCCCGAGGCAACTTTCCCCATAATCCCCATGAACTGCCACTCCCGGCCCGGCCGCAGCATCATCAGCCGGTAATCGACCGGGTGGCCGCCGATATGCAGCAGCGGAATGCCCCGCTGGATGAGGAAAGCTCTCGAGCGGGCATGCCTCATAACGACGCCGGGCACCTGCCTGCCCGTTATCACCTGTACCCTTTGCTCCCGCCGGACCACATATCTGCCGCGCGCCCGGGGGCTGCGGGACAGCTTCATAATATGATTGCCGAACGAACCAAAGACCGGTTTGATATACAAGACCCGGTACCGTTTCATATACGTATTCAAAGTTTTCCGGCTGAGCAGGCTGGTCGGTGGGATATGCCGCCGGAGCCGCCGCTGGCCGATCAGTCCGAGATGTCTTATCCACTTGCTTCGAACATGCCACTGCCGCTTTCTGATCATACCGTCCCTTCATCCCCTCTGTTCTGGTTCAACCTGATAGTGGTGGACCCTTCTATATGAATATGCTCCGGAAGGTTACTAGGAGTGGATGTTTTGTCCGGTTCATATACACTATTTGTGAGGATGGCTCTGGGAGCAGCCTGGGGGTGAACGGGGCACGGAGTATGGAGCAGGACCGTGTGCTGGACGAAGCACGCATGTGGAACGGAGAAATACACCGGTTCTTCACATAGAAGGCACCGGAGGGAGTCCGGTGCCTTCGCTTGCTGCATGCTGCGCTGAAGTCATGTCTTCAAGGCTCCGCTGGGCACATACCTCTCTGGAGAGATGATTCCCGGAGTGCCTCTTCCTTCTTATCTGCTGCGGACGCCCCAGACCGCGGTGCCGTTGTCCGACAGCGCCGTGAAGGCCAGCGCTTGCCGGCCGGCAGCTTCATCCCACCCTGCGGCGAAGACGCCGTGGTAGACCGTACCATCCAGCGTCAGTTCCACTTGGCCGCCCTCGCTCACGCTATAACGGCCGGCAGCGGCGCCGGTGATCCGGCCGTCCCCGGCCAGCCCGATGACGGTGGAGGTCTTGACCTCAGCGGAGATGTCCTTGCCATGGTTGACCAGCTGGTAGGATCCGGCCGCACTCCGCGCAGACACCTTCGTCACGGCGCCTGCCGCACTCCCTGGACCGCCTGCATATCGCAGCGGCGAAACGACCGGCCAGCCCTGCGAATTCATATACATCTCGTGCACCCGGATCTCATGATGCTCGCCCCGGTTCGGGAAGCGGGAGTGGAAGATGAGGAAGGACCTGCCCGTCTGTTCGTCGTAATAAGCCGAGTTGTGGCCTGGCGACACATAGCCCGTCCCCTGTTCTTCCCCCTAACCGGCGGAATCCCGCCCGAACACATGATTGCCCATCAGCTTGACGCCGTACGGCTCGATGGACCGGTCATCGAACAGCGGCAGCGCCGGATCCGCCTGGACCCGGATCATGCCGTTTCCTTCTGCATCCGTATACGGACCATCGGGTGTCCGGGAACGAGCGGCACGGATATTGTAGCCCCCGTCCGCATCCAGTCCCCCATACGAGAGGAACAGATAATAGTAATCCGTCTCCGGGATGTACTGGATGTAAGGACCTTCGATCCGGGAGTGATTGCCTCCGAGCAGCTTCTTCCCGTAGCCCTGGCCCGGCAGCGGCCTGCCTGTCGCCGGGTCCATGCCCAGGATGAAGATCCCCCCGGAGTAGGAGCCGTACACCATCCACAGCTTGCCCTCCTTATCGAAGAACACATCCGGATCAACCACATTCGGATGAATCTTCGCATCGTAGACCGTGCCGTCCTCGCTGGGCTCGCCCCACATGCCCGACTTCAGGAGAATTCCCTGGTCCTTGTATGGGCCTTCGATCCGGTCCGCAACCGCTACGCCGAGCGCGGACCTCGGGGAATCGCCCTTGCAGGCATTATAATACATGTAGAATTTGCCGTCCCCGAGCTGGATGACATCCGCTGCCCAGAGCGTATTCGTCTGCGCCCATTCGAGCGCTTCCTTCAATTCTTCCTTGACGTTCGGGATCAGCGGGTTGCCGTCCGTAACGCCGGCGGCGACGAGATCCCAGCCCACAAGGTCCTTCGTCTTCGCTACAGCCAGATGGGAGCCGAAGACGTAGAAAGTGTCCCCCGCCTTAATGATAGAAGGATCATGTACGGATGCATTCTTGAATACCGGAGCTGCAATGTTCATCGCTTCCTGTCCTGTCCCCCCATTCTGGTTATGCTCCTTCTGCTGAAGGGCGCTGTTGTACTGATAGCTGTCCGCCCTAACCGCCGTGTACAAAACGGCAGCCCCCAGCAGGGCCGGAATCAGTGCTTTGACCGCTGTCTTGGTGTTCATCTTGTGTCGTGTCTCCTTCGCCTGCCAAGTGTCGGCCTTTACTTAGAATGATGGCCCGGCGGGCAGGCCCGCCAGGCTTAGGAATCGGTTGTATAAAATTCCGCTTGCGGTATGCTTCGGCCCGTTAAGCCTTCTCCACGAGCTCGATGATCGCCACGCAAGCGGCAGGCAGGTTGACGCGCAGCCCCTTCTCCGTAAGCGACACTTCCTTGAACTCGCGCGGAGCAACCTTCGCCGGCTCCTGGAACGTGTTGTGGTCGTGAATGTCGCCGCTGGCGAGCACACGGCCGGAGGCCAGCTCGAAGGCGCCTTCGAGTCCGCGCAGCTCGAGATTCAGGTCCGCCGAAGCGTTCGGATCCAGATTGCAGAGGGACACGTGAATGCGGCCGTCTTTCTTCGAAGCGGACACGGTCACCTGCGGCAAGGTTACGCCGTTGTTCTCATATGCGCCGAACTCGCCGTGAATCGCCAAGTGCTCGGCATCCTGGTGCACCTTGAACATCTCCATGACATGGTAGGTCGGCGTCAGGAGCATCTGGCTGCCTTCGGTCAGGATGACCGCCTGAAGCACGTTCACCATCTGGGCCAGGTTCGCCATATGCACCCGGTCGCAATGCTTGTGGAACACGTGCAGGTGGATGCCGGCTACGAGTGCGTCGCGCATCGTGTTCTGCTGGTACAGGAAGCCCGGATTCGTGCCCGGCTCGACGAGGAACCAAGTGCCCCACTCGTCGACGATCAGGCCGACGCGCTTCTGCGGGTCATAGCGGTCCATAATCGTGCTGTGGCGGGTGATGAGCTCATCCATACGCAGCGACTTCTGCATCGTCTCGAACCAGTCGTTCTCATCGAAAGTCAGCGCCGGCTTCTTCTCTTCCCAGGAGCCCGGGATCGTGTAGTTGTGCAGGCTGAGGCCGTCCATTAGCGGAGCGGCTTCACGCATGAGCACCTCTGTCCAGCGGTAGTCGTCCACGTTCGCGCCGCCGGCGATCTTGTACAGCTTGTTGTCGCCGTACTGGCGGACATACGTCTGGTAACGGCGGTACAGGTCCGCGTAGTATTCCGGCTTCATGTTGCCGCCGCAGCCCCAGTTCTCGTTGCCGACGCCGAAGTACTTCAGCTTCCAAGGCTTATCCTTGCCGTTCTTCTTGCGCCGGTTCGCCATCGGGGACTCGCCGTCGAAGGTCATGTACTCGACCCACTCGGACATCTCCTGCACGGAACCGCTGCCCACGTTGCCGCAGATGTACGGCTCGGTCTCGAGCAGCTCGCACAGCTGGAAGAACTCATGCGTGCCGAAGTGGTTGTTCTCGACCACGCCGCCCCAGTGCGTGTTGATCATGCGCTTGCGGGTTTCGCGCGGGCCTACGCCGTCTTCCCAGTGGTACTCGTCGGCGAAGCAGCCGCCCGGCCAGCGCAGGTTCGGAATATTCAGCTTCTTCAGCGCCTCGACGACGTCGTTGCGGATGCCCTTCGTGTTCGGGATCGGGGACTCTTCTCCGACCCAGAGTCCTTCATAGATGCAGCGGCCGAGGTGCTCCGCGAAGTGTCCATAAATATGACGGGAAATCGTCCCTTGGGACCAGTCGGCGTGGATAACAACCTTGTGTGACATGTTGGTTTCTCTCTCCTCTATATGTAAGTGGGGGGCCGGCAGGTGCGCCGGTTACCCCTTGATACCGGTAAGGGCAATCCCTTCGATGAAATAGCGCTGGGCGAAGGCGAACAGGATCAGCGTCGGAATCAGGGCGACGACGGAGCCCGCCATAATCAGCGTCCACTCGGATGCGTAATAGGATGTAAATGATGCGAGCTCCATCTGCAGCGTATACTTCTCCGGCGAGTTCAGGTAGATCAGCGGACCAAGGTAATCGTTGTATCCCGCGTTGTAGGACAAGATCGCCTGGGTGATCAGCGCCGGCTTGCTCAGCGGCAGGATAATCTTCAGGAATACGCCTAGCGGATTGAGTCCGTCGATCTTGGCCGCATCCTCGAGTTCATCGGGCAGCTGCTTAATGAACTGGCGCAGGAAGAAGATGACCATCGGGGCGCCGAACATACCGGGAATCATCAGCGGCTTCCAGGAGTCGGTCCAGCCGAAGTTCTTGAACATGATGAACGCCGGGATCATCATGACCGCAGCGGGAATCATCAGCGAGACGACCAGCACCATGAAGAGCCTATCCCGGCCCGGGAAGCGGAGCTTCGCGAACGCATAGCCCGCGAGAGCACATACGAACAGGCCGATCACAATCGTCGGGAGGATGATCATCATCGTGTTGAAGAAGCCCCGGATCATATGGGCGTCTTCGAAGATCGTACGGTAGTTCTCCCACATGATGTCCTCCGGGATCCACTGGGGCGGATACGAGAACACGGCCCCTTTGTCCTTGAGGGAGGTCGATAGCATCCACAGGAACGGGATCGCCATGAACAGTCCGCCGATCGACATCAGAATATAGACGACCGTCTTATTCAGAATTTCGGCGTAATTGGTGCTGCGCTTGGCAGCGGATGAAGTAGTCAATGCCCTCTGCCTCCCTCTTAGTTATAGTGAACCCAGCGCTTCGACAGCAGGAAGTTCAGGAGAATGATGACCATAATGATGATGCCGATGAACCAGGAGATCGCGGAAGCATAGCCCATCTCGTTGTACTCGAAGGCTGTCGTATAGAGATAATACACGATCGTCGTCGTCGAGAAATTCGGGCCCCCGCCGGTCATGAGTACGAAGCGCGGGAAATCCTGGAGAGCTGCGATCAGCGAGGTGACCAGGATGAAGAAGGTGATCGGCGAGATGCCCGGCACGGTAATGTGCACGAACTTCTTCCAGGCCCCCGCCCCGTCCATCGTGGCCGCTTCGTACAGGGAGGTCGGCACGTTGCCCAGCGCCGCCAGGTACATGATGATCGAGATGCCGAGCCCGCCCCATACGCCTTGGAAGATCATCGCCGGCATGGCCCAATTCTCGTCCGTGAGCCAGGCCGGACCCTGAATGCCAAGAAGGCTCAGGAAGTAGTTCAGCAGACCGTAGTCCGAGTTGAAGATCCACTGCCAGATCAGCGTCATCGCAACGATCGAGCAGATCGTCGGAAGGAAGAAGAGCATCCGGAACACATTCTTGCCCCTCAGATTCTGGTTCAGCATAATGGCGATGAGCAGCGAGACCACCATGCCGATCGGTACGCCGAGTGCCGCATAGAACGTGTTCCAGAGCGTCTTCCATACGAGCGGATCCTCGAACAGGGCTCGCTTGTAATTCTCCGTCCCTACGAACTCCGGAGGCGTACTGAAGTCAAAGATGGTGAAGCTGTAATACAAGGAAGTGAGCAGCGGGTAGAGCAGAAATACGGCAAGACCGATGAACGGAGGGGCGATGAAGAGATAGCCCCACCATTTCTCGCTGGCATACAGCGATCTTTTTTTAGCGGCACGCGTTCCTGCCGCCGTTAACGGATTAGCGTTCATTGCAGTATGGACCTCCTATCCAATCCGAAGTCTCTTATCTCATGCGGCATGTCTTTTCAAATCATACGGCTCTTATTTGAAGATCTCGGGATTGCCGTCCTTGATCTCTTTGTCGATGACAGGCTTCATCTTGTCGAGGAAGGTTTGGGCGGATTCCGTACCGATCCAGAACTCCGCGAGCTTCTGGTTGAACGTGTCGGACCACTTCGGATTCGGCAGGTACGTCCACGGACCGGCGAGCTGGTTCTCCGCCGCTTTCACGAAGACGGAGGCATGCTCCGGCTTCTGGCCCGGCTGCAGGAATACATCGGTAGACGACATCGACTTGAAGTTCGGGATGGAGAAGCCGAGCTCGGTCATCTTCGTCTGGCCTTCCTTGCCGGCGAACCATTCGACCAGCTTGTAGGATTCATCCGGATGCTTCGTCTTCGCATTGACGCCCAGACCTACGGAACCGGACCAGCCGTTCACCCAAGAGCCTGTGGCCGACGGGATCGGAGCCACGTCCCAGTCGAACTTCAGCTTGCGGTAGGTCGGCACCTGCCAGCGGCCGGCCGTGATCGTCGCGAGCTTCCCGGCTTCGAACATCTGTCCGTCATTCATCGACTGCAGGGCGCGGGCATCCGGCACGACCTTGTGCACGTTGATCAGATCGTAGGCGAACTGCATCGCCTTCGCGCCTTCCGGCTGGTTCAGCGTGAACTCCTTGCGGTCCTTGCTCAGCACATCGCCCTTGTTCGACCAGACGAAGCCTTCCCACCAGCTCGGGCCCGAGCCGTAGATGTCCGTTTTGCCGTCGCCGTTCTCGTCGATCGTCAGCTTCTTCCACATCGCGAGCGCATCTTCCCAGGACATCGGCTTATCGGCGCTTGGATACGGGACGTTATACTTGTCGAACAGCGCTTTGTTGTAGTACATCACGGACGGCCCGATATCCTTCGGCAGCGCATACAGCGCCCCTTTGCCGGGGACGGTCCCGTCAAAACGGTATCGGTTGAGGCCGGTCTCCCACATGTCGCTGAGGTCCAGCTTGCCGCTCTTCTTGATCATCTCGTCAATATTCAAGAAAGCTCCCTGCTTCACCCAGCGCGGGAAATCCCCGTCTGTCGTGAAGATGACATCGGGCGCTTTGCCCCCGGCAATCATCGTGTTGAGCTTCACCGAGTAGTCGCTCGGAATGTGCTGGAATTTCACCTTGATGTTCGGATTGGCCTTCTCGAAGTCTTGGAGTACGCTTTCAAAAACTTTACGTTCGTCCGGCGCCCCCCAGGAGGACACGGAAATTTCGACCTTCCCGGAAGTGGAGCCTTCCGCCGCCGCGCCTTCCTTCGGCGCGCTGCCGCCAGAACATCCTGTCAATCCAATCGCCCCCGTAAGCGCCAGTAGGGTCAATGCCTTTGTGTTCATGAATAAATGACCTCCTTGATATGGATACCTCAACAAAACAGAAAACGCTTTCTTGCATGATTCCTCATCGCTGCTGCAAAGCAAAGCTCCGTGGCTGGGAGTAATGGTTATGTAAGCGATAACAATGAGGCCAGTCGGATTAGCTTCTCACACTGCTTTCCCTGAAGTCGTTCACAATGTTATAAACTACTTCACAACAACGTTTATCTATTCACATCATAAAAAGGATGCTCCCCTATGTCAACATTTTTTTGTAAAGTGTTTTATGTTTATATAAATATATTTGCCTGAATATATAATTTTCGACGGAATGTAAACCCTCCTTGCTAAATGTCAAATAAGTAAGGTATAGTAAAACGTAAATGAATAACCAACCGGAAGAGGTACCATGGAGAAAATCGTATCGGAAAGCAACCTCCCCCTATTCGAAGCGCTGGCCAGCAACGTCCGGATCAAAATTCTCGAGCTGCTCGGCCAGCAGCCTATGATCATGAAAGACCTGGCCTCCGCGCTCGGTCTGAGCAATTCCATCATTACAATGCACGTCAAGAAGCTCGAGCGGGCCGATCTGGTCCGCACGGAGATGATTCCCGGCAAAGGAGCTTCGCAGAAGCTCTGTACGCTGGTAGCCGAGCGGATCGAGCTGGTCTTCCCGAGCAAGGGGCTCATCCCCCGCAATTTTCACGTATCGAACATCCCGATCGGGCATTTTACCGATTTCGACGTGAAGCCGACCTGCGGTCTCGCCTCGAAGTACAAGGTGATCGGAGGCGGATTCGACGATCCGCGCTATTTTCTGGATAACGAACGCGTCGACGCCAAGATCCTCTGGTTCTCTCAAGGACATGTTACTTACAAAATCGCGAACTACCTGCTTCCGGACGAGGAGCCCGAAGAGCTCGAAATCTCAATGGAGCTCGCCTCCGAAGCCCCGCTGTCCAATGAACACTGGCCGTCGGACATTTCCTTCCTCTTCAACGGCGTAGACATCGGCAAGTGGACGAGTCCCGGCGACTTCGGCGGTACCCGCGGCAAGCATACGCCCGAGTGGTGGGACATCAATATGAACCAGTACGGGCTTCTCGTGCATATCCGGATTAATGCGGACGGCACCTTCATCGAAGGAACGCGGGTGTCCGACTATACGATCCGCGACATCCACATCCGCAAGCTCCAGTGGGACTTCACCCTCTCCGTCAAGGAGGATGCGAAGCATCTGGGCGGCCTGACGATCTACGGTACCGGCTTCGGCAACTATTACCAGGACATCGTCTTCAAGCTGACCTACCTCAGCCAGCGCAAGGAATCGGTCTAACGATTCCTGCGCTGCACAGCGTAATGGCAGCCAACACCGGCGCGAATAAAGGCACGTACACTTGCTCCATACAAAATCCATACAAATAGAACCCCCTGCGCTTCTAAGAAGCCGCTGGGGGTTCTATTGTGCTTGCGCCCTGTCGTAGTCGAGACTACTGCCCGATTCTGGCCTGCAGCAGGGCGGTCAGCTGCTCGCCGGCATTCTTGCCGCCGTTCATGCCCTGCCCGCCGCCGCCCTTGGCGGGACGCCCGTCCGCTGTTCCGTCCGGCTTCGCCGCGCCATCCGCTGCCGGCGCCTTCCCGTCAGTGGATGCCTTCCCGCTGCCCGAAGCCGTGCCGCTGCCGGATGTCCCTGCGCTGCCGTCCGGCTTCTCCTGCGGCGCAGTGCCGCCGTCGGCCGCTCCTGCCCCGCCGTCCGCCGGCCGGTTCCGGCCGCCGCCCTGCCGCTGGCTTGCGGCCTTGTCTAGGAACGCCTTCTGCTCCGCCGTCAGCGCCCCGGTCAGCTTCGCCTTATTCTCCTCTGTCAGCTCGGAAGCGCTGATGCTGCTCTGTACGACAGGCAGCATGGCCTCCGCCTGCTCCTTCGTGAGGGACAGCCCTTCTTGCCCGTCGAGCTGGATCAGCGCCCTGAAGGTCGACATCATAGCGAACGCCTTATCATTCATGGCCGGCCGGCCTGCAGCCGCGGTATCCTTGGAAGTACCGGCCGCATCCTTCGTTTGCCCCGCAGCGGTGCTCCCCGCCTCCGCTGCTCCTTGTACGCCGCTTGCCGGCGCCGTTTCCTGTTTCGTGCCGCAGCCTGCGGCCAGCACGGCCAGCAGGACGAGAGATCCGATCATCGCTTTACTTCTATTGCTTGTTTTCATACGTTTCATCCTTTGTCTATATGGGATTGGTTTCTCTACCTCCTCCAGCATAAGCCTCGAAGCTAAACCGTACCTGAATCTTGCCTGAATCCAGGCTGAAGATGTACTGAAAGTTCGCTGAATGCCCCTCAATCGAGAATCCCGCCCCCAAGCACCAGACGGTATTCCAGATGCTTGCCGCGGATCGTATCGATGCGTACCCCTCCGGTTTCCTTCGAAGCCGAATGGATGACTTTGCCGTTCCCGAGATAGATGCCCATGTGCGAGATCGGCTTCTGCGCGGGAGTCAGCCTGACGTAATCGGAGGCCCGGGTGCCGTGGAACTTCGTGAAGAAGAGCAGGTCCCCGCGGCGCGCCTGCCCGAGCAGCGTATATTTGCGTTTGGCAAATGCCTTGACATAAGCAGCCTGGCTTCTCGAATCCCAGGGAAGATCCATACCGAGCGCATACAAGAAGACCCAGCGGGTAAAGCTCGAGCAGTCGAAGGTGGAAGGATCGGTCCGGTCCGCCCCATAGACATAAGGCGTTCCCATATACGACTTCGCAGCCTTGATCACATTCTCGACATAACGGCCGCCGATCGGTACGACCGATGGGTTCGGGACTCTGCGCACAAGCGGGAATCCGTTCGGATCCAGCAAGGGGGCCCCGAAGGGAAGCACGCCGCTCCCCGGTGGCCTCTCTTGCTTCACATCGAAGCGCTCCTCCACGCCCAGGTCTCCGAGCTGAAGCTCCTTATCCCGCTGCAGAAGCGCCCCGTCCGACATGCGCCGGTCGGTGACCTTCTCGTCCGCTCCCCCGGCCTCTTCCCTTACACTTTGAATCCCGCTCTGCGGCGCATGGGAGCAGCCTGTAAACAAGATGCATCCGCACAGCAGACCGAGCACTCTAGAATTCATTCGCATGTATTGACCAGACCTCTCTTCATTGGATCATCCTTCACTGGAGCTGTTGGCACATCATCCCTGTCCAACCAAAGTCTGAATGGTTATAGGATGGGAAGCCTGGCCCTTTTTTATGACGAAGATGCCGCATTCCTCTCCCCTCTGCACACCAAAAACCCCCTGTGTAACGGCTGCTTGCCGTTACACAGGGGGCTTCCTCATCATCACGCGAACCTGATCCGCGCAGATCGTCCGTACCGGGAGGGCTGCCCACTCCTCACCGGCTGTGCGGCCGCCGGCTTAGAAGCCGTCAAGGCCTTGTCTCTTCATCTCTTCAGCCACGATGCGGGCCAGTTCAGCGGCGCCGCTGCGGTTCGGATGCAGCGTGTCGCCCGTCATGTACAGCGCCAGCGTAGCCTCGGGCCCGATCGAGGTGAAGTAAGCGGAGCTGAGCACATTCAGGTCCACGAGCGGCACCTGCTCTTCCTGTGCCAGGGCTACTGTGGAATGCCGGTACCAGCGGTTCTCGGCATTATGCACGCCAGCCGAGTTGAAGTCGGTGGCGCGTCCCTGAGGGGTGGATAAGATCACAGTCGCACGCTTGGCCTTCACCTGGCGGACCATCTCCCTCATGTATTCCTTGAACTGGGCTTCGGTCGTCGTGTTCTTCGGGTTCGTATCGTTAATGCCGAGCTGCAGGATGAAGTAATCCCCCGGCTTAATATACTTCAAGACCGCCTCCATCTGGCCGTCATTCAGGAAACCCCGCGCAATCTGGCCGCCCGAAGCCATGTTACGGATCTGAAATTGCTCCGTATCCGCATACTTCGGAAGCAGTTGTCCCCAGCCGGCTTGGACGCTGCTCTCCAGCGGATAGTAATTGCACACCGTGGAGTCGCCGCCGATATAGATAGTCTGGTTCGTCACCGGCCGGCTCGAGAGCTTCTTGATCTCAAGGGCGCTCAGCGTGAAAGCCGCCCCCACCTTCCCTTCCGTTACGAGCAGATTCAACTGGCCGTCCGTAACCGGAATCTGGAACTTGTCCTCCGCCCCGTTCCCCGTCAGATTGATGAGCTGGAAGACCCCTTCCGCCGCTACGCTGGATCTTGTCGTATCCCCCAGCTTCACGCTGACCTCATAGAGCCCTTTGGGCAGATCCACATTGAACGTATTCGTACTCTTCGTGCCATATGTAACGAATTGGACCGAATCACTGCCCGCGCCGCTGCCGGAGGCCGCAACATTCTTCATGTTCTCCGGCGTGTTGAAGCCGTACCCTTTTTTCTTCGAATACTTGTCCGAGGCGCTGACCCCGATGTACCCCTGTTCTACCCCTCCATTGCCAAAATCAAACCGGTACCGGTCTTTGGCCGCCTCCGCTTGCCCTCCTCCGACCGAGCCGAGCAGCACGCCAGCCCCCAGAACCATACACAGCACTTTCGAGATGAAGCTTTTTCTCACGATTTCTCCTCCTTTGGATATGACGCAAATGTACGTGGAATGGCGAATGAACCGAAACCTAATCTGCTGTAGGGCCTGAATGCTTCACACTTGACCCGCGACGGGCGACCCAGGAAGGCGATTAGGAATCATATACGTGTGTAAGACATTTTATGGAAGCGTATACATTAAATTAAGCTCTCGTCCATCCTTACCCCTATATATTCTCTGCTCCTCCTCTCTTGGCACAGGCACCTGGGCAGCATGCCCCTCTCTCCAGTTAAATCATAGGATATTTCCCATATTCCGAGAAAGCGAAAATTCAGTGTTCTCTGTTCAAATATCCGGTATAAGAGCTGTCTGCGGGGGCGGTGCAGAGACCGAACCATAAAATGTATACTTTAGGATAATTACCAAGAAGGGGTACCCCGCGGTATATTGTTATTGCAGCTGCTACTTGTTAAATTCCAGGAGGTACTTGAAATGAAAACATCGAAATGGAAAACCGCATTACTGTCCGTTACTATCGCAGGCGCCGCATTGCTCGCCCTGAACCCTGCTTCATCCGCCTTGGCCCAAAGAAATGATGATGTCGAAGGGGGCGGCGGCGGTGGAGGCGGCGGCTATACTCCTCCGACAACCACTACGTCCCAATCCACCGCTACTACGATTCCTTCCCTCACCCAGGATGCTTCCTGGATGAGCTCGAACGGCGGCCGCTATATGTACACCAAGGCGACCCTGCAGCGCTCCGGCCCTCTTGCAGGCAAGCTCGATGCTACCACGCGGACCAAGAACAGCGTCAAATTCACCGGATTCACCGGCGGCGTCTTCATCCTGCTGCGCAACGCCGACAACGCCGTCATCGGGGTCACCGAGCAGCACAAATACGGCGTAGACGGCACATGGCTCGGCCGGTATGACCGCACCGACTATTGGACGCATAACTTTGCTCCGGAAGTGGCGGCCGACACTACATCGCTCGAGATCATCCAGCAGCACAGCGCCAAGGATCTCGATGACCAGCTCGCCTCTTGGCACCAAAGCGCTTGCGAGAACTCCAAGCTGTACGGATACCCGCTGCCGATCGGCTGTAACTAAGCGCACGTTCTCTTTTGAAGGCTCTCCGAAGCGGAAGCCGTTGTCTTCTCTCTCATATGAAGAGGCTGCCTGCCGGCAGCCTCTATTTTTCATTCGCGAGTCCCAGGTAAGCGCTCAGGCCCCAGATAATCGAGCCCAAGCCCCTCGCAGGTTCCTGCGATGCGGGGATAAGTCCCAGGCAAGCGCTCAAGCCCCGGCTAATCGAGCCCAAGCCCCTCGCAGGTTCCTGCGATGTAGGGACAAGTCCCAGGTACGCGCTCAAGCCCCGGCTAATCGAGCCCAAGCTCTTCGCGGGTTTCCTGCGATGCAGGGACAAGTCCCAGGTACGCGCTCAAGCCCCGGCTAATCGAGCCCAAGCTCTTCGCGGGTTTCCTGCGATGCGGGCAGCCGGTCTTCTTCATCGATGGCGAAGCCCGTTCTTTCGTGCGCCTCGGTATCCTCGTACATCGTCTCTTCGTTCCCGTCCGTCTCGATATCCAATTTCTCGTAAGGCATACGGTTCCCTCCTTTCTTCGACAGAAGCTTAGGATTCGCCAGGAATATCCAATCTATTCGAACCTCCGGAGCCGCCCGGCTTGCGACGCATGTTCATGCCGTCATTGTTGTTATATAATAAGGGGATGCCCCGCCCTTCCTTTCCAAGCGGGGAGAAATAGACTGGTAGGAGAACGTGCTCATGAACATTACCGAAATTGCGATGAATTTGATTGACGAAGATACGGATCAGCCCAGATATCAGTTCAACGAAGAGGCGCTGCGGGAGCTCATGGAGAGCATCGAAGAGCTCGGTCTGCTGTCCCCGATCAAGGTAAGAACGACGCCGGACGGGCGGTACAAAATCATCTATGGCAACCGCCGCTACAAGGCTTGTCAAATGCTGAACCGTCAAGCCATCCCGTGTATCGTCTCGACCGTCACGGACGAAATGGAAATTTATCTGGAGCAGATCGCGGAGAACCTGACCCGCGAAGGCTTCTCTCCGATCGAAGAAGCGGAAGCGTTCCATAAGCTGCTTCATGATTCGAAGTTCAAAAGCTCGACCAAATACTTATCGAACAAACTCGGCAAACCGGAATCTTACATCAAAAATAAATGTGAACTGCTCAAATTCGGCAAAGCCGTCAAAAAGCTGATCGTCGGCGGCACCGAGATCCGCAAAGACCAGCTCACCGAAGAGCAGCTGCTTCCGCTGAAGGATCTGCCGATGGAATACCGGGACACGCTGGCCCTTACCGTCGCGAAGGACGAGATGCCCGTCAGCGACGTCAAGAAGATCGCCAAGCTCTTCAAGTCCAAGGACATTACCGAGAATACGAAGAGCAAGCTTCTGTACAAAAGCGGCCCGGGGCTGATCGAAACGTGGTCGGTCCATGAGCACAATAAAGCGGAGCGGGCCAAGGCGGCAGAGCAGAAGGCTATAGAAAAAGCCGCTGCGGAGCAAAAGGTTGCCGAAGATAAAGCCGCGGCACAGGCCGCGCAGAAGGCCGCTTCGGCTATGCCGAGCGAAGCGGCGATACAGCCTGCTGCTGCCGCGCTTGAGGCGGCAACCCCGCCGGCCGCCGCCGCACTCGAGCTGGCTGCCGCTTTGGCCGCGCCGCTGCAGCCGGCAGGGATCGCCGCCCCGGCTGAGCAGCCGGCGGACGGCCTGCTGGCGAATGCCGGGCTGCTTGTGACGGCTGCCCCTGCCGCACAGCCGGGGCTCTCTCCCATCGAGGCCCAGCTGCAGCGGGTACTCGCTTCCATGCCCCAGACCGCCCCGCTCCGCGCGGACCTGGTCAGGTCGCTTGGCACCTTGACACCGGCGGAGCGCGACCGCGTCCTCTCCGGCATCGACCGCCTGATCGAGCAGCTCGATACGCAGCTCGACGAGTGGATGAAGGTCCGGGAGCAGGCCAAGGAAGTAGTTTGAGTCGGTTTGTATAATGTAAAGTTTGTGCGAGCAGTACTCCAAGCCAGACCCAGACGAAACAAAAGCACGGCCCCTTAGGAACCGCGCTCAGAGTGCCGAAAAGTCCCCAGGACTTTTCGGCACTTTTATTTTTATGTGCGACTCTCCCCCCGAACCGCTTTCCTCTTCTTTAGGCCTCTCAACCATCGAGAGTTATCGAGACTATCGCTCAGACCCGCAAGTTTGCCGGCACCGCCCGCTGCATTCAGAGTGTAGAACCCCTTCGGGGAGCGTGCCTTTTTCTTCGGACATCGGGCACAGCCCCCCGCCGCACCTTACACCCAGGCGCTGAAGCTCAGCGTCTGCTCTTCCCTCACAACCTTATTCATCAGCTCGCTAAGCTTCTCTTGGGTATCCGGAGGGAGCTTGTAGTGACCCTCCTGTCCGGACAGCGTGAAGAGCCCGGCCCCCTGCTCCAGCCAGAACGACAAGGTATAATACGACCCACCGGCCACTCTAACCGTCGCTACGTACTCCGGCGGACGAAGATCCGGTTGTCCGGCTTCGTACACCGCCGTCCGGAGAAGTGCCATCCACCGGTCAATTGAGGGTGCTTCCATGATAACGGGATGCCCGCCGCTGCGCTTCTCCAGGCTCACCGATACCACATCCGTTCTCTGCCACACGTTCCATGCCGCCCCCGGCTCGCTTTGGTTCTGGCACCCAAGCAGCCCCGCATACAGCACGAGCAGCAGACCGTATACCCCATAGTTCCGCATCCGATCTTCACCCCTTCCCCTATATGACCTTCTCTCCTTCCAAAATGTTGCAGTTCCTCACCCAAAACGATAAAAAAAAGGCATCCGATATCCGGATGCCACACAATTGCCGGTCTGCTTGCCCGTTGCCCGTATTCCTCGAATCAGCTCATGCCCACCTTCTTCAGAGCAGGCGGTATACCTTAGCTTCATAGGGGCGCAGCGGCACCCTGCCCAGGTACACCCGTTCCCCGGCGGCCTCGCTGTAATTCCCGATGAGGAGCTCGCCCTGGGTGGCCCCCAGTTCGGGATGCAGCTCGAACTCCACCCGCCCCTCGGAGAAGTTCAGCAGGAGCAGCCAGCGCTCCTCGCCCAGCTTCCTCAGATAAGCCCATTGGAACGGCGTCAGCGCGTTATCGCGCCTCTTGGCGTGAATAGCCTGCAGCAGCTCCGCAGGATCTGCTCCCTGGGCCGAGCGCTCCCGGTACATATTCAGCGTTTCGATATCCCGGTACTCGCCGTCGACCCGTAGCGGACATTCGTCATCACCACAGCGCCAGCAGGGTGAAACCAGACAGCGAGGAAGCAGGGGCAGTAAAGCAGGAGCAGGAGAGACCCCATCGGGTCGCCGTTCGGCTGGCGGCCGCCATTCGGAGCGGGCGCCAACACGTAGAAGTGAGGAGCGGATTTGAAACTTTTCCCCGGCTTCATCGGTCTATGTTCATAAACAGCCGGAAGGAGCTATCCTCTTCATGACCTCATCTTACCGACGATGCGTATGCCTTGCAGCCCTGCTGCTCCTCCTGTACAGCATGTCCGGATGCGCCGGACCGGAGGTTCCCGCACCACCGGCCGCACCGGAACCGGTCTTGACCGTGACGCAGATCGCAGATCTCTACGCAGTCTCGACATCAGCTTCTCGGTGGATGAATCGCTCGCCAGCGCTTCAACCGCTATCGCTCTCAAGCTTCGGCTCAGAGACGAGCTGACGCGGCCCGACGAATCGGGATGAGCCTAAGGAGCTATACGCATCTCCTCATGCCGTCCTTTCCGGCTCCCGTACTGGAGCCGGAAAGGAACACAAACAGCCACCCGGCAGCCGCAGCCGCCCGGGTGGTTGTTCATCATCCGATCCCTATCCGTCAATCGTAGTCCTTATGTACCCATTCGTCTTCGGGGATCGGCAGCTCCTCGCCGGAGAAGCGCTGCTCGCGGAACGGATCGGCCGTATTGTGGAATCCGTTGCGTTCCCAGAAGCCGGTCCGGTCTTCTTCCATGAATTCGATGCCGCGGATCCACTTCGCGCTCTTCCAGAAGTACAGGTGCGGCACGACCAGCCGCAGCGGCCAGCCGTGCTTCGGCGTGAGCGGCTCCCCGTTATAGGAATGAGCCAGCAGGGCATCTCCCATCAGATCCGGCAGAGGCACGTTCGTATCGTAATCGGGATCGGCATGGATCATCACGTAAGGAGCAGCTGGCGTGATATCGAGCGCCACGAGCAAATCCCGGAACCGGACGCCCGTCCACTCGGTATCCGCCTTGGACCACCGGGTCACGCAGTGAATATCGCAGCGGAGCGTCGTCTGCGGCAGCTTCATCAGCTCCGCGTAAGAGATCGTCCGCTCCTCCTGCCCGCCGCCGAAGATCCGGAGGCTCCATCCGGACATTTCATACTGGGGCACCTCTCCCTCATGCAGGATAGGGAACCGCTCGGTCCACACCTGCCCGGGAGGCAGCCGATGGGCCAGCTCCGGCTTCGAAGAGGCAGCCGGATGCGCCTTCACCGCTTTCAGCCTGTCCGCTTTGCCATGCATGAATATAACCCTCCTCTGCTGTGCATCGTGCTGCTAATCTCTCGGATACTCCACTTTCATGATATCCATGAACGGCACTTTCGTCGTCCCGCCCTGCCCCTCCAGATGAACGAGCTTCGTCCTGGAGTCCATATTCACGATCCGACCGCGCACCTGCTCCGCCCATCCCCAGACCGTGAGCACAATTTCGGAATCTTCATTCTTCGCTTCCACGAGCTGGTTCCCGAGCTCCTCCAGTTCGAATTCGTCCCGCGTCGGACGCTTGGCCACCTTTGCTTTTGCCATGTTTACTCCTCCCTGCCTTACCACAATCTATCTTTAGTCGGCGTTACCTATCCTATCATTATAGCACAAAAGGGAGCATGAAGGACCGATAGGACCCCGTCTGATCCCGCTGCCCCCTTCCGCTGCGTCCCCTACTTCTTCTCTACGCCGGCCGGCCCGTTCCCGGACGCGATGAGGCCTTCTTGGCCGTAGGTATAGACCGCTCTTTCCTCCACGGGTCGATCCTCCAGCAGATGCTCCCGTACGATGACCTTGGCCGATTCCGGGGTCACTCCCCTGTACCAGACTCCTTCGGGGTATACGATCACCACGCAGGCATCTTCGCAGCGTCCGTTGCACCTCGTCCGCGTCGTATGGATGCGGCGGTCAGCCCCATTCTCCCGGATCTCCGCCCGCAGAGCCTGGGTTACCGCCTCGGCGTCCCCTCGCATACAGCTGCCTCCGTTGCAGATCAGCACATGATGCTTCGTATCCGTCAAATTCCATGTCGCCACAGCGCACCTCCTCCTTCCATCCAGGGCAGGTCCCCAGGGCCTCCCTGTGCTCCACTCTATGAATCTATGTCCATGTGCCGCCAAAAAAGGCGTCCTCTCCCTCGCCATTCAACCGACAAAGGAAAAGACGCCCGCAGCTTCAGCGGAATAACGGCTAACTCTACGAATCGAATCTACTCTATGATACCGGATGGGCCCCTGCTTCGGCAACTATTGGCCCGCGCGCCGTCCGATCACACCGATGCCCACTAGCAGCAGGACCCCGAGGGTGGCCAGAACGGCGAAGAACAGGTATACCGCATGAACCGAGAAAGCTAGGAGAAGCAGCCCCCCCGCGAAGTTGCACAGGGCATTCCCCACCCCGCCGCCCATCATCGAGTACAGTGAAATCGCGGTCACGCGCACTTCCTGCGGGGAAGCGGCCACGATATACCGTATCGTTAAGGGCAGGAGAAGGCCAACGGAGAAGCCCTGCATGAGCAGAGTGAGGTACAGCAGGGCCTGAGGCAGGTCAAAGAGGTACATGTACCATCTTACCGCCGTGAACAGCCCCGCGGCCGTCAATAGAGGCAGCAGGCCCAGCCGTGCGGCGAACCGCTCGGCGACCTGCATGAACGGGATCTCGCTTCCCGCCGCGATCAGCATGAGCAGGCCCACTCCCGCTGCGCTTCCCCCAAGACCTGCCGCATACGTGCCGAAGTAGGTATTGTTCGCGAAGACGGGGCCCATGATGAAGAGCGCCGCGAGCAGGAACATCCACACTCTGGGGATCCGCAGCAGCTGCAGGACGGCCGTGACCGTGGACGGCTGCCCCTTCCGGTCCCGTCGATCTCCGAGTGTACCGGGAAGGAACGCGACGAAGAGCAGGCACCCGGCGCTTGCCGCAGCAAAACACCAGATGGACACCGGCATGCCGAATACATCCGCAAGCTTGCCCGTCAGGAAGACGGAAGCCGAGAAGCCGATCGCGCCCCAGAGCCCGAACGAACCGTAAGACCGCCCCGTCCGCAGCGAGTAGGTCATCGTCAAGCTGTCGGCAATCGGCATGACCGCGCACTGGAACGTAGAGACGCCGATGAGGGCCAGCACCATCGCGCCATATGAATCCGCGACCGTCAGCGCCAGCCCGCTCCCCATCGTACAGAAGGTTGCCGCCGCCAGGATCGGTTTGGCCTGCCGGGTCGCATCGCACAGCAGCCCCCACAAGGGCTGTATGAGGATGATCATCAGCGGCTGCACGGCCAAGAGGATGCCGGTCTGCAGACCGCTCAGGGCAGTTCGCTCCTGCAGGTAGGGAATCAGGTAAGGGAAGAGGGCGCCGTATGAAGCGAAATAGCAGAAGTAGAAAGCTTTGAGCGCCGCCGCGTGCATTCCGCCTTCTGCCCGGACGCCTCCGGCAGCGGCTCGGATCTGCGTCATGAGTCGGCCCCTGCTGCGCTCTCCCACAGCGACCGCCGGATGAACGCACGGGTTCTCTCCGTCACCGTCACCCGGTGGCGTCCGGACTTCAGAATGCCCTGCTCTTTCCACTCCTTCATGATCCGGTTGACGCTGCGGCTCGTTACCCGCAGCTGCCTTGCCGTCTCCTCGGAGGAGAAGGGAAGCTCCTGTGTAGGCTGGCCCGCAAAGTCCAGCGGGGACAGCCGCTCGTCCCAATATTTTAGCAGCCGCTGCTTCAGCGGAACGAGGGCATGCTCCGCCGAGCTGACCGATGACTGGTACAGCTTGTCGGCCAGCTGCATATTCAGCATGCGGGAGTAGACGAGATCGGACTCGAGCCGGCGGCGGAACTTCTCCACCGGGGTCGCCAGTACCGTAGTCGGCACGACCGCAACGGCCTGGCAGACGACCGGCTTCTCCAGCAGCAGCTCGAGGTCGCCGATCATATGCCCGCTCGCCATCCTCGCGAGCACGACGCCTTCTCCGGCCGGCACATGGTGCTCAGCCTGCACTATCCCTTCTACTACAATCTGCAGCAGGGTAAGCGGCTCCTCCTGCCCGCACAGCTTCTCGCCGGGACGGTATACCAGCACCTGCCATTCGTTCAGCGCTTCCTCGGCCACGCCGGCGAACAGCTCGGCAATCTGCTTGTATGTTGAAAGAATTCGGGTAATCTCCATACATTCCACCTGTCTGTTCTCTGATACCCCCATTAAACCGGATTCTTCCCCCGATGAAAAGGACATATGTCCCGAACGGCACCGCAAACCGGGTGTGCCACCAGCCGCTGCAGTCCTGGAAGGACGCCGAACACGGCGATCTTACTCGCGCCGCTCTTCCCGCACCGGCTTCACTGCCGGGGGAACCCTCCCTACCTCCACCTTGATGTACTCGGCATGAAACCGGCCGCTGTAGCCGAATAACGGCCCGAAGGCGGGATTGGCAACATGCACATCGATCCGAAAAAGTCCCTCCCGTTCGTCGAACCATTCGCATACGTCGGCATACCCCGAGAAGCGCATCGGAAACCGGAACCCGATCCAGCCCTCATAGAAGTATTGATTGCCCGATCTCAGCCGGATCCCGCCGTGATCCGCCACCTCCATGTCGATCTCTACGGCCAAATGCTGGTGCGTGCCCAAATAGTCGACGATCTTGCCGCGCTGCTCGCTGTACACCATCGTCGCGTCAAAACGGCGCTCCCGATCCGGAAACTGGAACGTACGAACCCACGTTACCGTCTCCCTTCCGTATCGGTCCACATAGGCATAATTCTCGATGGTGAACGGCACGTTCTCCCCTTGCTGGGGAAACATAATGTTGCGCCACGCCCCAAGGGAGAGGAATGGCTTCGTGAACGCTTTGCCGTGCCATACCCGGTCCATCGTTCCCCGGCCGATCGAAGCGATGCCGTCCTCGGAGCCGAACCCGAACCGTCGGCGGATCTCGGGATGAAGCCGGCCGAAGTCGCTTCCAAGCACTCTCTCGTAGATGGAGCTCATAGCTCTTCCTCCTTCCCTATGGGCTTGCGCCTGCACCGCCCGGCTTCCGGCAGGTCCCGCAGCTGCAGTATCCCAGCCACGGCTATCCCCATCATCGACAGGTTCAGCGTGACGGGATTGAACGGCTCGGCATACGTGCCGGCGTCCCCTGCGGCCGCGCTCAACCCAAGCAGCACGAGCAGGATCAAGTTGAGGCCGTAGACCCACCGTCCGTACTTGATGCCGGCTGCCGCTATCCCGAGACCGAAAGCTATCTCGGCAGCGCCCAGCAGGCGGATGACGGCTTCTTCGCTGCCGGCGAACCAGCCGGTGCCCCGCAGAATCTCCAGCTCCCCGGCATCCGGATAGAGCAGCTTCGGCACCAAGCCTTGGTACATCCAATCCAGCGCAAGTACCGTCAGGCACAAGCCGTGCGTAAGCATTCGGGTCACGGACAGACGGGGAGGAATGCCCTTCTCCAGCCACAGCCTCAGACAGTCGAAGCTCCAGGCGGTGGCCCAGCCCATCAGAGGCCGGAAGACCAGGGCGTCCGCCGCCGTTCCCCACCTGCCGAAGCGCGTCCGATAATCATATCGCGTCAGGAACCGCACCCGCTCCCCGTCCGGCTCATACCGCCAGAACCCTGCTCCTTCCCGGATCAAAGAGATCGGCTGGTCCGACGAGAAGGCCAGCACCGAGGTTCTCACGCCGTTCTTCTCTGTTGTCCCTGCTGTCTCTCCCTCCCCGGCAATCGAGAGCCCGAACCCGATCCGGGTGCGGTACAGGAAGCGCTGGGGATCGGACTCGTCCTTCTTCGGCAGGTAACGGATCTCCGAGAACCGAAGATCCCACTGCTCGTGAAGCTCCGGGGTCTGTGTATGCTTCCACAGTGCCTGCATCGCTGTATCTATCGTCAGTTCCACGTAGATCGGTTTTCTTCTCACAGCTTCGGTCCTCCCTGAGGCGAAGACGGACTGAAAGGAATGTCTGCCTCTCATAAACTTTACCATAGGGGGGATCACCATGCGAAATCCGGCGAAAAAGCAGGAAGTGTCTCCTCCGTTATCACCGCTGCTGCAGTGCTTCCCCCCTAAGACTTTACGCGCATGCCTGCTCTATGAAATGGCTGCAAACCTAGCACACCCCAGGTGCTGCTTTCTCATAGAATAGGATAGGAGGTGAAGACGGACCATCGTAAGAGCCGTCCTGTCGGGCAGTGAAGAAGGCAATGTCGCCATCACATATACTTTTGCTGTGATTAGCGGCCGTCTCGCGATCATCGCACGGACCCGCCGGTTGTCCGATTACCGGTACCAGCCGTGCCCTTAAATGCAGCAGCTGCGTCCTGAATGTCACGGAGCACACACAAGTGTAGAGCCATCATAGAGCCCGTCAGAGACCTTCTCGGGAAGGTTCCTGGCGGGCTAGGCTGTTTTCCCTGCAGTCCATGCTTAGTCTGCTCTTTGTCCAGCACCGTCCCCCTAACTGTGCAGACCACACGCTCCTCCACATAACGAAATCCGCCCGGCCCTCCGGAGAAGGCAAAAAAATCGGCCATCCCTCTTGACCCTCACATCAATGTCATGGTTTATACTGGGAGTACATCAGGTGAAAGGAGGCGGTGAATCCATTGCGGATCGGTGAGCTTGCGAAAGCCACGGGAGCCAGCATCCGTTCGCTGCGCTACTATGAAGAGCAAGGCTTGATTCAATCTGTCCGGTCGGCGAACGGCTACCGGGAATATACCCCTTTTGCGGCGGATCAGGTGCGGAGCATCCAGTTCTACCTGAGCCTCGGTCTGACCACGGAACAGATCGCCGGATTCCTTCAATGCGTCATGAAGAACAAAGAAGCCTTCTGCCGCGAAGTGCTCCCGGTGTACGAGAAGAAACTTGCGGAGATGAACGAGCAGATCGAGCTCCTGACACGCATCCGCTCGAATCTCATCGAACGGATCGATGCCATCCATGCGGAACAACAAACTCACTCGGGAGGAATACAGGTATGAAACCGGAAAATGTGAACGATACGAACCTGAAGGCCGGGCTGGAAGCCCACCCGCTTACGCTTGTTGATTTTGGAGCGCCGTGGTGCGCCCCCTGCCGGACGCTGCTGCCAATGCTCGATGAGCTGGGGGAGGCGTACGGGGAGAACCTGTCGATCCTGAAGCTGAACTGCGACGATTCCCCCGAGTCGGCCGCCGCTTACGGGGTCATGTCCATGCCGACGGTAATTCTCTTCAAGAATGGGGAGCCGATGGAGAAACTGGTCGGACTCCGTTCCCCGGAGGGCTACCGGAACATGATCGATAAGTATTTGGCTCCGGCTGCTGGCAGTGGCTCCGCCAGCGAATAAGGATGCTCAATAATTATGCTCAATAAGGACACTCAAGAGCCGCCCCCTGTCCCCTTCCTATCTCATTCGGCGTAGCCCATCACCACCGGACACCCTCCGGTGGTTTTTGTTATAGTCCGCCCCTTAAATCTGGCAGCCCGCTTGCTGTCCCGCATTCGCTCGCTTCGGGAGATACGGCCTACATTCCCTGCTTGGATGTGGCCGCCGAGCGGCTTATAATGGGATCCATAGCACTTCGTTTCATGCCTCCTACACTATCCCTATTTCCAAGGAGAATCCCCCAATGGCCACACTGACCTTTTTTGTAGGCCCTGCTGCCGCAGGCAAGACAACCCTCGCCAAGAGGCTCGCCGCGAAGCGCCGCTCCGCCTTCTTCGACATGGACACGCTGCTGCGTCCGGCCGCCGAGAAGATTATGGAGCTCTCCGGCCTCGACCCGGCCGACCGCGACTCCGCGGAATACAAAGTCCGTTGCCGCGATCTGGGCTACCGCATCACGATGGATGCGGCGCTGGAGAATATAGCTCTCGGTATCGATGCGGTGGTCGTGGGTCCGTTCACCCAAGAGACCGAAGATCCCGGGTGGATCGGGAAGGAGCTGGAACGTATCGGCGCTTCGCTGTCTGCCGTAGAGGTGAGAGCGGTATACGTCTATCTCCCGGCCGAAGAAGACTATGCCGAGCGGCTCCGCGGCCGGGGTTCCCCGCTCGACGAGTGGAAGCTGGAGCATTGGGACGACTTCCGCCGCTCCCTCCGCCGCCGCGAGATCCGCTGGGCTATCCCGGCCTCCTCCGTGCTCCGCTTCGACAACTCGGCGCCGCTTACCGACGGACGGCTCGCCGAATTGGAGCACTTCGTCTATGGCAGGCCCTCCGGCGGAGAGCTTGAGCGCCATCCCTGATCTTCATTTCGGATGGGGACACCGGAGCTGTCTCCGGCATGAATCACCGGCCCCGCCGGCATGACGTGAACAAGCGCACAAGCACGGATATCCCCACCGATGATACACGGGATTTGGTCTTGAGTTCACACGTTCTGCTATACACAAAAAGCCGGGAACCCTCCCGACTTTTTGTGCTCGCACGCTCTTACGCCTCTGCCGTCTCGGCCTCAGACTCCTCCGGAACGGACGGACCCGCTTTGCGGATCTCGACCCGGCGGATACGGTAGCTGTCTTTCTTGAGCACCACGAACTCGAGATCGTCCCGGACCCATGGCGCGTTCACTTTGATCTCGGAGTTGGCCGCGAAGAGCCAGCCCCCGATCGTATCCACATCGTCGTTGTCCAGGTGGCTGCCGAGCAGGTCGTTCACCTCGGTCAGCGAGATTTTGCCGTCGAAGATATAATGGCGGTCTCCCAGCTTCTCGATCTCCTTGGCTTCATCCGCATCGAATTCGTCGCGGATCTCGCCGACGATCTCTTCCAGAATATCCTCCATCGTGAGGAGCCCCGACGTCCCCCCGTATTCATCCACGAGCAGCGCAATATGCACCCGTTCCTTTTGCATCCGCGTCAGCAGCTTGTTGACCGGCATATATTCGGGAACCGTCAATACCGGATGAACCAGCGAGGAGAAGTCGAACGTATCCGGGTTGTTGTCGTACTTCAGAAAAAACTGTTTCGTATTGATCATCCCAATGATGTTATCCTTGCTCTCCTGGGCTACGGGAAACCGCGTGTACTGCTCGCGGCGGATGATTTCGAGATTCTCTTGAAGCGTGCTGTTCGTATATAAGCAGACCATATCCGTGCGGGGCACCATAATTTCCTTGGCCAGCATCTCGTCGAAGGCGAATATACGGTTGACGTAGCCGTACTCGGTCTGGTTAATCTTGCCGCTCTGGAAGCTTTCGGAGACGATGATCTGTATCTCTTCCTCGGAGTGCGCTTCCTCATGCTCTGTGGCCGGCTTCAGGCCGAACATCCGGACGAGGCTGTTCGCGGATCCGTTGAGCAGCCAGATGAACGGATACATGACTTTGTAGAACAGCATAATCGGCGGCGCCAGCATCAGCGAGATCTCTTCCGCTTTGTGGATCGCGAACGTCTTTGGAGCCAGTTCCCCGAATACCACGTGAATATAGGTCATTAAGACAAAGGCGGTGAGGAAGGAGATCGGTGTAGCCAGTTCATCGGATAGTTCAAGCCAGGCAAACAACGGATGAAGCAGGGCTTCCACCGTGGGCTCCCCCAGCCACCCGAGTCCGAGCGCCGTGATGGTGATCCCGAGCTGGCAGGCGGATAGATATCCGTCCAGATTGCGCTGGACCTTTTGCACCGCGGCCGCATTTTTCCGTCCTTCCAGGATCAGCTGGTCCACCCGGGAGCTGCGGAGGCGGATAATCGCGAATTCCGTAGCGACGAAAAAGGCTGTGAACAAAATGAGAAGGGCTACAAGAAACAAATTTAAGGCCATATCAACCTTCCTTAAAACATATTTTTAAGAGTCTCATTCAAAGAGTTCTTATGAACTTATTATATCTTAGTTCCGGCCATTCCTCAAAAGACCATTTAGGGCGCTGGCTCCCCCTGTAGAGGCGATGCGGTGTAGCTTGGCGGCTAAAGTGCCCCCGCGCGCCCGCTCCCTCACTTTGACAAAGGAATGCTAACGTTTTATGATGGGTTCAAATGAACTCGTCGTCCCTCCCTATAAACTGTGAAAAGAGGAGATGGTATGGAGACATTCACGCTGACCCGAAAAGAAATGGCGGTTATTCTCCTCTCGCTGAAAGGAAGATCCGGCGCGGTGAGGCCGCTTACGGTGCTGCAGGAAGCCTGGAAGAAGAACCATAGGACCGAAGTGCAGCACGGCGCATCGCTCTCCGCTTTTTTGTCCACACAACTGACGCCGGTGCTCGAGAAGATGATCAGGACCGAACGGGTGGAAGGCTTCTCCCTGCAGGAAATCGTCTCGCTCGGCAGCGGCATCGAGTATACGCATATGTCCATTACGTCCATGCAGAACTGGGTGAAACGTGATTTTAAAGATTTCTTAGGATCGCCCAAAGTTGGCAAAAAATATTCGATCGACCAGGCGGCGATGCTGTTCATTATCGACGACCTGAAGCACTGCCTCGACTTCGAGTCCATCCGCAAGCTCTTCGAGATTATCTTCCAAAAGCCCGAAGATGAGGAGGACGATCTGCTCCGTCCCGTTGACCTCTATGAGGCGTATTCCCGCTTGTTCGAGGAGCTTGACGCCAACAACGACCAGCTCATGGATGTGCAGGGACATGTGGCCGGCAAGCGGAATCACGATTCTTTAACGGAGCTGACGATCCGCCAAAAAGCGGACCAATATGCCTGCGCTATGGAACACCTGGGCCCGCAGCAGAGGGAAGCCGTGCGCAATATGCTGTTCATCGCGATGATCTCGGTGCAGACCGCTTACTTCCATTCGATGGCCCGGCGCTATCTCCACGCCACCCTGTTCTTAAACAACTTGACTTGAAGGGGTGCCGGTCTTACTCCGCATCCCCTCGGGCAGCACAAAAGATCGCCCTCCAGGATTGGACAGGCGATCTTTTGTGCTGTTGTCCGGCGGCGCGCGAAGCCCTGCCGGTGGCGCCTGGGTTACTTCAACTTGACGTACTGCTCGCCAATCTCCTGTATCACGGCATCCCCGCCTTCTTTCTTCCACTTGTCAATGGCGGACTGGAAGCCCTTCTCGTCTATTTTGCCCATGATATATTGATAGGTAGCATCTGTGATGATCTGTCCCAGAGGAACGCCATTCTTATCCCTGGTCGGCGAATTGAACGAAGCGGTCGGATCCGTAATCAGGATCTTGCTGTTATCTTCCATGCTGTCGTCCGTCTTCTGCTGAAGCGGCTTGTCGACGTAGGCCTTCAGCCCGGCTACCGTCTCCGGCCCCCCGATCCGCAAGCTGAGCAGCGGCCGTACCTCCCGGTCGTTCACGGCAACCTTGGCCGGATCGGAAGGGATCTTCGCTCTGCCGTCCGCAAGCTCGTAATGCGTGCCTTCGATCCCGTAGTTGACAAGATTAACATGGCGTAGAGATCGTCCAGCGTCTTCCCTTCTTGATTCTTATCCTCTTGGCTGCGCCTTGGACTGAGGCCCGAGGGAGCCATAACGCCAACTGCCCCCCTCCATTCCGGAGGCGGGCTCTGTGACATCTATCCATGATCCAGGTAAGAGTGCCAGCGTGCATCCTAACTGCCGCCAGTCCTAATTGCCTACGAATGAAATGTTCTTCGCGTAATAGATCTCATCCATCTCGGTCTTGAGACGGTCGGTGATCTGCTCCTGCTCATGCCTCGGCAGTTTGTCTTTGGTATAGCCGAAGAGATAATTATCGAGATCGAATTCCTTCAGCTTGCACTTCGTATGGAATATATTCTCCTGGTATACGTTCACATCGATCATATCATACATATCCTTGATCTCTTCAGGGATATAATTCTGGATCGAACTGATCTCATGGTCGATGAACAGCTTGTGCCCATGGATGTCCCTCGTGAATCCGCGCACCCGGTAATCCATCGCCATGATGTCCGTGTCGAAGGAATGGATGAGATAATTCAGCGTCTTCAGCGGGGAGATCTCTCCGCAGGTCGATACATCGATATCCGCCCGGAAGGTGCTGATGCCCTCGTCCGGATGATATTCCGGGTACGTATGCACGGTAATGTGGCTTTTGTCGAGCTGCATGACTACGGTCGAGGGCAGCGGTCCGGGCGACTCCTCGAACGACTCCGTCGGCACCTCCACCACCGGTCCTTCCGACACGAGCACCGTGACGCTCGCCCCTTGGGGCACGTAGTCCTGCTTCGCTATGTTGAGTACATGCGCACCGATGATATCCGACACGTTCTTCAGTATTTTAGTCAGCCGGTCGGCATTGTACTGTTCGTCGATATATTCAATGTAGGCTTCGCGTTCTTCCTTTGTCTTCGTGTAGCAGATATCGTACATATTGAAGCTGAGCGATTTCGTGAGATTATTGAAGCCATGCAGTGTGACGCGCTGTTCCGGTGTCAGTTTCATAAGCGATGTCTCCTTCTGGTAACAATGTTTGGGACCGCCCTACTTCCCCTGCGGCCTTCGTTCTCCCGTATGGCACAGCGGCATACATACTATGTTTACCCAATCTACCCGATAAAAAACACCCCCTGCCGATCCGGGGCCGCGATCACCTGCTATATCCGGCCGCAGGCCCTTCCCCTGTTCCCGTCCCGTCCCCTCCCCTTCTCTGCAGCCATTCAAAAAGGCCCGCTTCCGAAGAAGCGGACCGGGCCAAGCGGGTTATACCGACACTTCCCGCGCAGCAGCCGCGGCGGCCGGACGGTACAACAGGCCGAGCAGCGCGAAGAGGACGAACGCGCCGCCGAGCCAATAGAACATGCTGTGGAGGGAACCGTACTGCATGCTGAAGCCTCCGATCCCCGGACCGAGGATGCTGCCGACGCTGAACAGCACCGAGGCAATGACATTGGTCCGCGGCAGCACGGCTCCCGGCACCACATCGGCCGCATAAGCCAGCCCCAGGGTATAGAAAGAGCCGACCATCCCTCCAGCAATGCCGAAGAGGAGCAGCAGCGCATAAGGGCTGCCATCCGCGAAGAACGGAACGGCCAGGAAAGCCGCACCGCCGATCAGGCCGGCGCCCATCAGCACGCGTCGGCGTCCCCACCGGTCGCTCCAGATGCCGAGCGGCAGCTGAAGGACCAGCGAACCGACGCCGACCGCAGGCAGCAGCAGCGAGATCCAGGCATCGCTGAAGCCCGCCCGGAGGCCGTACACCGGGAAGTTGCTGTTCATCGACGACTCCATGTAGCCGTAGAGGAACGAGGTCAGCAGCGCGAACCAGGCGAGCCGGAATACCGCCGGGTAGCTCACTTTGAGGCGCGAGCCTTCTCTCCCCCTCTCCGGATGGCCGTTCCGCAGCTTCAGCACGAGCAGGAGCGAGACGGCCGACAAGAGGGCCGCCGCAAGGAACGGCACGCTTTCGCCGAAGGCCAGCAGGTTGATGCCGAGCGGACCGATCGAGAAGCCGGCGCCATACGCCATGCCGTACAGTGAGATATAGCGCCCGCGGCGGTCCGGCGGCGAGGAGGCGACGATCCACAGCTGGGTGGCATAATGCAGCCCGCTGTCCCCCACGCCAACGGCTATGCGCAGCAGCAGCCATACCCAGTAATGAGGGAAAACAGGGAACAAGATGAGGGCTATACATACGATCACCATCCCGCCGAGGATCACGGGTTTGTAGCCATACCGCCGGACGGGCTTCTCGATCCAGAACATCGTCGCGAAGATACCGATATATAGGGCTGCGGCATTCAGACCGTTCACTCCCGAGGACACGCCGGTCTGCTCGAGCAGCATCGTCAGAAGCGGCAGCAGCATCCCTTGGTTCATGCCCGCTGCGATCACCACGGTGATCAACACGAGATAATGCCGAAGAGGAATCGAAGCATCGGGCGCAGGTTGACGGATTGGATTCAATGCTCATTCTCCTTTGCAGAACAAGATAAGGCACGCCTGCTTATTGTATCTGATCCTTGGTCAAAAATGAACCCCGCAACAACCCTTTTACAATAAGAAAAAACCGGATCCTCTTACTCCTCAAAAGGAATAAGATGGAATCCGGTTTAGTGCAGATCTTAAAAAGGGATCGAATTATGGCACTTGAATGGAAAGCATGGCAGATTCGATCTGCCCCTTCAACGCTTCGGTATACACGGCTGTTGGCTGGACCGAATGGAGGATATACGAAGTGCCGTTCTTCTCGAAGGCGCAAAGAACCGTTATCGCATTCCCGGCTTCGTATACGTTCCAGGACGCATCCACCCCGGCGACCGTCACGGTCTTGCTCTCGATCTCCTTGAAGTCGCTCCCTTCCTGCTCCTTGAGCTTCTCTTTCAGCTTGGCTACCAACACTTTAGAGGGGACCTCAGCATCTTCAGCGGAAAGAACAATGAATACGCCGTATCCCGTATCAAAGGCAAGCGTTTGCTGTTCAACATCCGTATTCTGCTTCCAATGGGAAGGAACTTTCACATTGTAGCCGTACGTTTTGTTCTTGACTACGCTTGTCTGTGTCTGTTCACTGTCCGCACCATCTTTGAGTGTGCCGATAGAGGAAGAGGGACGGCTGATCTTCAGGGAGTTCAGCGTATCTTTGATCAGCATTTCAGAAACTTCGCTTTCCTTTTCGAACTGAAAGTGAATCTGATATTTGTAATCGCCTTTGATCACGAAGACATCCTCGGCAACCTTCCAGTTTTTCTTGTCAAATGTAGCCTTAGACCGGATGGCTGCGGCCGGCATGTTGTCGAGGGTAAGGCTCTGCAGGGGTTCCGTTTTGCGGTATTCACTGACGAACTGTCCTTCGTACTTCTTCAGCATCCGGTCCGTCCAAGTCTGAAGCGTTTCGGACTCCGATTTGGATGAGATCGTTACAATAATGCTTTTATTCTGCTTCGGGTCAAGAAATCCGATGTTGTTGTACGGATCTTTCATCATCTGCCAATCGGCCGGAAGCTTGAGTGCGTATCCATAGGTTTCATCTGTATACGTACGATACCCCGCTTTCACCGTGGACAGATCCTTGAGGGAGGCGTCTTTGGCATCGAAAGTCATCTTGAAGCTGTCGAGCAGGTCTTTGTATGCATTATATTTGAGCGGGTTCTTATAATTCTCTTCCTTGTTGACGAAAAGACTTACGATATAAAGCCGGTCCCCGCTCTGATAGGCGCGGAGCTCGTAGATCTTCCCATCTTTTTGGCTCACGATAAGCGCATAGGAGCGTGCACCGTCTTGGACGAAGGTTTTCTTCAGAACCTTGCCCTCCGCATCGTCTGACAGACGGCTGAGCAGCGCATCCTCGGACATATTCTCGGTTACGTCGAGCTCCGCCTCAACGGCAAGGTAGAACTCGCCGTTCGCGTCTTCGAAGCCGGTCGCATCCTCCTGAAAGCTTTGGTACTCCTTAATAAGACCTGTGGGGTATTTCATCGACCAACCGAAGTAACTGTTGCCGATCTGTGTCTTTCCGAGATCCGTATCAATGCCGCTGCCGTCAAGCGTCGCGGCAGCCGTTCCCTTAATCGTAATGGTCCGGGTTGCCTCGTCGAAAGCGACCTGCGCCCCGAATTTCTCGGCAATAAATCGCAGCGGCACCATGGTCGTGCCGTTCTGCAGCTCCGGTGCTGCTTCCAGCTGCTCGGGGAGTCCGTTCACGGTTGCTGTCGTACTGTCGATCTGCAGTGACAAGGAAGTGTCACCGCTCCTCAGTCCCACAGTCCGCGTCTCGGAATCCCACCGGAGCACCGCTCCGAACGCCGTAGTGATCACACGCAGGGGAACCAGCGTCGCTCCGTTTGAGACATAGGGCTTTTCTACGGTCAGCGTTTCGTTATTCACTTTCAAGACGTTCTGTCCGAGCGTAAGCTCGATCTGAACGCTTTGGCCGGACTCCGTAGTCTGGGCCCAGGCGCCTGCAGGCTGGATCGCGTACCACAGCATCAGCGTTCCAAGTCCTGCTTTCCAAATCCTCTTCATGATGTCACTCTCCGTTAGTTAGGGTTGGCTTCGACTAATGTAATTTCTTTCTGAACGAGGTCTCCCCCGGATTGAAGCGTGAGCGTGATCTGATCCCCAGGCGAATACTGCTTCAGGTACTCGTTGAGATCAACGATGCTCTTCACATTCTTGTCGCCGATCGAGTAGAGCACGTCTCCCTCCTTGATCCCGGCTGCCGCAGCAGACGTTCCCGGGTGAATGCGGGCAACGCGGAGCGGATCGTCGGAAGGAAGGCCGACAATCGCCGCCCAGCTCTCTTCGACATCCAGCCCCAGACCCGGATGCTTCACCCGGCCGTAACTCAAGAAATGATGCAGCACATACTGCACGGTGTCGGACGGAATCGCAAATCCCAGGCCGTCAATGCCGGCTGCCGACAGCTTAAGCGAATTGATGCCGACAATCTCGCCCTTCATGTTCACCAAAGCCCCGCCGCTGTTGCCCGGGTTAATCGCGGCATCCGTCTGGATCAGCCTGTACGTGCTGTGCAGCGATCGGTCCATCCCGCTGACGACACCTACCGATACGGAGTTGCGCAGGGCGAACGAGATGGGCGTGCCGATCGCCACGACCGTCTCCCCTACTTGAAGCTCGCTGCTCTTAGCGAAGACCGCGGTCTGCAGGCCAGCTGCCTCAATTTTGACCAAAGCCAAGTCGCTTTCTTCGTCCATGTGTGTCGTTATCCCCGTATATTGCCTGCCATCCGCCGTCACGACGATAAGCTGGCTCATATCTTTGACCACATGGGCATTCGTGATGATGAGTCCATCCGACTGCACGATTATCCCGGTGCCGTGGGCGAGATTGTAGCGGTTGTCCGCCGATGAGCTGCTTCCAAGGGGCTTGCCGATAATGCCCACCGTTACCGGAGACACCTTCTTCACCACCTCCGGAACCGCCGAGGCCGCTGTGTAGACGTAGGTGTTCGTCTCCGCCCGGTAAGCTCCTTCGCCGCCCAGCGTGTGCAATACATCCGACTCTTTAACGTACGTCTCGCCGTTCACCTGGGTGGTTGCCCACGCAACTGGCTGAGGTTCACCGGCCTGTGCCAGAGCGCTGCCGGGTCCAAGTAACATCGACAAAGCAGCCACACTGCCTATCTTTTTCATCCATATGGAGCTCAATCTGACTCTCCCTTTCTATCTAAGTCCTACGAAGGAATTGATTCTTTAGAACCAGACAATATCTAGTTCTTTGGTCGTATGTATATGAATATAAGCGATAAAGGCTCATCTGTCGACGGTTTGGCCCCCTAATGCGGACAAGCAGTTATTGGAAAAACAATCAATGGTTACCGTCTCGGGAGGAATCGATCGTACCTGCCTGCATTGTGAAAATTTGCCCCCCGGTTGGACGATATTATCCGTTTTCATCTTCAGCGGTGTGCCTGATAATGAAGTCCAATAAGCTGGAGGCACACAGGCAAGAGCCTGCCAGGTGCGAGGTGAACCGGGGACCAAGAAGCGACCTGCCGTCTGACCCGACAGCACGATCCGCCGGATGGATTCACTGGAGTTCGACATAGAACAGAGGAGTGTGACTTGTAGTTATGAACAGAAAACCGTGGACTTTTGTGCTCTCCGCCTCGCTTATGGTATCGCTCTTCCCCTCCGCCGCCTTCGGGGCTGCCTCTTGGGCACCGGATACATCCTACCAGACGGGCGACGAGGCGGATTACAACGGTTCGACCTACGAAATTATTCAGCCCCATACCTCCCAGAAGGGATGGGAGCCGTCCAAGGTGCCAGCCTTATGGAAGAAGGCCCCGGACCGGGGCAATAATGATAACTATAAAATTGTAACCTACTATACGTCTTGGTCCGTGTACGGGCGTAACTTCAAAGTGGCGGACATCGATGCGAGCAAAATTACGCACATCAACTATGCGTTCGCCGACATCTGCTGGAACGGGCAGCACGGGAATCTCGACCCGACCGCCCCCAACCCGCAGTCTTATGCCTGCGCCGACGAAACCGGGACTATCGATGTGCCGAACGGCACGATCGTACAGGGCGATCCTTGGGCGGACACCGGCATGGCATATCCGGGCGATACAGGGGACGAGCCGGTCAAGGGAAGCTTCAAGCAGCTTATCAAGCTGAAGGAAGCGAACCCGCATCTGCAGACGATCATCTCCGTCGGCGGATGGTCTTGGTCGAACCGCTTCTCCGAGGTGGCCGCAGACCCGGCAGCTCGGGCAGCCTTCGCCAAGTCAGCGGTTGATTTTCTGCGCAAATACCAATTCGACGGCGTCGATCTCGACTGGGAGTATCCGGGAGGCGGGGGTCTTGCGGGCAACGCGTCAAGCCCGGCCGACAAGCAGAATTATACGCTGCTGCTGCGGACCATCCGCGCGGAGCTCGACAAAGCCGGCAAAGCCGACGGCAAGCGCTATCTCCTGACGATCGTCTCCGGCGCGAACCCTACGTTCGTTACGAATACGGAGCTGGACAAAATATCCAAAACGGTCGATTGGATCAATATCATGACCTATGATTTTCATGGCAGCGGAGAAAAAAGAGCCGGCCAGAATGCCCCTCTGTACTATGATCGGGCGGATAACGGCGCGAACCCGCGCAACTTCAATGCAGACCAGGCCATCCAGAATCATCTGAAGGCCGGCGTGTCTCCGTCGAAGCTGGTCATGGGGCTGGCTTACTACGGCTTCGGTCTGCAGGGCTGCGGCAGCGAGAACGGCGGCCTGTATCAGTCTTGCACCGGCCCGTCAGGGACAGGCACGTGGGAGCACGGGAGGTACGACTTCTACGACCTCGAAGCCAACTATATCAACAAGAACGGCTACAAGCGGTATTGGAACAACAAGACCAAGACGCCGTACCTCTACAATCCGGACGGCGGAGTCTTCATCTCCTACGACGACGAGCAGTCCATTAAGGAGAAAGTGAAATATATCAAGAAAAACCGGCTTGCCGGCGCGATGTCCTGGGAAGTCACCCAGGACCGCAGCAAGACGCTTCAAACGGCTGTAAGAAACGGCCTTCGTCATTAAATCCGCAGGCACTCTTACCTTATAGGAACATTGCATTTCGTCCTCTTCCCAAGCAACCCGGCCCCCATCCTTCACGGTGGGGGCTTTGTCGTTCAGGGAACCTTTACTCTGCTGCGAAATGCCTGCAGGGCTAACCCGATTCCCGAAGAGGGCAGCACCACAACCCGGGGAAGGAGCCTTGCTCCTTCTTCCGGGTTGTGGTGTGTGCCCACGGCAAGCTGCCGGGCATATGATGGAACCCCTCATGATGCGGGCGCCGGCCTCGGGACGGCTGAGGGCTCTCCGCCGGCCTTACACGCCGATAACCGTCAACTCTTTGGGGAAGGTCGTGAGCACCTCCGCCCCATCCGGGGTCACCACCACGTTGTCTTCGATGCGGACGCCGCCGAAGCCTGGGATATAGATGCCGGGCTCCGCCGTGAAGAGCATGCCTTCCTTCAACACATCCTCGTTGCCTCCGTGAATCGAAGGATACTCGTGAATCTCGAGGCCGAAGCCGTGTCCGGCCCGGGTAATGAAGAACTCGCCGTAGCCTCTGCCCTCGATCGTGCTGCGGGCGGCACGGTCGAGGCTGCCGAACGAGACGCCCGGGCGGGCGGCGGCGATCATGGCCAGGTTGGCCTGCAGCACGGCATCGTATACGGCCCGCACTTCGTCCCCGACCTCGCCTACTGCGAATGTCCGGGTGAGATCCGAGGCGTACCCGTCCACGAACACACCGGCATCAAGCAGCAGGAGGTGTCCTTCCCGGATCGGATCCGATGAGGAGACGCCATGCGGGAGACCGGATTTTGCACCTGAGAGCACCATCGTCTCGAAGGAAGGCCCCTCGGAGCCGAGGCGCCGCATCTGGTACTCCATCTCGGCGACGAGCTCCACTTCGGTCATCCCCGGCTTCACCTGCGCAGCCGCGCTGCGGAATACCTCTTCGATGCAATGGATGGCCCGCCGGACCACGGCGATTTCCGCCGCATCCTTGATGACCCGCATGGCGGCCAGCTCACCCTCCAGGTTGTAGGCTTCCCCGGCAGAGGTGCAGGCCATCAGCGCACGGTAGCTTTTGACGTTCAAATGGTCTTCCTGCACGCCGATCCTCGCCAGCTGCCGTCCGCCCAGGAGCTCCGAGAGTTTGGCATACGGATTCTCCGCGTCGAGATGCGACGCAATCTTCGTCACCGAAGAGGACTGTACCGCCTTCTCTTCATCCAGCGCAGGCACATACAGGATCGGCTCCTCCCCTCTCGGGCACACCAGCGCGAGGAACCGCTCGTGGGGATTCGTATAGAAGCCCGTGAAGTAATACACGCTCTTCGGATGGGTAATGATTATCGCATCCAGCCGCTCCCCTTCGAGCAGCTCGTACAGCTTCGTGATCCGTTCTTTCATTTGGGCAGTCCGCCTTTCTTGTTCCATGATCTTCATATGTAAGTATAACTGGATCTTCGCTCTCTATTGTACTATGCCGAGCCTTCTGCGTTAAACTCCGGCAGGCGGATCTCCCTATTCCGGCGGCCGATCTGCCGCCAGGATGTAGATGCCCGGGAGGCGGTCTTCGGTTCCGGATGGCGCTTCTTCAGGGAATACCCAGCGCTGTGCACTGCCCCGTTCTTCCTGCAGAGACCGGATCATCAGGCCCGCTTCGGCGACAGCCGTCACGATCTCTCCCATCGTCCAGCCCCTCGTATACACGGTGCTAAGGCCGGCGCGTTCCTCCGCTGTGAGGAACACCGCATACGGAACCACCCCCGGCTCCAGGCTCTCGTCAAAATAATTCCCGTCAGCGGTCACCTGTCCGCCCTTCCAGCGCAGCAGTTTGCGGGCGACAGGGTGATAATCGCGAAGGACCATGCGTCCTCCGGGCCGCAGCATGCCGGCCACCCGGCCGAAGAATGCCCGCAGATCCTGCAGCCAATGGAGAATCCCTAGCTCCATCAGCACCAGATCGAAGCCTTCCATCGGCTCTTCCGCCGGAATCGCCATAACGTCGGAGACGATATACCGGAGTCGTACGCCTGCTGCAGCCGCCAGCTCGCCCGCATACCTTGCATTCTCCGGCGAGAGATCGACCACGGTCACCTCGGCCCCCAGCAGGGCGAGCGCTACAGCGGCTTTGCCATTCGAGCCCAGCAGATTGGCCGCACGCTTGCCGCGAAGGTCACCCAGCAGCGTTCCGAACGGGGCAAGCTTCTTACCGGGATCTCTGCGCAGCTGCTCTGCGAGCTCCTCCGGCCTCCCCTTGCCGCGGATCCAGGCTTCGTAAGCGTGCCGGCTCCAGCCCGCCCGATTAGAGTCTGTCACCTTGTCCATCTTCCATCCCCCTCTCACCGAAGAACTCACTCTTTTCCATGGACATGCTGTACTCTCCGGCTCATAACTGTAAAGGATATCCAATGCGCTGTCAACGCCACCGCCTTAGAGCAGGAGGATGAACCAGCTTCCCTGTCCGCTTCTCGTACGGGATGAGCCCATACCCAAAAGCCGGAATCGCTTCCGGCTTCAGGACACGCAGTATTCTTCGTGAGAATCAAGCTTGTGAGATATGGCGGGCACCGGGTCAGCGGGAAGCCAGCCTCCTGGCCATGCCCAGCAGCAGGATCTGGTCCTCCTCCGCCAGCTGAAGCGCGAGCTCGCGCAGCTCATCGGCCCTGCCGGACCGTACTGCCGCTTCGGGTGCCGGCCCCGATGTTACCGGAGCGCCGGCCGTCCCTTTGCCGGACTCGGGATTTTGCCTTGCTTCGGCGGCTACCGCCTCCTGAGGTAACGGCTCCGCAGGCACAACTGCGTCGGTCTTCGGTGCCGATCCATGGATGGAACTGACGACCTGTGAGCCTTCGCCCGGATAATAAGTCACGTACTGCACGTCCGGCTCTTCTTCGGCCTGGAAGTCGTCCAGCGTTGACAGCCGGATGCCCTCCGACTGCTTCGTATCCTCATTGTACAGCACGAAGGAGATGTCTCCGTCCTCCAGCATATCGAACTTCATGATCCGGCCCCACAGCTTGACCGGCGTTTTTTGGCCTTTGGGGAGAAAGCTGGCATAGATCAGCGTGCCGTTCTCCAGCCAATAATGAAATTTACGATTCATATCCGACATACATAGTGTCCTCCCGAATTCCCGCGTACGCAGCTTCCTCGCTGGGATGAATGGATGATAAGCCCTAGGGTACATATCGTCAGAACGGGGCCTACTTGTTAATTTATCCCTTAGGGTATCCCAATTCCGGGTATTTTACTTGCCGGCTGCGGCCGGCCCGGGGCCGAGATCGAGGTCGACGACGGCCAGACGCATCTCCTCCAGCATGTCGGAGGTTCTCCACTCGCTCCCATAACCGAAGCAGGCGCAGATCAGCTCGGTCTGGTGATAACGGTGACGCCTCCGGTAATGGACATGCCCGCACACCGCATACCGGATTGAATCGGAGTACCTGGCGATCAGCTCCGCATACGCCTCGCTTCCCAGGAAGGCGTTGAAGTACCGCCAGGTTTCATTCGGCAGGGGAACCGTGAAGTGCCGGTGCGGCACCACGTGGGTGACCAGCACAATGTTCCGCTCCCGGTGGGCTTCGAGCTGGGCCTCCAGCTTACTGAGAAAATACCGGTGCACCTCGGGTGCCGGACGATCCCACGGAGCAAATTCCCTGTCGCTCCAGACGCGGCCGTCCCGCTCCATCCGCCCGAATGCCTCTTCTGTGAACGCCCTGTCGCCGAATGAAAAATCGTACCATCCCAAGTCCCCGATCACGACCCACTCCCGGTTCACTTGGTACGGCGCCCTGCCCAGATTGCGCGGGTACTCGAGCAGCCGCCGGTAAATCTCCCACGTGCCGAGCTCCGGCTCCTTAGCGTTCCACACGTCATGATTGCCCGGAACCATCAGGCAGGGGATGCCCGTCCGGCGCTCGATTTCTTCCAGCGCCTCCAGGGTGCTGCGGTAATGACTCGACAGGTCCCCGGCGATCAGGAGCAGCTCCGATCCCCGTTCGTTCACGACGGTACAAAGCGCATCGATTACGCTCATCGGCGCTTTCTGCCGGTAGGTGTCGATATGCAGATCCGAGATTATGCTGATCTTCATGGCTCGCTCCTTTCATCCCTATTCGTAGAGCGCATAGGGTCAACCTGCTTTTTTATGATGACAAAGGAGGGCAAGGTTCGGTACAATAAAGATTCGCTTATACATAAAGAGCCGCAAGTAAACCATTCTGGTCAAAGGTGGGATCTTTCGTGCGCCCGATCCTCATCGGCATATGCGCCGCTTTTTTCTTCGCCTTCACCTTCGTGCTGAACCGCTCCATCTCGCTATCGGGCGGCTCGTGGATGTGGAATGCCTCCCTGCGGTATTTCTTCATGGTTCCCCTGCTGATCCTCCTGGTCGGACGGCATCGCCTGCCGCCGCTGTGGGCGGAGATCCGCAGGAATCCAGGCGCTTGGCTGCTCTGGAGCTGCGTCGGCTTCGGCCTGTCTACGCGCCGCTATGTCTGGCCTCGGACTACAGCCCGGGGTGGCTGATCGCCGGAACGTGGCAGATTACGATCATCTCCGGTTCGCTGCTCGCTCCGCTCTTCAAGCAGAACAAGGACGGGCGGCTCGTCCGGGGAACCGTCCCTTGGCGCGGGATGGGCTTCTCGCTCATGATTCTGCTGGGCATCCTGCTCATCCAAGCCGAGCACTTCACCTGGAACGATCCATCCGCGCTGCTGCTGGGCCTCCTCCCGGTCCTGCTCGCCTCCTTCGCCTATCCGCTCGGCAACCGCAAGATGATGGATCTCTGCAGCGGACGGCTCAGCGCCACCCAGCGGCTCCTCGGCATGACGCTGCTTAGTATGCCGTTCTGGCTCCTGCTCGCCGTCTTCGGCTGGATCGAATCGGGCGTGCCGAGCTCTGGTCTCGTCTTCCAGTCGGCGCTCGTCGCTATTCTGTCAGGCATCATCGCGACGGCGCTGTTCTTCCGGGCCACGGACGCGGTGCACGGCGACATGCAGAAGCTCGGCGCGGTCGAAGCGACCCAATCGCTCGAAGTGCTCTTCGCGGTCATCGGCGAAGTCCTGATTCTGTCGGCACCCCTGCCCGCCGTGTGGGGCTGGCTCGGGATGGCGCTGATCTGCCTCGGCATGGCCGCCCAGAGCGCCTGGTCCGTGCGGGCCTCGCGCCGGACCGAGCACTTATCCGCTCCCTCATCCGGGTGAGCTGTTCCGCAGCCGGCGGCCCGTCGCCCCAAGGCAGCCTCCCCGGCTGCCGGATCCAAGCCCTGCACGGACCGCTGATGCGGCTCCGGCAGGGCTTAGCGGCGTTCCCCGTTACTCTTCCACCTGAAAGATGGAATCGACGATCACAGGCAGGTTGTCCCGGAGGGAGCTCGCCCCGAAGACCGAGCGCGCATGCGTGCCCTGCTCGCCGAACACCTCCAGCATCAGATCCGAGAAGCCGTTCAGCACTTTGTGGTGCTCTTCGAAGGCGGGATCGGCGTTCACGAACCCCTGCACTTTCACGACCCGCTTCACGCGGTCCAGCGAGCCCAGTGCCGACTGCAGCACGGCAAGCACTTCGACGCCTGTGCTCCGGGCATAAGCATATCCTTCTTCCGTTGCGAATTCCGCACCCAGCTTGCCCCTTGGCTTGCCCGCCGGTCCCTTGCCGGACACGAACATCAAGCCATTCACGATGACATAGTTCGCGTACTTGGCTGCGGGCTCCGAAGCTTGCGGCAGCGCAATGCCCAAGGCTTCCAGCCGCGCTTGCACCGATTCCGGCTCACCTTCATTCGTACGGGACAGCGATTGCGGTCCGGATAATGATTCAGGCGTTGGATTCATAGGGATGACTCCTTCTCTCCGTCCCAGCGCCATTGTGCCGCGCGACCGTTAGGACCTGTCTACTCTTTTGTTTCAATCTCGGGCTGCTCCTTCTCTACCTTTCGCTGTATATGTGGAATTTCCTTCCTCCTGATTTTGTGTTTTCTTTGGAGCAGGACCAGCAGAACGGCCGTATGGCCTGCGCTTAGCCCTAAGAACAGCAGCGTGAAGAAAAAAAGCATGTTGATGTACGCGCTATGTTTATCTGTACTCAGCAGGTAGGCTGCTCCAGCAGCAGATCCGCATAACCATACGACCATCGCGGCAGTGATGCGCAGGCGCTTCTTTACTTCGTTCATCTGATCCTTGCCTCCTCCCCTAATCCCCTGCCCTTCACCGCTCCATATTCCATATATTCCCTAATCTTATCAAAGAAAAAGAAGAGCCGCATCCCCTGCAGCTCTCCTCTTTGCACCTGCGATTCGGACTAGGGACCCGGCTAGTCGGTAATGCGGATACGGTCGGTCCCGGTGAGACGGACGCCCCCCTCAAGCTCGAGGGTAACCTCGATAACGGCCTCGCCCTTCAGCCCGTCCAGCGCCCCGATCACCTTGCGGCGGTCGATCTTCACGCCGTACACGCCAGCTTTGCCTTCCCCGTGTACACGCTCCGCAGCAAAGGTTTGCCCGTTCACCGTGACGGAAGCCGAGCGGGCTTCGCCGAAGGGGGTCCCTTGTCCAGGCTGCGCCGTGACGGCAGCCAGCAGCGGCGCCGAGCCCCCGCCAGATCTGCGGCTGAGCACAGACGGCGTGACGGAGACCTTGGCGGACGCCTTCGTGTAGATAGCGGGGCGGCCCGGAGCCTTCATGCCCTCGCCAAGATAGAATGACGGATGCGGCGGCTGGTTGTACGCCGTATTCTGCCAGGCGATACCGAGACGGTAGACCGGATCATGCATCAGCGTAGGGATGCGCGTATCCGTAGGCGCTGCCGTGGTATAGAGCCGCAGGGCGGTATTGTCCGCCTTACGCCAGATGACCTCCTCCCGCCAGTCGCCTAGGAGATCCGCCTGCAGATTCGGATTGCCTTTCGTCCAGTTGTTCGACAGGGTTCCATCCGCTGTGAGGAGGTTGACCGGCTTCGCATTCGTGTAATCCCACTTGTCTATCTTCCCGACGCCGTTCGGCTCGGTCCACGTGTGGTCGAGCACCTCCCGTTGAAGATCGCCGTCCCACCAGATCGCGAAGTTCGCTCCCGGGATCGAAGTGGAGATCAGCTCGCCCTTCGCGGAATACAGGCCCCCGGTTGGAGAATTCCAGGCGCCGTCGATCGCCCACACTTCCTCCCCCTTGTAGCGCGGGTCGATATCCGCCGAGACGCCTCGGCCTACATCAATGGTCGTCGGCACGCCCCAGATCAGCTCGCCGCTGTCGGCATCCCTGTATTCGATCCCGGCCCGGTTCGGCTTGCTCTCGTGTACCTGGAACACTTCCATTCCCGGATGCTCCGGATCGAGGTCGCCAAGGTGCATCGCGTCGCCGTGACCGAGTCCTGTCGTATAGAGCCCCTTCCCGTTATCGTCAATGGCGGCTGCCCCGTAGATGATCTCATCCCGGCCGTCGCCATCCACATCCGCTACGCCGAGGTTGTGGTTGCCCTGCCCGCGGTAGCCCTCGTTGCCGGATTCATTGGTATCGAACGTCCACCGCTTGGCGAGCTTCCCGTCCCGCCAATCGTAAGCGGCTACGACTGCGCGTGTGTAGTAGCCCCGTGCAAAAATGAGGCTCGGCCGCTCGCCGTCGAGGTAAGCGACGCCTGCGAGGAAGCGGTCGACCCGGTTGCCGTATCCGTCGCCCCAATCCGTGACAGTGCCCCGTGGCGGATCGTAGGGCACCGTCTGCAGGGCGCGGCCCGTGTTCCCCTCGAAGACCGTCAGGAATTCCGGCCCTTCCAGGACATAACCCCCGCTGTTCCGGTAGTCCGCATTCGGGTCGCCGATCACCGTGCCGGTTCCGTCAACGGTGCCGTCCGCCGTCTTGAAGCTCACCTCGGCCCTGCCATCGCCGTCCAGGTCATATACCATGAACTGCGTATAATGTGCGCCAGCCCGGATATTGCGTCCGAGGTCGATCCGCCACAAGCGCGTACCGTCCAGCTTATAGGCATCGACATACACATTCCCAGTATATCCTTTTTGCGAGTTGTCTTTGGAGTTCGACGGATCCCACTTCAGGATGAGCTCATATTCTCCGTCGCCGTCCAGATCCCCGGCGGAAGCGTCGTTGGCATTATACGTATAGGCTACGCCGTCGGGTGTCGTCCCACCCGCAGGAGCCGTAATGGGAATATCCAGGTAAGTGCTGCCCCATACGGTGGCGCTCTCCCCCGCCGCTGGCAGCTCCTTGCCGTTCACGACAGGCCGGACCGTATACTTGGAGTTCCCCTTCCCCTTGGCATCCAGGAAATTCGTGCCGCCGGCCAGCGGCTTTTTATTTAGCTTTTCCTTGCCCCGATACAAATTGAAAGCGATATCAACGGGATCCGTGCCCAGCAGGCGCCAGGAAACGAAGTTGCCGCCATCCGCTTCCACGGCAACCACGCCCCTGTCAAGAGTCTCCATGTGGCGCTTCACACCTGTCGGCGCCGCACTGGCAGCTTCATCCGCACGCACCACTGCCGATGGCGGAGCGTACAGGACTGCGGCAAGTGATGTGCCGAGCAGAAGCAGACCCGCTTTCCGCGTTACTGCGCCGCTGCGGGCCGCGGCTCCTTTTCCTCTCCCAGATTCTGCTGCAGATCTAGCTTTCTTCACCATAATTTCATTCCTCCCTTGGTATGCTGCCTTGATCCATCCTCCTTACCATACCGCTCGTCTTCTTCATCCGCCATGGGACTATCTTGCGCTGCAGCCTGCAGCCGGCTTGCACAATCTTGCAGAACTGCCCTTCTCTTGCCTCCACCCACACAAGATAAACGGCTTCGCCGTCCTATAAGGACGATGCGCGTTTATAAGATATATAAGATTACAGAATCGAGCCCTGGCGAGATATAAATGCTCATATATAAAAAAGAAAGTGCGGAAGCCTCTCCGCACTTTCTTCGCTTTTATAACATGCTCTTCTATGGTACCCGTTCTGTGGAACCAACTCTACGAAACCAGCCGCCTTATCCGACTTGTTCACCCGGTATTTCGGGCGGTACGGCTCCAGGTTTAATTTCGGGTCCCGCGGGATCCGGACGGATCTCCGGGATGGGCTTCGCCGGGATTTCCGACGGCTGGCTCGGGGTAATCTCGGGCAGCCGTTCGGGAACAATCTCCGGCGTGGCCGTGCCCGGCGATATTTCGGGCTGCTCCGATCCCACGGCGGATGTTACGGTTGCAGCTTCACTTGGTTCGTACTTCATGCCTGCACCTCCTCTTTTCTTTCTTCCTCCTTCTTACCCCAAAAACACGGACTTGTCCCTGCGGCCACCGAACTTCCATAGAAGATGAATCCCCATGAAGAGAGGCTAATTCTTTCGTGCGTTTGTCAGGGCTCTTCATACCCCTTGGCACCGTCACGGATGACGCTTAGCCCTCACCGGACCAGACGAACTTGTCGGGGAGCGTTTTGATCATTTCTTCATACTGCAGCGCAATGGAAATCTCCAGAATATGTACGGGGTTGCGCTGTGCGTAAGCGAGCAGCAGTTCTTTAATAAAGTCGTCTTCGGTAAGCTTCATGCTCCGGCGGATGAGCTCCATCATCGCCCTTTGGTTGCGGATGTTGAGCTGTTCGATCTTCTCGACAGCCAGCTGTATCTCTTTGTCCATCGTCAGCTCCTGACTGGGTTCTTGCGGATCCCGGTTGGATTCGCTTCCTTGCCTATCCTTGTCGTATAAAAATAATAGTTCGTCACGGGGCCGGGATTTGGGGAGATAGCTCAAGGAGCGGATCACTATCCTGCTGCCCGGCCCCAACTTACAACCGGCCGGCTGTGGATGCGAGCGCCTCTCTCGCTTCCCGCACCAGTACCCCGATCAGTTCACCTGCCGGCAGTTCCCTGGCCAGCTTGTAGCCTTGCCCAGCCCACAGCGACATCGCATCCGCTTCCCCGAGGTCACCGGATGCTTTGCGGATCGGCCTGGTCAGATGTTGAATCTGCGGATAGGCCGCAGGCGCATCCGCATGCTCGGCCAGGAACCGGTTCACCAGGCCTCTCGCCCGCCGACCGGTGAACGCCCGGGTCAACGCAGTCTCCGTGAAGCGGCCATCCGTCAGCGCCGCCCTGTGCACCGGATGCGTACCGCTCTCCGGGCACAGCAGGAACGCCGTGCCGAGCTGCGCCGCTTCTGCCCCCGCGCTGAGCACGGCGGCTACATCGCCTCCGTGCATCAGTCCGCCGGCGGCGATGAGCGGTACGGAGACGGCCTGCCGGACTTGGCGCAGCAGTACCAGGAGGCTCAAGGCCTCCCGGTCCGGCATCCGGTTGCCGAAGGAAGCCCTGTGGCCACCAGCCTCTACGCCCTGTGCGCACAGCGCGTCTGCCCCTGCCTCAACGCTGAGCAGCGCTTCTTCCAGGGACGTTACCGTCACGACAACCGTCGTTCCCAGCCCCTTCAGCTCCATCAAGACCCCCTTGGACGGGCACCCGAACGTGAAACTGACTACGGGCACACGGAGCTCGCGCACAACCCGCAGCTTCCCTTCCCACTCGTCGTCATCATACAGCGCTTCGCCCGGCTGTACTTGGAGACGCTGCGCTTCGGAGTTCATCCGCACGCGGTATCTCTCAAGCCCGGCCTCGTCTGCTTCTTCCGAGCCGGGCACGAACAGATTGACGCCAACAGGCGCGTTCGTCAGCCCACGCACGGCTTCAATCTCCGCCCGGAGCGCCGCCTCCGTCTTGTAGCCCGCGGCCAGAAACCCCAGTCCTCCGGCATTCGATACGGCCGCCGCCAGAGCCGGCGTCGACACCCCGCCGGCCATAGGCGCGGCAATGATCGGATAAGACCATAAAAGAGTCATCCGTAAGCCTCCCCTCTTTCCACCATATGGATATATAGCACCTGCTACCAGTTTAATCGTCCTGCTTCTATATCACAACGTAGTATTGCCAACATGTTCTTTTGCTTCTATGGTTTTATTCCCTTTGCAACTTTGGATTTTTCGAATGTACAAAGGAAGGGATAATCTTGTGGGTTATAATTTTTGTTTCTAGATACGGTGTGTTGGTTCTAGCAGATATATAAGAGTGATAGCAAGTATATTTATTACAAGCTTTTGCAGTACATGGTCATGGGGAAGCCTAAGGCCGGATCCGTAAATAGGTAAACGTCTCACTTATCCATGCGGGGGGAGTTCCTGCAGGCGAAATATGTGTAAACAAGTATATTAATTACAAATATATTGTTAACGCGTGTCATTTTCTTCTTATACCCCTGTCAGGGGGATGAGAGGTGGGGCTCTACGATATACCGCCACCTCCTGCGCAACGCAAAAAAGACGCCTGCCGGTCGTCACACCCCTGTCCAGCAGACCGATGTGTCAAACCAATGGCCGCGTCTAGAGCCCCTTTTGCCATAAAAAATCCCCTACCCTCCATCCTAGACGCGCCAGCGCCGGATTTCACCAAAGGTATAGTCACGGTTCCGCCCCAAAGCCTTGGTATTCAAGGCTCCTGCACTGCCGTCTGCTGCCGTATGTCGTCAACTCTGTTCTTGTAGGTTACTCCCCACTTCTTCATATCTTGGATAATCGGCTTCAACGTCACTCCGAATTCCGTCAGCGAGTATTCCACTTTAGGGGGCACCTGTTTATACACTTCACGGTGAATAATGCCATCCCGTTCAAGCTCGCGGAGCTGCAAAGTAAGCATAAATTGCGTCATTCCCGGGTAGAGCCGCCGGAATTCACTGAATCGCTTTGGGCCATCGATAAGATGAAACAGAATGATCGCTTTCCATTTGCCCCCGATGACATTCAAAGTTGTTTCGACAGGACACACTTCCACTTTCGCTTCGAGCTTTTTTTTGCGATCTCCCACAGCCATCGCCCTCTATTAGTTTGATTTTTAATACTATATTATAAAATTATGCGTACTTCACTAAATTCAATATTCACTTTAATATAACACTCATACGGCACTTATTAAAGACGTCGTACGCCAATACAAAGGGAGAGTGGAGTCATGTCAAAGAAGGTATTGATCGTTTATGCGCACCCCGAGCCCGCTTCGTTGACTAACCAGTTCGTAGAGACGGCTGTACAAACACTTCAGGAGCAAGGGCACGAAGTCATGTTGTCCGATCTGTACGGAATGGACTGGAAGGCCGTGTTCGATGGGCGCGACTTCCCGGATCGAGCCCATCCGGAACGGTTATCCTTTATTAAAGAGTCAGCGCACGCCTATTCGACTGGCCGTCAAACGGCGGACGTCGCGATGGAGCAGCAGAAACTTCTTGCTGCCGACGCGGTGATCTTGCAGTTTCCTCTGTGGTGGTTCAGCATGCCGGCTATTCTCAAGGGGTGGGTAGAACGGGTCTTCGCTTATGGTTTCGCCTATGGCTTTAAGGGCGAAGGGAATCGCTACCGCTACGGCGATGGCATGCTAAAGGGAAAGCGGGCTATGCTGTCCGTGGCTGCCGGAGGGCCCGAGAAGGATTATTCGCCGCGAGGAATCAATGGACCGCTGGAGCAATTGCTGTTCCCCATTACTCACGGCATCCTCTTCTACCCCGGAATGGATGTGCTGCCTACCCATGCCGTCTACGGAACCGATCGCATGACGGCAGCCGACATCGACGCGGCGATGACAGCCTGGCGTTTGCGTCTCGAGCGTCTATTCGAGGAGGAGCCCGTTGCGTTCCGACATCAGAACGGCGGGGATTATCCGGACAGCCATGTGCTTGCAAGCGACATTGCCATCGGACGAACTGGCTTGATGGCTCACATCGCCGAAGGCGTGGAGACACTATGACTGGAGCCTGATGGGGAGATCGTAAGGAAATCGCCCCTGTCAGTTGACCTTACGATATGTGCAAAGGATTTATAGGTTCTATGCACAAATAACGAAGAAGCGGCCAGAGCTGCTCCTTCGTTATTTGTGTATCGCTTCTTTCGTTATCATGTTCCATTAGCCTGACGCTGGACGCAAGCTGAATTATAGGGTCTGCCTGGATATCGACCCAAAATATTCAACAACCACATCCCGGAATTCCAGAGCCGTCCGCGAGATGTACCGGCTCCGGTGCCATAATAAAGCGATCTCCCGGACCAATTCATGGTCCTCCACTTGGAGATAGTGGATCTGTTCCTGTGAATTCCTTGCCGTACTTGGTATGAAGGCAATGCCAATCTCGGCTTCCACGAGCGCGCTGAGCCTTGCGGGTTCATCCCCCTCATACACATAGTTAGGTACAAATCCAATCGATTTGCACATGGAGTCCACCAGATCACGCGTACCGTAGCCTCTCTTTACACCAACGAACCATTCATCCCTTAGCTCGGTCAAGGCTACGCTGCTGCGGTCTGCCAGCCGGTGTCCCTTGGGAACAGCTACAAGGATAGGGTCATTGAACACGACTTGGCATTCAATGTCATCTCCTTGTATAGAAGGCGAGGACAAACAGAAATCGACCTCTCCTCGATGAAGAAGCGTAACCATTTCCTGCGTGGTCAGCATCTGCACATGAAATTGGATATAAGGCCGCTTTTTCCGAAACTCCCGAAGGATACTTGGCAGCGCGCTTGCGGCAGTCACCGCCAATGCAAGTGTGCCATGTTCCGGGCTGGATAAATCGCTGATCTCCTGTTTCCCCTGTTCCAATTCGAATAAAGCCCTTTCCGCACGGTGGAGGAATCGGATGCCGAACTCATTGAGCCGCAGCTTCCTCCCTATTCGATCGAACAGAGGGACCCCCAGATCCTCCTCCAGACGTTGAATCGTTTTGCTTAGTGACGATTGAGTCACGTGCAGACTTCGTGCAGCTTCGGTTACATGCTCCACTCGGGCTACCGCGATAAAATATTGCAGTTGAAGAAGTTCCATTCGCCCCTCCATTCATTCTTCCAAGTCAATGAAATCATAACATAGAATGCGTTGGAATAAATAACCGATTCTATGTAAGATGACATCAATACACTTGGTAGGGAGGAGCACACACATGAATACAGGCAGCAAGTGGCTGATGATTTCCATTGGACTCGGGATCCTGTTGAATCCATTGAATTCTTCGATGGTTTCCGTAGCTATTGCAAGACTGCAAAATGTGTATCAACTTAATTTTACAGAGGTTTCCTGGATTATTTTTTCTTTCTATATTGCAAGCAGCATCGCACAACCTGTCATGGGAAAAGCCAGCGATGTATTCGGCCGCAGGAACCTATTTCTTATCGGGCTTGTCGTAGCCTTCGTCGCCTCCATACTCGCCCCGCTATCGCCAAACTTTGGGTGGCTCATCGTACTGCGCATCGTGCAATCCATCGGGACCAGCATGATGGTTGCGGTTGGAATGGCCTTGGTGCGAATTCATATTACAGAGAAACAAGCGGCAGCACTATCTGTGCTGTCCATCTTCCTGTCCGGAGCCGCAGCGATTGGCCCTTTTGTTGGCGGAGTCTTGATTCACTGGTGGGATTGGCCTGCTATCTTCTGGGTCAATATACCGTTCGCGGCGGCGAGCTACCTATTGGCCTCAAGGCATATTCCCAAGGACGAGCCGCCGCTGTCCGCTGCACGGGGCATGTCCTTTCGCCGATGGTTGAATGTGATGGATGCGTCAGGAATCCTGCTCTTCACCGCGGGTCTGGTGGCTCTGCTCGTCGGATTACTGTCTGCCAAATCATCCGGTCATCTCTCATTACTCAACGCCACGGCTCTGTTGATAGGCCTCGTGCTGCTTACAGTCTTCGTGCGGCATGAGTTAAGAGCGGCTTCCCCCTTTATTCCTTTGCGCACATTCGCCAAATATCCCGAGATGACTTGGGTCAATGTCGAGTTCATGCTCGTGAACGTACTCTTTTACTCGATCTTCTTCGGGCTTCCGTCCTACTTGCAGATGGTACGTCATGTCAATGAATTCCATACTGGGATGCTCATGCTGAGCTTGGGTTTGTGCTCGCTCGTTGTCTCCCCCCTAGCAGGACGATGGATTGATCGATCTGGCCCCCGGCCGGCCTTGCTGCTATCCGGCATACTGATGACGCTGGGGTCCGTATGGATCGTGACATGGAATCCGACTTCGCCGGTGATCGGCGTGTGTGCGGCGTTGGCGGCATTCGGGATCAGCAACGGGTTGAACGGTGTCGCTATGCAAGCGGCTATGTTCAAAAGCTCGCCCAAGGAAATCATCGGAGTAGCATCCGGACTCTTCAATACATCAAGATACCTCGGAACCATTCTCTCTTCCTTGCTGATCGGGATTGTCATGGGTGATCAGTTCAGCTTCGGGGGATTTCGGGTGCTTGGATTGATCCTTACCGCCATTGCATTGTCCCTGGTATTCATGAATCGGCGCCGCCGGGAATCAGGGCAGCTGCAGGAGTCGTAGGGAGCGGCCATCCCCCCCTTACCGTCAGCCCGTCAGCCTTTGATCCCGGTCATGGCAATGCCTTCAATGAAATAACGCTGGGCGAACAGAAATACGATAAGCGAAGGCAGGACGACGATGGCCACCGCCGCCATCATCAGATTCCATTGGGAGGAATAGGCGCCCTGAAATAAAGTAAGACCGAGCATCAACGTATAATTTTTCTCGGAGGAAAGATAGATCATCGGGGCCAAATAATCGTTCCAGCTGTTCAGGAAAGTGAATAAGCCGACGACGATCATCGATTGGGAGCTGAGCGGCAGGATCACCCGGCTGTAGACCGTAAAGTGGCTCGCGCCATCCATGAAGGCCGCCTCATCCAGGTCTCTGGGAATGCCCATGAAAAACTGCCTCAGCAAAAAGATATTAAACAAGCCGCCGCCGAAAAAAGACGGCAAAATCAATGGCGCGAGCGTATCCGTCAAATTCAGCATCCGCCAGCCGATAAACTGGGGGATCATGACGACCGCGAACGGCAGCATGAGCGCCGTCAGCATGAGGCCGAACACCTTATCCCGCCCCGGCCAATCGATTCGGGAGAACCCGTAGGCACACAAGGAGCTGGTGAGGAGTACGCCGATAATATTGGCTATCGTGACCACCCCGCTGTTGAAGAAGAAGCGCCCGAATGGCTGGGCCTGCAATGCATCGGCGAAATTATGGAATTCGAAGCTCTTCGGAATGAATGACGGCGTCGCCTCGAACACCCCATCCATGCCGACCAGGGCGGTCTTGAGCATCCAATAGAATGGAAACAGTGTGAGAACCGCACCGCCTATAAGCAGCAAATAGATCACCGTCTGGGCGGCGTATTGTTGCTTTCGCATCATTTGGTCCCATCTCCTTCATAATGCACCAGTGACCGGGAGAACCGGAATATCACCAAGGTAAACCCGAGCGTGACCAAGAATAAAAGGACGGAGTTCGCGCTCGCCGCCCCCATCTTCGAGAAGCGGAAGGCGTTCTGGAACAAATAGAGCACATACATCAAGCTGGCGTTATCCGGTCCGCCCATCGATGCGGCGCCGCTGCCGGAACTGCCGCTGGTCATGACCGCCGGCTGGACGAAGGTCTGGAAGGCGTTGATGAACCCGATCACCGTGTTGAAAAAAATAATCGGCGAGCTCATGGGAATCGTAATATGAACGAGCTTATGCCAGGCGGAACCCCCGTCGATCTCCACCGCTTCATACAAATGGGCGGGAATGCTCTGCAGACCGGCCAAAAAGATCACAATCGTGCTGCCGCAGTTCCATAAGGCGAACAGGATCAGCGTCGGGATTACGGTGGTATCGGAGGCGAGCCATGGCGAGGTCGGCAGTCCCGCCTCCCGCAGCAGGTGATTCACGATGCCGAAGTCCGGCTGGAGCATCCACATCCAGATGATCCCCGCCGATGCCATCGGAATGACGACCGGAAGGTAGAACACGCCGCGAAAGAACCCCCGGGCCCGGATGTTCTGATTGAGCAGGATCGCCATGGCGAAGGAGAATCCGATGATCAGCGGCACACTGACGCCCACATAATAGATCGTTGCTTTCACCGCCGGGTAGAAAAAAATATCCTTGCCCGTGAACATATCCTCATAGTTCGTCCACCCGACGAAGCTCATCGGCCCGCCGATCGAGTAATCGGTAAAGCTTAAGAAGAACGTCATGACCAGCGGGATGACGATGAAGACGGCATAGCCGATTAACACAGGAGAAGTGAATAGCAAGCCAGCGGCCAGATTCTTTCTCCGCACACGCCTCGCGGGCTGCACTGCCGCTTTGGAGACTGCTGCCTGGATCAATGGAGTCACGGCTCCCTTCACATTAAGATGGCGGGGGCGGAGCAGCACTCCATCCCCCTGTGCCGGAACCCGGCATTACTTGGCGTCATATTTACTTGGTATCATATTTACTTGGTATCATATCTGCCCTGTACCTCCGGCTGGACCTGCTTCGCAATCTCGTCCAGCACTTCCTGCGCGCTCCGCTTGCCGAGCCACACCGGATCCAGGCTGGAGATGACCATGGAGTTGATTTTGGCATAGTTCTTCAAGTAGTACGTCGAGCCGGGCACCGAATGATTCATGAACTGATTCATCATCGCATCCTTGAAGCCCGGCGGATGCGCCGCCGGATTGGCATCCACCCACTTCGCCACGAGCGCGGGATCGGTGTACCACTTCTTCATCGTCGGCATCCAGAGCCCGCCGGAATACAGCTCGACCGCCCCTTCGGGATTCGACATCCACTTGAAGAGCATCCAGGCCTCCTCCGGGTGTTTGGAATCCTTGAAGAACACAGTCGCCCCGCTCACGCCCACGGTCAGGCTGGTCTTCAGCTTAGGCAGCACGCCAATGTCGTAATTCACCTTGGCATTGCCAAGATCCAGGTTCATCCATTGGCCGCCGACCGCCATCGCCGAGATGCCCGACTGGAGCGCCACATTCATCGCCGGCAGCGATTTGGCGGCGAGCGGAGACGGGGCGACATGATGCACGTTGATCAGGTCGGCCAGCTTCTGGATCGCTTCCGCAGCCTCCGGCTTGTTCAGCGTGAATTCCTTCCCGTCCTTCGAGACCCAGTCGCCGCCGTTGCTGTAAATAAAGTTGTTCAGCGGCTCGTTCCACGTCTCGAAGGTAACGCCGTACTGCTTGATGTTCTTCGGATCGAAGCCGGGGTCCGTGGCATTCTTGCCCGATTTATCGAGCGTGAGCTTCTTGGCGGCATCCACGAATTGATCCCATGTCCAAGCTTGATCGGCCTTCGCCGGAGGCATGGAAACCCCTGCCTTTTCCAGCAGGTCCTTGCGGTAGAACAGGCCGAACGCTTCGCCGGCCGTACTGATCCCCCAGGCGTTATCCGGCGACTGTTTGTACCAGATCGTATCGAGGAAGTCCTCCTTCTTGATCTCCTGGTCCTTGTTCAGCATCTCGAACAGGTTCACGAACTTGCCCTGTTTGGCCCAGGTATCGCCGAGATCGCCCGTCATGTATCCGGTGTCAGGCATGTCATTGGCGGCCGCCATCGCGGTCAGCTTCGTATTGTAGTCGGAATTCGGAATTTGTACCGTTTCCACTGTAATCCACGGGTATTTCTCGGTGAACTTCTTCGTGGCCTTCTCGATCGCTTTCTTCTCGTCCGGGCTGCCCCAATAAGTGAATTTCAGCTTCACCGGCTGCTTCTTCTGTTCTCCCGAGGCCGCCTCATTGTTCTTCGGCTCTGCGGCCGGGCTGCCCCCGCCGCCAGAACATGCGCTGACTACCATCCCCGATAACAGGATCGAACTGATCAGTGCCGCCGTCTTTCTCCGCTTCCCTTTCATTGCCTTGCCCCCTCCATGTCGGTGATCGGTGCATGCCCTCATCCCTTACAGTGATTAGTATATAAGACCCGCCCTCACGGAAAATGGGATTCTCTTCATGTTGTTGCACTTTCTTTGTAATCGCTTTAATCGAGCGGGAGACGAAGCGTCACGGTGGTTCCTTGCCCTGGCAGCGACTCCATCTGGAGGCCGTACTCCTCACCATACGTAATCTTGATACGGGCGTTCACATTAGGGATGCCCACCGATCCGGTCCCCCCGCCCAGCAGCTGCTGCAGCTTCTCCGGCTCCATGCCGCGGCCATTGTCTTCAATCCGGAAATACCGAGTACGGGTACCCTCATCGATCCAGCCGCTGATGTGCAGACTGCCGCCTGTTTTCATCGAATCGAACGCATGGACGAAGGCATTCTCCACGAACGGCTGCAGGAAGAACTTCGGCACCCCATAAGCAAATAAGGCAGGGTCCATGCTGTACTCCACTTGAAAGCGTCCCTCGAACCGCTTCGTCATGATGAACACATAGCTCTGCAGGTAGTTCCAATCGTCCTTGAAGGGAACCAGATCCTTCTGCGCCTTCACCGTATACTTCAGCATGGTGGACAAGCTGACGATCATCTCGCTGATCTCCTCCTGCCCGTTCTCGGCCGAGATCAGATTGATCAGGTTCAGCGTATTGTACATAAAGTGAGGGTCCAGCTGCAGATTGAGCGCCGTAATCTCGGCTTCCTTCTCGCGAATTTTGCTTTCATAATTTTCCTCGATGAGCTTCTGGATTTTGGCGTTCATTTCCTTGAACTTCTGGCTGAGCACGACGAGCTCCATACTCCCCCGTTCACTTACCGTGATATCGAACTGGCCCTCGCCCGTCTTCTTGATTGCCTTGAGCAGACTGCGGACCGGCTTCGTAATCCGGTCGGTCACCACATACGAGATCAGGAAGGAGAGGATCACCAAGAGCAGCAAGGAGAACGCGAGGTTCGTCTTGGTCGTATCCAAGAACTCCTCCAGCATCCGGTCCGGCGGAATGACGACGACGGATGTCCACCCGGTCACACGGGACGTATCGAACGAGACGATGGCGCTCTGGCCGTCGATGTCGAATTTGGCAGTGCCGCTGCCCTGCTCCGTGATTTCCTGGATCCAAGGATACGCCGCCTTCCGCCCGATATTCGCCGGATCTTGGTGGGACACGTACTGCCCGTCCTTCGTGACCACGAAGAAAAAGCTGCCCTCAACCGGCAGGCTTCCCCGGAATATCGTCTGGAAAAAATCCTCCTTGTAATTGACAAGCAGCACAGGTTTCTCGATGTCCGGCGTGGACGTGAAATAGGAAGTGCCGTCGAAATAAGAGCTGTTGACCAGCTCGACGGCGGAGAACAGATACCGGAATTCAATGTTCGCATCCGTCATGTATGGCACGTCGAACATTTCGGAGAAATTATAGGTCGGAATCCAGACGATCCGGCCAGCCTGCCGGATCGCTTCTTGGTACATCCCCGTTCTCTGGATGGTCCCTTCGGGAATGAAATTTTTCCCGCTTCCGCTGTTGGGCGGCATCGTCGGCCGGAATGTCGTATAGCTCGTCGCGAGCTGAACGGAGTACACATCCTGCAGATGGGAGAAATATTTGTCCATGACGGCGGAGAGCTTCTTATCGAGCAGCGTAATCTGGTAATCGTCCTCCGGCTTCATCGAGGATAACGCGCTGTAGAGCTCCTGATCGACCAGGAAGGATAAGATATTGTCCTTGGCCTGCGCTAATTTCGTATCCATAATCTGATTGTTCTTCTTGACAATCTCATAGACGTTCCGCTGGACGATATCGGAGACGACGCGCTTGCTGACATCGAAGTATTGCAGCCCGAACACCAGCAGCGAGATCGAGATCAACACGATAAAGGTAACGACGAGCTGGCTCTTGAGGCCCAGCCGGCGGGGCAAGGAATACAGCGTCTTGGTGTTCATAGTCATTCCTTTCCGTTCAGGCTGCGGTATCGTTTGGGCGAGGTTCCCTTCTCTCTCTTGAACAAGCGGATAAAGTACCCCGCTTCCTTATAGCCCACCTTTCGCGCGATATCAGCGATCTTCTCATCCGTATTCATCAGCATGTGCTGCGCCCGGTCGAGCCGGATTTTCGTCAGATAGTCGGTGAGGTTCATGCCGGTGTACGTTTTGAACAGGGTACTGAAATACGACGGGTTAAAATGGAACCTCTGAGCCAGGTGCTCCAGCGTCAGCTCTTCCCCGCATCGCTCCCGGATATATTCCTTGCATTTGTGAATGACAAGGCTGTTCTTGTCTTGGCTGGCGCTCTCATACAGGCCGATAATCTGTAACGCCAGCTTTTTGGCCCAGTGCCTGAGCTCGCGGTAATCCTCGCAGTCCAGCACTCTCTCCTGAATGAGGCCTGCAAGACTGGTATACGCCTCTTCCGAGGCCAACAAGTGCTTGGCCTCCCTCAGACGGTTCAGAATTAACCGGGCTACATCCGCTTTGACTTGGGCAGGGGACAGCGGACGGCAGCGCTTGGTCTGCTCCACCAGCCGGTTCAGGAACTCATGCGTCTCTTCCACATCACACCCGCTGACGGCAGCGGCGAATTGCTGCTCCCGTTCGAATACATCGATGGATCCTGACGTGTTCAGCGGCTGCTCCTCCCAGACTACCACCTGCTGGGTACCGTGAAAGAAGCCTTGTTCCAGCGCAAGAGCGGCATGCTGGTAGCACTGCGGGCCGGAATCCCATATCGAAGCGTCAAGCGGCAGCCCTATGCCGACCCTTACGTTCACTTCATATTGGGCTGCAAGCTGGGATGCCCCCTGCTCCAGCCAAGATGCGATGCGCTTCACGCCCGGGAAAGCATCTCTCTCGCAGAGAACCAGCGTAACCAGCAGGCCTGTACTTTCTTCCATGGTCAGGGAGATGACCCCGGTACCCGAACTCAACCGCTCCGCCAGCTCCCGGCCCACGCAGGTCAGGAGCTCCTGTCTCCGTTCATCCGTATGGATCTTCCCCCGGCAGAGCTTCGCTGTGTAGACCAAGCCGCTGCAGTCCATGTACGCGGCTGCCATGTGGGCTCGAAGCTCTTCTCCATCCGGGCTCGAGCTGCCATGGAGCCAGCGGCGAAGCAGCTGAACGCGGTAAGCCGGCAGGGAATCGCCGAGCCGCCGGGTCAGCTCCGTCACCTTCCGGTGTTCCTGCTTTTCCTTCAGCAGCGCCAGATCCATCTTCTGAAGCAGACTCTCGATATCCGCCTTGCCTACGGGTTTCACCAAATAATCGAATATCCCCATCCGGATTGCCTGCTGGGCATAAGCAAACTCCCCGTAGCCGCTGAGCAAGACCACCTTCACCCCGTCCCCCCGCTGAACAAGCCGCTCCAGCAGCTGAAGTCCGTCCATGACCGGCATCTGGATATCGGTAATGATGACATCGAACGCTTCCGACATCTCCTCCATCAGAGTCAGCGCTTCCTGCCCATCCGTCGCCGTGTGCACTTCATATTCCGGCCTGAGGGCTTGAATAATAGACATCATCGCCCTCAGCTGCCGCGGCTCGTCATCGACGAGTAACAGTCGCAAGATCATTCGGTGCCGCCCCCTTGTACTTAACCTTATTTTCTCTTCATCCACGCCCGCATGTAAACGCTACCATTATAATGGATTCGAACGCTTGCATCATGGGACTCCCTTTGGATTATAGGAATGATTTCAGGTCATGTTTCCTATAGCGGGTGAGTTCCCCACGCTTTACACTTTCTATAAAAGAAGGCGTTTCCCTTTAACGGATCCGTCTATGCCAGTCTTCCGGCAGATGCCGGAAGACTGGCTGCTTACCTGAGCGGTCTGATTCCGGCCAGCCAAGCCCGGCTTGGCTGGGCGCTCAACGTAATAAAGACGCCTCTCGGCGTCTTGGCGTCTTCCTTGCGATGGCTTGCGGCTCTCCATCGGCTGCGGCAGGCAGCGGTCGGCCCCGAACCGAACGCCAGGTACCCGGCAGGCGGCGGGACAGCCCCGGCCATTAAGGACCCGTTCGCGCCCGGCTGTAACTAAGATACCCAGGTTCCTTCGACCTTGACCACCTGCCAGGCTTCCTCTGGACGTGCAAGCGCCACTCGCAGACCGGCTGCTCCCGTCCCGGTTTTATATACATACCCGTCCATCACCAGCTCGTCCCCCTCCAAGGCCGTCTTCTCGATCACCAGCAGCACCCCCTCGATCGTGTTCTTCTTCTCGTGATCGACAAGCCCCTTCGCATCCAAATCCTTATACGATGCTTTCATCACCGGAACCCGATGGCTTCCCAGCTTGTTCAATACTTCCTGTACTTCTTGGTCGTCCAGCCCTTGAAGGCCATGGGGATCGACAGCGATGTACGTCTTCCCGCCGGCCAGCCCCTGCTCATGCTCCAAGAAAGCATCCAAGGCCAGGGCATAGGCCTTCCCTCTATCCTTGAGAGCCTCAGGGACCGCTCCCTTCGCTTCCGCTTTCGTCAGCGACAGCTGTTCTCCGCTCTCCGCGTTCAATACCACTGTTGTGCGGTTCCCTGCCGGGTCGGTACCGGTCACTTTCCACACCGGTCCGCCCGTTCCCGGCGCGGCCTTGCCCACACCCGGGTCCCTGTCCAGCAGTTCGGCCTGCCAGACGGCACCAGATGCTGACGGGTCCGCAAGCTTTGCGAGCGCTACAGCAACCGATTCGGCAATATACCGTCCGCTGCGTTCCAGCTTGACCGTTCGTGACGCCTCTTCGTACTCGACCCCGAACCCGGCCTCCTCGGCAAGAAACCGGACCGGCACATAGATGTGGCCTTCATAGTTCAGGCTTGCATACTCCTCGCCCAGCTCCATCAGCTTCCCTTGAATGATATATTTCGCATCTACGAGATATGTCTCTACCCGATCCGACGCGTAGACAACCGATGCCGCCGACATCAGAAGCCCCAGCGCGAAGCCCCCTATGATCCTTTTCACCCTTGACTTCCCCTCTCTAGTGTATCGTGAGCCGCAGCAGCCATGCCTGGACTCCTCCACTATCCTACTCGCATTGCCGCCCCATGTAAATTAGTGGATTCCAAAATAAAAAGCCATGCCTGGAGGCGATGGCTTGAAGGAATCAGGCGGTCTCCAGTAAGGTTCTGGAGATGAAATCATCGATGGTCATCTCTTCGCTGTACACCCGGTGAAACAACTGGTCCATCTCTCCGCTGCCCTCTTCCGCTCCCAGCAGGCTGGCGACTTCCAGCTCCATCTCCTTGATATCGGTGGACAAATGCTGTATGTAATCCGTGCCCAGCAACCCGGAACGTTTCGTTTCTTCCAATAACCGTACCGCATCAATGAGCAGTTCAATTGCCGACCTGGCGCTCGACTCGATCAACGACATCCACATAGTGCCCATCCCCTCTCCATTCCTGCAATGAAGCAGTCGTCAATGTATTGATATCACTATACATCCCGACGTAAGAGAAGGCATATGACCGTTGTCACATTCTCCCTTTCTTAACAAAAAGAAGAACCCCCCGTGCGGAGGGCCGGGGGGACAAAGAGCAGGGGCAGATCTGTACTGTACGGGGGAAAGGCGGCAACGGTCGGGGCCGCTCCCCTACCCGTCAAGACCCCGTCGAACGGTAGTGTCGCACCCCGAACCGCCAGGCGAGAAGGCAGGGCAGGAGGAACAGCACGCTCGCCAGCGGCATCAGCATGTAGAGGATCGCGCTTCCCTGCGCCCGGTCCAGGATATAGAGCAGCGGCAGGTAGCTCACGCAGCCGAACGGGATGATGAACGTGAAGAAGCGCGTCACCCACTTCTGGTAGATGTTCAGAGGGTACTGCGCCATCTCGCGGCCTCCGTCGGTGAAGATATTGGCGACCTCCAGCCCCTGGATGGTCCAGAAGCACAACGTCGCGGCCAGGATATAGATGCCGGTGAAGATGAGCACGCCCCCAGCGATCATCAGCAGCAGGATCAGCACCTTGGCTGCCGTCCAGGCAATGGTCAGGCCGCTCACCGCCCAGACGAGGACGACCGCGCTCTGGACAATGCGGCCGCACCTCGTGAACTCGAAGCGGGAGCCGAGCACCTGCATCGCCGTGCTCCGCGGCCGCACCAGCAGCCGGTCGAACTCGCCGCCGGCCACCAGGGACGAGAATGCGTCGAAGCCGCGGGCGAAGCACTCGCTGAGCGAGAAGGCCATGTGGATCACGGCGAAGCAGAGCGCCGCTTCGTAGAAGCTCCACCCCTGCAGCTGCCCGAAGCGTTCGAACATCAGGTAGAGTCCCGCGAAGACGGAGAACGGGATGAAGAACTGTCCGAACGTCAGCAGCCAGAAGGACGTGCGGTACTGCAGCTGCGATCGGAAGAGAAGCGACATATAGCGAAAATAGATCATACGGTTATCCTCCTTGTACGACGACTTGCCGGAGCGCCCGCCGCAGGGCCCAGCGTCCGAAGCCCACGAGGAGAGCGAGCCAGCCCAGCTGGACTAGAATGCCCCAGAGCGCTTCCTGCTGCGCGATGTGTCCGGTGTAGACCCGGAACGGAAGGTCCGAAGCCCACCGGAACGGCAGGGCGTAGGTCACCTTCTGCAGCCACAGCGGCATGAGCGGCACCGGGAGGACCATCCCCGCGAAGAATTCGCCGGCCACGGCGATGAGGATCGTCGAGCCTGTCGGGGACAGCGTCCAGAAGACCGAGATGTAGATCAGCATGGAGATGGCGACAATGAGCAGCAGTCCCAGCGTAAGCGTGACCACGAACAAGGCCAAGGCGGCGAGGGATGCGGGCGGGCGCATGCGGTAGGGCTCCGGCAGGAAGAGCACGACGAGCAGGATCGGAAAACAGCGGAGAAGCGCGCTCGACAGCCGCTGGGCCAGCAGTTTGGCGAACCAGAACGGATAGAGCCCGCACGGCCTGCACAGCTCGTAGGCGATGTTGCCGCCCGTGATGAGCTGGAAGATTTCGTTGTCGCGGAACCAGAGCATGATGAAGGCGAGGAAGATTTGCTGCAGCCAGATGTAAGCGGTGAGATCCTCGAGGGACATCGGGGCCTTCACCGTGCTGCCGCTGTAGAAAGCAACGAAGATCATAATAAAGATCAGGCCGAAGAACAGCTGCGTCGCAATACCGGCCAGAGCGGCCGCCCGGTACTGCAGGCCGTTCAAGAACCGCATCCTGCATACGGAGATATAGGCCTTCATATCTGGTGCTCCCGGTACAGCTGGACGATCATTTCGTCCACGGACTTCGTCTCCACCGCCACATCGAGCAGCTCCACCTGCTCGGAGAGGCTTGTGATCACTTGACCGATGCGGGTCCGCTCCGTGTCCATGCTGTAGACCGCACGCTCCGCCGTCCATGACAGGCAGACCGTGCCGGGAATATCGACGGGCTCGGCGTGCGCCCGGTACTCCGCGGTCAGCGTCTGCTGCGTGCCGAACCGGCTGCGCAGCTCGCCCATGGTTCCGTCGTAGAGCAGCGAGCCTTTGCCGATCATGAGGATCCGGCCGGCGAGCGCTTCGATGTCGCTCATATCATGGGTCGTCAGGATGACGGTCACTCCTTTCTCCCGGTTCACCGTGCGGATGAAATCCCGCACGGCGATCTTGCTTACGGCATCGAGCCCGATCGTCGGCTCGTCGAGGAACAGGATCTCGGGGTCGTGCAGGAGAGAAGCCGAGATCTCGCAGCGCATACGCTGGCCGAGGCTCAGCTGCCGGACGGGCGTATGCAGCAGGCCCGCAAGCCCCAAGGTTTCGGTCAGCATGATCAGATTGGAACGGTAGGCATCGGGATGGATCCGGTAGATGTCCCTCAGCATTTCGAAGGAATCGATGACAGGCACATCCCACCACAGCTGGGACCGCTGTCCGAATACGACCCCGATATGCCGGACATAGTCAACCCTGTCCTGCCAGGGCGTATAGCCCATAATGGTGCACGATCCCCTGTCGGGAACGAGGATGCCGCTCATGATTTTGATCGTCGTGGACTTCCCCGCTCCGTTCGGCCCGATATATCCCACAATATCGCCCTGCCGAATCTCAAAGTTGATCCCCTTCAGCGCCTCCACTATCGTATACTCGCGTGCCCATAACGCTTTCAGTGCCTGGCCCAGCCCCGGCGCGCGCTTCGCCACTCGGAACGACTTGCCTAAGTCCTTCACGGATATCACTGCCGGTCTTTCCTTGGGTATACTGATCATCCGAATAACCTCCTTCAGCCGATTGGTTTTGCAGCACAAAGAAATATATCCAAATTTCGAAAAAAAGTATAGACTTAACCTTTTCTGGATGTTATAATACTATTATAGAGATTAAGCAGCTAGATATTAGCGAAGGGTTGCCAGTTTTCTTCTTTACGGAACCCACATCGTTTTTTACTTCTTTTTCAACTCGTATCGTTCGTGAGTGTTGGTCATTCGCATAAGGCGACTATTACTCGTTTTTATTTTTTTGTTTGTGTATATAGTAATCCGAACATCTGTTACCCAACAGTCGTTCGGATTTTTTGGTATTTCACTCGTGTTGATCGTTCACGCCTTCCTGCGTACGATGTTCCCCGCTTCCCTTCCAACCTGCGCCGATAGGACGAACACCGAATGGGGGCCTCCTTCCCCCACAGGATTCCCACATATTAAAAAGGGCAGCGGCTGCTCCGGACGCATACCACGTCCAGCCTGCCACTGCCTTATTGAGTTGTCTTGCCGTGTTAGGGGAAGAACCTCCCCCTTCTGATCCCAGCTTCGATCCGGTCAAACCAAAAACCGGTACCCCGATCCCCACACCGTACCGATATACTGCGGTTTGGATGGGTTCTCCTCGATTTTCTCCCGGATTCTGGCGATATGTACCGTTACGGTAGAAGCATCGCCCAGCGCATCCATCCCCCAGATCCGCTCGAAGAGCTCCGACTTGCCGAACACCCGGTTGGGATGCTGGAAGAGAAACCAGAGCAAGTCGAATTCCTTTTGGGTCAGGGGCACCTCGCCCCCGTTCACCAATACCCTCCGCGCATCCTTGTGAATTTCGAGGCCGCGGACCTGCAGCTTCGCCTCAGTCTGCTCTTTGCCATAACGCGCTTTCATGCGTTCGAACTTGGTCAGATGGGCATTCACCCGAGCGACCAGTTCACCCGAACTGAACGGCTTCGTGATATAATCATCCGCTCCAAGGCCGAGACCGTTGATTTTATAAATTTCCTCCGCTCTCGCCGATACAAGAAGCACGGGAATATCATCCTTCTCGCGAATCGCTTTCAGTACTTCAAACCCGTCCATGCCCGGCAGCATAATGTCCAGGATAACGAGTTCGAACTTCTCTTCCGCGAGAGCCTTCAACCCGGCCAGACCGTTGCTAACGATCCGGACCGTGTAACCGCTCAGCTCCAGGTAATCCCGCTGCAGATCGGCAATGCTCTGATCGTCTTCCACAATAAGTATCCTCTTCATCCTGCCCTCCACCACCGCTATCCTTTCTATCCCTTCTTCAAAGAAATCATTACCCGGGTTCCTTCCCCGGCAGCGCTTCTCGCCCATATCTTCCCGTCGTGCCCCTCCACAATCTGCTTCGCGATGGCCAGGCCCAGTCCGCTGCCGTCCGCACTCTTGCGGGAAGCGTCCACCCGGTAGAACCGCTCGAAGATATGCGGCAGGTCCGGCTCGGGGATCCCCTGGCCGTTGTCGCTGATTTCGATAATGGCCGAGGTTCGGGTCTCCCTGAGGAGGATCGCCACCCTGCCATCCGCCGGCTCCACATATTTGGCCGCATTGTCCAGAATGTTCTGGACAACCCGCTTCATCCTTTCGCGATCTATGGATACGAGGACGGGCGCCTCCAGCTCGCTGCTTAGCTCCAGGCGGATGCCGGCCCGCTCAAACTCATATTGATAGTCCGACGCGCAGTCCTCGAAGTAGTCCGCCAGATCCGTCTTCTCGAAGTGGTACGGCAGCTTGTTCAGATCCAGCTTGGAGTACAGGAGAAGATCGTCGATCATCGTATTGACGAGCACGGCCTTCGAGCGGGCGGTCTCCAGATAAGCTTCCATTTTCTCCGGCGTCTTCGCCACCCCGTCCATAATGCCTTCGATATATCCTTTAATGGAAGTAACCGGCGTCTTCAGGTCATGAGAGATGCTGGACACGAGGAAGCTCCGGTTTTCATCGTATTTTTGCTGCAGATAGATGGACTCCTTAAGCTTGATACGCATGAGTTCGAGCGTTCGGCACAGCTCCCGCACCTCATCGTCGCCCTCCTCCGCAATCCCGAAGTCCAAATCGCCCTGGCTGATCTTCACGGCGGCACTCCTGAGCCTGGAGACCGGAATCATGATTCCGCGGGAGAACCGGTACGATACCCAGAAGTTCGATACCAAGAAAACCACCAGGAAAAAGAGGATCGTAAACAGGCCAAGCAGTATGTAAAAGCCCCTATGGAGCTCTATTGGCGCAAGCAGCAGCAGAACCCCTTCATCGCCGGAAGGAAGCTTGTAAGCCGTCCGGGCGAACATATACGTCCGGCCGTCAAGCTCCAGGGTATCCTGATCCGGCTCCCCGCTCGTCAGCATCAGGCTTTTTTCGATGTCGAGCTCGCTGAACGGTTTGGTGGAATACAATACCTTTCGATTCTGCATAAGGACGGCCTGGGCACCGAGTGCCGTCACCCGGTCCGATAGCTCCTGCTGGTACCGCGGGTCAAGCAGCTGCTCGAACTCGGTGGACAAGGCTTCCCGCTTGATCTCGCTGATGCCCGTCCTGACCTCGTAGACCCGCTGCCACTCCTGAATATAGGCATCGCGTCCGAAGACGTTCGAATAAGCGGCAACAAAGATAATGACCGCCAGCACCGTCAAGCCGATGGACAGCAGGACAGCCAGCGCATTCATCATGAAAAAGCGTTTGGTTAAATGCATGGAGATCCCTCTCTATAGATCCTTGCTGTCGAACAGGTAGTAGCCTGCCGCAAATAACATGATACCACAACCCGACATGATCAAGAGCTGGCGGACAATTTTGAGCATATTCATCGATTCCGAAATCCAAAGCGTGTACCAGTCAAACATCGATGTAATAAAGAAACTCGAATAACTTGAAAATACGATGCCTAAGAAGTTAAGCCCCACGAAAGCGATAATGGCAAGAAAGAACACGGCCAATCCGCCCCGAAGAAGATTGGACAGCAGGACAACCAGCAGCGAGAACACGAACACAGGAAAAAACGTCGCCATATACGACAAAACGACCCGCACGACCCCCATCAGGCTCGCGGACGACATATTAAACAGGAACCCGGCCAGCAGCGAGAGCACCATGACGAACACCAGGTTCGCCGCAATGAACAACGCCAGATTCAGAACCTTGGCGCTGAACACGCCAAAACGGGATACGGGCCGGGTCAGCGTGATCTTCATCGTATTCGACGAAAATTCGCCGCTGAACATATCGATCGCCACAAAGGTGGCAAACAGCGGAAGAATCGTGTAGGTAAAAATCGTCAACACCACGAATGGAAATTCCGTGCTGCCCACCACTCTCAGTCCGAGACCGTGCTTGATCGTCGTTACGGCAAGTTGTCCGACCACGACGGCGAGGATGGACAAGATGACGGCCGCGATCAATTTTTTCTTTTTGAGCAGCTTGACGGCTTCATTGAGGAACGCCGCTTTAAATCCTGCCATTGCGGTCCACCTCGCTAACAAAGTAATTCTCAAGAGAAGAATAATTCGAAAGAATGTTCCGGGTGTAATCCACATTAACCAGCTTCCCGCCGTACACCACACCGATTCGGGTACAGGTGAGCTCCACGTCATGGATCAAATGGCTGGAAATAAAAAAGGTCGTGCCCTCCTCGCCGGAGAGCTGCTTGATCAGCCTGCGCATCTCGAGCATTCCCTCGACATCGAGTCCATTCAGGGGCTCGTCGAGAATGAGCAGCTTCGGCTTCGACAGAATCGCCGCCGCAATGCCCAGTCTTTGCTTCATGCCGAGCGAGAACTTCCTGGATTTTTCATTCTTATATTTGGACATGCCGGTAATCTCGAGACATTCGTCGATTCTCCGCTGATCCACGTGCGGGTAAAACCTCGCAAACAGCTTGAGGTTGTCATTAGCCGTCAAATAAGGGTACGACTCCGCCGTCTCGATCATACAGCCCACATGCTTCATGGCGCCTACATAGTCTTCTTGGATGCTCGATCCAAATATCTTCACATCGCCGCGGTCCGGCTTCAGCAGTCCCGCCATCATCTTCATGGCTGTCGTCTTGCCCGCGCCATTGGGGCCCAGGAAGCCGAAAATATCGCCCTGATCGATCTCCAGATTCAAATCGCTGATCCCCCGGCCGTTCAGGTACATCTTGGTCAGCCCGGTGATTTCGATCGCTTTACTCATGGTTTGCAGCCTCTCTCCCCCACCAAAATGGTCAGGAAGCCGCAGCAGCGGCTTCCCTTCCCTCGGCTTTATTACTCTATTCCTCGAATACGCGGTTAAACTCACCATCTTCAAACGGGCGGTCATTCTTGGACTGAGAGGAATGTTCATCCAAGATCTCGAGATTCAAATTCAGGTACATTTTACCCGAGCCGCTAGGCTGCAGCTGACCGTTCTCCTGCCCGCCCTTGGCGTTCTTATAAGTGAAGAATGAGTTACCCGATTGCGTCGGATTGTATTCAAAGGTAAAATTGTACGGATCGCCAAACTCGGCTTGGAATTCCGGCTTCACGGTTTCGGTATACTTGCCCGTTACTTTATCCTTGTCGACATTCAAGATTTGCAGGGTGCGCTCGCCGATTTTGACGAACTTGCCGTCTTTCTCCAGGACGATGGAGTTCTTATAGGTTCCGATATACTTCGTGCTGAAGCCGCTTTGACCCGTCACTTGCTCGACGGTTGCCCCCGTAAGGTCAGGCAGCACAATCTTCGTCGTTCCTACGTTCGTGAGCTTCATCACCACATTGAGCGTAAGATCATGCGCTGTGCCGTTCTTGTCTTTGCCCGCCAGCACGATATCCCCCGTCACGCTCTCGAGCAATCCTGCCTTGTTCTCAATGGCGGTGCCGACCACTTTCTTCACATAAATATCGCTCTCGATCTCCGGCAGCTTGGTGTCTTTCGCCATGCGTCCCCGGTCGTTGATCATCTGCTTGATGCCGAAGGAAGAGACGGCATTCACTACCGCTGGCACCTGGGCCTCAGACAAGCTTCCCGAGTATACTCTTCCGCCGTCCGCATTTTCTTCCGCCTGCACATAGTCTTTGAGATTGCCGACCACCGCATCGACGATCCTCTCGATCTCCGGCGCGCCCTTCTCCTTGAACGGACTTTTGAACTTGTCCGCCTGCCCCTGGTCTACGCCATCCGCGAATTCCGTGACGATATACTTGCCCTCATGGTCACTTTTCCAGATCGAGCGCTTAGGGTCGGTATACGAATAATTGGTTGATGTCTCGCCGCCCGAAAGCTGTGTTACCCTCGTGTTTTCAGATGCATGATTGGCGGTCTCTACTTTCTGGGAGGTGGACGCCTGGAACAGGATTTGACCGTTATCCTTCAGAGAAAACAATCCTTCCATCGTGTAGCTGCCAAGCCCCTGCTCCATCTGCGCGGCAGTGTTTTTGGCGGAGTTCTTCAACAGGTCATAACCGGAACCGAGCAGCGCATCGGCGAAGGCGGTGGATACGAAGACACAAGCTCCGACCGTAAATGAAAGTGCGGTCATCGTTTTTTTGTTCAGTTTCATGTTCGGATCTCCTTTAGTTCATATCGGGGAAACGTTTCCTTATCCCTCATTATAAAGGGGACCTATTGCATTTCTCTAACAAACTTATTAACAAATCATTAACTCAGCGGAGCGGCGCTGCTTCCCGCTTCACACATCCTGGGACAGCCGCACCATGTCCAGCAGCTGCATGCCGTTCTCGTAGATCGGCTCGCTGTAATGCCGCACGAAGAAGTCCCGGTCGATCCCGGTCATCCGGAATCCGCACTTCTGGTACAGGGCCAGCTGGCCCACGCCGGTGCTCCCCGTACCGACTTCGATTGTCCTGTAGCCGAGCGCCCTAGCCTCGCCGACGGCATGGGTCACGAGCATCTTGCCGATGCCCTTGCCTTGATGCGGCTCCGCCACGGCGACATTCACTAGCTCTACGGTATCCGGGCGTGTGGGAAGCAGAACGTACACCCCGACCGCCGATCCTGCCGCATCCGGGGCCGTATAACACATTCCTCTTGACAGGTACTCTTCCACCAGGCTCCGCGAAGGATCGGCGAGCAGCAGCAGTTCCATCGGGGGCGGCTCCCCGTCCGCCAGCCTGCGAATAGGCAGGATAGGTTCTCCCGGGCTGCCGGGCGTCTCATCGCTGCTCTCCCATATCATCGATGTGCTGTGGGGGACGAATCCTTGCTTGCGCCAGAACGCCATCCCACCGGGATTGGTGTCCAGCACATCGAGACGGATCGCCGAACAGCCTTGGAACCGCTCCTGCTTCAACAGGCGGATGCCTTCCCCGCCGTAACCGAGCCCCCGGTACGCTTCCTGGATGAAGTAATGGCGTATGTAGACTTCCCGCTGCGCCTGGTGATACGGATGATGGCGGAATTGGTACAGGGCATACCCGGCTTCGGCCTCGCCTGCGGTGAACAGATCCGCCTGCCACCCGCCGGACAAGAAGTCCGTCATGCGGGCCTCCAGCTCCGGGAGCCCCATCGGGTTGCCGCTCTTCTCCGCCCGGATCAATCCGAGGTTCATCGCTGCGAGCCGTCCGGCGTCCCCCGCGCCGGCTGCTCTCAAGCCAAGCTTTATTTCATTTATTCCGGGCTTTATTTCAGGCTTTATTTCGGGCTTCATAAGGCTCCTCCTCTATCTTCCTTATTTCAGTCCCGGCACATGGAGACGAGCTTCCGGATCGTGGCTTCATTGCGTGTCGTCGCCATGACCTTCAGCTTGCTTTCCAGAAAGTTGTTCGAGAACTGCGACTTGCCATAAGAGCCCCGGCACAAAATGTACGCGACATCCCCCGCGATCCGGTATTCGTCGACTTCATTGGCATAAGCCCGCAGCCTGTCCACGGCGTCCCCGTCCGGCACCTTCTCCAGAAAGGAGTAATACCGCTTCGCCTGCACCTCCTCCTCAGTACCGGCTGAAGCGCCCGTAGTGAACGGGTTCGCCGCCAGCGCCTCTTCCAGCGCTTCGGGCGTCCGGACAATGACTCCCACCTCGAAGCCGAAGTGCGACTTAAGCTTGCCGGCAATCTGTTCCGCCAACGCGCCGGGACTCTCCTCCTCCGTATGGAACACGGCATTCCCGCTTTGGATATACGTCCTCACCTGCCGGAGGCCCATCGACTCCAAGAGCTCGCGCAGCTCCTCCATCCTGATGATCTTCTGCCCGCTGACATTGATGCCTCGCAGCAGAGCGATATACTTGGCCATATATGGACCCCTCCCTATTCTTCCAATTCCCTGACGCTTCCAGTATACCATGAGAGCCCCGCTGCGGCTTCTCCCGGGACCCTGAGGGGTATGGGGTTTCAACCGCTCTTGAAGTCGTGTCCTATATGAATTTCTTTAGCGGTAAGGACACGACTTCAAAGGCGGCCCGTAAACTCTCCACCCCACACCCATCCCTCTCTAATCTACTCTCGGCTTAGCTCCTACCTTACTAAGAACAAGAAATTTTATAAATTCTATAATATCAAGCAAGGGCCGTTCCCTTAGGAACGGCCCCGAAGATTCAGCACTGCGACTGGCTCTACTCTACTTACTCTACTTACTCCACTCACTCCACTTACTCTACTTACTCTACTTACTCTACCTGCCCTCTCTCTACTCGACTCCCCTCTGCGGCCGCCGCCCTTATTTCACCTTGTACCTCACTTTCACGGTCCGGCTTGCGGTATTGCCCGAGGGATCGACTGCCTTCACCGTGAATTCATTCTCGCCTTCCGCCAGCGGGAAGGAGCGGCTGAACTTCCCCTTGACTACAGGCACGCTGACGGGCGCTCCGCCACTAGGGGCAATTGTGACGGCACCGTCCTGCAGCTCCTCATTCACCCGGCCGGAGAGCACTACGGTCGGCTTGCGGGTGCTGCGGTCCACGTCATCCAGCTCGATTCTCGGCGCCTTGGTGTCGCCCGGCAGATCGCCCCGCACAATCCCGAGCCCGTTCGTCCCGACATAGACCCGGCCGAACACCCGCGGATCGCCGGTAATCGTCCGGTTGGCCGAGCCGAACTGGTGGGCATCGTCATTGATCCGGACCCAGGAGGCGCCGATATTGTCCGAGCGGTAGATGCCGTAATTCCCGCCGACCTTCGCATAGGCATACACGGCCATGTAACGCTGGCCCGGCGCTGCCTTGCCGAATCCGACGGTAGCCGCTTCTTCCACGCCCTTAACCTTCTTGAAGGTTGCGCCCGAATCGGTGGAGCGCCAGAGGCCGTAGCTGCTGGCCGTATCGGAATTGTCCTTGGCCGCCCCCAACCAGATATCGCCTTCCGCCCCCGGCACCGCTTTGAAATTACTTGTCAGCTTGGCAGGCAGTCCCGAAGCCTTGGAGGCCGCGAAGGTCGCTCCGCCGTCCGTACTCACGTAGAAGGTGCCTCCGGCAAAGCCGTAGAACTTCTGCGGGTTGACCCGGTCCGAGGAGATATGGGCCCCAGCCGGAATCCCTTGAGATGCGGTCCAGGTCGCTCCGAGGTCCTTCGAGAAGCTGACGGGTCTCGGCGCCTCGGGAGTATCCCCCTGCGGGCTCCACAGGAGCGTCTTGCCGTCGGCTCCGACAGCTACATAGCCGCCGCTCGTCTTATCCTCCGCCCCCGAGATCCAGGCATTCGCCGCAGGGCGCCACGTTCGGCCGTTGTCCGTGGAGACGCCCATTCTCGCGGCACTCCCGTCGGCATTGCCGACGCGGACGATGATATCCGGGTTCTTCTCGGCATAATCGAGGTCGGTGCTGCTTCCGATATACGGATTCGTGATCATCTCCGGCGCCCGGTTCAGATCCTCATGCCGGAATCCCCCGATGTCGCCCATGGAGCTGAGCAGCGGCGCGCCCGACGGCGGACTCACCAGCCCGAGGATCGCCGTCTCTTCGATCCCGTCCGCGGCGACGCCGATCTTCACGGTGCCGTCCCCATCGAGCGCCGTCAAGTTCTCGCTGCCGTACAAGGTCGCGCCCGTCCCGTACATCATGCGGTCGGAATTGAACGGATCGATCTCGAGGTCGCCGATCATCCAGCCGAGCTTCGGCGCAATCTCCGGGAGCTCCTTCTTCTGTCCCCAGTCGAGCCACGGCGAGAGGGAATAATCGATCGTGAACCGGTTCTCGCGGATCGGGTTCTTCGAATAATCCAGCGTCCAGAACGGTTTCCAGGTGACGCCGCCGTCCGTACTGCGGTAGATATGGTCGTCCGGCCACCATTTGTTCATCGTCGCGACCATCACCGTATCCGGATGCTGCCGGTCTACCGTCAAGCCGCCGTACGGGCTGTCCGTACTGCCTGTAGGCGAGATGTCCTTCCAAGCACCGGACTTCGTATCGAGCTTCCAGACCGCTCCCGTGCCGCCGTTGTAAGGACCTGCGCCCTCATTGTAGGTGACGTACAGGTTCCCCTGCCCGTCCAGAACGCCGTGATGCGGCAGGAACCCCTGAGCCGGCTGTCCCGGCACCGCTTCCCAGGTCGCTCCGCCGTCCGTGCTGCGGTAGATGCTCTGGTTCGTATCCGCCACGCCGGCGTAGATCGTCTGCGTCGCATGTCCCTTGGAGCCCGTCTTCTCGTCGAACGTGATCCACACGACCCCTACCCGGTCCCCCAGGTCGTCCACATAGCTGCCTGCAGCCCCGAAGCTCTCGACCCGGCTCCACGATTCGCCGTAATCCGTGCTCCGCCACAGGCCGTTCCCGCTGCGTGCCCCTAGGTACAGCACCCGGTTGTCGTTCGGATCGACGGCAAGCCGTTCGCCCATCGAGCGGCCCGGCATATTCCCGCCGAGCTTGAAGGGCAGCTCGGTCCGCTTCCAGCTCCGTCCCTGGTCCTTGGAGCGCAGGAGTACCCCATTCATATCGGTCCAATCATTCGTGTACGTGCCCGCAGCAACGTAGACGCGGCTTGGGTCCACCGGATCTGTCGCCATACTCTCGACGCCCAGCATGTTCCACTCTTCGAAGGCCACGGAACCCAGCAGCTGAATCCACGTCTTCGTGTCCGGGTCCCACCGGTAGGCGCCTCCGATATCCGTACGGGCGTAGATCAGGTCCTTCTTAGACGGATTATAGATAATCCCCGGCACAAAGCCTCCGCCTACTACCTTCACCCGGCCCCATTGATAGTTTTCTTTGGGTTTCTTGCCCCCCTGGGCCTCTGCAGCCGAACCCGTACCCGCCAGCGAAACCGTTAAAGCGCTTACCAAAATCAAACTCATCCACTTCTTGTACATAAGCTTCCTCCTCTGCCGTATCAGCATATCTTGATCCAAGGTCATCCGCGCCGCCCGTAAGCGCTTACCTGGATAGGCGCCCACCAGCTCGTCCACTGCCTGTCTCCCCATTTCTTCCTCATTGTAACCTTGAACGGACAGAGGGAAGTACCCTGCATTTTAAACGTAAATTCATGGAAAAATTAGCGGTCGGTCACTTTACAGAATAGAGGCTTGTTCTTTATATAGAACAATACTACAATAAAATATACAGCGATTCACCGGATGGAACAATCATGGATTAGGGGAGAACAGCGGACCTATGGAAGAACAACGCATTAGTATGTACAAAGGCTGTCTCGTCGGTATCCTCCTCTGCACGCCGTTCTGGATTCTGATCCTCTACCTTCTGGTTAAATGGATAGGGTAACAGGGAATAAGGTGCTGCGCAGCGCGCTCGCCGCGGGCCACGGCATCCGGGTCGGCCTGGAGGATGCGTGCTCCGGATGACGGACGGACATCAGGTCCATGGCGGCAATGCGGAGCTTGCCGCCATGGCCTGCGCACTGGCCGATCACCGATCGAGTAGGAGGGGGCGCCTAGCCCCCGTCCTCTCACACCACCGTACATGCGGGTCCGCATACGGCGGTTCCAAAAGGTTAACGAAGTTCCAGATATCGAGAAAGCAAACTCTTCAGCC
>NZ_JAQAGY010000016.1 GCF_027533645.1 Paenibacillus caseinilyticus
TTTGAAAAGTTTTATCGAATCAAGTTACATGTAGGTCAGTTCATGAAGCGAATCAACAAGCATCCATTGATGACAATTGATCGACTACTCTTAAGGTTATAATCTTAATTGCGTCTTATATAGCAGATAAGCTTGGAAATTTATACTTTAAACAGGAAGGAAGTCAATCGTGCGGTTTCGAAAAGTTGTTACTTCCGATATACCCCAGTTAATTAAATTTCGCTAGATATTGCTATGTTATGAGGACAACAGCAGTATGGATGAAACATTTAGAAACTACTTTGATTCCTCGAATGTTTTCACAATTCCAGATTACCGCCGTCAAGGTATAGTATCCAAACTTGTTAGTGAAGCAATAGACGATTTGAAGGCACAAGGAATTGGAAAAATCCTGCTGCATTCGTCTGATATGGCTAAAACGATGTATGAAAGTCTTGGTTTTGTTGAAGGAAAGAACTATATGTCAATCAATATTGGGGGCTAGACTTCCTTACAAAAACCCGGCATCGCCCCCGAACAAAGGGGGCGATGCCGGGTTGTAAATTAACGGCCAAATTCCTTATTGAATATTTTGTCTCTGCCCGTGATCACTTCCGGACCTACCGCGTTCATAACGGTTACCAGAATATGCTTTCCGCCTAGCGTGCCGCCGGCTCTCGACTCAAATCCAAACGTGCCGCCGGCATGTCCCCAATAAGATTGCCCGTCCGGCGTTTTTTCTTCATAAATGCCTAGTCCGACTTTACCGATAGGGCTATCTACGGTGGTGAGCATCTGGTCCATGATCTCTTTATTCAGGAGCTTACCGCCTAACAGGGCACTGAAAAAGGTGGTCAGATCCTCGATTGTCGAAACCATATCTCCGGCTGCATTGGCCCATGATTGATTCACTTCTGTCATATCATACAGATGCCCAGATCGGTCCATGTTATATCCACTGGCATGATCACCAGGAATCTGGGAATGGGCTTCCGTCACGAATGTCCCCTTCAACCCAAGCGGTTCGATGAACCGTTTTCTGATCTGCTCCGCATACGTATCCCCTGTGGCCTTCAGGATAATCTGACCCGCCAGCACCGTATTCACATTGGAATAACTCCAGCCCTCCCCTGGTGCAAATACAGGCGGTTTTGCAAGTGCCTTGCTGATCAGTTCATCAACGCTATAGTAGCGGAATGGATTTTGAGGCAGGGTAATGTCCCGCATATCCAGATCTGTGTAGTTCGCAAGCCCGCTCGTATGATTCAATAACTGTCGAATCGTAATGTTATTGCCGTCATACCCGTTACCTTGTACGATGCCAGGCAGCCACTTCTCGACGGAGTCGTCCAAATTTAATTGCCGCTCTTCGGCCAGCTGCAATACAACGGCAGCGGTGAACGTCTTCGTGATACTGCCGATGCGGAAGGAAAAGGAGGGCTTGACCGGGCGCGGGATCTCGAGGCTGGCTGTACCTTTGGCGTAGGACCAGCGTTTTCCGTCCTTTAGTCCGCCGGCCGCTACACTCGGAATATTCTTATGGGTTACCACTTGATCCATAACAAGTTTGACATCTTCCCGATGCTTCCTTTTCTGCTCCTCTTTCGTCAGTTCTTGATTCGTTTCCTTCGCGAATTCCGGCGTCAAAATATCGTATATATGTGCTTCCGCACCCCCCAGCACATTGATATTGATCGAAATGACATGTTGGCCGTCCGCTGTTCCGCCTGCAAAATTAGTAAATCCCGGAATGCCGCCTCCATGTCCCCATACGCTGACGCCATTCGCCAGCTTGGTTTCGTATATACCCAGTCCGAACTTGCCGAGTGGGGAATCAATCGTGGTCATCATTTCCTTCTGAATCTCGGGCGTCAGCAGCTTTCCACTCAATAGGGCACGGAAAAAAGTCGTCATATCTTCCCCGGTCGAGATCATTTCCCCGGCGGCATTGGTGAACGATGGATTAAGCCAAGTAATATCCACTAATCGATCTCCAGTATTCAAGTATCCCCGGGCATTCTTTTTGGGAATATCTGCCGAGCTGCCGGGCAGGAATGTCTCCTTAAGCTTAAGCGGTTCAATAATTCGTTTCTTAATCTGCTCGGCGTACGGATCTCCTGTGACCTTCTGGATAATGAGCCCCACGATAGCTGTATTCGTGTTCGAGTATTCGAAGCCCGTTACGGGCTTCATCGTTAAAGAACGGGCGATTAATTGTTCGGCTGTGAAATTCTGGTTAGGGTCCGCAAGTATACTATTCTTGAACGTTTCATCCAAGTAGTTTGGAATTCCGCTTGTATGATTTAGTAACTGACGGATCGTCACTTTATTGCCGTCATGTCCATTGCCCTTCACGACACCCGGCAGCCATTTCTCCACCGTATCATCCAGGCTTAGCTTCTTCTCGCCGGCAAGCTGCAAGGCAACCGCAGCGACGAACGACTTCGTTGTGCTTCCGATCCGAAAAGCAGAATCGGCGTCCACCTTATGGTTCCTTTCTATATTGGCTTCCCCGGAAGCATACGACCAGTTTGCATCGCCCTTCTTTACGGTAACAATGACTCCTGGAATGTTGTCCGCATGGGCAGCCTTATCGATAGCATGCTGGGTTGGCGTTTGACCCGCAGCGTGGGCACCGCCATAAGCAGGCCATAGCAGCGCCCCTGCCACGATCGCTGTCAGAGGTAAGGCGATTCCTTTTCGCATAGTAAATGATTTCATCTCGCATCGCTCCTGTGAATTTAGAATGTGGTGTTGGTTCACGTTGTCACCTTACCTGGAGCGATGTCAAAACGGATAGTAACGAAACCGCTAGGTTATAAATGACATGGTACTTAGACGTGTCACGTCTTCCCTATGACAAACGGTCAACTCTTCGATGTGACATGCCCATTTAGCTGTGCTAAGCGTTACAATCCTTCTTTCCTTGACGATTGGGAACCGGTGAGGCATGATAAATTTGAATTGTTCGTATCATGGTTTCCCCCAATAAAATAAAAGCAGGTGCATATAATCTGTGTTGTCCATCATAAAAAAGCGGTTCTGGTACGATTGGATCGTTATTGCGATACGTACCTTCTGGCTGGTCGCGATCTTAAGTGCTGAATGGATCAACCCGTCATTGATCGTTGCACCGTTCTGGATTGTACTCAGCCTTGCTTCTTTGGTATATCTCCTTCCACTACTCATTCAGTATCGAAAAGAAAGCTGGTATCTTGGGGCCGAAGTCATAGCCGCGGGCATCTTCCACGTTTATTTAGCCTACGCAGCGCCGGGATTGCTCTGGACTTTCACTTTACTCGTAATCATTATTGGCTTAGGCAGCAACCGGAGAACGTATGTGTGGACGGGACTGCCGCTTGGAATCATTTTCCCTGCCATAAACGGCTGGATCGCTGACCGCTCCCCGTATGAGTTCATCTTTAGCTGCAGCTTCGGTTTTGCCATCGGCTTCGCGTTTAATGTATTGATTCAGTCGAATAAGCAGGCCCGAATTATTCAAGAGCAGAAACAATTGCTGGAGCAGCATATTACACGGATTGAGGAGCTTACGCTGAAAGAGGAGCGCAACCGGTTGTCACATGAGCTGCATGACACGATTGGCCATACGTTAACCTCGATGATCATTGGTGTAGAATCGCTGAGATCGTCCGTACCTGATTCGGGGATCGAGAGGGTCGATTCGCTTGTTCGTGTCGCGCAGCGCAGCTTGGATGATATTCGTAAGCATCTGCACCAGCTTTCTCCTATTGCTTCTGGCCCTTCGCTTGGTGAGTCGCTGCGGCATTTATCCGATGAATTTATGAGGTCAACCGGAGTGGCGGTCGGCTTCCGTGTCATTGGCAGTGAAATTCCCCTGATGCCAAAAATAAATTTTGGTTTATATCGCTGTCTGCAAGAGTCCCTTACCAATGCGGTTCGTCACGGTCAAGCGAGCGCGATATTCGTTCAGCTTCATTTTGATAGCCAGCAGCTGCGGTTACAGATCGAAGATAATGGGATGGGTGCGGAAGGGATCCGCTTCGGATTTGGTTTGAACGGTATCAAGGAACGAATGGATCAGCTTCTTGGAACACTGACCGTTCATTCTCAATTAGGACAAGGAACCGTGATTATATGTAATATTCCTCTTCAGACAGAGCCTGTTCTTGGGATGATCCGCTTGCTAATTGTTGACGATCAGGAGATCGTCGCCGGCAGCTTGAAGCAAATTTTTGACCAGTACCCCCATTTTCTGGTCGTTGGTACGGCCGAAGACGGTCACGCAGCGTTAGCGTGTTGTGAGCAATCCAAGCCGGATATCGTGCTCATGGATATTCGGATGCAGGGAATGAACGGGCTAGAAGCTTTACTGGAGATGAAGCACCGCTGGCCCGCCATGAAGGTTGTGCTTATGACGACGTTCGAGGACTCCATATCGGCGGCAACTGCAATGGAGCATGGGGCGGAGGGCTATATGCTGAAGTCGATTCATCCGCGGGAGATGGTGGAAGCCTTGAAACTGATCCATAACGGAGGTACGTGGATCGATCAATCGATAGCTACGCGATTATTCGAAGGGATGAAGCGTCAACGCGAGCAGTTAGAGAAGTACGGTTCAAGTCAGGAACAGTATCCGTATGGGCTTACGAGACGCGAGATGGAGATTCTGCAGCATCTGTCGAACGGACTGCGATACAAATCGATCGCCGCCAAAATGGGTCTATCAGAGGGGACAATCCGCAATTATTGCTCGATTCTTTACTCGAAGCTCGGCGTCAGCAATCGTGAAGAAGCCGTAGGATTGGCGCAAACGGAGAGTATTCTATGATGGCATGGGTTTCGGCCGGATGAACCCATGGTGGCCAGGCTTCGAGTGAGCGCATTCACGGGAAGTGACCTGGAAGCGGACCATCATACATAGGTCTGGCCCAAATAAGAGAAACACGGTAAAAAAGCTACTGACACAACGTTGTCAGGAGCTTTTTTGTATATTGGCTGTAAAGAGGAACAAGGAAGGAATGAGTATGATGTTGACGGGAGCAACGAACGGACAAAGCCGCTACTGGATTGGAGTCGTATCCGCATCACATGTACAGCGGGGGGTACAGGGCGGATTCGCCCAGCTGTGCCACGGCAAGGCAGCGCCCTTGCGGCGGATGCGTGCCAGCGATTGGCTCATCTACTATTCTCCACGAACGGATATGGCGAAGGGAGAACCACTCCAGGCCTTCACGGCGATTGGACAGGTTCTGGATGATGTAGTGTATGAGTATCCGATGTCTGAATCGTTCGTGCCCTTCCGCCGGAATATACGATATACGCCGTGCAGTGAAGTGAAGATTTCCGGCTTGCTGGATCAACTTAGCTTCACACAAGGGAAGCAGAACTGGGGCTATACCTTCCGCTTCGGCCATTTCGAGATCGAACGGGAGGACTTTCTGAAGATTGCAACCGCCATGCTGGGCGATGCGAGGGACCGGATTATCATGTAAACTAGTTCCTGGGGGCTCATGGCCACTACCTAACTTAGAAAGAACCAGGAGAAACAACATGAAAATGGATCGCTTGCTGGCGATAACGATTCTATTGCTAAATCGCGAACGCATCAGTGCTAAAGAGCTGGCGGACCGATTCGAGGTTTCGACGAAGACGATTTATCGGGACATCGATACCTTATGCCAATCGGGCATTCCTATTGCCGCACACCAGGGGACAGCGGGCGGGTTTGAAATCATGGAGCAGTACACGATAGGCCGCCAATTCCTGTCCCTTAAAGAAATAGCCGCTCTGATTGCTGCAGTCCAAGGGGCTGCCTCTGCGTTAGATGACGGGATGCTGGAGCATCTGCTCGAGAAGGTGAAGGCCCTGCTCCGCCAATCGGATCGGGTAGACGGCGAATCCAGAGGAACGGGGGTTATTTTCGATTTTAACCCTTGGGGACAGAGTGCCGCCGCACGGAAAAAAATAAATACGTTGAAGCAGGCCATAGAGAGCTCTCTCCGGGTGAATATTCAATATTCAAACCGGGACGGATCAGAGAGCGAGAGGGTCATTGAGCCGTGCAATCTGATATTGAAGGGGGATTTGTGGTATGTACAAGCGTATTGTACGCTAAAAGAGGATTATCGGGTATTTCGGCTGTCCCGTATCCAGGGATTGCAGTTGACCACAGAACATTTCGCACCTCGTGAGATTCCGCCGCTGGAGAGGTATGGCTGGGATTCGGAATGGTCCAAAGAGAAGGAGCAGGAGATGACCCTTACGTTTCATCCGAAGGTGCGCTACAGGGTTGAAGATACCTATCCTGCGGACCTCATCCGTATTCTGGAGGATGGTTCGGTACAGGTGAAGGGCAAGTTCATAGGCGATGAGTGGTTCTATGGTAATCTGCTAAGTTATGGCGATGGGGTCAAGGTAGAGCAGCCGCTTGATGTGGCCAAGGAGATCAGACGAAGAGCACAGAAAATTATGGAGTGCTATTCGAACCTGGACATATAGGTGTCCACTTTGCCGCTGTATACTGGTGTCAATCACTTAGAAAAGAGGATGACTCATGTCTATGGCTACGGCTGTTCAACCGGAAATAAAGATGATTGGCATTAGTGCACGTACTACCAACGCTCAGGAAGCGGGACCGGAGGGCCTTATCCCGGGACTGTGGAAAACCCTCTACTCCAGCAGCATTGCAGCCCATCCTGGTATTGCCAATCCCGAATTCACTTATGTCTTATATACGGATTACGAGAGCGATGCCACAGGAGCGTACACGGTCGTCATCGGACATGAAATAAGCAATGATGCGTTCCAGGGTGAGAAGCAAGAGGATCATTTCATAATTCCGGCAGGCAAGTATGTCGTGTTCAAGACGAAAAAAGGCCCGGTGTTTGAAGTGATACCTCAAGCATGGAGAGACATTTGGGCGTATTTTGAGAATTCGGTGGAGAAGAGAGCCTACACGGGGGATTTCGAAAGGTATGATACCCGCGGTTTCGATCCTTCTTCTGCTGAAGTGGAAATTTATATTGCAGTAAAATAGGGAACCTCGTATAGACCGCAAATGCGATAGACGGCAAAGCCACTTCTGCGATAGAAGTGGCCTTTTTGTTTGTGGGCTGGCAGGGAGGGGCGGGTTACAAACGGCTGCCAAATGAGGAGGACTGCTCATCGGAGAAGTCTTCCTTTCTTTGTTCAGAACGTGGCGTGAAGTTCGCGAACCAGCCCTTTGACTTCACAATCACGATCACGGCACCGATCCCCGCCGTCCACACGATACCTTCGACTGCCCATAATGGCAGCACCTTGCCTTGGTATAACCCCGCGAAGAAGTCGATAAAAGCATGAGCCCCAACGGCATAAAGCAAGTAGACGGCCCTTCGTGCCCGAATCCCGTACAAAACCGTTACGGAAAGCGCGATCTGGATACCCATCGCCGGGATGCGCTCGAACGCGCCCAGCCAATATTCACCCGGCGTTGCATGAATCATCCGGTCTTTGAACCCTTGGAACAGAGCAAGCTGCTCGGGCGTGGCTTCGGCGCGGAGCAGCTGCTCGAAGGTTCCGGTGTTGATCATGGAAGCAAGCGCGATCCCCCCGATGCCAAGAAGCACGCTAATGAGCAGGATCTCGATCCCTCCGTGGCCTATTCCTACCGCAATGCCATCTTTGCGCTCCTGCCGGTTTTTTAGTAGATACGAGAACCCGAGCCAACGCCCCGCATTCTCGAATATTGCTGCCGCCAGTCCGCCGTAAACAGCGGTCATCCAAGGATTGGTGAGCCACGCTCCCGTCGTTTGGTTGCCGGAGAACATATAGACATGCAGTGCTTGCTCCAAGATCTGCGAGAAAACGATAAAGATCAGAATTCCGACACCGACCGCACGGTAAGAAATGTGAAGTGTACGGCGGTAATACACGAGCAGAGACACAATGATTACAATGCCTAGGATAACCTGAACGATCATAGCCGTAATCGAGCTTTGATTTACCATCTGGCTTCACTCCCTATTCTTTGGATCAGCTTCCTGCTTTTAATTGATATTGAGATGATATCACATTTAGCAAAATATTGAAATTATAAAAAATAGGAGAGAGGCCGAGGATAAGCGATCATCCAATCATGACGATAGTCACCCTGGATTCGATGACTTCCCTCACTAGGGAATCATTCCCTTACAAGCGATAATGAATCTATCGAAAAGAAACCTTAAGGGAGTGGCGATGATATGAATACAACCGTTTCAATGATAATCTCAGCATTAATTTTTATCCTTATCCTGCGTGGACACGTAAGAGGGATGCGTAAACCGTTGAACCCATCTGGAGTTACTCTGCTTCTGCCGATCCTCTATATCTCCACTTCCTTGACCCAGTTATTCGACCCGCGGCTGCACATCGAGCAAGGGCAGGTGCTCGTTGCTTTGCTGATTGGGATCGTGCTTGCCATCCCGCTGATCGTAACGACCAACTTTGAAGTAAGGGGCAACGGAGACACGTTCATTAAGCGCAGCAGAGCGGTGTTCGTCCTGTTCATCACGATCTTTGCGCTGCGGTTCCTGGTGATTGCGACGGTACAGTCTATCGACCCGAGCACGCTCAGCTTCATGTGCAACCTGGCGACGCTGGGCTACATCGCGACCTGGCGTATCGTCAGCTTCATCAAATTCCGCCGTGCCAACCACTCGAATCGGGTGCTGCTGAAGGCGTAAGAGAGTAAGGTATGCTTCGCGGCATAACAAACAGCCCCAGCTTCGGAGAGAAGCCGGGGCTGTTCGTCATAGAAGCGGAAGAAAAGAAGTGGAAGAAGCAGGGGATTAAGCCGCCGCGGATTGGCGTTCCGCGATATAGCAGGCAAGCCCCAGCACCAGAGCGAGGCCCACCAGCACGGCTCCGACCCAAGGCAGGGAGGTGATGGACAGATGGGTAATGACCCAGCCTCCGATGAATGCCCCTGCCGCGTTGCCCAGATTGCCGGCCGAATGACTGGAGGTGGAAGCCAGGGCCGGTGCTGCTTGGGCGAGGCTCATGATGCGCACCTGCAGCCCCGGCATGACCGCGAAGGACGCGGCGCCCCACAGGAAAATGGTCAATACAGCCGCAATGGGATGATAGACCGTTAACGTGAAAAGGGTGAGGATGACGCAGACCGCAAAGTAAAGGCCCAGGATGGAGGGCATCAGCTTCCAGTCCGCGAGCTTGCCGCCGACGATGTTGCCGAGGGTCACCCCGCAGCCGAACAGGACGAGAATCCAGGTCACGCTGTGTTCCATATACCCGGTAACCTGCGTGAGCAGCGGGGTGATGTACGTGAAGACGGCGAACAGCCCGGCATTGCCCAGCGCACCGATGAGCAGGTAGAGAAGCAGCTTGGGCCGGGCCAGCGCGGTAATCTGCTGGGCCATGCTTGCCGGCTTGTCCTGCCGCAGCTGCGGGATGAAGATCAGGATGCCGATCAAGGCGATGACCCCCATGATCGCAATCGCGCCGAAGGAGGCACGCCAGCCCATATGCTGGCCAATGAAGGTGCCGAGCGGAACGCCGATAATATTCGCAATCGTGAGGCCGGCCATCATGATGGATACGGCCCCGGCGCGTTTGTCGGGACGCACCAGATTGGAGGCGATGACGGCTCCGACGCCGAAGAAGGTGCCGTGAGTCAGGGCCGTGATCATCCGGGCGCCCATGAGAACGGCATAGTTTGGAGCGACGACCGAGATGCCGTTGCCGAGAATGAACAGAAGCATAAGCAGGCACAGCAGCTGCTTCTGAGGAATCCGGTGGGTGAGGATGGTCAGGATGGGAGCTCCGACGGCTACCCCGAGGCATACATCGTGATGAGCTGCCCGGCCGAAGAGATGCTGACCTGCAGATCCTCTGCGACGTTGGGGAGAAGCCCCATGATGACGAATTCCGTCATACCGATCGCGAAGGCGCCTGCGGTAAGGGACAGGATCGAGACCGGGAACGGTTCTTTGGCTGCTTGATTCCGGGCCATACTACGCTGAGATAAGTCCATGGTGTTCTTGTCAACCTTTCTTGAAGCATATTCAAGAAGTTTACAGAATATCATGCGGCCGGGCAAGGAGAATCTCCTGCCAAGGGCTTCGGGAGGCTGGGAGGTTGGACAGAATCCTAAGTTCAGAGAGAGATAGCGTGGAACGGAAGTCGGTCAAATAGGGTAGATGGGCTTTCCCCTCGTTTTTCCCCTTGTTTTACTAAAAACAATCTGGGACAATAATGAGAGAGAGTGCAAACCAACTTATAGTCCCTACAGACTAGACTTCCAAGTACCGAAAAGAGGACAACCGATATGAAACCATCCATATATGGATTGACATTAGAGCAATTGACCGAGTGGCTGGGGGAGCGGGGGCACAAGAAGTCCCGCGCGGCTCAGGTGTGGGAGGGGCTGTACCGCAAGCGGGTGACGGACTTCGCCGAGATGACGGAGGTGCATCCGGAATGTACGGCGCTGCTTGCGGAGCACTTCGTCTTCAAGACGATGAACGAGCATACGAAGCAGGAATCGGCGGACGGCACAGTGAAATTCCTGTTCCAGCTGCAGGACGGGAACCTGATCGAGACGGTGCTCATGCGTCATAAGTTCGGGCTGTCGGTGTGCGTGACGACGCAGGTGGGCTGCAACATCGGCTGCAGCTTCTGCGCGAGCGGGCTGCTGGCGAAGAGCCGGGACCTGACGAGCGGCGAGATCGTGGAGCAGATCATGAAGGTCCAGCTCCACCTGGATGCCGCGGGCCAAGACGAGCGGGTGAGCCATATCGTGGTGATGGGGATCGGCGAGCCGTTCGATAACTTCAAGAACCTGATCGACTTCCTCGGGGTGGTGATCGACCACAAGGGACTGGCGATCGGCGCCCGGCACATCACGGTATCGACGAGCGGCCTGACGGAGAAGATCAAGGAATTCGCCGACCTGAACATGCGGGTCAACCTGGCGATCTCCCTGCACGCGCCGAACAACGAGCTGCGTACGCGGATCATGAAGATCAATAAGGCGTTGCCGATCGAGAAGCTGATGGAAGCGATGGATTATTACTGGGAGAAGACGAACCAGCGGATCACCATCGAATACATCCTCCTGAAGGACGTCAACGACGGCACGGAGCAGGCCCTGGAGCTCGCGGAGCTGATGAAGGAACGGAAGATGAGCGTCAACGTGAATCTCATTCCCTACAATCCGGTAGACGAGCACAGCCAGTACCAGCGGACGGAGAAGGAGTCCGTACGGGCGTTCTACGATATTATCAAAAAGCAGGGACTGAGCTGCAGTGTACGGCTGGAGCACGGCACGGACATCGATGCCGCCTGCGGACAGCTGCGGAGCAAGCAGCTGAGAGATGAACGGCCCGCGGCGGAATCAACTCCAACTGCTGGCTAAGACGACATAAGCCCCCTGACCGAGCATTCGGCAGGGGGCTTGTTCATATGCGTTCTATAGGTCCAGCCTGCGCGGAACGGAAAATTTCCGGCCGGCCGGTCGGAGGAGGAAGGCGGTAATGCCTTATTTTACACCCTTCATATAGCCCTGGATCTTGCCCGAGAGCAGGAAGAGGATGAGGCTGAGGACGATGGAGGCTCCCCCGATGACACCGAAGTAGACCATCTCGGTCTCCGGCGTGTAGAACTTCACGATCTGCGCATTGATGGCCTGCGCCGCGGCGTTGGAGAGGAACCACAGGCTCATCGTCTGCGCGGAGAACGCGGCGGGCGCCAGCTTGGTGGTAGCCGAGAGGCCTACCGGCGAGAGGCACAGTTCTCCGACGACGACGATGAAGTAGCTGAGCACGAGCCACAGCGGATTGACGAGCCCGTCGCTGCCGCCGAGGGTGGCCGGGAGCAGGATGACCAGGAACGACAGGCCGGCGAAGAGAAGGCCGAGCGAGAACTTCCGCGGGATCGTCGGCTGACGGTCCCCGAGCTTCACCCACAGCCAGGCGAAGACCGGAGCGAAGATAATGATGAACAGCGGATTCAGCGACTGGAACCAGGCCGGCGAGATGTGAATGCCCGCGAAGTCGAGCTGGGTGCGCTTGTCCGCATAGCTGGCGAGAATCGTCGAGCCTTGCTCCTGAATCGCCCAGAACATCACGGAAGCGATGAAGATCGGGATGTAGGCGATGATGCGGGAACGCTCGACGGCCGTCGTCTTGGGACTGCGGTACATGACGATGAAGTAGAGGGTCGGGATCAGAATCCCGAGGATCCCTACGAGCTTGATGAAGCTCTTGAACGTAAGCAGGCCGGCTGGGATAGCCACGGCGATAAGCACCGCAACCACGAGGACGCCGAACCCGATCCGGGTGTAGGCGGTTTTCTTCTCGGCGGGGGACAGCGGGTTGGCTACCATCGTGCCGGCGAGCCCGAGATTCTGTTTCTTCGTAAGAATGAAGACCGTGAGCCCGAGCAGCATCCCGATGGCGGCCAAGCCGAAGCCGAGGTGGAAGTTGTATTTCATGCCGAGCGTGCCTACGACCAGTGGAGCCAGGAAGCCTCCGAGGTTGATGCCCATGTAGAAAATACTGAAGCCCGCATCGCGGCGGTGGTCACCCTCGCTGTAGATCTCGCCGACGACACTCGATACGTTAGGCTTGAGCAGTCCGGTACCGAGGACAATCAGCGCCATCGAGACGAAAAGCATGGCAGCGCTTCCAGGTAATGCTAATACGATGTGGCCGATCATGATCAATATGCCGCCGTAGAAAATCGCCTTAGACGTGCCGAAGATCCGGTCGGCCAGCCATCCGCCGATGATGCCGGACATGTAGACAAGCGATCCGTAGATCGACATAACGGCCAGTGCCGTGCTCTCGTTGATGCCGAGCCCGCCCTTGGAGACCTCGTAGTACATATAGAAAACCAGGATGGCCTTCATGCCGTAATAGGAGAACCGCTCCCAGAATTCAGTGAAGAAGAGCGTGAACAATCCCTTGGGATGCCCGAAGAACCCTTGCTGAGGCACACTTTCGACGATCTGTTGTTTGTCGGAACCTGTCATCTGATTAAACCCTCCTATTCTTCTATTATAATACGGTTTTTGAATTTCCATTGTCAAAAGGAATTTGGTAATGTTTGGATGATAATTGGAACGTAAGAGGAACGATTAGCCGATGAAGTCTCGTATAATCCCTTGATTTCGGGGTATATTCCGGAATCTGAACCCAATTCTTATCCTAAGGTTAATTAATTCAACTCATGCCGACGACCCGGACCACGCCAAAATCGCTCTTGAAACGCCCGGGCGCAGCGTGTAATATAGACAAATAACTTCATACAACGACTCGTATAATTTTGGGGATATGGCCCAAACGTTTCTACCGGATGACCACTGTAATTATCCGACTATGAGTGAAAGCGCACCGGGCGTGCCGTTTCTTATTCCGAACATCCGTATAGGAAAGGGAAGTAAGGCCGGTCCATGCGGTGCGGACACTTTATTTGTGTTATACCAGGAGGGACCCGGGGTCCCCGGGGACAGATTTCACTTGAGAGAAACAGCGCTCAAGGGAAACTGTCCTTTTTTGATTATGTACACCAAAGGAGCGGTTACTGCATGAAATTACTTCAAGAACGCATCAGACAAGAGGGGCTCATTCTGTCGGATACGGTGCTCAAGGTGGATTCCTTCCTGAACCACCAGGTGGATACTGCGCTGGCGCTTGCGATCGGCAAGGAGTTCGGACGGATCTTCGGCGGTCAGCCGATTACCAAGGTGCTGACGATCGAAGCGAGCGGGATTCAATTCGCAATGGCGGCGGGCATCGCTCTCGGCGTCCCGTTCGTCTATGCCAAGAAGAAGAAGGCCGTCACCCTTTCGGAGAGCGTGTATACGGCTCCCGTTCATTCGTTTACCCGAGGAGAGACGTATCAAATCAGCGTCTCCCAGAATTATCTCGGCCCGGACGACAAAGTGCTCATCGTCGATGACTTCCTCGCTACCGGCGCCGCGCTGGTCGGACTGGTCGATATCGTGAGAGCCTCGGGAGCGGAGCTGGTCGGTGTTGGATGCGTGATCGAGAAGAGCTTCCAGGAAGGCCGCAGCCTGCTCGAGAACAAGGGCGTGCAGGTCCACTCCCTGGCCCGTATCGCTTCGATGGCGCCGGGCGAAGTGCATTTCATTGAGAACGACAGTGTATACCAACCATCCTAAGGAGCGTCGTACAGCATGTTAAGCAAACAAAAAGTGATTACATTAGGCTTCCAGCACGTGCTTGCCATGTATGCCGGCGCCGTGGTCGTGCCGCTGATCGTCGGGGGCGCGCTGAGGCTCACCGGCGAACAGATGGCCTATCTCATCGCAGCGGATCTCTTCACCTGCGGCCTCGCCACGATTCTGCAGGTCATGGGTACGCGGTACTTCGGCAGCAGACTGCCGGTTATCCTCGGCTGTACCTTCACGGCGGTCGGTCCGATTATCGCGATCGCTTCGACATCGAACCTCGCCACCGCGTACGGGGCGATTATCTTATCAGGCTTGTTCGTGGTGCTGGCCGCGCCGCTCTACGGCAAGATGCTGAAGTTCTTCCCGACGATTGTGACCGGGTCTGTCGTCACGATCATCGGCCTCTCGCTGATTCCGGTAGCGATGAACAATGCCGCCGGCGGACAAGGCGCCCCGGACTTCGGGCAGCCCCGCAACCTGCTGCTCGCTCTCGGTACGCTGGTCGTCATCCTGCTCGTGAATCGGCTGGCTTCCGGCTTCCTGCGGTCGATCTCCGTGCTCGTCGGCTTGGCCGCGGGCACGGCAGCCGGCTATGCGATGGGCATCGTAAGCTTCGACTCCGTCGGCCAAGCTTCGTGGGTCAGCATTGCGCAGCCGTTCTACTTCGGCGTGCCGCAGATCAGCATCACGGCGATCATCACGATGATCATTGTGAATATTGTCAGTATGGTCGAATCGACCGGCGTTTATTTTGCCGTAGGCAAAGCGACCGACCAGAAGGTCGAAGAACGCCAGATCGTGAACGGCCTGCGCTCCGAAGGGGTCGCCATTATGCTCGGCGGCCTGTTCAATGCCTTCCCGTATACGGCGTTCTCCCAGAACGTCGGTCTGATCTCCCTGACCCGTGTGAAGTCGCGCAGCGTCATCTTCGCGGCCGGGGGCATCATGGTGGTGCTGGGCCTGCTGCCGAAGCTCGCGGCACTGACGACCGTGATACCGAGTGCGGTGCTCGGCGGCGCCATGATCGTCATGTTCGGTTCGGTCGCCGCTTCGGGCATCTCGATCCTCTCCGGCGTGGATCTGCGCAAGGACAGCAACCTCCTGATCGCGGCGTGCAGCATTGCCGTCGGTCTCGGCTCGGCCACGCTGCCCCAGATGTTCGACCAGCTGCCGGACTTCGCGAAGATGCTGCTGCAGAACGGCATCGTGTCGGGTTCCTTGACCGCAATTGTACTCAACATCTTCTTGTCCGGAAGAGGCGAAGCAGCGGCTGACGAGCCGCGGGTGGAAGCCGGCTCCGCCGTGCGCGGGGCGTAACGAGGGAAGATTGGGAATGAAGAAGAGACCTTTCCATGAGGCGGATGGAAAGGTCTCTTCGTTGTTGGATGGGGTGGACCCGCTCCGGCGGGTTCTTCCTCAGAAGTCGAAGTTGTCCGGATCGGGGCCGACCCGATGATCCGCATTCAGTCCGCTGATCAGAGCCATGTCCCCGGCACTTAATTCGAAGCCGAACAGGTCGCCATTCTCGGCAATCCGGTGCGCCTTGACGGACTTCGGGATCGTCACGACGCCCTGCTGCAGATCCCAGCGCAGGATAACTTGGGCGACCGACCGGCCATGCTTCGCCGCGATGCCCTGAAGCACCGGATGCTCCAGCAGTCCGCCCTGCATGAGAGGCGCCCAGGCTTCGAGCTGGATGCCCTGCTCTCTGCAGAAGAGCAGCAGTTCCTGCTGAGTGAGCTGCGGGTGGAACTCGACCTGGTTCACCATCGGCTTCACTTCGGCATCCCGCAGAATGTCTTCGAGATGATGGATCTGGAAGTTGCTGACTCCGATTGCCCGGACCCGTCCCTGCTTGTAGAGCTTCTCGAGGGCTCTCCAAGCTTCCTTGTACTTGCCGGCGACCGGCCAATGGATGAGATACAGATCCAGATAATCAAGCCCGAGCTTCGCCAGACTCGCCTCGTAGGCCGCCAAAGTGGCTTCGTAGCCGAGATCGGCATTCCATACCTTGGAGGTGACGAAGAGGTCGCCGCGGGATAGGCCGCTCTCCTGCAGGGCTTCGCGGATGCCTTGTCCGACGCTGGTCTCGTTGCCGTAGACCGCCGCGGTGTCGATGCTCCGGTAGCCGAGGGAGACGGCGGACTTGACGGCCTCGACGAGCTCGGCGCCTTCTTCGACCTTGAATACGCCGAGCCCGAGCACCGGCATGGTGACCCCGTTGTGCAGGGTAGTGGTAGGATGAATGGATACAGTCATGGTTGGAACCTCCTAAGGATGAGTACACAGAAGAATAAGAATAAGCTGAGCGAGTAGATGGAGATGCCCAAGCTGCTGCGTACTGCGGGTACATCGTGATATTTACTGATAAAGGCGAAGGCTTGGCTTATCCGCGCGCGGTGACGCTCTCCGCCAAGCGTCCACGCTCCGGCTGCTGGTCCCTGCGCTCCAGCGCACGGCTCCAGGCCGTTAACAGGACGGCGCCGAGCACCATAAGGGCGCCTACCCAGGTCGTATGAATCAATCCGATCGAGTCGGCTATGACGCCGCCGAGATAAGCCCCGATGGCGATGCCCGCATTGAATGCGGCGATATTAACCGCCGAAGCGACATCCACCGAACCTGGCGCGAATCGCTTCGCCAAGATCACAACATACACCTGGAGCCCGGGGACGTTCATGAAGGCAAGCAGCCCGAGGAAGAAGAGCGTAACGAGTCCCAACGCCTGGTAAGGCGCCGTGAAGAACAGGGCGAAGAGCACGACGGCCTGGAGGGCGAACATATAGAACAGTGCGGAGAGGGGGCTGCGGTTGGCGGCTTTCCCGCCGATCACGTTGCCGATGGCAATCGCGATGCCGTAGAGGAGCAGAATGGCGGCTACCGTGCTCTCCTGGAAGCCTGTGATCTCGTGAAGCAGCGGGGACAAGTAAGTGAATACGACGAAGGTGCCGCCGTACCCGAGCGCGGTCATGGCGAAGGCGAGGAGCAGGCGGCCGTTCTTGACGAGCCGCGCCTGGTCCCGAAGCCGCGTGGGGCTGCCTTGACGCAGTCCGGCAGGGACGAGAGCCAGATTCGCGACGAGGGCCAGGAGCCCTATGGCCGCTATCGCGATGAAGGCGGTCCGCCAGCCCCAGTGCTGCCCGATCAGGGTGCCAAGGGGGACGCCGGTGACGGTGGCGATCGTGAGCCCGGAGAACATGATCGAGATGGCGCTGGCCCGGCGGTTCTCCGGGACGAGATCGGCGGCGATGGTGGAGCCGATCGACATGAAGACGCCGTGGGCGAAGGCCGACACGACGCGGGCGGCCAGCAGCAGCGTGATGCCGCCCGCTGCGGCGGCCAGGCTGTTGCCGGCCACGAACACGATCATGATCCAGAGCAGCAGCGTCTTGCGCGGAATCCGCGAGGCGAGGGACGTCAGAATGGGGGCGCCCAGGGTGACGCCCAGCGCATATAACGTAACGGTAAGCCCTGCCGTGGTCAGGGATATATGCAGGTCATCAGCGATTAGAGGCAGCAGGCCCACGCTGATGAACTCGGTTGTTCCGATCGCGAAGGCGCTGATGGCGAGGGCCAGCAGGGCCAAGGTACTTTTTCGGGAATCAAGAGACATGGATTTCACTCCTACTATGGTAATCACCGGCCGGTAAATGCTATTATGAAGTATTCCATTCCATGTGAACAGTACGTACCTTGAAGTGCTATAGGTACTCGGAAGTATGATAGGCACCAAAAAGTACCCATAACGCGGACGGCCCGGTCATCCTAAGGATAAGGGCAGAGGGCAGGAGGAGTGCGTAGTGACGACCAAAAAGAAATATAATATCTCCGTAGAAGCCACCCTGGAAGTCATCGGGGGAAAATGGAAGTGCGTGATCCTGTGCCATCTTACCCATGGGAAGAAGAGAACCAGCGATCTCAAGCGGCTGATGCACGGCATCACCCAGAAGATGCTGACCCAGCAGCTCCGCGAGCTCGAGGAAGACGGCATCGTCAACCGGATCAGCTACAATCAGGTGCCGCCCAAAGTCGAGTATGAGCTCAGCGAATACGGATGGAGCCTGAAGAGCATCCTGGATTCCCTCTGCGCCTGGGGAGAGAGGCACATTGTACGGGAGTACGGCGACAAGTTCGCGGTGCTCGAGGATAATATCCTGAACCACCAGACCAAAGACAGCGGGCCGCAGCCCGGCCGCGAAGGAGTTCCTTTATGAGTGAAGCGGGTTTTGGGGCGTATGCCTTAAGTGAAGAGATTCTCCGGGCCTTGGACAGCCTCGGCTACCAGGAGCCGACGCAGGTGCAGAGCGCTGTCATTCCCGCGGCGCTAGCGGGCAAGGATATCACAGTGAAATCCCATACGGGGAGCGGCAAGACGGCGTCCTACGGCATTCCTCTCTGCGAACGGGTGGAATGGGAGGAGAACCGGCCGCAGGCCTTGGTCCTGACACCTACCCGCGAGTTGGCCGATCAGGTCAAAGAGGATCTGACGAATATCGGCCGCTTCAAGCGGATCCGCGTGACGGCACTGTACGGCAAGCAGCCTTTTGCCAAACAGAAGACGGAGCTGATGCAGAAGGTTCATATCGTCGTGGGCACTCCCGGCCGCGTGATGGACCATATCGAGAAGGACACGCTGGATCTCGAACGGGTCCGTTATCTGGTCATCGACGAAGCCGATGAGATGCTGAGCATGGGCTTCATCGAGCAGGTGGAAGCCATCTTACGGGAGCTGCCCCGGGACCGTGTAACGATGTTGTTCTCGGCTACGCTGCCGAAAGACGTGGAGGATCTCTGCCACCGGTACATGAACGATCCGGAGGATATCGAGATCGCCTCCGCCGGGCGGACGACGGCAGGGATCGACCATGCCCTCTTCGAGGTGAGCGAGGAGGGGAAGGCGCAGCTGCTCCGAGATGTGCTCGTGACCGAGAACCCGGACACCTGCATCCTCTTCTGCCGTACGCAGGGAGGGGTCGATAGTGTCTTCGAGGCGTTGGACGAGCTCGGCTACTCCTGCGGCCGCATTCACGGAGGCATGGAGCAGGACGACCGGTTTGCCGTCATGCATGCGTTCCGCCGGGGGGAATTCCGTTTCCTGGTGGCGACGGATGTGGCGGCGAGAGGGATTGACATCGACAATATCACCCACGTGATCAACTACGATCTGCCGGTGGACCGGGAGAGCTATGTGCACCGGACGGGGCGTACGGGACGGGCAGGCAAGCAGGGCAAAGCCATCTCTTTCGTGACGGAATCAGATCATAAGGCGCTCCGGAATATCGAGAGCTATATCGGGCAGGAGATCCGCCGCGGCGAAGCTCCTTCGCCGGATGAGGTAGCGGAGGCCGAAGCGGCATTCGAGGCCAAGCGGCAGGTGCAGCCGGTCCCGAAGCAGGATAAGAAGGGACAGCTCGATCAGGACATCATGCAGCTGTACATCAGCGGCGGGAAGAAGAAGAAGATCCGGACCGTCGATATCGTCGGCACTCTGGCCAAGATCGAAGGGATGAGCGCTGCGGATATCGGCATCATCAACATTCTCGATAATGTGTCGTATGTCGATATCCATAACGGCAAAGGCCGGTTGGTCATCGAGGCCATGAAGACGACAACCCTGAAGGGGAAGCTGCTCAAGGTGCACGAAGCGAACAAGAAGAGATAAGAGGTAAGAGGGAGACGGAGGCGACCCGGCGTGACCCAAGTTCTGTCTGCGGTGTTCATCGGCATCCTGCTGCTGGCTGCACTGTCCATCGTCTATGCCAGCTGGAAGAACGGCATTACGCCGATGCCTTCCTCGGCGCTGGTCCGTCAGGCCGCAGCCCGGGAGGTGGGCCGGTTCCCGGAGCACCTCCGGGTAGTGGAGGCCGGTTCCGGCTGGGGCCAGCTCGTACTGCAGCTCGCGAGGCTGTACCCGGACCGGCGGCTGGTCGGGATCGAGAATTCGCCGATCCCTTACGCGTTCTCCCGGGCCGCAGCGGCAGTGCTGCAGCGCCTGCAGCCGGATGCCTATGGAGGAGCCGGCAGCGGCCGGATCACCTTCCTCCGGCGCGATCTGTACGGGTATCCTTACGAGGGGGCGGATCTCGTCGTCTGCTATCTGTTCCCGGGCGCGATGCAGAGGCTGAGCGGCATCTTCCGCCAGCGTCTGCAGCCGGGGACGCGGGTCGTCAGCATTTATTTTGCCCTGCCGGGGTGGACGGCGGAGCGGGTCGTCACCTGCAGGGATCTCCACCGCACGAAGGTGTATGTGTACCGGGTGCCGTGAAGCAGGACGCCAAGCAGAATAGACCGCAGGAGCATCCCGCTGGGAAGCAGGGGCTCTTGCGGTTTTTTGGTATGGTCATGAGGTCAAGCCCCCGCTCCCAGGCCGCAGGTTACTCCCAGAACCGGATCCGGAAGATAGCGAGCAGCGAAGCCGCGAAGGAGAAGGAGAAGAACAAGGACATGAGGGGCCGCCTGTCATGCAGCACAATCGCCAGGAACATGGCGAAATAAAAGAGAATGGACCAATAAAGGTTCCACCCGATGTTGTATTGGATCAGTCCCTGCGCATGCCAGGCATATTCGATAAGGGTGAAGAACGAGATCCAGCCGAGATAGTACCAGAGCTGGATCCGCTGCCTGCCGGGGAAGTAATGGAGGTAAAGCAGCGCCGTACAGGGAAGCAGGATAAAGGTATTGATGAGATCAATGGCCTTATGGCTCAGCAGGGAATCGGATTGATAGAACCAAGGCAAGTAGTCCGCGCAGAGCACGTTATACATGGCGTTGACGAAGGGGACGAAAACCAGGGTCGGATAGTACGTCCTCCACTGTTTGTAAGCTTTGGACGCCAGGGCCCAAAAGAGAAATGCAAGGTTGGTCAGGATTACCATGAGCCGGCCTCCGTTCTCCTTTCCGTTTTTCTCTTAGACTTCCCCGCCGGTGGAAAATGTAACCCCTTAGGAGGGGGGCGCCTTCGGAACAGCAGCAGTCCAAAGCCGAAAAAGACCTTCGCATCCGTAGGATGGAAGGTCTTTTTTGTTGATAGGGAAGAATTTAAATCTCGCCAAGGCTCAATCCTGTGATCTTATATATCTCATAAACGCGCATCGTCCTTAAAAAGGGCGGTGAAGTCGTTTATCTCGATAGAACCGCATAGGAGGCCGGCCTCCGGACTATTCTTGCGGAGCTTCGACTACGATCTTCCAGGCGCTGCCGATCGGCGGCAGGCTCTTGGTGAGGACCGGGCCGTAGAACCCGACTACCTTGGCGCCTTTGACCAGCTTGCCGGCGTCCACCTTCTCGCCCTTCATGTTCACGACCGGAGTCTCGGCGGTAACGCTAAGAACGACCTCGGTTTGCGAGAGCTCGGTCAAGCCGGTGCCCTTGATGACGACGGAGAAGCTGTCCTTCTTATCTCCGCTGCGTACGTCCTGGATTTCACCCGCTGTAGCGAGGAGGTCCTTGCCTTGCTCCGCATCAAGCACCGTAATCTTATACGCTGGTGTCTGCGGCGGCAGGCTGAGTGTGGCGAACTTCGCGTGCTCGGCTTCCACGGTCATGCCGATATGCAGATCGGAGAAGGCGAGCGCGGAGCCGTCTTTCTTCTGAAAGACCGTATCGCTGCCCACATTGAGCACAGTTCCGTTCGTGCCTGTCCCCTGGATCTGGACGGAACGGTAATTATCCTTATAGGTCACCGCTGTCACTACGCCGGTCGTCCGCTCGTTCTTCTGCGCATCCTCTGTTGTGATCGTCACAGCGTTCCCTTGTACGGATGCGGAGGTATGCAGCACTTTGCTTACGAAGGAAACCGGTACGTACAGCTTATTCTCGACGAGCGCAGGCGCGGCGCCGAGCGACGTGTACATGCGGTTGATCGCATACCGGTCTTCGCCGGTCTTCACCGTGGTGAAGATATTGCCTTTGTTCAGTTCGACGGAGAGCGTCTCCTGCTTCCATACGAGCGTGAACCCGAGCTTCTCGGCTGTGCTGCGCAGCGGAATCATCGGCTCGGCTTGGCCCGGTACCTGATAGCCGGTCTCGGCCAGCGTCTCTTCGCCAATCTTAATGAGAACCGGAGCAGAGGCCGATTCCGGAGCGGATACGGCTGCTATCGGCAGCGGCATGCTCGTTGTCGTCGAAGCGTAGGCGGCTCCGGTAGACATCAGGGCCGTGGACAGGGTGAGCAGGGCCAGGCTTTTTTTCATTGTGCTTTTCTTCATTGTGCTATTCTTCGGTGCGTTCATCATCTTACTTCCTCTCAGGCTTGTGTAGTGGGTGCTGCTTTCAAACTCTCAGACGGGCGGGTTCCGCAGAAGGTTGCAAGAACCGACAAAAATAGACACGTCCAATAAATGGAAAATGGGAGGGTTGCAACCCGAAGAAAGCTGTAACTGAAGGAAAAGCTCTAACCCAAAAGGCCCCGCCCGCTTACGCAGGCAGGACCGTTCTCCTTCGCTTATTTGGATTTCACGATAATTGTGCGTGTCGGCGCATCCCAGTCCACGGAGAGGTTGAATCCTTCGCAGACGAAGCGGATCGGCACCATCGTCCGGTCGTTGATGATCTGCGGAGGTACCTCGAGCGAGACATCCGATCCGTTCGCCCGGGCGGCGGGATTGTCGATCTGGGCCCAGATGGCGTAGCCGCCGAGGGAGGCTTCGACCGACCGGTGCTCAGCGTTCCACTGGTAAGGCGCTCCCAGGGCGCGAAGCAGATCGCTCAGCGCGTAGAGCGCGGTACCGCTGCGGATGACGGCGGGTTCCGTGAAGGGCACGAGCTTGCCGTTCAGGGACACGCTCACTTCGTCGCTTCCTCCGGCGAACTCCACTGTGTTCTTCCCGGCGGGAAGCTCGACGACGAAGACGCCGCTGCGGTAGTAGATCGTAGGCTGCACGGGCTGCCCGTTCACGAGGACGGTCTTCGGTCTGGCATTCAGCTCCGCCGATACGAGGTGCTTCTCGTCGTAGCTCAGGGTCAGCCCGCCAGCGGTGCGGCCGGCGTCCAGCACTTCGCCGTTGAAGCTCGTGAGCCACAGCCGGCTGTCCTCCGCCGCTCTAGGAGCGAGCTTCACGGTATAGCTGCCCCTCGGCAGCAGCACACCGTCTGGGCCGCCGGCAGGCCACGCGCTGCCGTCTACCGTGGCCTCGTACAGCATCCCGGTGCCGCCGCCGATCTCGTAGACGAAGGTGGAAGGCGCCTCCACACGCAGGTCTGTCTGAGACAGAGGCGTTACTTTCACAGTGGAGCCCAGCGCATAAGGCGCGTACTTGTATTTGTCCGCATCGCCTACCCGGGATTCGTAGACGGCGACAGGGCGGAAGTGCTTGGCCCCCTCGGCGATCAGGGTGGTGAATTCTAGGCCGGTCTGCCGCTTCGTCGGCCGCTCTCCCTGATCCGCCCGGTCGACTACGTTGATATCCAGAGAGAGGGAGCCTGCCGAAGCCAGCGTCTTCTGGTGCGTCTCGGCCATCGTGCGGTAGCGCTCCGGACCTTGGCTCCACAGGGTGAACGGATCTTCCACGATGACTGTGGCTTTATATTGGGAAGCAATGGCTGTCAGTTCCTCCATATCCACACCGATTTCGGCCTCCATGTGTGTCTCGATGGCGGTATCGACGTTCGTAAGGAGGAGCTCCAGCGGACGGGGCCAAGTTCCTTTGGAGATAAAATCAAGCAGCTCCCCGTGATGCTTCGTGATAAGGCGGGTGCGTTCTTTCACGTAGGATTGGAAGAGAGCGTCGTTCTTCGTCCGGTGGTTCGCACTGCCCTCGGTGAACAGCTCCAGGGGATCGGTGCCGTACTGCGCCTGGAAGGACGCACGGAACGCACCGCTCATCGGCGTGATCGAAGCCTTGTCCCCGAATGCCGTATTGGGAGATTCGAAGTAGAGCTCGGCGAGATTGACGCCGTCCCAGTCATAGGCGGTCAAATCCTGCCGGATGACTTCCTTGACCGCTTCCAGGCATTCGGGAATCTCCAGCGCCATCAGGTAGCGCCAATCGATATGGGCTTCCCCGCCGGCGGCAGTCTTCTGCCGCCACTCCGGGTGGGCGTCCCAGAAGCCTTTGGACACCATCGGGAACTCGTACCAGCTGTAGACGAGCAGGCCGTTGACATGCGCACTATGGATGAATTTTTTGTAATAGTCGGACACGAGATGACGGTCATACCAGCTGCTCAGGAACACCTTGCGGATGCCCATACTCTTCAGCTTCTCGGCCAGCTGCACCGGGTCCTGATCGTAGTAATACCCCCAGTCGATGAAGGCCGACAAGCCGTCGATCCGTACGTTCGGCTGGATGCCGAAGTAGCCGGTCAAGGTGTCATGGAAAAAGGGAAACCGGTCGAAGCCCCAAGCGTCCCGGGCGTCGAGCGGCACCCCGAGATAGAGGAAGCGGCCGCTGCCCGCCTGGCCGCCGGACAGGATAGGAGAACCGGAGGTCTTGTCGCTGACGAAGGTTCGGCCATTCTCGATGGAGAACAACCGCATCGTCAGCTGCTCCTTCCAGTGGATGGCCGTCGACAGATGGGCCTGGTCCGCGATATCGCGAATGCCGACCGTCCCGGATTGGACCTTCACGCCGAGCTTCGCGGCCAGGTCCGACGGGCCTTCCATGACGAGGCCCAGCCCTTGGCGGGTCTCAGCGGCCAAGGAATCCTGCAGCTGCGGGGGCAGAGAGGCAGCCGTCGCTTCAGGGACGATGACCAGCTTGGTCTTGGACCAATCGATGGTCTCGGATACGGACATCACTTGTAAGTTCAATCCGACAGACGACAGGGCCCTGAGATAAGGCTTGGCTGCGGACTCGTCCACACGGTCTTGGACCAGGATGATCAGCGAAGTACGCTCGCCGGCGGCAGCTGCAGCTCTAACGGGAGAAGAGAAGGCTGAAGCCTGGACGAGAAGCAGCGCGATTAGTATGACGGAGACCGCGATGTTGAAGCTAGTTTTCACTATGATGTTACCCTCCTATGGAAGCTGCATGGTGTCCAGTCCCGCATGGTTTCCTTACCTGCTCTTGTAAGAAAGGGGATGAGACTATTGGACTATGAATCTCTCTATTATAAACCAACCTCTGCCAATATCAATCCATTTTTATACAGGAAAAAGCCCCCAAACCCGCAGGCTGGGGGCCGTATCCGCTCGAGTACGGCTATTCTTTGAGCTTGCCGATGCCTTCCTGCACTTCGCCTTTCAGCTTGTCCAGTTTGCCTTCGGCTTGAAGGGATTTATCGTCAGTGGCGTTGCCGATCTGGTCTTTGATTTCACCTTTTACTTTGGAAACGCCGCCTTTGATCTTGTCACTGAGTCCTTGTGTGCTGCTCATCGTTACCATCTCCTTCAAGTAAGGTTGCTTCTTATTACCCGGCCCAGGGGGAGGCTAAACGAATCCCCTGGGATTCCGTTCCATTGGGGGCAATGCCGTGACTGCAGGATGCGGGAGGAAGTGGGAAATAGGGATGGGAGCTATGGTAGAATAGGATTACAGAGCCACCGGCTAACCTCGGCTGAGGGGTATAGAAGCGCAGGCGAGGTCTATACAAGAACGGGAGACGGCGGAATGAATCCTTATACCGAGAGAGTTATCGGAATTATCAAGGAAATACCGGAAGGAACCGTGATGACGTACGGGCAGATTGCGGCTTTGGCCGGCAGCCCCAGAGCAGCGCGGCAGGTCGTCCGTATCTTGCATTCGATGAGCAGGGCCCACCGGCTTCCCTGGCACCGGGTGGTCAATGCCAAAGGGGAGATTGCCATGCGGGACGAGGAGTCGAGGGAGAAGCAGAAGCTTTATTTGGAGAGCGAAGGCGTGGAAATGGGCCCGGGCGACCGCATCGACTTGGAGCGGTACCGGCATGAGCCGGGGGAGTTTGCGTTGGAATGAACTATAACCACCCCGAGTGGGAACGGAGGGCGGTCCTGATGAATGATACTTATCGCCGTACATTGTGGGGAGTTGCTTATGGACTGGTGGCCAGTGTTATCTTCAGTCTATTTATTGCCGTATTGGCTAATGGGTTGGCTGGAGGGGGCGGTGCGGAGGGATGGTTCTGGTTTTTCGGCGGGTTAAGTATTCCTTTGTGTATTACACTCGGGATTGCCGGTTACTTTCACGCCTTTCAAGCCCTGAGTAGATCAAAGTTCTGGTTCTTATGTGCTTTCATTGGTTTTATCAATGTGTTATATATGGGAACTGCCGGCGCGATCATGGGAAGTTCTCTTGCATTTGGCGGGCTCCGCCAAGTGAATGTCTCCGGTTATTGGGTATGGGGCCCAGTCTATGCGATCTGTTGTTTGCCGCTATCCACTGCGGCCGCCGCGTTTCTCCTGAGCGCGTTCCGGAATTTTTTGAAAATCCGGGGACTGCTGCAGGAGTGAAAGATATCCTCCTGGCACGTACCGATTGCAATCGTCCTAACCTCTCCCCCTTTCCAGGGGAGGGGTTATTTGCCGTGGTCCTCCGTGTCCTTAAGAGTGCTTTAGAAAGCACATGGACTCCGCATAGGCTGGTAAAATATTCATGTTTATGGAAGCCAACCGGAGATGGAGGAAGCATAGGTGCAGGAATCGGTAGCACAGGGGCGGCTCGGCCGCCGGGCTGTCGTCATCGGCGGCAGCATTGCGGGAATGCTCTCGGCCCGGGCGCTCTCGGGGTCGTTCGGCGAGGTGGTGATTGTGGAAGCGGGCGAACCGCAGGAGGGCAAGACGCCGCGCAGGCGGGTCCCGCAGGGGCATCACTCGCATCTGCTGCTGATGAGCGGGCAGCAGGTGCTCGACCGGCTGTTCCCCGGGTTCACCGGAGAACTGGTCGCGGATGGCAGCGTGGTGACGGACTTCATCGGGGATATGGCATGGTATCAAGCCGGGGCGTGGAAGCGGCGCTTCCGCAGCGGGCTGGAGGGCCTGCAGCAGACCAGGCCCTTCCTGGAGTGGCATATCCGGCGGAGGCTTGCCGCGGATTGCCCCGGCGTCCTGTTCCGGTACGGCACCGCCGCAGAAGGGCTTCTCTTGTCTCCCGAAGGCAAGACTGTGCGCGGCGTGAAGCTGCGGGAGGAATCGGGACGGGCGGAGGTGCTGGAGGCGGACTTCATCGTGGATGCAAGCGGGGCGGGTTCGAAGACGATGGAGTGGCTGACGGGCAAGGAAGATGCCGCCGGGACGTCGGAGAACATCCACATCGGTCTGTGTTACGCTACCCGTTATTACAAGCGGCTGCCTGAAGAACACGCCCCGGGGTGGAAGAACTTGCTGATCTCCGCCCGGCTGCCGGAACTGCCCAGCTTCGGCGTCATCCTCTCGTACGAGGACGGCAAGATGGGCGTGACGCTGGGCACCTACCTTGGAGAGCCGGCGGCGACCGAAGAGGCATTCCTCGATCTGGCGAGTGCGCTCCCCCAGCCGCATATCTATGACTTCATCCGGGACGCGGAGCCGCTCGGCGGGATCAAGACCTGCCGGATTCCGGCCCAGCAGCGGCGCAGGCCGGAGCGGATGGGGCATCTGCCGGGCCGGCTGGTGATGCTGGGCGATGCCTACTGCCGGTTCGATCCGATCTATGGGCAGGGGATGTCCGTCGCGGCGATGGAAGCGGAGCTGCTGCAGGGGCAGCTGGCGGGAGCACAGGATGCCGGCGGGCTGGATACGCTACACCGGGAATACTACCGGAAGCTCGTCAAGCTGACGGATTACCCGTGGGAGACGGCCTTGACGGAGGCGTTCCGGCATCCCGCGATTCCCGGCCGGAGGCCGCCGGGCCTGCGGTTCAAGCAGTGGCTGACGATGAAGATCTACCGCGCATCCGCCAAGGATGAGACGGTGTATAAGAAGCTGGTGCAGGCGATGAACCTGACGCACTCCGCGAATATATTTTTCCACCCCTCGGTGCTTGTCCGTCTCCTGAGGTGAGGGGGCTGCCTTGAAAGCTCCGGCTCCTTATACTATACTTTTGGAAACCAACTAACGGACGTAAGCCGGGACGGGAGGACCGCCCTTTGGCTGCTGGCTAGGAGATAACACCTATGGATCAGCTACTACAATCCAATCCCGCCCAAGAGGTCGTGCAGGTCTGCCTGTTAGCCGGCAAAATCATGCTGGAGAGCGGCGGGGAGACGTACCGGGTCGAGGATACGATGGCCCGAATCGCGGACGCCTTCGGCATGCCGAACACCCACAGTTTCGTGACGCCTACCGGAATCATCTTCTCGGTGGAGGGACCGGGGCAGACGACCCGGCTCGTTCGGATCTCGGAGCGGTCCACGGACCTGCGCAAGGTTACGGATGTCAATGCGGTCTCCCGCAGGATCAGCAGCGGGGAACTCACGGCGGCCGAAGCCTACCGGGAGCTCGAAGGGATCGATGCCGCCGGGCCGAGGTATCCCGTCAGCTTCAAGATCGCAGCTGCGGCGATTGCCAGCGGCTGCTTCCTTATCATGTTCGGAGGCGCGTGGCGTGACTTTGTCCCGGCCCTGCTGTCCGGCGGAGCGGGACTTGCGTTCCTGCTCTACTTTCACAAGCTGGTGCCGATCAAGTTCTTCGCGGAATTCCTGTCCTCCCTGCTGATCGGCTGCCTGGCCTTCCTCTTCCTGAAGGCGGGGATCGGCCGGGATCTGGACAAAATCATCATCGGCTCCGTCATGCCGCTCGTCCCCGGGCTGCTCATTACGAATGCGGTCCGGGACCTGATGGCCGGCCACTTCGTCTCGGGGCTGTCCAAGGGGGCGGAGGCGTTCCTGACCGCCTTCGCGATCGGAGCAGGGATCGCCTTCGTGTTCGCTTTCTTCGGCGGGGAGGGAATCGCATGACGATGCTCGAACAGCTCGCCACCAGCTTCATTGCCACGGCGGCCTTCGCGATCCTCTTCAATGTGCCGAAGGGGACACTGCTCCAGGGCGGGTTCGTCGGTATGCTCGGCTGGGCCCTGTACCTCACGTTCCTGGAGGTGCCGGTGGATCCAATCGTAGCGACGCTCTTGTCCTCCTGCTTCGTCGCCGTGGTCTCGCAAGTGTTCGCGAAGGTCTACAGGACGCCCGTGATTGTCTTCAGCGTCTCCGGCATTATCCCCCTGGTTCCGGGGGGAATGGCTTATGATGCGATGCGCAACGCAGTGGAGAATCAATACGATCTGGCGGTGCCCTTGGCGGCCAAGGCGTTCATGATGTCCGGGGCTATCGCGATCGGGCTCGTATTCTCGGAAGTGATCAACCATCTCATCCGCCGATGGCGGCAGGGATAACGGGAGGGTGGCATGATCCGCAAACTGGGCCTCGGCATCGTTTATGTGGGCATAGCGTATTTATTGTACTTGTACGGAAGCCGCATCCTGGACTGGATGCAGGGAGCCGACAACCTTCTCTTGGTCATCCTCGCGGCTTCGCTTATGGCGCTATTCCCGGTGATTCCGTACCCGGTGGTCGGCGGCGTGATTGGCGCGGCCTTCGGCCCGCTGCTCGGCGGTGCCGTCACCTGGACAGGCTCCACGGCGGCATCCCTGCTCATGTTCCTGTTCGTGCGCTATGGGTACCGGGAGTGGGGCGAGCGGCTGCTGCACGGAGGCAAGGGTCTCGATAAGCTGACGGCAGCCTTCGAGCGTAACGCATTCCTCTCGATTCTGTTCACACGGATGATTCCCTTCGTGCCGTCGATCTTCGTCAACGTCTATTGCGCCTTGAGCCGGGTGCCGTTCTTGACGTATGCCGCCGCGTCGGCGCTGGGGAAAGTGCCGGCCATGCTGCTGTTCGCCTTGGCGGGGGACAATCTGGCGAGCGATCCGAAGCGTCTGCTCGGCACGCTTGCGGGATATGGGGTGTTCCTGGCCGTCATGGCCGGACTCAACCGGTTGTGGAAGCGAAAGCAGGGGCTTCCGGTGGGGAAGCCGGGGGCGTAGCAGCGGAGATAGCCGCTGTAAGATAAAGTGGAAAGAGGATACCTGGAAGCCGGGGAGGCGGCAGGTATCCTTTTTGGCGTGGATGGAACGCGGGAGGCCGGCGGGAAAGAGAACGGAATGTTCCCCGGGGAACAACATTTATGGTATAAAATGGGTTAATCAGCTGCTGTGAGGGGTAATAGAATGCGTATTGAAACGAATTCTGTATACATAAGCACAAGATTGCTGTTCTGTACCCTGGTGAAGGTAAGCAGGAGTCTTCTACGGCCAAGAGAAGAGGCAGCACAAGGTCCATCTCCCAAGCTGCGGTGGTTCTGACACGCTTTACCCTTCGGTCCCGCCAGCCCGGTCATCTGGCTGAACGCCGGCGTACGAGCAGGACCGGAATCACCGCAAGCAGCAGAACCGCTGCCAGGCCCGGAAGCAGGGCGGGGCTGAGACCATGGGAGAGGCGGTCGCCCAGGAAGCTGTAGGCGAAGGTCACGGGAATCGTACCGAGTACCGTACCGGCCAGGTAAGGTAGGAAGCGGATCGGAGAGAGGCCGGCGGCGAACGAGATCAGGTCGAACGGAACGACGGGAATCAGACGGAGCGAGGCCACCGCGAGGAAGCCTTTGCGTGCCAGACGCTCCTGCCACTTCCGTATGTTCCCTTCGGGCGGCCGGATGAAGCGGGTTCCATAGCGGCGGGCCAGCAGGAAGACGAGCATGGAGTCTCCAGTAAAGCCAAGAATCGTGTAGAAGGTGCCCCAGAGGGGGCCGAACGCCAGTCCTCCGGCGAGACATAGCACGGTGGCAGGGAAGAAGAAGAGCGGCCTTACCGTATATACTGCAATATAAATCAAGGGCGCCCAAATGCCGAAGCTCAGGATCGCATCCCTGACCCCTTGGGGGGTGAAATGAAAGTAATAGTGGTTGATCAGCCACAGCGATACGGCCGCGGCGAGCACGAGTGCGAGTCTAAGCATCTTCATAAGTTCTGCCCTCCGATCCAAATCATAGCGGTGCCAGTCCTACTATCCCCAGATAATCCATATTATAACGGGGCGGCTCAAGGGATACAGGTGGTCGAAGGGGAAGCTCAAGGGATATAAGGAATACAAAAAGAGGGGTTGATAGATGAAGCGCTTTCTTTTACACTAATGGAGGACGAATCCATCATCTGGTAGCCATAGGGCGCTAACTCACACGGCAAATGGAGGAATGGCGTCATCAATATTGACACATGGTTAGTTATGGACTAGAATGGGTTCGTTCATGTTAGATAACTTTACAAGAAGGTCGGAGGCACGGAAAGGGCTGTATGATAAACCTTTATCATCTGCCCGAGAACCTTGGCGTACAGCCAGGGGCTGCGTGTTGTCCGCCGTACATTGTTTAATCCAGAGGAGGTCAAATGTTTATGAAAAAATTAGGGTCCATTCTACTCACCACCGTACTCGCGCTTTCGCTTGGTGCCTGTGGTTCGGCCGATAAGACGGCAAGTACGGACGGCGCGCAGCAGGGCGCGGGATCGAAGAAGTACGTATTCGGTACGGATGCCACGTACCCTCCGTTCGAGTTCGAGAAGGATGGCAAATATATCGGTATCGACGTGGAGCTCATCAATGCGATCGCCAAAGAAGAGGGCTTCGAAGTGGAACTGAAGCCGATGGACTTCAAGGGCATTATTCCTGCGATCACCGCCAAACAGCTCGACGGGGCGATTGCAGGCATCAGCATTACCGACGAGCGCAAGCAGGTTGTCGCACTCTCAGAGCCTTACTACAAGGCGGGACTGTCGCTGGTCGTGCGTGAAGACAACACGGTAATCAAGGGGCCGGAGGATCTGAAGGATAAAGTCATTGCGATCAAGAAAGGAACCACGGGCGCGAAGCAGGCGGACGAACTCGCGAAGAAGTACGGCGCGAAGGTCAACTACTTCGATGACAGTCCCGCTATGTTCCAGGAGGTCGTGAACAAGAATGCCGATGTGACCGTAGAGGACTATCCGGTCGTTTCTTACAAGATTGCCGTGGACCCGGCTTCCAAGCTGAAGATCGTAGGCGACCGCTTGAACGGCGACTTCTACGGTATTGCTGTCGGCAAGGATAATGCCGAGCTGCTGAAGAAGGTCAACGACGGGCTGAAGAAAGTGAAAGACAGCGGCAAGCTTGACGAGATCATTAATAAGTACATGAAGGAAGACGCCAAGAAATAGAACAGTCTGGAGAAAGGACTTCCTATACAGAAAGGACTGGAATTCGTTGACGTCTCCGTGGCAAATCATGCTGGATGCCATCCCCGTATTGCTCCAAGGCACGCTGATTACGCTTAAAATCGTATCGATTTCACTGGTCATCGCGTTCGTGATCGGTCTCATCTCGGGACTTATGAGTACTTCCTCCAATCGGCTCTTACGCATTCCGGCCATCTTCTACGTCGATCTGATCCGGGGGACGCCGCTGCTCGTCCAGGTGTTCTTCATCTACCTGGGCCTGCCGGTGTTCCTCGATATCCGGATTCCCGCGGAGGTCGCCGGCGTGGCCGCTATCTCGCTGAATGCGGGCGCGTACATCTCGGAGATCTTCCGCGGGGGGATCAATTCGATCCACCGGGGCCAGATGGAAGCGGCCCGATCCCTTGGGATGAGCAAGTACCTGACGATGCGGCTGGTCATCCTGCCGCAGGCGATCCGCCGGATGACGCCGGCCTTTGTGAATCAGGTCATCGTCAGCATCAAGGATACATCGCTTCTATCGGTCATCGGGATCCGGGAGCTGACGCAGAGCGGGGAGATCATCATCGCCGAGAACTTCCGCGCCTTCGAGATTTGGGGCGTCGTCGGGATCTTTTACTTCATTATCATCTATGCCTTGTCGTGGGTAGCCCGCAGGCTGGAGAGGAGATTTGCGGCCTAATGATCACCGTTCGGAATCTAAAGAAGAACTTCGGAGCGGTCGAGGTACTGAAGGACATCTCGACCACCATCCAGGAGCAGGAAGTCGTCTGTGTGATCGGGCCGTCGGGTTCGGGCAAGAGCACGTTCCTGCGATGCTTGAACCTGCTGGAGGAAGTCACCTCCGGTACGGTTCTGATCGGCGAGACCGAAGTGACTTCCCCGAAGACCAATATCGACGCCCTGCGCGAACAGGTAGGCATGGTGTTCCAGCACTTCCACCTGTTCCCCCATCTCACCGTTCTCGAGAATATTATGCTCGCCCCGAAGTACGTCAAGAAGCGCGACAAGGGGGACAATGAGAAGCAGGCGATGGAGCTGCTGCGCAAAGTCGGCTTGGAGGCGAAGCGGGACGAGTACCCCGACCGCCTCTCCGGCGGGCAGCAGCAGCGGGTAGCCATTGCCCGTGCCCTGGCGATGAACCCGCGGGTGATGCTGTTCGACGAGCCGACCTCGGCGCTCGACCCGGAGATGGTCGGCGAAGTGCTGCTCGTCATGAAGCAGCTCGCGCGCGAGGGGATCACGATGATCGTCGTGACCCATGAGATGGGCTTCGCCCGGGAAGTAGCCGACCGCGTGATCTTCATGGACGGGGGCTACATCTTGGAGGAGGGACCTCCCTCCGCATTGTTCGATGCGCCGAAGCACGAGCGGACGCAGGCGTTCCTCGGCAAGATCCTGAAGTCGGGCGCGTAGGCGGCGCGGCTTTCACGGTTCTAACCTGTGGCAGGCCCCTTTCTTCCTTGTGGAGGAGAGGGGCCTGCTGCCGTTGGGGGGAGGGATACAGGAACGTTCGTCCTTCAAAACCGGTTGCTATCGGGCCTGTTGTGATTTACACTAAATAGGTATATTGCCTTTATATGGATTACATTATGAGGAGGATGACCTGTGAAAAAACGGAACACGGCAGCGGTGGTCGGTGTTCTTTCCCTAACTCTCACCATGGGGATGGTAGTCGGGACGTATGCAGACGAGGCGATTGCCGAGATTACGGCTCATGTGAACAAACGAATGACCCTGCAGGTAGACGGAACCCAAGTGAAGCTTGCCGATGGGAAAGAGGAGCTCGCCCCGATCATTTATGAGGGGCGGTCCTATGTGCCTGCAAAGCCGCTGGCCGAGGCTCTCGGGGCACAGGTGCGCTGGGATGAGGAGACGGAGCGTGTCATCATTACTACAGCCGACAAGGGGGCGCCTGCCGGGGAGCAGGGAGAACCGGAGGCCTCTGCTACGGACAAGCCGGCAGAGAAGACGGCCGGCGGGATCCCCGTGACGTACCCGGCGGATACCGAACCGTCGAAGATTTATGACGAATACAAAACGATGGCGAGAGAAGGACTTACCGTCTATATCTATGCACTGGGGACGGCGGACATGGACGGGAAGCTGAAGGATTTTGTGTACAAATACTATCCTGAGGACCTAGCGGCGGACAGTCCCGAGAAGATATATCAACGGGCAAGCCGTGGCTTGGAAGTGACGGGGGGTCAGCTCCGGCCGGCGGATATCCGGAAGCAGATGGAGGATGCCCTCGCAGCGGTGAGCTCCCGGGAGTTCCCGGATAAGTCTTCCGGGTATGATGCGCAGAACGGCCTGACGCTGCATTATCAGGTTCAGGCTGGCAGTGACAAGGATTCCTTGTATTCAGTGGAGATCAAGTTCGTAAAGGAAGGCAATGAGTACAAGTTGAGCGATCTGGTGTTCATTGGAACCCTGGAGGCAAAGGCTGTCCCGGCGGGATAGTGAGGAGGCAGACATTGTTCGATGCGACGAAGCGCGAGCGGACGCAGGCGTTCCTCGGCAAGCTTCTGAAGTCAGGGGTGTAATGAGGCAACCTCGGTTTTAACCTATGGCAGGCCCCTTTCTTCGTATCGGAGGAGAGGGGCCTGCCGTCGTTCCGGAAGGTCGTCACTGACTTCAGAAGCTGAGGGGTTTGCCCGAGTCAGGTCAGGCAGTCGGATCCGGGAGACCGGGCTATGCGCGGAATGCTTCGAAGGTGAGGGCCTGTCCGTGACGGGCCGGAGGCTTGCCGTACTGGTAACCGGCGGACACGGTAATCTTCGTGAATCCGAGCCGTTCCAGGATTATCTGGAACTCTTCGACACCATACCAGCGCAGGGCGAGCCGCTGGAGCTCGGTGGAGAGGAGGGCGCCGCCGCGCCACTTGTCGTACCGGAGATACGTCACATAAGTTTGACGGAACAGGTCAGCTTCTACGATCCGGCTTTCCATCGTGATCACGTCCCCGTCTGGAAGGTGGAAGGTGGAGATACCTGTCCGGCCGGTCTCTAAGCTATGGGGTTCAGGTATTTCCAAGTCGATAATCAACCGGCCGCCGGGCTGCAGGTGGTCGTGGAAGCGCCGGAGCACTTCGACCGATTCTTCCCGGTCTTCGATCAGCAGGAAAGAGCCGGCAGGCACGATGATCGCCTCGTATAGATAGGGCAGGGAGAGCTCCTGCAGCTCCCCTTCGAAGAGACGTACGTGCAATCCCCGCTCCTCGCAGTGCTGGCGGCAGGCAGCGAGCATCTCAGGGGAGGCGTCGATCCCTTCCACCGCAAGGCCTGCTTCCAGAAGGGGAATCAGCAGGCGTCCGGAGCCGGACATCGCTTCGAGAATGCGCCCTCTGGAGGAGCGAAGCCGCTCCCGGTAGAACTCGAGGTCTCCACCGATCGACTTCCCGACCGGCTTCGTCAGATTGTAGACTTCCGTGCATAATGTTCCATAAGCGCCAAGGCTCATTTGGGTTGCCTCCGGTCGATTGGGATAGGAAGAAGATGATGATAAGTCTATGATATGGCTGTCCGGTGCCGGGCCAGTAGGGGAAGAATGGTTCATAATGATACTTCCCGCCTTGCGGGTCGTACGGGATCCAGGCCGAACCCACCCGAACACGAAAGAGCCCTGCCTTGGAGAGGAACTCCGGGGCAGGGCTTGTCTGGTCTGCGGTTCGCAGATAAGGGATGCTACGCGCGGCTGACCGCGGGCAGCAGGCCGGCATGCTCCAAGCCTTTGCGGATGCCGCCTTCGTCGACGTGGGCCGTCACGAAGTCCGCGTAAGGGAGCAGCTCGGGGTTCGAGTTGCCCATGGCGATGCCGAGGCCGACGTAGGACAGCATCTCCTTGTCGTTGAGGCCGTCGCCGAACGCTACGGCTTCCTCCGGCGGGATGCCCAGATGTGCCAGGAGCGCCTGAATGCCCTGGGCCTTGGATCCGCCCTTCGGCAGCACGTCCATCGCGGACGGATGCCAGCGGACGAGCTGCAGATCCGGGAAGGCGTCCTGGTAGAGGGCTTCTTCTTCGGCGCTGCAGTGCAGGAACGCCTGGTAAATATCCGCCGTCTGCCAATAGTCCGGATCGTAGCCGGGCTGGTTCACCTTCAGCGATGCCACCGAGTCGAAGACGTGCTGGTGTTTCTGGCTGTTCGTGAAGAATGCTTCATGGCTTTGGAATACCAGCGCATGGTTGTTCTTCGCCGCATGCTCGACGAGCAGCTGCAGGCTTGTCTTCGGGATCACGCGGGAGTAGAGCGCTTCTCCCTTATATACGACGTATGCACCGTTCAGGCTGACGAACGATTCGAGGCCGAGCTGCTCCGCCAGAGGGCGGAAGAAGTAGGGGGCCCGTCCGGTAGCGATGACCGGCTCTACGCCGCTTGCTTTCAGTTCGCGGACGGCGTCGATGGTGTCCTGCGGAACTTCTTTGTGCTCATTGACAAGCGTACCGTCGATGTCAAAAAATACGATCTTGTAAGACATAAAATCCACCCTTCCGTGCGCCCGGGGCAGGCCCGGCGGCTCTTTGTATATATGGATGTCAATCCAGTATGGTTTCTCTTGGTCATCATACACCGGGAAGCAGGGAGGAGCAAGGGGGGCGGGGGGATATGGCCCCAGGAGGACCTGCAAGGGGAAGAAGCCCCTCGCTCTTGAACGCTAAGGAGGCAGCGCGTGGACTGCGAGATCAGGGGCGGACGCCGGCACCCGTCTGCTGCCCCGTTCCGTCCGGCCTCATGCCCAAAAGCCGCAAGCAACCGCTTGCGGCTTTTGGCTGAATCTTGTGCAGCCCGTCAATAAGGCCCGGCTTAGCGGCCTTGGTCTTCTGCCCGGGCCGGATCGGCCCCGCTGGTCTGCGGGTTCACATCCCCGCCGGCCTGCCGGATGGCTTCCGCCACGCGCCGGCCGTAGTCTTCGTCCGCTTGCGTGAAGTAGCCGATCATGCGCTCCTGGATATCGGCCCTGCAGCCAGCCAGCGCCCCGCCCAGATTCGCGATGAGCTCCTCGCGTTCCCACTCCTCGAATGCGCGGTACGTCTTGCCCGCCTGGCCGAAGTCGTTCGTCCGTTCGATCTTCTCCCGGACGAGCTTCGCGTTATAGTGCGGCTCGTGCTCCTTGCCGCTCTTCGGCGCTTCCTTCAAGCCGCCGAGGGAGGACGGCTCGTAGTTCACGTGCGGGTTCTGCCCCGGCGCGCGGTCGACCTTGTACTGCATCTGCCCGCCGCTCTGATTCGTCGCCACGCGCGACTTCGGCGCGTTGATCGGCAGCTGCAGGTAGTTGCTCCCCACACGGTAGCGCTGCGTGTCCGAGTAGGAGAAGGTGCGGCCCTGCAGCAGCTTGTCGTCGGAGAAGTCGAGCCCGTCGACGAGCACGCCCGTACCGAACGCTACCTGTTCCACCTCCGTGAAGTAATCCTCCGGATTGCGGTTCAGCGTCATTTTGCCCACAGGCAGGAATGGGAATTGATCGGGCGGCCACAGCTTCGTCGGGTCGAGCGGATCGAAGTCCAGCTCCGGATGCTCCCCGTCGCTCATGATCTGAACGCAGAGTTCCCACTGCGGGTAGTCGCCCTTCTCGATGGCATGGTACAGATCCAGTGTCGCATGGTTGAACTCGGTGGCTTGGATGGCGCTGGCTTCCTTCTGCCGAAGGTTCTTGATGCCCTGCCCGAGCGGCTCCCAGTGATACTTAATCAGCACACCTTCGCCTTCCTGGTTCACCCATTTGTATGTATTGACTCCCGATCCCTGCATCTGCCGGTAGTTCGCCGGAATGCCCCAAGGCGAGAAGACGAATGTCACCATATGCGTCGCCTCCGGGCTCAGCGAGACGAAGTCGAAGAAGCGTTCCATGCTCTGCGCATTCGTCAGCGGGTCCGGTTTGAAGGCATGCACCATATCAGGAAACTTGAGCGGGTCGCGGATGAAGAAGATCTTGAGGTTGTTGCCGACGAGATCCCAGTTGCCGTCTTCCGTATAGAATTTGGTCGCGAACCCGCGCGGGTCGCGAAGCGTCTCGGGAGAATGTCCGCCATGGATTACGGTAGAGAAGCGCACGAATACGGGCGTCTGCTTGCCGGCTTCCTGGAACAGCTTGGCGCGGGTATACTTCGAGACGGGCTCGTCCCCGGCTGTGCCGTAGGCTTCGAAGACCCCGTGGGCTCCGGCGCCGCGGGCATGCACGACACGCTCGGGGATCCGCTCCCGGTCGAAGTGGCTGATCTTCTCGAGGAGATGGTAATTCTCCATGGAGGTCGGACCGCGGTTGCCCAGCGTCCTTGTATTCTGGTTATCGGTGATCGGGTGGCCCTGGCGGTTCGTCAGCGTATTGTCCGCAGATTGCGGAGTGGATCCCTTCTGATTCTCGTTCGCTTCTGTCACTAGTCATACCACCTTTCGCCCAAAAGGGAGGAATAGGATAAAGAAGCAGCCCATGTATTGAACCGTGTTCAGCCTACATGAAACAACCTATTCACCGAAGGAGACAAACATGACTTGGAAATCAAAAAGGCACCCGAAGGTGCCTGGGACACGGAAATCAAAAAAGGCACCCGAAGGTGCCCCAGACTGTGGTGAGTCCCTTCGGGTGCCTGATTAGCCGGCTGCTGCACTCCTGCAGCAGCGGCCTGGGTGCCACACGATCCGCTTACTGCGGGTTGGTCGTCCAGATGCCGGCGGCTTTGACGAACACGCGGGCCGGCAGCTTCAGGGTGGCGAGGATGAGTTCGGCCACGTCCTCCGGCTGCATCATCCGGTCCTCGTCGCCGATCGGCAGGCCTGCGTTCGTGGCGAGCTCCGTGTTCACGGTGCTCGGCGTCAGCGCAGTGACGCGGATATTGGACTTGCGCACCTCCTGGAAGAGGGACTCGGTGAAGCCCATCACGGCGAACTTCGACGCACAGTAGGCCGAGCCGGTCGCGAAGCCGCGTTCTCCCGCCGTGGAAGCAATGTTGATAATGCTGCCGCTCTGCTGCTCGAGCAGGGTAGGCAGCACGGCCCGCGTGACATAGTAGGTGCCGAGGAGGTTCGTGCGGATAATGCCTTCCCACTGGTCGGGGTCCATCTCGGCTACTTTGCCGAAGCTCGCGATCCCCGCATTGTTGATGAGAATGTCGAGGGAGCCTAGCTGCGCGATCAGACTGCCGACAGCGGCTTCCACTTCGGACCGGTTCGAGATATCGGCCGAAGCATAGTAGACGTTAACCCCATAGGTACCCGAGAGCTCGCTCTTCAGCGTTTCAAGATCTCCTGTGCTCCGGGAGATGAGACCGAGGTGCACGCCTTCCTTCGCCAGGGCGACAGCCGCCGCTTTGCCGATTCCCTTGCCTCCGCCGGTGATAATCGCTGTTTTGTTTTTGAGTTCCATACCGAACCACTCCTTCATTTCGTTGGTTTCCTTCATTATTTTACCATGTTCTTCTATACATTGCCTTGTCGCTCCCGGAACCAACTTCTGCTACAATAGATTCATATGAATAATGAAAACGTGTGCATTAGGAAACCGGACACAATCAAGGAGGAGCATGACGATGGGCAGCAAAGTGAGATGGGGCATTCTCGGGTATGCGAGAATCGCGAAAACGTCGGTTATTCCGGGCATCCTGAAGTCGGAGAACGCAGAGCTGTACGCGATCGCTTCCGGCGATGAGGAGAAGCGCCAAGAGGTGCGCGATACCTACGCGGGAACGAAGGTATATGAAGGCTACGAGCAGCTGCTCGACGACCCGCAGGTGCAGGCGGTGTATATTCCGCTGCCGAACTCCATGCACAAGGAGTGGGCTATCGCAGCCATGAATCGGGGCAAGCATGTGCTCTGCGAGAAGCCCATCGCGCTGAACAGCGCAGAATGCGGCGAGATGATCGAAGCGGCAGAGAACAACGGCGTGTACCTGATGGAAGCGTTCATGTACCGCTATACCGACCGGGTGCGCAAGCTCCAGGAGCTTGTACGCAGCGGCGAGATCGGGGAGATCCGCTACATCCACTCGGCCTTCCGCTTCCTGCTGAACCGCCCGGGTACGATCAAGATGCAGCCCGGACTCGGCGGGGGTTCGCTGTATGACGTGGGGAGCTACCCGGTCAACTTCATCGGGATGATCACCGGAGAGACGCCGGAGTCCTGCGTATCGCAGAGCGTCTTAGAGAACGGGGTGGATGTCCTGTTCTCCGCCGTCCTGAAGTACAAGAGCGGCATTGTGGCGACGATCAACAGCGGGTTCAATGCGTTCGGCCAGATGAATTCGGAGATTGTCGGCACGAAGGGGCGGATCGAGATTCCCGATACGTTCCTCGGGACGGCAGGGAAGATTACGGTGGTTACGGAGGAGGGCAGCCGCCAGATTGATGTCGCGGAATCGGACCGCTATACCTTGGAGGTGGCGGACTTCTCCGCTGCGGTGCTGGAGGGACGTCCTCCGCTGTTCCCGCTGGAGGAGACCCGCCGCAACATGCAGGTGCTGGACATGCTGCTTGCCAGCGTGAAGCCCGTGTAGAAGGAGGCGAAGCCCATGGCAAAGCATAGGCTTGTCCTCATCGGCCACGGCAATATCTCGCATTCGTATCTCTCAGCGTTCGCTAAGGTGCCGGGGGTGGAGATCGCCGGTGTGGTCGGGCGGACAGCGGAGAAGGCGGCAGCGTTCGCGGCAGGGCATGGCATTGCCGTCTCGGGCACGGAGCTCGCCGATGTGGCGCGGCGGTCGGAAGCGACGGCCGTCGTGGTCTGCACCCCGAACGCGGCGCACTATGAGAACGTCATGGAAGCCTCGCGGCTCGGTCTGCACTGCCTCTGCGAGAAGCCGCTGCATATCTCTCCGCAGAGGCAGGCGGAGATGATCGCGAGCTGCCGGGAGCACGGCGTGAAGCTGGGCGTCTCCTATATGCGCCGGTTCATCAGCCATATGGGGTACATCAAGGAGCTGATCGACTCCGGCGCCCTGGGCCGCATAACTGTTGTGGACGTCACGATCAAGCACTGGCGCGAGCCGGCCTACTATGATTCGTGGCACGGCACGTACGAGCATGACGGCGGCGGGCCGTTCATCCAGCAGGGGAGCCACATCATCGACCTGGCGCTGTGGATGTGCGGCGGCTGGCGGGAGGTGCTGGAGGCGAGGCGATTCAAGGCGTACCACCAGATCGAGACGGAGGACCATGGGTATGCGCTGCTGCAGTACGGGAACGGCGCGGTTGGCATGATCGAGGCCTCCACGGCGAGCATGGGGATGAAGAAGGAAACTCTCGAGATCTCCGGCACGAAGGGCAGCATTGCGGCGAACTACCACGAGATCCTCGCGTGGGAGGTACCGGGTCTCGCGAAGCCGGCCATGGCGGGAGACTCGCCGAATCCGGTGCTGTTCGAGCGGCTGGCCGCCGACTTCGTGCGCGCGATCGAGGAGGACCGGCCGCCGTTCATCGACGGGGAGTCCGCGAAGACGGCCACGGAGCTCATCACGGCGATATATGCAAAGGCGGGCGAGCCGGTCGTACTCTATTAGACCGGCCGCACCCGATAAGCTTCGGAGAACCGGCCATCACCGGGTTCCGGAGCTTTTTTTGTAGTGGGGCAAGCGGCGGAGAAAGTGGCTAATAGTGCGCGATCAGCTTAACCGGAGGGATGGCCGCCGACAACCGGGAGGAATGGAACGCGGTTCCGTTCCAAGTCAGCAGGTTCTGGACATAACCCAGCGTATCCGCATTATAGGTGCCGATGATCCGCTGCAGGGCCATGAGATCGTAGCGCATGCCCCCAGGGTCCGTAACGATGGGATACAGCGCACCGAGAGCCAGCACCTCGCCCTGGACCGGCTGTTTCAGCTGTCCATCCTCCCGGTAATACGGCGACAGGTATTCGGCCCCCTTATGGCTGATATCCAAAGTGAAGAGCACATCCAGCTGGGGACTTCCCACGCTCACCTTATACCCGTTCTCGTAGTTCACTTTGAACTTGGAAGTTTGGTTGTATTTCTCGGCATCGAATAACTCCCGCAGCCTATGATCGCGGAAAGAGTACAGATAAGCGTTGATATATCCCCCGCTTCCTCCGGAGTCGATCGTGACCAGGATATCTGCGGTCCGGTCCCCGGTGAAGTCCCCCAGGAGCAGCCGGGCACCGTAGCCTGCGTTATTGCGGAGATTCACCGTTGTTCTGTAATGGGTCCTTCCGTCTTGGATGACGAGGGTGATGCCGTCTGCGAATCCGGATGGTTCTTGGGACTTCGTACCGTACAAATAGACGGTATCCGGTATGCCGTCCCCGGTGACATCCCCCTGCTTGACGGCCAGTACGGCGGGATGGGTACTTCCAGCCGGCGGCTGTTGGTAGCTGCGGTACTGCCAGCTCATGTACATGACCTCCTTATAAGATGGTAACCTGTCATCATCCTATGCGGCTGCCCACTCCGTGGTGTGGAGCTTAGGGGGAGGAGGCACATCTATACAGGGGAGCGGGTTCCGGAATATAATGGATTATTGGTTGAATTATAGAAACAGAGCACTTCGGTAGGGAAGCGGGAACGGAGGATGTATGAGAATTTTTGTTACCGTGAAGAGCCTGGCCAAGAGGAAGAACTACTTGGAGAAGGTAGAGATTGTGCTGGAAGAAGAGCCTCACACGTTAAGAGAGCTGCTTACCGCGCTGGTGGTGCAGAATGTGAAGCGCTTCAACGCATCCGCGGCGGAGACCCCGCTGGTTCACTATCTGACGGCGGATGAGATCGATCTGCAGCGCGGTGTGGGCAAGGTCGGATTCGGCACGAAATACAATGAAGCGGCTGCGAAGGAGCAGGAGGCCGTCGATACGGCGATTCTGGCTTTCGAAGACGGACTATACCGCGTATTCATCGATGAAGAGGAAGCGGAGAGGCTGGACGATCCGCTGCATGTGAACGACGGAGCGGATATCGCTCTGATCAAATTCACCATGCTGGCAGGACGATTGTGGTGACTGGGGGAGAAGCACGATGACAGAGGAACGTATCAACACATTCGAAGCATGGGAAGGCCGGGCAGCAGCCCTGTCCGGTTCGAAGCGAGATCTGGCGCTTGCCATCATCGCCGAAGTGAAGCGGACAGGCTATACGGGCCATGATTATCTGAACGACGCGAAAGAAGCGCTGCAAGCTTTGGCAGAGGGGGACGGCAGCCGGCTGCTTGACCCCTTGATAGAGCTGGCGGGGGAGCTGCTCGGTTCCTACGAAAGAGACGTGATGGCTTATATCCTGGCCCACCAGGCGGAATATCCCTACACGGTGGGGTATTACAGGAGGCCGCTGCGCACCACCGAGATCGGAGTGCATAGGGATGGCGCGATCCAAAAGCTGGTTGACCTGGCGAAGCTGCATCACAAGGGGTTCCGTATCCTGGATTATTTGACGGCGCCCTCCGAGGAGCTGCACCGCCATGGTGTCATCAGCGACATTCTCGCTTATGAGCTGGACCGCGGGAATGATCAAGTGCTGGCGGCCGTCAAAGACATCCTCTTCGGGGATAACAACACGGCGCTGCTCAACCGGCGGATGATCAAAGGCCTCTTCCTCTGCCATCTCCCGGAGGCTTATCAAATGATGGGTGACATGCTGATCGCCGCCAGGCTCCAGGAGGGTCTGAGACAGAGCATCGTGGAGACGATGGACGAGGGCACACTGGATGCGATGGTGTACATGCTGGACATCATCGTGAAGAACGACTTTGGCCGGTTCAGCTCTGTGGAGAGGGCGTTCAATGTGTGGACCGGGCTTGGGCTCGGGTCGGCACAGAGCCGGGTGCTCAAGCTCAGCCTGGAGTATGCTCGGCAGTGCCTGGCCGACGAGGAGCTGTGCGAAGCGTGGTCCCGGAGCAGCGACGTCCTGAAGCTGTATATCAGTTTGTGGGCCACGGGGATGCGCGACGAAGCGAAGATTCCGGAGCGGATTCACTGGATCTTGAACCAGGGGGAAGTGTACCAGAAGGCCGCCGCCCTGTATTACTTGGACCAGAGCCAGAACAACGAATTGAAATATGAGGTGGCCCGGCATCATCTGGATGAGACCGATCCGGAGCTTCAGGCGCTGCTCATTACCAATTACGCCTTCCGGGTCCGATTCTGGGGGGAAGAAGGACATCCGATGGAGTTCGAGCGTACGCCGAGCTTGGAAGATGCGGAGGAGCGCAGGAGGCAGTTCGGCCTGCTGAAATCGATGCTGCTCGCTATGCCGCAGAAGGAGATGAACTTCCCTTCGCGCGTGTTCGAGTGGCTGTGGGTCGTTCATTCCACCGATGACATCGCGAGGAAGCTGATGTATCTCGCCGCCTATGCCCTCGAGACCGAATTCGTCGAGCAGCTCATAGCACTCCAAGATCAGGTTAGTCCCGATGTCCGCGATGATGTGTTGAAGCACTTGGTCAAGGACTTCACCCAGCCCGTTCAGCGGGCGTTCGTCTTCGAATGCTTGGCCGACAAGAGCATGACCATCCGGGAAACGGCGCTTGCCAAACTCAAGAAGATGAAGCTCGCGCCCTCCGAAGTGGAGATCGTGGAGGGAATTCTGAAGCTGAAGACAGGAGCGCTCCGGCAGAGCGCAATCACGATTCTGCTGGGGCTTGAGCCGTATGAGCTGCGGGAATCCCTTGAACGGCTTCTTGGCAGCGGCCAGGAGCTGCAGCGGCTCGGGGGGCTTGAAGTGCTCTGTCAGGTGAAGGAGGACAAGGAGCGCCTGGGCTCATTCGGAGACATGGCTACTCTGACTGCCCTGGTGCAGCAGCCGACGAAGAAGGAACGCACGCTGCTGGGGCGGCTGAGCCAGCAGGAAGAGCATGGGCTGCGCGACGGCTTTGGGTTATTCGACCCGGCCGCCGACCGGGAGCTGAAGCCGATGCCCCCTTGCCCGGACACCGGCGTCCGTTCGTTCTTCACTCTGTCCGCCGAGCGGATTAAGGCATTCCTCGGGGCCTTGTCCGAGCTTGTTCATGAGCACAGGGAGCACGAGTACGAGGTATCCTGGTATTCGGGGGGCAAGGAGTCGGTACTGGTTGGCACCAAACTGTCCCACAAGCGGTATTTCCATGACATGCAGGAGGGGGAGAAGCGGATGGACGGCTACCCCCTTGCCGACGTATGGAACGGCTATTTGGCCGGGAGCGGCTTCGGGGCCGAAGAACTCCTTCAGACCGCTTTTTACTGCCGGCACCATGATGACTTGTACCGGTATTATACGGGCAGCCTGGAATATTGGAGAGAGGACCGCTATAAGGATATCGATACGTGGGGCAAGCCCCTCATGGCCGAGCTCTACCCGGTGGATACGCTGGTTGAGATGCATGCTTATCTGGAGAAGCTCGCGTACGCTCCCCAGGTGCTTGAGCTGCTGGAGGTTTATGTGGAGGACAGCGAGGCGGCGGCGCGGTTCGCTTGGGCTGGTCAAGTGATGAATCCGATCGTCCGCCGCTTGGAGGAGGAAGCAGGCCGTATTCCTGAGGACCAGGGGTACACCCTGCAGCTGTTCGCTTATCCTTGGCTTGGCTGGCTTCGCCAGACAGCCTCAAGCGATGCCTCCTTTGCGGAATACTTTGCCTACGGCTTCAATCTGTATGCTCTCTCGGGCTACTATGCCTTCCAGCCGGATACCGAAGAGCTCGCCCGGGCCTATGAGCTGGGTCTGGTCAGCGAGGAAGAGATATACCAAGAGTGCATGATCCGCAAGGGCAGCGGGCGGCGGATTGGGGACCTGACGGAACCGAAGCTGGACATCGTACAGAAGTATCCGTCGCTGGCCCCGCTGAAGGAGCGGATGGTCCGGAGAATTCTGGATATCGAGCTCAACCGGGGAGACCTGGCGACCGAGGTGACAGGGCTCGCGCTGAGTATCCGGTATATGGAGGGCATGGACGACTTTGTGGCCCTTCTCTCGAGACTGGACCGGGAGTCCTTCATCCGAGGGTACATCTACGGCGGCGGGGAGAAGACCACCAGGAAGGAAAGTTTCTCTTATTTGCTGCGCATCTGCCACCCGAAGGAAGGGGAGGACGAACAGCACCTTCGGGAGAAGCTACAAGGCCGCGGAATCACCGAGAAACGGCTGCTGGAGGCGGCCATGTATGCGCCGCAGTGGCTCGATATCGTGGCGAAGCACCTGAAGTGGGAAGGGCTGCGCAGCGCCGCCTGGTATTTCCATGCGCATATCAACGAGACGTTCTCGGCAGAGAAAGAAACGATAGTGGCGCATTATTCCCCTATTGCCTCCCAGGATTTCAATGACGGGGCGTTCGATGTGGAGTGGTTCAAAGAAGCCTACCGCGAGCTCGGCGGGGAGCGCTTCGGTATTCTGTACGACTGCGCGAAGTATATCTCGGCGGGCGCCAATCACCGGAGGTCGCAGCTGTTCGCCGATGCGGTGCTGGGCCGCCTGGATGCAGGCGAGATGAGGGAGTCTGCGTTGTCCAAGCGCAACAAGGACCATCTGCTCTGCTACAGCCTGATCCCTCTGGGAGACTCCCCTGAGCGCGAGGGAGAGCTGCTGCGCCGGTATGAACTCATTCATCATTTCCTGAAGGAGAGCAAGAAGTTCGGAGCGCAGCGGCGGGCGAGCGAAACTAAGGCCGGCGGGATCGCGCTGGACAATCTGGCGAGGAATGCGGGATACCCGGACGTCATCCGGATGACCTGGGATCTCGAAGCCAAGAAAATTCAGGAGATGCTGCAGGATCTGGAGCCGCAGCCGCTGGACGACTTGACGGTCCGGATAGCCATTGACGATGAAGGCACAGCCGAGCTCGAGGTGACCAGCAAAGGCAAGGTGCTGAAGTCGGTCCCGGCGAAGTATAAAAAGCATGAGCGGATCCTGGAGCTGAGGGAGAAAGCGGCCGAGCTCCGCAGCCAGTACAAGCGGGCGAAGGAGGAGCTGGAGCGTTCGATGACCGCCGGAAGTACGTTCACGGGAGCCGAACTCGCAGGCCTCATGACAAGCCCCGTGATTGCCCCGATGCTCCGGGCCCTGGTGTTCGAAGCGGGCGGCCGGCTCGGATTCTACGGAGAGGGTCTGCTGGAGGATCCGCAGGGAGTGAAGCATGAGATCGCCGCACAAGACGAGCTGCGGATCGCCCACCCGGTTCATCTGCTGGAGAGCGGGTCCTGGAGCACGTATCAGAAGCATCTCTTCGACCGGGAGATCCGCCAGCCGTTCAAGCAGGTATTCCGGGAATTGTATGTGCCGAATCCGGATGAACTGGCGGCAGGCACGCTCTCCCGCCGGTATGCCGGGCACCAGATCCAGCCCCGGAAGGCCGCCGCGCTCTTGAAGTCCCGGTTGTGGACGGCAAGCTACGAAGAAGGCCTGCAGAAGGTGTACTATAAGGAGAACATCATCGCCCGGGTCTACGCGCTGGCCGATTGGTTCTCTCCTTCCGAGGTGGAGAGCCCGACGCTTGAGACCGTCGGATTCTTCCATCGCCGGACCTATGAGCCGCTCGATATCGCCAGCATCCCTCCGCTGATTTTCTCGGAGGTCATGAGGGATGTGGACCTAGTGGTCAGTGTGGCCCATGCCGGCTCTGTCGATCCGGAAGCTAGCCTCACGACCATTGAACTTCGGAGGGTCATCGCGGCCGAGTCGCTGCGTCTGCTCAAGATCAAGAATGTCCGGCTGGAGGGCAACTTTGCGTTGATTGCGGGGAGCCTCGGGGAGTACAGCGTGCATCTCGGCAGCGGGATGGCTTACAAGCAGGCTTCGGGAGCCCTCTATATCATCCCGGTTCATGCCCAGCACCGGGGCCGGATCTTCCTGCCGTTCATGGATGAAGATCCGAAGACGGCCGAGATCTTGTCCAAGATTACGATGCTCGCGCAAGATACCAAGCTGAAAGATCCGAGCATTCTCGCGCAGATTTCTTCGTAAGACAGTGTAAGTTCAAGTTCATAACCGTATGCAGTCCATCGTAACGCCTTCCGCCTGCTCTTGCAGGGGAAGGCGTTTTTTTAATAGATAAGAATTTATATCTCACCAGGGTTCGATCCTGTACTCTTATCTATCCCATAAACGCGCATCGTCCTTAAAGGACGATGCGCGTTTATCTTGGTGCCGCAGCACGGCCTCATCGAGCTTCTTCCCGTCGATGTCGTACGCCTGATAGGTAAGCGTATCACCGCTTATCGTGATGCCGGCGAACATCGGCTTCCCGTTCTGGAAGTGCACCGCATGGTAGAACTGGTCGTCCTTCTTCTCGTTGAACTTCGTGCCGGAGGCGTTGGTCACGACATAGACTGTGCCTGCACGGTCCACTACCGGCTCGTCCGCGGAGCCGGTGACCTTGCCGCCACGCAGCGGATAGGAGCGCGAGTACTCGTGGTTGTGGCCCTGCAGCACGAGATCGACCTGGAACTCGTCGAGGACGGGGACCCACTGCTGCGCCTTCTTGTACGTATTGCCCCCGTAAGCGCCGCGGTGCATGGCGACGATCTTCCACGGCTTGTCGGTCGCCGCCAGATCTCGGCGCAGCCACGCGGTCTGCCTGTCCGTCTTCGACTCCGTATTGAGGACGGCGATATGGACGGCGCCGTAATCGAACGAGTAGTTCGTCCCGGGAGCCGGGCCGTCCGCCCCGTTCGCAGGGAGGACGAAGTGGGGGAGCAGCCGCTCCGCCCCGCCGTCGATCTCGTCATGGTTGCCGGTGACCGGCATGAGCGGGACCCGCCGCATCCACCGCTGCGCCTTCCCGAAGAACTGGTCCCAGGCCGCTTCATCCCCGGGATCCTCCGTCAGGTCCCCGTTATGGACGATGAACCGGGCGTCCGGGAATAGGGAGAATGCGCGGTCCAGCGTCTGGCCCCATACGGCGAAGTCCGCCTCCGTCACCCCTTGGGAATCCGTCACGTTCAGGAACGTGACCTTCTCCGCCCCGTCCGCTTCCGTCGTGAAGGAGGCGGACTCGCTCCAAGACCCTTCCGCTCCGCTGCCCACCCGGTAGGTGTACGTCGTTCCCGGCTTCAGGCCGGTCACATTCACCTGATGCGAGCCCTGGGTCTCGCCGTCCGACGTCTTCACCGGTAACGTTACGCCCGTTATGCTCCGTGCGGTGCTGCTCTGCAGCGCATCCTCTTCCGCTCCCTCGGCGATCCGGACCACGGCCGCGCCGTCCCGATCTGCCGTGTACCAGGCGAACCCCCGGCTAGTCCGGGCGTCTCCGCTGACCGTGGTCACGATGGACTTCGGCAGGCTTCCGTTCTCCTCGCCTCCTGCCTTCCGCCATTCGATCCCTATCCACACGGCTGCGAGCAGCAGGCCGGTTCCGGCCAGCCACAGCCAATCTCTGTATCGCTTCATTCGTATCCTCTCCCGTTGTTTGGCTGCAGCCCTTGTCTTGCAGCGACTGCCGTTATGGTGTCTGCCTATTGTAAATCCATTGTAAAGCCAATGTAAATTCCACGTAAAAAACATTCAGTTAACACTCAGGCTGCGCTAAGGATGAGTTCAGCAGGGGGACTTACAATGGGTTTTGTAAAGGAAAATGTAAACACGCATTGCGCACAAACAAACGATGCCACACGAAATACGGGGCTGCCTGAGAGAGAAAGAGGTGTACGAATGGAGCTGCAAATCGTAACGAGGGAACCGAAAAAGCTGAAGTTCCGTCACGAATTGAAATTTATGATCAACCGCCACCAGCACTACCTCATCAGCCATAAGCTGAAGCATCTGATGAAGCGGGACGAGCATGCCGGCGCTACGGGGGAGTATCACATCCGCAGCCTGTACTTCGACGACATGCACAATACGGCGCTGCACGAGAAGCTCGGGGGCTTGCGCGACCGGTACAAGTACCGCATCCGGATCTATAACATTCAGGATCACATCATCCACTTCGAGAAGAAGATCAAGCGGAGCGATTACATCGCGAAGGTCAAAGCTTCCCTGACCCGGGAGATGTACGAGTCGATAGTGGGCGGGGACTATGAGGTGCTGAACGTGCCGGGGAAGCCATTTCTCACCGAGCTGTATAACGAGATGACCTACAAAATGCTGCGTCCGAAGGTCATCGTCGACTACATCCGCGAGCCCTATGTATGCCCTAACGGCAATGTCCGGATCACCTTCGACAAGGAACTGCGCACCGGGCTGCATTCCACGGATATCTTCAATAAGCATCTCGATCCCGTCCGCGCGATCGACGAGGACCTGATGATTCTCGAAGTGAAGTTCGACGAGTACATACCGGAGTACATCCGGGCGGCCCTCCAGCTGGACGGCCTTCAACGGCAATCCGCATCCAAATATGTCATCTGCAGAAAATTTTTGAAATTCAACACTTGGGAGGATTATTGATCATGGCAGCTACAACAACGGCAACCGCAGCCGCAGCGTCGACCACCGGGACGACGAATTTTACGGATATTCTCAAGAACTCGGTCGTCAAAAATTTCGTGTCGGATATCGACCTGACCAAGATGGGCCTGTCGCTGGCCGTCGCCTTCTTCATCGGATTCTTCATCTTCCTGCTCTACAAGCGCGTATTCAGCGGCGTATTGTATTCGAAGAGCTTCAACGTCTCGCTCATCGGCATGACGATGGTGACGGCGATGGTCATCATTGCGGTGAACTCGAACCTCGTATTATCGCTCGGTATGGTCGGCGCCCTGTCCATCGTCCGTTTTCGGACACCGATCAAGGATCCGACCGACCTCATCTTCCTGTTCTGGGCAGCGGCTGCAGGTATCGTAGCGGGTGCGGGCTTCTACTCGCTGGCGATCTTGGGTTCGGCGGTTATCGGGCTGGTGCTGTTCTTCTTCATCAAGCGCACTTCCTTCGAAACCCCGTATCTTCTGGTCGTCAACTGCGACGGTGACGAGAGCGAGAAGGAAGTGCACAAGCACATGGCACAGACGGTCAAGCGGTTCAATGTCAAGCAGAAGACCGTAACGCCGGGCAACATCGAAACCACCCTGGAAATTCGTCTGCGCGACAAGGAAGGCCGGTTCGTGAACGGCATCTCGGCACTGCCGGGCGTAAGGAATGCCGTACTGATCTCCTACAGCGGAGACTACGTGTCCTAACCGAGAACGAGAGGAGGATCTCCAGATGAACAAGAGAGCCGCGGCGCTGCTCCTGAGCGCCCTCCTGCTCTTCGGGGTGACCGGGTGCGGGGCGACGGGCGCAAGCACGCCCGCCCTGGGGATGGCTGCCGTCCAGACGGCGTCGTCCGGGACAGCCTCGGAGAACGAGACGAAGATCGATGAGCAGGTATTTCCCAAGGATAGAGTCATCGATGTGAGGATTACGATCGACGAAGCCGACTTTCAGGATATGCTGGCCAATGCGGGGGAGGAGGAGTACAAAACCGCTTCCGTCAATTATAACGGCGTGCAGCTCGACCATGTGGCGGTGCGGACGAAGGGTAACCTCAGCCTGCGGAGCGTCGTTAATTCGGATTCGGAGAGATACAGCTTCAAGCTGGCCTTTGACGAATATATCTCCAGCCAGAATCTGTACGGCCTGACCAAAATCAATCTCAACAACAACTACAGCGACGCTTCGTATATGCGGGAGTTCCTGACGTACGAGCTGGCGGAGCAGATGGGGCTGCCCGTGCCGAAGTATTCCTTCGTGAACGTATATGTCAACGGGGAGCTGAAGGGCTTCTATCTGGCCGTCGAGCAGGTGGGCGAAGCTTACCTTGAGCGCAACTTCGGAAGTGCCTACGGAGCTTTGTACAAGGCCAACGGCGGCACGGGCTCCGATCTGACCTGGATGGGGGATATGGACTCCTATACGGGATTAACTCTAAAATCCGAGTCGACGAACGATGACGTGCTGCTGAAGCTGACCGATGCCTTGAACAACGGCGGCGACCTGGAGCAGGTGCTCGATGTGGACGAAGCGCTGAGCTTCATCGCGCTGAACGTCCTGACGGCGAACATGGACAGCTATCTCGGACAGAACAAGCATAATTACTATCTCTACGAAGATGAGGGCAAATTCTCGGTCCTGCCTTGGGATTATAACATGGCCTTCGGCGGTCTGGGGGGGACCGGGCTGCTCATTGACGAGCCGACGCAGGGGACCTTGGCCGAGAGACCCCTGGTGGCCAAGCTGCTTGAGGTTGAAGAGTACAAAGAGAAGTACCATGCGATCCTCTCCGGGATGATTCAAGGGTATCTGGCGGACGAGACGTTCAGCACCCGGGTGCAGGAGCTCTCAAGCCTCATCTCCTCCCATGTGGAGAAGGACCCGACGGCCTTCGTCACCTATGAGGCGTATCAGCAGGGCGTCACCCAGCTGAAGCAGTTCGCGTCGCAGCAGGCGGCTTCGATCGCGTCGCAGCTGGATGGCACGTCGCCATCCTCCGGCGACGGCTCCGGCAGCGGCGGCGGGATGGGCGGCGGCATGCCGGGTGGTCAGGCAGGCCAAGGCGCAGGAGCGCCGGCCGGCGGGGGACAGCCAGCCGGGGCCGGTCAGGCCGAGCCGGCTGCAAGCCTAGGCGGCACACAAGCGGGCCAGCCGGTGCTGGCAGCTGCAGCCGCTGGGCCGGGTGCCGCAGCGGGCCAAGGCCAGAACGGCCAAACCGCAGCAGGCCAGGGGGCCGCCGGCGGCCAGATGGGCCAGCGGCCGGGCGGCATGGGCGGTGGTCCCGGGGGAATGCCTCCGGGCGGCGGAGGACCCGGCGGGATGGGCGGAGGCCCTGGCGGCCCGGGCGCGGGACAACAGCAGGGCAGCGCGTCTGAGGCCATAGCCACGGGAGCAGCCATGATCGTTCTCTTGGCCGCCTGCCTGATCGTCACCTTCTACAAGCGCAACCGGTTGTAGGAACGGAACAGCGAACTTGCCCAGGCCCGCAGCCTGGGCAAGTTGTTATGCCGCGGAGATGATAACAGGGTCCTACCGGGAGCAAACTGAAAGGGAGCGGCTGCAGCTCCGCCTTGCAGCAGCCCGTCCCCATTGACATACAACCAAATGGTGTCGTATCATCAAAGGGAACCAAAAGGTTTCCTAAGGAGCCTGAAGGGAAATGCTGCTGTAACTAACACCATCATACGGATCGACCGATCCTCAGGAGGACATCCAAGTTATGACCCAAGATCCGAATCACGTGCCCGATATCCGGCAAACCAAGGTATTGAACGCCCCGATCGCCAAAGTATGGATCGCGGTCGCCACGGCCGAAGGCATCGCCGCCTGGTTTATGCCCAACGACTTCCAACCCGTAGAAGGACACGAGTTCCATCTGGAAGCAGGACCGTTCGGCAAGTCACCCTGCAAAGTGACGCATATCGATCCTCCGAACCGGCTGTCGTTCCTGTGGGGACAGGACTGGTCGCTGACCTTTGAGCTGAAGGAGGTGGACGGCAAGACCGAATTCACGCTGATCCACTCGGGCTGGGACCCGGAGAAGATCACCGAGTTCGGCGAGACGCACCGTGTGGTCCGCGAACGGATGGCGCAGGGCTGGGTGGGCCTCGTACAGAAGCTCGCCGGTTATGTCGAGGGCGGGGCCTAAGCCATGCCCGCGCTGCCCAAGCACGACGTCTTCCAGGCAGTGGCCGATCCGACGCGGCGCCGGCTGCTGGGACTGCTCGCGGCTGCGGAACTGCCGGTGAAGGAGATCGCCAGCCACTTCCCGATGAGCCGGACCGCCGTCTCGAAGCATCTGCGCATCCTGGCGGAAGCCGGGCTCGTCAAGGAGCGGAAGGCAGGACGGGAGACACGCTACCGGCTGGATCCGGAGCCGCTGCAGGAGCTGCAGAAGTGGCTCGACTTCTACGGCCGGTTCTGGGAGAACAAGCTGGCGGCCCTGCAGCGTTTGGTAGAGGAGCCGGGGGATGCCAGGGACGAGGCTTGGCCGCCCGGAACCGCCGCGGACCAAGACCGGGGAAGAAAGGAATAGCGTGTACGTTCAGAAGCGTTTGCCTTGTGCAGACGCTTTTTTATTTCCCCAACCACCTCCAAATTAGGGTAGCCACTCTTATTCCGCGGCGGCACGTGTGAATGACACAAGCGACCTGGAGAAAACAGAAAGTCCGGCTTCAGGCCGAGATCAAGCAGTGGCAGGGGAGCAAAGAAGACCGGGGATTCCTTCCATCCGCGAAGCCGGGCGAAGGGGCCGGTACCCGCGACAGCTACGGTGTCCATACGGGCTCCGTGACGAAACCGAACGGAACCTTTGACATGCGGTTCTAGTCAGAGGGCGCCGGTCACCCCCATGTTCAGGGAATGTTCAGCAGGAGCTCATGAAGCATTCAGCCGTCTCTCAGTGGAGATTCAGGATGGAAACTTATGAATGCCACCCGCTGCAGAGGGGCCGCACCGAATTTTTAAAAAAGATTAATATAAGGGCTTAAGTAGTTTATAATGGGGTTACTATATCTTGGTAAATTCGGGTGGGATGAACGATGGGTCAGCGGATCGGAGAAGTGGTGTCAGCCGCAGGGACGCTCGATGACAGCCGGATCGTCAAGCGGGAAATTCTCTACACGGGCATGAACGGTAGGCATGTGGAGCGCTTCTATTTGTCTCCCACAGAGAGCTATGTATTCAAGCCCGTAACGCATAGCGGCCAGAGGGGCCGGGAGGCCTGGGTATACGACCAGGTGCTGGGCAGCCTGCCGCCGATCTACCCGCGTATGCTCGCCCGGTCGGGCGAGTCGGCGCCGGAGAATGGAAGCTGGGTTATCTACGAGGATCTCGGCCGGCTGCAGCACACTTTCCGGGAAGAGATTGTGCTGCAGGTGGTCGAGGAGATGGCGCGATGGCATGCCTCGCCTGTCGAGCGCTGGAATGAAGCTCCCATGAGGGGACCGAAGCCCCCGATCGAGGAGATCGCGGGAGGGCTTCTGCGAAGTAGTGATACACTCGCGGAGCTGCTTCCATCTCCGGGGGCAGCAGGAATGCTGCAGGAGCTCCTGCGCCGGCTGGAGTCCCATACTTGGAGCGGGAGGCGGGTACTGTCCCATGGCGACCTGCACCTCGGAAATTATGCGCCCTTGAACGGAAGGGTCGTCGTACTCGACTGGGAGCATGCGCATCTGAATGTTCCGTGCTGGGATCTGTACCACCTGGTGGACCTGTCTCATCCCGTCTTCCCGAAGACGGTGACGGAGGCGCTGCGGGAGCGGCTGCTCGATACGTATCTGGACTGCAGCGGGGAGCGCTCGGAGCTGGGGCGGTCCGCGTTCAAGCAGGAATATTATTTGTTCTCCGCCGCCTTTTCGCTATGGATGCTGGGGCTGATTGCCGGCGACCTCCGGCGTCAGAGCGGCCCGTGGGATGTAAGCGAGCTGGAGAGCCAACGGGAAGAGACGCTGGAGAATTTCATCCAATGCGCACGGCATATCGCTTGACGCAGGGAATATATGAGGCTCATTCCAAAGTGCCGGCGGTACTATATGGGGTACTTTCCGATTATCAAGCGAAGACGAAAACCAGCAGTGCCGGTGAGCCGGCTCCACAGCAAGAGCCCCTTTCCGCGGGCAGCAGGAAGGGGCTTCTTAGGTTAGATTCGGTGCAGCCCGAACTCTTTTAGTAACGCAGCTTCGCCAGATCGAACCCCGGGACGAGACCTTCCCTAGCCGCCCGGCCGAGCAGTGCTTCGATCGCCGCATAACCGCTATCCCCGAGATCGGCCGTGAATTCGTTCACGTAGAGGTCGATATGCGCCTGGGCTACCTTCGGATCCAGCTCCTGCGACTTGCTCAGCACGTAGTCCCGTGAAGTCTCGGGGTGGGCCCATGCATATTCCACCGAAGAGCGGATCCAGCCCGCGATCGCCGGAAGGTCAAGGGAACGCCGGGCGATGATGGCTCCCAGGGGGATCGGCAGGCCGGTATCCTGTTCCCACCAACTGCCGAGGTCGGTCAGCAGCGTAAGTCCGTAAGACGGATAAGTGAAGCGGGCTTCGTGAATGACGAGCCCGGCATCGATCTGTCCGTCGCGGACGGCCGGCATGATCTCGTGGAACGGCATGACGACGATCTCGCCTACGCCGCCCGGCACGTTCTGAGCCGCCCACAGGCGGAACAGCAGGTAGGCGGTCGAACGCTCACTCGGCACGGCGACCCGCTTGCCGGACAAGGCTACCGCGCCCAGCGCGCCGGCTTCCGGGGAGGCGGTCAGCACGAGAGGGCCGCAGCCCCGGCCGAGCGCGCCGCCGCACGGCAGCAGGGCATACTCCTCCAGCACCCAGGGAAGCGCGGCGTAGGAGAGCTTGATGATATCGGGGCCGCCCGGAGCGGCAGCGAGTGCGTTGGTGATGTCGATATCGGCGTATAAGACCTCCGGTACCGGTGCGTCGGGCACGAGACCGTGTACCCAGGCATGGAACACGAACGTGTCGTTAGGACATGGTGAGAAAGCGATCTGCATCTTAGAGGACCTCCAGGAATAGGGTGCTTGCAGCTTCGAGCGCCTTCAGCGCTTCGGGAATCTTCCAAGCGGCGCGGTCCCGGGGACCGACCGCGTTAGATACCGCACGGAGCTCCATTACGGGGAGCCCGTGCTGAGCAGCGGCGGTAGCGACACCATAGCCCTCCATAGCTTCGGCGGCGGCACCGCGTACCCGTGCGGCGAGCGCCTCAGCCGTCGCTGCGGTGCCGGTGGCCGTCGAGACGGTGAGCACTGGACCGGCGGCTGCCGGCAGTCCGGCAGCCGCCAGCGCTTCGGCAAGGCGAAGAGTCCGCCCGCCGTCGGCGGCAATCCGGGAGCGGCCGAAGCCGAGCTCCTCCACGCTGCGGAAGCCCTCGGGCGTCTCGGCGCCCAGGTCCGCAGCCACGATCTCCGTTGCGGCAACGAGCGATCCGACAGCCGCTATGCCGGGGAAGCCCCCGCCGATGCCGACGCTGATCACGAGGCCGTATCCGCCCGCAGCCAGCGCTGAAGCCGTGCCTGCAGCCGCTGAAGCCGGCCCAACGCCGGCGGCGATAACCTCGAAGCGTGAATCCCCGCGGAGCCCACGCAGGACGGCGTCCCGTTCGGCGTCGACGGCGGTGACGATGAGCACTCGGCCGCCTGCAGGGGCCGGGGCCCCGGCAGAGAAGTTCGGTTCATTCATATGTAAGTTCTCCTTTGGAAGGAAGAGAATTCGTCGAGATAAGGACAAGGATACGCCCTTTTTCGGCAGGGGTCAACTGCAGCGGGAGCAAGGGTGGCGGCGGTCAACCGCGGTTGCGGCCCGGCGGGGAGGATGTCTGCCCGCCGGGGATTAGCCCATTAGACATCCGGGGGTTGCAGCGCCCAGCAGGGTGCTTTTAGAATAAAAGGAAACGGGACTATGCCGATACGGAGGGGGAGCAGAAGGATGAAGCCCGATATCCGGTTCTACCGGGATGCCGCCCTGCCGCAGCTGGAATGCAAAGTCTGCGTGTCGGGCGAGCTTCCATCCAAAAAGCATTTTCACGAGGAATATTCCCTCGGCATCGTGGAAGACGGAGGCAGCCGGGTCTGGTGCGACGGCCGGGAGCTGGAGATGGGGGCGGGCAGGCTGATCTGGATTCCGCCTTATCTGCCGCATGCCTGCCGTCCGCTCGAATCGACGGGGTGGAAGTACAAAATGCTGTTCATCCATGCGGATTGGGTGAAGGGATTGGGAGAGGAGATCAGACTCGGCGATCCTGCCCTGCTTATCGACCGGAAGAGCGGGAGGGGCTCCCGCCTTCTCATGAACCAACTGGCGGACAGCCTCGCCGCGCGGAGACCGCCGCTCGAAACCGAGACCGGGCTGCTGCAGCTGGTCGGCGGGCTGCTGAACCCGGAAGCGGCTGTGGAAGCGTATGCCGCCGGGCAGGCGGGCGAGCGCCGGAAGCTCGCGCGGGTGCAGGAGTACCTGCACGAGCATGCGCTTGAGGGTGTGACGCTGGAGCGGCTGGAAGCCGTCTCGGGCCTCAGCCGGTTCCGTCTGGTCCACTGCTTCACGGGCGCCTTCCGGATCCCTCCCCACGCGTACCAGCTGATGCTGCGCCTCCACCATGCGAAGCGGGAGCTCGGCCGGCGGGGGAGCATCGCCGAGGTGGCTGCCGATGCCGGATTCTACGACCAGAGCCACTTCACGCGGAGCTTCAAGAGCTATACCGGCGTGACCCCGATGGCTTATGCGGCCTCCCTCCGGTAAGTCCGGCCGCAGGAGGAGAGCTTCCGCCTGGGCATGCAGCCAGCCGTTATGCGCAGGCCCGGCCGTCCCGCATACCGACAGGAGGCGTCAAGCATCATATATCCAAAAAAAGGCCGGTTCGAAGCTTCGGGAAGAAGGCTTCGAACCGGCTCTTGGTGCGGGTGAGGATTTCGGGAGGAGGATCCCCAGACTGTGGGGCTCGGGGAGAACCCGGCCTGGAGAGAGTGAAGCTCCGGGGAGGGAGCCGGCCGGGATGGGGTTCGTGTCTATGTATGATCTAATGAGCATCTTACAGGATCGCCGGACGCAATTCTGTTACCTATATCACAGAATTTACATTTTATAGGGCGAATGAAGGGCCCCGGCGGGTCGACCCTTGAGCGCGGGTCTGCGACCTAGACCTCCTCCGGAGATCATCCGGGGGGATTTGGCATGCCCTCGGCTGGCGCCTGCGCTACCGCAGCCGGACGTCCGGGCCGCTTCGGCAGGATTTGGAGTTGCATGGCTTTTTGCGGTACAGTTAAAGAAAGAGCAGTCACGGATTCATCACGGAGGAGGCGCACCCTTGAGAGAAAAAACGTTACCTTGGCTGATGGCGGTATCGGCGCTGGCTACGGCGGCTTGGCTGGCGGGACTGGCCTGGACGCTATACGATTATTTCCGTGAAGTACCCGCGGTTCCGCTGACGAAGGCGCCGACGGCGGTGCAGAAGGTGCCTGAGGCTCCGTCAGCGGATGACGGCAAGTTCCGCGTGCTGGCGCTGGGCGATTCCCTCACTCGGGGATTCGGCGATCCGGAAGGCAAGGGGTATGCCGGCTATCTGGCGGATGCTCTCAAGGGGAGGGCCAAGCAGGAAGTCGTGCTCGAGAACCTCGGCGTCAATGGACAGACGTCCCCGCAGCTTGCGGAGATGATCGGAAGCGCGGCCGTACAGGGACAGGTGAAGGCGGCCGATATCATCCTCGTCAGCATCGGGGGCAATGACTTGTTCCGCGGGGGCGAGACGCTGGCGGCGCTGGACCTTGGAGCGGTGGCCAAGATCCAGGAGGAGTACGCGAAGCAGCTGCAGGGGATTCTCGGCAAGCTGAGGGAACTGAATCCCTCCGCGAACCTCTTCCTGATCGGGCTCTATAATCCGTTCATCGAACTCCAGGATGCGAAGGTGACGAGCAAGATTGTACGGGATTGGAACTACCAGGCGGCGGAGACGGCGGCAGCGTATCCGAAGACGGTGCTCGTGCCGACCTTCGACCTGTTCCAGCTCAAAGTCAGCGACTATCTGTATACGGACCAGTTCCACCCGAACGTTCAGGGGTACAAGCTGATCGCGGACCGGGTCGCGGCACTGGTAACTTGGTAAGGGGGCGGCGGAGATGAGCGAGGTTACACTGGCGGTGCGCGGCCTGCGGAAAGTCATTGGCGGCCGGGAGATTATCCGCGGCATCGACCTGGAGCTGCGGCGCGGTGAAGTATTCGGCTTCCTGGGGCCGAACGGAGCGGGCAAGACGACGACGATCCGCATGCTCGTCGGGCTGATCCGGCCTACGGCTGGCACGATCGAGGTATGCGGATACGATGTGGAGAAGTCGTTCCCGGAGGCGATGAGGAACCTCGGATGCATCGTGGAGAACCCCGAGCTCTACGGGTACCTCAGCGGGTGGAGCAACCTGCAGTATTTTGCCCGGATGATGGACGGGGTGGACGAGGCGAGGATTCGCGAAGTCGTGGAGCTCGTGGGCCTCACCGCACGGATTCACGACAAGGTGAAGACGTATTCGCTCGGGATGCGCCAGCGGGTCGGCATCGCGCAGGCGCTGCTGGGGCGTCCCAAGGTGCTGATCCTGGACGAGCCGACGAACGGGCTGGATCCGTCCGGGATCCGGGAGATGCGGGAGTTCATCCGTTATCTCGCGGAGCGGGAGGGCCTGACCGTATTCGTGTCGAGCCATCTGCTCGGCGAGATTCAGCAGCTCTGCGACCGCGTGGCTATCATCTCGAAGGGCGAAGTGGTGCGGGTGGATGCCGTCCACACGCTGCTTGCGCGGCAGGAGCGGGTGCTCTGGAGGCTCTCCTCCCCCGCGAAGGGCCGGGCTGTGCTGGAGGGGCTGACGGCGGGCGTCGAGCAGCAGGGCGATGACCTCATTACCCCCTATACGGAAGGGGAGGTCGGACGGTGGAACCGGGCGCTCGTGGAAGCGGGCGTGGATGTGCTCGAGATGAACCGGAAGCTTCCGTCGCTCGAAGACTTGTTCCTGGAACTGACGGGAGGGCAGAGCATTGATTAATCTGGTATATAACGAAATGCTGAAGCTCACCGGCAAAAGGAAGCTGCTCGTGGTCACGCTGATCGTCGCGGTGCTCATCTCGCTCTTCACCTATGCCCAGTACCGGCAGGGGATGGAGAACCTGAAGCGGTTCGGGGATCTCGACTGGAGGACTGCCGTCCAACAGCAGATCTCGAACTGGGAGAGCCGGCTGAACTCCGGCCGGGTGCCGGAAGCGGCCCGGGCGGAGCTGCAGATCCGTATCGCGCAGCAGCAGTACTACCTGGATGCGGATGTGAATCCGGCACTCCCGGGTGCGCCTACCTTCGTCCGCAACTTCGTGGAGAACGGTACGACCCTGCTCCTGCCGCTGATGATGATGGTCATTGCTTCGGACATGGTGTCCTCGGAGCACAGCGCCGGCACGGTGAAGGTGCTCTTGACCCGTCCGGTGCGCCGCTGGAAGATTCTGCTCAGCAAATATCTTGCGCTGACGCTGTCCGTCTCCTTCATCGTCCTTATGTTCGGATTGCTCTCGGCGCTGATCTCCGGGATCGTCTTCGGCTTCCAGGGCTGGGGCGCCCCGGTGCTCACCGGCTTCTCGGCCAGCGGGGCTGAGCTCGATGCGTCGCGGGTGCACACGCTGCCGCAGTGGCAGTATATTGCGATGGAGATGGGGCTGGCCTGGTTCGTGTCGCTGGTCGTGGCGACGCTCTCGTTCATGCTCTCCGTGCTCATCCGCAGTACCGCCGCAGGCATGGGCATCATGCTGGCCTGCCTGATCTCCGGGGTCATCCTGAAGGAAATGGTGTCTTCGTGGGAGTCGGCGAAGTATCTGTTCATGGTCAATCTCGAGCTGATCGATTATTTGGAGGATGCGGCACCGCCGATCGAAGGCATGTCGCTTGGTTTCTCGCTGCTGGTGCTGCTGGGGTGGGGGGCTGCAGGACTGCTGGTCTCCTTCATCTCGTTCACCCGCAGAGATGTGTACTAGAGGAGGGATTAACCGTGCTGCTGTCGAACCGGTTGGAAGAGTATAGAGCGCGGATTCTCGCGCTTCCCGGGGACCGGCCGCTGATGCGGGAGGATCTGCTGACAGACGACTTCCGGCTCTGCCGGGAAGGCCGGGTGGAAGTCTACTACGCGCCGCACGGCGAGTATCTGAACCCCGCCGCCCGGCTCGCCGTCATCGGCATTACGCCCGGCTGGACGCAGACGGAGCTTGCCTTCCGGACAGCCCGGAGGCTGCTGTCGGAAGGCGTCCCCCTGGACGAGACGGCCCGCCGGGTCAAGGAGGCGGCCCGCTTCGCCGGCGGGATGCGCAGGAACCTGGCCGGCATGCTCGACCGGCTGGGGCTGCCCCGGCTGCTCGGCGTGCCGGCCAGCGAGGCGCTGTTCGGCGAAGGGCAGCCGGGGGAGCTGCTCCACACGACCTCGATGCTGCGCGATCCCGTCTTCGTGGGGGGCCGCAACTATACCGGCCACAGTCCGGTGCTGCTTGCCGCGCCGTACCTCTTGGCGTCGGCCCGGACATCGCTGGCCCGGGAGCTGCCGCTGATCGGCCGTCCGCTGATCGTGCCGCTCGGCCGAACGGTAGAAGCCGTCCTCCGGCACATGGCAGAGGACGGCTTCTTGGACAGCGGGCAGGTCTTGTGGGGCTTCCCGCACCCGTCGGGGGCGAACGGCCACCGGCATGCGCAGTTCGCGGAGGCCCGCGAAGGCATGCAGGCAGCGGCCGAGGCGTTCTTCGGAGGGGGCTGAGCCCCCCGGAGACTCGTGCTTATGGAGACGGCGGACGCCGGTTCTCGTAATGCCGTGCGGCATACCATAGGCTTCCCGTGAACAGCGTAATGAGCAGGAGCACGGAGCCGAAGCGCCAGTCGCCCCGCAGGACGATCTGCAGCAGGGTGAGTCCGAAGCCGATCTGGGTCCACATCAGGCAGCGCTTGCGAAGGGTCTCCAGATCGGCGCTGGACCGGCCGATGGCGCGGATGAGCATGAAGCCGAGCAGCAGCAGGACGACGGCGACGACGAGCAGACCCATCGCATCGCCGGAAGAGAATGAATTCAAAGGGAGTACCTACTTTCCGTGATAGTCATATCTTGGTGGAATTGGCATGGGGCTAGAGGCAGGAGATCCGATGATTAACGATATGCTTGCATTGTATCCCATGGGAGAGAGTGAAGGCAACCCGGACGGGAGACCGGTAAGGCCGCGGATGGCAAGAGCGCCGAGGCCATCCACAGAGCAAGCAGGCGGGAGAGGAGAATGGGGATGCGGTACACAGAGAATGATCTGATAGAGCAGCTCAAAGAAATGGGGATCGATCCGGGAGGCACCGTGCTCATGCACTCCTCTATGAAGAGGATCGGCGAGGTGGAAGGCGGGGCGGATACGGTGCTGGATGCCCTGTCGGGTTATATGACCGACGGGCTGCTTGTCTTGCCTACCCATACGTGGTCCTATATCAAGGCCGATAATCCGCGGTTCCACGTCGCTTCGTCGCCGAGCTGCGTTGGTATCCTGACGGAGCTGTTCCGCCGGAGGCCGGGCGTGGTCCGCTCATGGCACCCCACCCACTCCGTAGCGGCGCTCGGCCGGGATGCCGCGGCGTTCACCGCGGGAGATGAGCGGTTCGATACGCCCTGCGCCCGGGGCTCCGCTTGGGGCAGACTGCTTGACCGGGAGGCGGTTATCCTGCTCGCGGGCGTGGATTTCCGGCGCAATACCTTCATCCACGGCGTGGAAGAATGGGCAGATATTCCGGGGCGGATGACGGATGGGCATGAGGCTCTGTTCACCGTGCTGCCGGACGGTACGGAGATTCCTGTGCCTTCGCGCCGCCACTGCGGGCTGAGCTGGTCGCAGCATTTTTGGAAGGTGGAAGAGATCCTGGAACGCAGGGGAGCCTGGTACCGGGGGCAGCTGGGCGATGCGCCGGTGTATGTATGCAGCGCCGTCCGGCTCTACCAAGAGGTGACGGCCATGCTGGAGCAGGATCCGCACTTGTTCTCGGACAATGAACCGCTGGCGCCGGGAGCCTGGGAGTGAGCAGGACGGGAATAGAGAAAGTGTCTTTGATGGGCTTGCTGTGTCTGCGGCATACATACGGTTCGTGAAGATTATGGTGTGGGGAAGATCCTATCGGCAGATAGGGTCTTTTTGTATAGATAACAATTTATATCTGCGAGGGTTCGATCCTCTTCTAACCTTGTATTTTTTATAAATATGCATCGTCCTTAAAGGCCGCCGACAGGCGGTTTTCTTATATAGATTCATGGTAATTAAAGGTATTGTGTAGTTCTGTCTTGACAAAACCGGAATAAGAGGAGTACCTTATGCATATAAAACCTACAAGTTAAGTCGGAAAAGAAGGGGTCATCGTTCATGCAAAACAATCTGTTCACCGCGTTCCAGACGAACTGGATCTCGCTTCTGGTTTCGATCGTCATTATCGGATTTCTCTATTTCCTCGCCAGGAAACGCGTCGGCTTCGGTACCCGCGTCATGCTGGCACTGGGCTTGGGCCTGGTTGCAGGCATCGCGTTCAATACGCTGAAGCTCGACTACAAGAGCGTCTCTACCATCGGTACCATCTACGTAAATCTGATCAAGATGCTGGTCATGCCGCTGGTCATCGTGCTCGTCATTCGCAGCATCACTTCCCTCTCGAGCCTCGGCCAGCTGCGCAAGATCGGGGTGAAGACGATCTCCTGGTTCCTGCTCACCACGGGGATCGCCGCGATCATCGGACTGGTCGTCGCTTTGGCGGTCGACCCGGGTGCCGGCATCCAGCAGGCGGTGCCCAAAGACTTCAAGGCCCGCGAAATCCCGACCTTCTCCCAGGTCATCATCGATCTCGTACCGTCCAACCCGATCAATGATATGGCGACGGGCAAGGTAGTACCGGTGCTCATCTTCGCCATCTTCGTTGCTGTCGCGATCATCCATGTCGGCTCGAAGAAGCCGGAAGCCGTGCAGCCGGTGAAGAACGTCATCGCTTCGCTTGCCGATATTCTCCACCAGGTCGTGAAGTACGTCATCCGGCTGACGCCTTACGGGGTCTACGCGCTAGTCGGCGCCATGGCCGCACGCTATGGACTCGATACGCTGGCTCCGCTGGCGAAGATCATCGTCGCTTCCTATATCGCCCTGATCCTGCACTTCGTCTTCGTGTTCGGAGGGCTGGTCGGTCTCGTGGCGAAGGTCAATCCGCTGAAGTTTTTCCGCAAGGCTTATCCTACGGCGGCCGTTGCCTTCACGACACGGAGCAGCTACGCGACGCTGCCGGTGAATCTCGAAGTCATCACGAAGCGCCTGCGCGTCTCGGACCGCATCGCTTCCTTCGTAGCTCCGCTGGGAGCCACGATGAACTTCAACGGCTGCGGCGGGGTGTGGCCGGCTGTGGTCGCCGTGTTCGTCGCCAAGGTATACAACATACCGCTGGGCCCATCCGAGTATATCGTGCTCGTGCTCGTGGCCGTCATCTCGTCGATCGGGGTAGCCGGGGTGCCGGGACCGGCGACGATCTCCACCACCGTTGTACTGACGGCGCTCGGGCTGCCGCTCGAAGGCATGGGCCTCGTCATTGCCGTCGAATCCGTGATCGACATGGGCCGTACCGCCGTGAACGCGACAGGAACGACGGTCACCTCACTGCTGGTGGCCAGCTCCGAAGGGGAGTTCGACCGGGAAGCGTTCCAGCGGGACGAAGAGGATCCGCTGGAGACCGTAACGGCCTAAGCAAGCGGGGCCGGTATGTTAGCCAAGCGGGCATTCATAGGGGAGGCTCCTGCTTTAAGGAGCATACGCAAAAGAGCAGAGGCGGTTGCCCTGCTCTTTTGGCTGTACCGGCAGCAGCTGGGCTGTACGGCTCCGAAAGTCACCCGGAGATAAAATCTCCGCCGTTGACATGCATCGTCTCCCCCGTCACATAACGGGAGTCGTCGCTTGCGAGATAGACATAGGCCGGGGCAAGCTCGAACGGCTGGCCTGCCCGCTTCATCGGCGTATCGGTGCCGAATACCGCGACCCGGTCCGCCGGGAAGCTCGAGGGGATGAGCGGCGTCCAGATCGGGCCGGGCGCTACTGCGTTGACGCGGATGCCCTGGTCTACAAGATTCTGGGAGAGGGAGCGCGTGAAGCCTACGATGGCCGCTTTGGTGGCGGAGTAATCCAGCAGCGTCTTCTCCCCGCGGTAGGCGGTGATGGATGCGGTATTAATGATGGAGCCGCCTTCCTTCAAGTGGGAGAGGGCGGCCTGGGTCGTGAAGAAGTACGAATAGATGTTGGTGCGGAACGTCTGCTCGAGCTGTTCTTCCGTAATGTCGGTCAGCTTCTCCTGCGGGTATTGGACCGCCAGATTGTTCACGAGCACATCCAGCCGGCCGAACGCCCCCACCGTCTGCTCCACGATCCCGGTGCAGGCGGCCTTGGTCCGAAGGTCTGCGGGGATGGCCAGACAGCGCCGTCCGAGCTGTTCGATCCGGGCTTTCGTCTCCATGGCGTCGGGATGCTCGTAGAGGTAGGCGATGGCGACGTCGGCGCCCTCCTTAGCGAAGGCGATCGCCGCGGCCCGGCCGATGCCGCTATCCCCTCCCGTAATGAGTGCCGCCCGGTTCTCGAGCTTGCGGCTGCCGTGATAGGCGGGATTCTCGTAGATCGGCCTTGGGGTCATCGCATACTCGAGGCCGGGCTGCTGCTTCTGGTGCTGCGGCGGGAAAGCGACGGGCTGCTCTTTGCACTCGGTTCGGGTGCCGTAATAAGGGTACTTGGGATAAGCGCTCATGGGATACCTCCGGGTGAATGGATAACTGCCTATGGCTCAAGGTATTCCCCTCTGGGCGCAAGGGTGCGAGGGGGACATGTGCGGGGAATCTCGGTATTTTAATGTTATTTTAAGGTTATCCTCACCTCATCTTCAGGTTGCCGTCTTACAATGCGGGAAAGGAAAGAAAGAGTTGACTTTTCCTGCCATTTATCACTACAATGTGTAGTGAAAGGTGTGTGTCCTATGCGTATAGGCAAGCCGGGTTATCATCAGCGCGGACTGGAGCGTTTCTTCGGGCCGCTGGAAGCGAAAATCATGGAGATTCTCTGGGCGCATCCCCACCAGTCTATCAAGGATGTGCAGATTCGCCTCGAGAAGGAGAAGGATCTCAATTACAACACGGTCATGACCGTCATGAACCGGCTGCTGGAGAAGGGCGTTCTGACCAAGACGATGGCCGGGCGCACATCCATGTATTCTCCAGTGGAATCGAAAGCCGGGTTCCTGGAGAACCAGTCGAAGGAAATTTCGCACAACCTCGTAGAGGATTTTGGGCCCCTTGTAGTGAACCATATGCTGGACGCGCTGGATGATGCGGATCCGCAGCTGCTCGCTAAGCTGGAGCAGAAAATCAAAGAACTCAAAGAGGGGAAATAAACGATGTGGGAACGGAGATCGAAGGTTCTATTCCTGTTGAGTTTGAGCACCTCGATATGCCTGCTTGCCCAGATGGCGCTCTATATCGTGCAGGGATTCACCGGCCAGCCGATCGGTTATAATCTTTTCCTGCACTGTACGGCCCTAGCCGAATCGCTGGGTCTGGCCTGGGTAGTCTATGTGCTCGACGCCGTTGTTGTGTTCACTCTGCTGCTGGTGTTGTGGGGCTTATGCAGGCAGCTGTTCTTTTCGTACCGGGCGAACCGCAAGCTGGACCATCTGTACGAAGAGGAGCTCAGCAGACGGCTCGCGGAGCGATACGGCCTCGAACCGCGGGAGATTCAGGTAGTAGACCACCCGGACGCCATTGCGCTGACGATGGGCCTCTTCCGCCCGAAGATCGTCCTCTCCACCGGCCTTATGCAGATGCTGGAGCTGGGAGAGCTTGAAGCGATCGTTCATCATGAACGGTTCCACCTAAAGCACCGGGATCCGCTGAAGACGCTGTTGATGAGCGGGTGCGCCAATATCCTCTGGTATATTCCCATTTTGAACTGGAGCTCGAAGCAGTATGTCGCGGCGAGGGAAGTGCTGGCCGACGCTTCGGCGATCCGGACGACGGGGGAACCGGGGAATCTCGGCAGTGCGCTGCTCAAGCTGCTGAAGAGAAACCAGGTAAGATCCTATGCTTTTGCCTATGCCTCGTTCGCGGAGACATCCATTAACTATAGAATCCAACAGCTGATCGACCCGCAGGCCGTACAAGCCCTGCAGCTTCCGCTGAAACGGATCATGGTCTCCCTCCCCATGGCAGCGGTGCTGTCGGCTATGTTTCTTACAGAGTTTCTTTATCTATAATTTTTTTTAACCTGTTACACTACGCAACGTAGTGTAAATTGACTCATACATTCTATCCGTTCCATCCATACCCTAAGGAGGTTTCTATCATGAAACAAAAAATGATCGCTTTATCCGCCGGTGTTATCGTTGTTCTAGTCGGGGCGTATGCCGCTTATGATTACTTTGCCGGGAATCATGTAACCGTTCAGGAAGTCATACCGGCCAGCGCTTCGGTACAGGGGCCGGGAGGCAAGGCCGTGGAGGCGGGCAAGCTCAATGGGCAGTGGAACATCCAGCCGGAGTCCAAGGTTTATTTCTCCGTTACGACCTCGAAGGAGACGGTTAACTTTGAGAGCGGGAACGTGGAAGGGCAGTGGACACTCAATATTGCCGATCCGTCGAAGAATGCGGCGAGCGCGGCGCTGGATATTGCCAAGGTCCAGTCGGGCAATGCGACAAGGGACAGCCATGTGGCCGGAGAGAAGTTCCTGAACGCCGCTGCCTTCCCTAAGGCCGAATTCAAGGCAAAGTCGTTCAGCGGCCTGCCGAAGGAGTGGAAGGAAGGCGAGAAGGTCAGCTTCGAGCTTCCGGGAACATTGACGGTCAAGGGAATTGCGAAGGACGTGACGTTCAAAAGCGACGCCCTCTACAGCGACGGTACGATTAAAATGGAGGGCAGCTCGGTTGTAACCTTCGATGATTTCGGGCTGAAGAACCCGCACGCCGTAGTGGTTGATACGGAGAATAACATCAAGCTGCAGCTGCGGCTGGTGCTTGCGCAGAAGTAAGCGCACCGGAGCGAAGCCACAGCCATCAAGCAGAGAGAACGCTGCACAATGCAAGCTGTCTCCAAGCACAGACGCCTAACGCAGGCGCCGGGCCTCCCGGCGCTCTTTTCTGTTGTACGGGTTGTGCGGCGAGTATCATTGGATTGGATTGCAGCAGGACTGGCCTCTTGTGCCCCTATTCCCCGTCGGCGCCGCATCCCCCCCAAGCGCCGGGAACCCGCGCCGCATCTGGTTCTTTCAGTATCCAATCTCCTGATTATTTACGTAATTCCCCCCTTGGCACTATAGTTAGGGCATGTAAATTCAATAGCCTACCAGAGATCAGGGGGAGTATCCATGAACCACCGTTTGAAAGCGCTTGTATTATCGTCTCTGGCCGTGTCGCTTGCAGCCGGCTGTTCGAACTCGGCCGGAACGCAGCAGCCGGCCGCATCGGGTGGAACGGAAGCGAAGAAAGGCCCTACGCCGATTACGATGATGGCTAACCTGCATACGCCGGAGGTGCCCAATCCCGAGATCGAGAAGATGATCGAAGAGAAGACAGGCACCGACCTGACGATCCAGTGGGTGCCGGACGGCAGCTATGACGAGAAGCTCAATGCCGCATTTGCAACCGGTACGCTTCCGCAGGCGGTCTTCCTGCGCAATCAGACCTCGCTCGTTACGCTGAGGGATGCTTTCCGGAATAATCAATTTTGGGAGATCGGGCCGTACTTGAAGGATTATCCGAACCTGAAGAACCTGGATCCTAAGATTTTGAACAATACCTCCGTAGACGGAAAAGTGTATACGCTTTATCAGGAAAGGCCTTGGTCCCGTCAAGGGGTCATCTATCGTAAAGATTGGGCGGACGCCCTCGGTCTCGCCGCTCCCAAAACGATTGATGATTTGTACAAGATGGCGAAAGCGTTTACGGAGAACGATCCGGACAAGAACGGCAAGAAAGATACGATCGGCATCACCGACCGCAATGACCTCATCTACGGCGCATTCAAGACGGTATCGTCATACTTCGGCACGCCGAACAATTGGGGCGTGAAGGATGATGCGATCTATCCGGAATTCGAAGATCCGGCTTACCTGGAGACGATGAAGTGGTTCCAGGGGCTGTTCAAGGACGGAGCGATCAACAAGGATTTCCCGGTGACAAGCAAGACGGACCAGCAGAACCTGTTCACCACAGGCAAGGCCGGCATCTATATCGGATCGCTGCCGGATGTGCTGACGCTGCATCAGAAGCTCGCTGCAGTGAATCCGAACGCGGTGCTTGAAGTGGCGAACCGCATCGAAGGACCGAAGGGTCCCGGCATCTGGGCGCTCCCGGGGTTCGTCTCCGGCGTCATCTTCCCCAAATCGGCCGTGAAGACGGAAGCGGAGCTGAAGGACATCCTGGCTTACTTCGACAAGCTCATGGTTCCGGAGACGGCGAATCTGCTCTTCTTCGGCCAGGAAGGCAAGCACTATACGATCCAGGACGGCAAAGCGATGATCACAAACGACCTGAAGCTGTGGGAGCGCGATGTGAAGCCGTACCAGGCGATGCAGATCGGCGGCGAGAGCACGGTCAAGATGCTGACCTCCGGCTTCACGCTGCCGGTGCGGACGAAGGCCGAGGAGCTCGTGAAGGAGAACGAGAAATTCCTGATCCACGATCCGACGCTGCCGCTCGACTCCAAGACTTACACGGAGAAGGGATCGCGCCTGCAGGAGATCATCAAGGATGCCAGCTACAAGTTCATGCTGGGCAGCATCGACGAAGCCGGCTTCAAGAAGGAAGTGGAGCGGTGGAAGAAGGAAGGCGGAGCGAAGATCATCGAGGAATTCACCGCTTCGTATAAAGCTGTGAACAAGAAGTAGGCCGCGGCGTCAGCCAGCAGAGCGAAGAGCAGCAGGGACCTTCTCCCTGCTGCTCTTCGTCTGCTGTGCAAAGGGATGGCGGTTAGGTTCGGCCCTCGGTCCGAAGTTCCACTATGTGCAGAGTAAGGATGGGCAGCCCGGCACCATGCCGCCAGCGCTGCAGGGGGGAACAGGATAAGCTGCGGTCTGCGCGAATCCCCTCAGGCGCCCGCGGACAGCCGCGTCCAGAGCCCGGGCGGGATGCGGACCGGCTCCTTCGGCAGCCGCGACGGTTCGAAGCAGGCGACGAGCTCCTGCGCCGAGGCAGGCTCGGGGCGGTCCAGCAGCCCCGCGAGGTGCGCGAGCGATCCGAGCAGCCGCTGGGGCGGCAGACCGGCAGAGCGCAGGGCCGCCAGCGACAGGCTGCGGTCGCGCTTCGACAGCCGGCTGCCGTCCGGTGCGCAGAGCAGCGGCACGTGATGGTACGCGGGCGGCTGCAGGCCAAGCGCCTCGCAGAGGAGCAGCTGCCTTGGCGTGGAGTCGAGCAGATCGGCGCCGCGGAGCACATCGGTGATGCCCATCGCGGCATCGTCCACGGTCACGGCCAGCTGGTAGCTGTACAGGCCGTCCGCCCGCTGCACGACGAAATCGCCGAGGCTCCCGGCGGGAATCCGCTGCTCCCCCGCCAGGCCGTCGGTGAAGGCCGAGTCGCGCGCCGGCACCGCGAAGCGGAGGGAGGGCGCCTTGCGGGCGGTCCGCCGCTGCCGCTCCGCTTCCGTGAGGTGCCGGCAGCGTCCGGGATAGGCGGCTCCTTCGGAGGCCAGCCCATGCGGGGCCCGGGCCACGGCCGACAGCTCGGCGCGGCTGCAGTAGCAGGGGTACAGCCAGCCGCCGCCGGCGAGGCTGCGTGCAGCCTCCGCATAGGCAGCGAGACGTCCGCTCTGCTCGTACGGCGCCGAGGGACCGGATGAGCCGGGACCTTCGTCCCAATCGAGGCCGAGCCAGATCAGGTCCTGCACCAGCTGCGCTTTGTACTCCGGACGGCAGCGGGGCGTGTCGATGTCTTCGATGCGCAGCACGAAAGAGCCCCCGGCCTTCCGGATCTGGAGCCAGGCCAGCAGGGCGGTGAAGGCATTGCCGATATGAAGAAGCCCCGAAGGCGTCGGGGCGAAACGTCCGCGTCTCATCTATCATCACCTCGGGCAGAAGTAAGGGCAGGGAGAAGAAGCTGGAGAAGGAGGCCTAGGTATAGCAAAAAGGCAGGAATAAATTCCTGCCCGGTTCGTTATACTGTGAAATGAAGCATGCCGGAGTGAACCGGAAAATAAAATGGCGGAGCCGACGGGATTCGAACCCGCGGTCTCCTGCGTGACAGGCAGGCATGTTAGGCCTCTACACCACGGCTCCGCGTTTAGAAATGTCCGTGTTTCTTTTGGACAAGGAGTATCATAGCATAACATGGGAATTCTGGCAATAGCCAATAGCCCGGCCTCCTTTTATGAGCACGAATACCTATTCTTTCTTCCAGGCTGGTCTGCTGCTATACCTCACATGTTCATGAAATGTTCACATTCGTCGAACCATGGCGTTTCTCTCCTAAACTTTCCGGGAGTATAATAGGAGGTACATAGGGTTCCGTACCGGCCTGCTCCTCCACCTCCATCATCTACGGGATGAAGAGAGGATCCCTTAGGCGAATACAGACGAACAAGATGGAATGGCGAAGCAGTCCCATCCTTGTGAAAAATGTAACAATTCTAACGGGTATTAGGAAGAGAACAGGTAACGCGATACCGGGGGCTACTATTTCCAAGCATAGGAGGACGTTACTATGTCAGAGACATCCAAACAAGCGCTGCTGGATAACCCAGGCGCTGAAGTTCAGCCGGCTGTACGCGAGCAGCTCGACGTGCTTGATCAACTGATGAAGCCCGAGGTTCAAGAGTCCTTGACCGTCCTGGTCGAGAATCTGCCGAAGCTCGCAGAGATGGTTACGCTGCTCACCAAAACGTATGATATTGTACAGAATGTGGTGACAGACAAGGTTCTGATCGAAGATATCAAGGGCGGCGTGGAAGAATTCGTGAAGCCGATCGGCGAGAAAGCGAAAGGCCTGGCGGCAGCGGCGATTGAAGCCAACGACCGTACCCAGGTTGAAGCATCCACGGTAGGCCTCTTCGGCATCCTGAAGATGCTCAAGGATCCTCAGGTACAGAAGACCCTGCGCTTTGCACAGGCATTTCTTGAAGTTGTTGGCGAGAAGAATCAGCAGCGCTAATATCGTTTGAAACGAGGACGGGAGGATACGTATGTCGAAGCAAATTTTGATCCTGGGCGGCGGTTATGGCGGCCTGCTCAGCGCCACGACGCTGCGTAAGTACATGTCGGCGGAAGAAGCAACCATTACGGTGATCAACAAGACACCTGCGCACCAAATCATTACTGAACTGCACCGCCTCGCGGCAGGCAATGTGGTAGAGAAGAATGTCGCTCTGCCGCTGGAGAAGCTGCTGCGCGGGCAGGAAGTCGATCTGCGGATCGACGCGGTAGAGAAGATCGAGCTCGAGCAGAAGCAGGTGCTTCTCGCGAGCGGCAAGACGCTCTCCTACGATATTCTGGTGATTGCGCTCGGCAGCGAGACGGCTTACTTCGGTATCCCGGGTCTGCAGGAGCACAGCTTCACGCTGAAGTCGGTTGCGGACGCGAACCGTCTGCGCACCCATGTGGAAGCGCGCATCGATGCTTATGCCAAGTCGAAGGACAAAGCGGACGCGACCTTCGTCGTGGGCGGCGGCGGTCTGACGGGCATCGAGCTTGTGGGCGAATTCGCCGACATGCTGCCTGAGCTGTGCCGCAAGAAGGGCGTAGACTTTAACGACATCTCCATTTACTGTGTCGAAGCAGGTCCGTCGATTCTGGCCGGCTTTGCTCCAGAGCTTGTGGAGCGTGCGCAGACTTCCCTGGCGAAGCGCGGCGTACAGTTCCTGACCGGTGTAGCCATCACCGAGATGACGGCTACGACCGTTCACCTCAAGGACGGCAGCGCGATCGATACGAATACGCTGGTATGGACCGGCGGCGTGCAGGGTAATTCCGTTGTCGCGGGCTGCGGCATCGAAGTGAACCGCGGCCGTGCAACGGTGACGGAAGGACTGCAGTCCACTTCCCACCCGGATGTGTTCCTCGCCGGTGACTCCGCTGTCGTGTTCGGCAGCGAAGGCCGCCCGTATCCTCCGACGGCACAACTTGCTTGGCAGATGGGCGAGACGATTGGCTACAACATCTTCGCTTACCTGAACGGCGCTCCGATGGATCCGTTCACACCGGTATTCTCCGGTACGCTGGCAAGCCTGGGCCGCAAAGATGCGATCGGTACGATCGGTGCGAACCAGACCCGCCTGAAGGGGCTCCCTGCCTCGATGATGAAGGAAGCGAGCAACATGCGCTACCTGTCGCACATCAAAGGCCTCTTTACCCTCGCTTACTAAGAGCGGGCAGCGTCCTTATTCATCATTCGTTAGTCCAAAGAGGTACTCGATAAGGGTGCCTCTTTTTCTCCCGGAACCAAACGCTGCCGCCTCTCTCAGAGAGCCGGTGGCGTTTTTTAATAACTCAGAGGACAGCGTATCTGTTTCCCAGTTAGTGGGGAACGGGTATTTTTCTAAATACTAGAACTTATATCTCACCAGAGCTAGCTCGATCCTGTAATCTTGTATTTCTTATAAACGCGCGTCGTCCTTTAAAGTACGGCGAAGCCGTTTATCTCGTTTGTTGTTCCCTTTTAGGTCTTTGTGACTTATGATAAAGAGAAGAATTAGGTCATAAGTCATAATGATGGGAGTGCGGAGACTTCTATGATATACCGCCCATGGTTTGGTCCTGCTGCAGCGATGCTTCTTCCTTATCTGCTCTTCGAAGCCGTCCGCCGAAGCCCTGATCTCGATACCGAGCTGCCCATGCCGCATGGGCATTTCTATATTGTTTCTTCCGTCTCTCTGCTGGCAGCACTGATTGCTGTAGCCGTCTGGGCCGCTGGGCTGCGAATGCGCAACATACAGGTGAATTTCCTGGCGTTGTCGTTCTTGTCCCTGGCCGGCGTATTCTCGGTGCATGGACTCTCCACCCCGAATCTCCTTCTAGGAATAACCCACCTGCCCGGCGTGACGGCTCCCCTCAGCGTCGCTTTGGCCACCGGCTGGTTGTGGATGTCTTCCCTGCCGGGGGACCATGCCTCGGTAAGGCTCCTCTCCAGATTCCAGGGGATACTGCTGCCACTTTGGACCGCCTTCCTGCTCGTTTGCGGGACCTTCGGTATGATGCACCCCCATCTGATTGATGTGCTGCCGCTCAACGTACACCCGTTTAATATCCTGGCGGCCGTCCTCGTGACCCTATTCAATGGGATTACGATGTTCCGGTATTACCGCTCGTATCTTTATTCGCGCTTCCCGCTGCAGCTTGCAATCGTATACAGCTGCGGATGGCTGGTTGGCTCGCAGTGGATTATGGTGCTCGGCGAGCCCTGGCGTCTCAGTTGGTGGATGTACCACTTCCTGCTGCTCGCATCGATGTTCGCTATGGTCTGCGGGCTCTTGAAGCAGTATACGGCGAGCAGCCAGTCGCTGGTGGGAGCGGTACGCTCCCTCTTCACGAACGATCCTGTCGAGCGGATCACCAGTGCGCTGTCTCCGAGCGTCAAGGCACTGATGGTGGCGACGGAGAAGAAGGACAGCTATACGGCCGGCCATAACTTCCGCGTGACGCTCTATGCTATCCAGCTTGCACAGGAACTGAAGCTCGGTCCCGATCTGCTGCGGGCGGTAGCACAGGGCACCATCATCCATGACGTGGGCAAAATCCACGTGCCCGATGACATTCTCGGTAAGCCGGGCCGTCTGACGCCCGAGGAGCGGCTGGTCATCGAAACCCACCCCGTCAAGGGATACGACATGTGCCGCAGCCTCGGCTTTCGTCTGGAGGAGCTTCAGGTCATCCGTTCCCACCATGAGAAGTGGGACGGCAGCGGTTATCCGGACCGGCTGCAGCGCGAGGAGATTCCGCTGCTCGCCCGGATTGTGGCGGTAGCGGATGTGTACGATGCGCTGACCTCCCAACGCGCCTACCGGCAGGCGATGAGCCATGCGGAAGCGCTGTGCTTCCTCCGGCAGAACAGCGGAAGCCATTTTGACCCGCAGTGCATTGCGGCTTGGGAGAGCCTGTGTTCCCGCCATCCCGAGAGATATCCTTATACGGCGGAGGTACCGTCCGGTAAGCCGGCTCCGGTTGTTCGTTATAATGAATATACGCCTGCCGCAAGATGAATATTGCCAGAACGCCCTTCTTTGGGTATGGTAGGAAGACCTGCAGAAGGGCGGAGGGAGATCCTTATGGCGTTTCACGGGCAGAAGATTCTGCCGGCGGCCAAGACGATGAAGCAGTTCGAGCGAATGCTGGACAGCTCTTACGAATACGGCGTGTTCCTTGACACGCATGTGGGGCAGCTGAAGAGCATCTACGCCTTAGCGCGGAGCCATGGCAAGAAGATGTTCCTGCATGCGGACCTGATCCAGGGGCTGAAGAGCGATGAATACGCGGCGGAGTATCTGTGCCAGGATATTAAGCCGTACGGCTTGATTTCGACCAAAACCAGTGTCATCCTGAAAGCGAAGCAAAAAGGGATCCAAGCGATTCAGCGGATCTTCCTGCTCGATACGATAGCCCTCGAGAAGAGCTTCACGCTCCTGGAGAAGACGAAGCCGGATTATATCGAGGTGCTGCCGGGCGGCATGCCTTCGATTATCGCTGAAGTCCAGCAGCGCAGCGGCATTCCGATCTTCGCGGGCGGGCTGATCCGTACCGTCGATGATGTGGAGCGGGCCCTGGAAGCCGGGGCCACGGCAGTGACCACTTCGAACGAAGCGTTGTTCAAATATTATAATGGCCGATCCTCATGAAGAAGAAAGTCTTCTTCATGAAAACTTCATATTGACATCGCTTACATCCCGTATTATGATGTCACTAAGTTAATAACCGTGACGGAGACTTAGAGAGCCACAACATCGCATCCTCTGCTTGCAGGAGGATCTTTGTTGGGGCTCTCTTTTTCTTTGGCAGCGGATGATGGACTTATATTAGAGGAGGATGAGTTCATGGTACCATGGCTTGGAGAACTGATCGGCACGATGATTCTGATTACGCTGGGTGCCGGTGTCTGCGCAGGGGTGTCACTGAAGAAGTCGTTCGCGAATAACGGAGGATGGATGGTTATTACCATGGGGTGGGGGATGGGGGTAGCCTTCGCCGTGTATGCTGTCGGATCGGTCAGCGGGGCGCATTTGAATCCGGCGGTAACGCTGGCGCTGGCCGTCAAGGGGGACTTTGACTGGGCGCTCGTGCCGGCTTACCTGCTCGCCCAGATGGCAGGCGCCATGCTGGGGGCGGCAATGGTCTATCTGCAGTACCTGCCGCACTGGAAAGAGACGGAAGATGCGGGGACGAAGCTCGGTGTATTCGCTACAGGCCCTGCGGTGGATCATCCGTTCTCCAATCTGCTCAGCGAGATGATCGGCACATTTATTTTTATCGTAGCGCTCCTGGCTCTCGGGGCCAATAAGTTCACCGAAGGACTGAATCCGCTGCTCGTCGGTTTCCTGGTGGTGAGTATCGGGTTGTCGCTGGGCGGAACGACAGGCTACGCGATCAACCCGGCAAGAGACCTCGGGCCGCGTCTTGCGCACTTCCTGCTGCCGATCGCCGGCAAAGGTCCGTCGAACTGGAGGTATGCCTGGATCCCCGTGGCAGGGCCGCTGCTCGGCGGAATGCTCGGTGCGGTGTTCTACCAGGCGTTCTTCGAAGGAAGCATGCCGCCGCTCTTCTGGTATATTGTGGGGGCCTGCCTCCTCGTTCTTCTCGTTACATACCGCATGGGACTGAAGCGCATCGGCCGCATGCCGAATAAGGCCGCCGCCTAACAGGCCCGGCAGACGCTTCTCGCCATCATTCCATATACTTAAATTAAGAACCCTTGGGAGGAACCAACGATGGAACAACAATATATTCTTTCATTAGATCAGGGCACGACGAGCTCGCGAGCCATTCTGTTCAATAAGAACGGAGATATCGTCCACACGGCGCAGCATGAATTCCCGCAGTACTTCCCGCAGCCGGGCTGGGTTGAGCACAATCCGCAGGAGATCTGGAGCTCGATTCTGGCTGTCATCGCCTCCTGCTTGTCGGAATCGGGGGTGAAGCCCCAGCAGATCGCAGGCATCGGGATCACGAACCAGCGGGAGACCGCTGTGGTCTGGGAGCGTGAGACGGGCAGACCGGTCTACAATGCGATCGTATGGCAGTCCCGCCAGACGGCAGGCATCTGCGACGAGCTCAAGGCCAAGGGGCTGAACGACCTGTTCCATGACAAAACCGGCCTGCTCATCGACGCTTATTTCTCTGGCACCAAAGTGAAGTGGATTCTCGATCACGTAGAGGGCGCCAGGGAGAAGGCGGAGCGCGGCGAGCTGCTGTTCGGCACGATCGATACCTGGCTGATCTGGAAGCTCTCGGGCGGCCGGGTGCATGTGACGGACTACTCCAACGCCTCCCGTACCCTTATGTATAACATTCACGAACTGAAGTGGGACGACGAGCTGCTCGAGATTCTAGCCGTACCGAAGACGATGCTTCCCGAGGTGCGTCCCTCGTCCGAGGTGTACGGCACTACGGTCGATTACCATTTCTTCGGCTGCGAAGTTCCAATTGCAGGTGCGGCGGGCGACCAGCAGGCCGCTCTCTTCGGGCAGGCATGCTATACGCAGGGCATGGTCAAGAACACGTACGGCACAGGCTGCTTCATGCTGATGAACACCGGCGAGAAGCTCGTGAACTCGTCCCACGGCCTGCTGACGACGATAGCCTGGGGCTTGAACGGCAAAGTGGAATACGCGCTGGAGGGCAGCATCTTCGTGGCAGGGTCGGCCATCCAGTGGCTGCGCGACGGCCTGCGGATGTTCCGCAGCGCCAAGGACAGCGAGAGTTATGCGTCCCGGGTGGAGAGCACAGACGGTGTTTATGTCGTGCCGGCGTTCGTCGGGCTCGGCAGCCCGTATTGGGACAGCGAGGTGCGCGGCGCGGTGTTCGGACTCACCCGCGGCACCTCGAAGGAGCACTTCATCCGTGCGACCCTGGAGTCGCTGGCTTACCAGACGAGAGATGTGCTGACGGCGATGGAGGAGGACTCCGGGATTCGGCTGCAGACGCTCCGGGTGGACGGCGGCGCCGTCACCAACAACTTCCTGATGCAGTTCCAGAGCGATATCGTGGGCATTGAAGTGGAGCGGCCGGTGATTAATGAGACGACGGCGCTCGGTGCCGCTTACTTGGCCGGCCTTGCCGTAGGGTACTGGACCAGCCAGGACGAGATCTGCGAGAAGTGGCAGGTGGATTCCCGCTTCGAGCCTTCCATGGAGGAAGAACGCAGGGAGAAGCTGTACGGAGGCTGGAAAAAAGCCGTTTCTGCAGCCATGGCTTTTAAATAATCCGTAAGTGTGGTAAGATGAAAGCAAGTTAATACTCTGTCAGGAGAATCGGAGAGACTACGTTACAGCATGGCTGAATGATTTCAGCCCCATGCATGTTTCGTAGTCTCTTTTTTTGTACCCTTTTCTCCGGAACAAGACCTTGGGAGGTTTTCGCGTGGAACATTTCTTTTCGAGCAAAAGCAGAGGGGATCGATTACGGGAGATGGCATCAGAGCCGCTGGATGTGCTGGTTGTCGGGGGAGGCATCACCGGATCGGGGATTGCGCTGGATGCCGTATCGCGCGGGATGAAGACCGCCTTGGTGGAGATGCAGGACTTTGCCGCGGGCACGTCTTCCCGGTCGACCAAGCTGGTGCACGGGGGACTGAGGTACCTGAAGCAGCTGGAGGTGAAGATGGTGGCGGAGGTCGGCAAGGAACGGGCTATCGTATATGAGAATGGTCCGCATGTCACTACGCCGGAGTGGATGCTGCTGCCTATGCACAAGGGAGGTACCTTCGGGAAGTTCACCACGTCGATCGCGCTGCGGATGTACGACTATCTGGCCGGTGTCAAGCGCGGCGAGCGCCGCAAGATGCTGACGGCCCTGGAGACGCTCCGCAAAGAGCCGCTCCTGAAGAACCAGGGGCTGAGGGGGGGCGGCTATTACGTCGAGTACCGGACCGATGATGCCCGGCTGACGATCGAGGTGCTGAAGGAAGCGGTAAGCCGCGGCGCACAGGCGGTGAACTATGCCAAGGTGGAGCGGTTCCTGTACGAAGGGGGCCGGGCGGTAGGCGCGCATATCGTCGACGGCGAGAGCGGACAGGGCTATGATGTGTACGCGAGACGGATCGTCAATGCCGCAGGGCCTTGGGTCGATACGCTGCGGGAGAAAGACGGCTCGAAGAAAGGCAAGACCCTGCAGCTTACGAAGGGCGTACACCTGGTGATCGACCAGAAGCGCTTCCCTTTGCAGCAGGCGGTCTACTTCGATACGCCGGACGGCCGTATGGTGTTCGCCATTCCGCGGGACGGCAAGACGTATGTGGGAACGACGGATACCGTCTTCCAAGCCGACATTGCCCACCCGCGGATGACTGCAGCGGACCGCACTTATATCATTGAGGCTATCAACTACATGTTCCCGGGCGTCGGCATTACGGTACGCGATGTGGAATCGAGCTGGGCCGGTGTCCGCCCGCTGATCCACGAAGAGGGCAAGGACCCCTCCGAGATCTCCCGCAAGGACGAGGTCTGGGAATCCGACTCGGGTCTGATCACGATTGCCGGCGGCAAACTGACAGGCTACCGCAAAATGGCGGAGATGGTCGTCGATCTCGTGGCGGACCGGTTGTCTGCGGAGGGCCGGGGGAGCTTCGGGACGAGCATTACGAAGCACATGCCGATATCCGGCGGCGCCGTAGGCGGTTCCGCCGGATTCCCGGGGTTCGTGCAGAGCCAAGCGGAGTTCGGCGCAGGACTTGGCCTGCCGCGGGAGACGGCGTCCGCCTGGGCCCGCATGTACGGCTCCAATGCCGGCCGTCTCTTCGAGATGGCGAAGGCGCACCGCGCCGAGGCCGAGTCGAGCGGGCTCCCGCTGGACGTGTATGTGCCGCTGCTCTACGCCATGGAGGAAGAGATGGCCTTGCGGCCTGTCGATTTCTTCATCCGCCGCACGGGCGCCTTGTTCTTCAATATCGGGTGGGTGACGAAGTGGAAGGGGCCGGTCACTGACGTCATGGCACGCCGGCTGCAGTGGTCGGCCGATCAGAAGGAGAGGTGTGCTGCGGAACTGGAGAAGCATCTGCACGATGCGGTCATCCCGGAGGATGAGGAGAACCGGCGGAAGTTTGCGATCTGAACCTATCCGCCCATCTCCATATTTTACTAAACTTCCCCTGCCCCGTGTCCGATATAGGAAATAGCATCCATATACGGCGGGGCCGTATAGGACACATTCCTAGAACAAGGGGCAGAGCGTATGAACTTTTTTCGCAATATGAAAGTGCAGCAAAAGCTTCTCTTCTTCATTGCCATGTCCACCGTATTTCTGGCGGCGGTCGGATACGGCGGCTATCACTTCATGAGTGCCATGAATCAGACTTCCAAGAATATGTACTACGAAAGACTGCTCACCGTAAAATGGATTAATGCCGCCCGGGCGCACTCGCGTGCCATCGAAGCGAACACGTACGAGCTCTTCCAGATCGAGGACCCTGCGAAGCGGCAGGAGCTCATTAACGAGATTTCGATCCGCGTGGCCGATTACGATCAGGCGATCGAGGATTATACCTCCGTTCCTTTGGATGAATACCAGAAGGAACGGGTAACCAAGCTTAAGGAAAGCGGGGCAGCTTACCGTGCCGAGCGGGCGCTGACCATCGAGATGACGCTCAAGGGCCAAGGCCAAGCGGCGTTCGCCCAATTCCAGGGCAAGGCCAGCCAGTCCTTGGAGGAAATGAACAAGCTCTTGATCGATCTGGCGGATTACAACGCGCACGCGGCGGAACTTCTGCTTGCCGAGCAGCAAGCCGGCTTCCACCGTGCAGTCCTTATCAATGCGATCCTGATTGCTTGCGCGGCGCTCCTCTCGGCCGGTCTCGGTCTCTATATCACGCGTTCGATCGTCCGTCCGGCCCGGGAACTGCAGAAGCTGACGGCTCAAGCTGCTGCAGGAGACCTCCTGGTACGGTCGGGCTATGAATCGAAGGACGAGCTGGGTCTGCTGGCTGCTTCCTTCAATGCGATGCTGGAGGATACGCGCCAGGTGATCCGCCAGGTGCATCTGACCTCCGAGCAGGTAGCGGCTTCTTCCCAGGAGCTGATGGCCAGTGCGGAGCAGACGGGCAAAGCAAGCGAATCCATTACCCTCTCCTCCCAGGAAGTCGCCGAAGGAGCGGCACATCAGACGCGGCAGGTGGGAGAAGGGCTCGATATTGCAAGCCGGATGGCGGATAGTTCGGCTCAAGTGTCGGCACAGACGCAGGAAGCGGCGGGAACGGCTGCCCAGACAGCGGATGCGGCACGGGCAGGCGGCCTGAGCGTACGGGGAGCCGCCGCGCGCATGGAAGATATACACCGGACGGTGGAAGGACTGGCTGGCGTCATGCGGAAGCTTGGCGAGCAGTCGCATCAAATCAGCGGGATCGTCGGCCTCATGACCGATATCGCGAGCCAGACGAATCTCCTGGCGCTCAACGCTTCCATTGAAGCGGCCCGTGCCGGTGAGCACGGCCAGGGCTTCGCGGTTGTGGCGAGCGAGGTGCGCAAGCTTGCTGATCAATCGATTCAGGCGGCGCAGCAGGTCCATCTTCTCGTATCGGGCATTCAGGAGCAGACCCAGGCTGCCGTTCATTCGACGGAGCAGACCACGGACCAAGTGCAAGAAGGAATAGGCAGTATGGAGGAGGCCGGGCGGTCGTTTCGGGACATTGAAGGAGCGGTTGGAGAGCTGGTGCAGCGCATTGACGGGGTATCCGCGGGTGTACGTGCGATGGCGGAAGGTACCCAGAATATGACGGGGACGATCCGGGAGATTCTGAAGATCGCGGAAGAGGCCTCCGCCGGGACCCAGCATGTCTCCGCGGCGACGGAGGAGCAGCTTGCGACGATGGAGGAAATGTCGGCCTCATCGCAGCATTTGGCTCATATGGCGCTGGAACTGCAGACGATCATCAGCCGGTTCAAAGTATAGAGAACAGTAGGATAAAGGAGACCGTTTCCTGGTGGGGAGGCGGTCTCTTGCGTCGTTTAACATTTTTTCATTTTTCTCCCGGTTGCGCTTGCATTCCCTTTTGGGCTGTGGTAAGATGTAAACATATCATATATTTGTAACCTGGATTCACATATTATAAAGGGTTATCATTTGTAAGATGGAACCTTTTGTAATGTGTGAATTTTTTATTTCAAATGAAGTAAAAACAACATGTTACAAATAAAACTTTGGAGGTTTTCTCACATGCAAACAGGTACAGTGAAATGGTTCAACGCAGAAAAAGGTTTCGGTTTTATCGAAGTTGAAGGCGGAAGCGACGTATTCGTACACTTCTCCGCAATCCAAGGCGACGGTTTCAAAACCCTCGACGAAGGCCAACGCGTTGAGTTCAACGTAGTTCAAGGCAACCGTGGTCCACAAGCTGAGAACGTTGTAAAACTGTAATACCCCAAGCGTAATAATAAAAACTGCCCTTAACCGGTGTTAGGGGCAGTTTTTTATGGTCAAATAAAGGGGGTACGGCCTATTCTTGTGCGGCAAGAAGACGGCTGTGCCTTTTTCCTGAGGGAAGAGGAAAAGGAGGATAATCATGTATTTTCGAAGAAAACCTGCTCCCGCAGCCCCGCTCGAGAACACGGCGGTTTGGTCCTGCGAGCAGGAAGGCTGCCGAAGCTGGATGCGGGACCATTATGCGATGGAGCACGTGCCGGCTTGCCCGCTGTGCAATGTCCCTATGGTTCGAAGCATGAAGATGGTCCCGCAGCTGATCGTACCCGAGCGCGAAACAAAGGCGAAGAAAAGCGCCGCGATGTCCTGACGCTCCCGTCTGTTCCTACAGCATGACCCGGTAAGCGGTATGCCCTGCTCTCCCTTTGGAGATAGAGGCCTACCGCTTTTTTGCGCTGCTTTGCTTTATACTACGGAAGGGAAGATGCGCGTGGAAGCCGATAGATCGCCTGGCAAACAGACACACGGCGTCCGATGCTGCTTGGTGTGGGGCTGACAATCAAGCTTTCTCTTCCGGCATCGGATCGGCGGATATTCCTTCTGACCAACCCGTCAGGAAGCGAAGGGAATTTGCCCCATTTCAAAGCCAGTGTACAGGGCGGAACTGTACACCAAAGAACGCCGGGGCTCGTGCCCCCGCGTTCTTTGGATAGGGTAATGTGTATTCCCGGCCGATGCGGTAATACATAGTTAAGGTAACGATGGTGAATCTTCGTTAAGCCCTGTTGCGTCCCATGGAGCGCAGAATCAGGCTCACGATGAAGACGAGCGCGATGGAACCGATCAACGCAGGGACGATGAAGAAGCCGCCCACTGCCGGACCCCAGTCGCCCAAGAGCAGTCCACCGAGCCAAGCACCTACAAAACCTGCGATGATGTTACCGATGATACCGCCGGGAAGGTCTTTTCCCATAATCATGCCAGCCAACCAACCGATGATACCGCCGATAATCAAGGACCATAAGAAACCCATTTGAACTGCCTCCTTTTTTTGTTGAATTGCTGAGATGCTTACTATTAACCTATCAACTCTGGATAGAATCACGCCGATAAAAGAAGCAGCTCCTCCGCACGGAAGAGCTGCTGCCAAAGGCTTGGTAGAACATGGGGAAGGAGGTTTTGCAGAACAACGTTCAATCCGATACTTTCACAAGCTGCTTGCCCAGATTGTCACCGGAGAACAGGCCAAGGAAAGCGGCCGGTACGTTCTCGAATCCCACGATGATATTCTCGGCATACTTCAGCCTGCCTTCCTTCAGCCACCCGGCAAGAGCTTTGATACCTTCCGGGAAACGGGAAGCATAGTCCGTTACAATAAAACCCTTCATCAGCGCACTGCTGATCAGCAGCGCCGTCTGCATCCGCGGGCCGACATCCGGCTGCTCGAGATTGTAGAGGGAGATTTGACCGCATAACGGAACCCGGGCTCCGTGGTTCAGCAGAGACAACACCGCGTCGGACACGGAGCCGCCGACATTATCGAAGTAGACATCGACGCCTTGGGGGCAGGCTTCTTCCAAGGCAGCACGAAGATCCGGCTGCGTTCTGTAGTTGAGCGCGGCGTCGAAGCCAAGCTCCTCCACCAGATAGCGGTTCTTCTCATCGGAGCCTGCGATGCCTATCACCCGTGCGCCGTGCAGCTTGGCGATCTGGCCGACGATCATGCCGACCGCACCGGCGGCCCCGGAGACGACGACTGTCTCACCGCTCTTCGGCCTGCCGATATCGAGCAGGCCGAAGTAGGCCGTAAGACCTGGCATGCCCAAGATGCCGAGAGCGGTGGTGACCGGCGCGAGGGAAGGATCCAGCTTGTTCACCTGGCTGGGCTTCACGACTCCATAACGCTGCCAGCCCAGGTTTCCCAGCACGAGATCTCCTTCTTGGAGTTCCGTCGTACGTGAGGATTCGACCCTGGCTACGATCCCGCCAGAGATCATTTCTCCCACAGCGAAGGGAGGGATATAGGACTTTCTACCGCTCATGCGGCCCCGCATATAAGGATCGACGGAGAGGTATAGCGTGCGGATCAAAGCTTCACCATCTCCAGGTACAGGCAGGGACGATTCCCGGTAGAGGAAATGTTTTTCGGAAGGCATCCCTTCCGGACGGCTGGCGAGCAGGATTTGCTGGTTAACAGGCATGATAGAAGTCCTCCTTTATAGATGACCATTAGGATAAGGGGGGAGATGACAATAAGGTAGCTCCAAGCCATTGGGGCTATGAACAAACAAGCTTTCGTTAGCTGCTCGTGAATCCATTGTACTGTAAGTAGGGAAGGGTTTCCAATAGAGGAAGAGTGAGGGATTATCGCAATATTTTCGACATAAAATGATTTTTATGAGGTATATGTACCTATGAATGGCATGGTTTACTATAGACAATTGGGCCCAAAAAGAATATGATAGATTTGTAGTTATCATATTCAAGTGAAAAGGGCAAAACGCAGGAAACTGCGTGACGCAAAGCCACAGGGCCTGAACCATAGGAGACATCTCCATATGGAAGGCAGCCGGTTGCCACAAGGAATCATAGCTCATTGCCTATGAACCTTGTCCAAGGTTCTTTTTTTATTGGACCTATGCCCCTCACACACCAAGAAAGGTAGGACTAAACTCATGGGCAAACCGTTTCGCGCACATTTTTCATTCTTAGTTTCTTTACTGCTGACGCTTCAGTTGGTTCTTCCGGGGGCTGCCGCATTCGCGGAGACCAATTCATCCATTCTGCCGCCGAGCAATCTGGCCTCGCAGTATGTGACGCCGGATGATGTTAAGCTTACGTGGTCTTCTGTGTTTGGAGCCACGGGATATCAGATCTACGAAATCGGCGACGGGCAGTTGAAGCCGCTTGCCAAGTCAACAACAACTACCTATACGCTGAACAACCTGGCGGAAGGTTCTTACACCTACGTGGTAGCTACGCTGAGCGCGGAAGGAGAGTCGGGTCCCGGAGCTCCGATCCAAGTGGATGTAGTCTACCCTGAGATGTCCGCTCCGGCTACGCTGACGTATACGGTTCAGAACGGTAATGATATCGTACTGAACTGGGGGGCTTCCCTGAACGCCCAGACCTATAACGTATACAGCCTCGCTGCGGATGGCGCAACCTCGCTGATCACGAGCACTTCTGCCCGGACGTTCACTATAACGAACGCCCAAGAAGGGGTATATACGTATGCGGTAGCGGCCGTGAACTCGCTGTACGGCGAATCGCAGCCCGGTGCTCCGCTGCAGGTTACAGTGGGCAAGCCGATCATGGCGGCTCCTGGCAATCCTACATACACGCTGTCGAACGGCAGTGATGTGACGATCCGCTGGAATACGGTCCCTTATGCTACTTCTTATAAAGTGTATCAGATCGTGGACGGACAGTCTGTCCTGCAAAAGACGGTTACTACCGCCACAGCCGCATTCACCAATGTACCGGCGGGGGATTACACTTATGAAATCCGTTCCTACAGCGACCGCTTCGGCGAGTCCGCTGAGGGAAGCCGCCTCTCCCTGACGGTTGCCGCTGTTGCCTTGGCAGCTCCCGGCAGTCCGGCAGCCAAAATTCAAAACGGCAGCGACATCGTCCTGACGTGGACGGCCGCCGCTAACGCTACGGGATATAAGGTCTATCAGATCGTAGATGGGCAGCCTGTACTGAAAGGTACGGTAACCGGCACAACCGTGACTTACACGAACCAGCCAGCCGGGGATTACAGCTTTGAGATCCGCTCCACGAGTACGCGCTACGGCGATTCCGCCGATGCGGCTGCAGTAGCTGTATCCGTAGGCTCGATTACGATGAGCGCTCCGGGCGGCCTGACTTCCAAGCTGCAGAATGTGAACGACATCGTCCTGACGTGGACGGCCGCTGCGAACGCGACCGGCTACAAGGTGTACCAGATCGTGGACGGACAACCGGTATTGAAGAGCACGGTAAGCGGGTTGACCGTTACGTATTCGAACCAGCCAAGCGGCAATTATACGTATAAAGTATATTCCTACTCCACACGTTTTGGAGATTCAGCCGAAGGCAGTGAAGTTACCCAGGCGGTGGAAGTGCCGGTTATGCTTCCTCCGGCGAATGTTGTCCAAGCTGTCAAGAGTGCAACCAGCTTCTCGCTTAGCTGGGAGGCGGCGGCTAATGCAACGGGTTATAAAGTATACCAGATTGTGAATGGGACCCCTACGCTGAAGAGCACCGTGTCCGCTCTTACCGTTACATTCTCGAACATCCAGCCTGGCGATTACCTCTATGTAGTGAAGGCTTATAACAGCCGCTTCGGTGAGTCTGCCGAAGGTACACAGGTAACCTTCACAATGGCCGGACAGACGATGGAAGCTCCAACGAATCTGACTTACACGGTCTCGAACGGGAACGACCTTACACTCAAATGGACGGCTGCTCCCTATGCGACAAGCTATAAGATTTATACGGTGAACGGCGAAGAGAAAGTACTGAAGAGCACGGTTACGGGTACTACGACCGTCTACTCGGGCATGCCGGCCGGCGATTATAAGTACGCCGTACATTCCGTTTCTGCTACACTGGGCGAATCTCCGGTTGGCGCAGAATTGTCCGTGCCTATCGTCTATCCGGTTATGGCCGCTCCGGGAGGACTTGCCGCGAAGGTGCAGAACGGGAACGATGTGGTTCTGACCTGGAGCGCTGCCACTTACGCGAACAGCTACAAAATCTATGAAGTGGTGAACGGGGAGAAGGTGCTGCTGAAGACGGCAACGTCCCTAACCGTCACCAACAGCAAAGTCGCCAATGGCGAACACAAGTATGTAGTTCACTCGGTCAGCACCCGCTTTGGCGAGTCCCCGGTCGGCAGTGAAGTGTCGATTACGGTAGACCAACAAACCGTACTGGCTCCAGCGAACCTGACACAGAGCATCTCGAGCGGGAACAATGTGACCTTGAGATGGACGGCGGCGACGTATGCCACATCCTATAAGGTGTACCAGGTCAAAGGCGCCGACAAGATCTTGGTGAAAACCGTTACCACTACTTCTGCTGATTTTACGAACCAGCCAGAGGGTGATTACACCTATGTGGTTCACTCGGTCAGCGACCGGTTCGGCGAATCGGCCGAAGGCAGCACGGTAGCCTTCACCCTTGACTTCCCGGCTATGCAGGCACCGGCGAATTTCCGCTATACGATTTCGACCGGCAATGATCTCACGCTTGCTTGGAACAGTGCAAGCTATGCGACCGCCTATCGGGTCTATGCCATCGAGAACGGACAGCGTGTGCTGAAGAAAACCGTAACTTCTCTCTCTCATGTACAAACGGGTCTGCCGGAAGGCACGTACACGTATGAAGTCGCATCCTTCAGCGACCGCTTCGGCGAATCGGCTGAGACAGCCAAATTGACGTTCACCCTCGTGTGGCCGGTAGTTCAGCCTCCGGTACTCAAGGGCTCGGTATTCAATGCGAACAATATGACCTTCACTTGGAACGCGGTGACGTGGGCTAACGAGTACCGGTTATACGAAGTAACCGGCGATACAAGACAGCTTCTGTACAAAGGCGCCGCGCTCACTTACAAAGTATACAACCTGACGGAAACGACGCATCACTATGAAGTTACAGCCGTCAGCACGCGCTTCGGCGAATCGGCTCCGTCCGTACGCTGGAGCGAGAATATCATCTATCCGGAGATGCAGCCGCCTACCGCCAGCCTCAAGCTGGTCGACGGCAAGACGGCACAGATTACTTGGACGTTCGCTACTTATGCCAATGGTTACAATGTATACCAGATCGTGAACGGCAAGCCGGTCGCCCTCATGAATAACTTGAACAATCTGTCATATACGGTAACGAATCTGCCGTATGCCAACCATGAGTTCTATGTTAGTTCTTTCAGCAACTCCTTCGGTGAGTCGGTTCCTTCGAACACGGTAACCGCCCGTCTCGTGACGGACACGACCGCACCGGTAACTTCGTCGGATGCCTCGACAGCATGGACGAGCGGCAATCGTGTCGTTACCCTGACGGCTGCAGACAGCGAGAGCGGCGTAGAAACAACATACTTTGCCGTGAACGGCGGAGAATACCAGATGGGTACGGCGGTAACGCTGACCGAAGAAGGCACGCATACGATCAGTTTCTATTCGGTCGACAAAGCAGGCAATAAAGAAGAGCCGCATACGGTAACCGTGAATATCGACCGTACGGCTCCGGTAACTTCCTCCGTGGTATCCCCTGAGGGAGTGGTGATGCTGACCTCGTCCGATACGGCCAGCGGCACGGCCAAGACGTTCTACTCCGTCAACGGTGCCCCTTATGCCGAAGGTACTTCGGTAGAAGTCAGCGGCGACGGCGTCAATCAAGTGTCTTTCTACGCCGTGGATGCGGCAGGCAACGAAGAGAAAGTCCAAAGCGTGGAAGTGGTGATCGACCGTACGGCACCGGTCACGGAAGCTTCCGCGGCGGAAGGCTGGACGCGGGAAGATGTGACGGTGAGCCTGAAGGCAGCGGACGCCGGCAGCGGCGTGGCGCATACCTTCTACTCGATCAACGGCGGCACGTATGCCGAAGGCAGCTCGGTTGTAGTGAGCAGCGAAGGGGTTGCGACAGTCTCCTTCTACTCGGTAGACCAAGCCGGCAATAAGGAGCAGGTCCGCAGCGTACAAGTCCGTATGGACCGCACGGCACCTGTAACGAAGGCGGATGTGTCCGCCGAAGGCAAAGTAAGCTTCGCCGCGGAGGATGCGGCGAGCGGTGCAGCGAAGACATTCTACTCCGTGAACGGCGCTCCGTACGCGGAAGGCTCTTCCGTTCAGGTAACGGAAGAAGGCAAGACCAGCGTATCCTTCTACTCCGTAGACGCAGCGGGTAATGAAGAGAAGGCACAAACAACGGAAGTCGTGATCGACCGCACCGCTCCTGTAACAGAAGCGGCGGCTCCAAGCGGCTGGTCCGCAGGAGAAGTAACCGTGAAACTGGCGGCTGCCGATGCACTCAGCGGGATCGCCGCGACTTACTACTCCATAGATGGTGCTCCTTACGCAGAAGGTACTGCTGCCGTAATTGGCACGGACGGTACCCATGCCATTGCCTTCTACTCCGTAGACGCAGCAGGCAACAAGGAAGAGGCGCATCAAGTGTCCGTGCAGATCGACCGCACGGCACCGGTAACCGAAGCTTCCGCACCTGCCGGCTGGACGAAAGAAGATGTGACGGTAAGCTTCAAAGCATCGGATGCGGCAAGCGGCGTGGCGAAGACCTTCTACTCCGTGAACGGCGCTGCTTATGCCGAGGGTACATCCGTTAAGATTACGGCTGAAGGCACAAGCACGGTTAACTTCTACGCCGTGGATGCTGCAGGCAATAAGGAAGAATCCAAGCAAGTAAAGGTAAGCATCGACCGTACCGCCCCAGTGGTGGCTATGGATCTGCAAGAAACGTACAACCTGGGCGAATCCGTGAAGCTCGCCTATACGGCGAAGGATAGCCAGTCGGGCATTGCCTCTGAGTCGATGACGGTGGCTGCACCGAACGCAGCAGCATCCGCTGCGGCGAACGGCACAGCGCTCAAGTTCGACAAGCCGGGCACTTACACCATTACTGTGACAGCCGCGGATCAGGCGGGACACGTGACGACGATCCGCAAGACGATAGCGGTAGCTGTTCCGGCAACGATTGAAGTGACACCTGGCGTGATCAAAGGCAACAACGGCGTGTTCACCGTACGTGTAAGCCTGCCTGCAGGATACAGCACACAGGGTTTTGATCTGAACACAGCCCGCGTCAACGGCGTTAAGGCGCTGACGAGCAACAACGGCTACTACAACCAGGCGAAGAACGGACAGTTCAAGTTCGAACGTTCCGACTTCACTTGGAACGGATCCGAAGTGACGCTGGTCTTCCAAGGCAATGTGAACGGAGTACTGGTCACCGGCCAGACTACCGTGAAGGTTCAGAAGTAATTCAGCTGCATGCATCGTCCCTCCGTCTTTTGGCGGAGGGATTTTTTTGTCATAACGGCAAGGGAGAGTCACTGGCCCCGGTGACAAAAGTTGCATGCTCTATAAGGCAAATAAAAAGCTTGGATCAGCCGATATATAATGTATCGCAGCTAAAACAAGATTTAGAAGGAGGATCACCCCAACATGTTTCAACTCAAGAGCATTCAAACCAAAACGATGCTGGCCGTCGTGCCTTTGATAACCATTACGCTCTTATCCATGATAGCCTACGCTTATAACAGCAGTGAGAATCTCATCAACCGAGAGATCCAGGACAAGATGCAGGGGCAGCTCGGCAGCGTGGCCGGACAGATTGATGCGAAGCTTCTGACCCACCGGAAAGTAGCGGAGATGATCGCAAGAACTACAGAGACCGCTCCATCCCTTTGGACTCTCGATCACTACGTAGCCGCTACCGCCAAAGGGCTTGGAAGCAGTACGGATACCTTCGGACTGGGGGTCTTTTTCGAACCTTACAGCTATAAGCCGGATCTTAAGTATTTCTCGACCTACAGCCACAGAGAGGGTAACGGCTTCGCCCACACGGAAGAATATAATACGGATGCTTACGACTATCCGAATCAGCCTTGGTACAAAATCGTCTCGAAATCTCAGGCCAAGTTTGCCTATACGGCTCCGTATTATGATGAATTGACGAAGGTAACTATGGTAACGACAGCCGTTCCATTCTATACGGAATCGGGTAAACTGCTCGGAGTCACTACCGGAGATATCAATTTGTCCAGTCTGCAGGAACTTATCCAGAAGACCGCCGTGGGGAAGACCGGTTGGGCCTTCCTGCTCGACGGACAGGGGACCTATCTATCCGATCCGGCAGCCGATAAGATCATGAAGCTCGGCATCACCCAAGATCCGAATGCTTCTCTGGCTGCTCTGGGAACAGGGATGTTAGCGGGAGAGGGCGGAGAAGCTTCTTACGAGGATGAGCAAGGTACGAACCGTATCTATTACCGGAAGGTTCCGGAGACCGGATGGGTGCTGGCTCTGGTCATGCCGGAGAAGGAGCTTCAGGAGCCGCTGCATAAGCTGGTGCTGTCTCTGGCCGTCGGCGGGATCGCAGCGATCCTCCTGATGGCGGCGATTATCGTGTTGTTCAGCCGGTATCTGAAGGGGCAAATCCGCAAGACGAATGAGATGGCCGGACATATTGCTTCCGGGGATCTGACGCACAGCATCAAAGTCCAGACGGTCGACGAATTCGGCCAAATGGGCCAAAATCTGAACGACATGACACAGAAGCTCAGAGAGATGATCAGCTCGGTATCCCTGCATACCCACATGGTCGCATCGACCTCGGAGCAGTTGTCGGCAAGTGCCGAAGAGACGGCAAAGGCAACGGAGCAGATTGCGGATTCCGTAGGCCATGTGGCCAGCGGTTCGGACAAGCAGGCGCTCCTTGTTTCTTCATCGAAGCAGGTGATTACGGAAATCTCCCATCAGATTCACTCGATCGCCGAGGGGATCGACGGAGTCAACGAGGGAGCTTCCCGCACCTCCGATCAGGCGAAGAACGGCAGCCAATCCGTCGAGGAAGTTACGCAGCAGATGAGACGCATTCAAGCTAACATGCATCAGTCTACGGGGATCGTGAATGAGCTCAGCACGAAGTCCCAAGAGATTGGTGAGATGATCTCCCTGATCACGACGATCTCCAGCCAGACGAACCTGCTCGCGTTGAATGCTTCTATCGAGGCATCCCGTGCGGGAGAGCAGGGAAGGGGATTTGCGGTGGTTGCCAGCGAAGTTCGCAAGCTGGCCGAGCAGTCCGCACAGGCCGCCGACCATATCCGGAGGTTGATCAGCGAAGTCCAGAATGAGATCAGCCGGGCTGTGCAGTCGATGAACGAAGGCAACCAAGCCGTGAATGAAGGCACGGCTACGGCCGAGAAGGTGACGACGGCTTTCGGCGGTATTCTGGCCGCGGTGGAAGATACGTTCCGGCGCGTGCAGGCCGTCTCCGGCTCCGCGGCGGTGATCCGTAAGGATGCCCGCACCATGGTGGAAGCCGTAGAGCAAATTTCCGATATCTCGAATACGGCCATGGACAGTACGCAGAGCATCGCCGCAGCGGTCGAGCAGCAGCTGGCTTCGATGGAAGAAGTCGGTGCAGCCGCCCAGACGCTCTCGAAGATGGCCGACGAGCTTCAAGAAGTGGTGGGAGCTTTCCGGATGTAGGAAGCCGAAGAGGTAAAAAATGAAATATGTCCGTTTGACCAACCCATGCCTTCCCTGCGCCATGCGCAGGGCGGGGCGTGGGTTGAACGGGTATAAGCGATAACGCGTTTGAGGAGATGTTCAAGATGTCTGCCTGGTTGTTTCTTCTCTCTCTTTTCAGCTATATGCTGCCCATCGGATTTTTCTTCTACATAGCGGTGGAGGTCCAGCTTCGTGCCCGCACGCTGCTCAACAGGTTGTCATCATGGTTGTTTTATTCCATCATGATTCTGTTTACCTCAGGCTTCCTCACCAGTGTCTTCCCGGCGGATTACGCAGCGGCCATGGTTCTCTGGTTCAAGCTGATTCCTTCTTTCTTTATTATGTCCTTCGCGTTGCATCTGACGATCCGGATTACGGGCCGGTATGATCATTGGTCCCGGCTCAGGGTAGTCGTGGTAAGCTATTGGCCAGCGGCCTGCTCCCTGCTGCTTCTCATTCCTTCTCGGTACGTATCGGTACACCTCATGGAGCGGGGGGTATGGAAGGATGCCCAGCCCAGTCTCGCTCTTTTCGCGGTGATTATGATTGCGGCGGTATATACGATTGCTGCTTGTTCCCGGTTTTTGTATCAAGGCATGAAATTCGTCAGCCGTGCAGGCGGTATGCCGCACAAGAGGAAACAGGTCCGGTTCATCCTGTGGGCCTTCCTTCTGGGAGGCTCCATCTGCATAGGCCTTTCTTATTTCAATCACTATCTTTTCTTCACCGATGCTTTCAGTTATCCGGAGCCCAGTATGATGGGACTTATTCTGTTCGCTTTCATGATCCGGTATGCGATGACAAGGTATGAGTTTCTGCCGTCCATTGAGCGCAGGTACAAAATCTTGTATGAGCGTTCCCCGGTGGCAATCCTACTGGCGGACAGGCACGAGAGGGTCATCGAAGCGAACCCGGCGGCCCAAGAGCTGTTCGGGCGCCCGAAGGCTTTTCTCTTAAAGGTGAATTATAAGGACCTGCTTGCCCCCTACCAGGGACCCCGGCGGAGACAAGAAGCTTCGGAGAACGAAGAAACTCATGTCACCATGCCTTTGGAAGCAGGCCACACGCAGCGGATCGTAACAGTGGAGAGAGAGCAGATTCTCTCCGGAGGGGAGCCGTATGAGTACCTGCTTATCCGCGATATCACGGAGAGCGTCAAGGCCGAGGAGCGAATCATGTTCATGGCCTACCATGATCCCCTGACAGGCTTAGGCAACCGGCGGCGGCTGCAAGAGACGCTGCCCGAGCTTCTGCTTGGACAGGAGGGGCAGGAGAACGCGGCGGTGGCCCTCCTGATGATGGACCTGGACCACTTCAAGCACGTCAACGATACGAGGGGACACCACGTAGGCGATCTGCTCCTGCGGCATGTGGCTGGCGTCCTGCAGACGAGGGCGGGGGATGCCGAGCTCATCTGCCGCTTGGGCGGCGATGAGTTCGCCCTGCTCTTCCAAGGCACGGAGGAAGAAACGGAGCGGGTCTGCGAGGCCATCCTGGAAGGACTGCGGGAGCCGTTCGAGCATGGAGGGGAGGGGCTCGCCGTATCGGCCAGTATCGGGGTCTGTCTATCCCCGGCCTACGGAACGAACCCCGAGCAGCTGCTGCAGTACGCCGATATGGCCATGTATGAGGCCAAACGCAGCGGGCGCGGGCGTTATGCCTGGTTTACGGGCGAACTGAAGCAGGCCCAGGAGAGCACGCGCACCATGGAGCTTCAGATGGCTGAAGCCCTGAAGGAAGAACGCTTCGTCCTGTATTACCAACCCCAAGTGGACTTGCAGACCGAAGAGGTATGCGGCGTAGAGGCGCTGATCCGCTGGGTGGAGCAGGACGGCACCGTCCGTCCGCCCGGGGAGTTCATCCCGCTTGCCGAGGAGAACGGCTCGATCGTGGAGCTCGGACGCTGGGTGCTGGAGGAAGCCTGCCGGACGGGCCGGGCTTGGCTGGATGAGGGGGGAGGCGAGTGGTCGATCTCGATCAACGTCTCCAACCGGGAACTCGCGGGCCGCGATTACCTACAGCATGTCGACTCTATTCTGGAGAAGACCGGGTTCCCGCCAGGATATCTTCAGCTGGAGATGACGGAGAGCACGACGATCTCGGAAGAGCATCATCAGCTTCATCTGTTCACCGAGATTGCCGGCCGGGGCATACGCCTTGCCATGGATGACTTCGGAACGGGGTACTCCACCTTCTCGGTCATTCAGATGCTGCCGTTCCACATATTCAAGCTGGATAAATCGATGATCGATGATATCGTGACGGCTGCGCAAACGCGTCATATCGTGAAGGCGATGATCATTATGGCGCACAGCCTGAGCCAGCGGGTCGTGGCGGAAGGCGTGGAGACCGCCGAGCAGGTGGAGGTGCTGCGGGAGCTGGGCTGCGATGCGGTCCAGGGCTACTTCTACAGCAAGCCGCTGCCGGAGGCGGAGCTGCTCGCCTGGTTGAAGGCGCGCAGGAATACAGCAGCATACGGCACGCCTGAGTTAAAAGAAGGGTAACCGGAGTGCGGCGGAGGAGCCTTGAGGCAGCAGCCTGAAGGCTGTTCGGCCTGCAGGTAGGCTTGGTCTAGGGGAACCAAGCCTGGCTTCCCGAAGAGCAAGCTGGGAGGTCAGGCTTGGGGGGGCGCGGGATGGTTCAGCGGGCGGATGCCGCAGCGTGCTGTAGGGTCGGAATCGCGGGGTCAGAGCCCGAGGGGGCAGCGGCATGGGCCAGTTCGAAGGGGAGGCAGAGCGGCACCCCGGTGCGGGGGTCCGGAATCAAGTCAGCTTCGATGCCGAATACTTCCCTGAGCACATCCTGCGTCATGACTTCGGCAGGGGAGCCGCTGCTCACCACACGGCCGCGCTTGATCGCTACCATGTGATGCGCATAGCGGGAAGCATGGTTGAGATCATGCACGACCATGACCACGGTACGCTGTTCTTCCCGGTTCAAGGTCTCGAGCAGCTTCAGCACTTCAAGCTGGTGGGCCATGTCGAGGAAGGTGGTCGGCTCGTCGAGGAACAGGATCTCGGTGCCTTGAGCCAGCGCCATGGCGATCCAGGCACGCTGGCGCTGCCCGCCGGAGAGCTGGTCGACGGGCCGGTCATGGAATTCGGCCATTCCGGTGCGTTCGATGGCCCGGCGCACCATCTCGCGGTCTTCGGCCGTAAGCGAGCCAAAGCCCTTTTGGTGCGGGAAACGGCCATAGGTCACGAGCTCGGATACCGTAAGCCCTTCGGGGGCTACTGGATTCTGCGGCAGGATGGCGAGCTGCTTGGCGACCTCCTTGGTAGATTGCCCATGGATCGACTTGCCGTCCAGGAAGACGCCGCCCTTCTGGGGCTTCATGATCCGGGCCATGGTCTTCAGAATGGTAGATTTGCCGGAGCCGTTGGCTCCGACCAAAGCGGTGATCCGTCCGTGGGGAACCGGCAGATTCAAATTATCCACGATCGGCTGCTCCCCATAAGCGATGGAAAGTCCTTCCGTATATAAACGTTCCAAACGTATGTCCTCCTAGCGGAATACAGCGGCATACTGCAGCTGAGCAGAATATAAGACTATGTAAGAACGATAATCATTATCATTTAAGAAGATTATAGCATGATGGGGTGGGAATTCAAGGGCATTTTTGGAACATAGGAAGAGCGTGTTCGTGCGGGAAATGAATAAAACACCGCAGACTCTCCTGCGGGGCTGAGCCTCTACGGGAGAGCTGGGGTGTCTGTTCCTTCCGGGCACAAGGCTTCCCTCCGGCTCAGCCTCACTTGTCAGGCGGGGGCGGAGGCGCTTGTTTCATCGCAAGCTCATACCCTTGGAGAAGGTCGGATATCCTTTGCTTTATGGCCGGTCCCAGTGGAACATCCTTATAAAACAGAGGCCCCTCCAGAAGCTCTAGCATATTCATGGATGTCGCGGCTTCCGGGCGGTCCGGCGCAGAGGCGGAGCCCGTCAGGAGCAGGTGAGCGGATGTATGGTAATAGTGAACGAGGGCCAGGAAGGCCTGAAGCTCGGGAAGACGGTATCCTCTCTCGTAAGAAGTAAGCTCCGAATAAGAAAAGCCCATCTCCGCGGCTGCTTCGGAACGGGTCAGCCGCCGGGAAGTGCGCAGATACGTCAGCCGGTCGGCTAGAGAGGCCGTGCCTTCGGGAATCCGGGCCGGCGGCCGGCCTTCCGAAGCGGCAGGGAAACGGCTGCTCAGCAGCAGTTCATCGACGGATACACGGAAGCCTTCGGAGAGTTGCAGCAACTGGGTGAGGTTCGGCGCCGCTTCGCCTTGCTCCCACGCCCGGAGCAGATCGGGAGGCAGGGCCGTACGGGAAGCCGCTTCCGCACTGCTCCACCCTTTGCGCTCGCGAATGGCACGGATGCTCTGGCCGCAGCCATAGAAGCCGGGCGGGGGAGCCGCAAGCGGCTGCGACCCTTCGATGGGCGGTTGGACAAGGGCTTGGATTTCTTCCGGCGTTAACAGGTTATATAACAGCATAGGGTCCTCACTGGTTCCGGGTTCATTGGTTTTTGTTACCCAAAGGATACGTCTGCCGGCATGATTTTATTCCCGCGATTGTGATTGCAATGGTGCTGGTGTCGTGCGGGCCGGCGGCTGGGTTTCGGGCGTGCAGCTCCCTCTTTTGTTACAGCTCCACTGTCTAAGGTACAATGAAGACGGGCCGGCAAGCTTCACGCTGCATGGCATAAGGGCGTATTCCTTGGTTTGCTTTCATTGGTTTGCTTTCATTGCTTCATGGTATTCTCAGCACGCCTTCAGCAAGGATTCAGGAAGAGATGGGATACTATCCTATAGCAGATAGGAAGAGGGGGCGACAGCCATGGCACAAGTGAAAGGCATTCGCATCATGCTGGTGGACGATGAGCCGAACATTCTGCAGTTTCTGGAGCTCGGGCTGCAAAATGAAGGGTTCGAGGTACGGACGGCACCGGACGGGATGACCGCCATTACGATAGCAAAAGAATTCCAGCCGCATATCGCCATTCTTGATGTGATGATGCCGGGGATGGACGGCTTTGAAGTATGCCGGATGCTGAAGAAAACGGAGCAGCTCGCCGTCATTATGCTGACAGCCAAAGACGAGGTGGACGACCGGGTGAAGGGCCTGAACCTCGGGGCCGACGATTACATGGTGAAGCCGTTCAGTTTTGAAGAGCTGCTCGCGCGCATTCAGGCAAGAGTCCGCAATCAGTTCCCGCATCTGTTCGGGGAAGTGGTGAAGGGGCCCTTCCGGATGGACGACCGGCGCAAAGAAATTCATCTCCACGACCGGCTGCTGGAGCTGTCGCCGACAGAGTACGAGCTGCTGAAGTTTCTGGTGACCAATCACGGGCTGGTACTCAGCAAATCCATGATTTTGGATAAAGTCTGGGGCTATGATTTTGGCGGGGAAGAGAATATCGTCGAGGTGTATATCCGCTCCTTGCGGGAGAAGCTGCAGGATAAAGAGCACACGCTGATCCGGACGCTCCGCGGGGCCGGATACAGGCTGGACTTGTCATGAAGAGGGCGGGGAATAGGAGAAAGGGCCTGCTTCCCGAGCGCGGTTCCCTCCGCATTCAGCTCCTCTCGCGTTCCCTGCTGATTCTGGCGGTGCTGCTGATCCTCATCGGGTTGTTCCAGTATGTCGTGATGAAAAATTTCATCTACAAGAACAAGGCCGAGACGATGCAGCGGCAGGTGATGTCGATCCCACGCGACCTGCTGCAAGGGGATGCGCAGCAGGATCGTATGCCGCAGGGCGGCACGGGGCAAGGCAGCGGCATGCCCGGGGAGGCCGGCGTCGGCGTCGGCCAGTCTGGCGAGGCGGGTCAGGCCGACGGCCAGCAGGACAACGCCGGGCAGATCAGCGGACAGACGAGCCCCGGGACCGGCGGCAACCCGCAGGGGGGCAGACGCCAGCCGTGGGTATTCCCCGACTCGGCGATTGTTCATGTTGGGGCTGAGGGCCAGTTCACGGTGCTGTCGAAGTGGCCCGGCAGCGGGGAGCCCCCCCAGCTGGACGCGGCCATCTATACGGACGCGATGAAGCGCAAAGGGCTCGGTACGAACTACCGGGTAGCGGCGGACAGTGCGGGAGTCGAGCAGCTCGTGGTGCTGCAGTCCGTTCCGTCGGGACCGGGACGAACGGAAGGGCTGATGCAGATCAGTACGCCAACCGGACCGATGAAGGAGGTGTTGATCCGGCAGCTCCTGACCTTCCTGCTGCTGTCGGTGCTCGCGATGGCCTTCGGTCTGCTCGGCTTCCTGCCGGTGCTCCGCCGGACGCTGGTGCCTTTGAACAATATGGTCGGCACGGTGGAGCAGATCGACGCAGGGAACTTGGCTACAAGGTTCCCTGCCTACCAAGGGCAGCATGAGATTGACAGGCTGGCCGAATCGTTCAATGGGATGCTGGAGCGGCTCGAGACGTCCTTCGAGGCGGAGAAAGAGCTCCAAGAAGGCATGCGCCGCTTCGTCGCCGATGCGTCCCATGAGCTGAGGACGCCGCTGACCTCGATTCACGGCTTTCTCGAAGTGCTGCTGCGCGGTGCGGCCCAACAGCCCGAACAGCTGGATAAGGCGCTGCGCAGCATGCATGGCGAGTCTGCGCGCATGAACAAGCTGGTGAACGATCTGCTCCAGCTCGCTAAGCTCGACCGCACGCCTCATATCGAGCTGAAGGAAGGCAGTCTGGACCGCGTCGTCCGGGAGATGGAGCCTCAGCTCCGGCTGCTGGCCGGCGCCCGGCAGCTCGAGCTCGTGCTGGAGCCGGAACTCCGGAGCGCTTACGATGCCGACAAGATGAAGCAGGTGATCTTGAATTTGTTCCACAATGCGGTGCAGCATACGGTTGAGGAACAGGGCCGGATCCGGATCATTGCCGAATCGTCGCAGGAGGGCGTACACTTGTCCGTAGAAGACAACGGTCCGGGCATTGCGGCAGAGCATCTGCCCCTTCTGTTTGACCGGTTCTACCGGAGCGACTCGTCCCGTACGCGCAAGTACGGCGGAGCCGGACTGGGCCTGGCGATCACAAAGTCCATTGTGGATGCGCACGGCGGAACCATCGCCGTCTTCAGCGTGGAAGGCGAAGGCAGTACCTTTAAGGTCACCCTCCCGAAGCCCTGAAAGGAACTATATTTCCATAGGTTAGACAACGGCACCCTGCCGCGCAGCCACTTGCGCGGCAGGGTGCCGTTTGTTGTTATGGATGCTGCCGCGGCAGGAAGATGGCAGGAAGGTGCTGCCGGGGATGGTCTGGGAGAGCAGCACGTGTTTCGTTTCAGCAAACTCAAAGCGGGCACTCAGGAAGCATTCAGTTAAGGGAGGTAAGATAGGTCTTGTAAGAAAGGCAAGGACAACAACAAGCAGAAACAAGCAGATAACCCCAAACTTAAACTAACAGGAGGAATTACACATGAAAAACTTCAATAAGAAAGTCATCGCAACAACACTGGGTGCCGTATTCGCGATCGGAGCTATGGGCTCGGTGTTTGCTGCGGAAGCCTCGACAACAACATCCGATACAGGAAGCACATCGGTAGTAAAGTCGATGACCTTCAAGAAAGACCGCGGAGGCAAGAACCTGGAAGCTCTCGCAGCCGAGAAGGGCATCACGGTCGACGAGCTGAAGGCGCAGATGGAGCAGGAGCGCGGCGGGCATGGCGGTCCTAAGGGCGGCCACGGCGGCCCGGACTTCGAAGCTCTGGCAGCCGAGAAGGGCATCACGGTAGACGAGCTGAAGGCGCAGATGGAGCAGGAGCGTGAGGCGAAGCTGACGGAGATGGCCGCGGAGAAGGGCATCACGGTAGATGAGCTGAAAGCGCAGATGGAGCAGGAGCGCGGCGGGCATGGCGGTCCTAAGGGCGGCCACGGCGGCCCGGACTTTGAAGCTCTCGCAGCCGAAAAGGGCATCACGGTCGACGAGCTGAAGGCGCAGATGGAGCAGGAGCGTGAAGCGAAGCTGACGGAGATGGCCGCGGAGAAGGGAATCACGGTAGATGAGCTCAAAGCGCAGATGGAGCAGGAGCGCGGCGGGCATGGCAGTCCTAAGGGCGGCCACGGCGGCCCGGACTTTGAAGCTCTCGCAGCCGAAAAGGGCATCACGGTCGACGAGCTGAAGGCGCAGATGGAGCAGGAGCGTGAAGCGAAGCTGGAGAAGCGTGCAGCCGAGAAAGGCATCACGGTCGATGAGTTGAAAGCGCAGATGGAGCAGGAACGCGCTGCCCGTGAAACGAAAGCAAGCGAGTAAGAATCAACTGCGAAAGAGCGGATTCCCGTCTGGGACATCCGCTCTTTTTTGTTTATCGGCGAAATTTCCATTGGGGTATATGCCCATAAATGGATACGGTAACACATTTCCCGCATAATACGACGCAGCTGCTGTCCAATGAACTCGGTAGTGGGCGACTACCCCTGACGGTGTGAGGACTCACGCTACCCTTCCTTGCCCGCATACTTGGTCCGGTATTGGCCGGGCGTCATATCCTCGAGCTTGCGGAAGGAGCGGATAAAGTTCTGCGGATTGTTATAGCCGAGCTTCTGGGCGATATCCTTGATCGGCATATCGGTCTCGATCAGCCACTGCTTCGCCATCTGGAACCGGTACGTCGTCAGGTAGTCGCTAAACGATAGGTTGGTCTCTTTCTTGAAGACGCTGCTGAGGTACGATGCATTGTAATGCAGCTTGGCCGCGCACTCCTCCAAGGTCAGGTCCGTATCGAAATGCTGATGAATGAGATCGATGATCTCTTCCGACAAGCTCCGGTACTGCGAATCGCTGCGGTCGCGGAACACACCGGTCATTGGCCCGATGATCCGCCTGCGGAACCACTTCTCGATATCCGCGGGCACATAGAGCTCGAGCAGCTCTTCGTAGAGGGAACCGTCTTCGGGCTGAATGACGTTAAGCGCTATGCCCGATTCCTGCATGACGGTCATGAGGTGGTTGAGCAGCCGGACCAGGGACGTCTGGTATTCCTGCGGTGTGCGTTCCTTCCGGAACACCTCGCCCATCCACTGTGTGAGCAGCTCGTTCGCCCGCTCTTCGTCCGCAAGCTTGATGGAATCGACAAGCTCGTTCTCCACCTGCTGGGGGAAAGGAGAAATCAGCGTGTGCTTGCCGGAGTTCACGTTGGCGTAGTGGATAATGACGCCTTCGCCGAGCTTCAGCCGGTGCTTCAGCGCTTCCATGCCTTCATGGTAGGCGCGCGGCGCCTTGGCGAGGGTACGGAAGGGCAGGGAGATCCCGATCGATACCACGAGATCCAGGAAGGACCGGATATGCGACTGAATGGACTCCGTCACCTGATACAAGTAAGCATTGAACTCCTCCGGCGTCATGTTCCCTTGGCCGAGCAGCGTAACCTGGGTCTGATCCACAATGACGGGCGTCAGCCGGTTCTGGGCAGAGATCAGGTCCTCGATAATATTGTTGGCCGCAAAGAGCAGCAGGTCCAGATCCTTGGCATCATAGCGGGTCTGCTCCAGGCGGTCGATCTGCAGGGTGAGAACGGCAAGGTGCTCCCAGGAGGCGATGGAAGCCGCATAACCGTACAGCGCCATCTTGTCTTCGAGCTCGCCCTGCTTCACGTTGCCTTGGTACCAGCGGGTCAGGAAGAAGGTGCGGACCTGCTGGGTATTCTGGTGAAGCTCGTGCTTCAGGCTTGTATTGGAGCGGAACATATCCTGAATATGCTCATGAATGAGCTGGAATTCGTTCTGCTTCTTGTCCGCCGGGTCCGGGAGCTTGTCCGATATGGCCCGGACGATACCGCGAATCGGCGTATACATCCGGCGCGACCCGAGCCATACGGCGCCTACCGACATGCCGGCGAGCACAAGACAGACATACAGCGTGAACCAGCCGATCGAACGGGCCTCCTCCGTAATGGCGCCGATCTCCGTGAACGAAGCATAGATCCAGCCGTTAAACTCCGAGTGCACGTAAGTAACGGATGTCGGTCCCGAAGGCAGGTTGACTTCGAATTGCCCGACCTTCTCCGCACGGAACCGGGGCAGGTCTTCTTCGTTCATGTAACCGATTTCCGGTAAGCGCTTGCCGATTAACGATTCGTCGGGATGCACCATGATGCGGAAGTCTTTATCGAAGATCATCACATCCTGCTTCTTCGTGTCGTCCTTGATCATGGAGGCGAGCGAACAGGCTGGAATGGAGGCATAGACGACGCCGCGCTTCTCGGAGCTCAGGAGCGGCAGCTTGCGCACCTGCGTCAGAGTATAGGCACAGCTGCCCGGCATGGTCTCCCCGAGCGTGCCGCTCTTATGCAGCACCCATGTGGAGTTCAGCGGGAGCTTCTGGTATTCCTGCAGCTTGACCTTGGCCGGATAGCTCTCGAGCGCGAACAACCCGGAGTTGTTGACCACCCAGCCGTTGGCCTCGTTCATCAATACGATATCGGATACCAGCGTGTCGATCGATTGCATGAGACTCATCTCACGCCGCAGGTTGTTATAGATCTGGAAGTTGTAATAATCCAGCGGGCTGTAGAGTGCATCCTGCATCAGCGTCGAGTTGCTGAGGTTCGTCAGGTTCTGGTCCAGACGCTTCAGCACCTGTTCCACGTTCCCGTTGGTCTGCTTCATGATCTGAATATTGCCGAGGTTCACCTGGCTCTGAATCGATTCGGACGATTTCAGATAGGAGAATAGGCCAAGCGCGAGCACCGGCAAGATGCTGAGCATGCAGCCGAACAGAATCATCTTGGTATACCAACTGTACTTGCTCAAAGGTGTTGCCCTCCTTCTCCATCCGGTACAAGACAGTTCTCAAGTAACCATTGTAGGGATAGCCGCGAAACGCTGGCAATAATCATTTGCGTCAAAATAATCATTACATTGGCTCTGCCTGCAATCCGGGGCTTATCCCCGCCAGCAGGGCTTGTTGCTTCAGGAGAGCGGCAGCTCCCAATCGCAGGATTATGTACGTACCGCCGAACTCCATTATATGCTGAGTGCAAGACAAACGGCAATCCTGCAGTAACGCGGAACAACAGCCAGAGCATCCAGGTACAACGATTGCGAACCTATCCGGGAGGTCGAACTTCACTTATGAACAAGACACACGGCAGCCTGCTTCTTATCGCTTCGATTACGGCATCCATGGTGACGGCCTGCGCTTCGAATTCTTCGTCTCCCGCAGACCAAGCAGGCAGTGAAGGAGCATCAGCAGGTCCGGCCAAAATCACCATCATGGCGAATTTGCATACAGCCGAGGTACCGTCCGATGCCATCGAGAAGATGGTGGAAGAGAAGACGAATACCGAACTTACGATCCAATGGGTGCCGGACGGAAGCTATGACGAGAAGCTGAACGCTTCCTTCGCAACAGGCACACTGCCGCAGGCTACGTATTTGAAGAACCAGACCTCCCTGCTCATGTTCCGCGATGCCATCCGCGGCGGCCAGTTCTGGGAGATCGGCCCGCTGCTCGGGGCATATCCGAACCTGAAGAACCTGGATCCGAACGTACTGCGCAATACATCGGTCGACGGCAAGATCTACTCGCTCTACCAGGAGCGCCCGCTGTCCCGACAAGGCGTCATCTACCGCAAAGACTGGGCGGACGCACTGGGGCTTCCCGAGCCGAAGACGACCGAAGACCTTTACACCATGATGAAAGCGTTCAAGGAGAAGGACCCGGACAAGAACGGGAAGAACGACACGATCGGCCTGACCGACCGCAACGATCTGGTCTACGGGGCATTCAAGACAGTCGCTTCCTACTACGGCACGCCGAACGGCTGGGGCGAGACGGACGGCAAGCTGGCGCCCGAGTTCACATCCCCGCAGTATCTGGAGACGATGAAGTTCTTCCGGAAGCTGCACCAGGAAGGGCTGATCAATCAGGACTTCCCGGTGACGAGCAAGACGGACCAGCAGAACCTCTTCATTACCGGCAAGGCGGGTATGTATATCGGATCGCTTCCCGATGCGCAGTCCCTGTACCAGAAGCTGATCGCCGTGAACCCGAATATGAAGCTCGACGTGGCCAACCGGATTACGGGGCCGCAAGGCAAAGCGGGAATCTGGGCGATCCCGGGCTACGGCTCGGCGGTGCTCTTCCCCAAATCGGCGATCAAAACCGAAGCCGAGCTAAAGCGCGTGCTCTCGTTCTATGACCAGCTGATGAGCCCCGAGCTCGGCAACCTGATCTATCACGGGATCGAAGGCAAGCATTACAGTCTGATGGAGGGCAAGGTTGCCCAGGTGGACGACATCAAGCTGACGGACCGGGAGATCAAGCCGTATCAAGCCCTGCAGGTCGGCGGCGAGAGTACGATCAAGGGCTTCAAGGAAAGCTACTATCCGCTTCCGGTGAAGGACAAAGCCGAGAAGCTCGTCAAGGACAACAATGCGATTCTCATCCACGATCCGACCGCGCCGCTGGACTCCATGACGTTCACGGAGAAGGGTCCTAGACTGCAGGAAGGCATCAAGGACGCGACATACAAATTCATACTCGGTGCGATCGACGAAGCCGGTTTCCAGAGTGCCGTGGACAAATGGCGCAAGGATGGCGGCGACAAGATTATCGAGGAGTACAACGCTTCATTCCAGCAATCCCAAAAGAAATAATCCAAATCACCTATAGAGACAGTAGAGCTGCGGAGCGGTCCGGAAGATTCCCAAGGGACGCTCCCCTACTTCCAGGAGAGGAGTGCGAGTCATGAATCAAGTTGCAGCCAAGTCCGCCGCCATCGCCAAGAAGCGGGGCAAGGAATCCGGTCTGTTCAAAAGAATGCTCAAGAACCGCGCCATTTACCTCATGATTTTGCCCGGGCTTCTGTTCTTCCTTATCTTCAAGTATGTCCCGATGTGGGGGCTGATCATCGCATTCCAGGATTACAAGCCTTATCTCGGCATTTCAGGCAGTCCCTTCGTAGGCTTCCAGCACTTCGAGCGGCTCTTCGCCGACGATATGTTCTTCACGATCCTGCGTAATACGCTGCTGCTCTTCGGGATGAACCTCGCGTTCTACTTCCCGGTACCGATCCTTCTGGCGCTGATGCTCAACGAAGTGCGCCATGCGATGTTCAAGAAATGGGTGCAGACGTTGGTCTATGTGCCGCACTTCATGTCTTGGGTTATCATCGTCTCGATCACGTTCGTGATGCTCTCGATGGACCGCGGCCTCATCAATGAAATTCTGGTGATGATGGGCTTTGAGAAGATCAACTTCCTGCTCAGCAACGAATGGTTCCGCCCGATGTACATTCTGCAGGTGATCTGGCGCGAAGCCGGATGGGGCACGATCATTTATCTGGCAGCGATGTCGGCCATCGACCCGGGACTGTACGAAGCCGCCCGCATGGACGGGGCAGGACGGTTCCGCCAAATCTGGCATATTACGCTTCCATCCGTACGCAGCGTCATCATGACCCTTCTCATTCTGAAGATCGGCGACGTGCTGGAGCTGGGCTTCGAGCATATCTACCTGCTCCTCAACTCGATGAACCGCGAAGTGGCGGAGATCTTCGATACGTATGTATACACCGCAGGCCTCAAGCAGGGGCAATACAGCTTCTCGACCGCAATCGGCTTCTTCAAATCGGTGGTCGGCCTCATGCTCGTCATGGCGGCGAACTGGATGGCGAAGAAAGCCGGCGAAGACGGCATCTACTAATTCAACGAGAGAAACGGAGGAGACACCTCTATGAATCAAGATAAATCGCTCGGCAGCCGCGTATTCGATACCGTCAACTACATCCTGCTGGCTATTGTGGGTCTCGTGACGGTGCTGCCTTTCATCCACGTGATTGCAGGCTCGTTCACCACGGTGCAGGAGCTGGCGGAGAAGCAGTTCGTACTCATCCCGACGGTCTTCTCGCTCGATGCTTACCGCTACATTCTATCGACCAATACGCTGTTCAAGGCGATGGGCGTCTCGATCATGGTCACCGCAATCGGAACCTTCGTCAGTATGTTCCTCACTTCCCTGATGGCTTACGGACTGGCCCGCCGCGATCTCGACGGCCGCGGACCGATCATGTTCCTCGTCGTCTTCACGATGCTCTTCAGCGGCGGGATGATCCCGACGTTCCTCGTGGTGAAGGAAATGGGACTTATCGATTCTTATGGCTCGCTGATCATCCCGGGCGCCATCAACGCCTTCAACCTGATCATTATGCGCAACTTCTTCCAGAACCTGCCTGACGGCCTGGAAGAGTCCGCGAAGATTGACGGCTGCAGCGACTGGGGCATTCTGTTCCGGATCGTGATTCCGCTCTCCATGGCGGCCATCGCCACGATCTCCCTGTTCTACGCGGTAACGTACTGGAACACGTACCAGCAGGCGATTCTGTATCTCAATGATTCCGCCAAATGGCCGGTACAGGTTATTCTGCGCCAGATCGTCATCCTGGCCAGCGGCATCAGCGCCGATACGTCGGACCTGGGCGACGGCTTCACCGCTCCTCCGGAGCAGACGGTTAAGATGGCGGTTATCGTCGTAGCGACGCTGCCGATCCTGCTCGTCTACCCGTTCCTCCAGAAGCACTTCGCCAAAGGAGCCCTGCTCGGCTCGATCAAAGGATAATGGCTGGGAGGCTGCTAGAAGCATGCTCGTAACAACCAAATCACTCTCCGCGGATCTCGGGAATGGGACCTATCTCAACCCCGTGCTCCGCGGCAACTATGCCGACCCGTCGATCGTACGGGTCGGCACCGATTATTATATGACGCATACGTCGTATCACGCCCTGCCGGGCCTTGTGATCTGGCATTCGAAGGACCTGATCCACTGGAATCCGATCGGTGCGGCGCTTCATGAGAATGTAGGCGATGTGTGGGCGCCGGAATTCATTCATTACAAGGGCATCTTCTATATCTATTTTCCGGCGAACCGTACGAACTGGGTCATGACGGCCTCTTCTCCGGAAGGGCCGTGGAGCCGCCCCATCGACTTGAAGGTCAAGGGGATCGACCCCGGGCATCTGGCGACTCCCGAAGGAGAACGGTATCTTGTCATGTCGGGCGGCGAACTGGTCCGCCTGGCGGATGACGGGCTCTCCGTCGCCGTGGAGCCGCAGCACGTGTACGACGGATGGAAGTACCCGGAAGACTGGGAGGTCGAAGCCTACTCGCTCGAAGGACCCAAGATTACGCACCGGAACGGTTATTACTACCTGACGGTCGCCGTAGGAGGCACAGCCGGCCCGGCCACGGGCCATATGGTCGTCTCGTCCCGGGCGAGATCGCCCTTCGGGCCGTGGGAGCATTCGCCCCATAACCCGGTCGTGCGGGCGCTCTCCAAGAAGGAGCGCTGGTGGTCGAAGGGCCATGGCACCCTGGTGGACACACCAGAAGGGGATTGGTGGATGGTGTACCATGCCTACGAGAAGGGGCTGCACACCTTGGGCCGGGTGACGATGCTCGAGCCGGTAGAGTGGACGCCGGACGGCTGGTTCACGATCCAGCCGGGGACCGCTTCCCACCTCTCCATCGAGAAGCCGTCCGGTCCGGCAGGACCGCATGGCTGGCCGATTAAGGATGCGCTGCGCGGCGGGACGCTCGGCCTGCACTGGCAGTGCAGCGGGCATCTGCCCGGGGAGCGGTTCCGGCTGGGCAGCGAAGGCCTGGTGGCGGACGGTGCGACCGAAGGCTCGCCGCTGCTCTACATGGCCGGCCACGAGAGCTACGAGGTCCAGGTGAGAGTCACGGCTGAGGGAGAGGCCGAGGGACGGCTCACGCTCTATTACAACGACGCCCACTATCTTGGGATCGGGGTCTCCTCCCGCGGGGTAAGGCATTTTCGTTCCTTCAAGAACTACGGGGCAGTGCCCAGCGGCGGGCCTTCCGTGTATCTCAAGATCCGTAACCGCGAGAACACGGTATCCTTCTTCTACGGCACGGACGGCATCTCGTGGAGCAAATACGACAAAGTGGTCGAGGCCTCGGGGCTGCACCACAATACGCTCGGCGGCTTCCTCAGCCTGCGGATCGGGTTGGATGCGGCGGGCGCAGGTACGGTTACCTTCACGGACTACGAATACCGGCCGATGTGATGCCCTGGCTGCTTCGCAGGTTGTAACATTTTTTCGTGTATAGAATATACAAGCCTTTACATCATGGAACCGCTACGGGAAGGGGAACAAACGAGACATGAGATCGGCACATGAGGCAACGGCAGCGCTTTTGCAAGACATGGACGGCATCTTCGGGGGATTCTTCGAATGGCTGCAAGAGCAGTACGATCCGGCGACCGGAGGCTTCTTCTATGCCCGAAGCTCCAAGGAAAGCGGAGCCTTCACGCCGGATATCGAGTCGACCTCCCAGGCTATCAATATCATGGAGCGCGTCGGTCTGCTGGAGAACTGGGATCCGGCGCTGAAAGCGGCAGCCATCCGCTTCTATCAGAGCAAGCAGGAGCCGACAGGCTACTTCTATGATGCGGACCCGCACATGAAGGAAGACGAAGTGATGGTCGGCCGGGCGATAGGGTACAGTTCGTACGCGCTCGCGAAGCTGGGCGCTGCACCGCTGTATCCGCTGCCGGGCCGCTCGAATGCCGCACCCGGCTACATGGCGACGCCGCAGTCGTATGCCCGCTGGCTCGAGAGCATCGAGCTCGTCAACTCCTGGCGCGGCTGTGACCGGCTCTGCAACTCGGCGCCCTATGTATTCCAGATGGGCGAGGCCGAACGCGCGCCGTATCTGCAGGAGGCGTTCGGGTTCTTCGAGCGGATCCAGGACCGCTCGACGGGACTGTGGGGCGAAGGGTCGCTCTACGTGCGGATCTCCGGTACGTTCAAGCTGCACACCTTCTACAACCGCTTCGGCGTCCCGATGCCGAGAGTGAGAGAGATGTACGATAGCATTCTGCACTGCCTTCGGACCGAAGAGGCCTTCGATATGTGCTACATCCGCAACCCGGTTAACCTGCTGCATTCCATGAAGCTGGCGATTCCGAAGGAGGAACTGCGGGAGATTACCGAGATTACGCTCGCCAATATGCTGCGGCTGAAGCAGGCGGACGGAGGCTTCTCCCGCGAGCTCGGCCATTCGCCGACCGCGCCGAATGTGGCCCAGGTCAAGGCGAACGAATTCTACCCCGAGATGCCGGTGGCCGTTCGTCTGGGCCTCGGCCTGGCGGAAGGGGACATGAATGCGGGAACGCAGGCGATCCTCATCCGCTGGCTCTGCTACGAGCTGGCCGGGCTCGCGGTACCGCCGCTGGCGCTGCCGGAGGGACTCTTCGCTAAGTACGGCGCGGTCCGGTAAGGGCAATATAACGGAAGCTGGACATAGATGGTATAGAGGATGGACTGGATGCCTCGCAAAATCTCCTAGGGAACCGCAGGGACATCCAGGGCGAGAAGTAGTGAAGGGGGCGCTGAAGCCCTTCGTGGAGGCGCTCATCCGTTATCAGGATGAAGAGAGCGGCCTCTGGTACCAGGTCGTGGACAAGGGCAGCGAGGCGGATAACTGGCTCGAGACGTCCTGCACGTCGCTGTTCGTCTACACCATCGCCAAGGCGATCCGCTGCGGAGCCGTAGGCGAAGAATGCCGGAGGGCAGCCCTGCACGGGTATGAAGGCTTGGTCCGCCGGACACGCTCCGATGCCTTCGGGCTCGTCGTACCGGAGATCTGCATTGGGACTTCAGCCGGCGAATACACCAATTTTGTGACGCGGCCGGTCAGCGAGAAGGATCTGCACGGTCGGCGCTTTCATCCTGGCCTGCGCCGAGATGCAGACGCTGCTGGACCGCAAGGAATAGAGAGGAGCGGGAGAACACGATGGCCATTCACGATATTACAAACTATGGCGCCCTGGGCGACGGGCGGCAGGATAACACCGCCGCCATCGCGGCGGCCATCCGGGCCTGTGCAGCGGGGGGCGGCGGCACGGTCTATGTGCCGGCCGGCGACTATGTGACGGGGCCGATTGTGCTGAGGAGCCATATCACGCTGCAGCTGGAAGCCGGCTCGGTGCTGCGGTTCACCCCGCACTTCGATGCCTACCCTCCGGTGCAGACCCGCTGGTCGGGATATGAGATGTGGGGCTATTCGCCGCTGATCTTCGGCAGCGGGCTGAAGCAGGTGGCGATCAAGGGAGAAGGCGTGATCGAAGGGCAGGGCGAGGCTTGGTGGGACGCCTACCGCGTGATCCGCGGCGGCGGGGCAGCACCGGAGTCGGAGCATCTGCCGAGGCTGGTGGAGCTCAACCGGGTGTTGACGGATACCGTGAAAAGCAATATCGTTGAGTGGCAGACGCAGTTCCTGCGGCCGCCGCTTCTGCAGCTCATGCACTGCGAGGAAGTCGTCCTCGAAGGGGTGACCCTGCAGAACTCGCCGTTCTGGAACACGCATCTCGTCTACTGCGACGATGTGTCCCTGCGCGGTGTCAAATTCAAGAACCCGTCGACCACGCCGAACGGGGACGGGCTCGACGTCGACTCGTGCTCTAATGTGCGGATCTCCGACTGCCACTTCGACGTAGGGGATGACTGCCTCTGCCTGAAGTCCGGCATCGACGAGGACGGACGCCGGGTCGGCCGGCCGACGGAGAACGTAACGGTGACGAACTGTACGATGCTTCACGGACATGGCGGCGTCGTGCTCGGCAGCGAGACGGCAGGCGGGATCCGCAACGTAACGATCTCGAACTGCATCTTCATCGGCACGGACCGCGGTATCCGGATCAAGACGAACCGCGCGCGGGGCGGCGGCGTGGAGAATGTGCGCATCAGCAACATCTATATGGAGGATGTGCTGTGTCCGCTCGCCATCAACGCCTTCTACAAGCACGGCATCGATGAGAGCAATCCGCTGTTGACCAGCCCTGAGGCCGTTCCGGTTACGGAGGGAACTCCAGTGATCCGGCATATCCACATCAGCGATGTGACGGCCAAGAGGGCGCGGGCAGCGGCCGGCTTCATCTACGGCCTGCCCGAGATGCCGATCGAAGACGTGGCGCTGCGACATGTGACCTTCGAGATGACGCTGGACCCTGCCGAGCAGGGCGGCGAGCCCGATATGGTGCGCGAAGAGCGGATCATGGCCGGGGACGGGATCCTGTGCCGGCATGTGAGAGGCCTCGAGCTGCATCATGTGCGCGTAGAGACCCGGCAGGGGCCGGCTCTGATGCTCGAAGACAGCCGGGAGATCGAGATCGACGGTCTGCGGATGAAGAAGCGTCACCCTCAGACGGCCGTCATTACGATGCAGAACACGGATGACGTGGAAGTATCGGGCTTCCGGGAAGAAAAAGGGCTTCCTTATCTGGTACGGAGCGTACCGGTTGCGGTGGAATAAAGGAGGGGGAGGCCGGCTCGCTTACTGGGCAGCGGGCCTCTTTCGCATACAGGGGAGGAATAAGGCTGATGTGGTATCCGGATGAGTATATGGAGAAACTCTACACCAGGCTCGAAGAGAAGAGGGCAGCTGCGGGCGGCGATTCCGCGGGTGACCGGCTTCGGCTGCGGGGCCGCCTGCAGGAGGCACTAGGCCGCTTCGACGAGGACGAGGTTCCTCTGCAGCCGAGAGTGCTCGAAAGCACCAAGGATGCGGACGGGATCACGAGGCAGCGCATCGAATACTCCACTGCGGAAGGATTGCGTGTGCCCGCTTATTTGCTGCTGCCGAAGGAATCACGCACAGGGCGCCGTCCGGCCGTCTTGGCCTGGCATGGACACGGATACGGCAGCCGCGAAGCGGTCGGCCTGCTGCCGGACGGCACGCCGAACCCGGGAGCGCCGGGCATTCACCGCAACTTTGCGGTGGAGCTGGCCCGCCGCGGGCTCATCGTGCTCGTGCCGGAGATCGTCGGCTTCGGCGACCGCCGCATCCGCAGCGAGGCGGACGGCGAGCCGGGGTCGAACTCCTGCTTCCCGATCGGCGCCATGCTCCTGATGGCCGGCCGCAGCATCGCCGGCCTGCGGGCATGGGAAGCGGGCCGGGCGGCGGATTATCTGCTCACCCGGGACGATGTGGACCCGCAGCGGATCGGATGCTTCGGCTTCTCGGGCGGCGGGATGGTCGCTTCGCTCTCCGCGGCACTCGATGAGCGGATGAGGGCGACCGTGATCACGGGATACAGCAGTACCTATCGGGCCAGCATTCTAGACCGCCGCCACTGCCTCGACAACTACATCCCAGGCATCCTGAAGGAGGCGGAGATGCCCGATCTGCTCGCCCTGATCTCTCCGCGGGATCTGTATCTGGAGGCGGGGACGGAGGATCCCTTGTTCCCTGCAGAGCAGGTTAGAGAGGTGCATGCGATGCTGTCGGACGTCTACAATTCGATGGGAGCCGGCGACCGGATCGGTCTGGATATCTTCGAAGGCAAGCACGAAATCTGCGGCCGCCGTTCCTTCGACTGGCTGGCTTCCCGGCTGAAGGCATAGGGAGGAAGCCGGGGTAAGGTTCTCTAAAGGGCCGGGCGGCGGCGAGCTGTAACCCGGCTGGCCTGGACCAGGCCGGTGAGGTGCGTTCAAAAGGACAGAGCGGTACCCTTGGATTAGGAAGTGGAAGCGAGGCAAAGAAGCGGCAGGACGCCCTATGCGGGTGCTCTGGCGCTTCTTTTGTTTGTGTCCGGGCGGCTGGTAGGCAATGTTCTATCTGTCAAGCAGCCGCCTGTCAGGACTCCTTCTTTTTGGGACTGTCCCAGGAGAGCTTGCCGATCTTCCGCCCGGCTGCAGAATCTTCGATGAGTTCGGCGAGACGTTTGCGCCGGGTCTCTTCCTTCTTGGCGGAGAGGATCCACCAGATGGCCGTCTTCCGGTAGCCGGCCGGCAGGGCGGTGAAGAAAGCCCACGCGTCAGGCCGGGCGCGGAAAGCCGCCTCGTCCTCCGGGGCCAGCGCCGCTTCCCCCTTCTGCTCGTAGGAGTAGACCGAGGACTTCGCTTCCGAGCGGTTCCCGAAGGCCCGGAGTCCGGCGGGCTGCATCCGGCCGAGCGCTGTCAATTCCGCGACACGGGCGATGTTGACGGAGCTCCAGATGCTCCGGGGCTTGCGCGGCGTGAACCGGATCATATAGCTGAGGTCGTCGATACGTTTGCGGACACCGTCGATCCATCCGAAGCACAGCGCCTCGTCTACGGATTCGGGCCAGGTCATGCTGGGCTGGCCGGTCCCTTTTTTGTAATAACCTACATACAGTTCAGACGAACTCTCATGATGGTCCTGGAGCCAAGTCCGGAATTCGGCCGGCGTCGCGAAGAAAGTCGGGTTCATAGGGTGCGGCTCCTCCTTTTGAGGGTAGGATGAACGTTCTCTTACTTGAACAGCGCGGATGGGGTGTCTAGATTTTCCCAGTATAGCATGTAAGTGGGCGGGCCCCAATCCGGGCTCCGACCCCATTCAATTTCCGGTCCACTCTTCGACCCCATCCATAACTCTTAATCTTTACCTTGCCGCGGCATGAAGAGATTGACTTTTGCGCTCATTAAAATTATACTAAGTCTAAATATGAAATAGACGAAGGATGGCAAGCCATGGTCAAACTCAACTGGACGACACAACGCAAGGCCGTGTATGAAGTGCTGCAGGCATCGGAGGATCATCCGACGGCTTCCGAAGTGATTGAGCGGCTGCGGGCCAATGGGGATCAATTCGCCTACGGTACGGTATACAATTCACTCCGTTATTTGACGGAGATGGGGCTGATCCGCGAGCTGAAGCTCGGCGAGACGGCTTCCCGCTACGATGCACGGACTGAGGACCACCACCATATTATATGCCAGCGCTGCGGGCGGGTGGACGAAGTGATGAATGAAATTCCCGCGGTATGGGTGAAGGAAGTGGAGCAGGTCACCGGCTATGCCGTGAGCCACGCCCATGCGGTATTGGAAGGAGTGTGTGCAGCATGTTTGACAGCGAAGTCATGACGGCGCCTGCCGGAATCGGCGCTTACGAAAGCTGGACGGGCAGCGGTGTGCCAGGGTCCCAGGGCGGCCAACCGGCCGCCGGAGACCGCTGCACGGCTCCCCGGCGGGTAGGACTGTTGAGTCCGTCGCCGGACCGGCTGTATCCGCTGATGATGGAACTGTACCGCGGATGCTGCGATCTGTTCCTGATGCACCAAGCTGATGAGAGTCTGCTAGGTAACGGACCCGTGGATCTGCTCATCGTGGATGAAACCCTCTCAGAGGAGTCCGGCAGTGCTTCGAGAATGGCCTCTTGGCTGCGCAGTACCGGTCTTGATATTCCCGCGCTCATTCTGGTGAAGGACCGCCAGCAGCTCTCGCGCATTCCGTCGGACCTGCGGCAGCAGCAGGGAGTCTGGTTCGCGGTGCCGCAGGAAGCTTGGACGGCGGTTCAGAGTGCCGTCAGAGGACCGAGGAGAGAACGCGAGTCCGGCGTGCTGACGTTCAAGGATCTCTATGTGGATGAGAGACGAATGAGCGTAGCGCGTGGGCAGACTCCACTGTCGCTCACGAAGACGGAATACGATCTGCTGCGGGCCCTTCTGGCAGCAGAAGGGGCCGTGCTTACCCGCGAGGAGCTTATCCACCGGGTCTGGGGCAGCGACTTCTACGGCGGCAGCAACGTCGTGGATGCCCATATGAAGAGCCTGCGCAAGAAGCTTGGCGACAATGCCGCAGCACCCAAGTATATTCTGACCGTACGGGGTGCGGGTTACCGGCTGGCGGACGGAGTCTAAGCCGTCTGCCGGGCCTTAATCTTCAGGAGAACCGTACCGGCCTGACGCCTGCCCACTACCCGGGCAGGGGCCGAATAACGGTTCTTTGTCCATAGGGGCCAGGGGAGTGTAGTGCAAGAGCCATGCCCCAAGTATTCTGCCCGGCAGCCTTGCCGCTTAAGGAGCCTAACCGGCAGCCTCACCGCTTCATGGGATCTTCATCCCGCACACATAGAAACTTCATGCGCTGTCCTATGGAGCATGATACAATATATTCATAACTTAGATTAAGTCTAAAAATAAATATAAATTCAAACATGAACAGGAGGGAAGTGTCATGACGATTCTCCCCAAAGAAGCCTCTCAAGCGATGGTCCGCTCCGGAACCCGGATGACGGCCCAGCGGCAGCTCATCTTGGAGTATTTGTTCGAGAAGCTCTCGCACCCGTCGGCGGAGGAAATTCATAAAGCGATCTACCGTGATTACCCCAAAGTGGTCAGCATCACGACGATCTATAACAACCTGCGGACGCTCAAAGAATTGGGACTGGTCCGTGAATTCTATCTGCATCACAGCGGAGTCGCGCGGTACGATACGCGGCTTGGCCATCACCACCACCTCGTCTGCGGCGAATGCGGGCGGATTGAAGATTGGTTAGGACCGGCCCCTTCCCCGGTAATGCAGGGCTATACGCTCGGCGATGACGGCTTCCAGCCGGAGAACTTCACAATGGAGATCCGGGGGACATGCCGCAACTGTGCCGGGAGCAAAGGGCAGGTGCAGCTGCGGGCTGTATGAGGCGCAGGCATTTTTAAAAAAACAGTCATTACGGGAGGAAGATAACGATGAGTACAGCGCAAGAGCAAAGGCAAGCTCAAGCTCTATTGAACGAAGCAGTCAACAAGCAGATCGCGAACTGGTTCGTCCTGTATGTAAAATTCTAGAATTTTCACTGGTATGTCAAGGGCTCGCAGTTCTTCACCCTGCATACAAAGTTCGAGGAGCTCTACACGGAAGCGGGCCTGCACATCGATACGCTGGCGGAGCGCTTGCTGTCGCTCGGCGGCCGCCCGGTTGCCGCGATGCATGCCTGTCTCCAGCTGGCGTCTGTACAAGATGCGGCCGGCAGCGAGACAGCCGAAGAGATGGTAAAGTCTACCGTGAAGGACTTCCGCACCTTGGCCGCCGAGCTGAAGGAAGCAATGAAGCTGGCCGAGACGGCAGATGATGAGACTACCGGCGATATGCTGCTCGGGATTCACTCCAGTCTCGAGAAGCACGCCTGGATGCTCGACTCGTTCCTTGGCAAGTGACACACATAACAAACCCGGTTTCGCTGTGCCTTCCTGGACGCGGAGCCGGGTTTTTGTCCATATATAAGAAGTTATATCTCGCCAGGGCTCGATTCAGCCGAAAAGAATGTCGAGCACCGAACCAAGCTGGCCTCTCGATTTGCCTTCGAGCACGCGGGGATTATACACTTCGACATACCCGCAGTTCTGGCAGGAGACGAAGAGATAGTGGTTATGCTGGATGTCGAAGAGCTTGCTCAGACCCGTTCCGGTCATCGCCACTTCCTTGATATAGCAGATGTTCCCTTCGCATTTGACGCACTTGTATTTCTCATGAATGGCTTCTTCCAATTTCACACGGAACACCTCACAGTCAGTTGTATGATTCGATCGTGCTAAGTTCAGCGGGGGGATCCAGACCGGCCCTCGTCAGTTTCGACTTCGGAGTCGCTGCAGTCCAAGCGCCAGCAGCCACAGACCAGCGGCCATGAACGCCATGGCGATGAAGTAGGGAGCGTGGACGAGGAGCTCCCGCCCTTGGTCGGGCCCGCCGCTCTCCGTGAGCAAGGCATGCCACCATCCGCGCAGCCATAGACCGAATCCTATGAGCAGCGCGCCTCCGGTGAGACGCAGAAGAACAGGCCAGAGGTTCATAGGCATGCATTCCCCCTATAGCGATCGGATATATAAAAGACGAAACAGGGACTGGGAAAGTTTCCTTTTGTGTAAAGAAAAAGGAAGGTATGGTTTATGGCTGGGGAACGGCGAGAGGGGCATAAATGGGAAAAAGCCCGAGCGGATTCAATAGATAATGTTGCTGAAGCCCTATGCGCCTATAGTAATATTGATAGGGGAGATAGACCACTATGGGGATTCAAGCTTTCCTGATTCTGTATGATTCACAAAAAACTACAATACCATTAAGGAGGGAATTCACTAGATGTCTGTTAGAACAGAAACCAGCTGTCCTAAATGTTCTAGTAAAGAAATAGGTAGAGGAATACATACGGATTTTGCGAGGATGTTTCCAGTGAAAAGCGGCGCTTTTACAACAGGATCGGTCATTCTGTACAATATTTGTACAGATTGTGGGTTCATTTATGATGGATACGTACAAGATCCAAAGAAATTTAAAGAAACATAATTCATCTGACCGCTGTCTTCTTTAATAGGACACAAGCGGTCAATTTATGTTTGATTACTTAGTACATACGAGCCCTCTAAAGAACTGGAGGACAGCGCCAGCTCTATGCGGATGGACCCGGACAATTGCTGCATCAATCATGGCGCTTTTATCATTCGGTTCAGTAGAAACATGCTCTGGGAACAACAAAGAGCGGCCGCTCAGCAACTCAAGCGTCGGTTCTTTGTTGTCTCTATAATGGGGGCTGAGGCGCCTTCCGCCTAAAGTCAACGATCCATCCAGTCGCCCTGCAGCGCAGCATATCCTTCATCGTCTTCCCTTACCAGTCCGTATATCCCCTGCGTGTCCAGATACTCCCGCCGCACGCCATTATCAAATTCTAGAGTAATGTAATAGTATGTGCGTGAAGAATTAGTCTCCTGCATGAGGTCACCCGTCTGATGATGATGGGTGTGCGTCCGAACATCCATACGCTTGGCGATGACCTTGGCGTACACACTCTCTCGTGGTGCCGATATATTCTTCGTGTAATTCGCAAACTTGAAAATCATGCTGGCTACAGCAATCACAAAGCCGATGACTACGAGCAGGGGTACCACTGTAAACATTAAATCGAACATACCACCACCCCCAAAGGGTGATCCGAACCCGAAATCTCCCGGCATGCAACTCACCTCAGTTTGGACTTATCCTTATATGACGGCCCAACTTCTTCCAATGTTTCACTTCTACACAACTTATCATGGCTGCTGCTTCTTATCCATTGCTATTGACTACACAACGGATGTATAAAGAGGAGCTGCCCTGGGGGCAGCTCCTCTTCTTGCCGAACTCACCCCACACGCTGGAACTGGCTGGTGTAGAGGCCATGGTAGAAGCCCTTGGCTTCGAGCAGCTCTTCGTGCGTGCCGCGCTCGATAATCTCCCCGCCGTGCAGGACGAGAATCTGATCCGCACGCCGGATCGTACTGAGCCGGTGGGCGATGACGAAGGAGGTGCGTCCCTGCATGAGCAGGTTCATCGCCTCCTGAATCTGCATCTCCGTCCGCGTGTCGATGGAGCTCGTCGCTTCGTCGAGCACCAGGATGGCTGGGTCAGCCAGAATCGCCCGGGCGATGGTGAGCAGCTGCCGCTGCCCGTGGCTGAGGTTGGCGCCTTCGGCGGCCAGCTGGCTGCTGTAGCCTTCGGGCAGCCTGCGGATGAAGCCGTCGGCTCCGGCCAGCTTCGCGGCCGCCTCCACTTCGCTATCGGTGGCATCAAGCCGCCCGTAGCGGATATTCTCGCGGATCGTGTCCGAGAAGACATACGCGTCCTGAAGCACAATGCCGAGCTGGCTGCGCAGGTCATTCTTGTCGAACTGCTCCAGCGGGCGCCCATCGAGGGTCACTGTGCCTTTGCTGATATCGTAGAAGCGGGTCAGCAGGTTGACGATGGTCGTCTTGCCGGCCCCTGTGGGCCCCACCAAGGCGATCGTCTCGCCGGGCCTCGCCGTGAAGGAGATATGCTTCAGGATCGGCGAGCCTTCCTTGTAGCCGAAGGAGACATCGCGGAAGACGACTTCGCCCCGCAGCGGCTGGCCTTGCGCAGCGCTCGTACGGAGATCCTGCCCGTATTCGTCTTCCGTATCGAGAATCTCGAAGGCCCGCTCAGCCCCGGCCACCCCCGCCTGAATCAGGTTGTACTGGTTCGCGAGTTCGTTGACCGGCCGGCCGAACTGCTTCGAGTAGTTCAGGAAGGCGACGACCACGCCGATCGTGGTCCAGTCGCTGACGACCATCCATCCGCCTACAGCGGCCACGAGGGCATAGCCGAAGTTGTTGATGACGTTCATGACCGGGCCCATCATGCCGGAGAGGAGCTGGGCGCGGATGGAGGCGTCCCGCAGCCGGGTATTGATGCCGCCGAACTCCTCGGCCGCACGGGCCTCCCGGTTATAGACGGTGACCACCTTCTGGCCGGAGACCGTCTCCTCGATGAAGCCGTTGAGCTCGCCGAGACGCTGCTGCTGCTCCTTGAAGTGACCGCGGGTGCGCTTCGAGATCGCTCCGGTCACCAGGGTCACGAGGGGGATCGTCACGAGCGATACAAGGGTGAGCCATACATTCAGCGCGAGCATCATTGCCAGCGAGCCGATGATCGTCACGACGCTCGTGATGAGCTGGGTGACGCTCTGGTTGAAGGAGGTCGATACGTTCTCGATGTCGTTGGTCGTCCGGCTCATGAGCTCCCCGTGCGTCTTGCTGTCGAAGAACCGGAGGGGCAGCCGCTGCAGCCGGGCGAACACGTCCGTGCGCAGCTCCCGGATGGTGGCTTGGGTGACGCCCGACATGACGTAGGTCTGAATCCAGTTCATCGCCCCGCTGACGAGATAGACGCCGAGCAGCAGGAGGCAGAGCCGCAGGAGTCCTGCCCCGTCGCGGGGAAGGATGTAATCGTCGATCGCCCGGCCGATCAGATAAGGGCCGAGCAGCGCCAGCCCGGCACTCAGCAGAGTGAACAGGAAGACGAGCAGGAGCCCGCTCCGCTGGCGGCTCAGATAGCGCCACATCCGGCGCAGCGTGGCGCCCGTGTCCTTGGCCCGGACTTTGGGCATCGTTCCCCGGCCGGGACCGCCCATAGGGCCGCCTCCCATCGGTCCGCCGCCTATCCCCATGGGACCGCCTCCCGGAGGTCTTCCTTGCGTATTACCCGCCATAGGTGACTTCCTCCTTTCCAAGCTGGGAGCGGTAAATATCCTGATAGACGGGGCTTCGCTCCATGAGCTCCGTGTGTGTGCCTTCGGCCGCAATCCGGCCGTCTTCGAGCACGAGAATGCGGTCGGCGTCGAGAACCGAGGAGATCCGCTGGGCGATCAGGATGCAGGTCGTCTCCGCCATAAGCTCTTTGAGCGCCCGCTGGATCCGCGACTCCGTTCCGAGATCGACGGCGCTGGTGCTGTCGTCGAGAATGAGGATGGCCGGACGGAGCAGCAGGGCCCGCGCGATGGCGATCCGCTGCTTCTGTCCGCCGGAGAGGTTGATCCCTCGCTGGCCGAGGACGGTATCGTAGCCTTCCGCGAAGCCGGCGATGAACTCGTGCGCTTCCGCTGCCCGGGCGGCCTTCTCGACTTCCTCCTGGGAAGCCTCCGGACGGCCGAACCGGATATTATCGCGGATCGTGCCGCTGAAGAGAATCGACTGCTGCAGCACCATACCGATGCGTCCGCGCAGGTGATGCAGGTCCATCTCCCGCACGTCCGTGCCATCGATGAGGACAGCGCCTTCCGCCGGGTCGTACAGCCTCGGGATGAGGCTGACCAGCGAGCTCTTGCCGGAACCGGTCGGGCCGAGGATGGCGAGCGTGCGCCCTGCCTCGGCGGTGAAGGACAGATCCTTCAGGACGAGCTCGCGGCGCCCTTCATTCTCATAGGAGAAAGAGACGTCCCGGAACTCCACGCGGCCGGCCGTAATGGCATCGTTCCGTGCTGCGTGCGGCTGCGTGATGTCCGCTTCGATCTCCATGACTTCATTGATCCGGTCGGCGGACGCCTTGGCCCGCGATATGAATACCATCATCATCCCCACCATGAGCAGAGAGAACAGCACCTGAGTGACATAGTTAATGAAAGCGACCAGATCGCCCACGGGCAGCGAGCCGCTCCACGTCTGCGCTCCGCCGAACCAGAGGACGGCGACGATAGAGACGTTCATAATCAGGGTCATGAGGGGCATATTCACTGCAACGGCCCGTGCGGCCTTCAGCGCGATCGCCGTATAATCCTCGTTGGCGCGGCCGAACCGGGCTTCCTCGAAGGGGGCGCGCACGAAGGCTTTCACCACCCGGATGCCCGAGAAGTTCTCCTGAAGCACCGTATTCAGCCCGTCGAGCTTCTGCTGCACCTGCGAGAAGAGGGGGAACGAATAACGGATGAGCAGGAATAAGACCAGGAACAGCAGCGGGATGGCGACGGCCAGAATCAGGGCGAGTTTCGGCGAGATCGTCAGCGCCATAATCACGCTGCCAAGCGCGAGGAACGGAGCCCGTACCAGAATGCGCAGGGTCATCTGGACCAGATTCTGCAACTGGACGATATCCCCGGTCAGCCGCGTCACAAGGGAGCCTTCCTTGAACCGGTCGAGGTTCTTGTAGGAGAAGGTCTGCACCTTGCGGAATAGGGCTTCCCTAAGATCCGTCCCGAAGTTCTGGGCGGCGGTGCTGGAGAAGACCGTACATCCAATGCCGCCGGCGAGGCCGATAAGGGCATAGCCGAGCATGAGCAGGCCGGTCTGCCGGATATGGCCGAGGTCTCCTTTCATCACGCCGTCATTGACGATGCTGGCCATGAGCTTCGGCTGCAGCAGGTCCATGTATACCTCGAGCAGCATGAGCAGGGGGGCAAGCAGAACGGCTTTCCAGTAAGGGCGCAGGTATACCATCAACTGTCTCATCATAATTCACCTCCAGAATAATCAAACGAAGATAGACAGGGTCCATCCTATGTGACGTTTGCCAGCCGGTTAGCCGGCTAATTATTTATTCATCCTCCGTTTCTTGCAAATTCTCGTACATCTGCAGAATCAGCCGGCGGAGCAGGAGCCTCTCTTCGGGGGAGATGCGGGCCATTGTCACTTGTTCCATCTCGCGCAGAGCCTCCCGCACGGCCGCATGCGCCAGCCGTCCTTTCTCCGTAAGGTACACGCGGGAGATCCGCTGGTCCTGCGGATCCGGGCGGCGTTCGAGGAGCCCTACCTTCGCCATCCGGTTGATCATCACCGTAAGCGTAGCGGGTTTGACGCGCAATTTGTCCGCGAGCTCATGCTGCCGCTGGCCGTCCTGCTCCGCGAGGTGGGTCAGCAGCGGAGGCTGTCCGGCATGCACTTCAAAATCCTGGATGTGCGCATGCACCCGGTGCTTATACAGCCGCATCACCCTCGAGATGAGGAAGGGAATGGAGTCGGATTCGTACACATTCATCGAGGAACCTCTTTCTGCCGGGACCGGATCAAGGCCTTACTTTGGTTAGCCGGCTAATGAATAGTGTACCCTCCGAGAGGCTCCCAGTCAAACCCCCAAGGATACATTTTTTTGCAAATTGGGGAAACTAATGAGGAAGGACCTTGCGGGAAGGGGGTGTACCGAATGAGTCTGAGTGCAGGAGCGGAAGAGCAGGACTATACCGTCGAGCTGGAGAGCGTGGACGATGCGGCCCAAGGCGCTGCGGAAGATGAAACGGCTGATCCGGTTCATGTGGAGTGGGCAGGATATATTTAACCGGCAGGGAGAGGGCAGCCTCTCCTTCTTTTGTGCGCGGACACTGACTCGGCCCCTCCCGATCGTACCCTCTTCGCTTCCCCGGCCCGTTTCTTGGCCCTCTTCCGGCGCGAGTGGTATACTATAATCCAGGAACTGGCGTTCGGAAAAGAGCTCGGTACGAAGGGGGGGGGGGGACGTATGCCGGCAGAGGTGAATCTGTCCGTGTGGGCTCTGGTCGAGTATGCCTACCGGAGCGGGAGTATCGTATCCGGCTTCCGGACGGCGGCATCGCTTACGGAGGGGACGAAGGCACACAAACAGGTGCAGGAGGGTTACGGGGAAGAGGATCAGAAGGAAGTACATCTATCGGCCGTGCTGGAGCGGGAGGGCATCCGCTATTCTCTCGAGGGACGCTGCGACGGGCTGCTCCAAGACGGCACCGGCGTCACGATCGACGAGATCAAGTCCACTTCGGGCCGGCTCGGCGACATTGCGGAGGACACATATCCCGTCCACTGGGCGCAGGCCGATTGCTATGCCTATATGTATGCGAAGCAGCAGGGATTGGAGCGGGTGGGCATCCGGCTGACCTATGTCCAGATCGATACGGGAGAGCGCCTGCAGTTTGCCCGGGAGCGGTCGATGGAGGAACTCGAAGCGTTCATGGAGGAGACGCTGTCCCGCTATGCGCCTTATGCGGCGATGATGCTGCATCACGGGGAAGAACGGACGGCGAGCATCCGGCGTCTTCCGTTCCCGTTCCCGTCCTACCGGGAGGGGCAGCGGGCCTTCGCCGGAGCCGTATACAAGGCGATCCAGGGGGAGAAGCAGCTCTTCGTCCGGGCCCCGACGGGAACCGGCAAGACGATCTCGACGCTGTTCCCGGCCGTGAAGGCGATGGGAGAGGGACTGCTCTCACGGCTCTTCTACCTGACGGCCAAGACGATTACCCGGACGGTGGCGGAGGAAGCGTTCCTCCTCATGGAAGAAGGCGGCCTGCGGCTTAAGTGCGTGACGATCACCGCTAAGGACAAAGTGTGCTTCCAGGAGGAGACCCGCTGCACCCGAGAAGCTTGCCCGTTCGCGGACGGCTACTATGACCGGATCAACGGGGCGGTGCTCGATCTGCTCTCGAACGAAACGCAGATGACCCGGGGGGTCATCGCGCGCTATGCGGAGAAGCACCGGGTGTGCCCGTTCGAGTTCTCGCTCGATGCGGCGTACGCGGCCGATGCCGTCATCTGCGATTATAACTATATCTTCGATCCCCGGGTGTCGCTCAAGCGGACTTATGAAGAAGGCAGGCGGCGCACCGCGCTCCTCATCGACGAGGCCCACAATCTCGTGGACAGGGCCCGCGAGATGTTCTCGGCGGAAGTGGCGAAGTCCGCCTTCCTTGCCCTCCAGCGTGCCTACAAGGAGGCCCGTCCGGCGGTGGCCGAGGCGGCCAAGACCGTGAATGCCTGGTTCGTTGCCTGCCGCAAAGCGCAAGAGGGCCGGGAGCGCTCGGTCTCGCGGGAGGTGCCGGAAGACCTTCTTCGGCTGATGGAGACCTTCGGACACGAGGCGGAGGGAGAGCTCGTGTCCCCGTCGGCGGCTGCCGGAGCGGAGGAGGGGCAGCTGTTGCTCGATACGTATTTTGCCGTTCAGGGCTTCCTGCGTATCGCGGGCCTCTATAGTCCGCAGCATCATGTGACTTATGCGGAGTGGGACCGCAAAGAAGTGCGGCTCAAGCTCTTCTGCGTCGATCCTTCCTCCCTGCTGCAGGGGATGGCCAAGGGGTACCGCTCCCTCGTGTATTTCTCCGCGACCTTCGCGCCGTTCTCCTATTATATGGAGATGCTGGGCGGCCGGCCGGAGGACTACGCCGTTACCGTTCCTTCTCCTTTCTCGCCCGGGCAGTGGGAGATCTCGCTGTATCCCTGGTCGACGAGATACAGGGACCGCGAGCGGACGAAGGACCGCATCATCTCCCTGATCCGCAGCCTGGCGGCTGAGAAGCCCGGCAATCATCTCGTGTTCTTTCCGTCATACGAGTATATGAAGCTCATCGGGGAAGTGCTGGCCGCAGGGGATGAGGCTTTGGCCGGACGGCTGCGGGTCCAATTGCCGGGCATGACGGAAGAAGACCGCGAGTGTTTCTTGAACGCGTTCGCAGCGGATTCTTCAGCCGGGGTCGTGGGACTGGCCGTGCTGGGAGGCATCTTCTCCGAGGGCATCGACCTGCGGGGAGACAGGCTGACAAGCGTAGTGATCGTAGGGGTAGGACTGCCGCAGATCTCGCTGGAGCGCAGCTTGATCCAGGAGCACTTCGACCGGGCGGGGGAGGGGAGGCGCGGCTTCGATTACGCCTATGTGATCCCGGGGATGAACAAGGTGCTTCAGGCCGGCGGGCGGCTGATCCGCACCGTTGAGGACCGGGGTTCCCTGGTGCTGATCGATGACCGGTTTCTTCAGGCCCCGTACAAGCATTTGCTTCCGAAGGAGTGGGCGCACATTACCGTACATCCCCCGGCCAGGTAGAAGCCGGGGTACGCGGCTCAAGACGCAGACTCCGGAATTGCGGACATACGAAAAGTAGGGGTTCTGCTTATGAGATCATAACCAGAACCCCTACGGTTTCCATGTACGCCTATTCAATTGTTCCTTTACTCTCCATTCAAACAACTTGCGTTGCATTCAGATTTTGGATACGTGCCGGGTCTTGCCGGCTCCTGCACTTTCTTACACCCGTCCTTCAGGCCGCCGGGTTCCCGCATGCCCCTTTACCTTGTCCGTTCGTAACTCCTTTCCCGAAAGATAGAAGAAACTATAGGCATGCTTCGCTTTCCTTACTCCAATGGACTATCCCCTTCCCTTGGGGAGCCGTATCTGAGACGCGCTCCGTCTGGATCTGGTTCGGTACCCTGGAAGTCTTATCCGTCCAGTGAGATCCGGGTAAGACTTTGGTAAGTCTCCACCGCGTTGTGTAGAACCCGGTTAAGACTTGAGTTCATCATACGTTAATATTTGAGTTTTGTAAATATTCAGAATATTTGATGAAATAGGCCCAAAGCCCGATTTTCCATCCCATTCTCCCCCATTCGAACGAGTTCTCCAGATTCCTCTCTCTTTCACAACTTGACAGAAACCGCTTACTTTCTCTTGCCAAGAAGCGTCTCCTTCGAGAATAAGAGTAAGCTGGCATGTGTAGGGAAGATAAAACGGCCTATTCCCCTTTGAATAGACGGCTATGACACTTTTTGTAATGTTGCCATAAACAATTTCCTCCAGTTATCCGCCAGCCTCCGACATTTGTCACGTTTAGCGCTGATTACATAATATTCCGCTCTTCGAGGGCCCAGCCCCCAAAGCTTGGGAACCGCTGTGACGCCGTCCCTCTCCATTTCGGATACATTGAATATGCTCCCCATGCCCCGTTCTGCCTGGTTTTTTGCGTGGGTAAGGCCAGTGAGGGCTCCAAAGCCAGGGTCATCCCAGGCTTAGGGGAGAAAAGGTGACATAAAATGAAAGAGAAAACCGCTTTTTCAAATCAACCTCGGGTCAATAGGACGGGGAGCCCCCTTTTTTACAATTTATTTACCTAAAATTATCTTAATATTCAGTTCTTTCGCTCTATTCTCCTGATTCGGCAGATCATTTACATTGAGGAGGCAATATATTCCAAATATTAGGAGTGGATCATGTGAAAAGAAAGTTAGCTTCCGTCGTGCTCGTCGCTTCATTATCAACCGCTGTAATCCCATCAGCCTTCGCGGCCTCTCCGGACGCAGAGGTTCAGTACTCCAAGGAATACAAAACGCCGGAGTTCATCTCTGGACGTTGGGAAGCGCCGCAAAGCCTTGGAAAAACCGAAAAAGTATGGAGTTATCTGGATTCCAAAAAATCCCTATTCTCTGTAAAAGGAGATCCGAAAGACAGCTTTGAAATTGTAGCCGAGCTGGCGGACCCGGAGAAGGATACATACCATGTGCGTCTGGCACAAAAATACAAAGGGCTGCGGGTGTTCGGGGCCGAGCAGACGGTCCACTTGCAGAACGCCGGCGGAGAAGCTTCTTATCTTGGCAAGTTCGTACCGGACCTCGACAAGAAAGAGGCGCTGAACAAGAAGCCGCAGCTATCCGCGCAGCAGGCTGTGGAGAAGGCCAAACAGGATGTAAGCGAAGCGGTAGATCCGCAAATCAAATTTGAAATTCCGCCCCAAGCCGAGCTCCAAATTTATGTGAACGGGGACGAAGCTTCCCTGGCTTATATTCTGGAACTGAACTTCCTGGAGCCGAAGCCGGGCCGTTGGCAGTATGTCATCGATGCGGTGAGCGGTAAGATTATCACGAAGTGGAACAAACTCGATGAAGTATCCGCCACAGGGATCGGGGTGAACGGCGATACGAAGACGTTCCAGAGCACATCCACGTCGTCCGGCTACACCTTGGTGGACGCCTCCCGCAAGATCAACACGTATACCCTCTCCAACCGGACAACCCTGCCGGGGACGATTCTCCGCGATACGGATAACCGCTGGACGGACGGGGCGGCTGTGGATGCGCATGCCAACGCTACCGCGACATTCGACTATTACAAGAATGTGCATGGGCGCAACTCCTACGATAACCGGGGGGCCGCACTGAATTCTTCCGTTCATTATTCCACGAGTTACAATAATGCCTTCTGGAACGGCAGACAAATGGTATACGGAGATGGGGACGGCAGCGTCTTCAAACCGCTCTCCGGCTCTCTGGATGTCGTGGCTCACGAACTGACTCACGCCGTGACCGAGTACTCGGCAGGCCTCATCTATCAGAATGAGTCGGGTGCCTTGAACGAGTCCATCTCGGATATCTTCGGCGCACTGCTGGACAGCGGCGATTGGCTGCTCGGCGAGGATGTCTATACGCCGGGTACCCCGGGAGACGCCCTCCGGTCGCTCTCGAACCCTGCCGCTTATGGCGATCCGGACCACTACAGCAAACGTTACACGGGATCGAGCGACAACGGCGGCGTGCATACGAACAGCGGCATCAACAACAAAGCTGCTTACCTGCTGGCCCAGGGCGGTACGCACTACGGAGTAAGCGTACAAGGCATCGGACGCGAGAAAACGGGCAAAATCTATTACCGTGCGCTGACTCTCTATCTCTCGGCTTCTTCCAACTTCCAAAATATCCGCCAGGCTACCATTCAATCGGCAACCGATCTCTATGGGGCAAACTCGGCTGAGACGGCAGCCGTTAAAGCGGCCTACTCCGCGGTAGGCGTGAACTAAGAAGAGCAGACGGGACAGCGGCAAGATGAATCGATGGCCTAAGGTTGAAATGAACGGCCTTTCGATCCCGCGGAAGCGGGAAAGGAAGGCCGCTTCATGATGGGGAGTCACCTTTGACCCAATAAGTCGAAATGTGTCGAAATAACAAATATTTTCCCGTTGACGATTTCATGAAAAATTCATATTATAAGTTTCATAGAACGACAACACACGTTCAAGGCAAACTTGTCGAAAGTCAAGGACGCAATGTCATGGGCCTAAGGTCTTACTTAAGTATGTTTCTTACATAAGAGTATGGCAGCCGACTGCATTCACCCACACACATACAGCAAAGGGGACATCAAGATTATGGTGAATTTCGTGTCGGTACTTCAAGGGTTGGCTTCGGTAGGCAAGGGGATTGGATTCGCCGTCATCGCGATCGGCGCAATGCCGTTCCTGTTCATCAAGAGCATTCAGTAGAACATCGGCGGCCATGCAGCCACTAAGTAGCTAGGCGCATCAATGAGGGAGGGGACCTAAGGGTCTCCTCCCTTTTACTATAGAAGAGTGGGATCCGCCCGTGCCGGATAAGGTATGAGAATGAGATGGCGGCAACATACTAGGCAGGATTCGCACAAAATAACAAGGGAGATCTTTCGTGCCGATATAGAGAGCAACTGGAAAGCGGAGTGCCGGCTGGGCTGGGAAAGGAGTGCGCGATGATCCCGGATTTGATTATGAATGTGGCAATACTTATGGCCTTTTTGTTCGTCTTCAGGCTGCTGCTTCCCCCGCGCCTGCCGGGAACCGAATGGACGCTGCGGGGAAGGCTCGCGGCGGGAGTCCTGCACGGCGTGCTTGGCGTGCTTCTCATGTTCTTTGGGGTGGAGCTTGAGGGCCGGATCCTGATCGACCAGCGGATGATCGCCCTGCTCATGGCTGCTTATTTCGGTGGGTTGCCCTCTGCCGTTACGGCCAGCGCCGTCATGATCGCAGGCCGGCTTGCCCTGCAGGGGGATATCGATAAGGTCATTCTCCTTTCGGCCGCCGTGATGGCTGCCACCGGTGTCGGTGCCGGTTGGATGGCTGAGCGTGTGCGCTCATTCTGGCGGCGCTGGCTGGCCGGTCTGCTGCTGGCCGCCTCCTTGAAGACAGGCTTCTTCGTGCTGCTGCTGGGATGGAAGGCTTGGCGGATTCTGCCACTGTATCTATCCGTTCTGGCGGGAACGGGGCTGCTCGTCGCCGTGTTCCTGCGGCAGATGGCCTTGGTGGAGGAGGAAAGCCGGCTCAATGCGTTCATCTCTAATCTCATCCGGAAGTTCAATGCTTCGGCGAGTACGAGCGACATCTATGAGATCACGCTCCGCGAGCTCTCGGAACTCTTCTCAAGTACGGCCGGAGGCGTGGTTCTGGTGGGGGAGAATCACTGCAAAGGCGTCTATTTGATGAAAGAAGGGGAGTTCTTTGTCAGCGGGTCGACCTATCCGATCTCCGGCTTCGGAGCTATGGACCGGATCAAGAATGGCGAGATCATGCTGTTCGCCGATTGGCGGCGGCATCGTCCGGGCGGGGAGGTCGATGACCAGATGTACCGGGATGGGGTGCTCTCCTCTCTTCACATCCCCCTGATCTATAGGGGGCGTACGGTAGCAATGATCAACTTGGGCTCGGGCCGCGGAGGGCATTTTGGGGCTCAAGACGTCCGGACGGCGGGCAAGCTGACCCCGCTGCTCTCCCTGATGCTCGCGCTGAAGGACGCGGAGGGCATGTTCCATTCCATCACCCAGTCGGGCTACGACGGCATCGTGCTCGCCGACAGCGAGTCGAACATCGTACTGTGGAGCAAAGGGGCGGAGAACCTGTTCGGCTACACGGAAGCGGAGGCGGTCGGTCAGCGGCTTGACATCATCATCCCCGAGTCTTACCGGGAGGCGCACTGGCTGGGAATGCAGAGGTACCTTCGCACCGGGGAGCGTCGGGTGATCGGCCGGGCCGTGGAGCTGGAGGGACTGCGCAAAGACGGCACCGTATTTCCGATCGAGCTGTCGCTCAATACCTGGCAGACCGGAGGACTGCTCTATTTTTCCTCCATCATCCGGGATGTGACGCAGCGCAAGCGCGGTGAGCGGGAGATTCTTCTGCTGAAGCAAGAACTGGCCGATACGATCCACAACCAGGAAGGACTCGTGCTCAAATTCAAGAAGATCGATGCGCGCTTCGTGTATACGATGGCCGATGGCATGCTCCTGCACCGCCTGGGCAAGACGCAGGAAAGCGTCGTGGGGAAGTCGCCGGAGGTGCTGGTGCCCACGTCCCAGCTCAGCTTAATCCTGCAGAAGTACGAACTAGCCTGGCAGGGAAGCCGCCAGCAGTTCGAATACAAGCAGGGGGGCGGCACGTTCTTGAAGTCGCTCAATCCGGTGCTGTCCGAAGGCCGGGTCGTGGAAGTGGTGTCCGTCATGAGCGATATCTCGCACCGTGTTGCTATGGAGGGGGAGCTGCAGGAGAGCGAGGAACGGTACCGCAAGCTGGTGGAGCTGCTGCCCGACGGGATCCTCGTCTACTCCGAGAACCGGATTATGCTTGTGAACCATAAAGCGGTGGAGCTGCTCGGCGCGCGCCAGAAGGAAGAGTTGATCGGACGGGATATACTCGACCTTGTGCCGCCGTATGCCCAGGAGCTGGCCCGGGAACAGATCCGGCAAGTGCAAGAGGAGAGGACGGCTGTGCCGCCCAGGGAGAAAACCTATCTGCGGCTCGATGGCCGGGAGCTGGAAGTCGAGGCGTCCTCGGCGTGGATCTCCTATAAGGGCAGGGGTGCCGTGATGACGGTATTCCGCGACAATACGGAGCGCAAGCGCGTCCAGGCCCAGCTTCTGGAAGCCAATGAGCGCCTGAAGAAGCTGTCGGCGCTGGACGGGCTGACGGGCATTGCCAACCGGCGTTCGTTCGACGAAGGCTTCGAGCGGGAGTGGGACAGGGCGGCCGCCTTGTCGGATCAGCTGTCGGTGATCCTGCTCGACATAGACTCTTTCAAGGCTTATAACGATACATACGGCCACCAAAGCGGCGATGCTTGCCTGCGCCGGGTCGCCGTGACGCTGGAGGCGCTGGCCGAGCCGCGGGGGTACCTGGCGGCTCGCTACGGAGGCGAAGAGTTCGTGTGCCTGCTGCCCGGAAGAGGTCCGCAGGAGGCGCGCCAGTTTGCCGTAGAAGTGTGCGAGGCGGTAAGGGAGCTGGGGATTCCGCATGTGAAGTCCCAGGCGCTGCCCGTCGTTACGGTCAGCGTCGGTGCCGCTTCCGCGGTCGCAAGCCCCCTCTCAAGCGGCAGGGAGCTGGTCGAGCAGGGGGACCGTGCCCTCTATGAGGCTAAGCTCGGCGGACGTAACCGGGTGGTACTCGCAGGCGGATGAGCAGGGCGGCTCTACAAGGAAGGAAAGGAAGAGAGAGATGAACAGCTGGACACCATCGATTCTGCCGGAAGAGGAGGCCCCGGCCGGGGCCAAAGACTGCGCGGGGTGCGAGCTTGCGCAGCAGCGGACCCGGGTGGTCTGGGGCGAGGGCAATCCGGATGCGCCGCTCTTCATCCTGCTCGACAATCCGGGAGCGAGGGAGGACCGGGAGGGGGAGGCTTTCCTCTGCGGTACGCGGGAGACGCTGCAGGAAGGGCTGGCGGCTGCGGGTATCCCCCGGGAGGCCTTCTTCGTCAGCTATCTGCTGAAGTGCCGCCCCCTGCGGGCCTATGACAAAGAGGCTGCGCGCCATGCCTGCCGTCCGCATCTGGAACTGCAGCTCGATGAGAAGCAGCCCCGGATTCTGCTGGCGCTCGGCAATGTCGCCGTGCAGGGATGGTTCGGGGATCCGGAGGCGGATGTGAAGTCGCTGCGGGGGCGCTGGCATCAGGTGAGGGGCATATGGACCGCTGCGGGCTACCATCCGCTCGCCGTCAGACGCAGGCCCGTATTGAAGCGGCTGCTGGCCGAGGATTTGGAGAGGGTGGCCGCAAAGCTCAAGGAGTTGTGAGGAGTCAGTGAAGGACAGAGGCCCCGGGGTAAGGGGCGTAGGATCAGAGCTTTCATGCGAAAGGGCATGAGGGCTTTTTGGCGCTGCAGCCCCCTGGGCGGGAAATTCGACAAGAAATTTGATACAATGCGTACCATTTATGTGTCCGTGTCACTCGGGCCAATTTTTTGAGACTTTACCTGATACGATTTGTATCCTATAGTTTCTCGTGGGAGCAAGTCTCCCCTATCTAATACGAAGAGGTGATTCTATGAACAAGCAGCCGTACACCGCCCCGCTGATCGTGGAGCAGCAAGACATCACGTTCGAGACGATTCCTTCGCACGTTTGCAGCGGCCCTGCCGGCGATAAGAATCCTCACTGCGATTAGACATCCGCAAGGCGGAGGCTCTCCGCCGCACGGACCTGCTTATGCATGCCAGAACTACAGTCCGGCTGAAGTGCCGGGCTGCCGTTCCGGGGGAGGGCTGTCCATGATAACTGCGTTACTTCGTTCCCTATATACGGAGCATCTCCACTGGCCGGCAGAGGAAGACAGGCAGCAAGCGCTGCTTGCCGATGCCGCCTTCTTCTCCTTGTCATCCTATCTCTATCATGAGCTGAAGCGAAGCGGACAGTGGTCCCGGCTGCCGGCTTATTCTCAAGGCGCCCTGAAGAACAAGGCCGACCGTGTCTTGTACCACAGCCTGCTGATCCGGCGGGAGCTTAGCGGGCTGCTGGCCCGCTTTGAGGAGGCGGGCGTCCGGGTCATTCCGCTGAAAGGCGTCCGGCTCGCCGAGCGGTTCTTCGGCCATGCTGCCGCAAGGCAGACAAGCGATATCGATCTGCTCGTCCCGCCCGATGAGATGGAGCGTGCGGTCGCCTGCGCGCACGCCGCCGGGTTCCTGGAGAAGGATGAGCTGGAGATTCACCATATTTCCTATTATAAAAATCTTGGAGGCCGTAAGCTTGGGGTGGAGCTGCATCACAGCATCGGCTTCGAGACTACGGCGGACATCGATATCCCCCGTCTATGGGAGCGATCGGAGCCAGCGGATGGCTTCGCTTATGTAAGGGAGCTGCCGCTGCAGGAGACCTTCTATACCTTATGTCTTCATGGTCTCAAAGACCGGATGACCTACAAGCATCTGATCGATATCGCACACCTGCTGGAGCATTATGGAGAAGAGCTGCGCTGGGAGGAGCTGTGGCGGACCGCTTCCCGCGAGGGAACGAGGCGGCGCCTGCTCACCGCGCTGGCCCTCGTCTACCGCCTCTATCCGCAGATGGGCGAGCGGTATCCGCTGCCGGATAAGGCCCCGGCCGTGTTCTGGAGCGAGCGGCTCGTCCGGGATTACATGCGGAAGCGCCAGAATGCAGGTTATTACGCTTATCTGCTCCTGTTCCCTTTGCTCTATATGGACACGGCCAAGCAGCGTGCCGCCCACCTGCGCCATGTATTCCTGCCTCCCCGTACCGCCGCCCCGGTACAGCATGCAGGCCGCCGGGGAACCGGGCGGTTCCAAGACGTGCTGCATCTGTACAAATACCGTGTGAGCTCCCTGCTCAAACGGCGAAGCCCATAAGAAGGGAGAACCCGTATGCCTATGCAGACCCTCTATATTACGATTGCCGAGCATCAGCTCGTGATGGAGCTGCCTTCCGGCCCGCTGCTGGATTGGGCGGTTCCCAAATTCTCCGCCTCCGTCATCCCCCCGTTATCCTCCAAGACGGAGCAGCCCGACCTGCATGTTACGGTAAGCGCCCCTTATGGGCAGCCGTTCCGGGGGTATGACGTGGAGATCGCCCGGGATGAGACCTCGATCCGCTACGACCGCGGCGATTATCTGCTCACGGTAAGCCGTGACTTCCGCCGCGCGGAGGTGGCGGTCTACGACGACTTTGCCTTGAATCACGCGCTGATGCTGCTCTACAGCGGATTCATCGCCTACCGCGGATGGGGGCTCATGACCCATGCCTCGTGCATCGCGCAGGGATCCTCCGCGTATCTCTTCGCAGGACAGTCCGGCGCCGGCAAATCCACAGCCGCCCTGCTGTCCCGCCCCCGCCCCGTGTTATCGGACGAAGCGGCCTTGATCCGCGTCGCTCCGGATGGAATCCGGGTGTACAACTCCCCGTTCCGCAGCGATTCGGTCTGGGATGCCGACGAGCGCGGCATGAGCTGTGAGCTGAAGGGCTACCACCTGCTCCGCCAGTCGCTCGAGATCAAGCGGGAGCCGATCCGCTCCTCCGAGGCGATGCTGTATCTGATGCGGACCATTTTCTACTGGCATTTCGATCCGCAGGAGACGGCCAAGGTGATCTCCATGTGCCGGACTTTCGCGGAGAAGGTGCCGTTCTACGAGCTGTATTTTCAGAAAAACGATAAGTTCTGGGAGGAGATATCCGATGAGCAGCCTGCTGCAGAGTACGTATAAAAGCGCTCCCCACCTCGAGGGAATGGAGATGGACGGCGAATTCCTTATCATGGACAGCGCCTCGCTCCGCGTCACGAAGCTGAACCCGATGGGGGGGCGCATCTGGACCCTGATCGGACAGGGAGCGCCGCTGGCGACGGTCGTGGAACGGATCGAAGCGGAGTACGATTCCGGGGGGGCGGATGTGCGCCGCGATGTCGAGCGCTTCGTGGATAGCCTGCTCACTGCCGGCCTGATCGAATATGCGGCAGGCTGACCCGTCGGTCCTGTCGATGCTCGGACGTCTGGCCGAGGCCGGCCGTGACATCGAACTGCCTTCCCGGGGGGACAGCATGTTCCCGCTGATCCGCGGGGGCAGCCGCTGCACATTCAGCCCCCTCCGGCCGGAGGACCTGCGTCCGGGGGAGATCGTGCTGTTCCGCGGGGCCGGCGGCGAGCTCATCGGCCACCGCTACTACGGCCGGACGGCCGACGGCTCTCTGCTTTGCCGGGGCGATGCGAATGTGCGCTTCGATGCGCCGGTGCCCGGGAGCGCGCTGCTCGGCCGCCTGACAGCCATCCGGCGCGGTTCTTCGCTGCGGCGCCCGGACCGGGGCGTCTGGCGCTGCTGGGGCGCCATGGTTATGAACATGCGCTGGATTCCAGCGCTGGTACGGCGCATACTGCGCATCCAAGAGGCTCTTCGCCGCAGGGTTACCCCCGGCTGAGGAAGGGCTTTCTTGGCGTTACGGGTTTCGCGCCGGCGCACCTGGCGCCTGAAGGAACGCCAAACCGCCGTACCCGGCTTAGGGGTACGGCTATTCGTTCGCAAGCAAGCGGCGAAAGCGGAGGAGACTCAGCCGGACAGTGCGCCGAAGGCCTCCGCTTTCATGGCCTGAAGCTGCTTCTCGTACAGCTCCCGGTATAAGCCGGAACGCTGCAGCAGCTCGCCATGGGTTCCGCGGTCTACGATCCTGCCCTCGTCCATGACGAGGATCTGGTCCGCCCGGACCACCGTCGCCAGCCGGTGGGCGATAATCAGGGTGGTCCGCCCCTTCATCAGCGTATCGAGCGCGCCGGTGACCAGCGCTTCCGACTCGGCGTCGAGGGCCGAGGTGGCTTCGTCGAGGATGAGAATCCTCGGATTCTTGAGCAGGGCGCGGGCGATCGCGATCCGCTGCTTCTGGCCGCCGGAGAGCCGCAGGCCCCGCTCGCCGACGAGGGTCCCGTAGCCTTCCTCCCAGGCGGAGATGAACCCGTGGGCATTCGCGGCGGCCGCGGCGGCTTGCACTTCCTCGGGGGACGCCTCCGGACGGCCGTAGGCGATGTTCTCGTACACCGTTCCCGAGAACAGGATATTGTCCTGCAGGACGACGGCCATATGCCCCCGGGCCTCCTCCAGCCGGTAGTCCCTCAGGTCGCCCCCATCGATCAGAACGCGGCCGTCCCGGGGATCATAGAAGCGGGGCAGCAGCTGGACGAGCGTAGATTTGCCCGCCCCGCTGGGACCGACGAGCGCGACCACTTCACCCGGCCGGGCATGGAAGGAGATGCTGCGGAGCACCTCACGGCCGGGTTCACCGCTCTCCGCCGCAGGGTAGCCGAAGGAGACCTCCTCGAAGCGGATGTCCCCTTGGCAGGCGGTCATCGGCCGGGCCCCGGGCTTGCTGCGGATGTCGGGCTCCGTGTCGAGCACTTCGAAGATGCGCTCCACGTGAGCGAGCGCATTCTGGATCGTGACGTTGAGCTCCGAGAACCGGTAGATCGGCCCGTACAGCTGGCCAAGGTAGGCCTGGAAGGCGATCAGGCTGCCGAGCGTCAGCTCGCCGCGCAGGACGAACAGGGCCCCGGCGAACCAGATGAGCCACTTGCCGGCATCGCTGTAGGCCTGGTTCATCCGGCCGAAGAGGTTCGAGAGCAGGAAGGCGCGGCGCGCCTGCTCCACGTGGGCGGCCGACTGCTCCTCGAAGCGCTGCCGCTCGGTCTCTTCGCGGCCGAAGGCCTGCACGATCCGCACGCCGGATAAGCGCTCGACGGCGTCGCCGGACAGCTTCTCCATCTTGGCGTGGACCTGCCGCCAAGCGGTGCGGATGGTGCCGTTGAACCGGCGGAACGTCAGGTAGTACAGCGGCAGAATGGCGAGGCAGAGCAGCGCCAGCTTCCAATGCAGGTAGAGCACCATGATGCCGGCCATGAGCACGATCAGGGCATCGACGATGAGCTGCAGCGCTCCTCCGCTGATGAGCTGCTGGGCGCCTTCGACGTCGGAGGTGAGGCGGGAGGCGACGGCTCCGGCCTGGCGGTTGTCGTAGTACCCCGGAGAGAGCGTCTGCAGATGCCGGTACAGCCGGCCTCTCAGATCGCGGACCATCCGGACCCAGAGGCCGGCTGTGGCGAGCCCGCGCAGGAACTGCAAGCCGATGCCGAGGGCGAAGGACGCGCCGAGGAGGGCCATGGCCTGCCCGAGCGTCCAGGTGCCGTCGCGGCGGATCAGGATATGGTCGATGATGACTTTGCTCATCCACGGAGTGACGAGCGACACGCCGAGCTGCAGGATGCCGATCCCGACGATGGCTCCGATGAAGGGCAGGTGCGGGCGGAGAAACGGAAGATATCTTCGGGCAAGCGCCCACTTGGTTCGCAGCATGGCAGAGCCTCCGTAAATGGTATTGAACTGAGTGTCGGCCCGTGCCCCGGGCCATGGAGCTCCGCAGCGAGGCGGAGTGCCAGCTCCTATTGTATCCTATAGGGGAAGCGGGTTCGACTCCCGCGATGAACAACGGGCATGATCTAAGGGGCTTACGGTCCCAAACCATTCGTAAGGAGGCAGGTTCTTGAGGCGGCCGGGCCTTCCGTTACGTCAGGATTTTCCTTCAATGAGAAAGGATGGGGATAGCGAAGGCGAATCCCGGGAACGATGAGCAAGGATGAACGGAACAAGGACAAGTAGGGAGGAGTAGAGAAGATGGCGGTACTGCGGCCTTATTTGTACGGAGGGGATGTCCGGGAACAAGCGGCATTCTATGCCGGTGCCCTTCAGGGGGAAGTGAAGAGCGTGAGAACCTACGGAGAAGGAGGATTCGGTACCGAAGAGACCAGAGACAAGGTCATGCATCTGGAACTTCAGGCGGCCGGGCTGTTGTTCTACCTGGCCGATAGCGTAACGGGCACGGTGGAGAGGGGCAGCGGGCTGGACCTCAATCTCGAATTCGTGTCAGAGGAGGAGGCGCGCAGCGCTTTCGAAGGCTTGTCGGCCGGCGGGGAGGTGCTGATGCCCCTCGCGCCGATGTTCTGGGGCGCGCTCTTCGGCCGGCTCAAGGATCCTTACGGGGTCCAGTGGCAGATTTCCACGCCCCGGCAAGGGCAGTAGTCTGCGCACAGTGCATGCACGGCATGGCACCAAAAAGCACGGAGCCCTCAGCTCCGTGCTTTTTGGTGTGGGTAGACGGTGCTGATCCCGCCGCTCTCCGCGGAGCGCCCAGCCTTCCGTCCTGGACGGTCAGCGTCTCGAGAAGCCTTCTTCCTTGAGATACTCCGCTGCTTCTTCGTAGGTCTCGTAGGCGGATTCAAGGTTTAGTCCGGCATAGACGTACCACAGCTCGTCTTCATACACGAGCGAGAGAGTCTGGCCTTCGGCATTCATCCAGCGTTCGTCCCGGGAGCTGGCTCCCACGGCTTGTTCGGCAGCGGATTTGGGTGCAAGGGATTGGATGGAGGCCTTGATCAGCCCGCGCAGCGCCTCTTCCTCGTAATCCCGGATATTGACCAGTCCGCGATCGTCGGTCTCGTGGCCGTCCATCGCGCCCGCGTAGACGAATCCGTTGCCGTTCGGATGCAGGTGGTAGACGACGACCTTCTTCTCGTGGGCGCTCTCGTCGTAGTGGAAGTTGATGCGCCCGAGGGACACGTCTTTGCGTTTCAGTTCTGGGAAGCTCTCGATCACCGCGAGCTTTTGTTCAAAAGTCAGCATGGATTCCTCCGCCGGTTCGTTAGGTTAGTTGGTGCAGACTCCCATTATATCATATCCGCTGCCGCTTGCCGCAAAGCCGGTGGTGCCTGTCCGTTTCGCCTGTCCGCAGACGGGTTAATACTGTTATGCAACGGCACGAAGCAGCAGTGCTTGCACCGGAGCCTGGCGAATATCGCCTGGACTTCTGGCAGACAAGCTCCACATGTAAAAGCGGCCCGGACACCGGGTTCAGCTATTCCAAGGAGGGAATCACCATGAGTGCAAAAAAACTGGTAGGCGTATTTCGTTCCGAACAAGAAGCGATTGCAGCGATCGAGGGGTTAAAGCGTCAAGGGTACAGCTCGAACGACATTTCGGTTATTGCAAGAGATAAAGAAGATGTGACTGCGGTCTCCGAGTCGACGGGAACCAAGGCGCCGGAAGGTGCGGCGACGGGGGCTGCGACAGGCGGAGCTCTCGGCGGGATTGCCGGTCTGCTCGCGGGCATCGGTGCGCTGGCGATTCCGGGCGTAGGCCCGATTATCGCGGCTGGTCCGATCGCCGCTGCGCTGACAGGTGCTGCAGTAGGCGCGGGTGCAGGCGGAGTCGTAGGCGGCCTGATCGGTATGGGGATTCCGGAAGATGAGGCGAACACCTACAACAACTATGTGAAAGAAGGGAATATCCTCGTGCTTGTGGATTCCCGTCCCGACCTGAACGATGATGTGTACACAACGTTCCGCTCGAACAATTCGCTGAACGCGGATACGTACGATGCGGCGTATAACACGACAACCACTACCCAGAACCTGCGCTAAGCCAGGAGCAGGAGACCAAAAGGCACCCTTCGAGGGTGCCTTTTGGCTTTTGGGCAATGGAAAAGGGGAGCAAGGAAGGAGCTGCAGCTCCTTCACGCCGTGCCGATCGGGCTACAGCTTCAGCCGCATCGTCCAGGACGTGCCGGACTCGCCGCACCGCTCGAAGCCGAGGCGCTCGTAGAGCCGCAGTGCGGCATTGCCTGGGGCTACGCTGAGCGAGAGCGCGGGATAGCCGGCCTTGGCCGCCTCCGCGATCAGGTGGCGGAGCAGCAGGCTGCCGATGCCCTGCCCCTCCAGGCCCGGCAGAACCCCGACGCTGAGCTCCGGCGTCTGCTCGTCGACGAAGCCGTAGCCGGGCTGCGCTGCGGTATGGAGCCGGTACCAGGCGGTGCCGACCGGGCGGCCTTCGGCGGTGCGGACGATCCATCCGCTGTCTCCCGGGCGGCCCCAGCCTTCCAGGCAGCTGCGGATGCCGGGTTCGGCCAGCAGCACCTCTTGGGGCGGTTTATTTTCCGGGATGTGAATCATAGCGTAGAGCATATCCCATAGAAAGGGCATGTCGTCCTCTCGAACGGGGGTGATCTGCAGGGTCATCGGATGTTTCTCCTTTGGCTTCATGGGCTGGTTTCCTTATTGTACAGGGGGACGAGGCAGAAGCTCAGGGAAGGAACGGTTGTGAATCAAATTTTCGCGTACGAGCTACAGCGGGAGAGCGGAGAATTTGCGGTTTCCCGTACCGGTCGGGTATAGTTGAAGTACTATAACCCCGAGGGTGATCCGGACGTATGAGTTGGAACGAAACGTTATCCCGCATGAACTGGCATCAGATAGAGAATTGGCTGAAGCAGTATGAAGCGCTTGGCCCGGTACCCGGCATTGTGGCGCCGATGGTGGAATCGTATATCCCGGTGCTCCCGCTGGTGGCGATCCTGGTCGCTAACGTGAATGCTTACGGGCTGGCCGAGGGCTTCCTGCTCTCCTGGATTGGCGTGGTGCTGGGCTCAGTCAGCGTATTCGCTATTGTAAGAAGGTTCGGCGGGCGAATCCGAGGCTGGATCGAACGCAAACACCCGCGCTCCCAGCGGCTTATTCACTGGCTGGAGACCCATGGCTTTACGCCGGTGTTCGTGCTGGCCTGCTTCCCTTTCACGCCTTCGTCGCTCGTCAATATTGTAGCAGGCATCTCCCGAATCCCCTTTCATACGTTCGCTGTAGCGACAGCCCTGGGCAAAGGGGTCATGATCTTCCTCGTATCCTTTGCGGGCCATGATATCGGGGGACTGCTCCGGCAGCCGTGGAAAATCGCCCTGGTGCTCGGCGTGTTCGCGCTCATGTGGCTGATGGGCCGCAAGCTGGAGGGCAAGTATTTCAAATAAGCGGCGCATGCCAGAGAACCGTAAGGGTCTTTCGTTAAAGTCGCTTCATTCCTGTACATTAATTCGCAGTATAATCATCCTAAGCAAGCCAAGCGAAAGGCGGGGGCGGTATGGGATTGTTCGACGGGTTGATGGGCAATGCGTCCGAGATCACGGCCGGGGAAGCGCAGAAGGAGTTCGGGTCGCTGCTGACCCGGGAGGAGCGGGTAGAGAAAGCGTATAAGCTCATCCGGGACCTGTTCCTCTTCGCGAACAAGCGGCTGATTCTTATCGATAAGCAGGGGGTAACCGGACGGAAGATGGAGTATTTGTCGGTGCCCTACCGCAGCATTACGCGCTTCAGTATCGAGACGGCCGGCACGTTCGATCTCGACGCGGAGCTGAAGATCTGGGTATCGGGTACGGCGGAGCCGGTACGCAAGCAGTTCAACAAAAGCTTGAACATCTATGCGCTGCAGGCGGTCCTGGCGGAATATGTGCTGAAGTAGGCGTAGGGCTGTCATACCGAGGAATCTCCTGTAATCTAAAGGAGATTTTAGGTATTTCGACAATGCGCTTACAAAATTCGATAGTTTCCCCGTAAGGTTCGTGGTAATCTACACTAATCGGCACAGGAACCTGCCCCAATTCGCCTTCTTGGCATGGGGTCACCAAGAAACCTGCCGTTCAGCAGGATAGAGAGAAGGGGAAACGCGAATGGCGCTCAGCCTTCAATTCAAAGCCGCGCTGCTCAAGTCGCATGAACCATTGGCCTATCGAATTGCTTATCATCTTCTGCGGACACAGGAGTCTGCCGCGGAAGCTGCCATGAAGTCCCTCCTGGAATTGGCGCAGGACCAGCGGTTCTTCTGGATCCCAGGAGAGCTGCAGCGCAAGAAGGTCAGCGAAGCGGTGATCCGCCACTGCCTGGAGCTCAAGAAGCGGGAAGCCCGCGAATGCCCCGCAGGAGCTGTCCATTAGGTGAGGCTCCCTGCTCGCAGCCTCTCGGGGATGGGGATAGGATCCTCATACTCGTCTACTCTCACGAAAGCTCAGCAACTCCTATAGCGTGGATACACAACAAAAACCGGCATCGGAGAACGCCTCCAATGCCGGTTTTTTGTTGTGGAATCAGCCGGGGGCCGTCCGCGCGTGGAACTCCGCTTAGCCATCTCCCGGTACTAATCCAGCTGGTATTCCTTCAATTTGTTGTACAGGGTGCCGCGGGAGACGCCGAGCAGTTTGGCGGCGGCGCTCTTGTTGCCGAGCGTCTTCGCCAAAGCTTCGCGTATGAGATGCAGCTCCTCGTTCTCGGAGATGCTGCTGCGCAGTGTCTTCTCGCGGCGGACCGTCGTGCCTTCGAAGAAGGCGGCGTCAAGGGGCTGCTCGTCTTGAATCGGCTTCGGCAGATGCTCGTGGGTAATGAGATCATCCTCGCTCAAGATCACGCACCGTTCGATGATGTTCTTCAGCTCGCGGATATTGCCGGGCCAATCGTAGTTCATGAACGCCAGCATCGCCTCCGGTGCGATCTGCGGGAGGGGCTTCTGGTACTGGAGGGCATACTCGCGCAGGTAGAGCTGGATGATCCCCGGGATGTCTTCCTTCCGTTCCCGGAGGGGAGGCAGCTCAATGGTAATGACGTTCAATGCGTAATACAAGTCGGCCCGGAACTGGCCCTTCCCGACCAGAGGGAGCAGGTCTTGGTCGGAAGCGGCGATGATGCGCGTGTGCACCGGGATGGGCGTCTGGCCGCCGGAACGGACGAGAACATGGTTCTGCATATAATGGTAGAGCTTCGCCTGTGTATCCAGCGGGAGCTTGTCGATCTCATCAATGAACAGAGTGCCCCCATCTGCGAGTTCGATCTTGCCGGCGCTGCCGGTCACATTGCCTGTGAACGCGCCGCCCTGATAGCCGAACAGCTCGGTGTCGAGCAGGCCGGCCGGCACGGCCCCGCAGTTGACAGCGAGGCAGGGAGCGGCAGCCCGGCGCCCGGCGCCGTGGATGGTTAGGGCCAGCTGCTCTTTGCCTACGCCCGTCTCCCCTGTGATCAGCAGCGGGTTATCCGCTGCAGCCACCTTACGTGCCAGCCCGATGGCCTCACCTACGCGTTCCCCTTTGCCTGCAATGGCCGCGAACGGATCGGGGCCGGACGGGGAGGCCTCCAGCCGGCCGGTACTGGCCGTCGTCAGCTCCTCGTTCAACCGGACGAGATTGGTGATATCCTGCTCGGTGGCAATCCCGCCGATAATCTGTCCGTCCTCATCCACAATAGGGGAAGCGTTGATAAGGACATGGGTACCGGGGCGGGGGCGGTGGTAGGTGCTGCGGATCCGGCGCCCTTCGTCCAGGATTTTCATAATCATGAGAGAATCCGCGTCGAAGTGTTCTCCGATGCGGCGCCCGATGATGTCGGCTTTGGGAATGCCATATACCTCTTCGGCGGGGGTGTTCCAGCAGATGACCCTGCCGCTGCGGTCCACGACGGTCACAGCATCCGCCACCGTCTCGGCCAAGGAGTAGAAGTAGGAGGAGAACTGCCGGCGGCCCTTCAAGGCATACCCGAGGAGGTCGGAGAGCATGCCGTAACCGATCGGCGTGCCCAGCGGATCCCGGAACACAATCGGCCGCTCGGCCGGGGGCGGGGCATCCAGAAGGGCATCGAGCCCTTCCTTGTTCTCGCCCAGGGTCCAGACTGTGGAAGCAAGGGACGGAGCCGACTTCAAGTAATCTTCCAATGGAAGCGGACGGCGTCCTTCGAACAGAGGAATATCACCGGGCGTGAACAGAAAATACTGACCGCCGAGCTGGATACAGGCCGCTCCTGTCTGCTGCAGGTGCTCCAGCAGCTCGGCGGTGGTAGAAGCGGAAGGGAAAGCAGTGAACGATGTATGTATGGGTAATTGTTCAGAATTGAACATAAGGTGACCTCACGCATTTAGGATACTCTTAAATTTATCATGAATGCTTCAACGAAACAATGAGCCGGCCGCAGCGGTGGGGGAAGTGTCACTATGGGGATGTGCGCAATCGCAATATTGTTCAATATGAAACACAATCGTTTATTCGTTGCGTTTCCTTTCTTCCTCCGTCTTCTCGGCGGGGGTCATCTTCAGTCACTCGGAGACAAGAAGACACTCGTGCTGACAGTGCACGTGATGGGGGATTTACGGTCCTCACAGGCTGCCGGATGTTCACGCGCTCGGCGTCCTGGCCTCGGTTCCACTTCTATTCATGCGCTGTACCAAAGGAGTGTTTTCGGAAGGGTTTCTCTTCCCGCAGCGCTTCTTTTTTGTGCGGAATATGTGCCCATTGCTCTCGCGTTGAATAGAATGGATGAACAACCAGTGTGTGTGTAGGGTATATATGTACAATTCGCTTTTTGTTGGTTGTATATTGTACATTTTTGAGTGTTGATGTACAATGATCTTATACAACATTGAACAATGTTCAACGGAGGGGGCCTTGGCTTATGGAAGTGTTGATGAGGAACATGTTTCAGTCCCTTGGTAAAAGCCGCTCCGCCAATAAATTGGCGAAAAAATACGGTCTGCGATTTGGGGCCAGCCGGTTCGTAGCCGGTGAAACGATACAGCAATCGATCGAAGCCGTGCGTAAGCTGAACCGGGAGGGCCGGGTCGTGACGCTCGATCACCTCGGCGAGTTCATAAGCACCGAGTCGGAAGCGGAAGATTCCATGGATATGTGCCTCATGACGCTCGATGCCATCGCCGAAGCCGGTGTACAGTCGAACCTGTCGCTGAAGATGACGTCGCTCGGGCTCGATATCTCCAAGGAGCTCTGCTTCTCCCATATGAGACAGATTCTGGACCGCGCGCGGCAGTACGGCAACTTCGTGCGGATTGATATGGAAGATTACAGCCACTGCCAAGTGTCCCTCGATATATACCGAGAGCTCCGCCGGGAGTATGACAACGTAGGCATCGTGATTCAAGCCTATCTGTACCGGACCGAAGAGGATATCCGGGACCTGAACGAGCTGAAGGCGAACCTGCGGCTGGTCAAAGGGGCCTACAAGGAATCACCGAAGGTGGCGTTCCCCGAGAAAAGCGATGTCGACGAGAACTACAAGAAGATCATCCGGGCGCATCTAATGAACGGCAACTACACGGCCGTAGCCAGCCACGATCCGAAGATCATCGAGTATACGAAGGATCTGGTGAAAGAGCAGGGCATTGCACTCAGCCAGTTCGAGTTCCAGATGCTCTACGGGATCTGTGAGGAGCTGCAGCAGCAGCTGGTCCGCGAGGGCTATAAGGTGCGGGTCTATGTACCCTACGGCATCGACTGGTTCGGTTATTTCATGAGACGGCTTGCGGAGCGGCCGGCCAATGTCTGGTTCGTTCTTAAAAATATGTTCAAATAAAGGGTTCCATCCTATGGCGAATCCGATTCGCAGAACATCAAATCCATTCCTTGAGAGGGGTCATTTCATGAGCACGCTGACGAAGATTGTTCCTTATGCCAATGAACCGTTTACTGATTTTTCCTTGGAGGAGAACCGTAAGGCCATGGAGGCGGCCATCGCCAAGGTGAAGAGCGAGCTGGGGCAGATTCACCCGCTGCACATCGGCGCGGACAAAGTGGTCACGGAAGCGAAGATCACTTCGATTAACCCGGGGAACGTGGACGAAGTCATCGGTTATGTGAGCAAAGCCGATCAAGCCCTCGCCGAGAAAGCGATGAACGCTGCCCTGGGCACGTTCGAAGCCTGGAAGAAGGTGCCGGCCAGAGAGCGTGCGGAGTACCTCTTCAAGGCAGCGAAGCTGATGCGCGAGCGCAAGCATGAGTTCTCTGCGACGATGATCCTCGAGTCGGGCAAAAACTACGTCGAAGCGGACGTGGATACGGCCGAAGCGATCGACTTCATGGAGTTCTACGCGCGGGAGATTATCCGCCTGAGCCAGGTGAACGAGACCCAGCCGCTGACGAAGATTGCCGGCGAAGACAACAACATCTCCTACATTCCGCTTGGCGTGGGCGTAATCATTCCTCCCTGGAATTTCCCGCTCGCGATCTGTGTGGGCATGACGACGGCTGCTGTCGTATCGGGGAACACGGTGCTGCTCAAGCCGGCTTCCACAACGCCGGTCATCGCGCACAAGTTCGTCTCCCTGATGGAAGAAGTGGGCCTGCCTGCCGGCGTTATCAACTTCATTCCGGGCAGCGGCGCCGAAGTGGGAGATTACTTGACGACGCATCCGAAGACGCGCTTCATCTCCTTCACAGGCTCCAAGGAAGTGGGCCTGCGCATCAACCGTCTGGCGGCCGAGACGGCTCCGGGCCAGATCTGGATCAAGCGCGTGGTGGCGGAGATGGGCGGCAAGGACGGCATCGTGGTCGACGAAACGGCGGATCTGGACGCCGCGGCACAAGGTATCGCGGCTTCCGCTTTTGGGTTCCAGGGCCAAAAGTGTTCGGCGGGCTCGCGGGCTTTTATCGTCGAATCCGTGTACGATGAAGTCGTGGCGAAAGTGGAGAAGATCGTGCGAGGCTTGGCGGTTGGCCTGCCGGAGCAGAACTTTGCTGCAGGTCCGGTCATCGACAAGACGTCCTACGAGAAGATCCTTGAATATATCGAGATCGGCAAAGGCGAGGGCAAGCTGCTTACCGGTGGCGGCAAGGCGGAAGGCAACGGCTACTACATTCAGCCGACGGTGTTCGTGGACGTGCCGGGCAAAGCGAGAATCATGCAGGAAGAGATCTTCGGCCCTGTGCTTGCCATCGGCAAAGCGAAGGACTATCAGGAAGCGATCGCCATGTACAACGACACCGAATTCGGCCTTACGGGTTCGTTCTATTCCACGGACGAAGAGCGTATTGCCGAAGCGCTCGACACGATGCACTGCGGCAACCTGTACGTGAACCGCAAGTGCACCGGAGCCTTGGTCGGCGTGCACCCGTTCGGCGGATTCAACATGTCCGGTACCGACTCCAAAGCGGGCGGCTACGACTACCTGCTGCTCCTCACCCAGGCGAAGCTGACGAGCCGCAAGCTGTAAAGTTCAAGGTATATAAGGCAGGGCCTTCCCGGAGAGAATTCTCCAGGAAGGCCTTTTGCGCTTATGGCCTAACAGGCGGCTAGGCTTGGATCCCCTCTGAACCGGCGGTTGCGGAAGTGACGGTCAGCTCCAGAAGCTGCGTCTGGGCACCGTCTGTGCACAGGCCGCCATGATAGCAGATTACCCGTTCGATCTCGTAGGGCAGCAGTTTGTGCAGCGACTGCAGGGCCGCTTCCATATTGAGCGTGTTATGCGCAAATGGGCCCCGCAGGATCCCGCCGGCACATGCAAGGGCATCCGCAGCGATCAGGGTGCGGCTCTTCTCGTGATACAGGGAGACATGGCCTTCCGTATGGCCAGGTGTATGGATCACGCGGATTCCGCCGCAGTAAGGGAGAAGCTGTCCATCTTCCAGCGCGTTGTTGACGCGGGTTGCGGGCGGATTCTCGCATAATGCCAGAAGCTTCTGGCGTGCCTCTTCCGGCATATTGAGCTTCGACAGAAGCGGGGCCATGGCGGCGGGGGTGGTTTTGATGAGAGGGAGCTCTCCCTCGATATAAGGCTTATCGAGCGGATGGGCATATACCCGAAGCGTATCGGGGGCTGCCTGGACCACCTCCGGCGCGCTGCCGATATGATCGAGATCCTGATGGGTCAGAATCAAGGCGGTCAGCCGCTCCGGCGGCACCCCGGCCTCCAGCATCGCGGCGCGGAGCTTCGGCATATGCCCGGGCATGCCCGTATCGATCAACACGGCAGTCTCCGCATCCCAGAGAAGCGTGGGACAAAGAGAGGTTCGTCCCAAGGGTCCATCGTCTTCAATCTCCAGCATGGCTACTCCATCGGCTGCTATCATAGGTTTCCATTCCCCTTCCACGATTCCATGATTTGGGTTTACCCCTTATATGTACCATGCAGAAGGTTTCGGTTCAACACCAAAATTCTATATTATACCATATAAATATTTTTTTGTCAATGGGGAAGAGGAGGGGGTAGAGAGGGACGAAGGGCATATTGACGCCGCGAAAAAGAGGCAGGTAAGGAGCGGGGAAGGGAAGGATGCAGAGAAACGATAGATTGTAAAAATATCCCTTGACAATAAAAGCCATTGCCATTATTGTTGTATGTACAAACAACAACGAGGGAATGACGACCATGACCGAACCCAATTTTGACAAGTGTCTCTACTTTGCCGTCAGTAAGCTGAACCGGACCATCACCCGGATCGCGGAAGAGGAATTCGCGAGTCTCGGTCTCTCTCCGACCTACGCGTTCCTGCTTATGCTAGTGAACAGCAGGCCGGGGATTACACCGACCGAACTGAGCGAGAAGCTGTTCGTGACGCCTTCCACGATCACCCGCTTCCTCGACAAGCTGGAGTCGAAGGGGCTGCTCTCCCGAAGGGGCGAGGGGAAGCGGATCTGCGTTCAGCCTACGGAGAAGAGTCTTGGACTGCAGGAGTCGCTCGATGCCGCATGGGCGGGCCTTCTCCCGCGATATTCGGAGTCGCTCGGTGAGGACACATGCCGGGAGTTGGCCCGGTTGACGAACGAGGCGGCGGCGAAGATCAGATAATGGGTGCTGATGGGCGAGGGATTAAGAGAAGCCGCTTGCTGTACCCGGCATGCTCTTCATTATATATTTGTATGTACAACCAAATGATAGGGAGAGATGAAATCATGAAAACGTTAGTGCTTGTTGTCCACCCGAACCTTGCGGAGTCCCAGGTGAACCGCCGCTGGGCGGAGGCGATCGGAGCTCAGGAGGGCGTCACCGTTCACAAGCTGTACGAGGCGTACCCCGATTGGCAGATCGACGTAGCGAAGGAGCAGGCGCTTCTGGAAGCCCATGACCGGATCGTGCTGCAGTTCCCTTTCTACTGGTACAGCTCTCCGGCTCTGCTGAAGAAGTATCTGGATGACGTGTTGACCTACGGGTGGGCTTTCGGCAGTACAGGGACGAAGCTGCGGGGCAAGGAGCTGCTCATCGCGATCTCCGCCGGAGGAGCCCGGGACGATTACGAGCCGGGGGGGAGGAACCAGTATTCGGTAGGGGAGCTGCTTCGGCCGTTCCAGGCTACCAGCAACATGATTGGCACGACATACCTGCCGATCTTCTTCTTCGGCGGCCTTCACCAGCGCAGCGAAGAGGAGATTGAGCAGAGTGCGCAGCTCTATGTCAAGCACGCACTGAACCCAGACTATGCTGCGCAGCGGCTGGTCCAGGTCTAAAGCGCCGCGAAGCGCTCCGCATACCTTATCATCCCGGGGAGACAGCCACGGCATCGGTCATTCGATGCCGGGCTGTCTTTTTGAATACTAGAATGTATATCTCGCCAGAGCTCGATCCTGTAATCTTGTATTCCTTATAAACGCGCATCGTCCTTTAAAGGACGATGCGCGTTTATCTTGGACTGGACAGAGCATGTAATTCGCAGGGCTGCTCCTGCGGGGCTGGCCCCATGGCATAGAACCATGGCATAGACCTGTGGCATAGACCCATGGCATAGACCCGTGGCATAGACCCATGGCATAGAGAGCAAGCTTCAGGGCAGTTTAAGTATAAGGATACTCTCCATAACACTTGATGCCGCGGTTCCCATACAATGGGAAGTAGAAGTGTGGGATCATCCTGCGCTCAAGACCGATTGTGGAGGCACGGAGACACTTTGACAAAGAATGAGTTGGCCGATTGGGGCTGGAATACAAGCTGGGAGACCGCCTTCGAAGCTTACCAGGAAGCCGGATATGTACCGGGCAGGGTGACGCTGGAGCATAAGCACATCTACAGGGTGATGACGCAAGAAGGCGAGCTGCTCGGTGAAGTCGCGGGCAAAATGAGGCACCAGGCGTTCGGAAGGGCCGATTATCCGGCGGTAGGCGACTGGGTCGCTCTGCAGCCCAGGCGAGAGGACGGGCGCGCCATGATTCATGGCATCCTGCCAAGGCAGAGCAAGTTCTCCCGCAAAGCGGCGGGTTCCGGTGTGGCGGAACAAATCGTCGCCGCGAATGTGGATACGGTCTTCCTGGTGCATGCGCTGAACCAGGATTTCAATCTGCGGCGGCTGGAGCGGTACTTGACGCTTGCCTATGAGAGCGGCGCCATGCCTGTCGTGGTGCTGAGCAAGGCGGATCTGTCCGGCGATGTGGCAGGACGGATCGCCGAAGTGGAAGCCGTGGCGCCCGGCGTCTTCATCCACGCCGTATCCCCGCTGCAGGATGAGGGCGTCGAGGCGCTGCGCACCTACCTGGGACAGGGGCGGACAGCGGCGCTGCTCGGTTCCTCGGGGGCCGGCAAGTCGACGCTGGCCAACCGGTTGTACGGCGAGGAGGTGCTGCTCACCGGCGGCATCCGCGAAGGCGACGACCGCGGAAGGCATACCACGACGCACCGCGAACTCGTGAGGCTGCCGGAGGGCGGTCTGCTGATCGACACGCCGGGCATGCGGGAGCTTCAGCTCTGGGATGCGGAGGGCGGTCTGGATCTCGCATTCCGCGACATCGAGGCGCTGGCGGCGGACTGCCGCTTCGGCGACTGCGGGCATGGGGGCGAGCCCGGCTGTGCCGTGCAGGCGGCGCTGGCCGCCGGTACGCTGGCAGAGGCCCGCTACCGCAGCTATCTCAAGCTGCAGAAGGAGCTGGCGTACGAGGCGCGCAAGGAAGATCCGGCGCTGCAGCGGGAAGAGCGCGACCGGTGGAAGAAGCTACAGAAGCAGGTGCGCAAGGGGCCGCTCCGCTAGTAAGGGAAGGGAAGCGGCGGAGAGGCTCCCGGCCTGGGGTGCTGCTGACGCGGCAGGTGGCAGAGAACGGCCTTCTCCCGAACCCGGCGGCGGGACTCTACGACGCCTGACCGGCTGGAACGGCAGATAACGGGCCATAAGACGGATCTCCCGCGAGTGCGGTGAATCCGTCTTATGCTATTCCCTGAGATGGCCGGAGCGTGAAGGAATCCTGCTGTCGTATCCGTACTACGGATGAAGGCCAGGACGGAGATTTACTCCGCCGTTTCTTCCGAGGATTCTTGGACGGGCAGCAGCTTGAAGCCCATTTTGGCACCGGTTTCGTAGGTGAAGGAGAATGATCCTGTCATATCCTCGTCGCTCATCCGCCCTTCCGTAACTTCCTGCATCAGCCAGTCGTTGACAATCGCGAGCAATCCGCTGAACCATGGTTCGATAATATCTGTTTTCATCATGTACCCCCTTAGGTCACTGAATCCTGGGCCCTTGGTCCCGGATTTCGTTGTGGTATGTATTTTGTTATATAAGATTCATCGGCGTAATAAGCCTTTCAGTTTAGTGGAAATTGCACGGAAGCTTCAGTCCGGCATGCGCAAGGGTAATAAGAAGGAGGAATCGAAGCACACACTGCAGGATCCGATGGATCGATCAAAGGGGGCAGGAACCATGTACCGGATACTCGTGGTAGGCGGAGCGGTCGCGGACCCGGAGCGCTTCGTACAGCTCCTCGGCCGGATGCGTCCGCATCCGTTGGAAGCCGTATTCACAGACGAAGGCGAAGCGGACTGGAAGAAGGCGGCCGAGGTGCGGCCGGATCTCCTCGTGCTGGAGGTCGCTGCCGCCGGCGAAGGGGCGGCGGAGGAAGTGGGGCTGTGGAAGTCCCGGCAGCCGCAGGCGAAGATCGTGGCGGTACAGACGGGAGGCGCCGATGCCGGATCTGAGGGGATGACGGAAGCCGCCTGGAGCGGAGCAGTGCCGGGGCCGCTGCTCCCGGAGGAGGCCGCGGCTCTGCTCGGAGCGCTTGCGGCGGAGCTTGAGACCGAGCGCCGGGCAAGGGCGGCGGAGCTGCGGCTGGCGGAGAAGACGATGGAGTTCATGCCGCTGGCCGAACAGCAAATCGTGCTGACCCTGATGCAGCAGGAAGCCGCTGGGGAAGAGGGGGCGGTGCTAGCAGGCCTAGGGACGCTATTCACCGGCCTCGGGCTCGGCCCCATCTACGGCCGCGCCGCGGTGATCCTCCTCCCCGAAGCGGGAGGCGCTCCGGAGCTGCCACCGGGTATGGGCGCGGGGCAGCTGTACGAGGCGGTACGCAGCCGGGCTAAGGCGGACGGCGAGTTCGCGGTGGTGGGCCCGCTCGTCGGCCGCTGGCTGGCCGTACTGCGGCTCGGCGCGCATCCGCAGGCGGAGGCGCCGGACTTCGGCGAGAGCTGCAGGCCGTGGGCCGAAGGCCTGGCGGGCTTCCTGAAGGGACAGCTGGGCCTGAGCTGCACGATCGGTCTGGGCGGCCTGGGCGAAGGCGCCGCCGGGCTGCGGCAGTCGCTTCTAGAGGCGGCGGCCGCTCTGGAGGAGGAAGCCGGCTCGGGGAGCGGGACAGCGGCAGCTCCTTGGGCGGCGTCCGGGGAGAAGCTGGCGCAGGAGATCCGGCTGCTGCAGGAAGAGCGGGAGCGGCGGATCCATGTTGAACAGCAGGCGGAGCTGCCGTCAGCAGCTGTCTTGCAGGCGGCGGCAGGGGCTTCAGCCGCGGCGTTCCCGGACCCGGCAGGCGGGCAGCCGGGTCCGTCCGGTGCGCTGGACGCGCCGTTCCTGCCGGCGGGCCGATAGGGCGCAGCCGCAGGTCCGTGGGCGTCCGGCCGGCTCCGCAGCCGCGGTACGGAGGCCGAAGCGCTCCCGCTTGCCCTGCGGCAGCCCAGCCGCCGCAGATCAGCCCCAACAGCCCCATTTCGTAAGGAATACGAAATGGGGCTGTTTTCTTGTTTTACTTCTTGGCGTCGAACGAGCTCTTCAGCGACACGATCCGGTTGAAGACGAGCTTCGCTTCGGTCGTATCCTTGGAATCCACATTAAAGTAGCCGTGGCGGAAGAACTGGAATTTGTCCTGCGCCTTCGCTTCCTTCATGTTGTTCTCCACAAAGCCCTGCAGCTTCTCCAGCGACTTCGGGTTAATATGGTCGAGGAAGGTCTCGCCTTCTTCGGTTTCATCTTCGAGGATGAGCGGCTCGTAGAGGCGGAACTCCGCCGGGCGGGCCTGTGTCGCTTCGATCCAGTGGATCGTTCCCTTGACCTTGCGGCCGGTGAAGCCGGTGCCGCTCTTCGTCTCGGGATCGTAGGTGCAGTGCAGCTCCGTGACGTTGCCGTCCGCATCTTTCACGAAATTCTCGCACTTGATGAAGTAGGCGTGCTTCAGGCGCACTTCATTGCCGGGGAACAGACGGTGGTAGCCCTTGACCGGCTCTTCCATGAAGTCGTCCTGCTCGATGTAGATCTCCCGCGAGAACGGAATTTGGCGCGAGCCCATCGCTTCGTTCTCGGTGTTGTTCTCCGCTTCGAGATGCTCGATCTGTCCTTCCGGATAGTTCGTAATCACGACCTTGAGCGGCTGCAGGACAGCCATCGTGCGCGGGGACTTCAGCTTGAGGTCTTCCCTGATAAAATGCTCCAGCAGCTTGTCGTCTACGACGCTGTTGTTGCTCTTGACCACGCCGATCTCGCGGCAGAACTCGCGGATCGCTTCCGGCGTATAGCCTTTGCGCCGCAGGCCGGAGATGGTCGGCATGCGCGGGTCGTCCCAGCCGTCGACGACGTTCTCGTCCACGAGGAGCTTCAGCTTTCTTTTGCTCATGACGGTATTGGTCAGGTTCAGCCGCCCGAATTCGTATTGATGCGGGATGCATTCCATCTCGCACTCGCGCACGACCCAGTCGTACAACGGGCGCTGGTCGGCGAACTCGAGCGTACAGATCGAATGCGTCACGCCCTCGATGGCATCCTCGAGCGGATGGGCGAACGCGTACATCGGGTAGATGCACCAGGCGTCTCCCGTATTATGATGATGCGCATGGGATATGCGGTAGATGACCGGGTCGCGCAAGTTGATGTTCGGCGAGGCCATGTCGATCTTGGCCCGGAGCACCTTCTCGCCGTTCCCGAACTCGCCGGCGCGCATGCGAGCGAACAAGTCGAGGTTCTCTTCGATGCTGCGGGTGCGGTACGGGCTCTCTTGGCCCGGTTCCGTCAGCGTGCCGCGGCTCTCGCGGATCTGCTCGGCGGTCTGGTCGTCGACGAAGGCGAGTCCCTTGCGGATGAGCAGGACGGCACGGTCGTACATCTCTCCGAAGAAGTCGGAGGCGAAAGTGAGCCGTTCCCAGTCGAAGCCGAGCCAGGCGACATCCTGCTTGATCGATTCGACGAATTCCGTGTCTTCCTTGACCGGATTCGTGTCGTCGAAGCGCAGGTGCGTCCGGCCGCCGAATTCATCGGCGATCTCGAAGTTGAGACAGATCGACTTGGCGTGGCCAATATGCAAATACCCGTTCGGCTCCGGAGGGAACCGGGTGACGACCTCTTGGACTTTGCCCGATTTGAGGTCTTCGGTGACGATGGTTTTGATAAAATTGGTGGATGATGCCGGCGCGGCCGGTTTTGCTGTTTCCATGTCGATCAACCTCTCCTCAAGGAATAACGTGTAGAAATAACTGCCAACTGGCTTGCGATATCTCTCTATAATACACAAAAAAAGCCGCAAATATAATGGCTTTCCGCACGAATCTATGAAAATGGCAAGGCTGCTTGCATAGTCAGGCGCCCCGCCCGTCTTGGACGGCCCCCACACCTTTGCCCGTCCTTCCACATAGGATGGAGAAAAGGAGAGGGATCGCTGCCATGAAGGCAAACAACACAACGGGACGGTACATTACGACAGCCGTGCTGCAGAAGGTCGCGGGGGCGATGCTCCCGTTCTATCACCGCATTGCCGTGAACCGGGCTTATGCGGCCGCCTGGACGAAGGCTGTGCGCAATGCGGACCTGGGGGTCATCGAGCGGCTGCTGCGCGAGGTGAGGCTGTCCCTGCCCCGCGTCCTGTCGATCTCGACCAACGGGATCGGCTATTTCATCGATTTTCGGGCGCCCCGCCCCGTCATCCAGTATACGAACGGAACATCGCTGCGGCCGGGAACGACCCAGTTTTATTTCCATACGGGGGTGCACCGGTCCATCGCGCGCGTCTTGGTGCCCCTGTACCGGGAGATCGTGCGCAATAAACCGTTCGCCCGTCTGATCGTGGCGGCGGTCCGTTCGGGGAATGCGGCTCTGCTGAACCGGCTGATCCGCAGCAAGGTCACGACCCGGGCGCTGAAGTCCATTACGATCGAGGCTTCGGGCTTCTCGCTCGGCTTCCGGTATGCTGCGAGCCCGTATACTTTCTACAACCAGTTTTTCCGCGAACTGACGCCGTAACAAACGTGCCTTGCTATACAAAACAAGCGCCCCCAGGCCCGGACATCGTCCAGATCTGGGGGCGCTTGGGGTTCCATGGATATGGATATCCGCAGCCTTACCGGGCTTCCGGCTCATCCTTCTCCAGCCTGCCGAGCAGCTGGGAGGCCTTGCCGACATCCTGGGCATGGACATCGAGCTGGATGTGTTCGTTGTTATGCGGATCAATGGCGGCCGCTGCGGTCTGGATCGTGCCGAGATGAGAATCGGCATTGGCCTTGAGCCGGCACCGGATATCCTTGGACCTCAGATACCGGTAGTGGGCTTCGAGCTTGCGGGCTTCGGGCCCGATGCCGCTGGATACCGTCTTCCACCCGGCATTGCGGCGGTACAGGAAGCCAAGAACCGTTAGGAAGGCCAAGAATAACAGTAGAGTTTCCATCGCGTGCACCACCTTGGTCAGAAATAAAAGAATAAAAACTCATAATAAAAGCGTTTTCAAACCAATATTTGTTAGTAAGTTACCATATGCCCTGCAGCCAAGTCAAATGATTGTTCCTCGGAACATAGTAAGAAGAGGGGGAGAAGGGAATGCAGGAGATGTATCGCGCGGGAATACGCTTGCGGGTGATACCGGCGCGGCGGTGAATTCACCTGCGGAGAAGTGGGAGGATAACGGCCATCCCGCTCAACCCGGAGAGAACGGGACAAGATACGGAGCTCGCTGCGCAATAGGGCGGCGGCATGCAGACTCCCCGCAGCACCGGCGGGCTGCATAAGCTTCAGCGTACTAGCCATCGATGCGGCAGTGGCATGGACATGAAGTTCTGCTGTGGCAGAACAGGCCGGCGGCCGGCTGGACGGTAACGCATTATTACCCGCTGCCGCCCCGGTTGAAACGCTCCCCCGGATTTTGCGCATAAAAAACGGCAGCCTCCCGCTCATCGTTGACAGGGCTCTCGGGGGTAGGCTACGATGGGGGAAAACATCAGGGACGGCCCGGCGTCATGCAGGGCCGAAGGAAGCCGGGAGACCCTCCGGATGGGAGGAGACTGAGAGCGTATGAACAGCGAGCGATTGACCGAACGCGTCCAGCAGACACAGCGGAGACTGCGCAAAGAGATGCTGAGCAGCGTCTTGAATGAATTCGACGGGAGTCTGATGGGGCTGGAGGAGAGCAAGCGGCGCCAGAAATATGCCAAGATGGCAGGCAGCCCGTTTTCCTTTTACCGCGGAAGCGCCTATTTATTTTATTTTGACGTATCGCGGGAATGGTTCCCGTATCACAGCGACCCCGAGCGTCCGACGTGGATCCAGGGTGATTTGCATTTTGAGAACTTCGGCGCTTTCCGCAGCGAGAACGGGCGGATGGTGTATGATGTGAACGATTTTGACGAAGGATGCCTCGGCTCTTATCTCTACGACCTGCTCCGGATGTCGGTGAGCGTGGCGCTGGTCTGCCGTACGCTGCAGACAGACCCGGAGGGACAGAAGGAGGCGGTCGCAAGCTATCTGACCGCTTACTGCAAACAGATCCGCCGGTTCGTGAACCGCAAGGACGATCCGCGGACGCTCGTGTTCGACAAGGAAGGGACGAAGGGGGCGATCCGGCGCCTGCTCAAGAAGACGGAGAAGCGGCTCGCTTCCCACTTCCTCGAAGGGGTCACGACGCTGACGAGGGATACCCGCAAGTTCACGAAGTCGGAGGAGATTCTGCCGCCGACTCCCGAGGAGAGGGAAGCGCTGGAAGCTGCTTGGCCCCACTACCTGCAGACGCTGCAGGCGAAGGGCATCCAGCCCGAGGGCTATTACCGGATCAAGGACCTCGCGGTGAAGCACGGCTCGGGAACGGCCTCGATCGGCCTGGACCGGTTCTATGTGCTGATCGAAGGGGAAGGCGGCGAGGGGGCGCTCGACGATATCGTGCTGGAGGTCAAGGAAGTGCGCACGCCGGTGCCCGCGTATTTCGTGAAGCATAACGAAGCGTTCTGGAAGAACATGGGCCACCAGGGCAAGCGGGTGATCCTGACCCAGCAGGCCATGCACCATGAGGCCGACCCGTATCTCGGATACTTGACGCTGGACGGCCGCGACTTCTATGTGCGGGAGAGGTCCCCGTACAAAAAGCGGCTGAAGACCGACCGCCTGGAAGGGGCGGACGAGCTGCACGAAGTGCTGCAGACGATGGGCCGGATCACGGCCAAGCTGCACGCCAGGGCGGATGCGGACATGGACCACGGCCTGATGGGCTATCACAGCGAAGACGAGATCGACCGGGCGATCGGCGGCGATAAAGCCGCGTTCTGCGACTACATCGCCCAGTGGGCGATCGCGTATGCCTACCAGGTGGAAGAGGATTACGTCCTCTTCCTGGAGTGGCTGCAGGAGCGCGGGGGAGCCGGGGCGCAAGGGACGGAATCCTAGGAAGTTGGAGCGCGAAGAAGAGGGGCGGGCGGCCATGGGCTGCTCTCCCCTCTCTTCATGTAGTGCATCGGCTTTCCTGCCCGCGCTGCGCCTTCCGCGTCCCGACGGTTTGACGGGCAAGCCCGTCCCCACCGTCAAGCCGTCCGTCCGTAACCGGCGGCAGCCGGGGATGCCCGCCTGCCGTTACCGGGTCCCGGCCGCCTCCTCGAGCTCGCGCATCCGCTCCAGCACCCGGCGTTTGCGGTACAGCATCGTTCCTGCTTCCACTACGTCCTGCAGGGTGCTGCGGTTGAGGAAGGCGCCGAAGACCATACCGGCCACCGGCACCATCTGGAACAGCTTCTTCCAGCCGAAGTTGTCCCGGTAGGCGGCGATCACCTCGCGCCAGCCTTGCAGCTGGGAGAGGGCCTCGCGCTGCCGGTTCTCGCTGCCGAAGTCGGCGATCTCGCCCAGCACCGCCTTCTTGCCGACGATATCGGAGTTCACGAACTGCAGGCACTTGATGACGAAGATGCGCTCCCCTTTGTCCTTGGGGTCGAATCCGTACACGATGGCGAGCTCCTGCAGCACCTTCAGCGATAAGCCGAGCAGGGCGGGGATATCGATGGCGAGCGTGAAGATGCCGCCGAATCCGGTCGTCGCTCCCTGGGCCGTGGCCAAGGTCACCCGGCTCTTCGCCAGCTCGGCCGCCGCCCGGTCCATCACGGCCAGCGGCAAGGAGGCAGCCCCTTCCATCGTCAGCGGGGCCCCGGAGGACGGCCCTCCTGCCCGGCGCTGCTCCTCCTCAAGCCGCTGCAGAATCCCGCGCTCGGAGAGGAGATAGCGGCCGCCGGTCTGCACGAAGCTGCCGACCTCATCCATGGCCAGTCCGATCTTGTCCTGGATGAACTTCGGCGTGAGCCGGTCGAGGAGTTGGAAGGGGAGGCGGCCGATCTTCTCCCAGAACCACAGGTCTCCCTGGTCCTTCTCCCAGGCCTCGATCTCCCGCAGCGCGTTCTGCAGATCCTGTACCGTCTCGGCCCCGCGGGCCGCCGTTTCTTTCTCGGGTGTGGTCATGACGCTTCACTCCTTCATTGGTTCTAGTCCTCCATACTACGCGGCAGGGGCGGAGGAGGATGCAAAGATACGGCTGCGGAGGGGGGCAGGCTCCCGGGGAGCGGGCGGAGAGCGGCTTAACGGCAGGGACCGGAAAATCGTGGAAGGGCCCCGCGGAACCCCGCCTGCAGGACGCTTGCCAAATGGAAAAAAGTGGTGTAGACTCGATTTTAATCATTTTGCGCGAATAGGCCAAAAAGCATTCGACCAAGGTCATAGACCTGCGGCTGCTGCCGGTTCAGAGAGGGCGCCCTGCTGCGAAGCGCCTCCGGATCCCGCATCGTCTCCCGCCTTGGAAGCTGCTGCGGGGAAAGAAGGGGGACTCCTCTCGACTATCTGCAGCCGGGACCTCCCGTTATCAGGGAAGAGAAGGCGCACCGCCCCCGGGAATCCGCAATCGGGCAGGCGCGTCACAATAAGGGTGGTACCACGGCACGCATTCGTCCCTTGACGAGGCGTGCTTTTTGTTATACACCGAGAAGGTTCTAAGGAGGAGTTGTCATGAAGCAAAGCTCACTGTTCCTGCCTACCCTGCGGGAGGTGCCGGCCGAAGCGGAGGCGGCGAGCCACCGGCTGCTCCTGCGCGCGGGCATGATCCGGCCGTTGGCCTCGGGAGTCTACACGTACCTGCCGCTCGGCCGGAAGGTGCTGCGCAAAGTGGAGGAGCTGATCCGCCGGGAGATGGAGGAGGCGGGAGCCCAGGAAGTATTGCTGCCTGCCATGCAGCCGGCAGAGCTGTGGCAGGCCTCGGGGCGGTACGAAGTCTATGGGCCGGAGCTGATCCGGCTGACAGACCGGCACGGGCGGGAATTCGCCCTCGGGCCGACCCACGAGGAAGTCATTACGTCGCTGGTGCGAGATGAGATCGGCACGTACCGCAAGCTGCCGGTCACCCTCTTCCAGATCCAGACGAAGTTCCGCGACGAGCGGCGGCCCCGCTTCGGTCTGCTGCGGGGCCGGGAGTTCCTGATGAAGGATGCTTATTCCTTCGATAGGGACGAAGAGGGGCTGGCGCAGAGCTACCGGAGGATGGAGGCGGCATATCACCGGATTCTGGCCGGATGCGGCCTGCGCTACCGGGCGGTCGAAGCCGATTCGGGGTCGATCGGGGGCGAAGGGGGCACCCATGAATTCATGGCGCTGGCGGGGATCGGCGAAGATACCGTCGTGAGCTGCACGGCCTGTGACTACGCCGCCAACCTGGAGAAGGCGGAAGCGGCTTGGCAAGCGCCAGCAGCTACGGAGAAGGCTGTGCCGGCGGCAGAGCGGTGGCATACGCCGGGGCTGCGGACCATCGCCGAGCTGACAGAGCGGCTCGGGCCGGAAGCGGACCTCCTGCTGAAGACGCTGATCTGCTTGGCGGACGGCCAGCCTGTCGCCGTGGTGGTGCGCGGCAGGCACGAAGTGAACGAGGCGAAGGTCCGTGCGGCGCTCGGCGCGGAGGTGCTGGAGCTGGCGGATGCCGAGACGACGCAGCGTATCACCGGCGCTCCGGTGGGCTTCGCGGGGCCGGCGGGTCTGCGCGTGCCGGTGCTCGTCGACCGGGAAGCGGCGGCCCTGGCGGAAGGCATCGCAGGCGCGAACGAGGACGGCTGGCATCTGCGGCACGTGCAGCCGGGCAGGGATTTTCCGCTGGAGCGTGTGGGCGATTACCGCAATGTGTGTGCGGAGGATGCCTGTCCGCGCTGCGGCGCAGAGCTGGAGCACCACCGGGGGATCGAGGTGGGCCATGTGTTCAAGCTCGGCACCAAATACAGCGCGAAGCTCGGCGCTGTCTTCACGGACGAGGGCGGGACGGAGCGCCCGATGATCATGGGCTGCTACGGCATTGGGGTGTCGCGCGTGCTCGCCGCCGTTGTCGAGCAGAGCCACGACGAACAGGGGATCTTGTGGCCTGACACGCTGGCTCCGTTCGACGTGCATCTGATCCCGCTGGCGGCGGAGGGAGAAGCCGCCGGGCTGGCGCAGGGGCTGTACGGCCGGCTGCGGAGCCTGGGGCTCGACGTGCTGCTCGACGACCGGACCGAGCGCCCCGGCGTGAAGTTCAAGGATGCCGACCTGATCGGCGTGCCGGTGCGCATCGTGGCCGGGCGGGATGCCGCCGGAGGCATCGTCGAGTACAAGGAGCGGCGCGGCGGGGAAGCGGTCAAGCTGATGGCGGAGGAGGCGGTGGAGCGCGTGCTGGCCCGGCTGGCGCACCGAACCGGCAGCGGCAGAGGAGGCGGTCCGGAGGGGGCCTGAAGCCCCGGCTCGGGGTCCTCATCTCCGGCCCCTCCGTACCCTTGACCGATGTACGCGGGCTTCCGGAGCCCAAGTTTTCGGGCAGACCGAGTAGTCAACCGGGGATGGAGCGGGGTAAATAGGTGCAGCGGCTTATTCCGGCGGCAGTCCACGGATTCGTCCGGGCTGCTGCCGGGGAGATGGACCACACGGTGGAGGTGACGAGCATGATCCGAATCGGTCTTGCCGGTTGGGGCGACCACGACCGGCTGTATGAGAAAGGCACGGCGGCCAGGAATAAGCTGAAGGGGTATGGAACTTATTTTGGCGTCGTGGAAGTCGACAGCTCGTTCTATGCGATACAGTCCAAGGCGAATTATGAGCGCTGGGCGGCGGATACGCCTCGGGACTTCGGATTCGTCGTGAAGGCGTATCAGGGGATGACGGGGCACCAGAGAGGGCGAAGCCCGTTTCCCGATGAGGAGACGATGTTCCGTGCCTTCCGGGAGTCGATCGAGCCGGTGGGGGAGGCAGGGAAGCTGAAGGCGGTGCTCTTCCAGTATCCGCCTTGGTTCGACTGCAAGAAGGCACACGTGGACGAGCTGCGGATGACCCGTGAGCGGATGGAGGGATTGCCGCTCGCGCTCGAGTTCCGCCACCAGAGCTGGTTCGAGGGGGAGATGCGGGAGAAGACGCTCGCGTTCATGGAGCGGGAAGGCTGGATTCACAGCATCTGCGACGAGCCTCAGGCGGGCGCCGGGTCGGTTCCGACGGTGCTTCAGCCTACCGACAAGCGCTTGACCATCGTGCGGATGCATGGGCGCAATGCGGCGAACTGGAACGGCGGCGGAGGACCGAACTGGCGGGAAGTGCGGTACCTCTACGACTACAATGAAGAGGAACTGCAGGGGTGGAAGGATAATCTGGCCGAGCTGGAGAATACGACAGAGGAAGTATGCGTCATCTTCAACAACAACTCCGGCGGCCATGCGGCTGGCAATGCGGCCCGGCTGATGACGATGCTGGGGATGCCGGTGAAGCCTTTCGCTCCGCAGCTGGAGCAGCTCGATTTGTTCTGAGGAGAAGGATGATACTACCTGCAGCTGGATATTCTATACAGGGATGAAGTCCGGCCATGGGGCCGCGGTATTCACTAAGGACTACAAGTCACCGGATTCAACAAGGGGACGATGCCGCTTACTACGGGATTAGAACAGAGGAGGAATACAAGATGTCAACATCCATCTATGAGCAATTGGGCGGGGAGGCGGCGATCGGCGCGGTCGTCGATATTTTCTATAAGAAGGTGCTCGCCGACGACACGGTGAACGGATTCTTCAAGGACACGGATATGGAGAAGCAGCGCACGCACCAGACGAAATTTCTGAGCTTCGCGCTCGGAGGCCCGGCACAATATACGGGAGCGAGTATGGCTAAGGCTCACGAGGGCATGAATCTGCAGCCGGTCCATTGGAATGCGATTGTGAACCACCTTACGGCTTCCCTTAAGGAAGCAGGGGTCGGAGACCGCGATATCGACACGATCGTAGGTCATGTGGCGACACTCAAGGACGATATTTTGTATAAGTAATGGCGGGAGTGGACTGCCGGAGGCTGCAGCGCATATGATGCGAGGGCAGTCTCCGGCCTTTTGGCATCAGGAGCCGCCCACACCAAAAGTCGTGCAGCAGGGCGCATGCCGTGGGCAGCTGCCGAATTTGGGCGCAGCGGGCGGTTGACAAAATAGGGAGTGCGGAGCATACTAAACATATGAATACATGCTCATATGTTTGGGGCTTGGATACGGATGGCGTATTCCGTCCGGGAGGAGGAAGAAGGGATGGGCAGCAGCAGCGGTAAAGAGGAATCGGTGGCACGCGGGAGAGCCGGCGGTGCTCCGGATGGCGGGCATGAATGCGTAGAGGCGGTGACAGGCGGTCACCGGCACGGGGACGGGGCTTCCCGCCCCGGACCTCACGACAAGGGCGGACTTCACGCAGGGGTTGCGGGCAGTCCCGCGGGCGCCGTGGCCGAGTCTGCACAGGAAAGTCGCGGGGAAGACCAAGGGGGCGGCAAGGAAGGCGTTCCGCCGAAGGAACACGCCTGCGGCCACAGACATGGGGCTTCTCATGACCCTCATGGCCCTGACCACGGCGGCGGTCATCACGGTCGCGATCATCATGCTCACGATCATCACGGACACGATCACCACGGTCACGATCATCATGGACATCATCATGGTATATTCGGGCATCATCACCACCATCATGGCCACGATGCGACCCGGGAGGGGAACAAGCGGGGACTGCTGTTCGCCCTGCTGCTGACAGGGGGCATCCTCCTGCTGGAGTTCGCCGGCGGTCTCTGGACGAACAGCCTTGCGCTGCTCTCGGACTCCGGGCATATGCTCAGCGACACGGCTTCCCTGCTGCTCAGCCTGATCGCCGTGACGCTGGCGGCCCGTCCCGCATCGGAGCGCAGGACTTACGGCTACCACCGCTTCGAGATTCTGGCCGCCCTGTTCAACGGCGTGACGCTGTTTCTCATTGCGGGCTGGATCGTCTACGAAGCTTACGGCCGGCTGCTGCACCCGCCGGAGGTAGCCAGCGGCGCCATGATGGGGATTGCTGCGATCGGTCTCGGCGTGAACCTGGTCAGCGCCTGGGCGCTCATGCGGCAAGGGGATGTCAAAAGCAACGTGAACCTGCGCAGCGCCTACCTGCACGTCCTTGGCGATGCGCTCGGTTCGCTCGGCGCGATCCTCGCCGGAGCGATCATGCTGCTGACGGGCTGGTATGCGGCCGACGGCATCATCTCCGTGCTCGTGGCGCTGCTCATTCTCCGGGGAGCCTGGGATGTGATCCGCCGCACCCTGCACATCCTGATGGAGGGCGCTCCCGCGAACTGTCAGCCTGGGCAGGTGAAGGCCGCTCTCGAAGAGCTGGATGGGGTCATTAATGTGCATGACCTGCATATTTGGACCATTACCTCCGGGCTCGATTCCTTGAGCTGCCACCTGCTCATGGAAGACGGACGCGATGGCCAGGAGCTTCTGCAGCGTGCGATCCGGCTGATCGAGGACCGGTTCGGCATCGCCCATGCGACGATCCAGGTGGAAACCTCGGTGAACAAGCACGGCGAGCTGAGGGTATGACCTGGGGGAGGAGGATCAGCGTATGCGGACAGATACGGAGGTTCTCATTATCGGCGGAGGGCAGGCGGGGCTCGCCTGCGCCCAGGCACTCGCGGGGCGGGGCATAGCATCGCTGATCCTGGATGCCGGCAAAGAGCCGGGCGAATCGTGGCGCAGCCGCTATGATTCGCTGAAGCTGTTCACGCCCCGCGGCTTGAGCGCCCTGCCGGGCTTGGAGCTCTCCGGGGCTCCGGAAGGCTTCCCGTCGAAGGACGAGCTGGCCGGCTATCTCGCGGACTATGCGCAGCACTTCGGCCTCTCCTTGGAGAGCGGCCGGAGGGTACAGACCCTGCGGCGGCAGGGCGACGGCTTCGAGGCGGTTACGGCCGGCGGCGTATATACGGCACGCCGTGTGATCGCGGCCGCAGGCGCCTTCGGGGAGCCTTCCGTCCCGGACTTTGCCATGAAGCTGTCTCCTTCTGTCGTGCAGCTGCACTCGGCCTCCTATCGCAGCCCCGCCCAGCTCCCGCCGGGCCCGGCGCTGGTCGTCGGCAGCGGGAACTCCGGCGCGCAGATTGCGGCAGAGCTGGCGGGTGACCGCCCTGTGCTGCTGGCTTCCCGCCACCCGGTCCGCTTCCTGCCGCTGACATTCCTTGGCCGCAGCACGTTCGGTTGGATGATCCGGCTCGGGCTGCTCTCCGCCCCGCGGGAGTCGATCCTCGGCCGGGCGATGCGCCGCCGCCCCGACCCCATCTTCGGGCTGGAGCTGCGGGAGCTCGTCCGGGAAGGACGCGTCCGCTGGAAGCCCGGCGCGGTCGATGGGGCCGGGGAGCGGGTGGTCTTCGCAGACGGCTCGGAAGAACGTCCGTCGTCCGTCGTCTGGGCGACCGGCTTCCGTCCGGATTACAGCTGGCTCGCTGTGGACGGAGCGCTGGACCCGCAGGGAAGGCCGCTGCATGACCGCGGCGTATCCCCGGCTGCCGGGCTCTATTATGCCGGCCTGCCATGGCAGCACACGCGCGGCTCCGCGCTGCTCTGCGGTGCGGGCCGGGACGCCGCGTATCTCGCCGAACGGATCGCGGCCGGCCTGTAGCGGGCCTGCTCCCCTTCGGTCCCGAGGCCGCTCCCCTGAGCACGACCCAAAGCGCCGCCCTGGCTTACAGCCTTGGTTGGCGCTTTTTTGTATTGAATTCGGCTCTTCTGGGGCCCTCACGATAGATGGTCGAGCACGAGGGAGACGAGCAGGCCGAGCGAAGCGATGAAGCCGATGACCGGGCCTCCTTCCTCGTAAGCCTCGGGCATCATGGTCGAGGCGACCATGGCGATGATGCCGCCGCCCGCAAAGGCTGCGATGAAGGCCAGCACCGCTTCGGAGGCGTTCTCCATGAACGCGTAGCCGCCCAGCGAGCATAGGGAGGAGATGATCATGACCGCTGCCCAGAGCACGAGAATCTTCGGTTTGGAATAGCCGCCCTTGCGCAGGCCCGCCGTAGAAGAGAGCCCTTCGGGTATGTTGCTGAGGAAGATGGCGATCACGAGCAGCCAGCTCACCGAACCGCCCTCGAGCAGGGAGGCTCCGATCATGATCGACTCGGGCACGGCATCCATGACGGTGCCCGCGAAGATGGCCAGTCCGCTGCCGCCGGCCTCCGCTTCCCCGCCCTCTTGGTCATGGCCGGACCGCTTGCGCTTGGCGCCCCCCTTGCGGGAGATATAGACGTCGAAGCCGGTGAACACGGCAGCGCCGATCAGGAAACCGGCCGTGGTCGGCATCAAGCCGCCGTCCCTTACCGATTCCCCGAGGAGCTCGTACGCGGCCGCCCCGATCAGCACGCCCGTGCCGAACGCCATGATATAGCCGATGATCTTCTTCGGGATGTCGAAGAGAATCGCGGCCAGGGCGCCGAGCAGAACGGCGGAGCCGGATACCGCCCCCCACATCGCGGCTTGCCACATGATAGAGTCCCCCTTTTGTCCAATGAATGCATATCTCCTATTTTACCCAGGAAGCTGGAATACACAAACAATCCGAAGTTCCGCCGGACAGCGGCCCCGGATACCGATAGAAACGTATGTACGATATGCTGGGAATGGATGGATGATGTGGAGGGGGTAGACCTGCGATGGAAGAAGCGGTAATCAAAAGAGAGCTGGCGCAGTCTTATGACAAGGATGCGGCCCGGCGTACTGCCAAGACGCTGCCCGGTTGGAAGCTGCGTGAGCGGGAAGAGTTTCTGCACAGCCTACAGGAGGCATCCTGCCGGACATTGCTCGAGATCGGGTCCGGGCCTGGGATCGACGCTGCCTTCTTCTCGGAGCAGGGGCTGGATGTGATGTGTACCGACCTCTCCGCTGCCATGGTGGACAGCTGCAGGGAGAGGGGGCTGCAGGCAGAGGTCATGGATTTCTATGCGCTGGGACTGCCGGATGGATCATTCGATGGCGTATATGCGATGAACTGCCTGCTTCATGTGCCGAAGGCGGACTTCGAAGGGGTGCTGAAGGAAATGTCCCGCGTATTGAAGCCCGGCGGACTGACCTACCTGGGCTTGTATGGCGGCCGGGAATCGGAAGGACTGTGGGAAGATGACTGGTGTGAACCGCCCCGCTTCTTCAGCTTCCATGGGGACCGGGAGATCCTCCGGCGGGTAAGCCCGGTGTTCCATGTCGAAGGGTTCGGTACGGTACCGCAGAAGGGGGAGCTTCACTATCAATCGATGGTGCTCCGCAAGCCCCGATGACTGCCGAGATCCGGGGATGGTTTCCCTGCGTGACAGGAGCGTCTCCCCTCGGATCAGATTCGATCAGACCCGAGTCCCGAGTAGGCATTATACCTGATTAGACCTGATTAGACCGGGCCCTGCCCGATCCTGCTCGATCACACCTCATAGTAAAGCACGTTCTGGAAGCAGACCTTTTCCTCTCCCGGATTATGGTAAGTATGGGGCCGGTCCGCCTTGAAGCACAGCGCTTCGCCGGCCGCGAGGTCGTAGGATTCGCCCGCAGCGGTGAAGCGGAGCGTGCCGGAGGTCACGACGATATACTCCTTCAGTCCCTTCGGATGCGCTTCAGCCTCATGGCTGCCCCCGGATTCGAGCTCGACGCGGAACACCTCCAGCGGGGTGCCGGGACGGTAAGGGAAGAGGGGATAGACGCGGTAGCGGCCGTCTTCCTCGGTGACGGGCTGCGTATCGCTGCGCCGGACCACGACCACGTCCTGGGCCTCTTCTTCCATGAAAGCGGTGAACGACACCTGCAGCCCTTGGGCGATTTTCCACAGGATGCCTACGGTCGGATTCGTATCTCCCCGCTCGATCTGCCCGAGCATCGCTTTGCTGACCCCGGTCAGGGCGGCGGCTTTGTCGAGGCTGAGTTCTTTGCGCTTGCGGATGGCCTGCAGGTTGCGTCCTACCCGAAGATGAATCGGCTCCACGAATATTCCTCCTTGTTAAGGGTTGTGCAATATAATGCACAGTCGTATAATATAACATACAAACGTGTAGGATAGCGCACATATCGATACAGCTAATGGGTTCATTGTAGCATGGGGAGGAAGCCGAATGGAATGCGGTAGTGTAGTGCAAGAAGGGAACACGGCGGAACAGGCTCCGCGGCCTATGTTCCTGCAGGGGGTGAAGGACTGCGTACCGACGCTGCTCGGGTATTTGAGCATCGGGCTCGCTTGCGGCGTGGTCGGGACGACATCGGGGCTCTATCCTTCGGAGATTCTGCTCCTCTCGACGTTCCTCTACGCGGGCTCCGCCCAGTTCATCGTGTCGGGCATGGTGGCGGCGGGCGGTTCCGTCACGGCGGTGATCGTCACCGTGCTCTTCGTGAATCTGCGGCATCTGCTGCTCAGCGCGGCGCTGGCCCCGTATTTTCGCCGGTATGCCCCCTGGAAGAACGCCATTCTCGGGACCGGGCTGACCGACGAGACCTTCGGAGTCGCCGCCGCCCGGCTCACGCCGGAGATGAAGGGCAAGGCCCGCTGGATGTTCGGGCTGAACGTAACCGCCCACCTCAATTGGATCCTGGCCAACATGATCGGCGCTTATGCCGGCGCATGGATTCCCGATCCCGGCCGATACGGGCTGCCCTATGCCCTGCCGGCGATGTTCGTCGGTCTGCTCGTGCTAGGGTTCGGCACCCGCCAGAAGAAGAGGGTCGATCTCGTCGTAGCGGTCAGCGCGGGCCTCGTCTGCGTGGCGGCCGGTTCGTTCCTGCCGGGACACTTCGCTGTACTCGCGGCCATCCTAATTGCGGCGCTGATCGGAATGGGGGTGTCATCGTGGACATCCGAGTAGAAATGCTGTGGATCATTCTCGGCACCTCGCTGGTCACAGTGCTTCCACGGGTGCTCCCTCTGATGGTGCTGAGCCGCTTTGAACTGCCGCCCAAGATGCTGCGCTTCCTGAATCAGGTGCCTGTGGCGGTGATGTCCGCCCTGCTGGCGCAGGAGATTTTCCTAGAGAACGGCCGGATGGTGCCCATCGCGGAGAATGTGGAGCTGCTGGCTGCATTGCCGACCTTCCTGGTGGCGGTCCTGACGAGAAGTCTGCTCGGCACGGTAGTGGCGGGTGTGGCGACGATGGCTCTTCTGCAGCTGTGGCTGTAGGGGGCATGGGGATAGGACAAGAGGGAGAGTTATTATCCTGATCGTGCGGATGAGGACTACCTGAACCGTTTATGCGAATAGACCGCGGAAGCGGTGGGAATGAGGAGAAGCACGGGAGGGGAGGGGCTGAGAGGCCTGCCGTGCTTTTTTGGTATTCCTACAGGGGGATTCCCTGCCGCTGGGCCGTATTCAATTAGTTCACTTCATCTTTGTTATCAGATGCGAATCCGTTATATTCCACATGTACTTGGCCCTCGCTAGAATGATATTGAATGGTATATCTGCCAGATCGCACGCCATTCGGATCATCTTTGGTACTTACCCAAGTATATTGTTGTCCGCCTGGAATGTCTTGCGTAGTGTACACCTTACCGGACTCAGCTTCGCGCGGGAAACTGATGCCGCTGCTCAATCTAAGACGTTTGAATACGAAGCCTCGCCTGCGGCTCCCGTCGCCGAACCGTACGTCGTGACGGCGTATGCACTCCGAGGGACAACGGCTTCTGGGAATCCCGTTCGCGCTGGGGTAACCGTTGCCTGTCCGAAGGAGCTGCCGTTTGGAACGCGGCTGCTGATCGAGGGTGTTGGGGAACGCGTCTGCACCGACCGGGGCGGCGCAATCCATGGCCACAGGCTCGACCTCTACGTAACAAGCGCAAGGCAGGTGCGCCAGTTTGGCCGTCAGACGCTGGACGTGACGATTCTAATATTTATTCGGCTACTACTACCTGATCTGCAAGTCGGGGTAGTACCAACGTAGCTGTCGAGGTATTTATATGACCAAGCTTCTACCTCAAAAATCCCCCGAGGGAAGGGATCCCTCGGGGATTTTCTATTGGCCTTATAGTTCTTGGCTAGTTTCGGCGAGTTTTACCGAGACTGTACCAGACATGTCTTCAGGTGATGTAAGCGAAACCGAATGCTTACCAGTTCCCCAAGCAGAGCTGCCTGTCTCATTAAAAGTTCCACCCGGGACTACTGTTCCACTCATTTTCACAGTGCCATTGGGGTTTAAAACTGTGACCTTGATATCAGCTACTCCTGTGTTATGTACAAACACTTTAACCATTCCGAATCCAGCAGGAATATCAAAATTAATATTATCTTGAGTTCTATAGGCGATGTTCTGGTTATCAATCGGCTTCCTAGTTTCAAGAGGGTTAATACCTCCCGATCCGACTGTGCCTGGATTTACTTTTACTCTAGGTGCCGTAGGTACCGTTGGCGTCTCAGCACTGGCAGAGCCAACAACGGCAACAGAAGCGAGGATGGCAGATACAACAAGAGTTGCTGCGCTTTTCTTAAGGTTTCTCATTCGATACATTCCCTATATACTGTAATTTAACTACTTTTTATTATAGTATTTATTCCCATAATATGTAATGTGGACATAAAAATAACAATATTAATTTTTTTACAGATATATACAAATATATAGATTGGAATCTATGTAAGTAAAGGAGGAGGTCGCGCATTTTCGGTCCTTGCGCGGCTTGACGGGGCCGCTCTCGTTAATTTCGGGCACGCTCGATCCTCTCCAATTTACGGACTTCCTTGGTTATCGCCCTTACGGCGGTCAGACGCTCCTTATCGGTTGATTCCCGGTATGAAATGGCGGAAGTAACACTCTCGATATACGTGATACTAAACTGCCGATAACCGGCGACACGAATCCACGGATCCCGGTAATGATCAGCGGACCCCTCCGCCAACTCCTCGATCGTCTTCGTTAGCCATCCATGCCCCTGCCGGGGCACCACAGAATAATGAAAATTTTACTGAGACGTTCTATACTATTCTTACGGCTGGTGAGGAAGGTCGTTAAGCTATGGTGTTGCGAACCCATCCG
>NZ_JAQAGY010000017.1 GCF_027533645.1 Paenibacillus caseinilyticus
GATGGACGTACCGCTGGTGTACCAGTTGTCTCGCCAGAGGCACGGCTGGATAGCTAAGTACGGAAGGGATAAGCGCTGAAAGCATCTAAGCGTGAAGCCCCCCTCAAGATGAGATTTCCCAGTTTAGTAAGACCCCTTGTAGACGACGAGGTAGATAGGTTCGGGGTGGAAGCGCGGCAACGTGTGGAGCTGACGAATACTAATCGGTCGAGGGCTTATCCAAGCAAGCTTTCCGCAAGGGAGCAGCAGCAGCTATATAGAGTTAGAGCTTCAGCGAGCTCATTTCGCATCCAGTTTTCAAGGCGCAAGCCTTGATTATGGAATGATGCATGGAGAGATACCCAAGTGGCTCAAGGGGACCCTCTGCTAAGGGGTTAGACTGCGTAAGTGGTGCGAGGGTTCGAATCCCTCTCTCTCCGTAGATTTTAATTGCATCGATTCACCTATGGCGGCATAGCTCAGCTGGCTAGAGCGTACGGTTCATACCCGTAAGGTCGGGGGTTCGATCCCCTCTGCCGCTACCACTTCTACTTCACTAGTACATCATTATTTAACTAGTACTTAGAATCCCAGGAGGCTTAGCTCAGCTGGGAGAGCATCTGCCTTACAAGCAGAGGGTCGGCGGTTCGATCCCGTCAGCCTCCACCATAATATTTTACTGACGCGGGGTGGAGCAGCCCGGTAGCTCGTCGGGCTCATAACCCGAAGGCCGCAGGTTCAAATCCTGCCCCCGCAACCAATTTTCTTAGTGTGGAGCCGTGGTGTAGAGGCCTAACATGCCTGCCTGTCACGCAGGAGACCGCGGGTTCGAATCCCGTCGGCTCCGCCATTTTATCCTTATAATTTAAGGATAATGCAATAATTAAATACATATACTAAGGCTCGGTAGCTCAGTCGGTAGAGCAGAGGACTGAAAATCCTCGTGTCGGCGGTTCGATTCCGTCCCGAGCCACCATTTTGCCGCTGTAGCTCAATTGGTAGAGCAACTGACTTGTAATCAGTAGGTTGGGGGTTCAAGTCCTCTCGGCGGCACCATGTTTTTTATGTGGAGGCTTAGTGAAGTGGCTAAACACGGCAGACTGTAAATCTGCTCTCATCGAGTTCGGTGGTTCGAATCCATCAGCCTCCACCACTTCATTTCATTCCGAGCCATTAGCTCAGTTGGTAGAGCACCTGACTTTTAATCAGGGTGTCGTAGGTTCGAGTCCTACATGGCTCACCACTTTTTAAGTGTGAATTCACCTCATCTGAGGTTTTTTTATTTTATTGCCATATGATCCATTGCTATATTACCATCATGGCCGCCCGGTACTTGGGCGGCTTTTTATATTCCTTTCTATGCTGTGAGTTTCTTGAGCTAGAGGGAGTCATTCACTTAGGTTTACCTTGTTCAGGCATTGGGAAAGTTAGAGCACCGTAAGGCATGATAGCAATGCGAGTTGTTTTTGTTTGCGTAAGGCTGGCAATCTGCTCGTTAAGACGGTCTACCAAAGTAAACCCCAACATGTCTGCCCAGTGAGACGGCAGGGAGGAATACAAGTAGACCTGAACCCGATTCACAATCTCTTCGATATGTAGAAGTTTATGAGCACCAAGCACGAAATGTTCCTTCAATGCGGACGTACTACGCTCCAGATCGGTCATCGTCTCAAGCCATGACTGAAGAGCACCGCTGCCAAGCATTTCACGGCATTCCGCAAGAAGCAGTACTTGGCCTCCCGGCCGGGTGAAGGCAGCTGCATTGCGAAGGGACTTCAAGGCCTGATATAGCTGCAAATCCTTAGGATCTCCTCCCGGGGATACGATCAAGAGATCGTAAAGGTCTCGCACGGGAAGTAAAAAATGCTCTGCGGCCCTCTCTGACCCGAGCCGATGAGTCTCGGATAAGTCTCCCGCAAAAGCGTCCAGTACTTCATTATTATGATTGAGTACTACATTGAGCAGGAAGTGAAGAGGGACAAAAGCCTGGGCCTCTACCATATCTGCATAAATAGGGTTATCCGTTTCTCCGGCCTGGGTTTGGTACTTTAGCGACAGCCCATGATTGTATTCTATGGTTCGGCGGGATGCGGCACCGGGGACCAGTGCCTTGACTCCGCCTGACATGCCTGCAAGTGCATGGGGCTGAATGCTGCCTGTAGCAATCCGGAATGTTGCATCGGCAACAAGCCGGTTGATCTCTACAGGTGTTCCGCGGGAGGTGGTGCCCATAAACCGGCAGTCTTCGGAATCAGACGAGTGGTTATGGACCTTGACCCGGGAAGCGACCGTTTCACCAACGAGTTGGAGCAGCTCCTTGGGCGTATGACGGCGGTGAGCACCCAGGGCAACGACGATGTCGATTTGTTCATCGGGCACACCCCCCGCATTTAATTCTTCCAATAGGAGGGGAAGCAGGAGAGGACTCGGACAAGCACGTGTTCCATCGCTGATTAGGATGACAACATGGTGATGACTTTGGACCTGCTCTCGAAGGGGGCGGGCGTGGGCCGGGTGCTGAAGGGCATGGCGCATGCGTTGTATGGATAGAGCGTGGCTTGTGCCAAGGTCCATGCCGGGATAGGACAGCAAGTCCCATGAGCAGGAATCCGGAAGTTCCACACTCACTATACCGCGGCCGTAGCGTAATTCAGGCAAAGTCGGATGTCTCCTTTCAAAGTGGAGTGCTTTTCCCATTATTGCCGGGGAATGCGTCCTGTATCCTCATACGCTGAGGCCTAGCCGGTCGGCATCGAAGCATCCATACTTGAACTACCCGTTGGAAGTGAGTTCCTCATATTGATCCGTTTAGTTGCAAGGCGGACAGAGGGTTATGATACAATATGGAGAGCAGGAACCTAGATGATACTACACCTTATAGATAAAGGTTGGGAGCCGGGATGGACTGGGACTCAGTAAGGGAGCAGCTGGAGAGCATTTGGAGTATCAATGTGGACATGGTACGGTGGCCGCTGAAGGACTGGGAAAGTGGGCCTGCAGAGGATCCGGTCGGACAGGACGGCAGCCGGATAAAAAATGGCCGTTTGTATTGGCTTGTACATAGGGAAGAAGCAGAGGTGCTGTTGTTTGCTGTGGATGAACAAGCCGTGACGATCTCGGAGCGCCGATTGGTTGATATGATGTTGGCCGCAAAGAAGGAGCCCGTAGGGAAACCGACGGGCACGCTGACCGAAGAGGAACGAAAAGCAGGGTTGGTACGGGAATGGCTTCAACAGCAGCATGAGCGCGGCTTTACCCATGCGGAGATGCCGGATGCCATCGTCTCCCAGCTATCCTTATACTCCACCAAAGTACCCATTCTGCTGTACGGGGATTATACAACTTCCAGGCGGGTCTACTACCCCGAATTGAAGAAGCTGTTGGATTCTTTTTTTGATGCGGAGATTACATTGATTCCTCTGACGGAAAAAGAGTGGCTCATCCTCGGCTCGGAGAAAATCCTGTCGATGGATGGTCCAGATGACCGCTCTTCCGATGATGAAACGCAGGAGGACAAGCTCGCCGCGATCGGATACGGTCTTCACGAAATGCTAGAGAACGAGTGGGTAGGGGATGCGCATCTGGCCATCCACTATCCGATGACGCCCGCTAAATCGCTATATAACGCAGTGCTTCAATTGAGAGAGACCATCATGCTCGGGCGTACTTACCACGTTGGCAGCAGCATGCATCTGCCGTGGGAGCTGCAGCTGGAGAAGCTCGTCCACCTTGTGCCGGAAGCCGAAAAGGCGAGTTTCCTGGAACGGGTATTGAAGCGTCTGGATATCGCTTTTGATCCGGAGACGATGACGACGCTTGAACAATTCTTCCTCCTGGATTGTAACGTGAGCGAGACGGCGAAGAAATTGTATATTCACCGCAATACGCTGCTGTACCGTCTGGACAAGTTCAAACAAGAGACAGGACTCGACGTGAGGACATTCAATAACGCGGTTCTTGTGAAGATTGCTATGCTATTGTACAAAGTAACGAAAAGAAAGTGATTTTTTTGTAGGGATTGTGCATAGTCATGCAGGATTATGTAAGGTATGATTAACTCATATCAAGATACTATCTCGTAGGGGGAATTAATCATGGCAGGCGTTCGTTTGAACCACATTGTGAAAAGATATCCTGGAGCGGCAGAAGCAACGGTAAAAGACTTCCATCTGGATATCAAAGATAAGGAGTTCCTCGTTCTTGTAGGCGCTTCCGGCTGTGGTAAATCCACGACGCTTCGTATGATCGCGGGTCTGGAGGAAATCACGGAAGGCGAACTGTACATCGGCGATCGCCTCGTGAACGATGTAGCTCCAAAAGACCGTGACATCGCGATGGTATTCCAATCCTACGCGCTGTATCCTCACATGAACGTGTACCAGAACATGGCGTTTGGTCTCAAACTCCGTAAGTTCAAGAAAGCCGACATCGACGCGCGTGTTCGCGAAGCTGCGAAAATTCTCGACATCGAGCACCTGCTGGACCGTAAGCCGAAAGCACTCTCCGGTGGTCAGCGCCAGCGTGTTGCCCTCGGCCGTGCGATTGTCCGTGAACCGCAAGTGTTCCTGATGGACGAACCGCTCTCCAACTTGGATGCGAAACTGCGTGTACAGATGCGTGCCGAAATCGGCAAGCTCCACAAGCGTCTGGAAACGACAATCATCTACGTAACGCATGACCAGACGGAAGCCATGACCATGGGCGACCGGATCGTCGTTATGGATAAAGGGATCATCCAGCAGGCTGCTACGCCGGAAGAGATCTACAACTTCCCAAGAAACATGTTCGTTGCGGGCTTCATCGGCTCCCCATCCATGAACTTTGTAAATGGTACGTTCGCAGAGCAAAACGGCGGTGTCTACTTCAAGGCACAAGGCCTGAACGTAGAAGTGCCTGAAGGCAAAGCGAAGGTGCTGCGCGAAAAAGGCTATATCGGCAAAGAAGTTGTGATGGGTATCCGTCCTGAAGATTTCCACGAAGAAGCGATCTTCATGGAGGCTTCCCCGAATACGATCGTGAACGTCAACATCGAGTTGTCCGAAAACCTCGGTCATGAAATGTACCTGTACCTGAACGGGATCGGTACGCAAACCATGATCGCCCGTGTGGACGGCCGCGCATCCTTCAAAGAAGGCGCAACGGTAAAACTCGCCCTGGATATGAACAAAGCGCACTTCTTCGATAAAGAAACTACGCAGTCTATCCTGGTGAACGCTTAATTTCATCGCAACGTTCCATTGAGGGTCAGCCCATCGGCTGGCCCTCTTTTGCCATAGGGTTGGTTGATTTATAAGAACGATTCCATTAGGATGAGAATATTGGAATACAAAGGAGACCGATCGCGATGGCCAAAAAAGTGAAAGTATCGGATTTGGTGAGAGAGTTCCATTTGGAGGTCATCTGCGGAGAAGAGGGACTGAAGCGTCCGATCGCCACCGCGGATTTGTACCGGCCGGGTCTGGAGCTCGCCGGTTATTACGAATTCCACCCGCATGACCGGGTGCAGATTCTGGGGAAGACGGAGCTGACGTTCTTCGACGGCCTGTCTTCGGAAGACCGGACGGACCGGATGGAGCGGCTCTGCTCGCCGCGGGACATTCCCTGCGTCATTCTGTCGCGCGGACTCGAAGCCCCGATCGAGCTGCTCGCTTCGGCTAACGAGCATAAGATTGCGGTGCTGCGTACCGGAATGGCGACGACCATTCTGGCGAGCCGGTTGACCAACTTCCTCGAGAACCGGCTCGCTCCGACAACGACCATCCATGGCGTTCTCGTGGATGTGTACGGAATCGGGATGCTGATCTCGGGCTCCAGCGGCATCGGGAAGAGCGAAACGGCATTGGAACTGGTAAAGCGCGGCCACCGGCTCATTGCCGACGATGCCGTTGAGATTCGTCAGACGGCAGACCATCAGCTCATCGGTAACGCACCGGAGCTGATCCGGCATTTGCTCGAAATCCGAGGAATCGGGATTATCAATGTCATGACCCTGTTCGGTGCGGGTGCCGTGCGGACAGAGAAGAAGATAGCCGTGGTCTGCAAGCTGGAGACATGGCAGCAGGACAAGCAATATGACCGCCTGGGACTGGACGAGGAGACTACACGGATTATCGATACAGATGTGCCGCTGGTTACAATCCCGGTGCGGCCGGGCCGGAACCTTGCCGTCATCATCGAAGTGGCTGCGATGAACTACCGTCTGAAGCGGATGGGCTACAACGCGGCGCTGCAGTTCACGAACAAGCTGACGGAATCGCTCGCGGAAGATATGGACGATCTCGAATAGAAGACCTTGCTGGCATCGCCAAGCTGGTTAGCCACCGTCATCCGAGGAATCGGGTACGGCTGCTCAAGGAAGGAGTTTCACTTATGGTACTCGCAATGAATACCGTAGCATTCTCGATCGGTCCGATCAGTGTGCACTGGTACGGTATTATACTGGGTTTGGCCGCTTTAACGGGGCTGATGCTGGCCGTCCAGGAAGGGAAGCGGTTCGGTATCCCTTCCGATTTTTTCATGGACATGCTCTTAGTCGGGGTCCCTTCCGCTATTATAGGGGCACGGATCTACTATGTAGCCTTCCAGTGGGACGATTACAAAGATAATCCGATCACAGCCCTCTACATATGGGAAGGCGGTATCGCCATCTATGGTGCGCTGATCGGTGCCATCATCGGAGCGGGCCTCTACTTCCGGCGCAAAGGATATTCGTTCTGGCGGATTGCCGATATTTGTGCGCCGGGTCTGATCATCGGGCAGGCAATCGGCCGCTGGGGCAACTTCATCAACAAAGAAGCGCACGGCGGGCCGGTGGACGAGGCTTTCTTGACTGGCAATCTCCATCTCCCCGGCTGGATTGTAAGTCAAATGCAGATCAACGGGACGTACTATCATCCGACGTTTCTATATGAGTCCTTATGGAACTTAGCCGGCTTGCTGCTGCTGTTCGTGCTTCGCAGGCAGTCGTTCCTGAGGGCAGGCGAGCTGTTCCTGAGCTACTTCGTGTGGTACGGCATCGGGCGGTTCTTCATTGAAGGCATTCGAACCGATAGTCTCGCATTCACGGGGCCGGAATGGCTGGCAGGTCTGATGCATGGGCTGTGGGCACCGATGACCCTGCTTGGCTTCACGGCCGGGGATATGAGTATGAATGGAGGCAATGTCCGGGTATCCCAAATGCTATCCATCCTGATCATTCTGGGTGCGATTCTCCTTATGATCGTCCGCAGGGCAGTAGGCGCTTCTTCAGAACGGTATTCGGATCCGATCCTGCCCCGCGGAGAAGCTCTGCCGGAGGGTGCAGCTTCAGAGCAGGGAGCGGGCAAGCAGGCTTATGACACAGAACGCACGACAAAGGAGCAGGACCATGATCCAAACCGTACTGTTTGACCTTGACGGAACGATCCTCGATACGAACGAACTTATCATTCAATCGTTCCTTCATACCTTCGAAGGCATCACAGCCGAGCCGCTGACACGTCATCACATCATCCCTAATATGGGCCGCCCCCTTGTGGAGCAGATGGTCTTCTTCTCGGGAAGAGAGCAGGTAGACGATCTGGTGGCGAAATACCGGCTCTATAACCTCAATCGGCATGATGAGTTGGTTCAGGAATTCCCGAAGGTTCGCGAGACGCTGGCCAAGCTGCACGCGGCCGGTATCCAAATGGGCGTCGTCACGAGCAAAATCCGCAAAACGACGGAGATGGGGCTCAAGCTGACGGGGATGTACGATTACTTCGGATCCATCGTAACCGTGGAGGATGTAGAGAAGGCGAAGCCGGATCCGGAAGGCATCCAAAGAGCGCTTCAGGAACTTGGTGCCGATCCGGCAACGGCTTTGATGGTAGGGGACAGCCACTACGATATCGAGGCGGCGCATAACGCAGGGCTGCCCTCGGTAGGTGTGGCGTGGTCGATGAAAGGCGTGGATTATTTGCTGCAGTATGCGCCTACGCATATCATCCATGACATCGAGGACTTGCTTGGGATTGTCGGTATGGAGGAGAAGAAAGCTTGAGACGGACGGACCGCTACCCGGTAGACGGGCCGAATTCGCTCTGGCAGGTGTATCGTACCATCCCCCGGTGGAAAGCGGTCCGCAATTTCATTTTTATCCAAATCTCGAGGTACGCTCCGTCCCTTCCCTTGAAGCTGTGGATCTACCGGAACGTGCTCGGCATGAAAGTAGGCCGGCATACGTCCTTCGCGCTGATGGTGATGGTCGATGTGTTCTTCCCGGAGCGCATCGAAGTGGGCGAGAATACGATCATCGGATACAACTCGACGATTCTGACACATGAATATCTCATCAAAGAATACAGGCTGGGGAACGTAAGCATCGGCTCGAATGTGATGATCGGGGCCAATACCACCGTCCTGCCGGGCGTGTCGATCGGCGACGGAGCTATCGTAGGCGCAGGCTCGGTGGTACACAAGGATGTGGCGCCGTACAGCTTCGTTGCCGGCAATCCGCTGCAGGTCATCCGGGCCGATGTGCGGGAAGCGGAATGAAAGCTTGCTGCCGATCAAGGCGAGACAGGCAGGGCAGAACGGAGAAGGGGGTTCGTGGGCATGGCTCGAGCAGAGAAGCAGGCATATACCAAGACAGATGAGGCAGGACCTACGGGCCCGTCTCTTTTTTGTATCGGCGTATGGCGGTTCCCTTCGATTGACGAAGCTGGGCTTCCGTGGTAAACTTACGAATACATTCTTCATCTTGGTAGCACGTTAACATATTAGCGAACTAAAGTGTTTGAGCTTGGTTCGAGGACTAAACGATATAGAGATAGGGTGAATCCAGTGTCCAAACCGAAGGTGTTCGAGAAGCCGACAGGCGTGAAGGACTATCTCCCCGAGGCGGCTGCGAAGCTGCGCAGCATCGAACTGAATGTAATGCAATGTATGGAGCGATGGGGGTACCGCGAGATCATCACACCCACGCTGGAATATTACGATACAGTAGGCGTAGCGAGTTCGACGGAGGATAAGAAGCTGTTCAAGCTGCTGGACCGCAACGGAACAACGCTGGTGCTGCGCTCAGACATGACGGCACCGATCGCACGGGTGGTCTCTTCCTTGCTGCAGAATGAGGAGTTTCCGATACGACTCTCTTATCAGGCGAATGTCTTCCGGGCGTTCGAAGCGGAAGCGGGCCGCGATGCGGAATTCTTTCAGACCGGCGTCGAGCTGGTGGGAGATGCCTCCTCCGAGTCGGATGCGGAGGTCATTGCGCTGGCGGTGGCCTGCCTGCAGGCTGCGGGCGTGAAGGAATTCAAGATCGCCGTGGGCCATGTCGGGTTCTTGAATGGGCTCCTTCAGGAAACATTGAAGGATCGTACGGAGGCCCAATTGCTGCTGAAAGGATGCCTCTTAAGCCGTGATTATGTAGGGTACCGTGAAGCCCTGCGGGAATTGGAACTGTCCGAGACGGTAAAGGGAGAGCTCGAGGGTATTCTTCGCTTGCGCGGCGGCCAGGAAATCTGCCGACAGGCCCGGGAGCTTACGGACGATCCGGTGGCCCAGCATGCGATCGCTCACTTATGTGAGGTGTGGGATGTGCTGCAGGCGTACGGGGTCAGCGAGCATGTGCTGATCGATTTGACGATGATCGGTGACTTCTCATATTATACCGGGATGACGTTCGAAGGCTATGCGGCGGACCTTGGGTTCCCCGTGTGCAGCGGAGGAAGATACGATAACCTGCTGACGCAGTTCGGCCGACCCGCGCCGGCAACCGGGTTCGCGCTGAAGACGAACCGGATTCTTGAAGTGGTCGGACGGGACACCGCTGCCCGGCCGCTGCGGAAAACGCTGGTGCTCTACACGGCGGGACGCCGGGCGGAGGCCCTGGCCCGTGCGGCGGAGCTGAGGGCGGAAGCAGGGCGGACGGTCGAGACGCGGCTGATGCTTGACGGTTTTTTTGTGGCGGTGCAGGGACTGCCGTATGACGATGTGCTTGAATTCGTAGGCGAAGGATAGGAGGGAATCCAAGCGATGCAGGAATTATTGAAGGTAGCGATGCCCAAAGGCAGAATCTATAAACAGGCTTCAAAGCTGTTCCGGGAGGCGGGACTTGCGATTCCGGACGATACGGACGATTCGCGGAAGCTGATCATCCAGGTGCCTGAAGCGGGAATGGAGTTCATCATGGCGAAGCCAGTGGATGTACCCACCTATGTGGAGTACGGCGTCGCGGATATTGGCGTCGTCGGCAAGGATGTTCTCATGGAAGAAAACCGTGACGTCTACGAACTCCTGGACCTCGGCATCGCCCGCTGCCGCATGTCGGTCATTGCGCTGCCGGACTGGCAGCCGGTGATCAACCCGCGGGTGGCTACAAAATATCCGAATGTCGCCTCGCAGTACTTCCGCGAGCAGGGGCAGCAGGTGGAGGTCATCAAGCTCAACGGTTCGATCGAACTGGCGCCGATGATCGGTCTCGCGGACCGGATCGTCGATATGGTGGAGACAGGGAGTACGATCCGCGAGAACGGATTGAAGGAATACGAGCAGATCTTCTCGATCACCTCCCGCCTGATCGCCAACCGGGTAAGCTACCGGATGAAGAACAACGCGATTCAGGCGCTGTGCGACCGGCTGCAGCCGATTATCTCGGCTGCGATGGCAGAGGCTGGGAAGTAGAAGCGTAGAGGCTCTCGGAGAAGACCGCTGGAGGCGGGGCCCATTCGGAGAAGCGAATGGCTTATATATAAAGGAATATGGGGGAGGAGGCTCTACCGTGAAAGTGATGCCGGCATCGGAGTTTAGTCTGAAGCGGGAGGTCGAATACGGATCTCCCGAGCAAAATGAAGCCGTACGGCGCATTATCGAAGAAGTGCGCCAAGACGGGGATACGGCGCTTCGAAAGTTCGCGGAGCAGTTCGATGGGGTGCGCGTAGATGAACTGCGTGTCAGCGCTGAGGAAATCCAGGAAGCGTATAACCACGTGGATGAAGGGTTCCTCGCCGCGATCCGCGAGGCGGCGGCGAACGTGCGCCGGTTCCACGAGAAGCAGATGCGCACGTCATGGATGGATCTGCAGGCCGACGGAAGCATCCTCGGCCAGGTGCTCCGTCCGTTGCGGCGGGTCGGTCTGTATGTACCGGGCGGCAAGGCGGCCTATCCGTCGTCCGTGCTCATGAACGCCATCCCGGCCCAAGTGGCTGGTGTGCCGGAGATCGTGATGGTGACCCCGCCGGCGACAGCGGGCGTGGCAGGGATCGATCCGCATATCCTGGTCGCGGCAGCGGAGGCCGGGGTGAAGGAAATTTACCGCGTCGGCGGCGCGCAGGCTGTAGCGGCACTCGCTTACGGCACGACATCGATTCCGCCGGCCGACAAGATCGTCGGGCCGGGCAATATCTATGTCGCGCTGGCCAAGCGCTATGTGTTCGGCGCGGTAGACATCGACTCCATCGCCGGTCCTAGCGAGATCGTCGTGCTGGCTGACGGCAGCGCGGACCCGGCTTATGTGGCAGCCGACCTGCTCTCTCAGGCGGAGCATGACGAGATGGCTTCGGCGATTCTCATCACGCCATCGGAAGAGCTGGCGAATGCGGTTCGTGCCGAAGTGGAGCTCCAGCTCCAGGCGCTTCCGCGTCGGGACATCGCCGCGCAGTCCATTCGCGACTACGGCGCGATTCTGACGGTCGACTCGCTTGAGGAGGGGGTGGATGCGGTGAACCGGCTCGCGCCGGAGCATCTCGAGATTCTGGTGGCCGATCCGTTCCAATACCTCAGCCGTATCGAGAATGCGGGGGCGGTCTTCCTCGGCCCGTACAGCTCGGAGCCGGTGGGCGATTATTTTGCGGGACCGAACCACGTGCTGCCGACTAACGGTACGGCGCGGTTCTCGTCGCCGCTGAATGTAGATGATTTTCTTAAAAAATCGAGCGTGATCTACTACAGCAAGGAAGCCCTGCTGCGCGACGGGGAGAAGATCATGACCCTGGCTCGCCACGAAGGGCTGGAAGCTCACGCGCGTGCGATTGAAATCCGGTTGGAGAAGGAAGGGAACCGTCATGGCAAGTGAAGAGAAGCTGCAGGCAGGACGCCGTTCGGAAGTGGAGCGGAAGACCAATGAGACGGATATTCGTCTCGCATTCGGAGTAGACGGAACCGGTGTGTCGGAGATCGAAACGGACGTGCCGTTCCTCAATCATATGCTCGACCTGTTCACCAAGCACGGGCAGTTCGACCTGCGTGTGGACGCCAAGGGCGATGTGGATATCGACGATCATCATACGGTCGAGGATATCGGTATCTGTCTCGGACAGACGCTCCGCGAAGCATTGGGCGACAAACGCGGTATCAAGCGCTATGCGAGCGTGTTCGTACCTATGGACGAAGCGCTGGCACAGGTCGTGATCGACGTGAGCAACCGGCCGCACTTCGAATACCGGGCGCAGTATCCGTCGCAGACGGTGGGCAGCTTCCAGGTCGAGCTCGTGCACGAATTCCTGTGGAAGCTGGCGCTGGAGGCACGCATCACGCTCCACGTGATCGTCCACTACGGCCAGAACACGCACCATATGATCGAAGCGGTGTTCAAGGCGCTCGGCCGGGCCTTGGACGAAGCGACCAGCATTGATCCCCGCGTCCAAGGCGTGCCGTCGACGAAAGGGGTTCTGTAAGCCATGATCGCGATCATCGACTACGGCGTAGGCAACCTGCACAGCGTCCGTTCGGCGGTGGAGCGTCTGGGTTATGAGGCGCTGGTTACTTCGGACGAAGCGGAGATCCTGGGGGCTGCCGGAGCGATTCTGCCCGGCGTAGGCGCCTTCGGGGACGCGATGGCGCATCTGCGCGAAGCGAAGCTGGCGGATACCGTGCGGAAGACTGCTGACAGCGGGAAGCCGCTGCTAGGCATCTGTCTCGGCATGCAGCTGTTGTTCTCGCGCAGCGAAGAGCACGGCGAGCATGAGGGCCTCGGTCTGCTGCCGGGCGAGGTGGTCCGCTTCCGCGGCGACTATAAGGTGCCGCATATGGGCTGGAACAAGCTCGACTATAAGCAGGAGAGCCCGCTGCTGCAGGGGCTGCCGGAGGGGCACGTTTACTTCGTGCACTCCTATCACGTGAAGCCGTCGGAGCCGTCGGATCTGCTGGCGACAACGGACTATTATCAGGATGTGACGGCCATCGTCGCCCGCGGCAATGTGTACGGCATGCAGTTTCATCCCGAGAAAAGCGGCAGCGTAGGCATGGGGCTGCTTGGTAACTTCCTTGCGCTGTGCGAAGGACGTAAGGGAGCCTAGCTGGCCTGGAGCGGGCTGCAGCAGCTGGCGAGGGCCCCCGTGTACGGCGGCACCGCTGAGGACTTCGATGCCGAATTCGCGCTTGGACGCGTTGTTCGCAGGGGTGCCGGAACAAGAGGCTTACTTCACGGTGGCTCAGCCCAAATCGGGCAGTAAACGGAAAGGGGCGCAGGGTATGCTGGCCAAACGGATTATTCCCTGCCTGGACGTGAAGGACGGGCGGGTCGTCAAGGGAGTCAACTTCGTCAATCTGCGGGATGCCGGGGATCCGGTGGAGCTCGCAGCGATCTACGATAAGGAAGGGGCCGACGAGCTCGTCTTCCTCGATATCTCGGCCTCGCACGAAGGACGCGCCACCATGGCCGAGGTCGTGCAGCAGACGGCGGAGCAGGTTACGATTCCCTTCACCGTAGGCGGCGGCATTGGCTCCGTCGACGACATGAAGCGAATGCTTCGTGCGGGTGCGGACAAGATCGGCATCAATACCGCGGCACTGCGGAATCCGCAGCTGATCTCCGACGGTGCGCGGCGGTTCGGATCACAGTGCATTGTCGTGGCTGTGGACGCCCGCTTCAACCCCGAGTGGGGCGAGTGGGAAGTGTTCACGCACGGCGGCCGTAATGCGACGGGCATCCGTGCGCTGGAATGGGTGAAACGGGCCGAGACGCTCGGCGCGGGCGAGCTTCTGCTGACGAGCATGGATGCGGACGGCACGAAGGACGGATTCGACATCAAGCTGACGCGTGCGGTGTCTGAGCTCGTCAGCATTCCCGTGATCGCCTCCGGCGGGGCAGGGCGCAAGGAGCATTTTGCCGACGTCTTCGAGCAGGGCAAAGCAGATGCGGGACTAGCCGCGACGATTTTTCACTATAAAGAAATGACGATCGAAGAGGTCAAAGACGACCTCCGCAGCAAAGGAGTCGAAGTCCGGTGAGTGAAGTGCAGAGTGCGGTAGAGAGCATGGAGGCGCTGCAGGCAGCGGTAAAGTGGGATGCGCACGGCCTGGTGCCGGCCATCGTGCAGGATGCGCTGAGCAAGGAAGTGCTGATGATGGCCTATATGAACGAGGAGTCACTGAAGCTGACTCTGGAATCGGGCGAAACCTGGTTCTGGAGCCGCTCGCGTCAGGAGCTGTGGCACAAGGGAGCAACATCGGGGCATACCCAGCAGGTAAAATCGCTGCGGTACGACTGCGACGGGGACACGCTGCTTGTGCTGGTGGAGCAGAAGGGTCCTGCCTGCCACACGGGCAAGTACAGCTGTTTCTTCCATGAAGTGAAGCTGGGGACGCTGGCGGGAACGGAATCTGACGCTTCGGCGGGGAGCGCTTCGGAAGGCGAAGACCGCTTCGCCATGCTTGCGAAAGTCGAGGCGGTCATTGCCCAGCGGGATGCGGAGCGTCCGGAAGGCGCATATACGACGTACTTGTTCGAGAAGGGGATCGATAAGATCCTGAAAAAGATCGGCGAGGAAGCCGGGGAAGTCATCATCGCGGCAAAGAACCAGGACAACGAGGAGCTCCGGTATGAAGCGACCGACCTGCTCTTCCACCTGATGGTGCTGCTGCGTGAACGCAAGCTGCCGCTCGACGACCTCATGTTCGAACTCGGTCGGCGGTACAATAAGCCAAAATCCGAATATACGCTGGAATAGGGGAGAAGCTAAATGCGCATTGATTACCACACGCACCATGTGCGCTGCGGGCATGCGTCGGGCGAACTCGAGGAATACGTAGTGAAGGGCATCGAGATCGGACTGACCCAGCTGGGCTTGTCCGATCACATGCCCTTGCTTCACGTAGATCCCAAGACCTATCTGCCCGGCATGGCCATGCCGATGGAGGAACTGCCGCAATACGTGGAGGAGGCGTTCCGTCTCCGGGAGAAGTACAAGGATCAGATCGATATCCGCGTCGGCCTGGAGGGCGATTACATAGAGGGCTGGGAGAAGCAGATTGAAGAGATCATCCGTGCCTATCCATGGGATTACGTCATCGGGTCAGTCCATTTTCTCGGGGAATGGGATATCACCGATCACCGCCAGACGGACGGGTGGCAGGACCGGGATGCATACGCTGTATACGAGCAGTACTACGATGCCGTCATCAAGGCCTGCCGGACAGGCTTGTACGACTACATAGGGCATATCGACGTCATCAAGCGATTCGGCTTCAAGCCGGACCGCAGTACCGAGCATCTGGAGCGCATGGCGCTGGACGCCGTGAAGGAAGCCGATATGGCGATCGAGCTTAATGCCTCGGGGCTGCGGATGCCGGCTCAAGAGATGTTCCCGAGTCGCCGTATGCTGGAATATGCTCTGCAGCTTGGTATTCCGGTCACACTAGGCTCCGATGCGCACCAGCCGGAGCGGCTTGGCCAGTATTTGGAAGAGGCTTCAGCCCTGTTGATTGACGTGGGTTTTACCGATTTAGCCACATTTAAAGTCAGGAACCGACAAAAGGTGCCTATTGGATTCGCGTGATTTCATGTATAATGAGGGAGCAACGAATTCCTTGATATGATTCTCAGGTCGACCGATACAGGCGCTAAGGCGCCGGAAGTCAGATGATCCACGGAACACAAGCAGAATGCGGAGGTAACCATGTACAGCGACAAAATGAAGATTTTCTCGGGTTCGTCCAACCCGAAATTGGCAGAGCAGATCTGTAAAGAGTTGGAAGTACCGCTCGGCCAGATCAAGCTTTCCCGTTTCAAAAGCGGGGAAATTTATTGTCTCTACGAAGAAAGCATCCGGAACTGCGACGTGTTCTTGGTGCAAACGTTCTCCCACTCCATCAACGAGAATTTCATGGAATTGCTCGTGATGATGGACGCCGCCAAACGGGCTTCGGCGAGAACGATCAACCTTGTCGTTCCATACTATGGTTATTCCCGCCAAGAGCGCAAAGCCGCGCCCCGGGAGCCGATCTCGGCAAAACTGGTGGCTGACCTGCTGACTACGGCAGGTGCGGACCGCGTCATTACGATCGATCTGCATGCACCGGCGATTCAAGGCTTTTTCGATATCCCTGTGGACCATCTGACCGCGCTGGATCTCATCAGCGATTATATGAAGAAACTCAATGTGCCTAATCCGATCATCGTCTCTCCGGATGCCGGACGGGCCACGACGGCCGAGAAGATGGCCAATATTCTCGATGCGCCTTTCGCTATGATGATCAAGAAGCGCCCTGCACATAACGAGGCCGTGATCACTCACGTCATCGGGGATGTGGCCGGCATGACGCCGATCATTATCGAAGACCTCATCGATACGGGAACGACGATCGTCAATGTAGTCGAGGGTCTCAAAGAGCGCGGTGCGCATGACGCTTATGTCTGTGCGACACACCCGGTCTTCTCCGGCCCGGCTCTGCAGCGTCTCGATCACCCGAACATCAAAGAGGTCGTCATTACGGACTCTATCGCGATTCCGGACGACCATTCGGCCCGGTTCCGGGTGCTCTCGGTTTCCCATCTGCTTGCCGATGCGATCAACATCATCATGTCCGGCGGCTCGCTCAGCTCCCTGTTCAAATACGGCGGAGTGTAGCCTTTCATAAGATTTCCACACGACTCCGGCCCTCAGAACCTTATGGTTTTGGGCCGGTTTGTGTTATGATGGGAGGAACTACGAATATCCGGACATGTAGAGACCACCCATCTGCCGCATCGCAGCCGATGATCTCTCGACCATACCGGACGGACACGGAGGTGCCTTACTTATGGAGAAGAAAAAACGTGCGATGCCCCAAACCCACACCAAGGTCGTACCGATGAAAATGGACGCCACGTTCTTTTTCGAAAAAGCCGTTCAGTCGATGGACCGTTATCATTATGATAAGGCATTGAAATACTTTCGTCGTGCCGCCGAGTACGAGCCCGAGAACGCGGTAAATCACTGCAATCTGGCAGGATTGCTCTCCGAAATGGGGAACTACGAGGAGTCGAACCGCATTCTGCAGCATGTGCTCGACCAGATCGACCCGGCTATGACGGAATGCTACTTCTACATGGCGAACAACTTTGCGAATATGGAGAACTACGAATCTGCAGAGAAGGCGATTGTCCACTATCTCGAGAATGATCCGACGGGACAGTTCCTGGAGGAATCGGAAGAGATGATGGAACTGCTCAATTTTGAACTGGAGCGGCCGGCGAAGCTGTCGACGATCAAGAGCCGCGAGGGCATGTTCGAGCATGACCGCGCCCGCGCGCTGCTCGAAGAAGGCAAATTCTCGGAAGCCGTGCGTATTCTGGAGAATATCGTCCAGAACCATTCGGACTTTATGGCGGCGCGCAACAACCTGGCGCTGGCTTACTATTATATGGGTCACTTCGACAAATCGGTCGATATGATCAAACAGGTGCTGGAGCTCGAGCCCGGCAATCTGCATGCCCTCTGCAATCTGGCGATTTTCTATCAGCACTTTGGCGACAAAGTATCGCTCGGCGAGCTGCTCGAGGTGCTGCGGAAGACGTACCCGTTCCATCAGGACCATGTGTTCAAGCTGGCGACGACCATGGGTATTCTGAGCGAGCACGACAAGGCTTACAAGCTGTTCAAGCGTCTGCTCAAAACCGGCGAGGCGGGACTAGATCCCTGCCTGTTCCATTATACGGCAGTGGCGGCGTACAACACGGGCCGCTACGAGGAAGCGGAGCGGCAGTGGCGCCAGGCCGAGAAATTCGATTCCTCCTCCGAGATCCCGAAGTTTTACCTGAATCTGCTCAAGCAGCATAAGCAGGAGAAGGTGAAGCCGAACGTCAGCTATCATTATCACCTGCCGTTCGAGGAGCAGTTCCGGGGCATTGAACGCGGAGAGAATGGCATGCCCGACCATCTCAAGCGCGACCCGCTCGTCCGTTCGTCCTTTTTCTGGGCGCTGCGGCACGGGGACGGCGATACCAAGCTGCAGGTTATTCAGGCCTTTGCCCTGATCGGCGACGATGAGGTGAGGGACGCGCTGACGCAGTTTATCTTGGAGCCGGGCGAAGACGACTACCTCAAGAAGGTTGCGATCTTCGTTCTGCGCAGCATGGGGGTAAGGGATCCGCTGAGCGCTGTACTGGAAGGCCGGGAGACGATCGTCGCCCCCTCTCCCTTTGCCCCGAATCTGCCGGTCTGGGAACACAAATGGCAGGGCATTATGGAGCTTGCGATGCGTCAGATGGCACGCCGGTATGATACAGTTCAGCAGTACGATTTGCAGACACTCTGGGTAGAATACTTAACAAGGGTATTCCCGCATGTGCCGAAGATGGCGAAGCCTGAGGGCTGGGCCGCGGCGCTTGAATATTTGACGGCCAAGATGCACCGCCGCCCCATCACCTATGGGGATGCCGCCGCCAGATACGGGGTATCCATTGCGACGGTCAGCAAGAATGCGAAGCTCATCGACGAGGCCTGCGGCCTTCGGGAGAAGATGGCCGCGATCTTCAGCAAGTTCGCCGAACTGGATTCCAGCCATGAATCATAGGTAGCAAGCTTCGTAGCAAGCTTCGAGCAAGCTCTAATGAAGGGAAGCCCAGTAAAGCAAAGACGGGAGGAACCTATATGTACAAATCCATCGTAATCGGAACCGGTCCTGCAGGCTTGACAGCGGCGATCTACCTCGCACGCGCCAACCTGAATCCGCTGGTCATCGAAGGCCCGGAACCGGGCGGCCAACTCACCACAACGACGGAAGTGGAGAATTTCCCCGGGTTCCCTGAAGGCATCATGGGCCCTGAACTGATGGCCAACATGCGCAAGCAGGCCGAGCGCTTCGGTGCCGAGTTCAAAACCGGCTGGGTCAACAACGTCGACATGTCGAAGCGTCCCTTCAAGCTCAACGTGGAAGGCCTCGGTGACATAGAGGCGGAATCCCTGATCATCTCGACCGGCGCTTCGGCGAAGCTCCTCGGTATCACCAACGAGAAGGAGAGCATCGGCCGCGGGGTATCCACCTGTGCGACATGCGACGGCTTCTTCTTCCGCGGGAAGAAGATTATCGTAGTCGGCGGCGGCGATTCCGCGATGGAGGAGGCGAACTTCCTGACCCGCTTCGCGACGGAAGTACGTCTGGTTCACCGGCGGGAGGAGCTTCGCGCCTCCAAGATCATGCAGGACCGCGCACGCGAGAACGGCAAGATCGCCTGGAGCCTGAACCGCACGCCGCTGGAAGTGGTCTCTGGCGACAAAGGCGTAACCGGCCTCAAGGTGAAGAACAATGAAACCGGTGAAGAGGAAATCATCGAGACCGATGGGATCTTCGTGGCCATCGGCCACAAGCCGAATACGGACTTCCTTAAGGGACAGATCGTCACGGATGAAGTCGGCTATATTCAAGTGAAGCCAGGCTCGTCCCTGACGAACATCGAAGGCGTATTCGCCTGCGGTGACGTACAGGACAGCAAGTACCGCCAGGCGATTACAGCGGCGGGCAGCGGCTGTATGGCAGCCCTGGATTGCGAGAAGTTCCTTGAAGGGCACATGGTGCACGACTGGAGCCAGACGCTGAACAAATAAGAATAGAACCTGAAAGCGAGAGCCACGCAGACGTGTGGTTTCTCGCTTTTTTGCGTTAAGGTTTGGCAGGATGACCCGTAGGTGAGAGAGACGAGAGCAAGGGGAGATGGGCGGAGAGACAAACTGTATTAATTTTCATTTAAATACGTTCCCAAAATGTAGAAGTTATGGTAGCATGATCGGAGTGATACATAATGTATCGAATTTTGTTAGTATAGGGAAGGAGAAGTCGGCCTCATTGAAAAAGCTGTCGAAACGAATCATCCCCGCTTTCCTGTCTACTGCTCTGCTGGTAGGGGGGAGTCTCCCGGCGGCAGCAGCCCCGGTAGAAATCCAAAATCAAAATCTGGCTATCGAGCCGTCGAACCTACTTCTCGCTCCGTCGCTCCAGCTCCAAGGGCTGTCGCTTTCTTCGGTACAGCTGCTGCAGCAGAAGGGATTCACGGTTACGGAAAACAAAGAGACGGGAGCTCCGCGGTTTCTGATGGGGTCCTTGTCGGCCCGCTTGAACTCGGATGACGCGGTTCTTCAATATGTAAGCTTGAACCAACAGGTCTTCGGTTTGAAGAACGCAGCGTCCGAACTGGGTCTGGTTAAGAAAAGCACGGATGGCATCGGCCAGACGCATTATCTGTATCAGCAGCAGTACCGCGGTGTTCCGGTCTACGGCAAGTACATCAATCTGCACTTGGACGAGTCCAAGAAAACGTATGCGATCCAAAACCAGCTTCAAGGGGCGGTAAGCGGGCTGTCGGTCGATGTGACTCCTTCGCTGAGCGGACAAGAAGCGATCGGGAAGCTCCAGACGGACCTGGAAGCCAAGATCGGACAGGCTATCACGCTGGGCGGGAAACTCGGCGAGGAAGTGGAAGTGCCGCTTCCGGCAGCGAAGCTCGTCGTGTATCCGTTCGGAGGGCAGACGCATTTGGCTTATGAAGTCAACTTCTCTTATATTCAGCCAGAATTCGGAAGCTGGGTCGGATTCGTAGATGCCCATACGGGAGCAATCTTACATACGTACAATAATTTGCACCGGGAAGATGGCCCAGTAACCTCGGATAATGTGGGCCACCGGGGCGACACGAAGAAGTTGAATGCGCTCCGGATCAGTGACCGCTATTATTTGGCCGATATCACCAAACGGATGGCGCAGGAACATCCCGGACACGATAACCCCGGATACTTGATGACGTATGACTATAGGGACCTTACTCCGCAAGGCACGCTGGAGTCTCCCATCTCCAGCGCCTCGCCGGTGTTTAACAGCAAGGCCGGGACCATGGAATCCCATGGGGTAGATGCGCATTATTACGCTGGCCAAGTGTATGATTTTTATCTCAACGAATTCGGCCGCAACAGCCTCGACGGCAAGGGAATGAACATTCTCTCGATTGTCCACGTACCCGGTTCTACGAATGAGAGCGAGGGCTTGGACAATGCCTTCTGGATGGGAGGCGGAATCAATGCGATCTACTACGGCGACGGCAAGGCGTTGGATTGTCTTGCATGCGCAGGGGACGTGGTGGCTCACGAGCTCACCCACGGGGTAACCGAATTCTCCGCAGGACTTGTGTATGAGAATCAATCCGGTGCCCTCAATGAGGCTTACTCGGATATTCTTGCTTCTGTATTCGACAGCAATGACTGGCTGCTCGGCGAAGATACGGGAGCAGTGGTCCGCAGCTTGGAGAACCCTTCGGACTACGGACAGCCGGAGCACATGGATCAATATCAGGAACTGTATGATGATGCGGTATGGGGAGATAACGGCGGCGTACATATCAACAGCGGGATCCCGAATCATGCGGCCTATCTCATAGCGAAGAAGATCGATGCCCTGAACATTGCCGGCTGGAGCGGACATAAGGTGCTCGGGCAGCTCGCCTACAACTCCCTGACGAAGTACTTAACCCCGGTGTCCGAATTCGTGGATGCGCGTGATGGTTTCGTCGCTTCGGTAACCGATTGGCAGAAGGCGAACGGGATCCCTTCGGAGCAGGCACAGAAGGTCAAGGAAGCGGTCATAGCGGCGTGGACGGAAGTTGGGATTGGGTATGAGAACGGCTCAGGAGCTAATCAGAACGGCAATATCACAGGCTTCCGTATTCCTTCTTTGAAGAATGAGGCCTCGCCCGAAGCACAGGCCGTAATTGACCTGGCGAATTCGCAAGTAGTCTATTATGTTCCTAAGGGCACGGATGTCAGCAATCTTACCCCGGAGATCCTGGTTTCTTCCGGCGCCACGGTGAGTCCTGCTTCCGGCACACCTCAGGATTTCAGCAAAGGCGGGGTAGCTTATACCGTTACTTCCCCGAATGGCGCAACAAAGGTATGGAATGTGTTCGTCGTTGCGAAAGAAGACAACACGGTGGGAACAGCCTACCAGAAGTCAGCGTTCAGCTTGGACAACAAGACCTTGACTGTTGAATTCAATGAACCGATGCTTGAATTCCGTTACTATACCGGGGCAGCGGAGAAGACGATCAAAGACAAAATTCAAGTGAATATCGGCGGAGTCTGGAGACCGCTGGATGCAGGGGATACGGCAAAGGTTCAAGACGGAAAGCTGATCATTACCTGGGAAAAACAGACCCTTCCTCAAGAGGTGAAAATCCTGGCGAAAGCATTGGTCGACTTGGCCGGGAATATTCAGGATAAAGATCTTTCTGTGTCCGTTGATCCATCTCCTTACCCGGCAGTGAGCGGAACATCGCTCATTGCAGCCGGTGCACCAGGTGCGTTAATCGAACTGTATGATGCGGCAAGCGGAAAGAAAGTATCGGAAGTTCAACTCGGTGCTGCCGAAAACAAAGCGTATTTCTTCTTCCTGCCGGAGGGCACATACCTGGTGCGCCAGATCTCTAAGGGGTCCGTCAGCCCAGCTTCGGCCCCGATCACCATCGCGAGACTCCAATCGCCAGCCAACCTGAGAGCTACGGAAGTGACTCCGCAAGCAGTTCGTTTGAACTGGGAGCCGGTAGTGACCGGTGGTCCAGTAAGCTATGCGGTATACGGCTACGGCGAGGGCGGGAAGGTAGTTGCCTCCGCGGTGGGTGTCACGGATACCGTCTATTCGATATCCGGGCTGGAGCCGGGCAGCTATACGTTCTCGGTTCAGGCGCTGGATGCGGCCGCGAACCGTATCTCGACGCCGGCTGTGACCTATGTGAATCACGCCGCTAGTGTGACGGCAGATACGTATGCGCCATTTTGGTCCACATACGCCGCATTGGGAGATTCGCTGGCGGCAGGTGTTACGCCAGAGGGCAAACTGGATCTTGGGTACACGGATTACATTGCGGCTGAACTGATAAAGCAGGGGCAGCCCGTGTATTTTGACAAGCGATATGCAGCGCCAGGGTATACGTCCGGTGACGTCCTCTCCGATCTCAAACGCAGCGTAACCCGCGCCGTCTATGGACTTCCTGGGCAAGGAAGCATAGCAGACACGGTTCGTACGGCGAATCTAATTACGCTGAATGCCGGGGCGAACGATCTCTTGTTTGCTGACCAGGTAACTGGAGGAAATCTTACCGAAGCGCAGCTCGGTCAGCTGCTGGCATCGATCGGCAGCAATATCGGCAGTACGCTGGATATCATCAAGGAATTGAACCCGGATGCTTCCGTATTCGTCATGGGTTACTACAATCCGTATCCGCATGCACCCGAGGCGCGGAAGCAGCAGGCGCAGTTCATGATTGGGGCTTTGAACAGAGTGCTGAAGGAAGTGGCCGAGAAGCGGGGGGCGAAGTTCGTCGATACGATGAGTACCATTGCTGCTGACGAATCCGGCAACCTTCCGAACCCACAGAACATTCACCCGAGCCTCAAAGGCTATGAAGCGATCGCGGCAGAATTCCTGAAGGTCATCCCGGCAGGAGCGGCGAAGAGCAAGCTGACGGCAAGCGGTCAGACCTCGACTGGGCTGAAGCTCACATGGGAGCCTGCCGTAGATCTGGCTGGCGTCACGCAATATCGGATCTACCGCGATGATACGGTGATCGGTACCGTATATGGAGAAGCTGTATCCTACGACGTAACAGGCCTAAAGTCGAACTCAACCTACAAGTTTAAGGTCGAGGCGGGCGATGCGGCAGGCAACTGGTCCAGCAGCGGTCCGAACGTCTCTGCATCGACGACAACGGATCCAGCGACTTCGGGCGGTTATATTGGTGGCGGAGGCGGAGGAGCTGCATTCGTTGATGCGTTCGCGGTTACGGGCAGCGGTGTGACACTGAAGGCCGGCTCTTATTCTTCCGTCCAAAAGACGGAGAACGGCCAATTCATCACCGAAATCACGCTGGATGGCGCAAAACTAGCCGAAGCATTCCAGAAGCTGAAGACGCTGGGCGGCGGCGCACACACCATCACGCTGGAAGTAGACACGAAGCAGGGCGTAACCGTCATCGCTCCGGGCGGGGCGCTGCTCGAGGGACTGAAGGCTGTACCGGATGCCGCGCTGTGGATTAAAACAGGAACGGCGGGGTATAACGTGCCGCTGAACGTGGTGCCGGCCGATATCGCCGAGCAGCTTAAGAGCATGGCCGGGGAAGTGCTGGTCCGCTTCGGCATCCGGGTAACCCCGGGTTCGTCCGTCAGCGCGATCAAGCTCCAAGGCGACCTCTACGGGTTCGATGTCACCGCTGCAGGGAAGGGCGGGACATCGAGAAAGCTTACGATCCCGGCTAACCGTCCAGGCACGATTACCCTTACGCTGGAAGGGGATATTAACGAGGCTCAGACCTCCCTGGTAGGTTCCGATGGTTCGCAGGGCCCGTTCCGGCCTGCTCCTGCTCTCTTCAAGGAGGAGGGGGGCAAGACCGTCGTGACGGTGGCCCGGAATGTCTCGCCGGCTTACGGCGCCGTCGTTACCGTCCCCTCATTCAGTGACCTGGTCGGGCACTGGTCGAAGGAGGATGTGGAGCGGCTGGCAGGCAAGCGTGTCATTGAAGGGACTACCGATATGACGTTCGAGCCGGAGAGTCCAATGACCCGCGCCCAGTTCGCCACGCTGCTTGTACGTGCGATCGGCGTGGAGCCTGGCGCAGAGACCGGAGGCAAGTTTACGGATGTAACGAAGGGCGCTTGGTATAGTGCGAGCGTGTCCTCGGCGGTCTACGCCGGACTGATCGAAGGCTTCGAAGACGGCACATTCCAACCCGATGCTTCGATCACAAGAGCCCAAATGGCCACGATGCTGTCGAGAGCGTTGAAGTTCACGGACAAGAAGCCGGCCGCTTCGAAGTCGCTCCTGGATTCCTTTGCCGACAAAGGAGATATTGGCGAGTGGGCGGAGGAAGCCGTAGCGGAAGCGGTGCAAGCCGGTATTATTCAAGGCATGACCGAGACGACGTTCGCTCCTACAGATAAGGCAACCCGGGCCCAGGCCGCGGTGATGCTGAAACGGATGCTGACTTATATTCAGTATCTGAATTAAGCGCAGTTCAACTCAGAGGGAAGCACCTTGATCCTTAAGGAACAGGTGCTTTCCTTTTGTCCATGCAAACCCCCTGCGCTACTGCAGGGGGGCCGTGTGGAACACCCGGAAAAGTGGACTTGCAGCGAATCATATTCAAGCGGCGCTCAATGAGGTATAATAGGAGAGTATCGGGAATCCGGAGGAGGATTCCCAGGTGGGAAGCTGTCCGCTTGTATGCCGTACGGGTGGCAGTACGTTCGTTGGCAGCGCTCCAAAACGGTCTTGGCAAGGTGCCGCTGGAGCCCTGTTTTGGCGGGGAAGCGGCATCCTGGTTATTCTTGACCTGCAAGTAGGGTTGCCTTATAGTTGGAACAGGAGTTACCACGTAATCATGTCGTATGAGGTGAATAGCAGGTATGGGAGATCAAGTGTTTGTAGGAGTCGATTTGGGAGGAACCGCGATTAAAGTGGGATTGTGCGACGTGCAGGGCAAGCTGCTGCAGACGTACGAAGGCCCGACCGGTACCGAATACGGCGCGGATGTCGTGCTGGAGAATATCGCACAATATGTGCGCAAGCTGGTAGCGGAGTCTCCATACGAGTGGGAGCAGGTTGCCGGAGTCGGTGCGGGGATCGCCGGGTTTATGGATATTCCGGAAGGCTTCATGAAGCTGTCTCCCAACCTGGGCTGGCGCAATGTTCCGGTGAAGAAGATCCTGGAAGAGAAGCTCGGGGTTTCCGTTAAGATCGACAATGACGCCAACGTAGCGGCACTCGGTGAAGCCTGGAGCGGAGCGGGTGCAGGGATTCCGAATGTCGTCTGCTATACGCTGGGAACCGGCGTGGGCGGAGGCATTATCATTCACAGCCGGATTTATCAGGGATTCAACGGGATGGCCGGCGAGCTCGGCCATATGGCTGTCGTACCGGATCTGGAAGCCATAGAGTGCGGCTGCGGCAAGAAGGGCTGCCTGGAAACCGTCTCTTCGGCAACGGGCATTATTCGCATGGCCAAAGAAGCCGTAGCGCGCGGGGAACATACATCCTTGGCTCTGGTGGAGAACATCATGGCAAAGGATATATTCGATGCGGCCCGGACAGGCGACGAAACGGCACTGCGTATCATTAACAGGGCAGCGCTGTACCTCGGTAAATCGATGGCTGCCGTATCCGTGGTCCTGAATCCGAAGCGCTTCATCGTAGGCGGAGGCGTATCCAAGGCCGGCGATATTCTATTCGACGCCATCCGCAAGTACTATCACGAGTTCGCTCAGGAGACGGCTCAAGAGGGCGTAGATATTGTGCCCGCCGTTCTCGGCAACGATGCAGGCATCGTCGGCGCCGCGGGCTTGAACCTTCATAGTCTCTAAGACCGGAGTACCGGCGGTCGGCTGTGGCCGCGAGCTTGTACTTCAACGTAACAACAGCGGCACCCTGGCCCCGTAGGATGGATCAAGGGGCTTGATGGCAAGGGAAGTCCGGCAAAGGATACTTGGCAGTATGATTCGCTCCATTGCTAGAAGGGGCGGGCGGCCGGTGCTCTCACTGCGAGACTTTACTGCACGTAAGTCCCGCTCCCTCCTGGGGCAGGGTTATGTCCGCGCGAAAGGAGTTGGACCCATGGAAGAACATCATTCCCTCGGAAAGCTGGTCATCATTACAGGCATGTCCGGTGCCGGCAAGACAATCGCGGTGCAGAGCCTAGAAGACTTGGGCTTCTTCTGCGTGGATAACCTTCCCCCGGTTCTGATTCCGAAGTTCGCGGAGCTCATCGAGCAGTCGAAGGGCCGCATCGGCAAAGTAGCGCTGGTGATCGACCTTCGCGGACGCGAGTTCTTCACGTCCCTGTCTGAGTCGCTCCGTTATCTTAACGAAAATTACACGCTGACCTACGAGATCCTGTTCCTGGATGCTACGGATTCCGTACTGGTCCAGAGATACAAGGAAAGCCGGCGCAAACACCCGCTCGCGCCGACCGGGGCCCCTCTCGAAGGAATTCAGGCGGAGCGGAAGCTGCTGGAGGAACTCAAGGGTCTGGCTACTCAGGTGATCGATACGACCAGCCTGAAGCCAGCGGCGCTCAAGGAAAAGATTGCCTCCCGGTTCACCAATGCGGAGGAGAGCAGCATTTCGGTCAACGTCATCTCCTTCGGGTTCAAGTATGGTGTTCCGATTGATGCCGATTTGATCTTTGACGTACGCTTCCTTCCTAATCCGCATTATATCGATAATCTGCGTCCGAATACGGGGCAGGATCCGGATGTCTATGATTACGTCATGAAGTGGAACGAGACGCAGGAATTCCTCGCGAAGCTGCTCGACATGCTGCAGTTCCTTGTGCCGCAGTATAAGAAGGAAGGCAAGAGCCAAGTCGTGGTCGGAATCGGATGTACGGGCGGGAAGCACCGTTCGGTCGCGATCGCCGAATATCTCGGCAAAATGATGGGCACCAGCGAAACGGAAACCGTGAGAGTCAGCCACCGCGATTCGGAGCGGGACCGGGTTGAGGTGAAGAAATGACCGATGTCCTCGAGAGGGAGACTTATATCCCCCGTATCGTCGTAATCGGCGGAGGCACGGGGCTGTCGGTCATGCTCCGCGGCTTGAAACACAAGCCGGTGGACATTACCGCGGTCGTCACGGTTGCCGACGACGGGGGCAGCTCGGGCATACTGCGTTCCGAGCTCGAGATCATCCCACCGGGCGATATCCGCAATGTCCTCACCGCTCTGGCGGATGTGGAGCCTCTGCTGGGCAAACTGCTCGAGTACCGTTTTGACAAAGGGAACGGATTGGCCGGACACAGTCTGGGCAACCTAATGCTCGCGGCGATGCGCGATATTACCGGCGACTTCGTTACTGGTGTTCGCGAGCTCAGCCGTGTTCTCGCCGTAAGAGGACGCGTCCTCCCCGCCTCGCACCAGGCGATTGTGCTGCGTGCGGAGATGACTGACGGAACGATCGTCGAAGGAGAGTCGAAGATCCCGAAGGCTGGCGGCGTCATCAGGCGCGTAATGATTGAGCCCCATGATGTGAAGGCGCTGCCGGATGCCGTGGAAGCACTCAAGAATGCCGATGCCATCCTGGTCGGTCCGGGGAGCCTGTATACCAGCATTATGCCGAACCTGCTCGTTCCCGAAATTGCGCAGACCATTCTAGAATCCAAAGCGCTCAAGATGTTCATCTGCAATGTGATGACACAGCCGGGCGAGACGGATGATTACAAGGTCAGCGACCATCTGAAAGCCATCCGCGACCACGTGGGTCATGCGCTGTTCGATTACGTGATCGTCAATAACGGAGCCATCCCGGATCCTGTCAAACGCAAATATGCCGACAAGGGAGCCGAAGTCGTGCCCCTGGATCTGGAAACCGTCACGCAGGAAGGCTATAAGGTGATCGCAGACAAGCTGATCCTGTTCCGCACCTACCTGCGCCATGACGCAGTCAAATTAAGTCAACACATCTATCAACTGGTGGAGAGCTGGATGTTCAAGAAGAGGTGATGTACCATGTCCTTCGCCGCCCAAACGAAGAAAGAGCTAACCCTGATGGAGTCGGACACGTGCTGCGAGAGAGCGGAGCTGTCTGCCCTGATCCGGATGAATGGAGCGGTGTCGCTGACGAGCCAGAAGATTACGCTGGACATCTCGACGGAGAACGCCGCGATTGCCAGGCGCATTTATTCCCTGCTCAAGAAATCGTATAAGGTGCATATCGAGCTGCTGGTTCGGAAGAAGATGCGGCTCAAGAAAAATAATGTATATATCGTGCGGGTTCCTTCGCAGGTTCAGAGCATTCTGTCCGATCTGCAAATTGTTTCCGAGGGGTTTTTGTTCGCTTCGGAGATTGAACCTTCACTAATCAAAAAAACCTGCTGCAAACGGGCTTATCTCCGGGGTGCTTTCCTCGCGGGCGGGTCCGTGAATAACCCGGAAGGGACTTCTTATCATCTCGAGATCTATTCGATGTACGAGGAGCACTGCCAGTCCCTGTGCAAGCTGGCCTGCGAGTTCGGATTGAACGCCAGATGCATTGAGCGGAAGAAGGGCTTTGTCCTATACATCAAAGAGGGCGAGAAGATTATTGATTTCCTTTCCCTGATCGGTGCCCATCAAGCGCTGCTGCGGTTCGAGGATGTCCGGATCATGAAGGATATGCGCAATTCCGTCAACCGGCTCGTGAACTGTGAGACGGCCAATCTCAACAAGACCATCGGTGCGGCTGTAAGACAGATCGACAACATCAGGCTCCTCCAGAAGGAACTGGGGCTGGATAATCTGCCGGAGAAGCTTCGGGAGGTAGCGGAGATCCGTCTGCAGCACCCCGATATGAACCTGAAGGAAGTCGGCGATCTCCTGAAGGGGAAAGTCAGCAAATCCGGTGTGAACCACCGGCTTCGCAAGATTGATGAGCTTGCGGAGAAGGTCCGCAAATCGCAAGCGCTCTAAAGCAAAAATAGAACTTTTGTGTAATTTTGCAAAATTTCTAGTGCAAACTGCCGAAAAATGATATAATAGCTGAAAAATTGCTTTTTTACTAAGGACGCAAGGGAAGATATCATCCAGGGTTGAAATCATTGCTTCCGTCTTGCTCCTAGAAGTACGCCTGATGCCAAGACCAGGATAGCGCAAAGCGGCTGGTTGTCGTAGGATGGTTTTATGATTTTCGCTGATTGGAACCATTGAGTCCAATCGATTGATCTATACGCCAGTATTCGGGATACCGGGTATTGGGCAGCGGTACGGTGTGCCGCTGGTATGGATTCAGGGCAAGGATGTGCAGGACGAAGGCATCCGTTGCAGCTTCAGGCCATGAAGATGGAAGAAGGCGCACGCCTTCATTATTCGGAATTTACAGATTGTAGGGGGTATTGGTTGCATGTCGAGACGCCCAGTAGTCGTCAAGTTGAAAACAGGCCTTCATGCCAGACCGGCGGCACTTTTCGTTCAAGAAGCGAATAAGTTTTCTTCGGAAATTTTTGTAGAGAAGGACGAGAAGAAGGTTAATGCCAAGAGCATTATGGGGATCATGAGCCTTGCGATCAGCACAGGTACGGAAGTTCACATAAGTGCTGAAGGTTCGGATGCCGAGCAGGCTGTAAACGCTTTAGTCACACTGGTCAGCAAAGAGGAATTGGAGAACCAATAACGACCGCCACGGGCTTCCGATAAGGAAGCTTTTTTTCTGTGGATTTGGAGGTCAGGGATTTTCTCATGCATAGTGCCAATTGGAAAAGCGCAACCTTTTTTCGTGCCTTGCGTCTATATTGACGTGTCTGACGGCCGGAGAAGGTTTTTTGGATTGGGCTGCAGGGTGCAGAGAAGAGCTGCAGGAAGAGGAGTAGGAGAAGAGAATATGAAATGGATGAAGAAAGAACTGGCCCTCTTGTTGGTAGTCAGCCTGCTGATGTCATTCGGATGGGTAGCGCCGGCTGCGGCGGACAAACAAGAGAAGAACCCGCTGGCATCCGCCAGTACGACGTATGTGCTGCTCTATATCGATAAAGCGGAAGCTTTCCTGAATGGCACCCAGGTGACCCTGGATGCACCGGCTACGATCATTAAGGATAAAATGTTTGTGCCGGCAAAGTTCTTGGGGGATGCCCTTGGCATGAAGGTGGAGTGGAACGATGCCACCCGTATGATTGAAATGGAGACCCCAGGCTACGAAATCATGCTCGATATTGATAACAAGTCGGTATGGATTAACGGTTATTGGATGGCATTCGATGAGGTAGCCGCGATCGTCAACGGACGTCTGATGATCAAGCTAACCTGGCTGGCCGATTACATGGGAGCCAAATATACGTATAACAATGAACTGCGCCGGGTGGAAGTGCTTCACGTGAATGCACCGCAGGGTCTGTTCGATCCGAACACGAGTAACTCCAAACCGGTAGCCAAGTTCACCTTCACCAAGTCCAGCTACAAGATCGGCGAGCCGGTGAAGTATGTGGACCTGAGCTATGACCCGGATGCAGAAGGAATTCCTAAATTCGAGTGGACCGGGAAAGAAGATGCTTATTTCAAAGCGGGCACTTATCCGATCACGCTGACTGTCTGGGACAGTAACGGCAACAAGAGCGAGCCGTACACGCGCAACCTGGTTATCGAGAAGGAAACCTTCCTCGATGCCATAGAGTATCCGATCTACATGAAGCCGGTCGGTTCGTTCATCAAGACGAACTGGAGCACGCTGTGGAGCCATTTCTGGGAACTGCCGGAGCTGCCGAAGACGGCGACCGACGTTCCTGGGCGCACCCTCCTGGTCAGTGACAGTCCGGAAGAATTCTACGAACAGGGCATTCTGTACCAGGATGAAGTGGAAGGCAAGGCCAGACTGTATGCAGACCACATCAACGGCACGAAAGAAAAGGTAAGCTTCGCTATTCTGGCGAAGAACCTGACCGATAAGCCGGTGACCATCAAAACGACGAACAAAGGGGAAGTGTGGCCTTCGGTCTACGCTAACCTGATCGGCAGCGAAGCCACGGTCGATTTCTTGCTCGGGGATCCTCTGAACGAAAGCATGACGATTCCTGCCGGCCAGACGTTCACGTATAAGCAGATGCCAGACTTCTACCCGGCACAGGGCGTGAACCTGTTCTATGACCTGGAGACCACGGGGAAGGTACAGTTCTCCTTCATCGCGGCTAAAGATGTGTCCCAGAAGGCGCTGTCGCTGCCTAAGCTCGACTTCAGCGGCCATGTCCGGGGCACCTTCCCGATCTCCGAAGTGAAGTGGAATATCGATGCTTCTTCCTTCACATCGCCATCCCGGATCATCCTGGGCGACGGCAAGGCCGACCCGTTCCAGCCGGGATACGATCCTCAGCGCAAGGCGGAAGTGAAGAACGACGGCAACTACGGTGTTATTTACAAAATTCATGCCGACAAACCGCGCAAGATGGCTATCATGATCTTGGCCAAGGGTGGCGTCTTCAAGGGACCGATCAAGATCAACGGCGATATCCGCCTCATTCCGGAATCCGGGGTCATCACGGCCTTTGACGGGATGCAGATCCTCGCGAAGGCAACAGGCAAGGAGCAATCGCTCGATATCGAATTCAGCCCGCCGGCCGGCTCGGCCTTTCCGGTGGATCTGATCTTCTACCCGCTGGATGACCGGGTGGAGCAGCAGCCATAATCACCATGAGAGAACCCTTTCCTTGATCCGAAGGAGAGGGTTCTTTCTTTTGGCCAGAGTCTCGTCTCCTTGGCCAGGGGATCATTGGACGGTCAGGCAGGCGTCACAATCCGGGAAGTAACCTTGAGCCGATCTCTCACGTCATACTTACTTGAGGAGCAGGCAACCAACGGGAAGGAGAGGAACTCAATAGGAGCTTAGTGGACGGAGCCGAGCCGGATATGGCGGTGGCTGGGATGGAGCAGCATGGTGATCAGAAGTTTGGATTATCCTGTTTTCCCTTGGTACTACGGATTCGAGCAAGGCCGCAGGGGGCGGATCGAAGTAGAGGCCGGCCGGAGGACGCATGTAATTTCTTTTACTAGTGCCTCCCCATAGGGGGGCGCGAGGCTTCGGGGCTTTGATTCTTCGGGAATGAACAGACAAAAGCCCGCCATGTCCGGGTTAACCGGCATAGCGGGCTTAGGAGCTTGCTGTGGGGGATTACACTTTTTCGATAACCTTATCGATCAATCCGTATGCGCTGGCTTCTGCCGCCGACATGAAGTTGTCGCGGTCGGTGTCCTTCTCGATCCGCTCGAAGGATTGTCCGGTACGTTCGGCGAGAATTGTGTTCAGCTTGTCACGCATCTTCAGGATACGCTTCGCGCGGATCTCGATGTCGCTGGCTTGCCCTTCGGCGCCGCCAAGCGGCTGATGGATCATGACTTCGCTGTTCGGCAGCGCAAAACGCTTGCCAGGCGCACCTGCAGCGAGCAGGAAGGCGCCCATCGAAGCGGCCATGCCGACGCAGATCGTCGAGACATCCGGCTTGATGAACTGCATCGTGTCGTAGATCGCCATGCCCGATGTGATCGAGCCTCCCGGGGAGTTAATATAGAGGTGAATGTCTTTGTCCGGGTCATTGGCGGCCAAGAACAGCAGCTGTGCGATGATCGAGTTGGCTACAACGTCGTTGATGCCACTTCCAAGAAAGATGATGCGGTCCTTGAGCAAACGCGAGTAAATATCATAGGCGCGCTCCCCTCTTGCATCCGGTTCGACTACCATTGGGATAAAACTCATGTGCTGCAGCCTCCTTTATAGTTAAACTATAACCATCATAGCCCAAAAACAAACTAAGATCAAGAAAGGTCAAATTAACCGACAAAAAAAGACCAGCTTGTCAGCTGATCTCGTTGTTTGTGTAAGTGGCGCGCCCGTAAGGAATCGAACCTTAATCTCAGGCTCCGGAGGCCTACGTCATATCCATTGGACCACGGGCGCGTATGAAGTGTGTACTGCTTGTTTCTGTCGTTGGTGTGACAGCAAAATTTATTATATATCATGTGTCCGGGGAAAGCAAGCCCTTTTGAAAAATGATTTGCGTTACAAGATTTTTACAAAGCGTACCTTGAAAATGGAATGAAAATCCGGTATATTAGAAATAACTAAGTGAGAGCTTAGTTCTTCTTTTGGAGAATGTGGGACTAAAAATGTATCACCGGGACGAAAAGTGTCCAGTTAGCAGGCAAGCGGGAGTGAAGCCATGAGAGAGATCCTTGATATCCAAAAACAGCTGCTTCCCGACTTGATGGACACCATGAAGAAGCGCTATACCATTCTTCATCATATCCTGGTTTCCGGCATGATCGGCCGGCGCACTTTGGCAGGACTGCTGAATACGACGGAGCGGGTGCTCCGGGCGGAAGTGGACTTTCTGAAGGAGCAGGGGCTGGTCGACGTGGATGCTTCCGGCATACGCATCAGCCTCGCAGGAAGGGAACTACTCGAGCGGATCGAACCGCTGGTGAAGGACCTTTTCGGGCTGACGGAACTGGAAGAGCGCCTGCGCGCACATTTTGGTCTGAAGCACGTGGTGATTGTGCCCGGCGATTCCGACGCTTCACCTCAGGTGAAGAAGGAGCTTGGCCGAGCCGGTGCATCCGTCCTGCGCAAGCTGGTCAGAGAGAACGACGTCGTTGCCGTTACCGGCGGATCGACGATGGCCGAAGTGGCGTACCACCTCACGGCCGCCCCGGCAATGAAAGGCATCTGGTTCGTACCGGCCCGCGGAGGGCTCGGCGAGAGCTTGGAGATGCAGGCCAATACGATCGCCTCTACCATGGCCAAGAAGACGGGAGCGCGTTACCGGCTGCTTCATGTACCCGATCATCTCGGCGAAGAAGCATACCAATCGCTGATCCAGGACACCAACATCTCCGAGATCATCCAGTTCATCCGTCAGGCACGGATGGTCATTCATGGGATGGGGGATGCTATGGTAATGGCCAGAAGGCGCAAGGTGGACCGGGGAACGACCGAGAGCTTGGAGAGGGAAGGGGCGCTTGCGGAAGCGTTCGGCTATTATTTTGACCGCAGCGGGAATATTCTTCACCGTATGCCGACCATCGGCTTGCGCCTGGAGGATATCCAGGGCATGGACACCGTTATCGGTGTTGCCGGCGGGCGCAGCAAAGGCGAAGCCATCGCATCGGTACTGAAATACGGCCATCAGGACGTGCTAGTCACCGACGAGGGCGCAGCGCAAGAGATCATTCGTACGATAAGTTCATCATGACAGGCCCTGCCTGTCTTGAACGTTGCACTGACTCCGGTTACCGGAACGGCGGTGTGACAATATATATTTTGGGAGGCTATCAATCATGGTAAAAGTGGGTATTAACGGATTTGGTCGTATCGGTCGTAACGTATTTCGTGCAGCACTGGGCAACCCTGAAGTAGAAATCGTTGCAATCAACGACCTGACAGACGTAAACACGCTGGCTCACCTGCTCAAATACGACACTACGCACGGCAAGCTGAACGCAACGGTTGAAGCAACGGAAGGCGCGCTGATCGTCAACGGCAAAACCGTAAAAGTATTTGCGGAGCGCAATCCGGAAAACCTGCCTTGGGGCGCAAACGGCGTAGAAATCGTCGTTGAATCCACAGGGATCTTTACTGCGAAAGACAAAGCCGAGCTTCACCTGAAAGGCGGCGCGAAGAAAGTTATCATCTCCGCACCGGCTACTAACGAAGACATCACCGTGGTTATGGGCGTGAACGAAGATAAGTACGATCCGTCCCAGCACACGATCATCTCCAACGCTTCTTGCACAACGAACTGTCTTGCTCCTTTCGCTAAGGTCATCAACGACAAGTTCGGTATCGTAAAAGGCATGATGACGACGGTTCACTCCTACACGAATGACCAGTCCGTACTCGACCTGCCGCACAAAGATCTGCGTCGTGCCCGTGCAGCTGCCGAGAACATCATCCCTTCGACTACAGGCGCTGCCAAAGCGGTATCCCTCGTTCTGCCTGAGCTGAAAGGCAAACTGAACGGTATGGCTATGCGCGTACCTACACCTAACGTATCCGTAACGGACCTGGTTGTGGAACTGAGCCAGAACGTAACGGTAGACGACATCAACAACGCCCTGAAAGAAGCGGCTAACGGCCCTCTGAAAGGCATCCTGAACTATTCCGAAGAGCCGCTTGTATCTTCCGACTACAACGGCGACCCGGCTTCCTCCACGATCGACGCCCTCTCCACGATGGTTGTCGGCGACAACATGGTGAAAGTCGTTTCCTGGTACGACAACGAGTGGGGCTACTCCAACCGTGTCGTTGACCTGGCTAACTTCATCGCCAAAAAAGGTCTGTAAGAACAAAACTGTGGTAATGGTCCGCTAGTACATCAATCTGTACTGCGCTGACGCAAAGGGTATCTATCTACGGGAGCTGTTGAACTTTCATTTCTTTTAACAATTGAGAAAGGTGGAAATGAAAGTTCAAAGGTCCCGCGCTAACGCTCTATGATAGATACCCTTTGCTGACGCGTGCAGGTTGATGGAGAAAGCAAGGCCCATTCCCACATTTTTTGTGTGCGGGTAAGGGTAGGGTAGAGAGAGAACATACAGAGATAACGAAGAGAGAAACCGGTACATACCCTCTGTTATGACATGTTCCGGATTATATATAGAGCACTAAAACAGAAGCTGGGCCAGATAAAGAGCAAGAGCAGCAAGACACATGAACCCACCGGGAGGGCGACAAAGATGAACAAGAAGAGCGTTCGTGACGTGGAAGTAGGCGGCAAACGCGTATTTGTGCGCGTAGATTTCAACGTACCGCTGGAGAACGGCAAGATTACGGATGACACACGGATCCGTGAGACCGTACAGACGATCAAGTACCTGACAGAGCGCGGAGCGAAAGTCATCCTCGCGAGCCACCTGGGCCGTCCGAACGGTGAAGTGGTGGAAGAGCTTCGCTTGACGCCGGTAGCGGCACGCCTCTCCGAGCTGCTGGGCCAGCCGGTAGTGAAGGCTGACGAGGCGGTAGGCGCAGCGGTTCAAGCGAAGGTAGCCGAGCTGAAAGACGGCGACGTGCTTCTGCTTGAGAACGTGCGGTTCTACGCTGGCGAAGAGAAGAATGACGCGGAACTCGCGAAGCAGTTCGCTGAGCTTGCCGACCTGTACGTCAACGACGCGTTCGGTGCTGCACACCGTGCACACGCTTCGACTGAAGGCATCGCGCATCACCTTCCGGCTGTAGGCGGTCTGCTGATGGAGAAGGAACTCGACGTGCTCGGCCGTGCGCTGAACAACCCGGAGCGTCCTTTCACAGCGATCGTGGGCGGAGCGAAGGTAAAGGACAAAATCGCGGTCATCGAGAAGCTGATCGAGATCGCCGACAACATCATCATCGGCGGCGGCCTGTCCTACACCTTCTTCAAATCCAAAGGGCTTGAAATCGGCAAATCCCTCGTGGACAACGACCGTCTCGAGCTCGTAAAGGAATTTGAACGCAAAGCTAAAGAGAAAGGCATCAACTTCCTGCTGCCGGTTGACGTTGTCGTAGGCGACAAGTTCGGCGCAGACGCGAACACGAAAATCGTGAACATCGATGAGATCCCGGCTGAATGGGAAGCGTTCGATATCGGACCGAAGACGCGCGAAATCTACGCGAAGACGATTGCCGAATCGAAGCTGGTCGTATGGAACGGGCCTATGGGCGTATTCGAGCTCGAGCCGTTCAAGAACGGCACCCAGGCGGTAGCGGAAGCTTGCGCAGCAACCGCAGGTTACACGGTCATCGGCGGCGGCGACTCTGCAGCAGCTGTTGAGAAATTCCACCTTGGCGACAAGATGGACCACATCTCTACAGGCGGCGGCGCGTCCCTCGAATTCATGGAAGGCAAGGCGCTTCCTGGCGTTGTTGCGCTTCAAGATAAATAAGGAGGCACATCCCATGCGCAAACCGATTATTGCAGGCAACTGGAAAATGTTCAAAACCATACAGGAGTCCGTTTCCTTCGTAAACGAAGTGAAGGGCAAGGCAGAAGTGGACGGCGTGGAGAGCGTGATCTGCTCCCCGTTCACGAACCTTCCTGCATTGGTTGAAGCGGTGAAAGGCACGTCGATCAAAATCGGTGCCCAGAACCTCCACTTCGAAGACAACGGCGCTTATACGGGCGAGATCAGCGGCGTAATGCTGAAGGATCTCGGCGTAGAGTACGTCATCATCGGTCACTCCGAGCGCCGGGCTTACTTCGGCGAGACGGACGAGATCGTGAACAAGAAAGTCCACGCGGCATTCAAGCATGGCCTGACGCCGATCGTCTGCGTAGGCGAGAAGCTCGAAGAGCGTGAAGCGAACCAGACGAAGGACGTATGCAAAGTGCAGACGGAAGGCGCATTCGCCGGCCTTAGCGCGGAGCAGGCGGCACAGACGGTTATCGCTTACGAGCCGATCTGGGCTATCGGAACAGGCAAGTCTTCGACGGCTGCAGACGCTCAAGACGTTATCGGCTATATCCGTGAAGTCGTAAGCGGCCTGTATGGCGCCGAGACGGCAGCAGCGGTACGCATCCAGTACGGCGGCAGCGTGAAGCCGAACAACATTGCGGAATACATGCAGCAGCCGGATATCGACGGTGCGCTGGTAGGCGGGGCTTCCTTGGAGCCGGCTTCCTACATCGCCCTGATCGAGGGGGCCAAGTAAGATGGCCAGACCGAAACCGGTAGCAGTCATTATCCTGGACGGCTTTGGCCTGCGCGGAGACGTGCAGGGCAATGCCGTAGCCCAGGCGAAGAAACCGAATTACGACCGTTATTGGAACCAGTTCCCTCACACTACGCTGACCGCCTGCGGCGAAGCCGTAGGTCTGCCGGAAGGCCAGATGGGCAACTCCGAAGTAGGGCACCTGAACATCGGCGCAGGCCGTATCGTGTATCAGGACCTGACCCGGATCTCCAAGTCGATCCGCGACGGAGAGTTCTACGAGAACGAAACGATTCTCGGGGCGATCCGCCATGCGAAGGATAATGGCAAGAAGCTTCACCTGTATGGACTCTTGTCCGACGGCGGCGTTCACAGCCATATCGAGCACCTGTTCGCGCTGCTAGACGTGTGCAAGAAGGAGAACTTCGAGGAAGTATACATCCATGCCTTCCTCGACGGCCGTGATGTGGCTCCGGACAGTGCGGCGGGCTACATGGAGCGTCTGCTCAAGAAGATTGCCGATGTTGGCGTTGGCCGCATTGCAACCGTACAGGGACGCTACTATGCGATGGACCGCGATAAGCGCTGGGAGCGCACGGAGAAGTCGTACCGTGCCATGGTATACGGCGACGGCCCGACCTTCGAAGATCCGATGAACGCGATCCAAGAGTCCTATATCCGCTCGGTGTATGACGAATTCGTCATGCCGACGGTCATCGTGAAGCCGGACCATACGCCGGTAGGTCTTGTGGAGAGCGGCGACTCCGTCGTCTTCTTCAACTTCCGTCCCGACCGTGCGATCCAGCTCTCCCAGGTGTTCACGAACAGCGACTTCCGCGGCTTCGACCGGGGAGACAAGGCGCCGACGGATCTGTACTATGTCTGCCTTACGCTCTTCAGCGAAACGGTCGGAGGTTATGTGGCCTACAAGCCGAAGAACCTCGACAACACCCTCGGTGAAGTGCTCGTTCAGAACAACCTGAAGCAGCTGCGCATTGCTGAGACAGAGAAGTACCCGCACGTCACGTTCTTCTTCAGCGGCGGACGCGATACCGAACTGCCCGGCGAGACGCGGATCCTGATCCCTTCGCCGAAGGTGGCTACGTATGATCTGCAGCCGGAGATGAGTGCTTATGAGGTGGCGGCGGCAGCCGTGGCCGAGATCGAAGCGGAACGCCAGGATGTTATCATCCTGAACTTCGCGAACCCGGACATGGTCGGTCACTCGGGACTGCTCGAGCCGACGATCAAGGCGGTAGAAGCGACCGACGAGTGTCTCGGCAAGGTCGTGGACGCCATCCTCGCGAAGGGCGGCGTTGCCCTGATCACGGCGGACCACGGGAATGCCGATCTCGTCACGAACGCGGACGGTACCCGGAATACGGCCCATACGACCAACCCGGTGCCTTTCATTCTGACGGACGGTCGTGTTACACTAAGGAACGATGGCATTCTGGCAGATATTGCCCCGACGGTATTGGATCTGCTCGGCGTATCCAAACCGGTGGAAATGACCGGCACCACGCTTGCTGCCTCCCGCAGCTAGCATTTTCTGGCAGGACCCAATTTAATCCATAATTGAAGGAGTGTATCTAGTAATGACTGTAATCTCGAATGTGTACGCTCGCGAAGTACTTGACTCCCGCGGTAATCCAACAGTAGAAGTAGAAGTTCACCTGGAATCCGGCGCACGCGGCCGCGCTATCGTTCCATCCGGCGCATCCACAGGCGCATACGAAGCGGTGGAGCTTCGTGACGGCGACAAATCCCGCTACCTCGGCAAAGGCGTTCTGAAGGCTGTTGAGAACGTGAACGATTCAATCGCTCCCGAAATCATCGGCATGAATGCTCTGGACCAAGTGGGCATCGACAAGCGCATGATCGAGCTCGACGGCACGCCGAACAAAGGCAAGCTGGGCGCGAACGCGATCCTCGCGGTATCGATGGCAGTTGCCCGTGCTGCTGCTGAAGCACTTGACCTCCCGCTGTACCTGTACCTCGGCGGTTTCAACGCGAAGCAGCTGCCTGTACCGATGATGAACATCATCAACGGCGGCGCGCACGCGGACAACAACGTGGACGTACAAGAGTTCATGGTTCTGCCGGTTGGCGCTCCTTCGTTCAAAGAAGCGCTCCGCACAGGCGCTGAAATCTTCCACAGCCTGAGAACGGTTCTGAAGGAAAAAGGCCTGAACACAGCTGTTGGCGACGAAGGCGGCTTCGCACCGAACCTCGGTTCCAACGAAGAAGCGATCCAAACGATCATCACGGCGATCGAGCGCGCTGGCTACAAGCCGGGCGTAGACGTATTCCTGGGTATGGATGTGGCTTCCACCGAGTTCTTCAAAGACGGCAAATACCACCTCGAAGGCGAAGGCAAGTCCTACACGTCCGCTGAGTGGGTTGACTTCCTGGCTGCTTGGGTGGACAAGTACCCGATCATCACCATCGAAGACGGCTGCTCCGAAGACGACTGGGAAGGCTGGAAGCTGCTGACTGAAAAGCTCGGCGGCAAAGTACAGCTCGTAGGCGACGACCTGTTCGTAACGAACACCGAGCGTCTGTCCCGCGGTATCGACGAGAACATCGGTAACTCGATCCTCGTGAAGGTAAACCAAATCGGTTCCCTGACCGAGACATTCGATGCGATCGAAATGGCGAAGCGTGCGGGCTACACGGCAGTCATCTCCCACCGTTCCGGCGAGAGCGAAGACAGCACGATTGCCGACATCGCCGTAGCAACGAACGCCGGCCAGATCAAAACCGGTGCTCCTTCCCGTACGGACCGCGTAGCGAAGTATAACCAGCTGCTCCGCATCGAAGACCAGCTGACTGGCGTGGCTCAATACGCAGGCAAGAGCGCATTCTACAACCTCAAAAACTTCAAGTAAGTTTCGCATGAAGTGTACGATATGACCCGCACAGGCTCCGGCCTTTGCGGGTTTTTTCATTTGGATTTCACCAAGACGGGGTATAAAGGAGATGAGCACCCCAGCCCATGGAAGACGCTTGATTGAAGCGGCAGGGCACCGGGTAAAATGGGAACAAGGGCCATGGAAGCACCCGTGCGCCTGTTACCTCGTAAAATGAAGATAGAAACGCTTGCATATACTGGCATAAGGATGCCATATCATGAAGCATACGGAGAGGAGGGAACATCCATGAACCGTTGGTTGAAGACGATCGGGTTTCTCGTGCTGTCGGTCTTTTTGTCCCATTTTATCCCGTTCAATGAATTCTTCCGCAACCTGGATACGATGATCCACGAGTTCGGGCACGCGGTAGTGACCCTGCTGCTGCAGGGCAGCGTAATGTATATCGAGCTGTTCGCGAATCACAGCGGGGTGACGTATTCCCAGATTTCGAAGCCGTGGAGCCTGATTCCGATTGCGATGGCAGGTTATATGACCGCTTCGCTGTTCGCCTTGTTCCTGTTTCGGGTCAGAGCGCATGACAAGGAGCGTCTCGGTCTGCAGGTCATTACCCTGATTGCGGTCGCAGCCTTGGTGCTCTTCGTAAGAGGAGAGTTTGGCGTTATGTGGCTCATTGGATTCATTCTGCTCAACATCGTTATGCTCGCTTTCATGCCTGCCTGGGTCCGGGACCTCTATTATCTGCTCGTCGCCTTCTTGACCTTGGAGGAATCGGTCATGGGCCCCTTCTCTCTGGTACTGTATGCGCTGCGGGATCCTGCCAAAGCGGGGGATGCAACGAACCTGGCGCTGGTGACTCCCATTCCGGCTATAGGCTGGGGGGTATTGTTCACTCTATTCGCCCTATGGTGTGCGGTCCGGGCTATCACGCTGTTCCTGAGAGGCAGAAGATCGGAACACCGGCGTTCACCGGCCCTGTATACGAGGTATGAGGAATAGATCGCGGCGATTGTGGGCAGAATAGCTTAGTATGGCAGATCCCTCCCCGGCAAGATTTGTCAAATAGACAAGGGTGTGCTATACTATGCATGCTGTCTGTTTTCTGGGTTTTGTTAGATAAACCTAAGGACGTCGACAAGTTCTCTCGTACACTAGCAGGAGGTAGGATTATGGAAGTTGCACTGAAGATTATACTGGTTATCGCTTCGCTCGGTCTGATCGCGGTAGTATTGCTGCAGCCAGGTAAGAGCGCGGGGTTATCCGGGGCCATCTCCGGCGGTGCAGAGCACTTGTTCGGAAAGCAGAAGGCGCGCGGGCTCGAGTTGTTCCTCAATCGTTTGACGATGGGCCTGGCGGTAGTGTTCTTTGTTCTGTCTTTGATCGTGGCTTACTTTGTAAAGGGCGCGTAAACATAAAACCGTGACAGCAGGGGCAAGATACTCCTGCTGTTTTTTTATTAGGCTAAAACAAGAACGGTGTGCGGAGGGAATGGGGGGCGCAGGCTGTTGACGCGGAGTTATCGAACAACAGAGCCCTTTTATCTGGAAGGAACCGGAGAACGGGCTTCAACCGAACTTCTGCTCATCCACGGGTTCACCGGATCTCCCGCCGAATTCCGCCGGATGGGCTATTACATGAATGATCTGGGCTACTCGGTCCGGGGGATTCTGCTGCCCGGTCACGGGACGACCCCGGAGGACATGATCCGTACCGGGCGGGACGATTGGTCGAGGCATGTGGTGGAGAGCTACGATGCCATCCGGGCCGAGGGGAACGGCCCGGAGAAGCGAATCGTGGCGATAGGCCATTCGATGGGCGGGCTGCTCGCCTTGAAGCTGGCCATGGAGCGTCCGCTGGCGGGGGTGGTCTCCTTGGCCGCGCCGATCTTCCTGGCCTCGCGCAAGACCATCCTCGCCGTACTGCTGCAGTACTTTGTGAAATATGTGGAGCGGCGTCCAACCGTACCTGCGCATATAATCGAGGAAGCTTGCTCTTACAGCCGTACGCCGATTCCCTGTGTAGTCGACCTTCGCAAACTGCTTAAGCACGTCAAATCAAGTTTAAATGAAGTTAAAGCCCCGCTATTCATCGGACAAGGGGGCAAGGACAAGCTGGTAGTGCCGCATAGTGCGGACTATATTTACCGGCATGTCTCCTCGGCCTTCCGGCAAATCTCCTATTATCCCCTAACATCGCATGCCATCTTGCTGGACGAGGACCGGGAGCGGGTATACGCGGATATTCACCGATTTTTGGTGACGCTTGATCATATAGGGACAGGGGAACAAACGGCGGCGGGTTATTCGCCATAAAGTATAGAAAGAAGAAGGCAGGTGACGTCATGATTACTAGAGAAAACTTACTTGATTTTATGCAGGAAGAGGCTTATAAGCCCCTGACCTACCAGGAGCTCGAGCAGCATTTTCAACTCGACAGCGCCCAGGCGTTCAAGGAATTCCTGAAGCTCTTGAATGAGCTGGAAAGCGAAGGGCTGGTCGTGCGCACACGCAACGACCGGTACGGCGTGCCGGAGCGGATGAATCTGCTGCGGGGCCGTCTGCAGGCGCATGCCAAAGGCTTCGGATTCCTGATTCCGGAGGATAAGGAGCATCCGGATGTGTATATCCATGCGAACGATATGAGTACGGCGATGAACGGAGACACGATTCTCGTCCGTATTACTTCGCGCAGTCCGTCCGGCGGCCGGATGGAAGGAGAGGTCGTACGGGTCGTTACGCGCGCGAACACGCGTATCGTCGGCTTGTTCCAACCGCATGAGGAATACGCGTTCGTGATACCGGACGACAAGCGGGTCGTCCGTGATATCTTCATCCCCAAGGATTCCTTCGGCGGGGCGATGGACGGGCACAAAGTCGTCGTCAATATCGTCTCTTATCCGGAAGGACGGGCGGCGGCTCAGGGCGAAGTCATCGAGATTCTGGGGCATAAGAATGACCCCGGCGTCGACATCCTCTCCATCATCCGCAAGCACGGTCTGCCGGAGGCCTTCCCTGATGAGGTAATGGAAGAGGCCTCCGCTGCTCCGGATGTCATCACGGAAGAAGAGATCGTCTCGCAGGGGCGGCGTGATCTGCGCGGCAAGCGGATCGTAACCATTGACGGCGAAGACGCCAAGGATCTGGACGATGCCGTCAATGTCGAGCTCCTCGAGAACGGCAACTACCTGCTCGGCGTGCACATCGCCGATGTAAGCTACTATGTGCGCGAAGACTCGGCGCTGGATCAGGAAGCGTATAACCGCGGCTGTTCCGTCTATCTGGTGGACCGCGTCATTCCGATGCTGCCGCACCGGCTGTCGAACGGGATCTGTTCCCTGAACCCGCAGGTAGACCGCCTTACGATGTCCTGCGAGATGGAATTCGACTCCCAGGCGAACGTAGTCAGACACGATGTCTTCACGAGCGTGATCCGGACCAGCGAGCGGATGACTTATAAGAACGTGCGCAACCTGCTGAAGGGCGAAGCTGAGCCGGAAGTACAGGAGAAGTACGCCTATCTCATGGACGATTTCCGCCGGATGGAAGAGCTCGCGTCCCGGCTGCGCAGCAAGCGGATGCGCCGCGGCGCCATCGATTTTGACTTCCAGGAATCCAAAATTCTCGTCGATGAGAACGGCAAGCCTACAGCTATCGTCAAGCGTGAACGTTCGATCGCGGAGATGATTATCGAGGAATTCATGCTCGCGGCCAATGAAACGGTAGCAGAGCATTTTCACTGGCTGAAGGTGCCGTTCCTGTACCGGATCCATGAAGACCCGGATGCGGAGAAACTGCAGCACTTCATGGAGTTCATCACGAACTTCGGCTATGTCGTGCGCGGCAAGGGCAACACCATTCATCCGAAGGCGCTGCAGAGTCTCCTGGAGGAGATTAAAGGAACGAAGGAAGAGACCGTCATCTCGACGGTAATGCTGCGTTCGATGAAACAGGCGAAGTACGATGCGAACTCCATGGGACACTATGGCCTGGCGGCCGAGTACTACTCCCACTTCACATCGCCGATCCGGCGTTATCCCGATCTCATCATCCACCGGGTGATGCGGGAGGTGCTCGAAAGCGGCGGGACGGGTCTGACTGACAAGAGGCATGAATACCTGACCTCCCGCATGGACGATATTGCGAAGCAGTCGTCGGACCGCGAGCGGGTGGCCGTAGATGCGGAGCGCGAGACCGAAGCGCTGAAGAAGGCCGAGTTCATGCTCGACAAGGTCGGCGAGGAATTCGCAGGCATCATCTCCAGCGTCACGAGCTTCGGGATGTTCATCGAGCTCGACAACACGGTGGAAGGCCTCATCCGTCTGTCGGATCTTACGGACGACTACTATCACTACCACGACACCCAGCATGCCCTCATCGGCGAACGGACGTCGAAGATCTTCCGTCTCGGCGACGAGGTCAAGGTACGTGTGTCGCGGGTGAACATGGATGAGAAGACGATCGACTTCGAGATGGTTGACATGAAGCCGAGGCAGCAAAAAATGAGCCTGGTCGACGCGCTCAACGGCGTGCGCCGGGGCGGTGAAGGCAAGCGAGGCGGCGGAGCACGTGGCGGGCGCGGTGGCGGCGAAGGCCGGCCGGCGGCATCCGGCGGCGGTGGCGGACGCGGCGGCCGGGGCAAGCGCGGTGCGGCAGCCGCAGGCGGCGGGCCGGGTGCGCGCGGCAGCTTCGGCGGCAGCGGACGCGGCAAAGCGGGCAGCCGCGGAGCCAGCGCAGCAGCGGGCACAGGCGGACGCGGCGGAGCGGGTGCCGCGGCAGGCACGGCCGGAGGCGGGCGCAGCGGAGCGAGTGCAGCGGCAGGCACGGCCGGAGGCGGACGCGGCGGAGCGGGTGCCATGGGCGCCGGCAAGGGCCCAGGTGCCGCGAAAGCGCGGGCGCTGGACGCGGTCGGGCGCAGCAGCGAGAGCGGCGGTACCGGCTTCGTGCGCAAGAAGCGCAAGAAGACCGTGAAGCGGTAGGCTGCGCACGGGTGCAGGGGCGCTGTCCGGATTGGCGGCGCCTCTGCCCGGCGAAGCGGGTCTCTTGATTTCGGGGGATAGGGTCTGGTACAATGGACTCTATCCCTGTTGTTTGGGGAATTGTGGTGAAGCAGGAGGTCATGCGAAGATGGCACAGAAGAATCCGAATGAAGGCAAGCTGCTGGCTCAGAATAAGAAGGCATCCCACGATTATTTTATCGAGGATACCTACGAATGCGGGCTGGTGCTGACAGGGACGGAGATTAAGTCGCTTCGGCTCGGCAAAGCCAACATCGGGGACGCGTTCGCAACCATCCGTAACGGCGAAGCTTTCATTCACAACATGCATATCTCTCCCTTCGCTCAGGGAAACCGGTTCAACCCGGAAGATCCGACTAGAGCGCGTAAGCTGCTTCTGCGCAAAGAGCAGATCAGCAAGCTGCTCGGCCAAGCGAAGCAGGAAGGGTATACGATTGTGCCGCTGAAGGTCTATGTGCGCAACGGATACGCCAAGCTCTTGATCGGCCTCGGACGAGGAAAGAAGCAGTTCGACAAACGCGAATCCGCAGCGAAGAAAGATGCCCAGCGTGAGATTGCACGGGCACTGCGCGAGAAGCAGAAGGTAGCCAGATAAGCCGCTTCAGCGAACTGGGTGATCTTCCAGATAGTCGGGTGTTCCTTTTGCCCGCGAGTATGCTATAATAAACAAGCAGCCGGGGATAAGCGGTAACGAGCTTCCTGAAGCGGCTGAGATTCACGGTAAGAGATTAGCGCAAGACCAGCATCAATTTCAGTAGACCGCACAGTCTACCAATCCGGGGACGTTCTTGGATTCGACGGGGGTAGTACGAGCGCGGGTTGCGGGTAGTGGGGACGCGTCCACTTCATCAACGCTAAAGCCTATTAAATGGCAACCAAAAACAAACCTACGCTTTCGCAGCTTAATAACCTGTGAGCGTGCCTCTACTCTGTATCGCCCATGTACCGGGATAGGGGCTCAACCTTAGTGGGATACACTGTCTCATCTCCGCCTGCGGTGAGCTGAAGAAGACAATCAGGCTGACCCAACGCTGAGCCGGTTACGGGGCGCTGCTCGGGTGACATCAAAACTGTGACTACACCCGTAGATGCCTGTGTGGCGTTGCCTTCGGACAGGGGTTCGACTCCCCTCGTCTCCATAGCTAAAAACAGGGAGCTACCTTAAAAGGTAGTTCCCTGTTTCTTATTCTTGAAGTAAATATCAGTTTTTAATAATATATTATCATACTGTTTGATTGCTAAGATGGGGGAACATTTAAAATGAGTGTAGCTCTGCATCCATTAGGATACTTATTATGCGGTAAACAAGAAGATTCTAATATTGAGATCAATAATGTATTAAGCCGGCTAAATATAACGATCAGCAAGTTTATCAGAAAATTACTTAGTGTAGACCTGTTAAATGAAGATGAAAGGGAATTAGCTCCATTCTATGCAAGGACCATATTTGAGGCGGCGGGGACCGCTTTACTCGCTAGATTAGATCCTTTTCGTGTCTTAATAGTTTATAAAGTACAATCATCAACAAATTATGATGTTACAAAAAGGTCTAATGTAGCATTACAATGGACGGGAGATATTATTGCTTCCGCCAAACCTAAAGGTGATATCTGGAATCCGGAACAAAAAGCAAACGATTACGATAGAGCATTGCTTAGTAATTATTTTGGGGAGTTATTTTGGAAGCCTGGGTTTCTGAATCTCATAGATTTTTTACCTTCTTATAATTTTACTAAATCTAGTGATTGGAAGGATAAGTTGGAGCAAAGAGAGGAAACCCAATTTTTTGAAATGTCCAAAACCGAGGCAAGTAATCTATTTTCTGCTTTTTCAAAAGGTGTGCACTATGAATTTTTAGTGAATACTGAGAGTGTATACGATGCTACGACTGTTCAAGATTTTATTCTAAGAATGATCCAAATAACTTCTGATTTGGGGGTAGTCAGTCACTTTGGCGGACTAATGGCTTTCTCTTTATCCAAGCAAGAAGCGGTGGATTATTATTTGGAAGTTGAGGAGATGGCACGATTATGGCGCAAGAGAATGGACTCGTAAATTTGATATTAGCTTCCGAAGACTTTTCTGCAGAAGAGTTTATTAAGTATCATCATTTTATGAGTTATGAGGAGAATATAATTAAGAAACTTATGGCACATGGGCCAGTCTTGCTTAAAGGTGGAAGAGGAGCTGGTAAGAGTGCTCTATTACGTGAAGCGGATAGAAGGTTAAATGAGAATAGTGCTGGCTCTAATGCTATTGGCATTTATTTAAGTCTTCGACATTTACCCTTATTAAGAACCAGAGGAAAACAGTATGAAGTAGAATTATTGCGGATATTAATTGATAAAATTAGTAAAGAGTCCTTCGGGAAATATGGATTTGTGTTTTCGTCTGAACCAGAAGTGTATGAAGTACACAAAGAGTTAGTAAGGCTTTCAGAATATGTTGGCAAGAGAGTTGTCTTGTTTTTTGATGACGCTGCCCATATTGGTAGGGAGGCCGCGCTAGAAGAATTCTTTGATGTTTTTAGGACACTTTCTAGTAGTAATGTTTCTTGTAAAGCGGCCATTTATCCAGGCGTTACTCGATTTGGAAACCGATTTGACATATACAACGATGCGACGGTGGTCGAAATTTCCAGAAGGGAAGACCAGGAAGACTTTGATGAGTTCTTTTATATGGTCATGCAGTCTCGTTTTTCAGAAGAGCTTCCAAATAGGAACTTTTCAATTAATATTAAAGAAGCAGCATCCTTCTTAGGACAAGCAGTAGTTGGAAATGTACGTTCATACGTTAAAGCATGCTCGATTCTTCTAAATACGGAGAAAACTATTGGGTTCCCCATTCTATCTGAGGTTATGTTGGAATTGAGTCGAGATTATTATTGGCCAATGATTGATGAAATACGATTAAAAATTGGTATATATGAAGCATTAATCGAACCTTCTGAAAACTTAGCGGAAACATTATATCAGCAATGTGGTGCGAAAAACGTAACATCATGTATCATCCACAGAAATATTGTAAATAAGTTAGATAAAGCATTGGAAATTTTGGAATATACCGGATTTATCGCTAGAAGAGAGGTTTCTCGTGGGATGAAGTCAGGTGGGAGAGGAACAAGATTTGTATTAAATTTATGTAATTTACTTGAGGTAATACCAGGAACTAGATTAACCAAAGAGTTATTTGACCAGTGGAGGAAACGCGAAGGCGAAGACATACAGTTCTCACAGAATAGCTCTTTAATTAATATAGAGTGGCCAGAAATACCTGAGGATAAAAACCTATCAATTCTGGAGCTTCCAATAGAGAAATTAAAAAAGTCAGATATGTTTCCTTATGGCATCACTGATAACAAGTTAGAAATTTTAAAAGAGAAGGGATATGACACTGTAGGAAAACTAGCGGAAGCATCTGATGAAGAGATTTTAAGAATTGACGGAATAGGTGAGAAATCATTGGATCGGTTTAAGAGTGTCTTAGGTCAAGCGATCTGGATGTAGACACGCAACGCAGAAGTCAGGGTTCGTCTCCATATCATGACTAGAAAAAGAACTTCATCTGGCACATAGCCAGCCGAAGTTCTTTTTTTTCTTCACCCCCGCGTCACCTCCAGAGTGAGGATAACGACGCGATAATCGAGCTCTTCCGGGTTATCGCGGCTGATGAAATAGATGATTCCTCTTTCATTGGCTGCTTGTTTACGTATATACTATAGATTGGAAAAAGTTGTGGGGTCAGCTGTAGGCGTGCAAAATGGAATCCGGTAAGATGAGGGGCGGGGTGCTCCGTCTTCAGACGATTGGACTAAGAAAAGGTGAGCCGAGTGAGCGACAATATGAACTTTTTGGGTGATATTACCATATTTATCTCACCTGATTACATGATCCGAAATGTTAATAAATCGATTTTTAATTTTTTGCAATATACAGAAGAGCAGCTGATCGGCAAGCCCATAGGGCAGATTCTCCCGGTCTATGATTTGGCGTGGGTGAAGACTCGGGATTACCAGCCGTTCAGGGATACGGAAATCGTCAATCAGAACGGGGATACCCTTCCCGTGGCGGTCTCCGCCAGCACGATTCGCGATAAACACAACAATCTCCTGGGGATTTGGTTGCTTCTAGGGGATGTAGAGGGCGAGAATCATAACCGGATTCCGCTAAGGGACTTGGAACAGCGATACCGGGCCATGACAGATCATGCGCTGGATGCCGTCATTGTCATGAATGCCGAAGGCCGGATTATCGAATGGAACGGACGGGCGGAAGTGGAGTTCGGCTGGGGGGAGCACGAGGCGGTCGGAAGGGATCTGGCTGAGCTGATCATTCCCCTGCCTTATCGGCAAAGGCACAAACAGGGCTTGGCCCGTTTTATAGAGAACGGCGAAAAAAGGATCCTCAACAAACGCCTCGAATTAACGGCGCTTCACCGGGATGGTCATGAATTTCCGATTGAGCTGACTGTAACGCCCATTGAGTGGGGGAAGAGCTATCTTTTTAGTGCCTTTGTAAGGAACATCACCGAGCGGAAGACCGCAGAAAAGGAGCTCATCCTGGCTAAGGAGAGAGCGGAAGCCGGGGCAAGGGCCAAAAGCGAATTCCTTGCCACCATCAGCCATGAGATCCGGACACCGCTGAACGGGATCGTGGGGATGACTACCTTATTAAAAGACACGGTACTCTCGCCGGATCAGGAAGAGTATATCGATTATCTGGTCAAAAGCGAGAATGCCTTACTCTCTGTCATTAATGATGTGCTGGATTATTCCAAAATCGAATCCGGAAATATACAACTCCACACGGAGCCTTTGGAGCTGAGTACGTGCATCCTCGAGATCATCGATCTGCTGTCCGTATCGATACGGGGAAAACCACTGGAGATCAGTTACAGCGTGGATACGCGGATTCCGGCCACTCTTGTCGGTGATCTGGGGCGGCTCAGACAGGTGTTGATCAATCTGGTGGGGAACGCCATCAAATTCACCGATCAGGGACGGATTCATATCGAGGCGGTATTGCTCGGCGAGACGCGGGGTGAGATCAAGTTGCAAATCTCGGTGCAAGATACGGGCATCGGGGTTCCGAAGGAATTGGAGGAGAGGCTGTTCGAGCCGTTCTATCAGCGGGATTCGTCCAATACGAGAAAATATGGTGGAACGGGGCTGGGGCTGGCCATCTCCAAAAAGTTGGTCAGGCTCATGGGCGGGGAGATCTGGCTGGAACCAACGGACGGGGAAGGGGCAGCCTTTTCATTCACCGTTGTGATGGAGCGGAGCGGGCTTCCAACGGATAAACAACCCGAACCAAGCGTAGCGGAAGAACATGTACCGGCGCCTAATCCGGTGCTGAAGCTATTGATCGCAGAAGATCATCGGGTGAATCAAAGGGTACTTCTGAAGATACTCGAAAAATTAGGGTACCAAGCGGATGTCGCAACAACGGGGGGCGAGGTTCTGAAGTACCTGCAGCAGAGAAAGTATGATCTTATCTTTATGGATATTCAGATGCCTGAGATGGATGGCATAGAAGCGACGAAGAAGATTCGCGGGGAGATTCCGCAGGATAGGCAGCCGAAGATTATTGCGATCACCGCGAGTGCCTTTGAAAGTGACAAAGAGGCTTGTTTGGCCGCAGGGGTGGACGGTTATCTCAGCAAACCCATCCGATTGGAACAAATCAGGGAGTCCCTGCGCCTGATAGATAAGGGATAATCGGCAAAGGGAAAGGAGCCCTGCCGTTGCAATGCGGCAGATGGCCTCTATAATTATGTCTAAGTATGGCCACCAGCCAGGGAGGCGCAGCAAGTGGGTCAACAAAGGAGTTCCTTCAGGGGCAATGTCATTTAGATAAGCTCAGCGCTTTAACTTAATGACATTGCCCCCGGGGGGCTCCTTTGTTTTGTATTCGGTCTCGTTCCGCGTGATCCTGCCATCAGCAGCAAAGGTCTTTTTGTCCCATCGGACATACCTGAGGCCATCTGCAAATATATGTATTGTATACAGGATCCCGGTTAGACGAAACGGACGGTGAATGCATGTCGCGACCGAAGGAAAGCGTGGGAATGGATTACGGCACGCGAAGAACTTTTCAAGCACTGGTGGATGCCATCCTGCCGCCTGTATGCGGCTGCGCGGCAGGAGCCGTACCTACAGCCGGGGCGGTCCAGCTTGGCGTGGATCTCTTCGTGATGGAAGAACTGGACCGTTCGCAATTTGTTCCGGCGGACGAGAAGCTGCCCCCCGCTCCTCTCACCGAGTCAACGGCCCGGCTGCTGGATATCGGGGCCGGGGAGTGGATCCGGCGGATGGGGATGCCCCATCCCATAAGTGGCTGGATGTTCCCCGCCGGCGGGATCTATGCCGCTCTACCCCGTGCAGACCGGCTGCAGACACTCGCCCTGCTGGACCGGGTCCAAGTCCCGCTTCACCTGCTGCCCCCTCCTTATCATAACAACCCCGGGATGGTGCAAACGATGGTCGACTCGCTGCACCAACTCACGATGTTCGGTTATTATTCGGAATGGGTCGGGTATGGAACAACCCGGCTGCGGCCTCCGGGCAGCCGCCGTTTGGAGTTCGAGCCGCCGGGCTGGCGTCTGGCCGGCTATCCGGGTCCCTCCTACGGATACCGGGCTCTTCGCGGATGGGCGGGCCCGAGCTCTTGCCGGGGATCGGAGGGAAGTACCGTATGACGGAACCCGATGTGATCGTGATCGGCTCCGGCGGCGGCGGGGCCGTGATGGCTAAGGAGCTCGGGGAGAAGGGGCTGAATGTTCTGGTGTTGGAAGCAGGCCCCTGGTACGGGAATTCGCAGTGGCCCGAACCGAATAAGGCGCCGGGGGCGCTAAGCGGTACGGATCCCGGCGATTTGGATATCGCCCTCCTCAGGGAGCAGTACAACAAGCGGGAAGAGGACATGAATGACCTCATTACAGGCAAGCTTCGCTGGGGTCCCGCCGACCGGAGCCGCGCCCCCTGGTTTCGCAATGTGACGGAACGGGGATTCGTATGGCAAAGTTCCGGTGTCGGGGGGACGACGCAGATCTATCTCGCCAATTCGCCCCGTGCCTTCCCGGCAGCGGTTGACGGGATATGGCCCCTCTCCTACCGCGAGCTCATTCCTTATTACGAGAAGGTGGAGGCGACGCTGCCGGTAGCCTTCGCGCCGATGAGCCCCAAGGAGGAGTTATTCTTCTATGGTGCGAAGCAGGCGGGGTGGAAGCCCATTCCTACCTTAGATGTACGAACACCCGGCTATCGTCCACAGCCGAACGCGATTCTGCCTCCGAATGGGCAGCTGATGAATCCGGATTATTCGACCGAAGCGTTATCTCGGATGGAAGGCTGCACCCTGGCAGGCCATTGTATCAACGGCTGTCCGCATGGGCCTTCGGTGGATCGAGTGGCCAAGCGTTCGGCCAATGTCAGCTATATCCCGCTTGCGCTGCGCACGGGCCGGGTAACGATCAGGCCCAATGCGTTCGTCACCCGAATTGTGACCGAGAAGCACCCGGCGGAGGGGCTTCGTGCCGTCGGCGTACAGATACGGGACACGTGGACAGGGGAAATGGACGAGGTCAGAGCGGCCGTCGTCGTGATGGCAGCCGGAGCGATCGAAAGCCCACGGCTGTGGCTGAACTCAGGTCTCCCTTCCAATCCGTGGGTAGGCAGGGGGCTCGTCAATCACTATATCGATTGGGTCACCGGTATGTTCGATGAATGCGATCTGGTGCCCCTATTGGGAAGTCCTGAGATTAACCCCTTCATGGGTCATACCTCGGGCGCCAGGCTCGATTATCCCGGACTAGGCTCTATTCTGGTGACCGGAATGAGTCCGGGTCTCACCGCCTCGATGAGCTTTGGGGTAAGCCAATCCGGATACAGCCCGGTGCATCCGCCCCATCCCGGCCATGGAGGATACGCACGGGGGCGGGTCGTAGGTCCCCGGATGCAGCACTGGATGGAGAATTACCGGAGAACCTTAAGCCTCGCCATCACCGCGGATGACGGGGTGAATCCCCGCAACGGGGTGACGCTGGATCCGCTTCAAAAGGACGAACATGGCCCGGTGCCAAAGATCAGTTATGTGCCGGGTGTCCAGGGGGTGAGAAACCGTAATGGGCTGATGCAAATTGCCGTTGACATTCTACGGAAAGCAGGGGCCAGGAAAGTGCTCCGGACGGATTGGCCGGCATCCCTGATGATCCATATGGAGAGTACGATGAGGATGGGGGGCGTCGTCGACGGGAATGGCGAGTCCTATCAAGTCAAACGATTATACATAGCCGATAACAGCGTGCACTTTAACGGACTCGGCGGAGCGAATCCTACGCTTACAACCCAAGCTCTTGCGACTCGAACCTCCGAGAAATTGGCGGAGCTCTATTTTTAGAGATGATCGTTCATGCAATAAAATCCAAGCGTGTGGGCAAGCTAAGGAATAAAAAACTGGAGCTGTCCGCATGAATATATTCGAAATATTTAAAGATGCCGTCAAACCCTTCCTTGATGGCGAGAAGCCGCCCCTGAATGTGGGTGAAGTTATGAACCTCTGGTTCTATCTGACGGCTACGGAACAAACCCTGCGCGGTGAACAGGTGTCCTATAATATTGTCGAGGATCAGGAACTGAAGGAAAAGGTGAAGGATGTCATCACCGATGTGCACCGTCCCATTTTGGCCGAGATCATGGAGTTCCTCCAAGCCGAAGGCGTACCGGTGCCGGTTATCCCGCCAGACAAACCGGTCGGTGACTTCCGCCATATCCCGGAGGGCTCCAAAATGTCGGATGAGGAAGTGGCGAACCTGCTCAGTTTCAATGTCGTGCTCGGGATCAATTATGCCTGCCGGGGCATGACCGAGGCGGTCCGCCCGGATGTGGCGGCGATGTTCGTGAAGTTCCAGATGAAAAAGATGACCTATGCCATTACGCTGAGAGAGTTGTTATTGAGAAAAGGATGGATGAAGGCCCCGCCCTATTATCATCCGGCCTCAAGCTAGAGGAGGCGGGGGCCTCTTGGCAGGATAGAAAAGGGATGGACCCGGCCCACGGAAAGGAAGCCTTGCCGCTCTGCTGCGGCAAGGCTTCTTGATCTGTCTGCGGAATACGGGTCAACTTGGATGCGGGCTGCCTTGAGAGGTAGGAGCAGATTGGAGTCTGTTTATCCCCGACTGGGTGTCCCGTGGTTGGGAGAGCCCGGTGATTGCTTGTCGATGAACGGCAGGCCCTGGCTGCTCATCCTGTTTCCTTCGCGTACTGATCCGGCGTCCGTCCGACGACCGACTTGAAGGCTTTGATAAAATGCGCCTGATCGTGATAACCAAGCTCCACCGAGAGCTTCAGCGCATCGCCATGGCGGCCTTGTTCTATAGCTTCCGCCGCATTCTGGAGCCGGTACAGCTGGATGACCCACTTGGGTGTGAGGCCGACATATTGGTGGAAGAGGCGCTGGAGCCTCCGGACGCTGAGTCCGAACGCCCCCGCAATGTGGTCCACACGGGTCATCTCCCGGTCCTGCATGATGCGCTCCACGATGGTCTGAAGGAGGGCGACCTTCCCGTCCTGCGGAGGAAGGTACGGCCGGATGAGCGCTTCCGCGAGTTCGATCATCCGGCGCTCCTCGGACTGCAAGAGAATCGATTCCTCAAGGGCCCTAGGATCGCCACCGAACACGGAGCTGACTTCCAGAGGGCGGCCCGTCCATGAGGAGGCGGGCTGCCGGAAGAACGGATAGAAGCCGCCCGGTTTGAACTTCACGCCGAACACGCAGCCCCGGCCCTGAAGGAGATGGGTGAACTTGTGCCTCGAAGGGCCGAAGATGGCGGACTTGTTTCTCTCCACAACGAGATTGACACAGGGATTCGGAATTACCTCTTGGAGGTGGGTTTCCCCCTCCTCCAGCTCCCAGCGGACGATCCAATAATGCTTTACGAAGAAACTGAGTTCCCCGGAGGGTGTGTGCCTTGTCAGCCGGAATTTGGGGCTGTCCTCCTGCAGGTTCAGTACGCCCATGCCGGGGCGGGGACTATTCGAGTTCATACCGTTCACTCCCGCTTATGAGATGGGAAGGCTTGTCGCGTTTTTACAATACTTGGGGGGTCTGAATCGCTATACTCATAGTACCACACCTCAAGCAGTATAAAATCAGAAGGAGTGAAGGAACGCAATGGAACAGAAAGCACTAAAGTACGAGTTCTATATCGGCGCAGGGGTCGAAGATGTATGGAACGCCTTCATCTCGCCGGAAGGGACACGTCAAACGTTCTACGGTTGTGTACTCCACTCCACCTTCGAGCAGGGGGCGAGGTTCGAGTATATCGGCCCGGGCAAGGAAGGGGAAGAGACCGTTCATGTATACGGCACGATCCTCACGTATGAGCCCTACAAAGAGATCAGCTATCTGGAGCATCCGGGTCCCTCGTATTACGAGCAGCACGCCGAACTCGAATCGCGGGTCACATTCACGCTGGAGACCGTGGGAGCCACCACCAAATTGACGCTCGTCAACGACGGCTGGAGTCCGGAGCATCCCGCCTTTAAGAATACGGAGAATCACTGGTGGATGATCCTCAGCAACATCAAGACCGTAGCCGAGACGGGCAAGGCCCTGGACTTCGGTTGGTAAAAGGCGCCCTTCGGGGCGTTTTTGCTTTCAGAAAAGGGGGACCGGCTGCCAAATGTGCCGGATAAAGAACGATTCGGGAGGATCCTGCCGGATGTTTGGGAATAGGCGAGGTGAGGGCGCCTTAGCCATCCTTAGGGGACTTTACCCGGCCTCAGCCGCGGTCAGCCCGTTTTTCATGAAAATCCGTCTTTGTTATACTAAAGGGGACCGGATTCAACCATCATGAAAAGCAGGGAGCTGGACGAATTGACTTATACGGAATTGCTCGGACGACGGAGTGAAATCTTGAAGCGCCATATTGGCAGCCTGATCAACAAGGATAATCAATACGGGCTGAGCGAACAGGAGAATCACAGGTTCAAGGATATGGTCAAAGAACTGCATCGCAACCGGTACGAATTGAATGCAAGCAGGAAGTAGCGTGTTCCGGGAGGGACACTGCACGGGCTTCCCTTGTCCCCATAAGCCAGGCGGAAGAGCATCCCATTGCGGGATGCTTTTTTGTTGTCGGCACGGGGAAGGAGCAGGGCTCCGGATGCTTTTTTTCATAATGGGGCGCAAGGGGTAATTCCTGTATTGACGGACTACCGCAGGTGGGCTACAATAACCGATAAAACGACTCGACATACTTAGAGTTTGGTGAAAAGATATCCGGCGAAAGAGAGGGGAAGCCTGCATGTGGGTAACGTGGATCGCGATCGGCATTGCCTTGTTCTTCGCGATGAATATCGGTGCGAGCGGGGCGGCCGCGTCGATGGGCGTGGCTTACGGAAGCGGAGCGATTCAGCGGAAAATAACGGCGCTCTGCCTGGTAGCCGTGGGGGTCTTCCTCGGAGCTTATCTGGGCGGCGGCGAAGTGGTGAAGACGCTGGGCTCGGGGATCATTCCCTCCGGGCTGCTGACCGTACCGCTGGTGATCATCATCTTGCTGTCGGCAACGGTAACCTTGTTCGGCGCCAATATGCTCGGGATCCCGCTGTCGACCAGCGAGGTGACCGTAGGTGCCGTGGTAGGGGTAGGCATCGCTTACGAGTCGGTGTATGCGCACAGTCTGCTGCTGATCGTCTCCTTTTGGATTGCGCTGCCTGTGGTTGCGTTCGCGCTCGCTTGGGGCATGGGCCACGGCATCCGGAAGCTGGAGCGGCGCGACGCCAGATGGAAGGGCGAGGGAGACGGCTGGTGGACGAAGGGCCTCATGGGCCTCGTCATCGTTGCCGGATTCACGGAAGCCTTCTCGGCCGGGATGAATAATGTAGCCAATGCGGTCGGCCCCCTCGTAGGGGCGGGGGTAATGGGTACGGACCAAGGGATCCTCTGGGGCGGCTTGTTCGTGGCGGCGGGGGCTCTGCTGCTGGGCGGCCGGGTACTGGAGACCAACGGCAAGAAGATCACCCGGATGTCCTTGCTGCAGGGGACGGCAATATCGGGCACGGGCGGCGTGCTCGTCATCCTCTCTTCGCTGTTCGGCATCCCGGTACCGCTCACGCAGATCACTACGACGGCCATACTCGGGATGGGCTCAGCCGATCACGGATTCCAGCTGTGGCAGAAAGGCATCGTGCTCAAAATCCTGAAGGTCTGGTTGGTCTCCCCGCTGCTGTCCATGGCGGTCTCGTTCACGCTGGTGAAGCTGTTCATCGAGCCTGCCCCTTACCTGATCGTGGTCCTGATCGCGATTATGGTCTCGCTGGTCGGCTTGAAGAGTCTGTATGACACAGAACAGGCGGAGCGGCGTGCGATGAATGAAGAAGGCGCGGGCATTTAGATGTGGTGTCAACCGGCGGCAAAGAGCCCGCTTCCATATTAGGGAGGGGCTCTTTGTCATGCGTCCTTGCGGTGAGAGCGTAGGCTAAGGCAGCGTCTTGGCACCGGCGGCCGGGTGGGCGGCTCTGGCGGAGCGGATCCGCACGACGATCCAGAACACCGTGGTGATCCCGAGGGGGTACAGCATCGCCCAGCCCACGAAGGGGAAGACGGCGAGTGTGCAGAGGAATGACAGCGTGCTGACCCGCACGCCCCACCGGCTGCCCTTCAGCAGCTTCATTCCCGCCGCGCAGCCGCCGAGATACGTCAAGATGAACGTGGCGTTGGGGATCTGGATGAGCCCCGCGAGCGAGACGGATCCGCTGCCATACAAGAGGAGCACGGCGGCTGAGGACAAGGTGAGAAAAGCAAGCCCTCCCGCCGGCGTACCGAACTTGGCGGAGATGCGGCCCATCCACCGCGGAGCCTCGCCTTGGCGGGAGAGCGCACAGGCGAGCCGGGAAGCGGCTCCCGCATAAGCGATGATGCCCGCCGTACAGATGAACACGCCGGTGATGCCGGAGACCCAGGCCCCTGCCGGACCGAGCAGTTTCAGGATGACCCACACCAGGGAGGCATCGGAAGCGGCCCCCCGGTAGCTGCCCGTACCGACGACGGCAAAGGCGGTCAGAAAGTAGAGAATGCCGACGATGAAGGCGGCGAGGGTCACTCCTTGGATGGCGGCCTTCTTCGGTTCGCGGAATTCTTCGGACAGATGGGATACGGCCTCCCATCCGATGAAGCACCAGAACAGGATCGCCGTGGCCTGCCCGACACTGGCCCATCCATGGGGCATGAACGGAGTGAGGTGCACCGGGTCGATATACGGCTGGGCTCCGGCAATGGCAAGAATCAGTACGGCGATAATGGCCAGGACAACGATCAGCTGCAGCTGGCCGGCGACCTTCATCCCGATATAGTTCACGAGCAGCGCCAGAACGAGCATGCCTGCGGCAATCGCCAGCTTGGCGGGGTTCCCCCAGCCCATGGCGGCGGTCATATAGCCTGCACCCGTCAGGGCCGCTACCGGGGCCCCGATCGGCACCGACAGGAGGAAGAACCAGCCGACGAGCGAGCCGGCCCGGCTCCCGTACGCCAAGGTCACGAAGTGGGATACCCCGCCGGCATTCGGATACCGGGCTGACAGCAGGCCCATGGACCAGGCGAGCGGGAAGGTCAGCAGGGCCATCAGTCCCCAGGCGAGCAGGGACGCCGGGCCGGCGATTTCGGCAGCCAGGCCCGGGACGATGAGCACCCCGGAGCCGAGCACGGCCCCGATATAGAGAGCGACGGCCTGCGGCAGGCCTATGGTTCGCTGGAATCCGCCGGATGAATGCATTCGGATCGCTTCCTTTCGTTATTGCGGTTTATTTCATGGTAACCGATAATGAGATCATCGGTAAAACGGAATATGATGATATCATCCATCGGAAATTCCGATGAGAAGGGAGCGAAAGATGGAATCGCGATACCTGTTTACGTTCCTGGTAGTTGTCGAGGCGGGCTCCTTCACCCGGGCTGCAGCCCAGCTGGGTTACGCGCAGTCGAGCGTGACGGCCCAGATCCAGGCGCTGGAGGCCGAACTGGCGGCGCCGCTCTTCGACCGGATCGGCAAGCGCATTCTCATAACGGAGGCGGGGCGGCGTCTGCTGCCCTACGCGCAGGAGATTGCACGGCTGCATACCCTGGCGAAGGACGCGCTCCGTTCGGATGCTGAGCTTGCGGGCACGCTGGCTATAGGGGCGCCAGAATCCCTGGCAGCCTTCCGGCTGCCGGAGATTCTGCGGGAATACCGCGATGCGTATCCCAAAGTAAAAATTACGCTGAAGCCCGGCGGATGCTGGGTGCTGAGGGATCTGACGCGTTCGGGGGAGCTGGACCTCACGTTCCTGCTGCAGCCCGAGACCGACGACAGGGATCTGTTCATCCGCACGCTTGTAGAAGAGAAGATGGCGCTGGTCGCACCGCCCTCGCACCCGCTTGCCGCCTGCGATAAGGTGGAGCCCCGGCAGCTGGCCGGCGAAACGATTCTGCATACGGAGCCGGGCTGCACGTACCGTGCGATGTTCGAGCAGCACCTGCATCATCACGGCGTCTTTCCGGATCCGGATCTCGAGTTCTACAGCATTGAGACGATCAAGAACTGCGTAATGTCGGGGCTCGGATTGTCTTTCCTGCCATGGATTACAGTACAAAACGAAATCCGGGAGGGGAAGCTGGTGAGGCTGGCGTGGGATGACCGTCTGCAGCGGCCGGCCACCCAGGTGGCCCATCATACGAAAAAGTGGCGCTCGCCTGCGCTGCAGGAGTTCATGTCCTTGGTCGAACGGCATGCGGAGCAGTGGCGGATAGAGGAAGCGTAGGAGGAAGAGGAACCGGAGAAGCCGAAGGGCGACTTTTGAAATATTCACGAATAAATCTCTTGTAAAAACGACAACCCCGTCTTACAATGATATCTGTTATCAATTGCGTCAGATAATGATAATCATTATCATATTAGCTAATTAATATAGTAACTATATAATGTTAAGGGGTTGTCTTTTCGTGATTATGCATTCGCGTTCTTCTCTGGTCTCCATTCTTCTGGGCTCTTCCCTCCTTCTCTCGGCTTGCGGCCAATCGGCGGCACCTGCGGCTACGAATACCGGCCAGACCGCTAAAGAAACCGCTGCTTCCAAACCTGCCGAGGCAGCTGCCGGGGCTGATGTGCAAAAAGAAGCCATCGAAAAGTACCGCCAGTACGTGATCGGCCAAAGCGACGAGTTCGTGAAAGCGGCGGAGGCATTCACGAAAGCGGTGAAGGCGGGCGATATGGAAGCGGCCAAGAGCCTCTATGCCCCAAGCCGTATGCATTTCGAGCGCATCGAGCCGATCGCCGAATCGCTCGGTGATTTTGACCCTTGGATTGACGCGCGGGAAGGCGATGTGCCTGATAACGAGTGGAGAGGCTACCACCGCCTGGAGAAGGCGCTGTGGGAGACGAAGTCGGTAGCGGGCCAGGAACAGGTCGCCGACCAGCTCCTCCAGGACGTAAAGCAGCTGCGGGTGAAGGTGGAGAGCGTCGAGATCGATACGCAGATGCTGGTGACCGGTGCGGTGGAGCTTCTGAACGAAGTTTCCTCGAGCAAGGTTACCGGCGAAGAAGAGCGCTACTCCCATACGGATCTGTATGACTTCGCTGCGAACGTGGAAGGCGCCAGCGAGATCTACAACGTGCTGAAGGCGGCCGTAGAGAAGAAGGATGCAGCGCTGGCCGGCGAGATCAAGACCCGCTTCGCGGAACTGGATCAAGCCCTGCAGCCTTACCGCAAGGATAAAGGATTCGTCTCCTATACCGAATTGACGCCGGAACAAACCAAGAAATTGAGCCAGGCGGTCGATGCCTTGGCCGAGCCGTTATCGAAAATGGGTACTGTGATCGGGGGATAGTATGAGCGACTCATCGAAAAAGAACTTGTTTCAAAAGCCGTTCTCCCGCCGGGATGCGCTGAAGCTGGCCGGTGCCGGGGGGATCGGCCTGCTGCTTGGGGCCGGCGGCCTTAAGGCCGGCGCCTTTGGCGAAGGAGTGCTTGGCACGGCTCCCGCTCCTTCGGCGGGACGCGGGACGGTCATTCCTTTTTATGGGGACCATCAGGCGGGGATTGTCACCCCCATGCAGGATTTTATTTGTATGGGTGCGTTTGATTTGAGGGCGAAGGATCTTGGCGAGGTGCGCGAGCTGTTCAAGCGCTGGACAGAGGCAGCCGCCCGGATGTCGCAGGGGCTGAATGTGGGGGAAGAGAACAGCAACCCGCTCGTGCCGCCGGACGACACCGGCGAAGCGGCCGGGCTGCAAGCTTCGCGGACGACGATCACCTTCGGCCTCGGCGCCTCTTTCTTCGATGAGCGCTACGGCCTGTCGGGCCAGCGGCCTCCGGGGCTCGTCGATATGCCGCGCTTCAAGGGCGATGCCCTGCAGAGCGAGTGGTCGGGCGGTGATGTCGCTGTTCAAGTATGCGCCGACGATCCGCAGGTGGCGTTCCATGCGATCCGCAACCTGATCCGCATCGGGCGGGGCAAAGCGGTGCTTCGCTGGCTGCAGGAAGGCTTCCAGCGCACGGGCGCAGCCGATCCGCAGGGAGCGACGCCCCGCAACCTCATGGGCTTCAAGGACGGTACGAACAATCCGGCCGTGCATGATGCGGCAGCAGCGGATGAGATCGTCTGGGCCCGGGGGGGCGACACGCCGGCCTGGATGGCCGGAGGGAGCTATCTCGTCATGCGCCGCATCCGGATGCGCATTGAGGTGTGGGACCGGACGACGCTTGGGGAGCAGGAGGCCACGTTCGGCCGTCACCGCGATACGGGCGCCCCGCTCGGAGGGAAGGACGAATTCGAGAAGCTGGATCTGGCGAAGAAGGACGAAGCCGGGAAGCCTCTGCTTCCGGCCGACTCTCATGTCGCGCTGGCGAACATGGAGGGCAAGGTCAAGATCCACCGCCGGGGATTCTCTTATTCGAACGGAATTGACCTGAAGACCGGACAGCTTGATGCGGGACTGCTGTTCCTGTGCTATAACCGGGATCCGCGGGAGCAATTTATCCCGATGCAGCAGAAGCTGGCGGCAGCGGATAAACTTAACGAATACATCGTGCATGTGGGCAGCGGCTTGTATGCAGCTTTGCCTGGCGTGAAGCAGGGCGGATATATTGGCGATACTTTATTCTAGAAGGCTTGGGGTGTGTCTCATGAAACGTTGTCTGCTGTGGTTGTTCATGGCGGCGATGCTGTTGATGCCCGTCTCGCCGCTGTTCGCAGCAGAGACGGGTGGGTCGGCTGCAGGCCGCAGCCAGCTGATTGCCCTGGCCAGCGACGCGCTGATCGGTGCGGGAGACCGGGATTGGGCCGCGGTCTCCGCCGTTGTGGCGAAGCTGAAGGCACAGTGGGCCGCATCGTCGCCTGCCGCATCCTCCCCGGAAGCAAAGGCTGTGAACGAAGCTTTCGCGAAGGCCGATGAGGAACTGGCGAAGCCGCAGAAGGACGATAAGGCTGCGTACAGCGCGGTCTCTGCGCTTGTCAAAGCGGTGGATGCTTACGCCACCGCAGGCGACAGCGGCGCAGCTGCGGAGAAAGCGCATAAGCAGGTGCGGACGGCACTGATCCCGCTGCTGCAGAAGAGTCTGGAGGCGGCGCAGGCCGGAGATGGGGTACAGGCCAAGGCAGCCTACGCCTCTTTCGTGAGCGGCTGGGGGAAAGCCGAGAGTCTGATCCGCCAGGATAATGCGAAGATCTACGGCAGCATGGAAGTGAAGATCAGCGGGGCACGCATTGCGCTGAACACCGAGCCGATGGACACGGCCAAGGCGGCGGGCAAGCTGCAGGAGCTGATCGGGAGCCTGGAGGCTTATGCTTCCGGCAAGGAGGATGCGTCTTCGGATGCCGCCGGCTCAGACGGCGGTATCGATTCGATCAGCGGGCTGATCGGTCTGCTTGACGCGGCGGCTTCCGACGTAGAGAAGCAGCGGGGTACGGAAGCGGCGGCCAGCATGGACCGCTTCATCTCGGCATGGCCGGCGCTAGAGGGAGCGGTGAGTACGCGCTCCCCGGATGCATACGGCCGCATCGAGATCAAGATGGTCGAGGTGCCGAGCCTGCTGCTGTCCAGCCCGCCCCAGTGGGACCGGGCTGCTCTCGCGATCGGGGAGCTGCGCCGTGAACTGGAGCCTTATGCGGAAGCATCCTCTTATACGGCGTGGGATGCGGGAGTCATTATTTTCCGGGAAGGCCTGGAGGCCATTCTCATCATCTCCGCGCTGGTCGCGTTCCTGAACCGGTCAGGCAACCGTGACAAGCGGGGATGGATCTGGTCGGGTGCCGCCGCAGGGCTGGTATTCTCGGTAGGCATGGCGCTCGTATTGACGCTGATGCTCTCCAAGCTGACGGCAGGCGGTTCACGGGAACTCATCGAAGGCATCACAGGTCTGATCGCCGTCGTGTTCATGGTATCGATCGGAGCATGGCTGCACAGCAAGTCGAACCTGAAGTCATGGAACCGGTTCGTGGAGAACTCGATCGGTTCCTCCCTGGCGAAGGGAACCTTGTGGTCCTTGTTCCTGACCTCCTTCCTCTCCGTTATGCGGGAGGGGGCGGAGACGCTCATCTTCTACATGGGTATGGCACCGAGTATCTCGATGGGGGATATGGCGCTTGGAGTCGGAACGGCGCTCGCGCTGCTGGCCGTGATCGGCTTCGTCATTGTCAAGATGAGTGACCGGGTGCCGGTGCGTCCATTCTTCCTGGCGGCGAGCGTGGTGCTCTATTATCTCGCCTTTAAGTTCGTAGGCGTGTCGCTGCACGCCCTGCAGGTGACCGGCCATGTATCCGCCCATTCGTCGGACTCGCTGGTATATCTGCCTTCACTTGGGCTGTATAACTCCTGGGAGACGACGCTTCCCCAGTTGGCCATGCTGGTGGTTATCGTATGGAATGCGGTTCGCACCGAACGCAAGACGGCCGGGAAGCCGGTCCGCCGAGCGGCGTGAACACCTGCTGCAGAGTAGAAGTAGAAGTAGAAGTAGAAGTAGAAGTAGAAGTAGAAGTAGAAGTCCCTATCGGTATGTACCGGTGTGGGGCTTCTTTTTGCTGTCCGGGGGAGTGGGCAGTGCGGAACAGGGCAGTCCCCTCCGATTCCGGGGATAACATCAGATCAGATTGCGCTGATAGCTCCCGTTGGCGCGACACAAAGAGCTTCATCCTTGGCAGGATGAAGCTCTTTGTAGGCTATTGCCGAAAGTGTCACGGGCAGAGACTGTTCTTGGTGTACTGCACCTTATCTGCGGTCAGGACCGGCAGACTCCGCAGGACGGAATTGGCTTCCGGATACGGGGAGGCATAGACTCCAGCCAGGCCTTCGCATTTTATTGGGCCAATCCGGCGCCAGAGGTTTGTTTCTGCGGCACACTGACCTTGCTGAGAACGACAGGAACCTTCACTGTCGTCTTGATCGAAGGATCTTTGGCGGAAGAGATCGTCACGGTCAGTTCCACATTCACAATGCCGCTGCTCGGCACCAGCTTCAGTACACCGCTGTTGTCGATATAAGCCTTGTTGTTGCTGTTGGTGACTTTATACGTGATGCCCTCTGTTACGGGCAGCTGGAGGACGGGCTGGCCGGCAAGACGGGTATTGACGACCTTGGCTTTGAACGCGTCCTTGGCGCGGGCTACCTGGTCGCTCTCCGAATCGGCAAGTCGCAGGGAGCTGTAAGCCGTATAGACATTGCCGCCGAGCGGATTGCCGAGGGCGTCAACCAGCTGGGCACGCAGCATGAGCTTGTAGGTGCCTGCTTCCAGATGCTTCACGACCAGTTTCCCGTCCGTATCGAGCTCGCCATCCACATACGAGCCGTTAATCCCTTCGAAGCTGTAGACACCCGGCGAGAGCAGACGAGGCTGACCTGCGGTGTTCAGGTTCGAACGGCTGTCGATGATGCCGATCGGTACATCGTCGAGTCCCACGGCCCATAGATCGACTACATTGGTGTCCTTAGCCGTCAGGCGGAAGGACAGATCCGTGGACTGCGGCAGGTCTTGCTCGTTGTTCGGATAGATTACGCTCTCGGTCTGTTCGATCTCCTGGATCCCGAAGTTCGTATTCGGCTTCTCGGAGCCGACGTGAACCACGAACGGCAGATGCAGCGTCGGCAGACCGGCGCTCTCCAATACGACCTCTCCCTCATATACGCCTTGAGCGGCGCCGGACTTCGGCGTGACGGACAGGAAGAAGCGTTTGGCCGTGCCGGGGGCCGGTGAGAGCTTGCCGCTCTGCGGGATGCCCAGCAGCTGGACATTCAGGTTATTGATGTCCGGTGTCGCTGCCGGAGCGGTCGGATCGGAAGTAACCGACGGATGCAGGACCACCTTGGCCGAGTACGTCAACGGCAGTTTCGAAGTATTCTTGATTTCAAGTTCCTTCTGTACCGTGCTGCCCGGCTTCACCACACCGAAGCTGACCGACGACCCGTAGTTCGTTACGGCTTTGGGGTTCCAATATTTATCGAGAATCGTAATCGGTTCGATCGTCTTCATGAGCGCCGGCGTCTGGATGGCATGGGCCACATTCGCGCGTCCTGCGCCCTGCGAGTACACATCGTACAGGGTGCCATTCTCGTCATGGATGCTGTCCGCCGTATTGGCCAGCGCCGCCCGGATATCGGAGGTGGACCATGTCGGATGCTCCTGCTTGAGCAGCAGGGCCAGTCCCGCTACGTGAGGCGTCGCCATGCTGGTGCCGTTGATCCGGTTGTAAGCGCGCTGGTAGGAAGCGCCAGGATCGAACTTGCCGTAAGCCGGCCATGTCGAGAGTACGCTGACGCCGGGAGCGACGACATCGGGCTTGATACTGAGATCCGCGTCCACGTTCGGACCGCGGGAGCTGAAGGAAGCCATCGTGTCGCCTGCCGAAGCGGTCTTCGGATAGTCGGCGCCGAAGGTAAGCTTCAGCGTTCCGCCCGGTGCGGCCAGCGCTTTGCGGGCCAGGGCGCGTCCTTCCGTACCTGCCATATCGAAGGTAGGGATGAAGTCGAAGCCGTCGCCGAGGAAGGCGGCAGAGCCGATATGGCCGTCGCGTCCCTGCACCGATTCGGAGAGGTCGGCTTTGGTGGAATCGCCCGCTGCGGCGTTGCCGTTGAAGATAATCACCGCTTTGGCGCCCCGGGCCTTGGCATTGCTGATCTTGTCGACGAAGGCCAGCGAACCCCGCGAGAGGAGAACGACTTTGCCGTTCACATCTTTGCCCTCATAATCGCCTTCCGCCCCGAGTCCGGCATACACAACGTCCGTCGGCTGCGTACCGAGGATCGCGGCAAAGTCTTCCCGGCCGGTCTCCCAAGCCATCACGTTCAGGTCATGCGTGGCATAAGCGGAGCCGGTTACGGTAGATGCCGCCGCATAAGCGGCCTCGGAGACTGTAGCCGTATAATGGCTCGTCGGGCTGGTCACCGCGCCGACCGAGATCGCGAGCTGGGAGGTGGCAGGCGAGCCCAGCGAGTAATAGTAAGGCCCGTCATCGGCCGCATTGCCGTTGGCGATGACCGCAATGACGCCGCCAAGGACCGCGTTGTTGATGGCGACGACGTCCGGCGAGTTCACGTCCTTCTCGGCATCCGAACCGAGCGACAGGTTGATGACGTTCATGCCGTCTTTCACGGCGCGTTCGATCCCGTCGATAACCTGTGCAGAGGAGCCCGAAGCGCGGCCGGTTTCGGCGTTGCGTCCGAGTACTTTGTATACATACAGATCGGCTTCGTACGCGACGCCCTTCTGCACAACGTCGGAGTTCGGGTTGACGGCGCGGCCCGCGATCGTACCGGAGACGTGGGTGCCGTGCGAGGTGCCTTCGAACCCCGTGCCGTACGGATCTTCGGCCGGGGACAGCGGAGGCTCTTCATACGGGTCGGCGTCCTGTTCGAACGAGTCGTAGCCGCCCTTGTAAGCTCCCTTGAGATCGGGGTGCAGGTAGTCGACGCCCGTATCGATGACGCCGACCTTCAGCCCTTTGCCTGTGAATCCTTTGGCCCATGCGGCGTCCGCACCGATTTGTTTCAGCGGAGCAATATCGTAGTTCGGGTTATCCGCATCAAGCGGGACGGGCTTCGATACCGGAATCGGGTAATAGGTAGCGCTCTCGTGAATGGATTTCACGCCGGGCAGCTTGGCGAGCTCGGGGATTTTATTGGCAGGCACCGAGATCTCGAGTCCGTTCAGTACCGTGTTGTACCGATAGTTGACCTTGAGGTCGATCCCCTTGTTCTTGGCTCCCGCGACGAAGGTATTCTGTTCCTGGGAGATGGTCGATTCGGTCGATTCGGCGGCGAAGGAGGAGATGCCGAGCTGGGCGGCGTACTTGCCGACGGCTACCGGTTGATTGTTGAGCTGCACGATGACGCGCACCGTATTCGTAGAGTTCGTTTGGAGCTTGGGAGAGACATAGGCGGCACTGCCGTTCGGAAGGGCCTGAGGCGTGCCTTGAGGTGAGCCGTTCGCCCCGAGCCGCGGAAGGACGGTCTTGCCCGGTTCGGCAGCGAAAGCTTGGGAGAACGCCGTGGTGCTGAGGACAGCGAAGGCTATTGAAGCGACGGATAATTTCTGGAAAAAGTTGTGATTGTTCAATTCGTATCCTCTTTTCCTATGGGTTTTAAACGCCAACGAAACAGGGTGTTGAACCGAAATCAGTCCCTCCTTGCCTGGGGATTGTCCTTCTGTTATGTAATTGAGTTGATGATGAGGCATATATTACCATAGGAGTGAGGTGAATTCTATCATTTTTTTAGAATATTCCAACGACATAGATTGGTAGTTTCGAAGAGACGGAGAAGGAGGAGAAGAAGGCTCGGCGGCGGTGCGGGCTGACTGGACGTGGGTCAATTCAAAAGCGGCAGGAACCGAGGGAGGCATCATTAGGAGCGTCATCAATTTGAAGGGGAGATCCTGCACAGGGCCTGGGATAATCGAAGGGTGACAAAAAGCTGACACAAAAGATATCCACAGACTTATCCACAAATCGCACAGCCCAAAATAGGCTAATGTGTACAAGTTTTTGAAACGGTATCAACATATCCACAGATACGATATCCACATGTGGGTTCGAATTTGTTCCTGGAAGAGGGCATGCAAAAGGTGATCTGACAGTCCCGGGGGAGTGGACTCGCCTCTTTTTATGGAAGAAACGCTGACATGCCTGCGGCAAGGGAGCAGGAGCCTAAGACTATACTAAAGGTAAGCTTTCATTCCAGGCTGGAGGAGGGATCCGGCGGTGAGTCTTGAACGGATTGTGCTTCTGGTCTGCGGCTGCCGCCGCGGGGTGTTCTTTGCTTTTATCTGGAGGGGAGAGGGCGGGCTTCATGCTAAGATCTTATCCCCCGATGATAACAATTTAGCCCTATAAGTTCCAAAACTTCCATGCTTAAATGAGAGGAGAGCTGGAACCTGATCGGGAGGTGATGCGGTCAGCAGCAGTGAAACGCAGCTCTACGATTTCATTAGATTTCATTTTATTTTGGGAGGGATATCATTAATGTACCAAGCCACACTTGGACGCAGATCCACAGGCCTGAGAATGATCGCATTGCTGCTTATCACCGCTTTGCTCCTCAGCCTGGCCCCTTTGACGGGCTTCGCGGCAGACCGCGGGGCATGGGCACCGGGCGTCTCTTATCAGACGAATGACACGGCTACTTACAGCGGCAAGACGTATGCTGCGATTCAGCCCCATACCTCGCTTAACGGATGGGAACCGCCTAACGTACCGGCCCTGTGGAAGGAAACGGCTGGCGGCGGTGGCGGCAGCGATACCCAGGCACCGGGCGCACCTTCCGGCCTGAAAGTCACCGCAACGACAACCTCAAGCGTAAGCTTGTCCTGGACGGCTGCCACGGACAATGTAGCTGTAACCGGGTATGACGTATACCGCGGTACGACACTGGCCGGCAGCGTATCCGGCAGCACGCTGAGCTTTACGAACACAGGCCTTGCTGCAGGAACGTACAGCTTCACGGTCAAAGCGAAGGACGCGGCCGGCAATGTCTCAGCTGCGAGCGGCGCTGTAAGCGCTACCGTAACTACCGGAGGCGGCAGCGACACCCAGGCACCAAGCGTACCTGCAGGTCTGCAGGTAACGGGAACGACTTCGTCGAGCGTAAGCCTGTCCTGGGCAGCATCCACGGACAACACCGGCGTAACCGGTTATGACGTATACCGCGGCACGACGCTGGCAGCTTCGGTTGCCGGCACGACAGCGACGGTATCCGGCCTCAGCGCAAGCACGGCGTACACGTTCACCGTCAAGGCGAAGGATGCGGCGGGCAACGTATCGGCGGCTTCCGCCGGTGTCAACGCTACCACGCTGCCGAGCGGCGGCAACAACGGCGGTGCGCTGCCGAAGCGCCTGTTGACCGGCTACTGGCAGAACTTCGTCAACGGTGCCGGTAATCTGAAGCTGAGCCAAGTTCCCGCTGCTTACGACATTATTGCGGTAAGCTTCGGCGAGATGGACATGGCGAATCCGGGCGGCGTGACATTCACGGTCGATCCGGCGCTTGCCAAGGCGCTCGGCGGTTACACGGATGAGGATCTCATCAACGATATCAAAGCCAAACAAGCACAGGGCAAAAAGGTGATTCTCTCCCTGGGCGGCGAGAAAGGCAACATCAATCTGGGCAGTGCTTCCCCGAATGTAAACAACTTCGTGAGTTCCGTATCCGGTCTCATCACGAAGTTCGGCTTTGACGGTATCGACATCGACTTGGAGCATGGCTTCAACGTGGCGAACTTGACGAGCGGCGTGCGTCAAATCCAGCAGAAGGTCGGCTCGGGCTTCGTCCTGACGATGGCTCCGCAGACGATCGACATGCAGAACAACAGCACGAGCTACCTGCAGTTCTATGCGAACGTGAAGGACATCACGACGGTGATCAACACCCAGTACTACAACTCCGGTTGCATGCTCGGCCGTGACGGCAAATGCTACTCCCAAGGTACGGTAGACTTCCTTGTTGCCCTCTCCGATGTTGCCCTGCAGTGGGTGTCCGACTCGCAGCTCGGTCTGGGCGTACCAGCCGTACCAGCGGCGGCAGGCGGCGGCTATGTGGCTCCTTCGGTAGTCAACAATGCCCTGAGCTGTCTCGCTGCCGGAACGGGCTGCGGCAGCTACAAGCCTGCCCAGAAGTATCCGAACATCCGCGGCGCGATGACCTGGTCCATCAACTGGGATGCCACGAACGGATACAACTTCGCGAATACCGTGAAGCCTTTCCTGAACAGCATGCCGTAAGGGCAGGCAGCACCAGGCCACACCGCCCCGCGGACTTCAGAAGATTGGTGCTGAAGCCCCGCGGGGTGTTTTTCTTTTGGATGTTTGGGGGAACTTCTCCCCGCAGTAACGGTCCATGATCCGGGTAACGGTGCCCTTATGCGTACCGTATAGCACTGGCGCCCCCATTCGTTTTATAATCAAGAGGAGCAGACGTTCGCTATCGGCGGGGCAGGCTGCATACTGTGAGAGCAAAGCGAGGGGCACATATGTTTCAATATATAGACCAGGAATACACCGAGGTCGATTTCAGCCGCAAGGATCTGCGCGAGGGGGAGCTGAGGGGCTGCACGTTCCACCGCTGCCGGTTCCGGGGGGCCCAGCTCGATGAGATCGATACGACAGGCTGCCAATTTATCGAATGCGATTTTACCGGCGCCACCTTCAATGCGTCCCGGCATGACCGGTCCGCCTTCACCAACTGCAAATTCGGGGAAGCGAACCTGTTCGTCAGCCGGTTCCACGAGTGCAAAATGGTCGGTTCGGACTTCGCCAAGGCACAGCTCGACGGCATTACGATCGAGCAGGGGGACTGGTCGTATACGAACCTGAGGCAGGCGAACCTCGGCAAGCAGGATCTACGGGGACTGCGCCTGATCGAAGCGGACCTGTCGGGGTGCAACCTGGAGAAGGCGAACCTGCGGGAAGCCGATATGACCCGTGCGCAGCTTGGGCAGGCACGGCTGTCGGGTGCGGATCTGCGCGGGGCGAAGATGGATGGGGTGGACTTCCGGAGCCTGGATGTCAAGGGGGCCCGGATGGACCTTACGCAAGCGGTGGCTCTGGCACGTTCTTATGGAGCGAAGATCGATTAAACGTTCCGGCGCATCCGTCCCTCAGGGCTGGGTGCGCTTTTGCTGCAGGATTAGGGCTATGGCGAAGAGGACGAACAGGAGCCACCGGGCTTTCTCGAGGTATGCCATAAGGACGCCTCCTTTCTATGGGGAACTTTTTGATTATCCTAGCATGAGTTTGTGAACAGAAAATGAATTGGAGGGGCCAGGGCGTGGTGAAGAGGGCGGCGTGAGGTAGAGGAAGCTGGAGAGGGATCCGCTGCTTGTCCTGCGGAGGCCTTCGGGCCGCCTGTCGACTAGCCTTTGGGAGAGGGGAACCTTCTTGTACAACCCCCGCTTTTTTGGTATTCTTAGCGAATGAGCAGGAGTTTGAGGGGTGCTGGCGTGGAAAGCCTTCAGGTACGCAAAGTATTGAACAACAACGTCATCATCGCGCTCCATCCGGAGTACGGGGAGACGGTGGTGATTGGTAAAGGCATCGGATTCAGCCGGAAGCAGGGAGATTCCATCGCCCTGGACAGCATCGAGAAGATGTTCATCCTCACCAACGAGAAAGCCAAAGAACAGTATAAGCTGCTCATGCATCAGGTGGATGAGAAGCTGATTGAGGTAATGAATGACGTCATCTTTTACATATCGCAGCATGCCGGAGCCCCATTGAATGAGCAGATCCATATCGCGCTCACCGACCATATCGCCTTCGCGATCAAGCGGTACCGCCAGCATATTCCGATTCATAATCCATTCCAGTACGAAACCAGGGAGCTGTATCCACGCGAGTATCTGCTGGCGGAGCACTCCATCGACGAGATCAACCGGCGGCTCGGGGTGCAGCTGCCTGAGGACGAGGTGGGCTTTGTAGCGCTTCATATTTACAGCGCTATCACGAACCGCCATGTCTTGGAGGTCAAGGAACATTCGCGGCTGGTGAGCGATCTCGTCGATCTCATCGAGCGCCGGCTGGAGATCAAGATTAAGAAGGACAGCCTGGACTATGCCCGTCTGCTGCGGCATCTGATGGTGGCGCTGGAGCGGATCCGGCGCGGCGAGAAGGTGGAGGAGCCGGCGAAGATTGCGGAGATTATCAAGAACGAATACCCGGAGATGTATTCGTTTGCATGGACGCTGATGAAGGTCATCCAACAGCGGATGCAGAAGCCCGTGTATGACGCGGAGGCGGTCTACCTCACGATTCACCTGGAGCGGATGCTCCCGAGCGGGAATGAATAGGCATGAATCACAGCATGAAGCACAGCGTGGAGTACAATCGCGTCGATTTTGTGAAGGGGATTGTGCTCCGTGTGCACCCGTGCTATAATCTGCGTGTAAAGAGCCTTTTGGTTCATCAAACAACGGAATAGTTTCGTGTTACTGATTCGATCAGGCATGAGTGAGCAAGGACTTGTAATGAAATGGCCTATTTGGGTTATCCTACCCTTAGGTTGTTCATTACACCTTGTTTGCGCATGCCTTTTTTCGTTTGCTGAATCCAAGGGTAAATGAAACATAAAAAAGGAGAGAAAGGCTCATGTTCAAGCAATTGTTCGGCGTGCTTCAAAAGGTCGGCAAAGCGCTTATGCTTCCGGTTGCGATCCTGCCGGCTGCGGGGATTCTGCTGGCGCTCGGGAACGTGCTGCACAACGCGTCGCTGCTCGAGCTGGCCCCGGCACTGAATGCAGGCTGGGTGCAGCTCATTGCGACGGTGATGGAGCAGGCGGGGAACATCGTGTTCTCGAACCTGGCGCTCTTGTTCGCCGTAGGCGTAGCCGTCGGTCTCGCCGGCGGGGATGGAGTCGCAGGGATCGCGGCGATCATCGGCTTCTTGATTATGAATGTGACGATGGGGGTCTTCAAAGGCGTGACCCCCGAGATGGTCAAAACCGATATGTCGTACGCGAACGTACTCGGGATCAACACCCTGCAGACCGGGGTTTTCGGCGGGGTCATTATCGGGATCCTGGCTGCGTCGATGTACAACCGGTTCTTCAAAATTCAGCTGCCTTCGTACCTGGGTTTCTTCGCGGGCAAGCGTTTCGTACCGATCATCACGGCGGTGTCGTCGCTGGTCCTCGGGATCGTGATGATCTTCATCTGGCCTCCGATCCAGAGCGGACTGAATCACTTCTCGCATAACATGCTGGATGCGAATCCGACGCTCGCGGCCTTCTTCTTCGGCCTGATCGAACGCTCATTGATTCCATTTGGTCTGCATCACATTTTCTACTCGCCGTTCTGGTTCGAATTCGGACAGTATGTGGATAAGGCGGGCGAGATTGTACGGGGCGACCAGAAGATCTTCTTCGCCCAGCTCAAAGACGGCGTAACGCTCACGGCCGGCACGTTCATGGTCGGTAAATTCCCGTTCATGATGTTCGGCCTTCCGGCGGCGGCCCTCGCGATCTACCACGAGGCCAGACCGGAACAGAAAAAGTATGTGGCCGGTATCATGGGCTCCGCGGCACTGACCTCGTTCCTGACGGGTATTACGGAACCGCTCGAGTTCTCCTTCCTGTTCGTGGCTCCGTTCCTGTTCGCCATCCACGCGGTCTTCGCGGGTCTGTCGTTCATGGTCATGCAGCTGCTGAACGTCAAGATCGGCATGACCTTCTCCGGAGGCGTGATCGACTTCCTGCTCTTCGGTGTCATCCAGAACCGCACGGCTTGGTGGCTTGTGATTCCGGTGGGTCTCGTGCTCGCAGTGATCTACTACTTCGGATTCCGGTTCGCGATCCGCAAGTTCAACCTGAAGACACCGGGCCGCGAAGATGCGGACAGCTCCAGTGCCGGGAAGCAAGCCGGTGCGGCGGAGGAACTGCCGTCGAACGTGCTGGCCGCCCTCGGCGGGCAGAGCAACATCGAGAACCTCGATGCCTGCATTACGCGTCTGCGTGTCCAGGTCAAAGAGTCCAGCCAGGTAGACAAGGACCGCCTGAAGCAGCTTGGCGCGGCGGGCGTCCTCGAAGTGGGGAACAACATCCAAGCGATCTTCGGTACGCACTCGGATATCCTGAAGAGCCAGATTCACGACATCATGCAGGGACGTGCGGTTACCGCGGCACCTGCTCCAGCGGCTCCGGTAGTACCGGCAGCAGTTGAGGGTGCAGCGGCAGGCGGGAACGCCTTGGCCGAGGAGCCGATCGTCTCCCCGCTGGACGGGGAACTGGTCGATATCTCCGAGGTGCCGGACGAAGTGTTCTCGCAGCGGATGACGGGCGACGGCTTCGCCATCCTGCCGAAGAACGGCATCGTGGCTTCGCCGGTCAACGGAACGATCTACAACGTATTCCCGAGTAAGCATGCGATCGGCATCCAGTCCGAAGGCGGCAAAGAACTGCTGGTCCACTTCGGCGTCAATACCGTGAAGCTGAAGGGCAAGGGCTTCACCGCTCTGGTTGCTCAGGGCGACACGGTGAAGGCGGGCCAACCGATCCTCGAAGTCGACATTGACTTCGTGAAAGAGAACGCGCCATCGATTGCGACGCCGGTTATCTTCACGAATCTGCCGGAAGGCGCGTCGGTGAAGCTAAACAAGACGGGGCCGGTTACGCTGGGCGAGAAGGATATTATTACGATCATGCTGCCGTAACCGTTTCAAGGCTTGGCCGGAGGGCCAATAGGGTAGAAGGAGATTGTACAGCCGCGCGATCTTTACAGATCGTGCGGCCTTCTCCCGCTACTACGGCTTAAGTGCTTGCGCAGAAATGTTTGAGATTTTGGTTTTGTCCTTTTACCTGATATCATTGAAGTTAAACCCAATATACCCAAATTCAACCTATATGGAGGTCTCTATCATGCAAAAAACATTCAAAATTACAAGCGAAGACGGTATCCACGCACGCCCTGCGACAGCTCTGGTCAACACGGCTAACAAGTTCAAATCCGAAGTGTTCGCAGAAGCGGCTGGCCGCAAAGTAACGATGAAATCGATCCTCGGCGTGCTCTCGTTCGGTCTGGAACCGGGCGACATCATCACCTTCCTGGCAAGCGGTGAAGACGAAGCCGAAGTGATCGCTGCACTGGAAGAGATCATGGTTAAAGAAGGGCTGGGGGACCTGCATGAATAACATTCAGGGCATCGCAGCCGCTTCCGGAATTGCCATCGCGAAGGCATTCCGTCTGGAAGCGGCGCACCTCGATATCCGGAAGCGGGAAGCACAGGATGCGGAGGCCGAAATCCTGAAGTTCGAGGGCGCCCTGGAGAAGTCCAGAGGCGACCTGGAAGCCCTGAAGGAACGCACCCGCGTACAGCTCGGGGACGAGAAGGCGGAGATCTTCGAATCGCACCTGCTCGTACTGGGCGATCCGGAGCTGATCGATCCCGTGAAGGACAAAATCCGCAGCGAAGGCATCAATGCGGAGTGGGCGCTGCAGGAAGTGGCGGCTGGCTTCATCGCCATGTTCGAGAACATGAAGAGTGCTTATCTGCGCGAACGCGCCGCGGATATGCGGGATGTCACGAAGCGGGTGCAGTCCTACATGCTCGGCGTTAAGTTCGTGAATCTCGCTGGCATCGATGAGGAAGTCGTCCTGATCGCAGAGGACCTTACGCCATCCGATACGGCGCAGCTTAACCGTCAATTCGTCAAAGGCTTCGCGACGAACATCGGCGGCCGGACGTCGCACTCCGCGATCATGGCCCGTTCGCTCGAGATTCCGGCGGTGGTCGGGACGAAGAGCGTGCTGGAAGTCGTGCAGGACGGAGACCTGGTCATTCTCGACGGTCTGTCCGGGACGGTCATCGTCAATCCGGAAGCGGCTGTAGTCGAGGAATACCGCACGAAGCAGGCGCAGTACGAGGCCCAGCGGGCCGAGTGGGCGAAGCTGCGCAGCGAGCCTTCCGTGACGTCCGACGGCCACCAGGTAGAGCTTGCCGCCAACATCGGCACGCCGAACGACGTCGCCGGCGTACTCGAGAACGGCGGCGAAGCGGTAGGTCTTTACCGCACGGAATTCCTCTACATGGGCCGCGATAAGCTGCCTACGGAGAAGGAGCAGTTCAACGCCTACAAGGCGGTGCTCGAGAAGATGGAAGGCAAGCCGGTCGTTGTCCGGACGCTGGACATCGGCGGCGACAAGGAACTGCCGTACCTTGATCTGCCGAAAGAAATGAATCCGTTCCTCGGCTTCCGGGCGGTGCGCCTGTGCCTCGAACAACAGGATTTGTTCCGTACCCAGCTTCGCGCCCTGCTGCGTGCGAGCGTCTACGGCAACCTGCGGATCATGTTCCCGATGATCGCTACCCTCGACGAGTTCCGAGAAGCGAAAGCCGTGCTGCTCGAAGAGAAGGCGAAGCTGGCGGAGGAGCAGATTCCGGTATCGGAGAACATCCAGATCGGGATCATGGTGGAGATTCCATCGACGGCCGTACTCGCGGACCAATTCGCGAAGGAAGTCGACTTCTTCTCGATCGGCACGAACGACCTCATCCAGTACACGATGGCGGCCGACCGGATGAACGAGCGGGTGTCGTACTTGTACCAGCCGTACAACCCGGCGATTCTGCGCTTGATCCAGATGGTCATCGACGCGGCGCACAAGGAAGGCAAGTGGACCGGCATGTGCGGCGAGATGGCCGGTGACGCTACCGCCATTCCTCTGCTGCTGGGTCTGGGTCTGGACGAGTTCAGCATGAGCGCGTCTTCGATCTTGCCGGCGCGTTCGCAGATCGCCAAGCTGTCCTTGGCGGATATGAAGAAGCTGGCGGCTGAAGCGCTGCAGCAGCGTACGGCGGCCGACGTAGTCGAGCTCGTGAAACGCGCTACGGCTGCTGCGGCAAGCGTATAGTCATTTGGCGGCTCGATAGAGTCGCAGCGAGGCACCTCTACTAACCGGAGGTGCCTTTTTGGTATTGTAAAGGGTCCCCAACGGCTCTTCTTGGCGTGCGTTTGTCCGCTCCCGCGGCGGAAGAGGGGAGTGTGCTGGAATGCCTGACGCCGCTGGCCTCGTCGGGCCCGCCCATCCAGCTTCACTGCAGTGCGCGCTATCTAATGGAAGCGCTCCGCTCCATGCATGCCGCTGCAGTCCACATAGGCTTTGCATCGCCTCGTACCCCGCTGCTCCTTCGGCCGGGAGACGGTACCCCGCATCTTTGTTTGGTGACACCGGTTCTATTCCGATGAGGCCGCCCGAACCTTAAGTCTCAAGAAAAATTCCCCTCTCCGGCAGAGAGGCTGGTCCATCTCTTGGAGACGGAGCAGCCAATCTGCAGACAAGGGAATGGGTATGATGTCGCTTAGAGGCAGGGAGCTTAGCGAAAGGTTCCTGCCGATTAGCGCGCTTTTTCTCTGCTGGTTACGGAGCCGTTGGTTGTTGTCGTCGTGGTGTAAGTGTCGTGGTCGCGGTCTCTCTCTCGGCCGCGCAGACCCATCAGTCCGGCAAGACCCAGGAGGCCGAGCCAGCCCCAATCCATGCCATCGTCATCGGCTGCGGAAGTCTGGGAGTAGCCATTCGAGCCTGTCCCGCTTGTGCCGCTCAAGTTGTTCGTACCGCCGCTCGCCGTACCGTCACTGGTCCCGTCGATGCCGCTGTTCGTCGAACCTGTCCCGCTGGTGGTGCTGTCCGAACCGCTCATGCTGTTCGTTCCAGACATGCTGCCGGTTCCGGCGCTATCGGTCGTGCTCGTGCTGTTCAGGGTGCCGGTGCTAGTACTGGTGCTTCCCGTACCGGTGGAGCCTGTCGTCCCCGTTGTTCCATCAGACGCCATTGCCGCCGTTCCGAGAGTTGTGGCCAGTGCTACTGTCAGACAGGTTACGCGTAATGTTTTCAACATGTTCGATCATCTCCTTGGGATGGGAATCGTTCTGCAGTGTATTTCTGTTCAAGAAGCGGTACGGGTTCTAGTTGTTCTGACGCTCGCGGGCGCGGGCTTCTCCGCCTTTTTCCCCGATTTCCTGATAGAATTCTTTGTCGTGGGATTCCGCCGTAGCTTCGCCGCCCTTGCGGCCGATCTCTTGGTAGAACTCTTTGTCATGGTTTTTTGCTGTAGCTTCGCCGCCTTTACGTCCTGCTTCTTCACGGCTCATTTTGTCTTCGTTGTTGTTTGCCATTTGGAATCACTCCTTAACGTTTGTTGTTGGCCTCGCCTGACTCTCCTTACCCCTGCCCATTTTGGATAAAACATCCAAGCGTTTATTGCCTTGAAGGCAAAAGGGCTGCGAGCCCGCATCCCGCAAGAGGTTCTCCCGGCTTCGCTCCCCTGCTGAAAAAGTCATAAATCGTCTCTATCTTCGGAACGGGAAGTATCAAAAAAATGCCTTGGGAAAGCGCGTCTTGGATCGGATGGGGCTCATAGCGAGGCCCGGCGAGTACAAGTTCAAGGCCATCAAGTCTTAAGAGACGAGGCGTCCTGACCGGTCCTCCAGCCATTTCCTGCCTGCATTCTGTCCCGATGTTCCCGATCCATGGAGAATTTTCAAAGTTTTCACGGAAAGAGAGCCAAACGCCTCATCTTTTGGTATAGTAAGGGCAATAAGCGCATGAGGGGATGACTATGAACTTTATCAGTACTAGAGGCAACGTGGCAAGCATCGGGTTTATCGATACGGTGTTGATGGGGCTGGCCGATGACGGCGGGCTGCTCATTCCGGCCCAGATTCCGCAATTGTCCGCAGCGAAGCTGAAGGACATGGGGAACCTTTCCTACCAGGATCTGGCGTTCGAGATTTTCTCGCTCTATACCAATAACGAGATTCCGGCAGAAGACCTGAAGGAGCTCATCGCGCGCAGCTATGCGACGTTCCGTGACCCGGAAGTGACGCCTGTGCGGAAAATAACGGACAACATGTACGTCCAGGAGCTGTTCCACGGGCCTACCTTCGCGTTCAAGGACGTGGCGCTGCAGTTCCTCGGCAATCTCTACGCCTATGTCTCGAAGAAGCAGAACGAGATCATCCATATTCTCGGGGCTACCTCGGGCGATACGGGGGCCTCGGCGATCGAGGGCGTGCGGGGCAAAGAAGGCATCCGGATCTGTATCCTTCATCCGCACCAGCGGGTGAGCAAGGTGCAGGAGCTGCAGATGACGACGGTCGACGACGAGAACGTGCTCAACCTCTCTGTTAACGGGACGTTCGACGATTGCCAGCGCATCATCAAGGATCTGTTCGCGGATGTGCCGTTCAAGAACAAGTACCACCTGCGGGCGATCAACTCGATCAACTTCGTGCGCATCCTGGCGCAGACGGTGTATTACTTCTATGCCTACTTCAAGGTGCAGAAGGAAGCGGCGGGCGCGAAGGTCAACTTCAGCGTGCCGACGGGCAACTTCGGTGATATCTTCGCGGGTTACCTCGCGAAGCGGATGGGTCTGCCGGTGAACAAGCTGATCCTGGCGACCAACGAGAACAATATTCTCGAGCGCTTCGTGCGCGAGGGTGTATACAAGCCGGGCGAGTTCAAGAGCACGCACAGCCCGTCCATGGACATCCAGGTGGCGAGCAACTTCGAGCGGTACCTGTACTACCTGCTCGGCGAGAACCCGCAGGCGGTCACGGAGCGCATGAACGGCTTCAAGGCGGACGGCGAAGTCCGCGTAGACGCCGAGCTGCTGAGCCGCGTGCAGACGGACTTTGCCGCCCACGGCGTGGACGGCGAAGAGTGCCTGCGGACGATCGGCAAGTACCATGCGGAGAACGGGTACCTGCTCGATCCGCATACCGCCTGCGGCGTAGCGGCCTACGAGCGCTGCAGCGGCGCGGATGAGATCTGCGTGACGCTGGCGACGGCGCACCCGGCGAAGTTCAACGAGTCAATCGAGCGGTGCGGGATCGAGCAGACGTATCCGGAGCCGATCCGGGCGCTGTTCGAGAAACCGCAGCATCAGGAAGTGGTCGACTCCTCCGTGGAGGACATCGTACAGCGCTTGGAGCAGTTCTACACGAAGTAGACCGGCTTCACAGCCAGGCTGGATTGCACGTGCTTATCCGGGGCAGCTCGCATGGATCCGGATGCGTTTATAGGTACAGGGTAAACCGAAACCTTGCGCAGCCTATATTGAAAAAGGGGCAGGCCCTGTCATCTCGGTGACGGGGCTGCCCCTTATTTGCGTCTTCTTCGGCTCTCTTAGACAAACTCGTCGTTCTCGGGGTCGTAATAGTCGATCTGGTCCGGGAACGAGGCCCGGCCTGCGAGGGCGGCATTCTGCATGATTTGGAACCAATGGCTGGTCCCCTCGCCGGCTTCATCGGACTCCCCGCCTTCGTTCTGCTGGGCGCCGGCAAAGGCCTCCATCATCCCGCTCTGGCTTTCTTGCCCCGAGCTCTGATCCCCTGGTGCTTCGCTGTTCGCATAGCTTTCATCCGCTGAACCTTGGGCGGCATATCCCGCCTCCGGGTTCATCCCGAATAAGGCGGCGGCCTGCGCTTCCTTCGATTGATTGTCTTCTGTCATCTTGTCCGACTCCTTCCATCCATGGGGCTTTATCCTTACGGTTTCCTATCGACCCAAGAAATATGAATGAGGGAGTCCCGGCGGCGTAACACTATTCTCAAACTCCCCTAATAAGCGTCTAACAACTTCTTGGTAAGATGATCAGGTGATGGAGTACAGGGAATTCGAAGCGACAATGAAGTGACAATGAAGCGACAATGAAGCGATAACCAGGGGGGACTTTATGATACATGCAAGGAAGCCGGTTCAAACGCTGCTGCTGGTGACGGAGGACAGGGCGCTGGCGGCTTATATCGACGGCATCCTGGAGCGGGCACTGGGTATGCGGACGAAGCCGGCAGGCTCCTTCGCGGAAGCGGCGGCCCTGCTGGCGGAAGGAGGCTTCGCGGCGGTGCTGGCGGATGTGCCGCGGGGGACTTCTCCGAAGATGCGGGATTTCACTGCAGCCGCGGCCGTGCCTGTGCTCATCGTGGCGGATGAAGAGGATCGTGCCGCTGCCCGCCGTGCCGTAGAGGACGGAGCGGTGCTGTATATGATCCGCGAGGGCTTGACCCCGGATACGCTGGTAGGGGCGGTGCTGGAGGTGCTGGAGCGATCCGGGCCGCCGCAGGGCCCGATGGGAGGATCCGGCTCTGTCCCGGGGTGACCGGCATCCGGGTACGGGAGGAGACCAGAAGGGGGTGGCGCGTTGGAGAAGTCAGAGCGAGAGAAGGAAACCTTGGTGCGGTGGAACCGCAAACTGCTGAGCACCTACTGGATGTTCGTCATCTCCATGACGGCCGGGGAGACCGCCAACCTCTTTCTGGCGGAGGATCCGGCGCGGGAGTTTATCATAGAGTCCATCCTGCGGCCAACCGCCATCTTTCTGCTCATTATGGGGCTCAGCGAATGGGTGTGCCGGAGGATCGATGCCGTAAGCCCTCTTCCGCTGATCCTCTCGGGTTGTCTGCTGGCCACCGCAGCGGTCTGGGTGCATTCGGGGGTGGACAGCATTCTGCTGATTTACATGCTGCCCCTGCTTGTATCCGTCTTCTATTTTCAGAAAAAATACGTTTATTTGACGAGTGCGCTCAATTTGATTTCGTTTCTGCTGCTGTACATGCTGGACCCGGTGCTGGATGAACGGACGTCAGCCGTCGAAGTGATGACTACGGTCCTGATCCTGGGCTTCGGCGGCCCGTATACGGCGGCTCAGATTATGGACCGGGGTGTGGATCTCGTGCGGAATCTCAAGATCGACGCCCTCACAGGACTGTACAACCACATTTCGTTCCATGATTTTCTGGACCGGGCTATGGAGCGCTTCGGGAGTCAAGGAAGCGGGAGCATGCTCGCGGTAGTGGATATTGATATGTTCAAAAGCGTCAATGATTCGTTCGGGCACCAGGCGGGAGACCTGGTGCTTCGGCGTGTGGCGGCCGTCATCCGCGAGCATACCGGTCCGGGGGATATCGCCGCCCGCTATGGGGGCGAGGAATTCGCGCTGCTGATGCCCGGACGGTCACAGGCCGAAGCCTACGCCCTCTGCGAAAGCATCCGTGAGGCGCTGGCCGCTGCCGTGCATCCGGAGCTGGACGGCAGACGGGTGACCATATCGGTCGGCCTCTGCGGCCTGCAGCCGGGAATGGACAAGGAGGCCTGGTTCCAACGCGCCGACGAGCTGCTCTACCGGGCCAAGCGGGAGGGCCGGAACCGGACGGAGGCAGTGGACTCCGCCCAGTAGGGCTTGTCCTACTAGGCCCGGTAAGTACCAGCGCAGCCCGGAAGCGGGGCCGCCGACTGGAAGCGGTAACCGCAGCGGACAGGGGCAGACAGAAAAAAACACGCCCGGAAACGGTTCCGGGCGGTGTCGGGATACGAACAGGGGAAGCGGACTACCGGCCTTCCATGTTGTAGAAGGTCAAGAGAACGGCAGCGAGGCCGAGCAGGAGATAGAACGCGGCCTGCAGGACCGGGAACCCGAAGGCCATCGCGAAGATAATGAGCCAGACGCCCGAGAGCAGCGACAGCCAGTTGAAGAGCGAGTCCCAGCCGGATTTGCCGAAGCCGAGCACGCTGGACAGGAGCAGGACGCCGCCTCCGATGATCGAAGACCATAGGGCGCTGCTCTCGCCGGCAAAGCCCATAATCCAGGGAGCCAGTACGAACCAGAGGCCGATGAGTGCCGTAAGCGAGCTGCGTTGTGTCATGGATCTGCACCTCCTTGAGGTAGAAGGACGTCAGAGGTCCTCCTGTGATATAGTATATGTAAGCGTTATCAGGAAAGTGACACAGGCTGCGTAAAATAGGGTAATGTCTCTTTTTATGGGGGAAAGGGGCAGCTGCCGCCAGCTGAAAGGAAGGGAAACCTCCTCCGGCGTAGAATAGTGTTTCATAGGAAGATGATGTCTGCCGTAACCCCAAGGAGGAAAGGCCAAGTGAATACCGTAACTGTTCAACAACTCGTAGACCGTTTCTCGCTCGAGGTGCTCGCGGGCAAGGACCAGCTCCACCGCACGATTGACAAAACGAGGGTATACCGGCCCGGGCTGGAGTTTGCCGGCTATTACGATTTTTTCTCCCATGCGCATGTCCAGATTCTGGGCCGTAAGGAGATCAACTATCTGCACAAGCTGACAGAAGAGGAGCGCAACCTGCGGATCGGCAATGTCGTCAAATACCATCCGCCCTGCTTTGTCGTGACCCGGGGCCAGGAAGGGCTGAAGTACCTCAATAAGTACTGCGAGGAAGAAGGGATCCCGCTCCTGCGTACGGATATGGCCACGAGCAAGGTGATGCCGCTGATGGACATCTATCTTGCCAAGGAACTGGCTGAAGAAGTGGCGGTCCACGGCGTGTGTGTCAATGTATCGGGCATCGGCATCCTGCTGCGCGGCAAATCCGGCGTAGGCAAGAGCGAAACTGCCCACACGCTGATCCGCAGAGGACACCGGCTCGTAGCCGACGATATCGTCGTGCTCAAGAAAATCTCGCCGGAGACGATCCTCGGCACCCACAACGGCAAGACGAAGGAGTTCCTCGCCCTGAGGAGCATCGGACTCATCAACGTGTCGCGGTTGTACGGGCGCAAGGCGTTCCAGGATGAGACGCGGATTGTGCTCGACATCGAGCTGACGAAATGGCAGGACCATGCGCTGAATAACGATCTGGAGCTCGAACAGAAATATACGGAATACATGGATGTAAAAATTCCGCATATCGAGATCCAGCTGCAGCCGGGCCGGGATGTGGCGGGACTGGTGGAGGCCGCCGCCAACAACTGGTACTTGCGGCAGCAGGGCTACAGCGCGGCAGAGGATTTCATGAAGCGCCTGCAGAGCGGGGAGTAATCAAGATGAGATAGAGGAAGAGTGCCGTTTAAGTGCGGCGCTCTTTTTGCTGTACCGTCGAGGCGTGAAGCGGGCGCCGGGTGCGCCGTCCCAGGAAGGGGAAGAGTAAAGAGCAGGTATAGAGATAGCCTCCAGGGGTAATAAGGGAAGAAGGCGTTTACAATAAGGAGAGGTTAGGTACTTAACCGAGCGAGAGGAGAGGGAGTCCATGACGGTCAAAAAACTGCTCGTCACCGGGGCCGGCGGCAGAATCGGCGGCTGCTTGGCGGAGGGCCTTAGGGCACATGGGGGATATGAGGTGGTAGCCGCCGACCTGAGGGCGGATGAAGGGGCAGGCATTGTGGAATTGGATGTGACCGACGGTGTGCGGCTGAAGGAGCTGGCGCAGGGCGTGGATACGATCCTGCACTTCGCTTGGGCGAAGGACGACGAAGACTTTCTCGGCAAGGTGCTTCCCGTGAATGTCACGGGCGCGTACCACGTGTACGAAGCGGCCCGGGCGAACGGGGTGAAGCGGGTCGTCTTCGCCTCCTCGAATCACGCGACAGGCTTCTACGATGTCGGGGAGGACGTGATGCCGGGCGAACCCTACCGGCCGGACAGCTTCTACGGGCTGAGCAAATGCTATATCGAGCTGCTCGGCCGCTATTATGCCGACAAGTATGGTGTATCCTCGGTCAATTTGCGCATCGGCAACTTCCCCGGCGACGACCGGCCCCATTCGGAGCGGGCGGCGCATATTTTCATTTCGGAGCGGGATATGGTGCAGCTGGCCGTATGCTGTATTGAGGCGGATCCGGAGATCGACTTCTTGAGCTTGTACGGCACCTCGGCGAACCAGGACAACTACTATGACATCGGCTACCTGGAGGAGCTCATCGGTTACCGCCCGCAGGATGACGGACGGGAGCTGCTGGAAGAGGCGCGCCGGCGGCACCAGCCGGTCAAGGAGGACGACGAGACCCGTTATCAGGGCGGCGGCGCCGTGAATAAGGAGCAGCCGCAGGACCGGCGATGAGGGCTGGCAGCGGGCCAGGGCGGCCGCAGGAATAGAGCGGAGGCATGCCGGCAGGCCAGGGACGGCTCGAGGCCAGGTGAGACCGCGCAAGAAGCTGCGTGGAAGCGAGCCGGCGGAACAGACGGCGGCTGGGAGCAGCCGCCCGTGCACGCCTCCGCCCCCGGCGGGCGGGGGAGCCTTCGTCCGGAGGAAGACAGGTTAACTCCTGCCGGATTGGGTTAATGGACTGTAAGCAAGACGCAACGTTCCCCATCCTTACTGAAGAGAGGTGAGACGCATGGATATGGACAAGCTGCTGATCAAGCTGGCAGGCAACGGCTTCATCGTCGTCCTGTTCCTGATGATGCTGGCGGAAGCCTCGTTCGCGGGAACGCTCGTGGCCGCCCTGCTGCTCTCCGTCGCGGCCTGGTTCCTCGGCGACCGCTTCGTGCTGCCGAAGACCAACAATGTGACGGCTACCGCAGTAGACGCTATTCTGGCCGCCATGGTCCTGTGGGCCGCAGCGAAGCTCGCTCCGTGGACACTGAACGTGGCTGAACTCATCGGTCTGGTCGTCATTCTGGGGGCCTTCGAGTTCCTGTTCCACTTCTTCCTGCAGAGGGATCCTTATTACCGCGGCGAAGCCGGAAGAGCGCAGGCGTAAGAAGGAGCGATTCATGGCAAACGGAAGAACCGCCGGGCGTAAGCGCCTAGGCGGTTCTTTGCACGTGCAGGGACTCGCAATGACTGGACCGTCCGGCGACCGCTTCCTCCATCTGCCCATGCCGCAGATCTTGAACGGATGGCGCAGCAGGTACGCTTCCTTAGGCCACGACCCTTACCACAAGGGAATTACCCTTCGCCTATCCCCGTTTCACGACGGTGAAGTTGTCGTCGATAAGCAGCCAGTTCTGCGGGAAGGGCAGACCGAGCTTCCAATAGCTGACCCCGCGCAGCCCCAGCTCCTTGACCAGGTTGAACTTCGCCTGGATGGAGCGGGCGTCTTCGAACCAGACGACATGCTCCTTGCGGTTGTTGTCCCAGTAGTTGAAGTGGGGGGCCTGCGCGGCATAATCATATTGGATGGCGACCTGCTCCTTATGGGCAAGCTCGATCGCCGCCTGGGGGCTGAGCGCCTTGGCGTATGCGCCGCCCTGGACGAAGGGAAGCGTCCAGTCGTAGCCGTACAAGTTCTGGCCCATCATAATCTTGGAGCCTGGCATTTCCGTCAACGCATACTCAAGCACCCGGCGTACCTCGCGGATCGGGGATACGGGCATGGCCGGACCTCCGCTGTAGCCCCATTCGTACGTCATGATGACGACGAAGTCGGCGATCTCTCCATGCGCTTTGTAATCGTGGGCGGTATACCACTCGCCGGTCTGGGCGGCGCTGGTCTTGGGGGCGAGCGCGGTAGACATGAGATAGCCCTGGGCGTGGATCCGGGCTGCCGCTTTCCGCAGGAAGCGGTTGTACGCTTCCCGGTCCTCGGGACGCAGGTGCTCGATATCGAAGTGGATGTCCCGGAACCCTAGCTCCCGCGCCGTCCGCAGGATGTTATTGAGCAGGTTGTTCTGCACGGCCTCATTGGTTAAGATCACTCTGCCGAGCTCGGCACTGAACTGGTCGTTCTCCAGATTGGTCACGACCATCATCAGCGTCACCCTTTGGGCGCGGGTGATCCCCCTCAGGTTATCGAGCGGAGGGGCGGTCAGCGTCCCGTTCCGGTTGATCCGGAAGGAGAACGGGGCCAGGTAGGTCAGATGCGGCGCCGCTTCCCGGGCCGCCTCGATCAGCCGGGGAGCGACCGTTTCTCCGCGCGGCTCGAGGTAGGCGTTGAATTCGGCCCTCCGTTTTGGAGCGGGCGGAATGTAGAGGCGGATGCCGACGCGCAGTGGCTGCCCCGCATTCAGTCCATTGATCTGGGCCAGCCGGGCCGGCGTCGTACCGAACCGGGCGGCGATGGAATACAGCGTATCCCCGGCCCTCACCCAGTAGTAGCGGCCGGTAATGGGAATCACTAGTGCCTGTCCTACGACCAGCGTCCGGTTCATCGGGATTTCATTGGCTTCGGCGATCGTCTGTACCGGCACATCATACGCCTGTGACAACCGGTACAGCGTCTGTCCGGATTGCACCACGTGAATCTGCATATTGTCCCCTCCTTCGTTGGCCATGACCGGAACGAGCCGCCGTACCCGGTTGCCATGTTCGCTTACCCTATTGATATTCGGGAAGGGGGCGGGGAATGTCAGGCAAAGGGAAGGAAGGAGGAGGAATTTGCGGGAATACAGCAAGCCGGGACCTTACAGGTCAGGGAGCGTGCGGGTGCGGCAGGCCCGGCAGCCCAGGGAGCGAGCGGGATCCGGGCGCGGATGGCAGTGCTCGGGGGCGGAGGGGGGCCGGCTGACGGGAACCGGCTCCGGAGGTGGGATGGTTAGGCGGCGGCATTGAACTTTTTACGGTAATACCGGGAGAATCCGATGGTAAGCGGCACCATGACGATCGTAGGCATGAACCATAGGAGGATGGAGACCGAGTCGACCCCGAGCAGCCGCGGGGCGCCGAATACCGTGAAGGCGGTGACTGTGGCGATGCAGCAGCCGATCATGGCGCCGATATGCTCGATGATCCAGTGCTTGCGCGTCTTCGGCACGTTCAGCCAGTAGTAGAGCTGCTGGCTGCCGAGCAGGATGCCGACGAACGGAAAATACTGCAGCAGAGGGAATTCAATCCGGAAGCCGTAGAGGCTGACCGCGATGCCGGAGAGCAGCAGGAGCAGGGAGAAGCCCAGGTCGAAGAGGCCCCGGTGAGCGCTTTTGCGCCCTTTGACCCGCAGCACCCGGAGTCCGTACCAGGCGGATGCCGAGCTGAGGACGGAGATGAAGATGAGGAACCAGGAGAACGCGATGCGGCCCGCGTCGCTGCCGGGGTCGAGGAAGATTCGGTAGACCCCCATGTAGAGGGCCGAGACGGCGACCGTGCCCATACACCAGACATAGAACCAGCCGCTGCGGTTATGGGCTTTGCCGCCTTTGACGGTAACCATAGGAATCCAGAACGTGAACAAGGCGAGGAAGCCAGCCGCAATGTGAAGCCAGCGGAACAGATCGAATAACATAACCATGCGTATCATCCTCCGTGTGCGGATGGGAGCCACCTTGGCGGGGACTCTCCGCGGGTTTTGTGGATCGTGGAACGGGCGGCTGCAGCAGCGTAAGTACAAACGGTCTCAGGCTGTATTCCCGCTGGACCCTGCGGGTCTGCAGCGGGCTGCACTTTATGAACTTTATGATACTGCGGCCCCGATTTATTCTGTAGTGAAGGAGGTCACGACCGCCCCTGACTTTCGTCACCCGGGAGAGGCAGGCCTCTGGCTATCGTGCGGGACTTTGCGGTATGATGGGAACATATAGTCCGGCTCTGGCCGGAGCGACGGGAGTGAGGCAGTGATGGAGAACAACCGGCAGATCCGCTCGAACCTGTGGGCGGCGCTAGAAGAGCTCAGTGACGAACAACTCAATACCCGCGTGGAAGAGGGCCGCTGGACGATCGCCCAGGTGCTCGAGCATCTCTATCTCATTGAGAAATCGCTGACGCGGGCCATGGCCAAAACCCTTCGGGAAGGGGAGGTGCGCCCGGTGGAGACGAAGCCGTTCTTCCAGACCCTCGACCGCAGCCGCTTGTTTCCGGCACCACCGTATCTGGTCCCGGCAGAGGGATACTACACGAAGGAAGAGCTCCGCGGCAAGCTGGATGCGTCAAGGCAGGATCTGGAGCAGCTTCTTGCGGGGATTTCCGATGAGGTGCTCGCGCAGAAGTCATTTCCCCATCCGGTCTTCGGTCTCATGGATCTCAGGCAGTGGCTGACGTTCATCGGCGTGCACGAACAGCGGCACTGGGGACAGATCGAGGAGCTGAAGCAGGGGCTGCCGGCCGGGGCCTAAGCAGACGCTGCAAGCCCAGCCGGAGGCATCTCCGGCGAACCTTATTACAAACAACAACCGGACCGGGTCTCTCCCCCGGCCTCCGATCTGGAGGCGGCGGAGCGGCTGTGGGCCTGGAGCGAAAAGGCAGTGGGACTATCATGATCATCATGAACGAGAAAATCAAAGCGGCTGAGGTGGAGCTGACCGGGCTGGAGGGCGAAGCGCTGGGGGTGGTCTCTAGGGACGAAGCGCTGGCTATGGCGAAGAAGCTGAAGGTGGATCTCGTCTGCACCTCGCTGATGAGCTCGCCTCCCCCGTGCCGGCTGACCCGCCGGGGGGCGGCCAAGGAAGCGCAGCAGAAGGACAAGCGGGCCGCCGGTGCCTCGGGCGGAACTCCGGCCAAGGTCAAGGAGCTGCGGCTGACCCCGCACATCGAGGAGCACGACTACGACACGAAGCAGCGGCAGGCCGAGAAGCTCTTGGCCTCGGGCAGCGCCGTGCAATTCGTCGTCAAGACGGCGTCCGCCAAGGAAGGACCCGCAGCCAAAGCGCTGCTGGAGCGGATGCTGAAGGATCTGGCGGCAGCGGGCCGCAAGGAGTCCGGCATCCAGGTCAGCGGCAAGGGCGCGCAGGTGAAAGTGAACCCGCTGTAGGCGGGAGGCATCTGCATCTGTGCGCAGGCTTATGTGCCGGCGGCAGGACATCCGGGCCGGAGGCAGGTGCTTAAGAGTAGGAATAACGCCGCTCCGGCAAGGAAGCGGTACGCCTCATAACAACACACCCCTTGGCAGCGGAATCGCCGTCAAGGGGTGTTTGATGTTAGCTTATTGTTTTGAGGAAGCCTACATCCGCTTTATAATACGGGAGCGCTTCGCCTTGCCGCTTGCTGAGCTGAGCTTGGTATAAGCGGTAAGAAAAATAAAAGAGCCGCTAGGAAGACACGGCTCCGTAATTTTACTTTTATCTTCCGCCTGTATGGGAAGCCCAGACAGGGTACCAGCTGCCACTTGTTGTGTTATAAAGAACCAGATTCCCATCATCTTGCATGATCAGCTTATCTCCATAGAGATTTGCCGGCAATGGCTGGTTAGTCCCTTGGTACCACATTTTGCTAAAAGCTAAGTTGTCTGAACGCCAAACCGGGTTTTGAACGATTTTGATTACAAGACTACCGCCCTCGAGTACCAGCTTATCGGCAGTTCTTACACGAGTACAACCACAAAACGGATCATAGATTCTAATCGTTGCCTTATTCGTGCTTGTAGACCAGTAAGATTGACCGGAGCTCGTATAAAGTACTAAATTTCCATCTGTCTGCATTTTTAAGAAAAATCTTCCATCGTTTGATGTTAACTGTTGACCTGCAGCAAGTGTTTCTCCATTGGCCAGGCTATCCTTTGCAGAAGCTGCTGAAACAAGGGAGAATTGAAGCATGAATACCGCGAGCAATAAGAATGTAAGCTTTTTCATGAATGGCCTCTTTCCTGGGTTATTTAGTAAACCCTGATTATAATTTTAAAACGAACCTCTCTAACAGTGCACTTTTCTCTTTTATACTCAGGTCATCTATTCTCCCCTTTCCCTGAAAGCGATGTTTTACTTGAACAGGCGCTTACAGTTTCTGATGATAATGGATTACTTCGGTAAAGTCTTGCCAATTCGTGTTCTTCTTTTAACAATTTGTGCGATATTTAGGCATAACGGAACAATACAGTGATTATGGGCAATGCGAATGAATCATTGAAAGAGACCCAGTAACGTAAAGAAGCTGCCGATCGTGTGCCGGCAGCTTCTTCTGGTTTGTTATTCTTTCAGCAAGTTCGATCAATGAGTATCTTTGAACGAAGTTAAATCAAATTGGAGATTTTGAAGTTGCATTAGATGCACGGCCGATAAAAGCCCCAAGAGCTCGATGCCTTTATCCGTTAATGCAATATGAACGCTTCGTGCATCGTCCGGATTAGGACGTCGCTTGACCAGATCGGATTTTTCACAGCGGGTTACTAAACCAACACAAGCATGGTGAGTGATCTGCAGCTTTTCGGCCACCTCGGAGATGGTTGCGTAATCACGTCCCGGATATCCTTGAATGGCAAGGATTAATTGGTGTTGTTGTGGGGTTAGACCTACATCCCTGGCTGCATTTTCACTGAAGTGAATAAATATGCGCAGCTTATATCTAAAATCAGCCAACTGCTCATACAAGGATTTCGATAAGCTTTTATTTGGCATTTATACATACTCCTTTTCATATTTATATCGTATTGCGATATAAACTAAAGGCTTGCAATCCCTTATTACAGTTGACATGTAAGCACATTATGCCATTAGATATGGCGGCTTGTCTTCAAAATCCTATTTAGATTTGGAGTTGGGATTTATGAAAGTAAGTGATATTGTGAAATACATTTCCTTCGGATTATTATTTTCTATTTTTGCGATCGGCCTCTTACCATTTTTAGCAGTGTACAGCTTGGCTGAGATATACGGCCCAGTTGAATTTTACGAATGGGGAGGGGTAGCGACTCTCTTCGTATTTCCCAGATTGAGAAAGAAAGATAAAAAAAGCAAGCAGACGCTTTAATTTTCAAATTACAACTCCTCTTCAACTATCTGGCCCGGTAGCTTAACGACAAAGGGAGCAGCTGCCATGTGATATGCTCCCCTTACGGTAGACAGGTAAAATAATAAAATCCTGCTACGGTAAGGGGAGCTTTTTCATGTCTATAGAAAAATACGGTGCTTCAGAGAAACTCGCTATCCTTGAAGAAGTTTCGAGTGGAAATATCGGCTTTAAGGCCGCGGTGAGAAAATACGGTATGAACAAAACGACTTTGATGAAATGGCAGCGTCGTTACAAGATCTATGGATATGAAGGGCTGGAGAGAAGCGCTCATAATCGAAGTTATAGCGCTGAGCTGAAGCTTCAGGCGGTGATGGATTATCACGAAGGGGGATTGTCCAAATACCAGATTATCGATAAATACAAGATCGCAAGTATAACACAGTTTTCCAACTGGATTAAGAAGTATAATGATCATAGCAGCTTAAAAGCCTACAAAGGGGAAGCAAAAGCTATGACAAAGAGTCGTTCAACAACGTGGGAAGAACGGATCGATATCGTTCACTATTGCCTTGCGCATCAACATAATTACCAACAGACGGCGGAACACTTTCAGGTTTCTTATCAGCAAGTGTATCAATGGGTGAAGAAATTCGAGGCCGGCGGTGAGGATTCGTTAAAGGATGGCCGTGGACGAAAGAAAGCGTCGGAAGAGTTAACGGAGGCAGATCGCCAGAAGCTCGAGATGAAGAAGATGGAATACGAAATGGAACGGCTTCGTGCGGAGAATGCATTTCTAAAAAAGTTACGGGAATTCCAAAGGAGGCGAAGCTAAGCCAATATCGCCAAGAGAACGTCTACCTTGCCATTCAAGCGCTTCAGGAAGAGGCGTCGATCCAGCATTCAGCTTCTGTGTGAAGTTGCAGGAATGCCACGTTCAAGCTATTACAAATGGCTAAATCGCAAGCCCAGTTCCCGTGAGCGAGAGAATGAGCGGCTGACAGAGGTTATGATGTCCATCTATGAGAAAGTGGAATGCACCTTTGGATACCGCCAATTAACCCTGCACATGTGCAGGAAAACCAAACAGGCGATTAACCATAAGCGCGTGTACCGGCTGATGAAGGTCAAGGGAATTCAGTCGGTCATCCGCAGGAAGAGAAAGAAATATGCGCATTCCACTCCGCAGCAGGTGGCCAAGAACTTGTTAAATCGTAACTTCCAAGCAGCGGAGCCAAATGAGAAATGGGTAACGGATGTAACAGAATTCAAATACGGAAGCGGTCAGAAGGCGTATTTAAGCGGAATTCTGGATCTTCATGATAAATCGGTCGTCTCCTATGTGTTGGGGCATTCCAATAACAATCCACTTGTATTCGAGACGTTGAAGCTAGCCTTGCAAGCCGCTCCAGGAAGCAAGCCGATGCTTCATAGCGACAGGGGATTTCAGTACACGTCACTCGACTTCAAAAAGCTCTTGGCCGAAAATAAACTGACTCAGAGTATGTCCCGGGTTGGGCGGTGCATCGATAATGGCCCCATGGAATCTTTCTGGGGAACTCTAAAATGCGAGAAGTATTATTTACATACTTACCAAACCTTTGAGGAGCTCGAGAAGGACATTGAGGCCTACATCCACTTTTACAATAACAAACGATTGCAAGCAAAACTAAACGGCCTCAGTCCGATGGAATACAGGACCAAGGCCGCTTAATTGATTTTTATTTTTTGTACTGTCTACTTGACGGGGTGCAGTTCAGGTGACCATATGCTCCCTGGTTATTGCACTAACGTACCCGTTAATGACAAATGCTTATCTTTGTACTCTGACCCACTCACTATATTGATTGTCTCTCCATGCAATCCAGCCAAGCGGAAGATCGGAGAGTTGAGTCAGACTCGGGTCAATGTTGACCATTTCTTTTAACGATAATAGATGCGCCTCTTCTTCCTTTACTTCGCTACCATCGAGAAATTGCCACATACCATCGTCATCGTCATGTGTTACATATAAAATTGGGCTTTCTCGCTTCATAATTCTATCTATGGTAATGACAGCTACATTTTCCGGGTCTTCAAATGGCCATTTTTGTAACAACTTCAACCCACCTATTTTCTATCTCTGTTGTATGATTTTAATCGTGTTCATCGCTAGTATATCAAGTTCTTCAAGTACTTCTCCTTTTGTTGGATGATATGCGATTCTTTGAATCGTCTCCAATAAAAGATTGCACGTTTCTTTAGGTAGCTCCCTAATCAAAAATTGTAATAAACTGTACTGCCATTGGGTATCCCCACTCTTTAACGCAGCCTCAATATGTGGCACAAGATGGTTTCCATATCGAGGGAGGACCTTTGATAGTTCTTGAGCGACAGGCCAATTAATATCTTGCAACCATTCGAATAAAATAGGAAAGATCTCCTCAATATCCTCTGCTGAATGTTGCGTTAACCTTCTTACTGAATCCAAATCATGCTTATCTTTAGGAATAAGGTTCCTATTACTCATATCATTATTACCTCTCTTTATTTTCTACACCAATTCTAACATTAAATTTTAATCAATGTCCGAATGATCCTAATCCACGCTAAATTGCCCGTTACTTCAACGGAAATATGGAGCAGCTGCCGCGGCAAACTGCTCCTCTATCTAACTTTCAATTGGAATAAGCAGCTCTACGGGTTCTTCCGCTACCTGGAAGTTTGAAGATTGTCAAAGCTGTAAAGCGCGGTACGGCCAAGGCGCATTCCAAGCGCACAGGGGCGTAGCGTTATCGGGTTATACTCCGTCCGGCAGCCGGCTTCGACTCGGACTGGGGAACCCGCAGCATGTTCTTCCCAAAGGGTTTAAACGGGTGCTGCTTTGCTCACCCTCGGGGATATCATTGGATAAAGCTCCACAATCCGGGGGGGCAAAAACGAAAGCTGCCGGTGGTATGCCGGCAGCTTTCGTCCTGATTGTTATTCAGCTATCCTACTGATTATTTGATCGTATGGAGGCCGCCATTGCCTCCAGTCCAGCCAGTAGGAGGTCTGCACCGAACTTAAAGTGACGATCCTTATCGACGCAAGCAGCAATATTCGGGGCTGCTTCTACGAGCCAAGGATACTCTTGCTTCGGAAGGCCGCCATAGAATTCCAGCAATTTAGCCCCCCACAATTGGCGTTCTTCTTCCGACCCTTGTATGTAACCATCTCCCGTAACAACCAACGAGACGACTTGATTCAGCAGATGTTCAAAAATGAGGAACGCTTCTTGAGGCCCGAAGCCAGCGTTGCGAAGGATGCTAAGTGAGGTCTCGAAAATTCTGAGCCTGTTTGTCGAAGGCAGGGACCGTCTGGACAGCAAGTATCTACCTGAGGGATGGATGAGTAACACCTGACGTAAAGCATAAAGTAACCCTCTAACCTGTTCCCGCCAATCCGTTTCCTTTACTGCCGAGGTATCGAAATGAGCCAGCATCTGTTCGGTCATGGCATCTAAAAGATCATCCTTGTTGTGTACGTGCCGATAGATGGCCATGGGTGTTACGCCCAAATCGTGGGATAATCGCCGAAAACTCACCGCATCGATTCCTTCCGTATCTGCAACATATAAGGCTAATCCCACGATTGCCTCTCGATTGAGGCGAACAGGTTTCTTCCGGTTACGGCTATCTTCAGATGTTTGATCATTCTTATTATTGACCACAATTCGACGCTCCCGAATTTTTAAAAATTACATACATAGTATACCACATTAAGGTTGACGGGTATACGCCGTATACATATAATGTGATGTGTACAGTGTATACAAGGCTCGTGAGGAGGGCATATGCATTGAGTAAATTCCGCACCATTCATCCATCGTCAAACCGTTTTAGAAGTAAAATCAACCGCAGATTTACTTTGCTTGTGATCGCAGCCTTGTTGGCACTATCCGCTTGCTCAGGGTTTATCCTTTATCAGCCATTAATGGTTGCTTCGGGATATACCAGTAAGGAAATCTGTTCCGGGACATTTGTCTCCAACCTTGATCCCGATCAGGTTTACGCCGACATGGTCAAGCCTGAAGGGGCTATTGGAACCATTAGCCGTTTGATTCACTTCAACGTTGACCGTAACAAGAGCGAAGTCGCAACGACAATCGCGGGACTGTACAAAACTCAGGCGGTGTACAGCGAGGGTATCGGTTGCATGCTGGTGCATAGACCTGAAGATGCCGCTCTGAGTACATCCGCTGGTTATAATTCACCAGTTGTCTCAACGAATTCACAGGCTCCCGAGATTGCGGGACCTGCTGTGGTTGAGCCTCGGAACGAACAACTTATCGCCGCACTCGACCGAGCTTTTGCAGAACGTGAGCAACCACCCTATATACGTACTCAAGCGGTCGTCGTAGTCAAAGACGGAAAGATCGTAGCCGAGCGTTATGCTTCTGGCATAGAAGTGGATACCCCGTTATTGGGATTTTCCGCGACAAAATCGGTCACCAATGCACTGATCGGCATTCTGGTCCGGCAGGGAAAACTGAAAGTTGACCAATCCGCGCCGATTGCAACTTGGAGTAATGAGAAGGATCCGCGCCATAGGATTACAATCGAAGAATTGTTGCGGCAAACAAGCGGCCTCGCTCTTAAACAAACCAGTTCAGGATTCGATCCTGCATCCAGAATGATCTTTCTCGAACGTGATATGGCGGGTTTTGCAGAGGAAGCAAAGTTAGTTGCGACGCCTGGAAGCCAGTGGGCTTACACCGACGGCAACTACATACTTCTCTCGCGCATCATCCGCGACGCGGTTGGTGCTCGGACCTCGGATGTAAGGCAGTTTTCGCAGCGTGAACTTTTCGGCCCGATCGGCATGAAACACGTAACACTGGAGTTTGATGCGACCGGCACACCAAACGGTGCGATGTCTATGTTGGCATCCGCACGTGATTGGGCTCGTTTTGGGCTCTTGTACTTGAACGACGGCATGGCAGGTACAGACCGCATCCTACCGGAAGGGTGGGTTCAATTCTCGTCCTCACAGACGCTCGACACAGGTTATGGAGCCGGCTTTTGGATTAATCTTGCTACGAGTGGCAATGCGCCATATGGACTTCCATGGGGGATGCCCCATGTGCCGCGTGATGCATTTTTCGCCATGGGCAATATGGGGCAGCATGTGGTAATCGTACCATCACAGCGCCTAGTCGTAGTACGATTGGGCATGTCACATCACCCAGATGGTCTTATCGCCGGAGCCGACCGACTGGTATCCGATGTGATTGCCGCGTTTAAACACGAAAATGCCCATGTTTATGGTCAATTCGATCCATCGGGCTCTGAATGAATAGCTAATGAACCGGATGAATCCGGATTCGAGTTCCTTCCATGAGCATCAAAGCGGAGACATCCTTGCAGCAGTTCCACACGATCGTTCTCCGCTAGGACATTTTATACGTTCATTCCAAGCCCCGCCTCAGCCTCCACCACCGCAACGGCCCGAACTGGGGACCCGTCGCCACAAACGATGCGCAGAGGAAATCCGTAAAACATAAAGTCAGTTCCGCTGGGAAGGCGATCCAGACCCTGCAGCCCCGTATACGTCACAATTCCGATACCCAGCAACGCCCGCTCCAGCTCTTCAGATCATTCGCCGCCGACGAACGGTGGTCGCAGAGCAGCGAGTCGGTCAAAACATTCCAGACCGACGGATTCGGCGAAAAACAGACCCCGGCCTTCCATCCAAGTCTGGTCTTCGATCCGTGCTACGCGCGATGCCCCGAAAAATCGCTCCAATGGCAGCTCATCCAATGTCGCGGCACCGGGGTGCATGTGCGAAGGCGCGTCCACGTGTGTTCCGGTATGGCTGCCCATCGAAAGCTGCCGCAACTCCCAGTTGTGACACTCGTAAGTGTGCGCTACCTTGACTATTACCTCCGGATCGCCGGGATACACCGGCATGCCGTCCGCAATCGGCATCGACAAATCGATTACTCTCACTCAGGCGCCTCCTTTCCTGCAAGCTATTATCCAAATTTCACTTCTGTTTGACCACCCGAGAATTTTGGGGCCGGAGCCCAGCCGGGTACGTCACTTAACGTATGGCGCTTGGGCCCCGCACAAGAAGCGCTCAGACTGGCGGCTCCCCCCGCCCGCATCTCGCCTGCGGCGACTGGGGATCGAGCTGCATGAATTCGATCCGGTTGCCGTCGGGGTCGCGGACCCAACACTGCCAATTGAGGTCCTTGCCCTTCTGGGGTTCGACATCCAGGGGTACGCCGCTGCTGCGCAGATGGGAGGCGGTTTCTTCGATGCTGTCGACCTCCAGGCAGAGGTGGGAGAAGCCGATGGGGCGACTGACACGCTCCGGGCGGTTCTTCCCGCCGTAGAATAGCTCAATGAATTGCAGTCCAGCTACCTGAAGATAGACGATCCACGGCTCGTCTAGATCGTTATGAATCTCGAAGGATTGGGTGAAGCCGAGAATATCGCAGTAGAAGTGCAGGGATTGCTCCATGTTGGAGACATCGAAGGCAAGATGGCCGATTCCTTTGATCACCGGGGCACGCTCCTTAAGGGATGGGATAAATGCTGCTGGCTGCTTTACTTATGTAAGCCCTTTCCTGGTTTTGAATTCAGCTTACCTCATCGTGGAGCCCCCTGCAATAACGGAGGGCTGGATCCCCGCAATCGTGACGGATCGATGAAGCCTCTGGAATAAATTCGGAGACCGTTGTACAATAAGGGGGCGCGAACCTGCGTTCGCCGCCAGTCGCCGTCCATCATCCCAAAGCTATGTCCACACCCGAGAAGGAACAGGGGGATCCTATGATGCCGTTCGTCTTCCAGGCCGCTGTCTATCCCGAACGTCCCGGCTGTTATCTCATGAAGAATGAAGCGGGCCGTATCCTGTATGTCGGCAAGTCCAAAAATTTGCGGAGCCGCCTGCGCTCCTATTTTCAGACCAAACATAAGCGCAAGCGCCTGCGCCAGCTCGTCGAGGAGATCGCTTCGATCGAAGTCATGCTCGTCAACAACGAGGCGGAGAGCCTGCTGCTCGAGAATAATCTCATCAAGATCCACAAGCCGCCGTTCAACCGCGCACTGAAGAAGGACAACTCAGGCTACGCCTATCTGCACCTAACGTCGGAGCGGCTGCCGCGGCTGGCGGTCTACTACCGCGACCGCCGTCCCGCCGCCATCCGGGCTGCATCGGCTGGGGCCGCAGAGAAGAAGGAGGCGGCGCCGGACAAGGAACAACGGTTCGGCCGGTACCGCAGCTCCCGGTTCCGCAATGCGGTCATGGAATTCGTGACCGACCATTACCGGCTGCGCACCTGTACGACGATGCCGAAGCGCGTCTGCCTGCTCTATCATATCGGCCGCTGCAGCGGCGTCTGCGAAGGGAAGATCTCCGAGGAGGCGTACCGGGAGACGGCCCGTCAGGCCGCCGAGCTGCTCCTGCGCCACGGGGACGATCTGCTCGCCGCGATGTACGGCAAGATGGAGTATTACGCGGAGCGCCTGCAGTTCGAGGAAGCCGCTTCCATGCTGCGGCATATCCGGGTGTTGGAGCAGATGCCCGCGAAGCAGATCGTCGACCGGGAGGCCCTGGTCGACCAGGACGTGCTCTACTTCGGCGAAGAGCGGGTGCTCGTCGCCAAGGTGCAGGAGGGCATGCTGCGGGACTTCGATCTGCTCACCCTGGATACCGGAGCAGGGGATACGGCTTGCGACCGGTTCCTCGTCTCCCGTTATACCGCGGAACGCCCGCACGAGCTGATCGTCAACCGGGTGGCCGATCCCCGTATGGTGCGGTCTCTGCTTCACCGAGGAGGAGGCCCCCCCGTCAAGATTACGCAGCCGAAGCGGGGGCTGAAGTACGAGCTGCTCCAGCTGTGCCGGGAGAATTACGAATACCGCTTGCAGCGGGAGCTGCAGGGGTGTTAGCCGGCTTGGCACCAGGGCGAAATGTTCACAGGTTTGCCATAAGGTTACAGCTATCATATCGCGTATCTCGGCCTTCGGGCCGTTTTTTTAGGGGCATAAGCTGGCCCCGGGGAAGCCGAATATGTCTGCAGCGCTAGGGCATAGGCTGCTTTCTGCCTGCTTGTCCTCCAGGCTCCCCGGCCTATACAATAGAGGGGCAGCCATCAGGTGCCTGAGCATAGACCGGTTTTTGCTTAAGCAGGCAGCCATTCTACCTTGAAAGAGAGGTCTTCCATCGTGATCTACGGACGTGACGTAACGAGAAAAGTAATCTGCATCGGCCCGAATTTCCGGTCGTTCCGGCAAGAAAAAGGGATCGTCAGCGATGAGGAGCTGTCCCTGTCGCTGAAATCCCCCGAGAGCTTAACGTTCAGTGATACGGTCCACGTGTCCCGGGAGATGGGGACGTTCGTTTGTGAGGTGGAGATGGCCGTGATCATCGGGCAGGATGCCAAACAGATCAGCGAGGCGGAGGCCGCGTCGGTCATCGCCGGCTATGCCATCGCCAATGACATGACGGCGGTCGACCACTTCGGGGACGGGCGGTTCAAGATGTACGACGAGATGACCCCGATCGGGACGCTGGTACAGCTCACGGACCCGTCCGACGTTCATCTTGAACTGTGGGTGAACGAGGAGCGGATCCAGCAGGGGCATACGTCGGAGATGCTGTTTGCACCTCTGTGGCAGGTGGCCCACCTGTCGCGGATTATGACGCTGCGCCGGGGGGATGTCATCTTGTCCGGCACGCCGGCCAACCCGAGCGTCTGTCAGGCGGGAGACCGGGTCGAGCTGCGGAGTCCCGAGCTCGGCATCCTCCGTCATACGATTGCCTTGAAGCCTTGAGCATTCAAGGCTTTTTTCTTTAATAATGAATTGACCGATGTATAAAAAAAGTCATCCTACCACTTCAGCATGCCGCCGTCTGTCCGTTTCACACCGCGGATCTTACCGAGATCCTCCGTCAGCCGGAGGGCGGCCAGATCCTTCATCTTGGCTTCGACCATGACGTCGATCCGCTCCATCCCCGCTTCGCGGCAGCCCCGCAGGAAGGCCGCCAGCGGCTCCGGCTCGATGTAATCGGCATGGGAGCGGAAGTCTTTCTCGTCCTTCGGGGAAGAGACATGAATCTTCATCGGCCGATCCCCCCACGTGGCACGGATTCTCGGAAGCACGTCCAGCGGCTCCGTGCCGGAAGGGTTGCACCAGTCATGGTGGAGATCGAGCATCATCGGCCGGCCCAGCCGCTCGCAGACGTCGAGCGTCTCGAGCAGGGTATACGTTTTGTCGTCGTTCTCGAAGGTCATTCGCGCGGCTATAGGGGCCGGGACTTCGGGGAATTTGTCGTACAGCCGCTGGGTAGCGGAAGCCTTGTCCCCGTATACGCCGCCGACATGGATATTGATGACCGCCGCATCGTCCAGGCCCATGCCGTCCAGAATCGCCGCGTGATATTCGAGGTCGCGGATGGCCGCCTCCACGACGGAGTCCCTGCCGTTGAGCAGGGTGAACTGGTTCGGGTGCATGGAGAGGCGGATGTCATGACGGCGGGCGAATTCGCCGAGCTCTGCGAGCTGCCGCTTGTACACCTGTGCCACGTCGATCAGGACATCCGGGTGGGTGGCCAGCGGAATCAGGGACGAGGAGAGACGGAAGAGGCGGATGCCGTGCGCCGCATTGTAGTAGAGAATGCGCCGAGCCGCTTCGAGATTCTTGCGGCCGACCTCGATCGCCCTCCGCATCGCCTCTTCGCGGGGACGCTGGGAGAACAATTTGTAGGTGAAGGTGGAACTGGGCGTATTGTTGAAGAGGGCCAGCGCCATCGAGACGTAGCCGATCCGGATCTCCATGAGGGTGCTCCTTCCGCTCGGGTATGCGTTCGTTCTCTAGTCAATTAACCCCAATGTAATTTAACCCAAAACGACTTGGTTCACCCGCGCCGGCCCTTGTGATTAAGTGAAGCATGACGGAGGTCGCGCGCACAGCGAACCTCACGCTGAATGGGGTGCGCGTGCGCCTGCGGCGGACGGACCGCCGCTGGGACGAGGCGCCGCTCCACGCGGTCCGGCGCAGCCTGTCCGCCCACGTCTGCCGCAGGGATGGAAGGCCCGCTGGACGCATCCGCGGGGGTGAACGTCCGCAGGCGGTTCTGTTCCTGGCTCCAAGCAGGTTCGATCGTCCGGCGCGCGTGTAATAAAGATTACGGAATTCATGAGAGGGAGGGACAGGCATGGAATCTACGACAAAGATAGGGTTAAGCGAGGAACAGCAGAAAGCGATCGGGGAGAACATGACGAAGTACGAGAAGCACTACTCGGAGGAGGGCTTCTGGGCCAAAATCGCTAAATACGCGAAGCTCGCCGGTGAGGCCGTCGTGCATGCCGGACTGCTGCTGTTCTATGCCCTGAAGAGCCCGAAGACGCCGACCCGGGCGAAGATGCAGATCTATGGGGCGCTCGGTTATCTGATTCTGCCGGTCGACCTTATTCCGGACTTTATTCTCGGCATGGGGTTCCTGGATGACTGGGGCGCGCTTGCGCTGGCCGTCAAATCGGTAAGCTCGGCGATCGATGACGAGGTGAAGCGCCAAGCGAAGGAGAAGGTCGAGGAACTGTTCGGCGGCGATACCGAGGAAGGGGCGGGGCAGCCCAAGAGCACCCTTTCCTAAAGCTGAGCCTGCGTAGACGCAGCTAGCGCATCTCCCGCGCGGGGACTTTCCTGCCCGGGTGTGGATGGGGATCGAGCCTTGGCGAGATAATAAATTCTTATCTATCAAAAAAGAGCACGCAGCCCTCGGGCCGGTGCTCTTTTATATATAGGGAGTGGATGGAGGCTGCTCGTTTCCGGTTATTCCACCGGACGCTCACCGGCATCTCCCTTTATGGCCTGACAGGGATACGGGTTCCGGCGCTGCGAGGGCGGGCGGGAGCCCGTCCGGCAGGGGGGCCGACCCGTTATTTCTTCGAATTCGTAAAATGATTGACCAGGATGGGAAGCATCTTCGTATTCTGGACCATGGCTGAACTGCATATCGGACAATAGGGCTGTTCTTCGAATGCGAAGTTATCCCGCATCCAGCTGTTGCATCCTTCTTTGCTGCAGGTCCAGACAGGCGTCTCTTCTTGTGGGGCCGGTTCCATGGTTCGCTTGGAAAAATACATGTAATGTCCCTCCGTGGTATCGTGTATTCGAATCGAATGTCAATCGAAAAGAACTGTCCGGACGGACAGTTCTTTTATAGAAGCGGCGATTACAGCTTAACGACGTTCTCGGCTTGCGGTCCGCGGTTGCCTTGAACCACATCGAACTGTACGCGCTGGCCTTCATCAAGGGACTTGAAGCCATCGCCTTGAATGGCGCTGAAGTGGACGAATACGTCTTTGCCGCCTTCCACTTCGATGAAACCAAAGCCTTTTTCTGCATTAAACCATTTCACTGTTCCTGTTTCCATAAACGTTACAACCTCCACCGTTTTCCTTAATGTACGTATACAGCTCGAAGCCAAAAAAATCCACATCGCATAACGGGCAGCATGTATGTGATGTCATTACCCATTACTCTATGTAGATTCTCCGCTTCTTATACACGATACTTTATTATACCAGATCCTTAATCTGGAAACAATAAGTGTAAAGATTGACTCGACTACATATTCCCTGTAAAGTTTGAAGGATGAGGAGGTTTCGAAATGCCAGCGCTAAACTATCAATTGAAAGAAATCGATCTCCGGTTGGAGCCGTATCTGACCGAATTATATAGACAGCACCGTACCCGCGCCGCAGCGATCGATTGGAGTTACCACGAATTCATCCCTTGGGAACTCGGACGAAGCTTCAAGGAACACCCGTGGTCCCCCGACCAGCGGACTTTGCCCGATCCGATTTATTTGGCGGTCGAAACGTCGCTGCTTACCGAAGTCAATCTGCCCTTCTTCTACCACCATTTGGCGGTTACTTTTAGAGGTTCGCTGCAAGTGCTTCAAGACTTCGTCCATACGTGGGTATCCGAGGAAGACCAGCACTCGTCCCTGCTCGAGACGTATCTGATCATCACCCGCAACGCGGACCCCGCTGCGCTGCACCAGCTGCGCAAGACGGTGGTCGAAGGCGGCTTCGTACCGGACTTCGACACCGCCATGGAGACGATGGTCTACACCGCCGTGCAGGAGCTGGCGACCATGGTGTTCTATAACAACGTGGCCAAATCCGCTGGTCCGTACGACAAGAACTTGGCTTCGCTGCTCCGGCGCTTGGCGAAGGACGAGTCCCTCCATTTTGCATTCTACCGCGATGTGGTCAAGGGCTATCTCGGTCAGGACCACAACTTCGTCTATTATATACACAAGGCAATGACGAGCTTCGCCATGCCGGGCAGGGACATGCCTATGTTCAAAGAGCGCATGGACGTCATCGCCCAAGAGGGCGGCTACGGGCCGGTGTCTTACTTCAACCAGGTATTCGACCATCTTATTCAGGTGTGGGGCATCGCGGATGTGAAGCCGAGCCGGACCGAAGCGGAGAAGGCCCGCCTCGATCTGCTCGAATATCACGGCAAGCTGAAGCGGATCAGTGCCCGACTTGCCGCTAGAGGCGTCAAGTAGCTGGGCCCCATCCAAGGCACCGACAACTATCACCGGCAACCCTTGTACCCGTTCAAGCGGCGGGAGCAGGGGTTGTTCGCGTACCAAGACAACGAGGGGAAATGGAGAGGAGCAGGAATGAACGACATCCGGCATTATGAAGAATGGGCGATGAACGCCTGGCCCTGCCTGCAGACCCGGGCGGAAGACGGCTGGCTGCTGCGGTGGGCGCAGGGATATACGAAGCGGTCCAATTCGGTCCAGCCGTTATACCCGGCCTATCGGCCGCTGGAGGACAAAATCCGGGACGCAGAGCTCTTCTACGGCAGGCAGGGGCTGCCCGTCGTCTTCAAGATGACGGAGGCCTCGGAACCGGCGGGACTTGATGCCGAGCTGGAGCAGCGGGGCTATGCGCTTGTGGAGCCGGTCAGCATCCGGACCCTTCGCTTCGCGGAGGGACTCCTGCCGCAGCCCGCCTACCCGGAGGCGGAACTCTCGCCCGTCTTGACCGAGGCGTGGCTCTCGGCGTTCCTGGCGTTCAATCCGGCCCATGAGGCGTACCGGGAGACGATCCTCCGGCTGTTCTCGGAGCATCCGGCCCAATGCTGCTTCGCCGTATTGAAGGCGGATGGAGAGACGGTCGCCTGCGGGCTCTCCGTGCTGCACGGCGGGGAGAGCGGACTGTTCGATATCGTGACGGGTCCGGCCTTCCGCCGTCAAGGCTATGGCGAGTCGCTGATCCTGCATCTGCTGCACTGGAGCAGGGAGCAGGGCAGCGAGGGGGCCTTCCTGCAGGTGCTTGCGGACAACGAGCCGGCCGTACGGCTCTACGACAAGCTCGGGTTCACCGAGCGGTTCCGCCAGTGGTACAGGGTGAAGAAGCAGGGAGTAGAGGGCCGCGCCTAGCGGCCCTTGCAGGGCCAAGCGCCGGACGCTTGGCCCTATTGGCTGTGTTCCGCGAGAAGCGGACACCCGCTGGGACTGAACCCGGATGAATGGAACGCTGCGGGCCCTGCCATACTATGGAAGTATGCGCGTAGACCATATCCAATTCTCAAGTAGAGGAAGATGACCGTGAAGGCCGCCCGTGGCCCCCGCAGGCCTCTCGCCCTGCTCAGTACCTTCGGCGTAACCAGCTTGCAGCGTCAGAATCCTTATCTGGTGCTCTGGTGGTCTGCGGCCTTTCCTGGTTTTGGCCACCTGCTGCTGCAGCAGTATATCCGTGGCGTCCTATTAACGTTGTCGGAAGTGATCATCAATACACTTGCCCACATCAACGAGGCGATGGTGTATACCTTCAGCTGCCGCTATACGCTCGCCCGGGACGTGCTCGAACCGGTCTGGCTGTACGGCTACTGTATCATTTATCTCTTTGCGATGTGGGACAGTTACCGTTCGACCCTGGAGGCCAACCGGCACTGCCAGCTGGCCGAGATCGAGAATGCCCGGCTGCAGGCGTTCATCTTGCGGCCCCAGGGCATTCAGTACCTTGAACGGAAGAGCCCGCTGGCGGCCGCTGCCGCGTCCCTTCTCTTTCCAGGGCTCGGACAGCTCTACAATCACAGGATCGGGCTCGCGTTCTATGCCATCTTTTGGTGGTAGACGTATTTGTCGCTGTCGCATCTGCACGAAGCGCTTCTTGCGCTGCTGCTGGGGAATCCGGCCGAATCGACCATGATGCTCAGACCCCATTGGCTGCTCTTCATGCCTTCGGTCACCGGAGGGTCCATCTACCATGCCTATGTGACAGCTACCGAACACAACCGTCTCTTCCGGATCGAACAGCGCCAATACCTGAGGGAACGGTATCCGGGAAGCGGCATCAACCTATTATCACGATAAAAAAGGGGGGAGCAGCGTGCTGGTCATCGGCACATTCGAACACCGGGTGGAACTGGAGCAGGCGCTCTCCCTCCTCGAATATGCGGGCATCCCCAGAGAATCGATTCTGGCGGTGCCCATGGCGGTCTCCCCCGGGGAGACGTTCCAGTACGCAGGGGAGACCTCGGATTTGGCCGCCAAAGCATTCGAGATCGGTATGGCCTGTGCCACGGGAGCGAGTGTCGTCGGCATCAGCGCCGGTTTTGTATTGGACGGAGGACCCATCATCTGGGGAGTGCTGAGCGCGGCAGCGGGCTTCGCCGCCGGCCAGGCCGTCTACCGCCGGAGGAGCGCAGTCGCCGGCAAGCGGTCCCCCTCCCGGCCCGGCACGCTGCCCGAGGTGACTGTCGTCGTGCGCTGCAGCCGGGAGGAGTGCCGGAGGGTTGCCGAGCTGATGTGGAAGCATCATGCGCTTACCGTAGGAGAGACGGACGATACGGCGGGAGCGGGGACAGGGGACATGAGCGGGCATAAACCGGCCTCATCCGGTACATAGTAGAAGGGTTGCAAAATAGTGGAACAAGGAGGGAGACCCCATGGCAAGCAGCAGAAACCATCAAGGTGCCCACGGCATCGGCCAGACGGAAGACCAATTGAACAACCAGGCGCAGGCCGCCGCCGAGATTCAAGGCGCAAGCGAAGTCGATCAAGAGGTGCTCGCGGCAGCGAACCGCGAAGACTCGGAGCTCGACGAGATCATCGAGTCGTAGAATGACAGACAGACAATAGAGGAATCCAGCGGATTCCAGGACGGGAAGCTTTCAAACCATCTGAGCCACGGACAGCGGTCCGTGGCTTTTTTTGCCCAAAAACAGGAAAGAACCGGAAGGATTTATTGCTTATTTCTGGAATAAGATGAAGTAGAGAGAATCGGGGACGGGTACGGACGCAGTGCCTGAACCCCATTCGGTGGACCGGGATGTTCGCGTAAAACAAGGGGGGCGCCGCATGAAGCTCAGTTTCCAGTTGAAGTTGATTGCAGGCCTCTCGGTCATTATTTTTTTATCGTGCGGACTGTCGGGTTATTTGTCTTATACGTCCCAGCTGCGGCTGTTCGAGGAGGAGGTCGGCAAGCAGTACGAAAAAACGGTCGAGGGAGCGCTGTCCCATCTCGAGCTGCGGATCGGGGAGATGTACCGCATCTCCAATTATATCGTGTTCAACAACTTGATTGAGAAAGCGGTTACGGAACTGATGCAGAACCGGGATGGGGCGGATATCAGGGCATACGAAGCCCACAACCGGCTGGAGGATCTGCTGCGGCAGGTGAAGCTCGATGCCCCTTTTATCGATTCCTTGTACCTCTATGATCTGGAAGGGCACAACTATTACTTCGGCCACATGAAGGAGACGCTCGGGAATCTCGATCCGGAGGTGTTCCAGCAGATCAAGTCGCGTGCGGAAGCATCCAGCGGAGAGCTCGTATGGACCCGGGTGCGCGTCCCGAGCTATGTGGAGCGGGCCGGCTATTCGGATGCGGTGATTGCGGCGCGCTGGCTCCGCAACAAGGCTCTCGGCACCTACGGCCTGCTCGTCATGGTGCTCGACGAATCGCTGCTCGGCAGCCCGCTGCAGGAGCTCTCCCGGGGCGACCGGGGAGGCATCTATCTCTACGATGCGCAGGACCGTCTGCTCTACCTCCAAGTGACCTCAGGTGCCGAGCCTCCCCTCTCCGAGCTGCAGGGAGGGCAGCGAATCCGCAAAGAGGGAGGCGAGAGGTATCTCTATGCGGTGCATTCTTCGGCTACGTACGACTGGACGCTGGTCAGCCGGGTCTCTCTCGCTTCCCTGCAGGACAAGAGCCGCGTAACGCTGAACATGTCGCTGGTGTCGGCCCTGGTCTCCATCGTGCTCGGCGGTCTGCTCATCGTACTGCTCAGCGGGCGGCTGACCCGGCCGCTCAAGGAGCTCGTGAAGGCGATGCGGGTGATGCGGGAGGGGAACTTCGATGTGCGGATCCGGCCCCGCAGCCATGACGAGCTCGCCTTCATCGGGGAGAGCTTCAACACGATGGCGGCGAATGTGCGGTCGCTGATCGACGAAGTATACGTGCGGCAGCTGAGCGAGCGGGAGGCGGAGCTGAAGGCAATCCAGGCGCAGCTCAACCCGCATTTTTTGTACAATACCTTGAACGGCCTGTATTGGAAGCTCTACGTGAAGGACGATCGGGAATCCGCGGAGCTCGTCTCCGCCCTGTCAGGGCTGCTGCGCTATTCGCTGGAGCGGGCGGACACCGATACGGTGCTCCGGGAGGAACTGCGGCAGATCGGGAATTACCTCGATATCCAGAAGGCATTCGTCGAGAACCGGTTCGAAGCGGCGGTCGAAGCCGAGGAAGCGGTGCAGGCGTGTGCGGTGCCCCGTCTGCTGCTGCAGCCGCTGGTCGAGAACGTGTTCGTGCACGCCTTCCGCAGCGGGCCGGAAGACAAACGGCTGTCCATCCGTGCGTATGCCGAGGAGGGGATGCTCCTCGTGGATATTACCGACAACGGATCGGGGATGGAAGAGACGGAGCTGGCCCGCCTTCTCCGTCCGGTATCGGTGGAAGAGGGCGTGCGTCCGTCGATCGGCATCCGTAATGTGCTGCGGCGCATCGACCTGGTGTACGGGGAGCCGTACGGCCTCGGCATCGAGAGCACGCCCGGGCACGGGACACGCGTCAGGGTGCGTCTGCCCATGAAGGTGCAGGCAGACGCGGGCGTCCGGCCGGATGCCGGCTGAGCCGGCAGGGGTGCCGGGAGGAAGGGCAAGAGCTGGGAGGAATGCGTATGATCGGAAAGCTGCTTATTGTTGACGACCAAGCGATCTTCCGCCAGGGCATCGCCAAGATGATCGGGGAGCACCCGCTCGGATGGCGGGTGGCCGGCGAAGCCGAGGACGGACGGGAAGCGGTCCGGCGTATCGCCGAACTGCAGCCGCACCTGATACTGACGGACATCCGGATGCCGCATATGGATGGGCTCGAACTGGCGGAATATGTGCATACGCACCATCCGGAGACGGCGCTCATTGTCCTGACCGGCTATGAGGATTTCAAGTATGCGCAGGCGGCGCTGAAGTTCGGAGCGATCGACTTTCTGCTCAAGCCATGCAATGAGCAGACCTTGATCGAAGTGCTGCGCCGGGCCTACAGCCACTTCCGGGACAACCGCCTTCGTGCGGACCGGCAGGCGGCGGACCGCCGCGCCCTGGAAGAGCATGTGCTGCGCTCGCTTCTGCTGGGGCTGCCCTGCGACGACCGGCTCGTCCTGCGGATCCGGGACGCTTACGGGGTCCAAGAGCTTTGGCTTCTGCGGGTGGAGACCTACTCGCCGCCGGGCAAGTCTTACCGGCCCGAGGATCTCGGTCTGCTGCAGTTCGCCCTGTTCAATATCGTTGCGGAGCTTGCGGAGTGTGCGCCGTACCAGGGCAGGCTCGTGTCGGTCCGGCACGACAGCTTGGCTCTCTTCACAGCGGCAGTGGCGGAAGAAGCCGCCCTGCGTCTGCAGGAGCAGATCCGGGAAGCGGCCGCCGCGTACCTGGGCCTGCCGGTCACGGTGTGCCGCTGCGGCCCCGCCGGTCCGCCCGAAGGCTGGAGCGGCCAATACCGGCGGCTCGAGGAGATGCGCCCGCGTACGGCCGCCGAACCGGCCGCTCCCCGGCTGCCTGCCGCGAATGTGACGCGCATCCGGGAGATGCAGACGGAGCTCGAGACCCGGATCGTGCTGGGGCAGATGGGGCAGGTGAAGGAAGAAATCGAGACGATGCTCGGCCGGCTGCCTTCCATGCTGCCGGAGGATGCCCGGATCGAGACGCTGTCGTTCGTCATGGCCCTGGGGCGGACGGTGTCCCGCCTCTTCGGGGGCGAGGGGGCGCGCTTCGATGCGGCGGCCGGCGTCGAGTCGCTGCCGGCGCTGGCGGATACGGAAGGCATCGTAGGCTTCGCGCGAAGCCAGGCCGAACGGTTCCTGGGCCAGTTCTCCGCATGGCAGGCGGACAAGAACAAGAACATGGTGACGAAGATGATGGCTTATGTCGACGAGAACTACATGGAGCCGTGCTCGCTCGCGGAGATCGCCGAGAAGTTCCACCTGAGCGGAACCTACTTCTCCAAGCTGTTCAAGCGGGAGACCGGGGACACGTTCACGAACTACGTCACGCGGGTGCGGATGGAGAAAGCGAAGCTTCTCCTCAGCAACACCGAGATGAAGATCTTCGAAGTGGCTGCCGCCATAGGCTACGACGATCCGAATTACTTTACGAACGTATTTCGTACGACCCAGAAAATCTCCCCGACAGAATTCCGTAAGCAGCAGCGTGGATAAGGGGAGGAGGCACGGACGGACGGCGGCGCGATCAGAAGGAGCGGAGAAGCCCGCCGTGTGCCGGGGAGACTCGAGGAAAGCATAAGTATGGACCTCTAACGAAGCCGCAGGGTTTGCAGGCTTCTTTTTGCTATAGACGGAATCCCGCGCATCGCAAACGCGGCAAATTACAGAATTATGGCTAGATATTCAAGGAACCGGGGGGCGGGAGGCTCTACACTAGGAGATGCCGAAGCCGGTGCGCGGCAAGAAACGATCCGGCTTAATCCGCAGGGCGGGAAAGGAGCGGGGCATGCGAAGGGAAGCGATAAGCCAGCCATAAGGAGGGGTATCGGTGAACGTTCGTAGATGGCTCAGTGGAGGATGTGTGGGAGCGCTTCTGTTCACGGCAGCAGGGACAGCGGCAGGAGCGGGGGCTGCAGCGGGACAAAGCGCTATCGGGACCGAACAATTGGAAGCGGTTACAAATGGGGTTGGTTCAGGATTTGCCACCGCCGTGCAGGTGGACCGCTTCGGGCAGTGGGTCTCCGCGAGCTTCCCCGAGAAGGTGACGGATGAGGGACAGCTGCAGGCTGATATGGAGGCCGATGCGGCATATTACGGAAGCCTGCAGGCACCGGACTGGGACTCGTACGGCGGGCTGAAGGGAAGCCGGGAACAGTACGGCCTCGTGGCCAAGGGTTTCTACAGCATCCAGGAGGCGGCCGGCCGCAAGGTGATGGCGACCCCGGAGGGCAATGTGTTCTTCAGCCTGGGGGTGAACGGGATTGCCCCGACAGATACGTATACGGTGGTGACGGGACGCGAAGGGATCTACGAATGGATTCCGCCTTACGAGAGCCAGTACAAGTCTGCCTTCCTGACCTCCAAAGACAACTTCTCCTACTACCTCGCCAACCGGATCCGCAAGACCGGCCAGCCTTATACCTCCCGGAGCCTGTACACGGAAGGTATGGAGCGGGTGCGCAAATGGGGCTTCAATACCGCAGCGGGCTGGACGCCGGTCAATCTGTCGCAGGAAGCCGGCGTGCCGCATGTGCCTTTCCTGCCGCTCGGCGAGATGGCGTGGGCCAAGGTGAACGGCCTGAAGTTCTTCGATATCTTCGTCGAGGGGGCGGAAGCGAAGCTTGAAGCGGCGTTCGAACCTCTTCTGACGAAGAACAAGGACAACCCGTACATCATCGGTTACTTTCTCGGCAACGAGAGCTACTACCACAAGCTGGCTTCCGATCTGCCGAAGCTGAAGGGCAGCGAGGTCGCTTCCAAACGCAGGCTGGTGGGGATGCTCAGGGACAAGTACGGCGATATCGCTTCGTTCAACACCGCCTGGAACGGGTCCTACGGAAGCTTCGAGGAACTGAACGACGCTCCGCTGTACATCGATTCGCAGCAGGCGCAGTACGATGTCGACGACTTCGTGAAGCTGTATCTCGATACCTTCTACGGCACGGTGGCCCGCGTATTCCATAAGTACGACACGAACCACCTGCTGCTGGGGGACCGGTGGCTGACGCTGCCCACGAACAACGCCAAGGTGCGCGGCTTCATGGCGGAAGCGGCCGGCCGGTATATGGATGTCATCTCGATCAACCACTATGCCAAAAATCTCGACAAGGTGATGCTGGCCCACGTCTACCAGGCTTCCGGCGGCCGGCCGATCATGCTCACCGAGAACGGGTACGGCACGAACGAGCAGGGGCTCGGCGCACCGCTGCTGGTCGCCGACCAGAACGAGCGGCAGCTTCGCTACCGCACGTACGTGGAAGGGGCCGCCTCGCTCGGTTATATCGTCGGCGCCCACTGGTTCGCCTACCTCGACCAGGCGGCTACCGGCCGCTGGGCGGAGGGCACGACCGGAGAGCGCTACAACTTCGGGCTGCTGAACGTGGCTGACCGTCCCTACAAGCGCTTCCTTGAAGGGGTGATGGCGACGAACAAGGACATCTACCCGGTGGTGCTCGGGGGAAGGGAACCGTTCAAGCACGAGTTCGGCGATGCGCCGAGGCAGCCGGGCAGCAGCAGGCTGGAGATCCCCTACACCGAAGCGCCCATCCCGATCGACGGGCAGCTGAACGGATTCCCAGCCGAGACGGCGAAGGTCACGCTCGGGCCGGCCCAGCTCGTGAATGGCACCGGGGGCGAAGGGATGCGGGGAGAGTACTACTGGGCCTGGGATGAAGGGCACCTGTATGTAACGGCCGTGATCCAAGACCCGACGCCGATGAAGAACAACAATCCGAACATCAACGTATGGAAAGGCGACGGGGTGGAGCTGTTCGTCGGCCCGCAGGACTTGACGACGCCGGGCGATCCCCTGTTCCTCGACCGGCAGCTCATCGCCAGCGCCGGGCTGAACAACGGACAGCCGTTCGGGTATTGGTTCAATACGAACCGGCAGAGGCCCGTGGAGATGGCCGTACAGCTCCTGCCGGAGGGCGGCGGGTATGTGCTCGAAGCGGCGCTGGCCTGGGACAGCATTAATCTGCAGGGGCAGAACGGCGAGCGGTTCCTCTTTGACTTCGGCTTCGACGACAGCGAAGACGGGAACAGCCGCAAGCGCCAGTGGGCCTGGAACGGCACCTCCGCGAACAGCACGAACCGCGGGCACTGGGGACAGGCGACGCTGGTGAAGCGGACGGCGCCGGTCATCGCGGTCTCCGGCGTGGAGGAAGGCGGCGATTATACCGACGAGGCGCTGCCGGAGGTCCGGGTGGACGACGCGTCCGGGGTGAAGAGCCGGACGGTGACGCTGGACGGCGCCCCATGGACGGACGGTACGCCGGTGATAACTCCAGGCCGCCACGAGCTGACCGTGGAGGCGGAGAACACGGCGGGCGTGAAGGCGGCGAAGACGGTATCGTTCGCCGTGTACGGCTCGACGACGCTGGAGCTGTCCCCGGTCTCCGGGCAGTACAGCGACGAAGCGCGGCTGGAGGCGAAGCTGATGGATCGTTCCGGCCAGCCGGTCGGAGAAGCCGAGGTCCGCTTCGAGGTCGGCGGGGAACCCGCCGGCACGGCTGCGACCGATGCGCAGGGCCGGTCAGCGCTCTCTTACCGCATCGGCTCCGGGGTACCGGCGTCCGGCGGTCCGCTGCCGGTGAAGGCGGTCTATACCCCGGCCGAGGGCAGGTATCTCCGCCCGTCGGCGGGAGAAGGCGGGCTTGCCGTCCAGCCGGAGGCGGCCGCCGTGCAGTATACGGGCGACACTTACGTGAAGGGGGCCGGTCCCGTCAGGCTGTCGGCCCAGGTGAAGCAGCAGGACGACGGCAGCCCCGGGCCGCTGGAGGGCCTGCCTGTACGCTTCACCGTATACGAAGTCCGGCCGGACGGCACGCTGCAGGAGCTGTCCGGCGTCACGGACAGCGTATACGCCACCGGCCCGGACGGCCGGGCTGCGGCGGAAGCGGCGCTGCCGCCGGGGCTGTACGAGGTGCGGGCGGAGCTGTCCGCGGGCCCCTTCTATGCTGCGCCGGAGCCCGCCCGCAGCACCGTGGCCGTCGCAGCGCCTGTGAAGGGCCACAGCGCAGCGGTGAACGGCACGCTGCCCGGAGGCACGTTCCTGGGCCGGCCTGCGGGTCTGCTGCTCGTGACCGGGCTCGCCGCCTATGACGCCAAGGGCGGCGTCGCCGGGGCGCTGCGTGTCGCCGGAGAGCCCGGTGGGGCGGAGCTGTCCGTGACGGCGTTCGACTGGCTCGTGACCGCGGGTGACCGGGCTTACCTCCAGGGCACGGCGGTGCGGGGCGGGCAGACGTACACGGTCCGGCTGCTCCTCCAGGAGAGGAACCGGGTATCGCTCTATGTGTGGAAGGGCAGGGACACGTCCGCCGAGCCGCTGTACCGGCAGCTGAATGTTCAGCTGCGGGGCTCCGTGCTGACGCTGCCCTAGCTGCCGACGGCCCTGGCGGGCGGGACCCCTATCCGCCTGCCAGGGCCATACCCGCTGGTCTGCTCCCGGAGTGCAGGCCTGAAGGGATAGCGGGGCTTGTACCCGCATCCTTCTCTCCGCTCACTTCGCCTTGCTCCAAATAGTCAAGAATTATGGCTAGAAATTCAAGGAAGCGCTTACGGATAACAGGTATGATAAGAGTGTAGGAAACGACTGGGAGCCTCTTCACCGTTAGCGAGATGGCCGCCCGGAAGGAGGGATGGTATGAAAACCGCACCAACATCCAGACTCGGCAGCCTGAGCGCCGAAGAACGGCCGGGCCTCTCCGGCGAGCGCCTGCGCCGGCGCAGACAGTGGAGGCAGAACGGCCCGCTGCTGCTCATGTTCGTGCCCGGAATCCTGTTCTATCTGATCTTCAAATACGTCCCGATGGGCGGCCTTGTCATCGCGTTCAAGGATTACAACTTCGCGGACGGTGTGTTCGGCAGCCCCTGGGTGGGCTGGGCGAACTTCGAGATGCTGTTCAACCAGGCGCAGACCTTGAACATCATCCGTAATACGCTGCTGCTGAGCTTATTGTCTCTGGCGGTGGGCTTTCCCGTGCCGATCGTACTGGCGATCCTGCTGAACGAGGCGCGGCGCATGTGGTTCAAGCGGATCGTGCAGACCTTGGTGTATCTGCCGCATTTTCTGTCCTGGGTCATCGTCGGGGGCATCGTGCTCTCCCTCTTCTCGCTGGAGTCCGGCTCGATCAACCGCTGGATCGCGAATCTGTCGGGAGAACCGTATCCGTTCCTGTATGAACCCGCATCCTGGATCGCGGTCTTCATCGGCTCGGGCATCTGGAAGGAGATGGGCTTCTCGGCCATCATCTACCTGGCGGCGCTGACGACGATCGATCCGCACCTGTATGAATCCGCGGCGATGGACGGGGCCGGCAAGGTGCGCCAGATCTGGCACATCACGCTGCCGGGCATCTCGTCTACCGTGATTCTCCTGCTGATCCTCGGGGTCGGCAAGATTATGGAAGTCGGCTTCGACCAGATCTGGGTGCTCCAGAATGAAGCCGTGTCGAGCGTCTCGGGGGTTATCTCCACGTATATTTACACCTTCGGTATCCAGCGCGGGCAGTTCAGCCTGACGACCGCGATGGGACTGTTCGACAGCCTGGTCGGCTTCATCCTGGTCGTGAGCGCCAACGCGATTGCACGGCGGTTCAACCAAGGGCTTTGGTAGAAAGGGGGCAGAGCCGATGAAATCCACCTTGTCCGAAAAAGTATTCTACACCGTCAATTATCTTCTTCTCTTCGCCGTCGCGCTGACATGCCTGCTGCCGATCGTGCACCTCGCGGCCTTGTCGCTCAGCGATTCGCATGCGGTCATGTCGGGATACGTGTCCTTATGGCCTGTCGGCTGGACGCTGGAATCGTACGTCACGCTGTGGGAGGGTACCCGGATCGTGGAGGCCTTCGGCAACTCGCTGATCATTACGTTCGTCGGCGTGGTCCTGTCCATGATCTGCACGATTCTTACGGCGTATCCGCTGTCGAGGCGCTATTTCTTCGGCCGGCGGTGGTTTCTGCTCGCGGCGGTGTTCACGATGCTGTTCGCCGGCGGCACGATTCCGACGTATCTCGTGATCAAAGAACTGGGGCTGATCAACAACTACGGCGCCCTGTGGCTGCCTGCCCTGGTGAATACGTACAATATGCTTGTGCTGCGCACCTTCTTCGAGAACATACCGGATGAACTCGAGGATGCCGCACGGATCGACGGCTGCGGCGAATGGCGCCTGCTGATCGGGATCATGCTGCCGCTGTCCATGCCCGCCCTCGCTACCTTGACGCTGTTTTACGGCGTAGGGTTCTGGAATTCCTTTCTAAGCGTGCTCATTTACATTAACGAAACCGACAAGTATAATCTGACCGTACTCGTGCAGCAGATGATCCGCAAGCAGTCGCTGCTGCAGGAACTCGTGTCCGTCCAGCCGGAGGATGCCGGCAGCCTGACGCCGGAGGGAATCAAGGCGGCGGGTGTGATGGTCTTGATTATCCCGATGATGATCGTGTATCCCTTCCTGCAGAAATACTTCGTCAAAGGCGTCATGCTGGGGTCGATCAAGGGGTAAACCGGGCCTTTCGAATCGAAGAGAGAGGGTGCTGTGCAAGTGAAACGTATCGGTAAATGGGTTGTAAGCTCCTTGATCGCCTCCTTGTCCATGGGTCTGCTAATGGCGGCCTGCTCGGATAGCAGCCAGCCTACGGAGCCGGCGGCTGATGATCCCACGAAGCCGCCGGTGAAGCAGGATATCTCCGTAACCATCTACGACAAAGGCGCCGTGCCGAAGGCGGAGGGGACCGTGGAGAGCAACCGCTGGACGAAGTGGATCAACGAGAAGGGGCCGGCGAACGTGAAGTTCGTGGCGGTGCCGAGATGGGAGTCGCAGGAGAAGCTCAACGTGCTCTTCTCCTCGGCGAGCGCGCCGGATCTTATCTTCGAATATGCGCCCCATATCAAGAATCCGATCTACGACCAGAAGCAAATGCTGCCGATCGATGACCTAATCGAGAAGCACAGCATAGAATACAAGAAGCTGCTCGCGGACAATCCGTCGCTGCGCAAGGTCGGGACGAAGTCCGACGGCAAGCTCTACGAGTTCGGCCGTCTCTCCGAGGTAGTGCCGATTCATGCGCTTCTCATCCGCGAAGATTGGCTGCAGAAGCTGAATCTGCAGGCGCCGAAGACCACCGAGGACCTGTACCGGGTGGCTAAGGCGTTCGCGGAGAACGACCCCGACGGCAACGGCAAGAAGGACACGTACGGCATGGCGATCTCCTTCCAGTCGGGTTATGTCGTCGACCAGATCTTTCAGGCGACGCGCTGGGTCGTGAAGGACGGCAAGGTCGTCCGCAACTGGGAGAACTTCCGCCAGATGGCCGAGTTCAAGAAGCGCCTGTTCGAAGAGGGGATCGTCGACCGCGACTATCTCAATGACAAGAACGGGGCCAAGGCGAAGCAGGACTTCATCAACGGGAAGATCGGGATCTACCCGCTTCAGATCAACTGGCCGAGCTTCACGAACAGCGAGCTGGCGGGCCTGAAGAAGAATGTCCCGGACGCCAAGCTGGCTCCGATCGCCTATCCGAAGAGCCCGGCGGGCGAATTCAACCCGGCGTTCACGAATCCCGTGCAGGCGACGGCCTTCGTCAACCGGGCGGCCAAACACCCGGAGGCGGTGATGAAGTACGTCGATTTCCTCGTGAAGCCGGAGACGGCGAAGACCCTCAAATACGGCATCGAGAACGAGCACTGGAAGCTCGGCCCGACGGGCTGCCCGGTGACGGTCGATCCGGAGAAATCGAAGAATGAAGTGAACTGGACGGCGGATTACCAGATGCTCTCCTCGGGTATTCTCGATGAGAAGTGCGGCAAAACCGCGTCCTCCTTCAACACGGAGCTTCCCCTGCAGAAGGAAGGCTTCGAGCTCTACCAGAAGGCGCTGGCGGTCTATCTGGATCCCGCCAAGCCCTATGTGGAGCTGACGCACCCCGAGCATATGCCGCAGCTGCCGAAGGACGTGGAAGCGGTCTCCGCCAACCTGGTGAAGCCGATCGACGATATCTGGGTGAAAGCGGTGCTCGGCGGCAAAGAGTATACCCCTGAGCAGGCCATGAAGGATGCGCAGGATACCTGGAACAAAGGGAACGGCAAGAAAGTCGAGGACTGGTTCCTGAACTGGTATGAGACAGACCGCGATAAAGCCTTTTTGGCCAAAGACATCTATGACATCATGAAAAAGCAGCATAACCTCAAATAAGAAGCCGAGCCTCAGCGCCCCCGCCGACAGCGGGGGCTTGGTTCACCTCCACCCCAACCCCGCCGCCTAGTTCTACTACGAACCTCCTAATCCTATCCACTACCGATGTCATCTATTACTGGCGTAGAGACGCGTATACAAACGGGGCAGTCCGTCCGGCCGTGTGCCGGGCGGAGGCTTCCATACCAGCTGCGGAGCAACAGACAGACAAACAGCACTCGATTCTGGCGGTTTCCACTTCACATGATATGGAGGGAACGCGATGAATCTTCGAAGAGGTTTGTTGATGTTGTGCCTGTGGTCACTGTTATTGTCCACCTTCGGTTGGACCCCGCTGCCGGGGGTACGGGCTGCGGACCCTGCCGATTCCGTCTTAAACGACGAATTCCAGAATTGGAATTTGACGCATGAGCATTCACCTTCGCTGATGCTGGAGAACGCCGCCACCGGGGGATTCGACCCGACCCGGGTGAAGCGCAGCGCGGCTTACAAGGAGTTCATCACTTACAAGACGGCGGAGCCTCTGCGTTCCTTTGCGGTCTACGGATATTATCATCCGCAGGGGCAGCCTTACGACCATCCGCTGTTCTATGTGTCCCCGAATGGGACTGACTTTACCAAGGTGGCGCCGAAGCAGATTGAGCTCGGCGGGTACCAGCCGCTGATCATCTACGAACTGGAAGGACTGCCGGCGGGAAGCGTTTATTTCAAGATCGAATACACCGGGGGACTCATCGTCCGCTCGCCCTTGATCGGCAGAGTGGTGTTGAACGGTCCGTCCGTCGTCGTGCCGGGAATTCCTGCGGGCCAAGTACCGGCGGGAACCAAGCTGACGCTCTTGGCTTCGCCGGGCGCGGCGGTATATTACACGACGGACGGCAGCGATCCGAGGACATCGCCTGCCAAGAAGCTGTATACAGAACCGGTCGGGCTGAACGGAATCGTATGGTTGAAAGCATACTCGCAGTTCGGCGCTAATCCGGCTTCGGCCAGTGCGGTGAATACGCTGCGCTATATCGTCAAAGGGGCACAGGACCGCATCGTTCCGGTAACCGAGGACGTATATGTGGATGCCGCCTCCCCGGCGGTGAACCGCGGAGCCGAGCCAGAGCTGTTCATGAAAGCGCTGAAGAACCGTGAAGCGTACCTGAAGTTCAACCTGGCGCAGGTGAACGGGGAGACGCAGAAGGTATACCTGAATCTGTACGGACAGACGTATGATTCCTCCCAGGCGCCAGCCCGGCTGAAGCTGTACGGCGTCGATAACGGCTGGGCGGAAGGCACGATGACCTTCGGCACGAAGCCGCTGCCTACGCCCGCCCCGGCAGGAGCCGAGATCGGGGGAGCGGTGTGGCCGTACGAACCGCCCGGTTGGATGTCGATCGATGTGACGGGGTATCTCAAGGGACAGAAGGCCCAGGGGAAGACTACGGCGAGCATCGGCATCGTGAATACCACGGATGGAGCCGCCTACGTGCATTCGAAGGAGGCGGGCCTGAACGCGCCGTATCTGCTGCTCGTGCAGGGTACTGCGGGCCCGGGGCCCGGGGAGGAGCCGCCTGTAGAGGGGGGGCTCGTGGATCCGCTCGACACGTTCGCGAATGTCTCGGCCCGGACGAATATGCGGACCGAGGGGGCGGATGCCCAGTATCTCGGCGGCGATCCGAAGCGGGCGACACGCTCGACGACGGCTGTCGGGTCGCTCACTTATAAGACGGCGTACGATATCCGGTCGTTTGCGGTCCACAGTTACTTTTTTATGGGCGTGGCGGTCGATCCGCTGAAGATCTATGCTTCGCCGAACGGAACCTCGTTCACGGAAGTAGCGGTGCAGCCGTACAAGAGCGGGGCGGCAGTCTCGAATTGGCAGATGTTCGTCTATGAGGGACGCGGGCTGCCTGCCGGGACCCGATATCTCAAGATTGAGGTAAAGGGGGATGTCAAGTCCTGGACGCCCCAGGTGGGCAAGATCATTCTGAACAAGAATGTGATGTCGGTCTTGGCCGTGCCCGATCACGGAACGGTTGTCGGCCAGCCGCTCTCCGTTGCTCTGTCGACCCCGACCGCCGGAGCTCAGATCTTCTACAAGCTGAACGCGGAGACGGAAGCGCGGCCCTATACGGGAGCGATCAGCATCCAGGATTCGACGACGCTCCACACGTTCGCAATAAAGGAAGGGCTGGAAGCGAGCGCATCGCGTTCCTACGTGTACCGGTCCAAGGCCGATTGGATGGTCGATAAGTACGGCCAGATGACTGCGGTGGATTTTCCCGGCAAAGTGAAGACGGATAACGAGCTTGCCGGCGATGTGGCGGCCGATAACTCTTACTACGGCGGAATCCAGGCCCCGAACTGGGATGCGTACGGCGGTCTCGTCGGCAGCAAGGAAGCGTACGGCCTGCAGGCCAAAGGATTCTACAATGTGCAGACGGCTGCGGACGGCCGCCAAATTCTCGTCACGCCGCTTGGCACCGCCTTCTTCAGCGTAGGCATCAACGGCATCTCTCCGAATGACACGTACACGGATGTGACCGGCCGCGAGGAAATATTCGAGTGGCTGCCGGACTACGCCGGTGAGGAGTACAAGTCGGCCTTTATGGGTACCAAAGACTACTTCTCTTACTATCTTGCGAACTATATCAAGAAGCACGGCACGCCTTACACTTCGGAAGCATTCTATGAGAAGAGCTGGAACCGGATGAAGAAGTGGGGCTTCAATAGTGCGGGAGGCTGGTCCCCGACACCGCTCTCGGAGCAGTTCCAGGTGCCTTACTTCCCGTTCCTGCCGCTCGGGAACCTGGAGTGGGCGAAGATCGAAGGGGTGAAGATCTTCGATATCTTCGCGGACGGGGCGGAAGCGAAGCTCGAGGCGGCCTTGGGCCCGATGCTTACGCCCAATAAGAACAACCCGCTGATCGTCGGTTATTTCCTAGGCAATGAGAACCACTACCAGAAGATCGCTCCGGAAGTTCCGAAGCTGAAGGGCAGTACGGTGGCAGCCAAGCGGAGGCTCGTGCAGATGCTGCAGGAGAAATACGGGACCATCGAGGCCTTTAATACCGCCTGGAATGCCTCGTACACCGGCTTCGCCGAATTGAACGATGCCGTGCTCTATATCGATTCACAGCAGGCACAGTATGATATCGATGACTTCGTGAAGCTGTATCTCGATACGTACTATGGCACGGTTGCCAAAGTATTCCGCAAGTATGATGCGAACCATCTGCTGCTCGGGGACCGCTGGCTGACCATCCCGATGAACAATACGAAGCTGCGCGGCTTCATGGCGGAAGCGGCGGGGCGTCACATGGACGTCATCTCGATGAACCACTATGCGAAGAATCTTAACGTGACCATGCTGAGTGAAGTGCATGCCAAGGCCGGAGGCAAACCGCTTCTTCTGACGGAGAACGGCTTCGGTACGATGGAGCAGGGACTCGGCTCCCCGCTTCTCGTGGCCGACCAGAACGAGCGGCAGCTGCGCTACCGTGCCTATGTGGAAGGCGCCGCTTCGCTCGGGTATGTCGTCGGGGCGCACTGGTTCACCTATCTCGACCAGGCGGCTGCGGGCCGGTGGGCCGAGGGGGCGGACGGCGAGCATTACAACTTCGGGCTTGTGAACGTGGCGGATCGGCCCTACAAGACGTTCCTGCAGGGCGTTATGGCCACGAACCATGATATCTACAGCGTCGTGCTCGGCCAAAAGGAGCCGTTCCGGTACGACTTCGGCGACGCTCCGCGGCAGCCGGGGAACAACACCATGAGCATTCCGTATACGACCGCACCCGTACCGATCGACGGTGAAGTGAACGGCTTCCCGGCCGGTACGACGAAGTACGTCCTCGGCGAAGCGCAGCGTGTCGGCGGCGATAACGGGGCCGGCATGTCGGGCGAATACTATCTTGCATGGGATAACGCGAACCTGTACGTGAGCGCATCGATCACCGACCCGACGCCGATGCGCAACAACTTCACCGACATGAACGTGTGGCGGGGTGACGGGGTGGAGATGTTCTTCGGCCCCGGCGATCTCACGACACCTGGCGATCCGCTCTTCAACGACCGGCAGCTCATCATGAGCGCCCAGCCGGCCGCGGACGGGCAGCCGTTCTGGTACTGGTTCAACACGAACCGGCAGAAGGCGGTCACCATGGCCGTCAAAGCAAGGAGCGGCGGCTATGTCATAGAAGCGGCGATCCCTTGGGAAACCGTCAATATGCAGCCCGCGGACGGTCTGGAGTTCCGGTTCGACTTCGGCTTCGACGACAGCGAAGACGGGGAGAAGCGCTTGCGCCAGTGGATGTGGAACGGCACCAACACGAACTCCACCGAGCGCAGCAACTGGGGCCGGGCGACGCTGGTGAAGCCGTAGGCTTGGGATCGGGCGGCGGGCAGCGCGTCAGCAACGATGGGACCTGCCCGCTCGCCAATAAGTTTGCTGATGGAGGACTGGCAAGGCAGCAAGAGGAAGGATCGCCAAAACGGACAGCTTCGCCTTGGGCGGGCTGTCCGTTTTGGTTGTGAATAGAGGGGATTCGCGTCTGGATCAAGCGATACGGGGCGCTGTCCGCCGGCGGCATCAAGCCAGGCTTGGCCGGCTGCCGAATCGCCAATCGTATCCGGCTTCGCGGGCGGGAAGCTCAAGCAGAAGCGTACCGGTATTCTGCACAAGCCCCGGCCTGCGGCTCCGCACCTGCCAGCTAGCCCCTCCGTTGTTCGGGCGGGTCCACATAGGCCAGCAGCTGCTCCTGCAGCCGGCCGACGGCGGAGGCACGCAGGCTGAATACCGTTACGGTCTCGCCGACCACGTGGGCCCGCAGCAGACCGGCACAGCGCAGGTTGGAGATGTGCTCGTGCGTGATCCCCTTGGACAGGCCGAGGTGGCGCAGAATGTCCGTGAAGCTGCGCGGCCCGCCGCTGACGTAGCGGAGGATGCGCAGGCGGCTCTTCTCGCTGAGGCTGCGCAGCGTGCGGTGCAGCGGAGGGGAAGGGCCGTCTTCCGCTTCTATCCCGTGGAGATCGGCCGGATACTGGCAGAGCAGGAGGCCGCTGCCGTATTGGTAGAACACGTTGCCAGGCTGGAAGTGGTACTGCGGAGTGAGCACGAGCTTGCGCGGCCCGTCGGTCACCTCGAAGCGAAGGCCGTCCGTCCACTCCTCGGCGAGCTCCTCGGGCGGCTTCGTGCCGATGAGGCGCAGATGCCTGTCCGCTGTCTGCTGCAGTCCCGTTACGATGCGAGGGTCGAGCGAGGAGAAGTACTGCTCGTTCCAGGGCCGCAGCAGCCCAAGCAGCCACTCGCGCAGTTCCGCCAGGTCGCCGGGAACGGCGGGGAGGCAGGGGGCGAGCAGCTCGTACATGCCCCCCGGCGAGAGCCCCTCCAGCCAGTCCAGGAAGGCCTCGGGTTCGCCCGGATGGGGACAGAGGTGGACGAAGAGATAGGCGAACCGCCACTCGGGACGAATGTCCGAGGCATCGAGGACGGAACGCAGGCCAGGCGTGAGCCGATCCCGGACGCCGGCGGCCCAGTCGGAGCCGAGGTCGATCCGCTTGTGCCATATCCGGCACAGATAGGTGTGCAGGCTGTTGATCAGCTCATAGGCGGGGGCGAACGTGACATGGATCGAAGAGCTCATGAGCGCTGTCCTTTCTGCGGGGCCCATGGGCCGGGCCGGGTTCTTAGGTCAAGTCTAGCAGGAAAGGGCCTGCCCTTCAATTGGCGGCCCCAAGGAACTGTGGGCCCCCTGCGAGGGTCGGTCATGCCCCGATGTCCCCCTGCACTTCAGGCATAATGGCAGGCGACGAACCGTTCGTCTCCCACTTGGCGGTAAGCCGGCACTTCCTCCCTGCACCGGGGCATGACGTAAGGGCAGCGGGTGTGGAACTTGCAGCCGGAGGGCGGGTCGGCGGGACTCGGAATGTCGCCGCTGAGCACGATGCGCTCCCTGCGCACCGCAGGGTCCGGCACCGGCACCGCGGAGAGCAGCGCGCGGGTATAAGGATGCAGCGGCCGGGAGAACAGTTCATCCCGGGGCGCCAGCTCGACGAGAGAGCCGAGATACATGACGCCGACCCGGTCGCACAGATGCTCCACGACGCTGAGGTCGTGCGAGATGAACAGGTATGTGAGGTTCCGGCTCTCCCTCAGGTCGCTGAACAAGTTGATGATCTGCGCCTGGATGGAGACATCGAGCGCGGAGACGGGCTCGTCGGCCACGAGGAACTGGGGCTGGAGGGCTACGGCCCGGGCAATGCCGATCCGCTGCCGCTGCCCCCCGGAGAATTCGTGCGGATACCGGTCCATCTGGCCGGCGGACAAGCCGCAGAGCTCCATGACCTCGGCGACCTGGCCGCGTACATCGTGCCGGGTCGCCCGGCCGTGTTGGAGCAGCGCCTCCCCGATCGCCTCGCCGACCCGCAGCCGGGGGCTGAGGGAGCTGTAGGGATCCTGGAAGATCATCTGCATCTCCGTACGCAGACGGCGCAGCTCCTCCTTCGGCAGGGCGTAGAGGTCTCTTCCCTGGAACAGGACGTCGCCTGCCGTCTTCTCCGTCAGGCGGAGGATCGTGCGGCCCGCCGTGCTCTTGCCGCTGCCCGATTCGCCGACGAGCCCGAAGGCCTCTCCCCGGCGCAGGGTGAACGAGAGGCCGTCCACCGCCTTGACGTGCCCCACGGTCCGGCCGAGCAAGCCGCCGGTTACCGGAAAGTAGGTCTTGAGATCCCGGACTTCAAGCAGGCTGCCGGAAGGGGCAAGGCTGGAGGGATGATGTGCGGGCAGGGAAGTGGTCACCTGGCATCCACCTCCTGATCGTACAGCCAGCAGGCCGTCTCATGGCCGTCCGCGCGCCTCCGCAGCTGGGGCTGGAGGCTGCGGCATACCTCCATCGCCTGCGGGCAGCGGTCGCTGAAATAGCAGAAGTCCCCGAGCCCGGCGAGGCTGGGCACCTGCCCGGGTATCGTATAGAGCCGCTCGGTGCGCTGATGCAGCACGGGCTTGGCCTGGAGCAGGCCGCGGGTGTATGGATGCTGCGGATGCCGGAACAGCTCGAGCACCGGCGCCTGCTCTACGACTTTGCCGCCGTACATGACGACGACGCGGTCGGCCATTTCGGCGACGACGCCGAGGTCATGGGTGATGAGCAGGATGGAGGTGCCCCGCTCTTCCTTGATGCGCCGCAGCAGATCCAGAATCTGCGCCTGGATGGTGACGTCGAGCGCGGTCGTCGGCTCGTCGGCGATGAGCAGGCGCGGATGGCAGGAGAGCGCCATCGCGATCATGATCCGCTGCAGCATGCCTCCGCTGAGCTCGTGCGGGTAGCTGGCGTAGACCGCTTCCGGGCGGGAGATGCCGACCAGCCGGATGAGATCCAGCGCCTCGAGCCGGGCCGCCTTGCGGGAGAGCGGACGGTGCACCAGGATCGGCTCGGTGAGCTGCTCGCCGATGGTCAGGACCGGATGGAGCGAGGTCATCGGCTCCTGGAAGATCATCGCGATCTCATTGCCGCGGATCCGCCGGATGTCCTTCGGCCCGGCTTGCAGCAGGTCCGCTCCGCCGTACCGGATCTCGCCGCCGACGATGCGGCCGTAGGGCTCCGGCACCAGCTGAAGAATGGAGAGGGCGGTCACGCTCTTCCCGCAGCCGGATTCCCCGACGATGCACACCGTCTCGCCTTCGCGGATCGTGAGGCTCACGTCGTTCACGGCCTTCACGACGCCTTCTTCCGTCCGGAAGTGCGTCTGCAGGTGACGGATGTCGAGCAGCGGGGACGGGGTCTCCGCCGCCGGAGACTGCGTAAGTGCCTGCTTTGTTGTTGTCATAATCCGGTTCACCTTCTTTTTCGTTTGGGATCCATCGCATCCCGGAGGCCGTCGCCGAGCAGATTGATGGAGATGACGGTTGCGAAGATCGCAAGCCCCGGCGGAACCCAGAGCCAGGGGCGGCGCTGGAAGTCGATCAGCGAGTTGGCCGCATCGATCATGTTGCCCCATGAGGGCGTGGGCGGCACGACGCCGAGGCCGAAGTAGCTCAGCGTCGATTCGCCGATGATGGCGCCGCCGACGCGCAGCGTAGCCGCGACGAGAAGCAGCGGCATGATGTTAGGCAGCAGGTGCTTCACGAGCTTGCGGCGGTCGCGCAGGCCCAGCGCCTCGGCGGCCTGCATGAACGGCCGTTCGCGGAGGCTGAGTATCTCGCTGCGCACCATGCGGGCAAGTCCCGGCCAGCCCACGAGGCTGAGCAGCATCATCACGATGTAGAGCCGGTAGTCGGCAGGCACCTTCAGCTCCGAGAGCACGGCGGCCATGATGAAGAGCAGAGGCAGCTCGGGGATGGTCATGAGTACGTCGGCCGTGCGCATCACGAGCTGGTCCACCCAACCCCGGTAGTAGCCTGCAGCGATGCCGAGCGCGGCCCCGATGACGACGGACAGGGCCATGGAAGCGAGCCCCACGGTGATCGAGATGCGGCCCGCCTGCATGAGGCGGGTCAGGATATCGCGGCCGAGCTGGTCGGTCCCCAGCCAGTGCCGTGCGCCCGGCGGGGCCTTGATCAGCCCCGTGTTGACGAGCCCGGAGCTGTATGGCGAGAAGAGCGGGCCGAGGAGGCAGAAGAGCATGATGAAGACCAGGAAGCCGAGGCCGAGCATCGCCATGCGGTTGCTCCGCAGCTGGCGCAGCGATTGTCTCCACAAGGAAGCGGCCGGGGCGGCGGGCTGGATCTCCGCTGTGCCGAGGTCCGATGGTTTCTTGGCGGTATGCGAGAGCAGTGCCATGGGTGTTCCTCCTCCTTCCTACTTGAGCCGGATGCGCGGGTCGGCCAGACGGTACAGCAGATCCGCGATCAGATTGCTGAGCACGGTAAGCGCGGCGATGAACATCGTGAAGCCCATGAGGACGGGATAGTCCCTCACCGCAAAGGCCTGCATATACACCGACCCGATCCCGGGCCAATTGAATACTTTCTCCGTGATGATGGCGCCCCCGAAGAGGGCGGGAATCTCGAAGCCCATCAAGGTGATCGCGGGCAGGAGTGCGGCGCGCAGCGCATGCTTGCACAGGACGGTGCGCTCCTTCAGCCCCTTGGCCCGGGCGGTCCGCACGAAGTCCTGGCGGATCACCTCAAGCAGATTCGTACGGAAGTAGCGCGTGAGCGAGCCGATACTGAGCAGGGCGAGGACGACGACGGGGAGGAACATATGGTCCGCCACCTCCAGCGCATAGGCCAGCCCCTCGCTGCGGCTTCCGGTGGTGATCATGCCGCCGGGCGGAAGCCAGCCGAGGTCCACGGCGAAGATCTTGATCGCGAGCAGGCCGACGAAGAAAGCCGGCAGCGACATGGCCCCGAAGACGGACAGCGTAATGAGCGCATCGAACCAGGAATGCTGCCGGACCGCCGAGAACAGGCCCACCGCGATGGCCGCTGCCCAGGTCAGCGCGAGGGAAGCGAAGGCGATCAGGAACGAATTGCCGATGAAGTGGAAGATCAGCGACGTGACCGGCTTCTGGTGCTGCAGCGAGAAGCCGAGATCGCCCTTCAGCGCCTGGCCCAGCCAGGCGGCGTAACGTTCGGCGACCGGCTTGTCGAGGCCGTACAAGGCCTTCAGCTCGAGCTTGCGCGCCTCGGTCAGCTTCGGATTGGAATCGACGAAGTCGCCTGGCGTCATGGCATACAAGGCGAAGATCAGCAGCGATGCGCCGAGCAGCGTAAGCACGATATAGAACAACCGGTTGAGCACGTAGGATTTCATGCGGTGTCTCGGGCTCCCTTCCGGCCGTTATTTGATCTCCAGCTTCGGCAGGGACGAGGAGAGACCGGTGTACCCGTTCGGCTGGAAGCCTTCGATCCGGGCATTATGGGCCGACAAGATCTTGCGGTAGGCCAGGAAAATGAACGGCGGGTCCTCGGACAGCTCCTTATACAACTCGGCGTAAGCCGCTTTGCGCGATCCGAGGTCGAGCGTCGCCGTCCCTTTCTCGATGAGTTCATCCACCTTCGGGTTGGAATAACCGCCCGTACCGGTGAAGCCGCCGCCCGCCTTCGTAGAGAACGAACTCACGCCGTCCGACGGATCGGGCAGCAGGGTGGTCGAGAAGGAAGCCAGATCGTGATCCCCTTTGGTTGTGCGGGCCAGCAGGGCGTTATAGTCCATGAGCTCGGATTCGAGCTGGATCCCAAGCGCCTTGTAGTTCTCCTTGGCGATCGGAATGAGAATATCGCTGACGGCGCCTTTGCTCGTGAAGTAACGGACGACGAGCTTCTGGCCGTCCTTCTCCCGGATCCCGTCCGCGCCCGGCTTCCAGCCTGCTTCGTCCAGCAGCTTCTTCGCCTTCTCGGGGGCATAAGGATAGGGATTGACGCCTTCTTCCGTATATGCCCAGGAGACCGGGGAGACAGGTACGTTCGCGAGCTGGGCATACCCTTGGTAAGCCGCCTGCACGATTTTGGCCCGGTCGAGGCCGTAGATGAACGCCTGCCGCACCTTTTTGTCCTTGAAGGGGGCTTTGCTGTGATTGAATTTGATATAGCTGTAAGCGGTGGAGGTATAAATATTGATATTGGCGTAGCCGAGCTGCTTCAGGAGGTCGAGATTGTCCGGGTTCGCGGTGAAAGAGCTGTAATCCGTCTCGCCGGTCTGGAAGAACTGCGTTGCATCGCCCTCCGTCGTTTTATAGATAAAATGCTCGACCTTAGGCTTGCCGCCGTAGTAATGCTCGTTGGCGGTGAATCGCACCTCCTGGCCGGGGATGTACTTATCGTATTTGTAGGGGCCGGTGGAGAGAGGCTTCGAGTGCAGCGTCTTGATGTAATCGAGCTGGCCGGGCGTATAGTTCTTGCCGTAGTACGCCTTCGAGAGCGGCTGGCCGCCGAGCAGCAGCAGCGAGCGGGCATTGACCTTCTCGGTCGTAATCCGGATCGTCAGCGGATCGATGACCTGAATGCCCTCGATGGAAGCCGTTTTGCCCTCCTTGTAGGCGGCGCCTCCTTTGATATGGGTCTCGGTGAGATCGGTCTCGCCGTCATAGGCCTTGTCATGCAGCAATGTCAGGGTGAAGGCTACATCTTCGGCGGTGAGGGGGGAGCCGTCGCTGAACTTGAGGTTAGGGCGGAGATAGTATGTATAGATCAGCCCGTCTTGGCTGACATCCCACTTCTCGGCAAGATCGGGGATTGGTTTGCCGTTCTCATCGATATTGACCAGTGGTGAAAACATCACCGAAGTGACATTGCCGTCGTACCCGTTCTGGTAAAAATAGGGGTTGAAAACGCCGCCGGGTTCCGTGAGCGAGACGACCACCGTGTCCGTCCGGGCGGCAGCGGCGGCCGGCGATTTGGATTTGTCCGCCGCCCGGATGACAGCGTCTTTAACTACCTCCGTCTGGGGGCTGCCGTCGGGCGTCTGTGCCTGTTGTACGGCGGGGGTGCTCGAGGTGCCGTCCGCTTCGGGGGCGGTGCAGCCCGTTAGAAGGGCGGTCACCGTCACGGCGGCCCAGGCCGTCTTCATCCATGGTTGTCTGTTCACTGGAATCTCTCCTGTTCCTGAATAGGGAATAATGAATCAAACTAAATAATTCTGATGGAATAACTATGAATTAATGATTATACTGGTAGTATATGGGATGGCGTTTAGTTTTGTAAAGACAGAACTCAAAATAATTTCTTTTGTTACCAAACTATGTCGGCGCCGGCTGTTCAAGTACGGCTTCGGCGGTTTTCCATCGCCCCGGGTGTGATATAATGGCGGCTAGAGAAGGGGAGAATGCCTGTGAAGAAGAGTAAGGAATGGGGAACCGGTACGGGAGAGAACGCCGCGCCGGCCTGTCTATATACGTATGCCTGCCACGAAGATGAGCGGGAGCTGTGCCTGCTGGAGCTGCGGACTCTGCTGGGCTGCGAGCCGGAGGACGGCTGGCTGCGCTCGGGGCGGGTCGTCGATCCGGGACGCAGCCCGTTCGTGAAACAGCGGCTCGACGTACTCTTCGAGGAGGCGAGCCTGCCCGCGCTGCTTGAACGTCTCCCGGAGCTGGACCTCGCCGGGGAGACGTTCAAGGCCGTCTACGTCGAGGCGGGGCTCCGCGCCGACTACGACGGGCAGCGTGCGCTGGAGCGCCAAGCCGGCGCACGCATCCGCGGCCGCGCGGAGATGCGCACGCCGCAGCGGGTGCTCGGCCTCGCCTGCGCGGACGGCCGCTGGCTGCTCGGCGACCTGCGCCGCGGCGAAGCCCACTGGCTGCGGCATGTGCAGAAGCCGCAGAATTACTCCACCGCCCTCAGCACCCGGGTCGCCCGGGCGGTGGTGAACCTCGCCGTGCCGGAGGGGGCCGGCCGGCGGCTGATCGACCCGTGCTGCGGCATGGGCACGGTGCTGGTCGAAGCGCTGTCGATGGGGATCGACAGCGAGGGCTGCGACATCAACCCGCTGGCGGTGCGCGGCGCGCGGGTGAACCTGCGCCACTTCGGCTGGCCGGAGTCGGCGGTACGGCTGGCAGACATGACGGAACTGCCCGGGGCGTATGACGCCGCGGTGCTCGACCTGCCGTACAACCTGTGCTCGAAGCTGTCGGCCGAGGAGCAGGCGGGGCTGCTGGCCGGTGCCCGGAGGCTGGCTGAGCGGGCCGTCATCGTGGCTACGGAGGAGATCGCAGGGGAGATCGCCGCCGCCGGATTCCGTATCGCCGGGCATGCCGTACTCCGTAAGGGGGCATTCCGCAGACAAATCTATCTTTGTGTGTAGGATAGGGGTGCACTTCGTATGATCCGGGGTAAAAACGGATATAACTTCCAAGTATTCGTCACGGATGAAGGAGGAGTACCCTCATGAACGGATTCTGGCATGATCTTCGGCATCACCCGACGCTGCTCGGCTCGTTCCTGCTCGGTATCGGAGCGGTCGGCATGCTCGACGGGATCGTCTTCCACCAGCTGCTGCAGTGGCACAGCGTCTATATGCATACGGACCGGGAGCACCAGATTATCAGCGACGGGCTGTTCCACTTGGCGGTGACGGCGGTCATCATCTGGGGAGCCGTCGTTCTGTGGAACAGCGACCCCACGGAGGAGCCCGGCCGCAAGCGGTTATTCGCCTCGGGGCTGTTCAGCGGGGCCGGGCTGTTCAACTTCGTGGAGGGCATCGTCAACCACCATCTGCTGCAGATTCACCATGTCCGGCCGGGGGCCTTGCAGACAGTCTACGATCTCGGCTACGATGCCTCCGGGATCGCCATGCTGTTCATCGGTCTGGCGCTGTACCGCAGCTCGCGGCAGCAGGCCAGATAGGAACGAGAGCGCTGTCCGGCTCGTCCCCATGCACCACCCTGCTCCTTCAGAAGAAGAGGCAGGGTGGATTTTTGTGCATAGATAAGAATGTATTTCCCGCCAGGGCCGAGCGCATGGTCAGCTGCAAGTCAGCCGGCCTCCCCCCAGGGGGGAGGGGGGGGACGCTGCTGCCTGCCTGCGCCCACCAGCAGATTCCGCTCCGCTGTTCACCTCGCTTCCCCCAGCCAGCCTTTCCCGGCCCCCCCCCTCCCCGAGCACGCCACCCCGGCCTCCCCCCACTTCGCCTTAGTCAACCTCCCCGCTCTTACGGGTCCACATTCCAGGCCTTTGCCTCTACTCCTAATGCCTTCCTAAGCCCCACGTTTCCCGCTCTATGGCTAATCATCCTACATTTATGGGAATATTCGTTAGGAAACCAGGGAGGAATTTGACGAAAGCTGTCGAAATAAAACACATTACGTCTGATCCTTCGGAGGGACCTCCTTGATTCTCCAAGTCATGATTGAAGATCTTGTGCTGATTATCGGCCTGTTACTTATAACCATGTTCCTGTTCCGCCGACCGCCCTTCAAGATGACGGTGCGCCAGCGCGTCTGCGTGGGGCTGCTTCAAGGCGCCTTCGGCATTCTATTCATCTACTTCGGTTACCCGGTCACCGAGCACGCCGTGCTGGACTTCCGGCAGCTGACTGTCATGATAGCCGCCCACTTCGGAGGCTTTACCGGAGCGGCCGCTGCGGGTCTCCTGCTGGGGGGCTTCCGCCTGCTGCACGCCGGCCCCAATCCGGTATCGCTTCTGGATTCCTTATGGACGGTGCTGGCTGCAGCCGGAGCGGGGGGCCTGGCCTATTACATACAAGGTTGCCTGCGGCGGTGGGCCGGTATGACCCTGTTCTATTTGGCAGCGACGACAGGCACACTGCTCTGCGTGCTGCCGCCTGAGCAATACGTCATCCTTCCTTACTATCATGCGCTGCTGTTGGCTGGTTCCTTCCTCTGCGCATGGGTCTACGCGGTGATTCAGCGCAGTGTTCTGCGAATGAATGTCAACCGGACGATCGCCGCACTGATGGAGGAGTTCGAGAGCTTCGACAACCACAGCATCTATGAAAGGACGCTTCACGAGGTCATCGATCTGCTGCAGTGCGACAGCGGCAGCCTGATTACAGTCGACGGGGGCAGTTACAAAGTCATCACCCTGCGCGAGGATGGCCGGCTGTCCGAGACGGTTTACAGCGTCACGGAGATCGACGCCCAGTCGGTGGAGATCGTGCGGTGCGGGGAGCCGCTGCTCTTCCCGGATTGGAATGTGCGCCGGCCGGCTGGCCGGCTGGATCAGCAGATTTACGAGAAGGGCGTCCGCTCCTCCCTGCATGTGCCCGTATTCTATCAGGGTCAGGTGATTGCGGTGCTGAATGCCGGCTCGAAGCGGGCGGGGTATTTCTCCAAGAAGCATCTTCGGCAGATCGTACAGACGACGCCGATCCTCTCGTTCGGGCTGTCGCACGTCAACGCGGAGAATATGTACCGGGCGGTGTCCGAATCCGCCCCGGACGGCATTATTCTGGCGGACGGGCAGAAGAAAATTCTCGCCTGGAATCAGGGGGCCGAGCGCATCTTCGGCTATACGGCGGAGGAGGCGCTCGGACAGCCGATCGAGCGGATCATCCCGGCGGGATATCGGGAAGAACTCGCAGGAGATGCATCGGCGCCCGGTGCGCCCGGTCTGGGGGATCTCTTCGGAAGCTATACGCTGGAAGTGGAGGGGCTGCACAAAGAAGGGCATCCGGTTCCTGTGGAAGTGTCCTTCAACCGCTGGCAGACGGGGGCCTTGTCCTTCTACAGCAGCATTGTCCGTGACATTACCCGGCGTAAGAAGGACGAGGCGGACATGCTTGCTTCGGAGACCCGCTTTCGGGCACTGTTCGAGAATGCGAGCGACATGATCTTCCTGGGGGAGTTTCAGGAGTCCGTCGGACTTATTCTCGAGGCCAACGATGTGGCGTGCCGCAAGCTGGGTTATACCAAGGAAGAATTCCGCGGGATGACCGGTGCGGAGCTCGGGGCCGGCGACGAACTGTTCCGGACGGAATACGGCAGGATCATCCAGCTGCTGAAAGAAGAAGGAGCGGCCACGTTCGACTGGCGGCTGAAGACGAAGACCGGGGAGTATCTGCTGTGCGAGTGCAGCACAAAGATCATTGAACTTGGCGGCCGGCGGGCCTCTCTCAATATGCTGCGGGATATCTCCGAGCGCAAGCGGGCCGAGGAGGAGCTCCGCAGCAGCGAATCCCGGTACCGCCGTCTGGTAGAGCTTTCCCCCGAGCTCATCGCGGTTCATACGGAGGGCAAAGTGGTATTCATCAACCAATCCGGAGCCCGGATGTTGGGAGCAGCTTCGCCTGACGAGCTTATCGGCAGAGAGATCATGGACTTTGTTCATCCCGATTATCACGAGCTCGTAAGGAATCGGGCACGCCAGATGTATGTTCACGGCCAGCCGGTGGATGTGGTGGAGGAGAAGCTGATCGGTATCGACGGCCGGGTGATCGACGTCCTCATGCGAGGGACGGATATCCGCTATAAGGGCAAGCCTTCGGCTATGGCGATGGCGCTCGATCTGACGGAGCGGCGGCGGGCGGAGCTGTCGCTGAGGGAGACGGAGGACCGGTTCCGCAAGCTGGTCCAGCTCTCGCCGGACGCCGTCTGCGTATACCAGGAAGGGCGGATTGTATTCGCCAATGACCGGGCGGTCGCGATCTTCGGTCTGAGCGACCCGGAAGAGGTGATCGGGAGCCCGACGGAGCGCTTTCTTCATCCGAAGCATTATGACAACGAATTGATCTTGGCTAAGACGCTGTACAACAGTGACGACACGAACCGAACCCTGCCTAATCTGGAGCTGGTCTATATTACGGCCCAAGGCACCGAAGTGCTCGTGGAGGTGTCCCTCACTTCCATCCGGGATGGCGGCAAGCCGGCCATATTCACCTCGTTCCGGGATATCTCCGAACGCAAGGCAGCCGAGCAGAAGCTCCAGGAGACGAACCGCAAGCTTCAGGAGGCGAACCGGAAGCTGCAGCATCTGTCCACCCGCGACGGACTAACGGGTATCGCGAACCGCCGGAGCTTCGATGAGGCGTACGAGCAGGCGTGGCTGCAGGGGATCCGGGAGTCTGCGCCGCTGTCGGTGATCCTCTGCGACATCGATTTCTTCAAATCGTACAACGACACCTACGGGCATCAGGGCGGCGACGCTTGTCTGAGGGCGGCGGCGGGTATCTTCGAATTCGTGCTGGAGGGCAGCGGGCATACCGCAGCCCGTTACGGAGGGGAAGAGTTCGTCATTCTCCTGCCGGGGACCGGAGCGGAAGGGGCGCGGAGTATCGCGGAGGCCGTACGAGCTGCGGTAGAGCAGGCAGGCATCCCGCACCGGGCGTCCAAGGCCGGAGACTGCGTCACGCTCAGCGCGGGGGTTGCGACGGTGATTCCCCATCCGCTGATGGCGCCGGGAGAGCTCATCGGCCAGGCGGACAAGGCGCTGTACAGGGCGAAGCTTGCGGGACGCAACCGTGTCGCAGCTTACGCGGATACAGCGGAGTAGTTGAGGTGGTCGGCGCGGTGAATCCGGCAGCCACCGGAGTGCGGGCCCGCTCGCAGCAGCAGGTGAAGGAGCAGTACGACAGCCACAGGAGGGCACCGGCCATGAGCCGGTGTCCTTCTACGCGTGAGAAGGGCGTCGGGTTGACCGCTCGTGCCCGAGCTTCGCCGCAGCGTGCCCTTTTATGAATCGGGCTTCGTCTGTTACGATAGGAGCATGGACAGCAAACAGGAACGGACCATTGTTGTGGATGGCAGAGGATGAGCGCAGGCGTGGCAGGAAGAAGGGGGCGATGGCGGTGCTGCAGTACTTCAGGAACGTATATGCATCATGGATCGATTATCCGCTGCGCGAGGGCCGGCGGCTTGGTGGGCGCTACGATATCGAGCGTTTTCTCGGTATGGGGAGCTACGGGCTGACGTACTTGTGCCGGGATACGGAGGCATCCGGTGCGGAAGTCGTCGTGAAGCAGGCGAAGCCCAGCAAGCGGGAGCTCGGCCGGCGGCTGCTGCGGCGCGAGTACGAGATGCTGGAGCGGCTGCGCCACCCCCGGATTCCGGCGGCCTACGGCTTGTTCGAGGACAGAAGGTGTCTCTGTCTCGTGACGGAATATATCGCCGGGGAGACGGTGGAGGATCTGATCTTCCGGGAGGAGCGCAGGTTCACGGAGGAGGTGTCCCTGCGGTTCGTGCGGGAACTTCTCGAGATTGTGGCGTTCGTCCACAGCCAGGAGTATGTGCATCTGGATGTCCGTATACCGAATGTCATGATGCGCGGCGGCGAGCTCCATCTCATTGACTTCGGCCTTGCCCGCCGCATCGGCGATACGGAAGGGCTGGAACCGTTCGCGGACGAGGAGACGCGGCGGCGGCGCACCCCGGCAGCTAAGAGCGACTTGTACGCGGCAGGCCACTTCTTGCTCTTCCTGCTCTACTCCGCTTACCGGGGGGACGAGAACAGCCCGGAAGCCGGCTGGGAGGAGGAGCTGACGCTGTCGGAAGGCACGCGGACGCTGATAAGGCGGCTCCTGCAGGAGGAGCCGCCTTATCAAGATGCCGCAAGCTGTATGGCTGACTTGGACCGGGTGCTGTTGATGTTGAAGTCCGGATAGCGGGGCATCCCGCCTAGGGACGGTCAGCTGGAATAGCTGCTGCCGTGTCTGTTCTTATAGTAGCGCTGGCCGTGCCCAGAGCGATAATGGTCGGATGACGAACCGCGGCGCATCGGACGCTGGTAGCGGTGGGAACTGCTGTAGCGGCGGTGGCTGTGTTTGGAACCGGTGACGGAGTGCAGGATTTTACGAAGCAGATGTTTCAGCATAATCTTTGAATCCCTCCCCAATTGGTTTTGTGAGATACTTTACGCGGGAAGGGGACGCAGGTTTCGGATGGGGCGGGAGTATCCGCTGGGAAATGGAGGCGACAGACCTGCGCTCACGAGGTGATGGGTCGCTCGAGAATCAGCTCATGCTTGGTGGGCTTGCCATGCCCGTTATAACTACTTTGAAAGATTTGAACGAGACGCCAGCCGTCACGGGCATAGGCTTCGAGTGTCTCCCGGTAAGTGGCTTCGGAGAAAAAGCCGCCGATGGTCACCTCGACAAACTTATATTCGTACAAACGTATGCCTCCTTAGGTTCGATTAGGCAGAGTCTTCTATTTATCTTACTCCGCGTCTCTTGTGATAGAACAAAGCCGTGATGCAGCAAAGCCCCGACGTCCTCATGGATGCCGGGGCTTTGCTGTAAAGCGCGGCTCGCTTACCAGCCCGGGTTCACGGGCGAATCCTGCAGCTGGGAACGCACCTGCAGGTATTTGTAGAAGGCGGTGGCTGCCTGGGCGCGGGTCATCTCGGACTTCGGCTGGAACTTGCCGTTCTCAAGCGTCATGATGCCGAGGCCGTTCACCAGCGCGACGGCGCCGGGCTGGGCCGCGGCTCCGCCTTCCAGGTCGGTGGCCTGAAGGACGAACAGTCCTTCGATCTGGGACAGCTTGCGGTAGCCCATGGCACGGACGAGCAGCTCGGCGAGATCGGCGCGGGTCAAGGCCGCTTCCGGCTTGAAGGCGCCGGCGGTCCGGTCGATCAGGCCGCGGTCTGCCGCATTCTCGACATAGGCGAAGTACTGGGAATCCTTCGCCACGTCGGAGAAGGAGGCGGAGCGCTCGGCGTAGGCGCCTGCGGACATCGGCCTATAGCCGCCGTTTACCGCGGCAAGCAGCATCTTCACCATTTCGCCCCGGGTGATGAGTCCGTCCGGAAGCACTTGGCCGTCCTTCACCTCGAGTGCCCCGTAGTCGATCATGAGGTTCAGCGCCTCTTCAGCCCAGTGGCCGGAGATGTCTGCGGGGGGAGCAGCGAGCGGATTGACGATCCGGCCGTTCTCGCGGCTGCGCCACTGCCCGGTTTCTCCGTCGAGGAAGAGCTGCTGGTCTCTGGACTTGAACTTGGAGGCGACGCTGTACACGAGCCGGGTCTGGAGCTGTTCGCCCTTCTCCAGCTTGATCTCGCCGGAGGCAAGCATCGCGTTGTATTTCTCGAGCGGTATGCCGGACCCGGCATACCCGTTCGGGGAAGGCTTGCCCTTATAGTCAATGACGTACTGCAGCTTGATGTCGTACTGGCCGAGGAGAAGCTCCCTCGCTTGGTCCCCCGAGATGACTTTCGGCGCCTGGGCAGGATAGTCGATCGACGAGAGGTTGGAGTGGAACTCCTTCAGTTCGCCGCTCTTGCGGTCGAATCCGAGACTTACCGACTCGTATTCGGTCGGGATCCCGCCGACGATCCGCCGGAAGTTGAACGGGTAGTACGGCATGGAAGCGAGCTTCGCTTTCCATTCCGGGGACGCTTCTTCTTGTCCGTCCAGATACAGCTCATGGGCGTAGGCGGGCAGCAGCTTGCGCAGCTGCTCCTCGGCCTTGCTCTTCAGCTCGCTGTAGGCAAGACCGGTGTCCTTGCCGGAGTCTGCGGCGGCTATCGGGCGGAAGTCGCTTGTCGAATAGCTCAGGATCAGGCCGGTGGCGCTGTCGACCGAAGCATAGATGCCTGTGCCGCCCTGCTCCGGAGAGCCGCCGACCGACCAGCGCAGATCCCAAGCCGAGGTCGTCCGGTTCGTGCGGGGGTCGGTGTTCTCCCGGTAGGAGGCATCTTCAAGCTTCGCTTCCTTCGGAAGGGCGAACGCTTCGGTGATCTTCCCTGCCGCCTGCTCCTTCGTCAGCTTAAGCGGGGCGGAGGGAAGGCTCGCCAGCGGCTTGTCGCTGAGCGGCACCGGCTTCGCCGCAGCGGATGGTTTGCCGCCGGAGAGGGTAAGCGCCTCGCCTGACGAGGCATCGACCATCAGCGGCTCCAGCCCGTAAGAAGTGTAGAGCTGCTTGCCATCCCCCTCCGCTTGGTAAGGCGTAAGATAGCGCAGCTGCAGGTCGGCCTGTTTCTTGAGGGTCTCCGCCGCCTGCCCCTCAGGGATGAGGGTGCCGGCCGGCGCGAAGGTCAGCGCATCGTCCCACTGCTTCGAGTACGAGAGAATGCGTCCGTCGCCGTCCACCGTAATGCGCACTTCGTTCTGCAAGAAAGGAATACCGTTTATGCTGCGGACCCAGCGCAGTGGATACTCGGTCGCACCGCTGAGCGGCTTGCGCCAGTTTTTCTCGTCTTCCGCCGCATACGCCAGCTGTCCCTGTTCCTTGGGGTTCATCTTGGCAAGATAAGCTTCGGCGATCCCTTTGGCTTTCTCCAGGGAGACGGCAGGAGGGAAAGAGGGCTTGCGCTCGGGGTCGTTATCGTAAATCTGGTAAGAGAGCAGCTGTCCGTTATCGGCATCGACAGCTACGGTAACTCCGCCGTAGTAGGTTTTGGCGTCCTGCCTTACGAAGGTCAGGCTCCAGGAACCGCGGGTGCTGCCGCTCGAAAGAGGCGCAATCTGGTAGTTCACGCCCTGCAGCTTGTGGTCCGCGGGAATGGTGACATAGCTCTGCGCAAGCTCGATCGCGCGCTCCCGGGATACAGCGGTACCGGCTGGAGCTTCGGCCAAGGCGCCGTCCCCCGCTGCTTTGGACGCCGCGCCAGCAGGGAAGGCGGCTGCGGGTCCCGTCTCCGCCGCGACAACCGGTGTCATAGCCGAAACCGGTACAGCGGAAGACAGCAGAATGGCTGTGGTAATGCCGGCGATACCCCATTGTTTCAGTGGCTTTTGCATAAGTGGATCCTCTCCGTATCGGGTAGATTAGGTTGCATATGCACTAAACGCGGCCGCCCGTTGGAAAGTTGCAGGAGATGCAGCAAAAAATCAAGAATCTGTAGACCCAAAATTAGGGAATTGCCGGCGAACAAGGTGTAGGAAGAAATAGGTCGGCAGACATATGGAAAATCATGGTTTATTGGTTCGCTGTTGCCAATAGTGCAGCTTCCAGCGTGAAGCCTTCTCAGCTGCAGGCAGCCCCTGCGTTCTTAGTTCATGTGCGTGCCCGGGCGTAATAGTAGGAGATGCCGATGGTAAGAATCAGAACCAAGGCGAGGATAGCCAGAAAGACGCCGGCGAACAACCCTGCAGGGAGGAACGGGCAGGCGAGCATGAGCAGGCCGCCGATGAACCATACCTTCGCAGCAGTACGGTGGGTCCGGCGCCAATTCTCTTCGCTGGAGAGAGTCCAGGGGGTCCGGATTCCGACATGCCGGTTCGGCTGGAAGCGGGGCATATAATTGCCGACAACGAGGAATAAGGTCCCCATCAAGATCGCGATGTACTTGCCGATATTGAACTCATAGCCCAGTCCGTACAGGAGGATAGCCATATGGACGCCGAACAAGAGGGCAGCAGACGATCCGAGGATGAGAGTCCGGGCCGACAAGGTGCGTGCATCGGACGGGGAGAAGGGGATAAACAAGGCGGCTCCCATCAGAAGGAGCATGAAAAAGGGCGCCGTGGCAAGAGCCCAGGCCTTGCCCGTATACCGGTCCGGTGTTCCGTCCAAGCTGAAGTGTACGGCCATCTGTTCGGGCATGTAAGGGTAGGCAAGTAAGCTGAGGACAACGGCCATTGTGAGCAGGATGAGGCTGGGGAGGTAACGTTTCATGAGTGATCAATCCTTTCTTTTGGGGCTGGGGGATGTGCTGCCTTCCGCAGGCAGCGGGAAGGCCAGCAGCCACTTCATGAGCTCTTGGAACACGGTCAGGTTGAGCGAGTAGACGATGTGCTGTCCCTGGCGTTCGTCCCAGACCAACTCCGCTTGCTTTAGCAGATTGAGGTGGTGGGAGATGCTAGGCTTCGACATGTCGAATTTCTCGGCAATTTCGCCGGCGGTCATGTCGCGTTCCTTGAGCAGGTCCAGGATCTTCCTCCGGGTAGGATCCGAGAGGGCTTTGAACGTATGGTTGAGCGGCATGGCGGTTCACCTCTTAGCAGAGCTTATTATTAAATATTTAGGTAATCATCTAAATATTAATTTGAGTAAACCACAAACCGCCGCCGCCGTCAAGGGAAGGGAGGCGGCGGCGGAATCCGGATCCGTCAGAGACGGCCGTCATGCCGGAAACAGGTAAAGGGCAAACAACAAGTATCCCCGCGGTGAACGGCTGGGGGTTCTCTTCATTCGGGCCGCCATACCGGACGGAGGGCCCGACACTTCCTCACGCCTGGCGGAAGCGCTGGGGCGAGAGGCCCTTCACCTTCTTGAACATCCGCGAGAAGAGCAGCGGGTCGCGGTAGCCGACCGAGTGCGCCACTTCCGCAACCGACAGGCCTTCGCGGGAGAGCAGCAGGGCGGCCTGCTCCATGCGGTACTGGAGCAGGAACTGGCGCGGCGGCACGCCAAGGGCTTCCTTGAACAGCTTGGCCGCGTACTTGCGGTGGAGGCCGAGTTCGGCGGCCAGCTCCTCTACGGTCATGCTGCGGGAGTAATTCGTCTCGATATAAGCGACCGCCCGGGCGACATAGCCTTCCACGGCGGTACTTCCGCCGGCCGGATCGGCGGAGGCAGGCTGCTGCGAACGGTCGACCAGAGCGCCGAGCATGGCGTACAGCGAAGACATGAGCCGCAGGTCGCGGCTGGCAGGACGGCTGCCTGCCGCGAGCATCTCCTCGAAGCAGGCCCACAAGAGAGCAGCTTCCTCTTCGGTGCATCCAAAGACGGGGGCCTGGTCCCCAAGCCCGGCCCGATTCAGGAAAGCTTCGGCCTGCAGGCCGTTGAAGGCAGCCCAGGCATAGCTCCATGGTTCACGGACATCGGCTTCGTAATAAGCCACCTCCTGGGGGCGGATCAGGAAGCCTTGGCCAGCAGACACGGTGTGCGTCCGGCCCTGGCTGCGGAAGATCCCGCGCCCGCTGCGGACGAAATGAATTTTATAATGATCCTTGAGCCCCGGCCCCCAGCTGTGTCCCGGGGTGCAATCCTCCGCACCGCAGTAATACAGCTTGAGCTCCATCCCGGGATGGGCGGCCGGCGCGGGGGTATACGTTCGTTTGGCAGATGACATGTCGACCCTCATCTTTCCTTAGACATGGTGACATTATACTATATTTGTCTGACGTGCTGACATATGCTTGCGGGCGGAAGAAAGGTAGAATGGGGAAGAATCGATCAGGGGCAGACAGGGGATAGCCCGACCCACAGCCAGGAATCAACGCCAGGAATCAATGTCAGGATTCAAAGTCAGGAAACATCCAATACGCGCGCAAAGGAAGGGATATCATGACCTACGTAGCCGAATCGAACCGTTATGAAACGATGAAATATAACCGCTCGGGCCGCAGCGGCCTGCGACTGCCGGCGATCTCGCTTGGCCTCTGGCACAACTTCGGGGGGATCGACACGTACGAGAATGGCCGTGCGATGGTGCGCCGGGCGTTCGACCTTGGGATCACGCACTTTGACCTCGCCAACAATTACGGGCCGCCTCCCGGCTCGGCCGAAGAGAACTTCGGACGGATCCTGGCGCAGGATCTTGGGGCTTACCGCGACGAACTGATCGTCTCGACCAAGGCAGGCTACTACATGTGGCCGGGACCGTACGGGGAGTGGGGCTCCAAGAAGTATCTCGTATCGAGTCTCGATCAGAGCCTGCAGCGGATGGGGCTTGGCTACGTCGATATTTTCTACCACCACCGTCCGGACCCGAACACGCCGCTCGAAGAGACGATGTCGGCGCTCGATCTGGTCGTGCGTCAGGGCAAGGCGCTCTATGTCGGGCTCTCGAACTACCGTCCCGAAGAGGCGAAGGAAGCGATCGGCATCCTGCGCCGTCTCGGTACGCCGTGCCTGATCCACCAGCCGAGCTACTCCATGCTGAACCGCTGGGTGGAAGACGGCCTGCTCGATGTGCTCGAGGAAGAGGGCGTTGGCAGTATCGCTTTCTCGCCGCTGTACAAGGGAATCCTGACAGACCGCTACCTGAACGGCATTCCAAGCGACTCCCGGGCTGCGGGTCCAAGCGTCTTCCTACGCCCGGAGGAGCTGACCTATACGGTGCTCGGCAAGGTCAGAGAGCTGAACGCGATTGCCCAGGAGCGCGGGCAGAAGCTGTCCCAGATGGCGCTGGCTTGGGTGCTGCGCGGCGGCCGGGTCACTTCCGCGCTGATCGGCGCGAGCAAGGTCAGCCAGATCGAGGATGCGGTAGGAGCAGTCTCGAATCTGGACTTCAGCGCCGAGGAGCTGCAGCGGATCGAACGGATTCTGCAGGGATAAGAGCAGAGCAAGAATCAGAGCAAGAATCAAAAGGCCAAGAGACCGCGGATTCCCGTGGTTTTTTGGCCCTTCTGGCGTTCCGCGGGAAAAGCGGGCTGACAATCCCCAGCGATGGGCCTCAGGCTCCATGTAAAATAACCGAGTGCCTATTGCGAAAACTAATAACATTAGTTATGATACTAATATCATTAGTTTTTAATAAACGGAGGCGATGGCCCATGCGTACGGAGCGAATTGAATGGCTGCACGCGCTTACCTTTTTTCCTGTTGTGTTCCCTGTCAACTGTTATCTGGTAGAGGAAGAGCAAGAGCTGACCCTGATCGACGCGGCGCTGCCAGTGAGCGCCAAGGGCATTCTCGCTGCGGCGGAGCGGATCGGCAAGCCGATCACGCGCATCGCGCTTACCCACGCGCACGATGATCATGTCGGCGCGCTGGACGCCCTGCGGACAGCACTGCCCGATGCGCAGGTGCTGATCTCCGCCCGCGATGCCCGGCTGCTTGCGGGGGACCGGTCGCTGGAGGCCGGCGAACCCCAGACGCCAATCCGCGGCGGTGTGCCTAAGGGGCTGAAGACCCGCCCCGATGGGGAGCTGGCGGACGGAGACCGCATCGGTTCGCTGCAGGCGATCGCCGCGCCCGGCCATACGCCGGGCTCGATGGCCTTCCTCGACACGCGGACCGGCGCGCTTATCGCGGGCGATTCCTTCCAGACCCGCGCAGGCGTAGCCGTCTCCGGCAAGACGGTGCCTTTGTTCCCTTTTCCGGCGTTCGCCACCTGGCATAAGGGGGAGGCCGTCCAGAGTGCGCGCCGGCTGCGGGACCTGCAGCCTTCGCTGCTCGCCGTAGGCCACGGCCGGATGCTCAGCAGTCCGGTGGCCGCTATGGACCGGGCGATCGCAGCGGCAGAGAGGAGCTGAGGCCGATGGGGAGAATGGGACTGGACCGGGACAGCGTGCTGCAGGCCGCGGCGGATCTGGCGGACCGGCACGGCTGTGAGGCGGTGACCCTGGCTGCGCTGGCCGCGGAGCTTAAGGTGAAGACCCCCTCGCTGTATAACCATATCCCGGGGCTGCCGGGGCTGCGCCAGGCCTTAGCCGTATACGGGATCGTCCAGCTTCGGGAGAGGGTCGCGGGGGCGGCGGCGGGCAAGTCCGGGAGAAGGGCTGTGCATGCCGTGGGGCTCGCTTACGTCGACTTCGTCCGCCGGCATCCCGGGCTGTATGAGAGCATTATGCGGGCGCCGGATGTGATGGATGCGGAGGTGGAGGCGGCCTCGGAGTCCCTGCTCGGGCTGCTGCTGCAGGTACTGGACGCTTACGGGCTGGAGCGGGAGGATGCCCTCCATACGGTACGGGGACTGCGCAGCCTGCTGCATGGGTTCGCCTCGCTGGAGCTCCGCGGCGGATTCGGGATGGCGCTGGACCCGGACGAGAGCTTGAACCGGCTGTTGTCGACGTATTTGACCGGACTGGAGCAGCGAACCGGGGGAGCCGGGTGAAGGTTCCGGCTCCCCCGGCATAGGGAGACATGGGAAGGAACGATAGAGCGGCGGGAGGATCGGGTCCCGCCGCTTTTTGTTATTCCTTCGTGGATTCCGAGGCCTCTCACTTTGTTGTCACACAATCGTCACAGTTATAAAGTTTTAAGTTTGTGTAAATATGGGTAAAAGGGGATTATGGAAATTTTCCTGCCTGCTCTTAAAGCGGGTGCAAGATTTGTCGATTATGATGTTCTAAAGCCTGCCGATAGACCCATTTTCCTCCAATCCTCGGTTTTTTTCATGTTTTTTTCATATTTCTCCTTTACAATAACTTCATCGAATGCAATATCCGCATAGAGAGATAGCAGCCGGGGTGCGAGGGGCACCGGAACCGGCTGTGCCAGACACGCGGGAAGATAAGGAGTGTGAGAAACGATGCGTCGTTCTTTGGCCACCAAAGGACAGCCAAAGTCATCACGATCGAAGCTTGCCCGCGCGGGAAGAAATGGTGTCATTCTGACGGCACTGTTGATCGTACCGGTTCTCTTGGTCTTTGGTATGGAATTCATTCAACGCGGTACCTGGGAGAGCACCTGGGACTGGATCTCCGGCAACCGTGCCGTGTTTCTGCTCAACAGCGTCTTGACGTTCCTGGTCTTCAGTCTGCTGTACAGTCTCATCGGAAGCCTGCTGCCGGCGGTCGGGGTCAGCACCCTGCTGCTCATGCTCGTATCGATGATCTCTTACTTCAAGCAGAAGCTGATCGGCGAGCCCTTTTTTCCATGGGATATTTTCCTGAACAAAGAGAGTATGAACATTCTGCCGCTCGTCACCAACCGGGAGGCGCTTAGCCGTCTTGGCGCCGTCTTCGGAATCGTGCTGCTGATCTTCGTGCTCGCGCGGTGGGCGCCGCGGCTGCGTCCGCGTCCGGTGACCCGCTTGGTATTGTCGTTAGTAAGCTTATTCCTGCTGCATTCCTTCGGGGTCCAGTCGCCTTGGACGCTCAAGGTGCTGAATGCGGCGGGAGCGAATGAAATCGTGTGGAATCAGGGGGAGAATTACGGGACGAACGGATTATCACTGGCTTTTACGATGAATGTCAAAAATACAATTGTACCGAAGCCGCCCGGCTACAGCGAAGTGTCCATCGCCGCCATGTCGGAAAATCTCCATGAACTGGCAGGCGCTTCCAAAGCCAATGCGGCGTCCGGCGTGAAGCCGAATGTGGTCTTCATCATGAACGAGGCCTTCTGGGACCCGACGCTGCTGCCGGGCGTGACCTTCAGCGAAGACCCGCTTCCGACGGTTCACCGGCTTCAGCGGGAGTCGACGTCAGGCTATCTTCTCTCGCCGCAGTTCGGCGGGGGCACGAGCAACGTGGAGTTCGAGGTGCTTACCGGCCAGTCGATGAGCTTCCTGCCGGCGGGCTCGGTTCCGTACCAGCAGTACATCTCGAAGCCGATTGCGAGCATGGCCAGCTATTTTAAGGAACAGGGCTACCGCAGTGCAGCGATTCACTCCTACGAAGGCTGGTTCTGGAACCGGGAGCAGGTGTACAAGCACATGGGCTTCGACAGCTTCCTGAGCAAGGAAGGCATGGTTAACCCCGAATACAAAGGGGCGTTCATCTCGGATGATGAAGTCTCCCGCAGCATCATTAAGGAAGTGGAAGCGAACGAGGAGCCGACCTTCATCTACGCGGTAACGATGCAGAATCACGGTCCGTATGACGACAACCGGTACGGGGACGCGGGAATCTCGATCGAAGGGAGCCTAAGCGGGGACGCGCGTAATGTGCTTCAGACGTATGCGCACGGGGTTCGCGATGCGGACCGCAGCCTGCAGCTGCTGATCGATTCGTTCCGCAAGTCGAAGGAGCCGACGGTCATCGTCTTCTACGGCGACCATCTGCCAATGATGGGATATGACTATGATGTATACGTCCAGTCGGACTTCATCCACACCGGCAGAGCCGACCAGTGGTCTCTCGAGGAGCAGAAGCGGATGCACAGCGTGCCGTTCGTCGTCTGGTCCAACACCGACCTGCCGAAGGAGGAGGTGCCGGTGCTCAGCAACTCGTTCCTCAGCGCCTATATGCTGGAGCGGCTGGGGCTGCCGATGCCGGCCGCCTGGGCTTTCAATGCGGAGCTATCCAAGAAAACGCCGGGGCTGCTGCGGTCGCTCGTGGTCGATTCGAGCCAGGGGCTGCATACGAGGGTACCTCCTTCGGCCGCGGAAGATGTGGAGAAATACCGGGAGCTCCAATATGACGAGATGTTCGGCAAGCAGTATCTTGCCAAATATATGGCATCCCACGGACTGACCCGAAACGACGGGCCGGCTCCGGCAGAGGATTCAGCGTATGCCGCCAGCCGGCGGACAGCCCCTTAGGGGCTGTCCGCTTTTTTTGTTTTCATGCTTCAAGAGCGGTTGGAACCCCGTACCCATCCTCTCACCGTGCACCAACGTATGGACTGGCACGCAGAGATCTTACAGGACGCCGACAGGCGTTTTTCTTAAGTTACGCGCCTTCACAACAAAAAAGGTGTCAACAATGATGATGACGAAAACGGATTTTCCTTTCATTGATGTTGAAAGCGCTTTTGCTTTACTATAACTCTACAGCAAGAGCTGAACATAAGATCAAGACTCGCAACCAGGAGGGATTCTAATGAATTCAACGGCAGCACAACCGGCTTCATCCGCCGGTGGCATGAGAGTGAAGGTACAGCGGTTCGGCCGCTTTTTGAGCGGCATGGTGATGCCGAACATCGGCGCATTCATCGCCTGGGGTCTTATCACGGCAATATTCATCCCGACCGGCTGGTTCCCAAATGAACATCTGGCAAAGCTGGTGGGCCCGATGATCACCTACCTCCTGCCGATCTTGATCGGCTACACGGGCGGTACGATGATTCACGGGGCGCGGGGCGGCGTCATCGGCGCAGTGACTACGATGGGCGTGATCATCGGGACCGATATTCCGATGTTCCTCGGCGCGATGATCGTCGGACCCTTCGCGGCTTGGGTGCTGAAGCAATTCGACCGGGCAGTGGAAGGCAAGATCCGCTCCGGTTTCGAGATGCTCGTCAATAATTTCTCCGCCGGCATCATCGGCGCCTTGTTGGCCGTTATCGCTTACACGTTCGTCGGCCCGCTCGTGCAGGTGTTCAGCAAGGCACTGGCATCGGGCGTGCAGGCTTTGATCAACGCGGGTCTGCTGCCGCTGGCCAACGTTCTGATCGAGCCGGCCAAAATACTCTTCCTGAACAACGCGATCAACCACGGCGTACTGAGCCCGATCGCGCTCGACCAGGCGGCCAAGACCGGCCAGTCGATGCTGTTCATGCTCGAATCGAATCCGGGCCCGGGGCTCGGCATCCTGCTCGCCTACTGGCTCGTCGGCCGTGGGAGCGTCAAGCAGTCCGCGCCGGGAGCTGTCATCATCCACTTCTTCGGCGGTATTCATGAGATCTACTTCCCGTACATCCTGATGAATCCCCGCCTGATCCTCGCCGTCATCGCGGGAGGCGTGACGGGCACGTTCACCTTCGGCTTGTTCCATGCCGGGCTGGTCGCTCCCCCTTCGCCGGGCAGTATCTTCGCCTTCATGGCCATGGCGCCCAAAGGGGGCATGCTTCCGGTGTTCACCGGCGTCATTACCGGTGCGGCAGCTTCCTTCGCTGTTGCGGCCCTGCTGCTCAAGGCCGCGAAGAAAGACGAGCAGGAAGAGAGCCTGGAGCAGGCTTCGGCCCGCATGAAGGAAATGAAGGGCGCAGGAGGGCCGGCTGCGGCCGTACCCGAGGCTGCGGCGGCAGCCGAAACGGCGACGGCCCGCAAAGCCAAGGAAGACGTCCGCAAGATCGTATTCTCCTGCGATGCCGGGATGGGGTCTAGTGCGATGGGGGCCTCGATCTTGAGGAAGAAGCTGAAGGACGCGGGGGCCGGGGTAACAGTCATTAACACGGCGATCAGCGAAATTCCAGGAGACGCGGATATCGTGATTACGCACCGCTCGCTGACGGAGAGGGCCAGGGTCCAAGCGCCGAAGGCAGAGCATATTTCCATCGATAATTTCATGAAGAGCCCGGAGTACGACGAGCTGACGAAGCGGCTGGCCTAGCTTGCAGGGCTTCGGGCCGGAGGCTGGCTGCCGGGGGATTCTCTCCGCGAACCAGCCCATCTTAGCCTGAGGAAGGGTGACGCCATGCGTGTCTCTACCAGACAACGACAGATCATACAACTGCTGCTGCTCCGAAGCGACGGCATTACCGCCGGCGAGATCGCGGAGGAAATCAAAGTAAGCACGAGAACGGTCCACCGGGAGCTGGAGGAGCTGGAGGCCGTCCTGGCGGAATACGGGGTGGAGCTGCAGAAGAAATCGGGGAAGGGCATGCTGCTGCAGGCCGGGGAAGAGGAGCTGGGTGCCCTTCACCGGCGGCTGTTCGAAGCGGTCCCCGAGGATTATACCGCCGAGGACCGGAAGGCGCTCATCTTATGCATGCTGCTGCAGGCCGAGGAGCCGGTGAAGCTGTTCGCGCTGGCTCACAGCCTCAAGGTGACGGTGCCCACCGTGACGCATGATCTGGATGAGCTCGGGAGCTGGCTGCAGCGCAGCGGGCTGGTTCTGGTGCGGCGAAGAGGATACGGCGTCGAGGTGACGGGGGAGGAAGGCCGTCTGCGGAGCACGCTCTCGCTGCTCGCGATACAGCATCTCGATGAATCGGACCTGTTCGGCCGGCCGGAGGATCTCGCCCGGGAACCGGTCAAGCGCAGGCTGATGGAGCTCATTGGGCGGAAGCACCTGAAGCTGGCTGAGGATGCCCTATGGGCCTCGGACCGCTTGTGGCTGAACCGGCTGGCGGAGCATGAATATGCGCGGCTGCTCATCCGCATGTCCGTCATGCTGGGGAGAATCCGGGATGGGAAGCGGGTGCGGGAAGCGCCGCCGGGGCAAGAGGTCCCGGAGCGGCTGTGGAAGCTGGCGGAGGAGATGTCTCCGGCATTGGGGGGGCTGCCTGTCGGGGAAATCAGCTATCTGGCCGGCATGCTGAAGCTTGCGGACACTCCGGATCCGCACGGATTGCTGCCCGAAGCCGACCCCGGCTGTATGGATCTGGCGAGGCGGCTGATCGCAGCCCTTGAAGCGGACCTGGAGGCGGGCTTCGGCGAGGACCGTCAGCTGCTCGAAGGGCTGACGGGCCACTTGGAATCCGCCGTACCGCGAATCCGCGAGGGCTTTCAGATCCGCAATCCGCTCTTGTCGCAGATCCGGCGGGATTATGACCGTCTGTTCGTCCGGATCCGGGAGGCAGCGGACGCTATACTGCCGGGGCTGCCGATGCCCGATGAGGAGATCGGTTTTCTCGTCATGCATTTTGGCGCCTCGCTGGAGCGGCTGAAGTCGCTGCGCCACAATGTGAGGGCGGTGATCGTCTGCACGAACGGGATCGGTTCCTCCAAGATGCTGGCGATCCGCTTGAGCAAAGAACTGCCGCAGGTGGAGATCGTAGGCCATGCTTCGTGGTACGAAGCGGTACGGATCCCGGGGGATGCGTATGACCTGATCATTTCGACGGTAGACCTTCCGCTGGAGCCGCAGCGATATATCAGGCTCAGTCCGCTGCTGACGGCAGAAGAGGCGGAGCGGCTGCGCCGCTTCATCCGGGAAGTCACGCTGAAGCAGGGGGCAACCCGAAGCGGGGAAGAGGGGGGCGTCCCTTCCGAATCGCTGGAGCGGCTGCACCGCCTGCAGGCCTATCTCAATGAAATCGTGTCAATCGTCGACCAATTCGGGGTCTACGCCTCCCTGGAGGAGACTGCGGGACTCCGCGGCCTGCTGCAGTCGGCCTGCAGGTACGTGGAGAGCAGCGCGGGCATAGGGAACCTGCCCGCGGTCGTGGAGCTTCTGCTGGAGAGACAGAAGCAGAGCTCCCAGGTCATTCCGGATACGGGCATCGCCTTGTTCCATACGAGAAGCGAACATATCGCGAGGCCCTCCTTCACGCTGTTCCGCCTGCAGGGGGACCTCCCGCTGGCGCATGACGAAGGGGCGGGCGTGAGGCATCTGCTGCTGATGCTCGGTCCCCGGGAGCTTTCGAGAGAGAGTCTCGAAGTGCTTAGCGAGATCAGCTCCTTCCTGCTGGATGCGGATCTGGTGGAGCACTTGAAGCAGGGGAGCGAAGAGGAGATCCGCCTGGAGCTGTCACGGAAGCTGACGGCGTTTTTTGAGAGTATCTACAAAACGGATAAGAGGAGAATCGTGCGATGAGTATTCTGTCACCGAATAAAGTGCTGCTGGATGCCAAGGCCAAGGACAAAACGGAAGCGATCCGCTTAGCGGGGCAGCTGCTGGTCGATGCCGGTCATGCCGCTCCCGGCTATATAGAGAAAATGCTGGAGAGAGAAGAGGCGCTGTCCACCTACATGGGCGGAGGGCTGGCTATTCCCCACGGCACCAAGGACTCCAAAGAGATGATCGCTTCGGCGGGATTATCGATTCTGCTCTTCCCGGAGGGCGTGGATTTCGGCGGGGACGAACCGGCCCGCCTCGTCATCGGGATTGCGGCTGCAGGCAGCGACCACCTCGGCATTCTGACCAACGTGGCGATGATCTGCTCGGAGGAGGAGAACATGGAGCGGATTCTGAATGCCTCCACCAAGGAGGAGCTCATCGGGATCTTTGAGGAAGGGATGGGCGAATGAAGGCGGTCCATTTTGGGGCGGGCAACATCGGCCGGGGCTTCATCGGGCTGCTGCTGTTCCAGTCCGGCTATGAGGTGTGTTTCGTAGACGTGAATGAAACGCTCGTGTCCGAGCTGCAGCGCAGAGGGGCGTACACGGTTGCCCTGGCAAGCGACGCGCAGGAGTCGTATCAGGTCCGGGGCGTGACCGCTCTGCCGGGGGGAGACTTAGACCGGGTAGCGGAAGCGGTAGCCGGCGCGGATCTGGTCACCACGGCCGTCGGCGTCAACATTCTGAAGAGTATTGCCGTAGGCATCGCGAAGGGCGTGAAGCTCCGCCTGCAGGCAGGGGGCGGCCCCCAGCACCTGATCGCATGCGAGAATGCGATCGGCGGCAGCGCGCAGCTCAAGGAGCATGTGTATAGCTATCTGAGCGAAGAGGAGCGGCGGCAGGCTGAGGGCCGGCTGGCCTTCCCGAACGCGGCGGTCGACCGGATCGTGCCGGTTCAGCGTCACGAAGACCCGCTGCATGTGACCGTGGAGCCGTTCTACGAGTGGGTCGTGGATGGTTCGCAGATGCTGCCGGGCCTCCCGCAGATCCAAGGGGTGCATTATGCGGGCAGCCTCGGGCCGTACATCGAGCGGAAGCTGTTCACGGTCAACGCCGGGCACTGCTGCGCCGCCTATATGGGCTTCCTGTACGGCAAAGCGACGATTCAGGAGAGCATGGCGGATGAACGTATCGCTGGCGAAGTGCGCGGGCTGCTGGGCGAAACGGGGCGGCTGCTCACGGCGAAGTACGGCTTCGATGCGGAGGAGCATCAGGCCTATATCGGCAAAACGATGGAACGCTTCCGCAATCCGCACCTGACCGATGAGGTCGCCCGCGTAGGCCGCTCCCCGGTCCGCAAGCTCTCGCCGAACGACCGTCTGGTGCGTCCGGCGCTGGGGCTTCAGGCCATGGGCGTCCGCCCGGTCCATCTCGCCCGAGCCATGGCCGCCGCGCTGAGGTTCCGGGCGGAGGACGACCCGGACGTGCGGCTCATTGAAGCGGAGATCGGGGAACATGGGCTTTCCGCGGCGATTCGCAGGTTCACCTCCCTTGAGGAGGATCATCCGGTTCATGCGCTGATCCTGGAACAATACGAGGAGCTCGGCGGGCAATTGGCTTAATGCAGGAGAAATTTATGTGCAGGCTGTGAGTCTCAGCTGAAATCCGATCCATGCATCCAACAGGTAAGCAGGGTCATCATTCATTCTTCTTTCATACAGGGACAGCCAGGGCCAGCCGCTTGCGGTTGGCCTTTATCAATTTCCTGCTCCCAGATGCTGCAGGTAACTTAAGGGAATAACGCTGTCAGGTTATTGGCAATGTTATAGCGGAACGGACCTGCTGTGGGGGCAGTCCGCTGTGGGGCTTCTGCGTGAGCCGGCCGCTTTTTTTGTGCGGGTGATCCTCACTTTCCATCCCGTCCGGGAGTATGATACAATGTCCAGAACATAATGTGATTGCTGTGTGAATAATAATGACATCCTATGCTCGGCTGCAAGGGGGAAGAGAGATGGACTTACGGAAACTGCGGCTTGATGAACCGTCGGCAGGTACGTTCAGTGAGGAACGGGAAGAATACGAGCGCGATTATGCAAGGCTGATCCAGTCCCCGGCCTTCCGGAGGCTGCAGGGCAAGTCCCAGGTGTTCGGCGCCGGTACGGGCGACTACTATCGCACCCGGCTGACGCACTCGCTGGAGGTATCCCAGATTGCCCGCGAGACGGCCCGCCGGATGGGCAACCTGTATCCGTTCCTGAGCCGGAGAGAACACCCGGGCCTCGTGCTGGATCCCGCTGTAGTGGAATGCGCCTCGCTGGCGCATGACCTCGGGCACCCGCCGTTCGGGCACAAGGGGGAAGAAGTGCTGGACCGGCTGCTGGAGAAGGAGCACGGCATGAAGTACGAGGGCAATGCGCAGAACTTCCGGATTCTGATGTTCCTCGAGAAGCGGGCGGGCAGCGACAGCGGCCTGGACCTGACGGCTGCGGTGCTGCTCGCTGTCAACAAGTACCCGTACTGTCTCGATGACCCTGGCAAGCTCAAGGGCTGCTACGCTATGGAGTGGGAGGGCATCACGGAGCTGCGGCACCAATGGAACATGCCGTCCGGCTGCTCGACCCTCGAAGCGCAGCTGATGGATTTGTGCGATGACATCGCCTATTCCACGCATGATATCGAAGACGGCATCCGCGCCGGCAAGATCGCGATGAACCGCACCTTCTTCGAAGAGGACCGCCTGGTGGAGCATCTCGTGCAGGAGATTGTCGACGACCAGGGGAATCTCGAAGTCGGCTGGGAGTCGGTGGATATCGAATCTATGGTCAAGCGGGTGCTGCAGGATTACCTCGAGCAGTGGGAGGAGATCTATGAGCAGTGCGGCCGGGAGTCGTCGCGCACCCGCCGGGAGATGAAGGCCCGCTGGGTCAGCACCTTCGCCGGCCGGGTCGGGATCATCGACGACACGGCGAGGGGCTGGAAGAAGGTCACCTTCGTCCGCGACGGCCAGCAGGACCTCGAGCTCCTGCGTACGATGGAGATTCTGAAGAAGCTGGCGTGGGTTACGCTCATCAAGGACTTCCGGGTCCAGCGGCTGCAGAAGCGCAGCGAGATCATGATCAAGCGGCTGTGGGACAGCTTCAAGGTGCCCGAGCAGGGAAGGATGATTATCCCGCCGGACTGGATCGACAACTATAAGCAGCACGGGAACAAATGGACTTGGCCGAGGTTCGTCGCGGATTACATCTCCGGCATGACGGACGCCTACGCCGAGAAGGTCTATGCGGAGCTGTTCGCCAGCAAATCCGGATCCATCTATGAGATGGACTAGGGAACCGTGATCCGAAACAGGGTCTGAGCGGTGAGGGCCCGGCATACAATGAAAGAGCGGAGTACGGCATAGGGCCGGACCGCTCTTTTTTGTCATGGCATGAGAAGCGGCCGGGGGATACCGATCTCGGCAGGGCATCCGCTGGGGAACCCTGCCGAGATGTCTGCTCTCGGCGCGGCGGACGGCCGAGGGGAGCCGCTTGAGCGCTGTCTCGCCGGTCAGAGGAGGGAAGGGCATGATTGTGCTGCCGGAGAGCAGCCTTAGCGTAAGCGCAGCGGTACAGGTATTGGCACCGCTGGAGCGGGAGATTTATGAGCAGAAGCAGCGCAGTCCCGTCGTGTTCGAATATCCGTCACTTGCGGCGCTCCAATTCGAGCTGCGGTTGAGGTCGGCCATCGTGGAGGCGGCGGTCGGCCTGCAGGAGAGCGATGCCGAGTTCGAATCGTTCAAGGAGTCGCGCTGCAACGAGGCGTATTGGACTCGTACGGCAGGCGGAGGATTCCGGCAGAGACCGGAGGTGCGCACCTCCGAGGCCATCCGGGATATATACAAGAACGGCAAGGCGTACGCCTTCGAGTGCGCTACGGCCGTCATCATTGTGTTATACAAAGCGGTGCTGGAGACGATCGGGGAGGCGGGCTTCGACCGGCTGTTCCGGCATCTGTTCCTGATGTCCTGGCATCACGATTCCCTGCTGCATCTTATCACGGTATACGGCAAGGGGGAGGTGTATCCCGGGGACACTCAGTATGTGAAGAACCCGGAGGTGAATCCCAAAGTCATCGAGTGGCAGGGGGAGAATGTCATCAAGCTGCGGGGGGACGCTTACTTCGGCCATGGAGTTGGGATCGGCAGGATCGACCTGTTCGTGAACAAGCTGAACCGGCACCGTCTTCCCGGCAGTAAGGTGTCCGCTTACCTGCTCGACGAGGCTACGTATCCGAACTTCTTCGCGCTGCTGGAAGCAGCGGGGGCGGGGCAGCTGCCGTCGTATCTTCCGCTCCTGCCGGTGCGCTCCCGCGGACGCATCGTGTCCCGCATCGGCACGCGTACAGCCATCTATCTGTAATAGCATCAGGCATGGGCCGGGCGGCCAGGGCGCTGGAGGCAGCGGGCTGGCGCTGCCGGTGAGCGCGGGTGCTCCTGTGATGCCGGCCGGTCAAGGCAGACGGCGGGCAAGATTCCTGGCGCCGGAAGGCTTGCCCGAGCATATGGCGGCAGGCAGAGCCGGGAGGGAACTGGCGTCAATCCGCCTGCAGCACCCAGCGGGTAGCCGAAGGGACATGGTGGGCGGCGTAATCGCCATTCTCCGTGATCTCCAGCCCATTCAGCCGGAAGCCGAACGGGCATCCGCCGTCGATGCCGATCTTGTCTCCTGCGAACCAAATGTCCGGGGTGCCGTGGATGTCGACGGTCTTCGTGTGGCCGAAGACTACGGTCCGGCCGGCGGTCACCGGGTGGGGCAGGAACGCCTCGCGGATCAGCAGAAACTCGCGGAGCGGCTGCTCGTGCCAGGGCGTGTATTCCGGATGCAGCCCGGCGTGCACATAAATATGGCGGTCGTCCTCCGCGTAGTAGGGCAGGCTGTCGAGGAAGGCGAGGTGCCCCTCCCAGGCCGAGCGGATCCGGGAGGCAGCGCGCCCCAGCTTATCGGCGAGCGAAGGGTCTGCAGGTCCGGCTGGCAGGTCGTCGGCCCCGTAGCTCTGCAGCGTCTGCAGGCCGCCGTGCTTCACGAACTTCTCCATATTCTCGGGACGGCCGAGCATCAGGTCGACGAAGCGCTGGTCATGGTTGCCGCGCAGCGCTTCCGCACCGCCGCGGACCAGGCGCATCACTTCTTCGACCACGCCCCGGCTGTCCGGCCCGCGGTCCACAAAGTCGCCGAGCAGAAGCAGGCGGTCGGCATCCGGGCGGTACGCCATCTGCCGCAGCAGGGCATGGAGCTCTGCAATACATCCATGGATATCACTGATGACAAGAGTTCGGGTCATGTTCATTCCTCCTGGGGGTGGCAGAACGGAGTCTGCGTGAGTTGGGGGATCCGGGGAGCGGTTGCTGGCTGCCGCTGCTGCGGGTCTTGCTTCTGGCTTATCCGCGGAGCTCCTGGATATACCGGAGGAGTCCGGCTGCGATCAGCAGAAGGCCGGACACCCCCCAGATCAGCAGCCCTGCGGCAAGGCGCAGGAAGGGCCCGAACAAGACGGGGACCGTCATCACGAAGCCGACCGTCAGCAGGGCCAAGACGATCTCGGTCCCGGCCAGAATGAAGCCGAGTCCGAGCAGTCCGTGCGCTCCGGGTCTGCGCTGCCTGTACCTGAGCACGAATAACGTCAGCAGCGCCCAGACGAGCCCTCCGAGCAGGAACGACGGGAGGTGGAACTCGTAAGTAACTATATCCCCTTCACCGAGCAGGCCCTTCACCAGGAACTGGGGTCCGGTGAGCAGGTTCGCAGCCACGGGATACAGGTCCCCTTGGTTGGCCTGATCGGCCCGACCCGCGAGCAGGGAGGCGCAGCAGGTCAACAGGCTGTAGAGCAGCAGGGAGAGAACCATCCCTGTGATTCGTCTTCGGGTCATCGTGCAGTCCTCGCTTCCAGGTATTCCTTGTGACTTATCTATCTACTATACCATGCCGGCAGCAAGAACGGACCCCTCCATATGGGAAGCGTCCGTTCTTGCTGCCGGCATTAACATTCGACGTAGAAGGGCTCGGGGCTGCACAGGAGCAGCAGCCCGCCCGATTCATTCCGCACAAGGGCAGCAGTCGGGAGATAGGTTCTGGCGGCATTACCACCCCTTCTCATCTCCGGGCGTGGCCAGCGGTACGTAGACGTCCACTTCCCCAGGCCAGACCGGACGGTCGAAGCTGTAGAACTCCAGCGCGAGCGCGCGAGTGTCCTTGTGCAGGCCCTGGGCGAGCAGGCTGTTCTCGATCTCGAGATAAGGGTCCCCCTCCGAGCGGACGGCCGCATAACGGTGCGGAGGGATCGTGAAGCCGACCATCCCGCCGGGGACCGTATCCAACGAGCCCACTTCCATGCAATAGAAATAAGTGAAGAGCGCCTCACTGGAAAAATGGGGGCATACATAGCGCCCGGGGGATAAGGGGTTCGGAATTTCATGCCGCCGCCGCAGGAATTCCTCCCGGACGCGGTGGACGGAACGCGGGCCGTCCCTGCCGGGCTCGAAGGGCACGGTTATGGGCAGGCCGATGAACCGTTTCATTTCCAGGGCAATGAGGTGGACTCCCGGTGTCGACAGAACAGGGTAGGACATGGCGAAGTCTCCTTAATAAGCAAAGTAGGTGTAATGGCACGGATGTACCGGTGGGGAACGGAAGCAGACGTAATTATGTAAGCGCAACCAAAACAAGGGGTGTTCTCATGATCGAACGGGACGGAAGCCTCGATGGACTCCGGGGAAGCTGTACCGGAATCGCTGGTATCATCGCATGGAGAAGACGTGGTCCGGCAGGAACGGACGGATGAACGGAATAAGGAAATGAATGTTGTGAAATGGTTAATATATCCAATATTTCTATCATAACATACCTGGGGCTGAACGACAAAAGCCCTTTTGTGAAAGAATCGTGACCGATTCTGACCAAAGGATGCTTCTGGCAGACCGCCGGGGAGGGCCGCCGCAGCGAGAAGAGGCTCCCATGCAGACTCACCCCGTCCTGCCGGCACCGTGGGTACGGCAGCCAAAAGCCTCCGTCCGGCTGGGCCGGAGGAGGCTTGGAAGATTGTACCGAAAGATTGGGAAGCCAGCAGCAGGGAGCTGGCGATGAGGAGGTTTTTGCGGTGGGAGCGGTTGGATGTCAGGCGTACTTGTCATCTCCTAGTGTTCATGAATTGGGGTGAGGATAGGTAGAAGGGAGGGTGATGCGCGGGAGACACGTGGGGTACCGCCCTGGGGGGGCTGTTGTATCGGTCGTTCGTTGATTCCGTTGTTGTGCCGCAGCTGCCGGACGGGCCGGCTCGCTCGTTGCAGCGCTTATACCTATCGTAGCCCGGGAGGAAGTCATATGACCACTGACTCCTGTCACAGGTTTAGTCATGGAAATATTTGTGGGGGGCGGCCGAGGGGAGAGGGCGAATGGGAAAAAGGGTACACAAAAAGACGTTTCTCTTGGCGGAGAAACGTCTTGGAGTGCTGGAAGAGCAGCCCGGAAGACTGCTCTATGCTGCAGGTAAGGAGGGAGGTGCCGGTCTGCTGCCTTAGGAAAGCAGGGTGTGCGGTGCGGGAATCCTCGGCCCGGTCTTCGCAGCCTCGACCCCGGCGGGGATGCCGGCAGCCTCTTGCAGCGGCGCAGCGGCCCGGCGGCTACGCCTCCGTCCACAAGCGGGTGACCGCATGCAGACGCAGCCCCTCCCATTCGGTCTTATAGATGTCGGGCATAGAGGTGTTCTGCCAGAAAGCGAAGTCGAAAGCGGGGCTCCACGCCCCGAGGATCAGCGTCATGATATCGCCGTGCGTACCGATGGCGAGCCTGCGCCCCGGGTACGCCAGAAGCAGCCGCTTCAGAACGGCCGCCCCCCGGCGCTGGGCTGCGTCGCTGGATTCCCCGCCGGGGTAACGGTGCTGCGGATCGGCGAACAAGGTGCGCTTGGCCTCATGGAAGGCCTCGGGCGAAGAGAACAGGGGCTCCGCGGACAGCGTACGCTCGCGCAGGTCTTCTTCGATCCGGATCTCTTGGCGCAGGAGCTCGGCCAGGGGCTGCAGCGTTAAGACGGCCCGGCGGTACGGGCTGGAGACCAGCAGCTCGATTCCTTCGCCTGCCAGCCGCCCGGCTGCTCTCCGGGCGGCTTCTTCCCCGCGGGGGGACAAGCCGCGTTCCCGCTCCCGCTCCGGGGTATAGGGAGATTTCGCGTGCCGTACCCAATAAACGGTAGTGGTGACTGCAGTCATTCTCATTCTCCTTCCATGCCGCATGTCGTTCTGATCAAGCTCCAAGTTCCGATCAAGCACAAAGCCCCAATCAAGCACAAAGCCCCGATCAAGCTCCGGCACCCTTGCCCTTCCCTGCGGGCGTGGGCACGTCCGCCGAGAAGTTCAAGTCGGCATGCCTTAGCGGGTCCGGCTGAACAGGGCGATCACCGAGCTGACGACGAGGCCGGGATTCTCGGTATGCAGGTAGTGGCCGCTGCCCGGGTCGGTGATATGAACCGAGTCGTTCGACAGGGAAGCGAGGCTCCGCTGCAGCTGAGCCCAGCGGGCTTCTCCGTCCGTGAAGACATCGGGGTACCCGTGATTGCCGCCGGACAGTACGGTAATCGGGAGGCCGCGCAGGAAGTCGGCTTGTCTGCCCTGGTCGATCTGACGGTACGTATTGTCCACGTCCGGATAATAATGCCCTTCCAAGCCGCCGGACGTCACAAGGTCATCTTCGACGATCTCCACCCGGGTCTGCGCGTCATACTCGGCGAACAGCACGTCCTCCATGTGCTCATGGGAAGCATCGACGAAGACCAAACCCTTCACCGAACCCGGGTACAGCCGGGCATATTGCCGGATATACAAGCCGCCCATGGAATGGCCGACGAGCACCAAGGGGCCGCTTACGCCGGCACGCTCCAGCAGCGTGTGGAGCCGGTTAGCCGCATCCATGGCAGAGTAAGAGGCTTCCGGCGGCGCATCGCTGGCCCCGATGTGGGCCCGGTCGTAGGTGACGACCCGGGTGACCTTGGACAGCTCCGACGCTGCGGCATCCCAGATACCGGAAGCATCGCCGTAACCGTTCTCAAAGACCACGGTAGGCAGATTGGCCCGGCGCGCGCCCCTTACCGAGATATACAATCCGTAGCCGCCGATGTCGACCTTGCCTTGGAAGGTCGGACTGTTCTTGGCATCGGTGGCGGGTTCGTCCCCTCCGGATGAAGGGAGGCTCTCCGCCGCCAGTGCGGGGAGGGAGAACAGTTGGGCCGCCAAGATCAGGGATAAGGCCGCTGGAACAAGGGAGCGTTTCATCATAAGGAGCCTCTTTTCATTGGAAAATGTTGATACATGTCGTATCGAGCCGACGGCATGAATTGTACCTGATCCCGTGGATGAAGTAAAGTTAACTGGAGCGGGGAACGGCATGTTTTGGCCGGCTCCGGCTGGGCAAGGATAGGAAAGCAGGAGAAATCTGCGGAGAACCTCGGATTCACAACTTTAGAATAGGCGTAAGGGAAAGGAGTGTGCCGACCGGTGAGGAGAGCACAATGGTTCTTCTGTCTGCTCGGGTTGCTCGCCGCCGCAGGTATGGAAGGCTGCGGAGCCCGGGCACTCGCCCCCCCGGGCGGGGAAGCGGCGCAGGTGCGGCCAGGGCAGCCGCAGTCCGCTCCGGAAGAGGCTGCTGAGCCTGCAGTGAAGGCGAAGGATGAGATTCTGGAGCAGGTGCAGGCCATGTCGCTGGACGAGAAGGTGGGCCAGCTGCTGCTCGTCGGGCTGGATGGTACGGCCGCGGACGAACATGCACGGACTTGGATCGGGACGTATCATGCGGGTGGATTCATCTTGTTCCGCGACAATATACAGAACGCGGCCCAGCTGCTGAAGCTTGCCGGCGACCTCAAGGAAGCGAACCGGCAGCAGGAGGGGGTGCCCTTATGGATGAGCTTGGACGAGGAGGGCGGCCGGGTCAGCCGGATGCCGGAGGAGCTGGCCAAACCGCCGTCTGCGGCAGCCGTAGGGCGGGCGGACAAGCCCGCCGCCTCCCTGGCGGTCGGCCAAGCCGTGGGGCGGGAGCTCGCCGCCTTCGGGATGAATATGAACTTCGCCCCCGTCCTCGATGTGTTCAGCAATCCGGCCAATACCGTCATCGGGGACCGGGCGTATGGCCGGGACCCGGCGCTGGTCGGGCGTGTCGGCATCCAGACGATGAAGGGGCTGCAGTCGCAGCAGGTGACGGCGGTGGTCAAGCATTTTCCCGGGCACGGGGATACGCTTGCCGATTCGCACTACGGGCTGCCCGTGGTGAACCATGATCTGGAGCGGCTGCGCTCGCTGGAGCTGAAGCCGTTCGCCGAGGCGATCCGCAGCGGTGCCGATGCCGTGATGGTCGCCCATATCCTGCTCCCGAAGCTGGATGCGGAAGCTCCCGCGTCCCTGTCGCGCCGGGTTATCACCGGCCTCCTGCGGGAGGAGATGAGCTTCGGCGGGGTCGTCGTCACCGACGATCTCGTCATGAGCGCCATCACCAAGCGCTACAGCTTAGGAGAGGCCGGAGTGAAGGCCGTGGAGGCAGGCGCCGATGTGCTGCTCGTCGGGCACGGCTATGAAGCCGGCACGGAGGTGTTCTCGGCGGTGAAGCGCGCCCTGACGGAAGGCGTGATTACCGGGGCCAGGCTGGACGAGAGCGTCGCCCGCATTCTGCGGCTGAAAGCGAAGTACCGTCTGCGCGACGAGCGCCCCGGCGCGGTGGATACCGCCGCGCTGAACGAGCAGCTGCGCAGTGCAGTGAAGCAGCTCGAGGCAGGCAAGGCCGGCCGGTAACCGGACTCGTCCGCTCCTGCTCTCTTATAAAGGAGGGGGGCAGGTGCAAATCCGCCATACACGAATCCATCGATACTTATAACGATTCGGGGGCACAAGAAGGAGCCGGGACGGCAGCGTTCCCGGCTCTTAGCCCTGTTCCTCTTCCCTGTCCGGCCTGAGCCGAACCTGCACCCTGCGCAGGAGCGTCCGCAGCTCCCCCGTATCGAGCGGCTTCGCGGCCACGTACGGTATACCAGCCTGGGTATACCGCTCCAGTTCCTCCTCGGGCGCCCCGGGAGCCACCCCGACGATGACGGGCCGCCGGCTCGGAGGCAGCAGGGAGTGCATGCGGGAAGCGGCGGTGACCCCGTCCATAACCGGCAGCATCGTACTCATCAGCACGAGATCGTACTGCTGCCGCTGCACGGCCTTGACCGCGGCCAATCCGTTCGGCACGGCATCCGCCTTGTGCCCGAGGCGCTCGATCAGCCGGCTCAGCCGGATGCGGGCCGCCGCGGTTTCTTCGGCGACGAGAATGCGCAGTGTGCCGTCCGTCTCCTCTGTTCCGCGGGTTCCGCTTCCTCCGGCCTCCCTCTCAGCCGCGCCGGGGAGGGCGGACGCTTCCTCAACCGGCAGACCGCCGGCATCCTCCTCGGGGAAGAGCAGGCTGACGGTGAAGACGGAGCCAGCCCCTTCCGTGCTTTCGACCGCGATGGAACCGCCCATCAGCTCCACGAGTCTTTTGCAGATCGCAAGGCCGAGCCCCGTCCCGCCGTATTTGCGGTTGATGCCGGGGTGCACCTGGGAGAACGACTGGAACAGGTGATGCCGCTTCTCCGCCGGGATGCCGATGCCGGTATCCTCTACGGCGAAGTCCAGCATCCGCGCCCCGGGGAGAGGCAGAGGACGGCTGCGGACCGTCAGGGTAACCGTGCCGGACTCCGTGAACTTCAGCGCATTGCCGACCAGATTGATCAGAATCTGCTTCAGCCGGATGGAATCGCCGAGCAGCGGCGGCACATCCTGATCGATCTCCCCCCGCAGCAGCAGCCCTTTCTCCGCCGCTTTCGGCCCGAAGAGATCCAGCACTTCGCTCGCAGCGGTCTGTACCTTGAATCCGTGATGCTCGAGCGCCATCTTGCCGGCCTCGATCCGGCTGAAGTCCAGAATATCCCCAAGAATATGCAGGAGGGAGCTGCCGCTCTGGCGGATGATCTCCGCGTACTCCCGCTGTTCTTCCGTGAGCTCCGTGTCGAGCAGAATCTCGGTCATCCCGATAATCCCGTTCATGGGCGTCCGGATCTCATGGCTCATGACCGCGAGGAATTCCGACTTCGCCTCGGCTGCCCGTTCGGCCGATTCCTTGGCCTGGATGATCTCCCTCTCGTTGGTCGTATCCGTGAACACGACCACCGCGCCCACGAGCTGTCCTTGATCATAGATCGGGTGCGTCCGGTACTCCGCGAGGAAGGAAGAGCCGTCCTGGCGCCAGAACACTTCGTCGGTCACATAACGGGAGAGGCCGTCCCGCGCCGTCAGGTAGATCGGGCATTCCCTGCGCGGATAGGGGCTGCCGTCGGGCTTGGAATGGTGGACGGAGGCATGGATCCGCAGTCCCGTGAATTCCTCCGGCGTATAGCCGAGCATATCGGAGGCGGCCGGATTGAGGAACACGCCGCGCCCGTTCAAGTCCACCCCGTAGATCCCTTCGGCGACCGAATTCAAGATGAGCGTATACTGGTTGCTCAGCTTCTGAATCTGCTCTACATACCGTTTGCGCTCCGTAATATCGCTCGCAATGCCGTATACTCCTACGACTTCCCCATTCACTACAATCGGCACATCCTGAATATGGACGTCGATCTCTTCCCCCCGTTTGCTCTGGATCCGAAGCTCGTAATTCTGCGGCACCCCTTGGCGCGCGCGGGCAAAATGCTCCCTCGTCTTATCCAGATCCCTAGGGTCCACGAGCAGGGAGGAGGTTCTCCCCAGCAGTTCTTCCTGTCCGTAACCGCTCAAGTTCTCCAGCGATCCGTTAATGCTCGTATACCGGCCCTCGAGATCGAGCGAATAGATCGCGGAAGGGTTATAGTCGAAGAGCGACTTGAACCGCTGTTCGCTTACCTGGATACGCTGCTCCGCGAGCTTGCGGTCCGTGATGTCGCGGGAGACGGTGATGATCTCCTGCGGCTCGCCGCTGTCCCTGCCGAGTACATAACGGACGGTCGTCTCGAACCAGATATAGATGCCGTCCTGGCGGCGGATCCGGAATGTGAGCAGGCGGGGTTCGTCCCCGTACGCTTGCCGCTTCTGAAACGAAAGCAGGTGGTGGGCATCGTCAGCGTGGATGAAATCGTAGGGACTGCATCCGACGAGCTCCGACGGATCGTAGCCCAGCAGCCGCCGGCTGGCCGGGGAGACATAGAGGTAGCGGGCTTCCCCGTGTGCGGACATCCGTGCGATCATATCCAGCGAATGCTCCGAGAGCAGCCGGTGCGTCCGCTCGCTCTCCCGCAGCCGGAGCTCCATGCCTTTGCGTTCCGTAATGTCCTGCGTCGTCCCCATCATGCGGCAGGCGCTGCCGTCCTCCTGCCGGTAGAGGTCCCCTTGAGCATGAATATGCCGAATCTCCCCGCAGGGGCGGACAATCCGGTAATCACAATTGTACGGAACGCCTTGGAGTCCGAGCTGCAGGGCGTCTTGTACCGTATCCCGGTCTTCGGGGTGCAGGCAGGAGAGGAATACTTCGAATGAAGTCACCTCCCGCCCAAATATACGGTGAAGCTCCGCAGATCCCTCCAAGCGGTTCGTGCCCACATCCCACTCCCATGAGCCGATGCGGGCGATCCGCTGCGCCTGGGCCAGGTTCTCCTCACTCTTCAGCAGATGCTCCTCCATCTTCCGCCGGTGGGTTACGTCGCGTCCGATCCCGAGGTAATACTCGATCTCTCCGCCGCTGCCGCGGATGGCTTTGTAGGCCGTCTCGATCCAGATGTACAGCCCGGAGGCATGACGGATCCGGAAAGTAACGATGTCCTCATCCCTATGGGAGTGCTCCTGCATCGCAGCGGCATCGTCCGGATGGTACAGGGTGTCGATCCGGGTGCCTTCGAGTTCCTCCGGCTCGTAGCCGAGCAGCCGGCGCACCGAGGGGGAGATATAGCGGCAGATGCCCTCCGGCGTCGAATACGAGATGATATCCTGCGCGTGGGTGGAGATGAGCTGGTACCTCTCTTCGCATTCGGTCAGCCTCCGCCGGCTTTCCTTCTCCTCGGTGACATCCCGAGCGATCCCATACACCCCTACGACGGCACCGTCCCGGCAAATAGGAACATAGGTGATCTCCAGCTCCGCCGCACCTCCGTCTTTGCGGTCCATACGCAGCAGGAAGGGAGAGGAAGCGCGGCCAAGGAGCGCTGCGGAGAACCGCTCCTTCTGCTCCGCACGAGGGGACGGGTCGCGGAGAAGCTGCCCGGCAACCGCTCTGCAAGCTTCGTCCGGGGCATATCCCGTGACTCTTTCAGCGGCCGGATTCGCATACAGATACCGTCCCTCCCGGTCCATCAGGAAGATGGCGTCCGGGTGATGCTCGAAGAGGGACGTGTCGATGTGTGGGACAGGTAGCGATGCCAAGGGTTGGGTGAGGTCGTCAGGCAAGCCGATCAATTCCTTTCCTTCCATGCGCGCTTGCTGCACCGGGGACTGGGAAGACGGTTCTCTGCAAGTGCGGTGCGCGCGGGTTCTCTTATAATTTAATAAAGACTTTGGGGAGGATTGAAACACAAGGAGGGTACGGAAGGGAGGAAACCGGTAGGGAAAAGCTTCCAATCGCATGCATCGGGGGGCGCTTTGTGGTACGATGGGGGAAACGGCAGGAGGCTGGGCTTGGAAGGTCCTTGTTGATCCCGCAGGAACACCCGGCGTCCCATTAAGAAAAAATTAAGATTTGCGAGAGGGAATTGTTCAGAAGTTACGTTTAATATAATAGATACGGAAACGGAAATCGCCCGGAAGAGAGAGAGAAGGGCGGTACCTGAAAGAGTGCAGGGGGTACGTTCATGGAATGGAGTAAGGGGACGGCGCAGCGGCTCCGGGTACTGGTGCTCTCCGGCAATCTGGGGGACGGCCACCGGCAGGCGGCCAAAGCTTTGGCGGAAGCGTCCCGGCTGGGAGCAGGCGGAGCGGTGGATACGGAAGTCGTCGACTTCATGCAGCGCGTGTATCCCCAGCTGCAGCACGTCGTGAAATACGGGTTTCTTAAGATGGTGGAAAAAACGCCGTCGCTTTACGGATATCTCTATCATAAAACGAAATATGACGAGGGGCTGTCCCCCTTGTTTTCGCTGTTTCTGCGGCTCGGGCGCCGCGAGCTGCTCCGGCTGGCGGCCGAATACCGTCCGGATGCGATCATCTGTACCTTTCCGCTGGCCGCGGCGGCAGTATCGCTCCTGAAGGCGGAGGGAAGGCTCTCCGTGCCGCTGGTGACGGCTATCACGGACCATACGGATCATGCGTTGTGGCTCAATCCGTGCACGGACCTGTATCTGGCCGGCTCCCAGCAGGTGGCGGCCGCGCTGCGGGCCCGGGGGATTCCATCCGCCCGGATCACCGTCAGCGGCATTCCGGTCGCTCCCCGGTTCTACACCAAAGAGGACCGGTGCCGCACCCGCACGGAGCTCGGTCTGCGTCCGGACCTGCCCGTCGTGCTCGTCATGGGCGGAGGCGGGGGGCTGCTCAGCGACGGCATCCGCTCGCTGCTGCGGTCGGAGGAAGTGTGCTGCAGCGTACAGCTGGTCGTTGTCTGCGGCAGCAACCAGGCGGTGAAGCGGGAGCTGGAAGCAGAGCGGCTCCGCCGGCCGGAAGGCCAGGTCCGGCTGCTGGGCTTCGCGGAGGATATCCACCGGTGGATGGCGGCGGCGGACCTGCTGCTGACGAAGCCCGGCGGCCTCACCACGTCGGAGGCCGTAGCCAAAGCGCTGCCGATGCTGCTCTACAAGCCCATCCCCGGCCAGGAAGAGGACAATGCCGCCGTGCTGGAGCGGGCCGGCGTTGCCGTGCTGGCCTCCGGCGGTGGCTCCTTGACGGACCAGCTGCTGAAGCTGGTCCGCGATCCTGCCCGCCTGGCGCAGATGCGGGCCCGGGCGGAGGCCTTCCGCATCGCGCGGCCCGCCGAGCGGGCATGGGAGGCGGTGCTGGCGCTGCATCCGCAGGGACAGACGGGCCTTGCGCCCCGGACCGAGCTCAGCATGCGCAAGGCCTGGTAGGCAGGGGCCGATGCTGCGGCCCTTCGCTTGAGGGGCAGCCTGCTGCGCTGGGGATCGTGTACGCTTGCGATGATGTGGATACATAAGCAAGGGGCCTCATCAGAATAAGGCTTCATCGGAATAAGACCACATAAGAATGGTCACATACCAAAAACACCCCTTCGAAAGCGAAAGGGGCGCTTTGGATATGGGACCTTCAAGGACGGGGAACAGGTAGGAGTTATTCGCCCCCGTGGGGCGTATCGGCTGGGGAACGGGTAACGGGACTGAGCGGGTAGAAGGTGACGCCGCGGCAGGAGGGACAGGTACAGCTGTAACAGTCCGCCATCTCCTCCATCGATTCGCCGCACGTATCGCAGCATTTGAGAGGCAGGTTCTCGTAGAACTCGCTTGATCGCATTTGCATGTTGCCATCACTCCCTTTTGTCCAGGATACCTTCACTATACAAGATATCATTTGGGAATGTAAGCGATTTCTTG
>NZ_JAQAGY010000018.1 GCF_027533645.1 Paenibacillus caseinilyticus
GATGAGATTTCCCAGTATGTAAGACCCCTTGTAGACGACGAGGTAGATAGGTTCGGGGTGGAAGCGCGGCAACGTGTGGAGCTGACGAATACTAATCGGTCGAGGGCTTATCCAAGCAAGCTTTCCGTAAGGGAGCAGCAGCAGCTATATAGAGTTAGAGCTTCAGCGAGCTCATTTCGCATCCAGTTTTCAGGGTACAAACTTTGAAAGCCTGCCTAAGGTGGGCTTTTATTGTGAGAATCCTTGCAGTGTACTTACACTGCAGTTTATATACATACTAGGGGCCATAGCTCAGCTGGGAGAGCGCCTGCCTTGCAAGCAGGAGGTCAGCGGTTCGATCCCGCTTGGCTCCACCATTTTTTTATCATCATCAGGGCCCGTTGGTCAAGGGGTTAAGACACCTCCCTTTCACGGAGGTAACAGGGGTTCGAATCCCCTACGGGTCATCTTTATCCCATGGAGGCTTAGCTCAGCTGGGAGAGCATCTGCCTTACAAGCAGAGGGTCGGCGGTTCGATCCCGTCAGCCTCCACCATATTTCATATTGCGGAGCCGTGGTGTAGAGGCCTAACATGCCTGCCTGTCACGCAGGAGACCGCGGGTTCGAATCCCGTCGGCTCCGCCATTGCATGAGCCATTAGCTCAGTTGGTAGAGCACCTGACTTTTAATCAGGGTGTCGTAGGTTCGAGTCCTACATGGCTCACTTTCATTATCTTATGCGGTCGTGGCGGAATTGGCAGACGCGCTAGATTCAGGTTCTAGTGGTGTAACAGCCGTGGAGGTTCGAGTCCTCTCGACCGCACCACCTGCGGAAGTGGCTCAGCGGTAGAGCATCGCCTTGCCAAGGCGAGGGTCGCGGGTTCGATTCCCGTCTTCCGCTCCATCTTTATCCCCGCTTTACGGGATGTAGCTCAGCTTGGTAGAGCACCTGGTTTGGGACCAGGGGGTCGCATGTTCAAATCGTGTCATCCCGATAATAGGCATTTCCGGAAGAGACCTTCAATAGGTCTCTTTTTTTGTTGCTCCGAACCGATTTCGGAAAGTGACGGTCCCATCGCTTAGATGGTACAGCGGGACAAAGGGGTTTGGACATCACAGGAACGAAGTATGGAGGAAGACGGCTGCAGAGACGGTGATCTAAGAATGCGTGGAAGTGTGTGTTCCTACGCAGGTTGTAGCTATCTTTATGTATTTGCTTGCAAGTGCAGGAAATAAAGAGCCGGATCGGCCATAATGAAGGCGGAACCGAGTGTTGGAAGAAGGCAAGGGGGAGCAGGATAAAATCATGAGAACCGGCCAGATGGATCTGCTTGTATTGGGGAGTCCATTCTTCCAATAATACGTTCCGAAACAACCGGATCAAAAATACATTCGCGGATGGCATCAATATGACGAACGGCTCGTCCCATAACGTGATCGACAACAACTATGCCAGAGGAACCGGCGACGATGCGTTTGCCTTGTTCAGCGCTTCCGATGCAGGAGGTTCCTATAACACAGGGAACAAGTACGCGAATCTGACGGCAGTGAATGTAAGACGCGCCGCTGCTTTTGCGGTATACGGCGGTTCGGGGAACCTGTTCCAGAATCTCTACGGTGCGGATACATTAACTTATCCGGGGGTGACGGTGAGCAGTTACAGCTTTGGCTACAATACACTGGGCTTCGGTGACGCGGATACGGTATTCGACGGCATTACGCTGGACCGAACCGGCGGTGACTTCTGGACGAGTGTTGGCGCGGATGACAAGATCAATGACTACCAGAACTTCGGGGCGATCTGGTTCTATACCGGGGACCGGGCATTCAAGAATGTCGTGGTCAAAAATGTCGATATCAACAATCCGGTGTATTTCGGGTTCATGTTCCAGACCATGTATCCGAATGCGCTCCCGATGCAGAATGTGCGCCTCGAAAACATTACTATCAACAATCCGGCCCGCTATGGCATCAAGCTTGTGGTCCGTGCGGAGCAAGGACAAGGGCCGGTTGTCGGCGGAGCCAGCTTTACCAATGTGAAAGTGAATAACCCCGGGGTAAAAGCCATCTATGGGGAAGACAAAAGCCCGAACTTTAAAGTGGTCCGAGTGTCAGGAAACAACTGGTAATGGAGGTTTAAGTGAAAAGGAGCTCCGCACATGCTGCGCGGGCTCCTTTTCTTGAAATACTAGATATCTCCACCAGAGCTCGATCCTGTCTTCCTGTATTTCTTATAAATGCGCATCGTCCTTAAAGGACGGCGAAGCCGTTTATCTCGTGCCCTTCACCATCGGTGAACTCTTGGTGGGGCGGCGTGATTTACCGGGGCGGCAGCTTCCGTCTTTTGTAGCGCCCGTTGGCCTTCGCATACTGCAAGACGCGGCGGAACATCCGCTTGTTCTGAAGCTCGTTGAAGATCAGTGCATCGGGAGCCGTATTGACCTCGAGCACCCAAGGGTGCAGCTTCGTATCGATACCGAGATCGACGCCGAGCTCCCGGAATCCGGGGAAGCTCCTGCCGAGGCTGCGTGCAATGCGTACACCCAGGTTCTGCAGAGCTGCCGCATAGCGTCGTCTACGGGCAGGCGGAAGATGAGAGGCGAAGAGCACATGGAGCGGCAGCGGCCTTCCCTCACTGTGGAAGTTGGTTACCGCCCGCTTCGGATGGGCCAGCCTGCCGATAATGCCCGTGGTTCTCCAGCCCCTTCCCGGCGCCCGCTGTACCATGACCCTTATATCGAAGGGGCGTCCCTGCATCCGTAACAGCGGGATGCCTTGCTGCACAAGGTAGGGGCGGGAGAACTTGCTGCGGCACAAGGAAGCGTAGAAGAGGGGGAAGGATGTGAAGGTCCGGACCGTCTTGCCGTGCTGATATCGGAAGAACGTCGTCCCCCGAACTCTGCGCACCTCCACCCGGATCACGCCTTTGCCGCCGGAGCCCTTCACCGGTTTGACATACACCATGCGGTATTTGCGCAGCAGATACAGCAGGTTCGAGCGGCTCCAGAGACGCGTCTCCGGAATGAAGCCGCGCAGCTTCCGGCTGCGGAGCAGCCGCTTTGTTTTCGTCCATTTGCTCACCAAGGTTCGTTTGGCCGCCTTCAAGATAAGCAGTCTCCTTTACTGAAGGTATAGGTATTTCTTGTCTTCTCCCAAATCACCAGATTAGTGTATTCATGCAGCCGGAGGGAGAACAGGGGGAGGAGCCTGCAAAGGCATGCCGGATATGCAAAATAGGCGCTGCGGACGTAAGAGGTCCAGGTGATCAGGGGAGGGGCGGATGAGGGGGGACATAGAAAAAAGCCGGAAGCTCCCTGAAGGGGGATCCGGCTTTTTTGCGGGTGGTATGCTGCCTGGGAGAAGGGGCTCAGCGCTGCTCGTCGTCTTCTTTGCCATCCTTCCGCTCTTTCTCTTTCTCGGATAATTCCTTGTCGAGTTCATTATAGAGGAAGAAGGTCTCGTAACTGATGCCCATTTGACGGATAATATCTTCGACTTTCAAGGTTACCTTCATAATACCTCCGGATCCAAGTGGGGTGGGCGGTGCGGGGGAGCGGTGAAGTAAGGTTACCCAACATGGGTTGTAAGAGGAATATAGCAGATGGGGACTGAAAAGTATGTCGAAAGTCCTTAAAAAAACTTTAGAAGTTTGTCCTTCCAAGAGAATCAAGAACCCCGCCATAAGCCGTGGACCGTAAGCCCACGGGAAGAGAAGGGGATTACGGTCCTGGATTCAAGGGCGGGACTCTCCCGAAGGTCAGATTCTTGGCGGGACTCTCCCGAAGGTCAGATTCTTGCTATGACGTGGCGGGCGATCCAAACGCCGGCCGCGCCGGCCTGTGCCAGCCCCCGGGTCATGCCTGCTCCGTCGCCGCCGCAGAAGAGGCCGCGGATCTCGGTCTCGAACTGTTCGGTGAGCTTCGGGCGGGCAGAATAGAACTTGGCTTCCACGCCGTAGAACAGCGTATGTTCGGCTGCGATGCCCGGCGTTACTTTGTCCAGCGCCTGGATCATCTCGATGAGGCTCTTCATCGTAATATATGGCAGCACGAGACCAAGGTCGCCTGGCACGGCTTCCTTCAGCGTAGGCTCGAGGAAGCCTTCTTTGATTCGGTCCGGAGTAGAACGGCGTCCCCGTATAATATCGCCGTACTTCTGGATGATAACGCCCCCGTTCGACAGGTCGTTGGCCCGCCGGCAGATTTCCCTGGCGTATTCGTTGGGCTTATCGAACGGCTCCGTGAACTTGTGGGACACGAGCAGGGCGAAGTTCGTATTCGGTGAGCCTAGGTTCGCATCCTTATAGGAATGACCGTTGGCCGCCATGACGCCGCTGTGGTTCTCTACGACAACATGGCCGGAAGGATTGCTGCAGAAGGTGCGGACCCGGGTGCCGACCGACGTATTGTAGATGAATTTGCCTTCATACAAATGTTCGTTGATCTCACGCATGACAATATCGGAGGTCTCTACCCGCACCCCGACATCGACCTGATTGTTGAACATCCGGATTCTGCGCTTCTTGAGCACCTGGGCGAGCCAGGCGGAGCCGTCGCGACCCGGGGCGATCATGACGCTGTCGCTCTCGTAAGTCTCCCCGTTTGCAAGCACAATTCCTTTGACGATCTGCGTATCTCCGTCCTTCACGGTGATGATATCCTCGACTTCCGTCTTGAACTGCATGTCGATGCGCGGAGAGAGGTACTCGAAGATCGACTTCAGAATCTGCAGGTTCTGCTCCGTACCGAGATGGCGCACCTGTGCGCGCAGCAGCTTGAGGCCGGCCGCATAGCCTCTCTGTTCTATTTGCCGGACCGGCTCAGTGGTCGGGTCCGTCAAGTCGGGTATCGCGCCGTGATGCAGGTTAATGCCGTCGACATAGCGGATCAGCTCCAGCACCTGGGAGGGAGGCAGATAATCCGTCATCCAGCCGCCGAATTCGGTGGTGATATTGAATTTGCCGTCGCTGTAGGCCCCCGCGCCGCCGAAGCCGCTTGTGATTGAACAGGCTGGCAGGCAGCCTGCGAAGTCCTTTTTGCCCGCAGGAGGGGGGCAGAGGCGAATCTTCTCCTCGAGAATCGGACAGCTGCGCTTGTAGATATCGTGCCCTTTGTCCACGAGAAGCACCTTGGCTCCCGGATGCTTCAGCGTCATCTCGTAGCATGCGAATATGCCGGCAGGTCCGGCGCCGACTACGATGAAATCATACCTTTGACTCACAGGGGATCTCCGCCTTTATTATTCATAATGAAAAGCACCGGCGAACGAACAAATAAAAATCCCAGCTTCGCCGGGTATCACAAAGGAACCCGGTCGTAGCTGGGAAGTTATGGCTTCCCCGTAGAGACCTTCGGGCCAATTCCCGAAGATATACGACTGATTGATATATAAATATCATTTCATCCTTATAATAGTCGAACGTTATTCGTGAGTCAATAAGGAATGTTCGTTATTTATGTAAAGAAGAGAATAAAAAAAGGACGCTGAAATTCAGCGGCCTTTGGGTAGAGGCTTCCCTGCCGGGCCCGTGCAATCCTGGGGCTTGCAGGTTGTGCTTCCCTATGGGATGCGGACACCGGCTTTACTCTTCGTCCTGCACCGGTTCGGTCGAAAGCTTCATGCCGTTCTGTTCGTCGTGGTCGAGAACCAGATTCACTTCATGCGATTTCCCTGTCTTGGGGTCATACGATGTAACGCGTTCTTTCTGTTCATCCATGCGGATCACCTCCGCCTACTAGCATGAACCGGGCATGAGAAAATTATCCATGAGCAAGGCAGAGCTGCAAGCCTGATGCGGTCATCCGGGACGATCCGGCCAGCGGTTGGTCGGACGCTCCTTGGCGCTGCACACCAAAAGCCCGGCGGAAGGAGCAGACGTTGCTCTTTCCACCGGGCTTCGGAGGCACACAATTGGGCCGGATGCCTGGGGCTCCCGGCCGGCGCCATCCAGCGGCGGGGATTACTGCGGGATGTTGCCGCCGGCTATGCGGTCGCCCGAATTGCCGGATGGATCCGTCTTGTAATCATCCTCTGCCGCATGAATAACCAGTGACTTGCCGAGCAGGGAATGCTCGTCGCCCGCCGTCAAGGTGGCGCCCTCCACGATCAGCTCGGCTTTCGCTGTACCGTCCGCTTTCACTTCGAGGTTCATGAGGTCGCCGATGTGGGCGCCGTCCGGGTTATCGTGCCCATGCTTGGCTCCCTCGGGGTTGAAGTGGCCGCCGGCCGTCTTAAAGTCGCTTCCCTTGATCGCCGACTCATGCACGTGAATGCCGTGAAGCCCTGGCGTCAATCCGGAGACGCTTACGCTGATCGCGACGCCCTGCGGCGCTGCAGTCAGTACCGCGCTTCCGATATGCTTGCCTGCGGCATCGGTCAGCTGAACAAGTGGCTGGCCGATGGAGACCGAGGACGTGTTGCCGTCCCAATATACCGCTTCGGTGACCATCTGGCCGACCATGCGGAGCGGAACGTATGTAGTACCCTCATAGATCAGGGATGCCGGAACCTTGGTACCGTTATTGTCAAACTCGCCGTCTGGCGTCTTGTCCTCGCCGTTCACGAAAAATTTGAGCGGAGCGAAGGAGACGTCGATCGTCTGGGTGGCCGCATAGGATAAGCCGGAGAAGAAGAGCGTACCGCACAGGAAGGCGGCGGCAAGATGTTTTTTGCCGTAAGGTTGGTTTGGCATAAGTAATCCTCCAATTCATAAGGAAAATTTAGGATGTCATCCAGTCTATCCTACTATACCGCCAGAGAAGCTTCAACTTTAGTAGAAACTTCAACTTTTGATAGACTGGAAGGGAGTGAAGAATGCTTTCCTGAAGGTAACTAGGTAACGCCGATTTGCGTACTATCCGCTGGGAGAGCAGTAGGCTATAATTGCGCTGTAAAGAGATGAAAGCGGTACCCGGGGGACTGCCAAGGCATGATGCCGGCAGATCAACCGGGCAGCGAAAGGGAGATGAACCTTGAAATACAGACGCGTAGGGAACAGCGGGATTCAAGTGAGCGAAATCGGCCTCGGGAGCTGGCTGACGTATGGAACGGCAGCTGAGCAGCAAGCAGCGGACGCCTGCATCCGGACGGCCTTCGAGCAGGGCATCAATTTCTTCGATACGGCGAATGCCTATAACCGCGGGGCGGGGGAAGAAGCTGTGGGGGCGGCGCTGAAGTCCTACCGCCGGTCGAGCTATGTCCTGTCGACGAAGGTCTACTTCCCGATGGACAGCGGGCCCAATGACCGCGGCTTGTCACGCAAGCACATCATGGAGCAGTGCGAAGCGAGCCTCAGACGGCTGGGAACGGATTATATCGATATCTACTTCTGCCACCGCTATGATGACGGCACGCCGCTCGAAGAAACGCTCCGGGCGCTCGACGACCTGACGGCCCAAGGCAAAATCCTCTATGCGGCGGTCAGCGAATGGAGCGGTCCGCAGCTCGCGGATGCGGCGGAGATCGGCCGCAGGCTGAATCTGCGTCCGCTGATCGCGAACCAGCCGATCTACAACATGTTCGAGCGCTACATCGAGCGGGATGTCATGGGGGTAAGCGCCAGGCACGGTCTCGGCCAGATCGTATTCTCTCCGCTGGCCCAAGGCGTTCTGACAGGCAAATACAAGCCGGGTGCGGCGCTTCCGAAGGACAGCCGTGCAGCGAACGATGAGGTGAACGGCGTCATCCGCAGCTACCTCCAGGACCGGGTGCTGGAGAGCGTACGGAAGCTGGAGGACACGGCCGCGCGTACGGGGCTGACCCTGTCGCAGCTGGCGCTAGCCTGGGTGCTCCGCCGGCCGGAAGTGAGCTCGGCCCTGATCGGTGCGAGCCGCCCATCCCAGATTGAGGAGAACGTCAAGGCTGTGGAGGCGCAGCTTGGAGAGGACACACTGCAGGAGATCGAAGCCATTCTGCACGAAGTCCGTGATTTCGCACCGGCAAGGTAGGGCACACGCGGAAGACAAACGGGGGGGCGGCGCGTACACTGTGGGGGAAGGGAGGCTGCATACCAAGTGACCAGTCTGACCTACAACAACAAGTGGGTAAAAACCAAGTGGATGATGGGTAACCGGCAGCTCAGACCCCATGTTCCCCAGACAGAGCCTTTCACGAAGGCCCGTCTGCAAACCATGTTGAAGCGCTATCCCTCCTCCGTGTATTTCAAGCCGGTCCGGGGCTCCGGCGGCAACGGCATTGTACGGATTCAGCGGTTGAAGTCCGGGAAGTATCTGATGCGCCACCTGCAGGAGAGGAAGGTGCTGCCGTCGCTTGACAGTCTGTATGGCGTACTGAAGCGGTTCGCGGGCCGTCGCCCTTATCTGCTTCAGCGCGGTATCCGCCTCATGAAGACCAGAGGGAAGCCGTTCGACCTCCGGGTGATGGTGCAGAAGACGAAGGGCGGCAGGTGGCTGTCGACCGGGATCTTCGCGAAGATCGGCAAGCCGGGGAAGGTAGTGAACAACTATAACTAGGGAGGCCGGGTTGAGCTGCTTCCCGCTGTGCTCAAGGGTGCGGGAATCCCGAAGGAACGGCGTATCCGCATGAAGGGGCAGCTGAAGCGGATGGGATCGGAGGCGGGGCGCTGCTTCGACCGGCACCGCAGAGGCTTCCGGGAGCTGGGGCTCGATGTAGCGATCGACAAAAGCCGCCGCATGTGGATTCTGGAGATCAACACGAGGCCCCAGTTTTATCCCTTGAAATCATTCAAGGATGGGCGGATCTACCGGCGAATTTGCCGTTATGCCCGGCAGTACGGGAGAATGAGCGGCAGGTAGGCGGAAGCATGGCGGAAGAGGCGGCTGTGCTCTTGCAGGTTCCGTTCTCTTCGGGCGGGGGAATGCGGGGAGAGCGGCGCAAGGCAGGCAGCGGGTGAAGAGAGGGTCCCGGCGGTGCGGAAAAATAATTTGGCAGCGGGGCTGCAGAACTTGTTTCAAACGGCCCCCAGCGTGTAATGATGAGTATAACCTTATTCAAAGGAGACACATCCATGAACAAAGTACGCCATGTACTCTACGCGCTGATCCTGTCCCTCCTTCTGCCCGCAGCCGCTTTGGCTTCAAGCGACGGTTATACGCCCGTTCCTCCAAGCAGCAATACGCATCCTGCCTACATTACCGGCCTGACCCTTCAGGACGATTCCTTATATCTCGCCGCAGACTACATCCAGTGGTTCGAAGGTGACGAAGCGGACCGGGTGTTCGCGGAGAAAGAACCCGATTCGGGTCTGAGCCGGACGCCGAACGGTTACTATATCGTGAATGATAATCCGAAGCTGCGTACGCTGAAGGTAAGCGGTGATGCCAAGGTCCTCATGCAGATTTACAACCGGACAGGGAAGCCGGGCGGCGCCGACATCCGGTGGAACGAGGAAGTGACGCCGCAGCGGTTCGCGGAGATACTGAAGGAAGAGCCGTACCTGCTCGATTACCCGTACCATCTCGTTACCGAGAATGGAGAGGTCGTACGCATCGTGCAGCAGTATATTCCTTGAGCTTGAGCAATAGCTGATAAGATGAGAGAACCGGAGGCCGTCTGCAGGCTCCCTGGTTCTTTTTTTTCATTCCGCTTGAGGACTCCCCCACACTCCGGGATTTGTCCTGAGCAAGCTTAGGATTGTGCAAATATGGCTTAGCTTTGTCTATATTCGCTTCGGGGTCCCCCTTCTATAATAAAAACCAGGAAGACCAGCTCGCACATGTTCTAGGAGGGATAGATCCATGGAAACGGCACAACAGCCTGTCTTGTTGACGGATGAGCAGATGAGGACTTTTATTACGGAAGGATTCCTCATATTGAAGACGGATTTCCCCGAAGCGTTCCACCGCAGTCTGCTCGAAGGGCTGACACATGTCTATGAGAAAGAGGGGAATCCGGGCAATAACCTGCTGCCCCGGATCCGTGAGGTGCAGAAGGTATTCGATCACCCCGTTGTCACCGGCGCGCTGATAAGTGTCCTCGGCCCGAACTATATGATGCACACCCACCGGCACGGGCATTTTAATGCTTCCCCCAAAGCGGGGGGCTGGCATAAGGACAGCTATTGGGGCTACGAGCGTATGCGCAACCATCACCCCTGGTGGGCGATGATCATGTACTTTCCGCAGGATACGCCGGTGGAGCTGGGGCCGACGGGGATTATGCCAGGGACGCAGCATTACGAGTCAAGAACCTTCGAGGAAGACGACGTGCCGGGCGAAGCGCTCGCCAGCGGGGGAGCGGGGACGTTCGCACTTATCCATTACGATATCTGGCACCGCTCTACGCCCAATGTGCTCGGACAGGAGCGTTATATGCTGAAATTCGAGTTCATGCGGACGCAGGCTCCTGAGGCGCCGAGTTGGGACAACCGGGAAGCGCAGTGGAGGAGGCCTGCTGCGTTCAGCACGGAGATCGCGGAGCACGATCTCCTCTGGGAGGAGACGTGGAACTGGCTGTCGGGCCGCGTCGGGTCGCTTGCCGGCTCGGCTGCGGCGGAGGCGGAGGCAGGGCGGACGGCAGAGCTGGCGGCTCTGCTCGAGGCGGGGAGCGAGCCCCAGGCGCTGAACGCCGCCTATACGCTGGCCTGCCAGGGCGAGCCAGGCGTGCAGGCGCTGCTCTCTACGCTGGAGCACGGCAGCGAGCGCGCGTCGAGGCAGGCCGCGTACGGCCTCTCGGCGGCAGGCGCCGAAGCCGTCGACGGCCTGACCGCCGCGCTCGGCAGCCCGCAGACGCATACCGCCGTCGGCGCGGTGTTCGCGCTCGGCGAGCTGCGGCATCTCGCCGCCCGCAGCGTGCCCGCGCTGAACAGGCTGCTCGTCTCGGGCGCGCCGGAAGCGGTACGCCGTGCCGTGGCCGAGGCGCTGGGCCAGATCGGCACGCCGTCGGCGGAGGCCGTCGACGGGCTGTCGCGCTGCCTCGAGGATGCCGATGTGCAGGTGCGCTTCACCGCAGGCCTCGCGCTGTCCCGGCTGGGCGCTTCGGCGGAAGCCGCTGTTCCGCAGCTCGCTGCTGCGCTGGAGGATGAGAACCGCTATGTGCGGGGTCATGCGGCCGAAGCGCTGCATTATATCGGCACGGACCGGGCGAAGGACACGCTGATCCGCTTCCTGATGAACTCCCGCTGGTGCCCGTCCACGACGCCGCAGAGCACCTTCTATCCTTGAGGCTTACCTGGCGAGGGGGCGGGCTTGCACCAGGAGCAGCATAAAGCGTCCCGTCAGGGCGGAGTTGCCTCGATGGGATGATGGGCGCCCGGTCTGCGGCGTTATGCCGGACAGACCATTAGACAAGGAAAAACGGACCTCCGCGAAAGGAGGTCCGTTTTTATGTACATGATAAGTGCAGCGGAAGCTTACAGGCTGTTGAACGCGTCGGTGAGCACAGGGACAACCTGCGATTTGCGGGAGACTACGCCTTTGAGGACGGCTTGGTTGTTCTCCAGCGTCACATTGTACGCTTTCTCTACGGCATTCGTCTTGCTTCCGAGCGCCAGAGCGACGGAATCGTTGTTGAGGATATCCGTTACGACGAAGACGAAGAGGTCGAGGCCCTTCTCGCTGATGACCGCGTTCAGAGCGGCTTCAAGCTCGTCTTGACGGGAGAGGACGTCGTTCACGTCAACCGCGTTCACCTGAGCGATCTCAACCTTGGAGGAGCCCATAGTGAATTCCTTGGAGTCCAGGGAGATGAGCTGGGCGATCGTCTTGTCGCTGAGATCCGCGCCGGCTTTCAGCATTTCCAGGCCGTATCTCTCGGCGTTCACGCCTGCGATTTCGGCGAGCTCGCGTGCTGCAGCGACATCTTCTTCCGTGCAAGTAGGGGATTTGAAGAGCAGGGAGTCGGAGATGATCGCCGACAGCATCAGGCCTGCGATTTCTTTGCGGACCGATACGCCTTTCTCTTTGTAGATCTTCAGGAGAATCGTAGCTGTGCAGCCTACAGGCTCCGCGCGGTAGTACAGCGGGTAGCTCGTCTCGAAGTTAGCGATCCGGTGGTGGTCGATAACCTCCAGAACACGAACCTGATCGATGTCGCTCGCACTTTGCTGGCGCTCGTTATGGTCTACGAGAATGACGCTTTTCGTTTCATTCGCAACTGTGTCCACTTGGCGGGGGGCATCTACGCCGAAATGGTTCAGCGCATATTGCGTTTCCCCGTTCACGCTGCCGAGACGGACGGCTTCCACGCTTTGGCCGAGTTCCGTTTTCAGTGCAGCATAGGCGATAGCAGAGCAAATCGTGTCGGTATCCGGATTCTTATGTCCGAAAATCAGTGTTTTCTCCATGATCAGATCTCCCTTATACGTCATTTTATCGTAGAAATTGTACCATAGAATCCAAACTCCTACTAGATTATATCCCTAAAACCTCCTTATTCCAATTCCTTTACGCAGCTTATGGAAGATTGTCAAAAAAGCGCCTTAAACGAATCACCATTTTTTACATGATTTGTATGCGGATCCAAGGGGTATTTCTGCGGCGTCCGGTGCACTACAATAATAAATGTAAGCGCTGTCTATTTTAGGCAGACCAGTCATTCAAGGAGGTGATGTCCTTCCAGGATCCGTCTCTATGGCTGCACAAGCGTGTGCCGCCTCATGACAGGCAGGAACTGTAACCCGTTTCTTCCCTATCCCAAGGAGGTAGATTTCATGATCAAGAAAACTTGCAGTACGCTGCTCGCTGCGGCGCTCACGGGCGGTCTGCTCTTCGCTTCTCTCTTCCCGGCCGGCAGCCGGGCGGAAGCCGCTCCCGCCCCGTTCAACGATCTTCCCCCGCTGCAGCTCGTGAAGAACATGGCGCCGGGCTGGAACCTCGGCAATACGCTGGATGCCATTCCCACCGAGGGATCCTGGAATAACGCGCCGGTGACGGAAGCGGATCTCGATATGGTCCGCAGCGCGGGATTCAACTCGATCCGCATTCCGGTCACCTGGACGGATCATATGGGGGCAGGTCCCGACTACACGATCGACGCCGCCTGGATGGCGAGGGTCGAGCAGGTGGTGGACTGGTCGCTGGCCCGGGGATTCTATGTCATGCTGAACGTGCATCATGACTCCTGGCAGTGGGCGTACAATATGCCGGGGAATACGGCGGAGATGGAGAAGTTCAAGAAGGTATGGAGCCAGATTGCGGCACGCTTCAAGGACAAGAATGAGAAGCTCGTCTTCGAGATTATCAACGAGCCGAAGCAGACGTCCGCGCAGATGAATACGATCAACACCCAGACATTGCCGGTGATCCGCTCCTCCGGAGGCAATAACGACAAGCGGCTCGTGGTTCTGAGCGGAGAAGGGAACAACATCGAGAAGACGCTGAGCGGTCTCGTGCTTCCCAGCGACAGCCGGGTCGCCGTGGATGTGCACTACTATCCGTACCAGTTCACGACGAATTCGTGGAATATGCCGGTATGGAATATGCCCGAGAACAAGGCTGCCACGGAGAGCCAGTTCCAGCAGCTGCACGACAAGTATGTGGCGGCCGGCGTGCCGGTCATCTTGGGTGAATACGCGATGATGAGCGAAATCGTGTACGGACCGGAGGCGCGGTTCTATATGGACCACACGAATAAGACGGCCCTGAAGAACGGTATCGTCACGATGTTCTGGGATGACGGCTACAACGCGGGATTCGACCGGGTGAACAAGCGAATCAAGGAAGACCGGTACATCCCGTATATCCTCAAGTCGGCGGCCGGCGTTCCGAATTCCTTCGTCTGGCCCGCCGAGTTCTACATTAAGGCGGATGAAGCGGTGAAGGATTTCACGGCATCGCTCGACCTGAGTGGCAATACGCTGACCGGCGTCTACAACGGCTCCTCCCCGCTGGCGGCCGGGACGGATTATACGGTGAGCGGTACGACCTTCACATTGAAGGCAAGCTTCTTGAACCGGGTCCTGAACCCGTCCGTGCTCGGACAGAATGCGCAGCTGACCTTCAAGTTCAGCAAGGGGCAGGATAATATCGTGAACGTGAACCGCTATAAGGCGCCGACAGTCGCCCCGCTGACCATCGACAAGACGAAGCCGTTCACCGCGGATGTCGTTCTGCCGTTCAACTACAACGGAGTGAAGATCAAGCAGGCCAAGGCGTTCGAGAACGCGACGGGCGCTGCCGTGGACACCATCAACTCCTGGACGACGTGGCTGGAGGGCGGCGGGGACTATGTCTATGACAACCAGAGCACCGTGACGCTGCGCAAGGATTTTGCGAATATGTTCGACACGAATTCAACGGTCCGCTTCGAGCTGTGGCCGGAGGGCACAGTGGATCTGCAGGTCAATGTAGGCACAGGCAGCGGCGGCAATACGGGAAATGAGAACAATGCGGCGATCTCGCCGGTGTCGGCTTCTTTCGATAAGAACGCCGTCAATCAGGCAGATGTACCGGTGGCCCTCACACTGAACGGCCATACGCTGAGCGCCATCCGCAGCGGCTCGGGAGTACTTGCTGCGGGCACGGATTACACGGTGTCGGGTTCGGGGAGCTCCGTGAAGCTGCTGAAGACCTATCTGGCGAAGCAGCCGGTGGGCAGCCTGCCGCTTACCTTCGACTTCAGCGGGGGAGCGGACCCGGTGCTCACCGTTGCGATCACCGATACGACGGGAACCGGCGGCCTTCCCCCAGCAGGCAGCTTGAAAGTGCAGATGATGAACGCGGGTACGGCCGCGTCGGCCAATACGATCAGCCCGCAGTTCAAGCTGGTGAATACCGGGACGGACGCCGTATCCCTAGCGAACGTGAAGCTGAGGTATTACTACACGGCGGACGGGACGCAGGCGCAGAACTTCAGCTGCGACTGGTCGCAGGCCGGGTGCGCGAATATCGGGGGCACGTTCGTGAAGCTGCCCGAGGCGAAGCCGGGCGCCGACACGTATGTGGAGATTGGCTTCGGCAGCGGGGCAGGCACACTCGCGGCAGGCCAGAGCTTGAACGTGCAGACGCGGATCAACAAGAGCGACTGGAGCAATTATACGCAGACGGGCGATTACTCCTTCAATGCGGCGGCGACGGCTTATGCGGATTGGACGCGGGTGACCTCTTACCTGTCCGGCGCTCTGCAGTGGGGTGTGGAGCCGTAAGGGGGCTGGGGGGATCTGTCCGGTGGCGGCCCTCGCCCGCGCTGCTCAGACTGAAGAGGGTTTCGGGTACGCTGGAGTTGTAGGCAGCACGGACGGATAGCGGTAAGCCAGCGAAAGCCCGGGCCATAGTTCTCTACAGGAGTAGAGGCTCTGGCGCCGGGCTATTCGCTGCGGATGATAGGGCGGGCGGGTTTGGGCTATAATGGAGGAAGAGTACAAGGAAGCCGGGACCAGCCGAGGCTTGGGCGGCGTTCCTATCGGGTTGAACGGCGAGTGAACAGCTTCTTATTGCCGTTTGGGTCAGGGTGGGGTACAATGGTTCTTTTGAACGCGATCAAGTGACCACGAGAATCCATAAAACTAAAGAGTGCGCAGGTGACCAGTAATGATAGAGATCAAGGCATCCAAACTTAGCAACGGCGAATTTAACCGCGGGGTATTCGCCAAGCAGGATATTCCCAAGGGGACTATGTTCCATGAAGCTCCGGTCGTTCCCTACCTCAATGAAGACCATGAACACATCGAACAAACGATCCTGGCGGATTATGTGTTTGAATACGGGGCGAACCATACCGCCATTCTTCTGGGGTACGGCAGTCTGTTCAACCACTCCTATACACCGAATGCCACCTATGAGCTGAACTTCGACCAGCACACGGTGGACTTCTATGCCTATACGGATATCAAGGCGGGGGAAGAGATCCTGATCAACTACAATGGCGAAGTCGACTGCAATGATCCGCTGTGGTTCCTAGAAGAAGCTGCAGAAGAAGGCGGCGAAGTGAAGGAAGACGAAACCGAAGGCAAAAAAGAACAATAATCCTCAAGCTTCTAGCGCGGCGAAGCCACGTCCGAGTGCCGCGCGGGAGCACCGCTGCCCTCCCCAGCTCTGAAAATTCCCCAAGCAGGCAGTGCCAATTTTTAATGCGGAGGAAGAGCAGCATGAGCCAATTCAGCAATAGTTTTCATCTTAAAACGTCCGATCCAACCAAGGCAGTAACTCTTCTGAACGATGCTCAAGTAACAGGGTATGTCTATGAGGAGCACAATGGCTGGGTAACCTTCGCGGCCGAATATAAGGGTAGACATATCGATGAATTACTAAGTGAATATAATCCAGGCATCCTGGTTCATTATGTTTATCTTGAAGACCATATGTGGACATTAACAATATACAATAAAGACGAGCTTGTATTTCATTATAAGGCGGACTGGGCCGGATCAGCTTTACTTATAGAGAAGGATCTGTTCGATCTCGAATTTTTGGAAGAACTGGTGCTACAGCAAGGCAATAGTACAAGTGGCCTGGAACCAATCTTCGACTTTAAAGATAGCCCAATAAACGCTGAAAACCCGCCGGCCTATCTAATTGCACAAAGACTCGGATTATCTCATTTTGAATATGTATCCCCGGATTATTTGAGTAATTTGGACGAGGAACAGTTGGAGGAAGAGGGCATAGTCGCGGTTGGATTAGTATAGGAGGGTTATGCCGCGGAGGAAGGACCCGGATATAAACGCAAGGCTTCTCCACAACGGCTCAACACACCAAAAACCTTGCTTCGGCCTGTCGGCCTGAGCAAGGTTTTTGTGTGGGGGAGCGCGGTCACGGTTGGCGTCGGGTCCGCCAAGCCTGCGCGGCGGTGCGCAGCAGGATGGCGACACCGACCGACCCGGCCGCGCACAGCAGCAAGGAGAGGAGCGACCGCAGCGTGATGGAGGCCACCGGCGCGGTCAGGTCAGCGATCCAGACGGCTGCTTGGAGCACAAGGGCATGAGCCAGGTAAGCCGTGTACGAGTAGCTTCCCATGAGCTTGACGAGGCGCTGCAGGGAGCTCGGGGCATTCGCGGCGAAGCGGATAGCCAAGGCGTGCATGGCCACCACGGAGACGATCAGGAATACCGCCATGTGAGGCTGTACGAGGAACGTATCGTTATACCGCATAACGAGCTTCGGCTGGAGTTCAAAATGCGAGACGATCCGGTAGAGCAGATACAAAATGACGGCCGCGTAGGCTGCCAGGATCGCATAATGCCGGCGGGCAATCCATTCTTTCCACCGGGGCAGATATAGTCCGGCCGCGGCACCGAGCACGAAGTAGTACAGGAAATACCAGGCGTTGCGGTCCCTGTAGTCCCCGAACAAATCCGAGAGGACAGGCAGATGCAGGGCGATCATCGCGTCATCGACGAAGCTGTGGTGTCCGCTGTACCCGATGTACAGCAGGCCGAGGAGCACTAGAACCAGGGCGCCTTTGCTGCCCACCCAGCGGTCCACCCGGAGAATCGCCAGACGCAGCAGCGGAAACAAAAGATACAACTGGAACGTCATGATAATGTACCAGAAATGGTAAGAGGCTTCCCCGGTGAAGAGCAGCCTCCCGAAGGTTCGGGCGCCCTCCCAGGAAGCGAAAGCCGTCCCCCCCATAACCAGCAGCGCATACAGCGCGGCCCAGGGCAGGTAGGGCAGCAGGATATCCTTGCTCCGCTTACGGAGGAACGGACCGTACTCGACTCCGCCTTCGTAGTTATAGAACAGAACAAGTCCCGTAATAAAAATAAACAGCGGCACGGCAAACTTCGCGAGCAGAAGCAGGATGGCGAGCAGAACCCCATCGGCCAAAGGCAGATTCGGTGCATAAGCGTAATGACCGACGACATGCTGCATCACCACGGCGAGGAAGGCGAATCCGCGGAGGTAATCGATTTCTTCGATGACAGGCTTTCTTGGGCTCATGGGCTCTCCTTTAGGGGGGTATAGCATGCTTTCCATTATAGGCGGAATGGCGGCCGATTTCACCCCTGTATTTGGCAGGGGGAAGAGCGTCCCTGAACAGGGTAGGTTCCGTTATAATCAATATAAGGAACCCCTACGGGGCAACTCGTGGATGGACCCTGGAATCATTCTGTTCATAGAGCATATAGTTAGTAGCTTAGGTAACTCATGAGCTGCTTTATTCAATCTCTTGTTAGTGCCCGAGAAGACAACCAATGGAGGACCGGAGCCTTGATTCCACAAGTCAAAAAAACTAGCGATGATATGACCCTGAAGACCAAGTACCTGATGTACCCGGCTTCGCTGCTGTATGGCGCTACCATTGCGTTCGGCATTCCTTATCTGTGGAGATACGCCCTGCTGGCTCTGCTCACGGCAGCACTGACTTTCTTGATCGATGAGCCGATCCGGGGGCGGGTCAGAAAAGGAATTACGGTGCTGCTGTTTCTATTTTTGGTGGGGACGCTGACCGGCTTGGTGCTCATGGTGTTGAAGCTGCTCCTGCTGACAGCCTGGAATGGATAAAACCGAAGCGTTGGAGAGCCCTGCGGCTTCCTGGCCTGCTAGAGGGGACGTACGCTGGTACGGATAGGGGGTCAGCCCCCTATGCAAGAAAAAACAGGCGGAACGCACAGCGTTCCGCCTGTTAAGTATACGTCAAGCTATGTATTTGCAGTGGGATGCTCACTACCGCCAGTTATCTGCCGCTTAGCCCGGTGCCGCCGCCAAAGGAAGGCGCATACTGCAGCTCCTGGTCGAATGTTACATAATCGAGATTCACCATTAGCAGCAAATAACGCATTCCCGTCGCCGGATCGCTGATGATGATGTGGTCGCGGCCCGCGGCTTCGAGCCGCCCCTTGAAGATTTTGGCATTCCACTGCGAATTGTTCTCGTAGGTCATGTACAGCGTGGCGACTTTGCCGAGGTTCAGGCGTAGAATGTTCTCGATATAAGACTGTTCGATCGGGAGCTGGCCTGGCGCAGGAGGAGCGGAAGGGACTCCGGGTACCGGGTAGCCTGGAGGCCCTGGAGGCGGGAATGCGCTGCCGGGCATGGGTGACGGCATGCCATGGCCTGCCGGAGAACCGCCGGGTACGGCAGGATGGCCGGGGTGGCCCGCAGGGCCTGTGCCGATGGGATAACGGTAGTTGTACATGGTTCGAAGGAACCTCCTCAGAGCTCGCAGCGGGACGCTGCTTAATGGGATAAATGCATAGGCACACAATTCATTCTATGAGAAGACGCCGGATTTCTTGACTGGGCGGCCTTGTTTTTTTTGGGGGCGCCATCGCGGGAACGGTCCAGATGCCTGAGACCGGAGGCCTCCCCGGCGGTACTAGGGGAAGTTAGTACTTACCGTACGCTGCGGAAGTCTTACAATAAAGATAAGATCTTTGAATGGAATGGTGAGCGATGCGGGCATTGGTAACCGGCGGGACCGGGTTTCTCGGAGGAAGGCTGGCGCAGCGGCTGGCGATGCTGGGGTGGGATGTGACGGTACTGGGGCGGAGCGAGGAGAAGGGCAGGGCGTTGTCTAGGAAAGGGATCCGCTTTGTGCGGGCGGATCTCTGCGACCGGGAGCGGACCGAAGCGGCCTGTGCCGGGGCGGATACCGTGTTCCATTGTGCTGCGTTCACTTCGCCGTGGGGCGCAGCCAGCGAATACTACGCGAGCAATGTAACGGCCACCCGGCATCTGATCGGCGGCTGCCTGCGGCAGGGAGTAGAGCGGATGGTGCATGTGTCCACCGCCGGGATTTACTTCGATTACACGGACCGGCTGGAGGTAAGCGAGCGGAGTACGCTTCCCGCCCGCCCGGCGAATGCGTATCTGTATACGAAGCGGCTGGCGGAGCAGGAGGTGGAGTCGGCTGGCCGGCTCGGCCTGCGAACGGTGACCGTCCGTCCGCAGGCTATCATAGGCCCTGGCGGCGGGGCTTCCCTGCAGCGGCTGCTCCGGGCGAATGCCCGGCAGGGACTGCCTCTGATCGACGGCGGACAGGCGGTGGTGGACTTCACCTACATCGACAATGCGGTCGATGCGCTCCTTCTCTGCCAGGCGGCCCCCTCTTCGGCGCTGGGCCGGGTGTATAACATCTCGAACGGGGAACCGGTCCGTCTGGCGCATATCCTGCCGAGGCTGCTCGAGAGCCTAGGCGAGAAGCTGCGGGCCAGGCGGCTGTCTTATGGGGCGGCTTACGGGCTGGCAGCCGCGATGGAAGCGGCCTCCCAGTTCAGAGGAGGCCGGCCGGAGCCGCTGCTCACCCGCTACATGGTCGGTGTCCTCGGCCGCAGCCTGACGGTGGATATCCGTGCGGCCCGCGACGAGCTCGGTTACGACCCGCGGATTCTGGCGGCGGAAGGGTTGGTCCGCTTGGCCGAATCCCGGCAGCGGGGATGACGGATGCAGGGAGCGGCAGGGGGGCTCCGCGCTGGCTTTGGCCTTCTTCTTGTGCCACAATACGAAGTGCAGACGGGCAGGAAGAGGAGGGAGTTGGCGTGAAGAAGGGGAGCAAGGCAGGGCCTGCTAAGGTGTCCGGAGGGCCGATCGCACTCGTGACGGGAGCCTCAAGCGGTCTCGGGCTGCGCATTGCAGTGGCTTTGGCGGTGGAGGGTTACCTGGTGGTCGCCGCTATGCGGGATACGGGCCGGAGCGATGCGCTGCTGGCGGCTGCCCGCAGCAGCGGGGCGGAGGAGAGGATCGACTGCCGGGAGCTGGATGTGTGCGACGAAGAAGCCGTGAACCGGACGGTTCCCGCGGTCATGGCGGCGTACGGCGGATTGGATGTCCTCGTCAACAATGCAGGCTTTGCGGTCGGCGGTTATGTCGAAGACATCCCGATGGAAGCCTGGCGGGCCCAGCTCGAGACGAATTTCTTCGGGCTGGTCGCAGTGACGAGGGCCGTGCTTCCCGCGATGAGGCAGCAGCGAAGGGGCCGGATCTTGAACATCTCCTCGATCAGCGGAAGGGCGGGCTTCCCCGGGTATGCCCCCTATGCCGCTTCGAAGTTTGCGGTAGAAGGATTCAGTGAAGCGCTGCGGCTGGAGATGCAGCCTTATGGCGTGGATGTCGTGCTTCTCGAGCCGGGAGCCTACCGGACCGAGATTTGGCGCAAAGGCTTCGAGGGCATCCATGCGCCGGAGCCGTCGCCTTACCGGCAGGAGCTGGAGGGCATTCTACGCTATTCGCAGCGGGCAGCCGAGACGGCTCCGGATCCCCAGGAGGTGGCTGATGCGGTGCTCCGGGTGCTTCGCGCCCGCCGGCCGAAGCTGCGTTATCCGCTGGGGAAGGGCACGGCGATGACGCTGCTGGGCCGGGCACTGCTGCCGTGGCGATGGTATGAACGCCTTGTGAGGCGTACGCTAAGGTGAGAATTCGCGCCAGCCGGGGCCGGAGAGCAGGAGACACACCAATAAGCAAGAGACACCAATAAGCACGAAGCGCAGACCGGTTAGGTCTGCGCTTTGAGATGTACCCGCGTACAGCGAAGCGGCAGGCGGGTTAGATGGATATGGGAAATGAGAATAAGAAATCGGATCGGAAAGTTGAACCCGAAACCAGATTAGAAATTGAAATTGTCCGGATCCGGCCCGAAGCGCTTGTTCTGGTTGAGGCCGTCGATCCGGGTCATGTCCTCATCGGACAGTTCGAAGTCGAACACACCCGCGTTCTCTTCGATCCGGTGCTTCTTCACAGATTTGGGAATCGTCGCTATGCCGTGCTGCAGATCCCAGCGAAGAATCACCTGCGCCGGCGATTTGCCGTGTTTCTCGGCGATCTCGGCCAGCAGCGGCAGATCCAGGTTGCCTTGCATCAGCGGGCTCCATGCCTGCAGTTGAATGTTGTGCTGACGGCAGAACGCGCGCAGCTCCGTCTGCTGAAGCAGCGGGTGGAACTCGACTTGGTTTACGGCCGGTACTACACCGCTGTCTTCGATAATGTCCTGCAGATGATGGGGCTGGAAGTTGCTTACGCCGATCGAGCGGACATGGCCTTCTTTTTGCAGGTGAACCAGCGCCTTCCAGGTGTCTTTATACTTGCCTGCCACCGGCCAGTGGATCAAGAGCAGGTCGATGACCTGAAGCCCGAGCTTGCGGCGGCTCTCTTCGAACGCCCGGAGGGTGGAGTCGTAGCCTTGATCCCCGTTCCAAATTTTGGTGGTGACGAACAAGAGGTCACGCGGAATACTGCTCTCTTGAAGCGCTTTGCCGACCCCTTCTTCATTCTTATATGCGGCTGCCGTATCGATCAAGCGGTAGCCTGTCTCAATCGCGTTCGTGACCGCCTGCACGACCTCGTCGCCGTCTTTCGTCTGCCAAACGCCCAGTCCGAGCCAAGGCATATGTACGCCGTCGTTCAACAGTGTTCTGTCGCCGATTTGCTGATAAGTTGTCATGAATACTCGTCCCTCCCTGGTATCGTAAAAGGTATGGAGCTCCCTCACCGTTCATCATATCACAGCGGGGGAAAGCTTCAAAAATACGCAGACCTTAGCCATTCTTTACCCGCCGGACGGGCTGCCGAATCACGCAGAAGGAGGGAGGTCGGCTCATATACAAGATAATCGGCTTCACCGTCCTTTACTGATATAAAAAAACCGTAGGGCTGCAAGCCCTGCAGGTTACACCGCCAGATGCCTGCGCACCTGCTCCTCGCTCAGATCAGCCGAGCTGCCTTCGGCCACAATGCCCCCTTTATCCAGCACATAATAGTAGTCGGCAATGGAGGTCGCGAACGATAGGCTCTGCTCGATGAGCAGGACGGACATCGCGCGGCTCCGCTTGATCGACTCGATGACGCGCTCGATATCCATCACGATGGAAGGCTGAATGCCTTCCATCGGTTCGTCGAGCAGGAGCAGCTTAGGCTCCGACACAAGCGCGCGGGCGATCGAGAGCTGCTGCTGCTGTCCGCCGCTGAGATCGCCGCCTTTGCGGTGGATCATCTCGCGGAGCACCGGAAACTTGTCGAACACGTGCCCGGGAATGCCCGCCCGGCGCAGCCTGGCGTCCGCCGCTTCGAGGCCGAGCAGCAGGTTCTCCTCAACCGTCAGCTGCGGAAAGACGTCCCGGCCCTGCGGCACATAACCGATGCCCGCCTTGGCCCTTCGGTCCGGGGCTGACTTCGTATACTCCTGTCCCCCGTACAAGATGGAGCCGCGCTTCGGCTTGATGAGCCCCATGACGGTTTTCATCAGCGTTGATTTGCCGACACCATTGCGCCCCATCAGACAGACGACCTGCCCGGGGGGCACGGTGAGGGAGACATCCCGCAGAATCATGCTTTCCCCGTATCCTGCCTCGAGATGCTTCAGCTCCAGAGACGCGCCGGATGACGTCCCCGCAGCCTTCACGGATGCTCCTTCTGTGCTTACCGATGGTTCAGTCATTGCGCTCGCCCCGCCTTCCCAAGTACACTTCCGCCACGCGGTCGTTATTCTGTACTTCCTCCATCGTGCCTTCGCACAGGACGGATCCTTCGTGCATGACCGTTACGGTCTTGGCGAACTGCCGCACGAATTCCATGTCATGCTCCACCACCACCACGGTCTGCTTGTCGGAGATGCGGTGCAGCAGCTCGCCGGTCTTCTCGGTCTCGCTGTCCGTCATTCCCGCCGCCGGTTCGTCGAGCAGGAGCAGCTCCGGCTCCTGGATGAGCAGCATGCCAATCTCCAGCCATTGTTTCTCCCCATGGGAGAGGGAGCCGGCTTTCTCCTTCGCTTTGTCCGTGAGACCGATCATCCCGAGATAATGATGCAGACGCTCGCGCTGCTCCGGCGTCGTCTTGGCCACCAGGGTGCTGAGCAGGCCGCGCTTCTGCCGCATGGAGAGCAGCAGGTTCTCCTGTACGGTCAGCGTGATGAAGATCGACGGGGCCTGGAACTTGCGTCCGATGCCGAGCTGCGCGATCTGGTGCTCCTGATGCCGCGCCAGATCGGTCTGTCCCTTGAAGAGGACTTGGCCCTTGGAGGGTTTGACCTTGCCGCATAGGACATCGAGCAGCGTCGTCTTGCCTGCGCCGTTCGGGCCGATCAGAAAGCGCAGTTCGCCTGCCGAGAGGGCAAAGTCTAGTCCGCGGATCGCTTTGAATCCATCAAAGCTCACTTCGAGCTTCTCCACGCGGACGATAGGCTCGGATACGCCCTTCCTTGGTGACGTTTCATTATAATGCATAGCCATCGGCCTTCCTCCTTTTCGGATATCCCGGGGTAAGGTATGGATTAATGAATAGCGTCCTTGCATAGGGGATTGCGGCTGCTGGTCTTATTGCGGCTTGGACGGTTCCGTGTAAGCCAGTGGGGGTTTGGACCCCAGCATGCCGGCAGGCCGCGCTCTCCCGGTTCTCCATTTGTCCGCCGCGTCTTGGACGGTGCCTATGATGCCTTTGGGGAAGAACAGCGTGACGACAATGAACAGCGCGCCCATCAGGAAGGGCCAGAACTCGGGATACGCTTCACTGAACGTCGTCTTCGCCGCGTTCGTGATCACGGTGCCGAGGATGGCCCCGATTACGGTGGCCCTGCCTCCGATAGCGACCCACAGCACCATCTCAATGGAGGGTACGATGCCCATCTGGGCAGGGGAGATAATCCCTTCCTGCAGGACGAACAGGATGCCGGACAAGCCGGCGAGCCCGGCGGAGACACAGTAGATGAACACTTTATAGGCTACCGGGTTGTAGCCGATGAAGCGGACGCGGTTCTCCGCGTCGCGCACGGCCACCAGAATCTTGCCAAGCCGGCTGGAGGCAAGCCAGAGGCATAGGAGCAGCGTCAAGCCGACGGCCGCCACTGTCACGTAATAGAGCATGAGCTTCACGGCGGGATCGCCGAGCGTCAGGCCGAGGAACGTATCGAAGCTCGTCAGTCCGTTGGTGCCGCCCGTATAGCCCTGCTGTCCCACGAACAGCGTCACCGTGATGATGACGAGCGCCTGGGACAGGATCGAGAAGAAGGTGCCGCGGATCCGGTTGCGGAACGTCAGGTAGCCGAGCACGAAAGCTGCGGCGGCCGGTACGAGGATAGCCAGAAGCAGGGCCAGCCCCGCCGATTGGAACGGAACCCAGAACCAGGGCAGCTCTTCCACGCCGCTCCATGACATGAAGTCAGGCAGGCTGTCCGGGGATGCGGCCAGCTTCAGGTGCATTGCCATGCAGTAGGCGCCGAGTCCGAAATACACCCCGTGGCCGAGGCTCAGGATCCCCGTATATCCCCAGATCAGGTCGAGGCCCATGGCCAGTACGGCATAAGAGAGGAATTTGCCGAGCAGGGAGAGCCGGAATTCGGAGAGCACCATGGGAGCGAGCAGCATCAAGGCCAGGAGCCCCAAGCTGAGAATGAGTTTGGTCTTGGTACTGGAGCTGTGCAGCATCATGAGGGTCAGCACTCCTTCCTTATCGGTATCGATTAATCGAGCGCGCGCGATTTCATCGTGACCAGCCCCGAAGGCCGCCACTGCAGGAACGCGATGATCAGCGTGAAGACGATCACCTTGGCCAGCGTGGCGCTGGTAGTATACTCGAAGGCGGTGCTTAGCACGCCGATGCCGAGCGCTCCGGCTACGGTGCCGACCAGCTTGCCGACGCCGCCGAGTACGACGACCATGAACGCGTCGACGATGTAGTAGGTGCCGATCGAAGGTCCGATGGGCCCGAGCAGCGTCAAGGCACAGCCAGCGATCCCGGCCATGCCGGAGCCGAGCGCGAAGCCGAGTGCGTCCACGCGGCCTGTCGAGATGCCGAGGCAGGCGGCCATGCCGCGGTTCTGCATCACGGCCTGCATGCTGCGCCCGCCGCGGGTGCGGTAGAGATAGAGGTAGATGGCGGTGATGCAGACGATGACAAGGGCGATGATGAACAGCCGCTTATAGGGCAGGGTCAGCTCCGTGGTGAGGGCAAGGCCGCCTTCCAGCCACTCCGGCGCTTGGACGGCGACATTAGGGGCGCCGAAGATCGTGCGCGCCAACTGCTGCAGCACCAGGGAGACGCCCCAGGTGGCGAGCAGGCTGTCGAGCGGACGTCCGTATAGGAAGCGGATCAGCGTCTTCTCTAGCAGCCAGCCGATCGCCGCAGCGACGATGAAGGCGGCGAGGAGCGAGAGAATGAAGTAGTAGCCGAACGCCGAAGCGGGCAGCATCTTCTGGAAGAAGCCTTGAATCATGTACGTCATATAGGCGCCGATCATGATGAATTCGCCATGCGCCATATTGATGACGTTCATGAGGCCGAAGGTGATGGCGAGGCCAAGGGCGATTAAAAGCAGGATGGAGCTGAGCGAGATGCCGTTGAAGAGCTGGAGCAGAAGCAGGCTCATCGTCTATGCCTCCTTTGGGGCTGTTGAGTCTAATCGATTCGTGCAGGACGGGCAGGGCAGGGAGGTAAAACCGAGGGACTGCCCGAAGGCAGCCCCTTTTTATGTTTCTGTCTGAGGTTCCGAGGTCGTTGTCGCTTGTCACATGGTTCCTTGCGTTCCCCCTACTTCTTGGTCACTTTGGCGCCCCACGGGTAGCTCTTCAGGAAGGGGTCCGGCTTCTTCGGTTCCCCGGAGTTCCATACTTCCTTGAACTGTCCGTCCGCCTGGACTTCGCCGATTCTTACGGTTTTGTAGACGTGCTGGTTGTCGCCGTCGATCTTGACCTTGCCGCCGGGGGCATTCCATTCGATGCCCTTGGCCGCTTCCTTTACCTTGTCGACTTCGAAGGAGCCCGCCTTCTTCACCGCTTCCGCCCACAGATAGACGCCGAAGTAGCCGGCTTCGATCGGATCATCGGTTACGCGGTCCTTGCCGTATTTCGCTTTATAGGCTTCGACGAACTTCTTGTTCTCCGGCGTATCGGTCGTCTGGAAGTAGTTCCATGCGGCATAGTGTCCTTCGAGGACGGAGGCGCCGATCCCGCGGATTTCCTCCTCGGCGACCGAGACGGACAGGGTGGTGAGATCCTTGGAGGAGATGCCTGCGTCCTTCAGCTGTTTGAAGAAGGCCACGTTGCTGTCTCCGTTCAGGGTATTGAAGACGACATCAGGCTTTTCCTTCTTGATTTTCGAAATGATCGTATTGTAATCCGTATGGCCAAGCGGCGTATATTCTTCTGCAATCAGCGTTCCGCCCTCCGCCTTCAGCTGTTCCTTGATAATCTTGTTGGCCGTTCTAGGGAAGACATAGTCGGAGCCGAGGAGGAAGAACTTCTTGCCCTTGTTCTCGAGCAGCCAGGAGACCGCAGGTACGATCTGCTGGTTGGTGGTCGCGCCGGTATAGAAGATGTTCGGAGAGGCTTCGAGGCCTTCATATTGTACAGGGTAGAAGAACAGCCCCTTGTTCTGCTCGATAACCGGCAGTACCGCTTTGCGGCTCGCCGATGTCCATCCGCCGAAGATCACGACGGCTTTGTCCTTCTGGAGGAGCTTCTTCGTTTTCTCCGCAAAGGTCGGCCAATCGGAGGCGCCGTCTTCGACGATCGGCTTGATCTGCTTGCCGAGCACGCCGCCCGCCTTGTTGATCTCTTCGATCGCCATCAGGGTCGCATCCCGTACCGATACTTCGCTGATGGACATGGTTCCGGTCAGGGAGTGAAGAACGCCCACCGGGACGGTGTCGCCGCCGGATGCCGCAGTCCCGGACTTCGGTTCAGCGGTTGTGCCGGAACCGGAGGTGGCTGTCGGCTTGGCGGCGCAGCCGGCCAGCAACGCGGACAGCGACAAGCTGACGGCCAGTAGTGCGGTGAGTCCTCTTGTTCTAGGTTTCATTGATTCCACTCCCCCATAATGTTGGTAGTTCACCGTGAATCCTCATATCCAGGATGGAAAAGCCAGGAAGCTGAAGCAACTCACATGCCCTACTATAGGGGAATGATATTTGTGTGTCAATATAGTTAACATAAAATGTTTATCTTTTGGAATTTGTTCTTTTTGATCCGTCATGGTGTTATATATGCCTGATATATTTCCAAAATTCGGGGGAAAAGCGGATTATCTTATCTTTTTCATGTAATTTAAAATTACATAAAAGGTTTACAGAGGTTGGAATGGCGAATATAATAGAGATAAGAAAACATGAATATTCGGGTTTAAGAGCAAACGGTTGATTAATCGAAGGATAGGATGGAGGCCTGACATGTACCTGACAGAAAGGGAGAAGGAAAAGCTGTTGATTACGGTAGCGGCCGATCTTGCAAGGCGGCGGCTGGCCCGCGGCGTCAAGCTGAACTATCCGGAGAGCGTGGCGCTGATTACATCGGAGATTATGGAAGGAGCCCGGGACGGCCTCACCGTAGCCCATTTGATGCAGTATGGTACCACCGTGCTGACCTCAGACCAAGTCATGGAGGGTGTGCCGGAGATGATCCACGAGGTGCAGGTGGAGGCGACATTCCCGGACGGTACGAAGCTCGTCACTGTGCATCAGCCGATTCGTGCGCAAGCCGCAGCCGGCAGCGAGAATCCTTAGTAAGCAATATATGTAAGCATAGATGACATTACTACATGTCCGGGTGAATCCGGCACAGGGAAGGGAGCGGGAAGTTTATGATTCCAGGGGAATACCGCGTACGGACTGGCAGTATTGAACTCAACGCCGGCAAGGAGAAAGCGGATCTTATCATTGTCAATACGGGAGACCGTCCCGTTCAGGTGGGCTCGCACTACCATTTCTTTGAAGTGAACCGCGCCCTGCAGTTTGACCGTGAGGCCGCCTTCGGCATGCGTCTGGATATTCCGGCCGGTACCGCCGTCCGCTTCGAGCCCGGTGAGGAGAAGCCAGTGAAGCTGGTGGAGCTGGGGGGAGACCGGTTGTCGTACGGCTTGAACCATCTCTCCAGAGGCAGCGTGCGCCGGGGACAGCTGAGCGGACCGGTCCGGATTCGGTTGACCGAATGGGAGGAGGGCATGTAATTGGCGCATATGGACCGTAATGCCTACGCTCTAACCTTCGGGCCGACGACAGGGGATGCCGTGCGGCTGGCGGATACGGAATTGTGGGCGGTGGTTGAGGAGGACCGCACCGTCTACGGGGACGAGTGCAAATTCGGCGGCGGCAAAGTCATCCGGGACGGAATGGGGCAATCGAGCCGCCATACGCGGGATCAGGGCGTGCTCGACACCTTGATTACGAACGCGTTGATCATTGATCACAGCGGCATTGTCAAGGCGGATATCGGCATCAAGGATGGCCTCATCATCGGGATTGGCAAAGCGGGCAACCCGGATATCATGGACGGAGTGGATCCGAATATGATCGTCGGAGCTTCGACGGAAGTCATTGCGGGTGAGGGGAAGATCATTACGGCGGGCGGGATCGACACGCACATTCATTATATATGTCCGCAGCAGATCGAAACGGCGCTCTCTTCCGGTGTGACGACCATGATTGGCGGCGGCACGGGACCCGCGGCCGGCACAAGCGCTACGACCTGCACCCCGGGGGCTTGGCACATGTACCGGATGCTCGAAGCGGCAGAGGCGTTCCCGATGAATCTCGGCTTTACCGGCAAAGGGAATGCCTCGTTCCCTGAGCCCCTCGCCGAGCAGGTGGAGGCGGGAGCCATCGGCCTGAAGCTTCACGAGGACTGGGGGACGACGCCGGCAGCCATCGACACGTGTCTCGGTGTAGCCGACCGGTATGACGTTCAGGTCGCGATCCATACGGATACGCTGAACGAGTCGGGCTTCGTGGAGGATACGGTCCGGGCGATCGGCGGTCGTACGATTCATACCTATCATACGGAAGGGGCAGGGGGAGGGCATGCGCCGGATATTATCCGGATCGCCTCGGAGCTGAACGTGCTTCCCTCCTCCACGAACCCTACCCGTCCTTATACGGTGAATACGGTCGAAGAACACCTTGACATGCTCATGGTATGCCACCATCTCGACAGCCGGATTCCCGAAGACGTCGCGTTCGCCGACTCCCGGATCCGGCCTGAGACGATCGCAGCGGAAGACATTCTGCACGATATGGGCGTCTTCTCGATGATCTCCTCCGATTCCCAGGCGATGGGAAGGGTGGGAGAGGTCATCACCCGCACCTGGCAGACAGCGGATAAGATGAAGCAACAGCGCGGACATCTGCCTACACCGGATGAGGGGGCGGCCCCGGACCCACAAGAGGAGAATGACAACTTCCGCATCAAACGCTATGTGGCGAAGTACACGATCAATCCGGCGATCACCCATGGCATCTCCCATTTGGTCGGTTCCGTAGAAACAGGCAAGCTCGCCGATCTTGTCGTGTGGACGCCCGCCTTCTTCGGCGTGAAGCCCGACATGGTGGTGAAGGGCGGCATGATCGCCTTCGCCCAGATGGGCGATCCGAATGCTTCGATTCCGACGCCGCAGCCGGTCTTCGGGCGTCCGATGTTCGGCGCCTTCGGCCGCGCGCTGAACCACTGCATCACCTTCGTATCGCAGGCCGCTTACGATAAGGGCGTACACCGCGAGCTCGGTCTGCAGAAGCGTATCGAGCCGGTGAAAAACTGCCGCAGCGTAACGAAGAAGGATATGATCCATAACGGGGAGACGCCGAAGATTGAGGTGAATCCCGACACGTATGAAGTCAAGGTGGACGGGAAGGCCGTGACATGCGACCCGGTCAGCGTGCTGCCGATGGCGCAGCGTTACTTCTTATTCTAAGGAGAGGCCATGGGCAGAGCTGCTGAATTCGTACATAACACCATGGAAAGGGGCGCGGGGTATGCAGCACTTCGAGGGCTTCTCGTGGCTGGCCTATACGCAGCTTCTGGATTCGGCACTGCCGATCGGCGGATTCTCGCACTCGTTCGGACTGGAGACCTTGGTACAGGAAGGGCGGCTGGAGAAGCCGGAGCAGCTCAGGCGTTATATTGAAGAGATGCTCTTCCACAGCTGGGCGCCTGTCGATGCGTTGGCCGTCAAGGCCGTATACTTGTACGGAGCCGAGCGGCGGTGGGAGGATCTCTGGCTGGTCGACCGTACCCAGCATGTGCAGCGGGCGGCCAGCGAAACGCGGGAAGGCGTCGCCAAAATGGGGCGGAGGCTCTACCAGCTTGCGAAGTCGGTGTACCCGGACCTGGGCTGGGAGCCCTTGGCCGGAGCGATCGCCCGCAAAGAATGCATCGGCACCCATCCCCTGATCCACGGCTGGATCTCACGTGAGCTTGGTGTCCCGCTGGATAGGGCTGCGGAGGGGTACCTGTATACCTGCACGATGACCTGCATTAACAGCGGGCTGCGGCTGATGTCGCTCGGACAGACGGAAGGCCAGCGGCTGCTGGCCTCCCTTCTTCCTTTGATTGAGTCATCGTGGAAGACGGCGGCAGCGCTGGATCCGTTGGAGGACGGCTATGGGAGCAGTCCGCAGGCCGAAATCGGAATGATGCGGCACGAAGGGTTGTATTCCCGGTTGTTTATGTCCTGAAGAGGCAGCGGTACAGGGGAGGATTCTTTCCCTGATTTGTCCACTACTAATGTAACCCTAAGGAGGGCTTGACTATGTGCCAAGGCAGCAATCATCATCATCACGGATGGGAAACACCGGAGGGCCGCCGGCAGGAGCGGCCGATGCGCATCGGGATCGGCGGGCCGGTCGGATCGGGGAAGACCGCTCTGGTCGAGCGGCTGGCGCGCAGACTCGGCAGCAAGTACAGCATCGCTGTCATTACGAACGATATCTATACGAAGGAAGACGCGAATATTCTGATTCGGTCCGAAGCGCTGGCGGCCGACCGGATTATCGGCGTGGAGACCGGAGGCTGTCCCCATACGGCCATCCGTGAAGACGCTTCGATGAACTTCGAGGCGATCGAGGAGCTCGAAGGCCGCTTCTCCCATCTGGACATCATCTTCATCGAGAGCGGAGGAGATAATCTGGCTGCCGCTTTCAGTCCGGAGCTTGTGGACCGCTTCATCTATATCATCGACGTCGCTCAAGGCGAGAAGATCCCGCGCAAGGGCGGTCCCGGCATTATGCGTTCCGATATGCTCATTATCAACAAGATCGACTTGGCTCCGCATGTAGGCGCTTCTCTCCAAGTGATGGAAGAGGATACGGTGAAGATGAGAGGGAGCAAGCCGTTCGTCTTCTCCAACCTCTTCAACGGCCAAGGCTTGGATGACATCGTAAGCTGGGTGGAACACGAATACAGCCATGCCTAGGGTCACCGGCTCCATCGCGGCGGCTCTCACGCGGACCGGCGGAGCCACACAGCTGCAGTCCCATTCCCAGTCGTACCCGCTGAAGATCGCCAAGACGTTTCCGTTCCCGGGCCAGTCCCTGGGCGTGTATGTGATGGATGCTTCCCCGGGGATCATGGCCGGGGACCGCTACGATCTGCAGTGGCGATTCCGGGAAGGCACGCGCGCTTATATCACGAACCAGTCCTACACCAAGGTGCATCCTTCCCGCAGAGGGGAGGATCAGCCTTGGCATCCGAGCGCACAGCGGCAGAGCTTGGTGCTGGGCCCGGACAGCTACGTGGAGTATATGCCGGAGCCGCTGATGCTCTATGCGGATGCGGTACTGGATGCTGTCACCTCCATCGAGATGAAGAGCGGCTCCTCGTTATTCCTCAGCGATATCGTTTGTCCGGGGCGGAGCCATCGGGGCGAGACTTTTCACTACGAGCGCTACGCCAATAGGCTTACGGTGTCGTACGAGGATGAGCTCATCTTCAGCGGACGGCAGAAGGTAGAGCCGGGCAGGTCCGATCCGCGGTCTGTCTCCCGCTGGGATACCTATACGCATGCGGGCAGCTTGTATCTCTTCTCGGACCGGATCCGCACCGAGCATGCGCAAGCACTGCGTACCCGAATGGAAGAGCGGTATGCCGCCTTCCCACAGCTATACTTTGGCAGCTCGATGACCTATAAGCACGGTCTGGCGGTGCAGGTGCTCGGTCTGCGGGTATACGAAATCCAGGAGCTGCTGGAGGATGTTTGGGGTTTTCTCCGAAGTGAAATCTTCGGGCTGGAGCCCCTTCGGGTTCCGAAGTAGCCGGCACAACGTAACGTTCACGCAGTAGACCACTGCCGGGATCTTCGGATTCCGGCTTTTTGCCGTTCCGTTCTCCCGGCATGGATTGATTGATCTCAAGCCCCGCAAGGCAACTTGTTGCAAAGCGTTCATAAGTTGGGGGCGACATATCGACAATATTTTGAACTCCCCCCCTCCTTTGTTGTCAAACGTCCCCCTGGTTGATATTATTAAGGGGATTCGTTTAGCAAAGAACTGATGCATGCTACGATAGGTTTGTCTGGTTATAGAAGCTTCACACAAGGAGGTAACACGAATTGAAGGAACAAGCAAGCCTCGAACTGGGTGTCGAGACGGCGGCCGCAGCGGCGGATCCGGCGGCGGGGACGTCTGCCAGCTGGAGGGATTTCGTTCAATTGGCCAAGCCCGGCATCCTGTTTTCCAACTCCATGACGGCGTTCGGCGGGTTCTGGGTCGCTTCGGCTTGGAACATCAATTGGGTCACGATGATATTCGCACTGCTTGGAACCGCATTGGTCATGGCTTCCGGCTGTGTGCTTAATAATTACTTGGACCGCGATATGGACAACAAGATGGAGCGGACGAAGAAGCGGGCGCTGGTAACCGGCACGATCTCTCCGCAGACCGTGCTCTGGTATGGATTCCTCTTGGGTGTGCTCGGATTGGCTACGCTGTGGTTCGGCGCGAATCCGATCTCGGCACTGCTCGGTCTGATCGGACTGTTCCTCTACGTATGGATTTACACGGCCTGGTTCAAGCGGACTTCGGTCTGGAGCACTTTCATGGGAAGTTTCTCCGGAGCCGTACCGCCGATGATCGGCTATTGCGCCGTGACGCCTGAACTCGATGCCGGAGCATGGATTCTGTTCGGGATCATGTTCTTGTGGCAGCCGCCCCACTTCTGGGCGCTGGGCATCCGGCGGATGGAGGAGTACCGTGCCGCGGGCTTCCCGCTGCTGCCGGTCGTTAAGGGAACTTATATTACGAAGATGAGCATGATCCGCTATATCGTGCTGCTCGTTCCGGTTTCCATGCTGCTCTATGTGTATGAGTACGTGAATATTTATTATTTCTTAGCCGCGGCGGGTATGGGGCTTTACTGGGCATTCCTTTGTTTGAAGGGCTACAAACTCGACGGGGAAGAAGAAGTGCTCTGGGCGAAGAAGATGTTCATCTACTCGGTCAACTACTTGATGCTGCTCTTCATCATCATGATCGTGTGCACGAAGGGCGGACCGCTCGGCTAAAGAGAATCATCATACCTGTATGAATTAGGATCCCATGGCCTGCGCCTGGGATTTATTTTTTGAGCGAAGGGAAGAGAGCACATGCAGAGCAACGCATTTCGTACGGTTATCATTATTTTGCTGCTGGGGCTGATCGGTACACTGGGGTACATGCTGGTGAAGGGGAAGGAGAAGCAGATCGATGTCATCAAACCGGCAGCCGATTTCAAGCTGGAGAATCTCGACGGCCAGGAAGTGACGCTGTCGGGGACGCAGGGCAAGGCCAGATTGGTGTATTTCTTCTATTCGACCTGCCCGGACGTGTGTCCCCCAACCACCTATAATCTCTCCAAAGTGCAGGATGTGCTGAAGGAGAAGGGGGTATTCGGTACCAAGACGGCGATCATGTCCATCTCGTTCGATCCGGCCAAAGATACACGGGAGAGGCTGAAGGAATTCGCGGACCGATTCCATCCGGACTACAAAGGATGGTACTTCCTGCGGGGCGAGGAGAAGTATGTCATCGATCTGGCGAAGCAGTACGAGGTGCTCGTGGTGAAGAACCCGAAGGACGGTACGTTCACGCACTCGAATCTGTGGCTGCTCGTGGATGCCAAGGGACAGATTCGTACGTATTACAAAGGGGATGCCGAGGACCTGGACATTGAGCAGGTAGCCAAGGATTTGATCCAAATCTCCAAAGACTAGATTCATCCGGCGGCGGGCGTACCGCACACGGAGAGCCATTCTGCGTTCGAACCGGAGGCCCTGCCCATGACCTATCTTGTCCATATTCTGCTCCATAATGTGATCCCACTGACGATCATGATTGCCGTGGGCGTCATGCTCTACCGGGCCTTCAAGCTCGATATCAAGACTTTGTCCAAATTGAACTTCTATCTCTTCTCCCCGGCGCTCGTGTTCAAGATGCTGTACGAGTCGCAGCTCTCGTTGAACTTGCTGGGGCAGACGCTGCTGTTCTTCGGCGTGTATTTCGCCGCGATGTATCTTGTCATGGCATTGGTCATTCGCGTCCGCGGCTACCAAGGGGGAATGGTGCCGGCCATGCGCAACAGCGTCATCTTCTACAACAGCGCCAACTATGCGATTCCGCTGAACCAGCTTGTATTCGTAGGCGATGCGTTCACGCTGTCGATTCAGATTATCATCATGATGATGCAGAGCCTGCTGCCGAACACTTATGGGATCTATGCGGTGAATGCCTCGAAGAAGAACGATATGAAACAAACGTTCCGAACGATACTCACGCTGCCTGTTATCTATATCATTCCTGTCGCATTCTTCATGAAAGGATTCGATATTCCTGTACCGGGGCCGATCTATGCGCCGATTAACTACGTGTCGGATGCCTTCATTGCTACGGCGCTGGTCACCTTGGGCGTCCAGCTCGGCAGCATGAAGTGGCAGCTGAACTTCTCGGATGTCATGCTGTCCAATCTCTTGCGCCTCTGCATCGGTCCTGCCGTGGGCTTCCTGGTGGTGCTGCTGCTGGGAATCGAGGGAGTGATGGCGCAAGCCTTGGTGCTTTCTTGCGCCGTCCCGACCTCCCTTAGCTCGGTACTGATTGCAGTGGAGTACGACAACGAGCCGGAGTTCTCCTCACAGGTCGTGTTTTCCTCCACCATCTTCAGTATTTTCACCGTGACGCTTGTCATCTATCTTATGAAGTTTATTCCTTAGGTTAGTTCGGTGCGCTAAAATTTCTCGAAGGTCGGCAGCAGAGGAGGATACACGATGTATTCTTCCAAGCCGGCCTTTTCGAGCTGTTGGATCAGGTATTCGTCAGGCGTTCCTTCCACTCCAGCGTAGCCGCGGCGCGTATAGATTTGCTCCGCATCCGGGAAGGCATCGCGCAGAATGCCGCGTATTTTTTTGCCTGAAGCATCATTATCCGTAAAGAGAAACACCTCGCGGTCCTCCACTTTCTTCTTGAGCTCTTCGAGCCTCTGGGTATTCAAGGAACCGTAGGTGCAGAGAATGAGAATATCATCGGTAAGCAGCCGCCGCAGCCTGCTTTTGTCGTTTTTTCCTTCTACGATCAGAGCAATGGACATGGGAGATTCCTCATTTCGTGACAAGTTGGCCTCTCTCCGTAGTATAACCTGGATGGGGACCCATGCCCAATCCAGTAAGAATGGATTTCCCAAGAAATGTCGAATAGCGGAAGTTTGTCAGGCCTCCTCCCAGGCAGAAGGAAAGAGGCGGTCAAACGGCCAGTTCACCCGGGAAGGAGGGGGAGGCTCTACTACGATCGACCCTACAAGACAAACGGCTACGCCGTCCTTTAAGGACGATGCGCGTTTATAAAGTATATAAGATGACAGGATCGAAGCCCTGGCGAGATATAAATTCTTATATATTTAAAAGCAAAAGACCTGACACGAGTGCACGAGTGTCAGGTCTTTTGCTTGAGAGCTGCATAAATTGTATCGAAGTACTAGTTGATGAACTTTGCTGTCGTCAGAAGACGCTTCAGCATCGTAGCCGCTTGAGCACGGGTTGCCGTGTCGCGGGCACCCAGCGTGTCGTCGGTCAGACCGTCGACAATACCGGATTTGATAGCTGTGGCCACTTCCGCTTCGGCCCATACGATTTCATCGGAGTCGGAGAATTTCGCCAGCAGTGTGGATTGCTCGGAAGCTGTCACGGCAGGCTTCGCACCTGCGTAGTTCAGCGCACGGACAACCATAGCTGCGAGTTCTTCGCGGTTGATGGTTGCGTTCGGGCGGAAAGTACCGTCTTCGTAGCCATCGATAATCTTAGCGTATACGGCGGAGTTCACCGTACCGGAGAACCAGTCGCCGGATTTCACATCGCTGAAGGAAGAGCTTCCTGTCATCGTTTGGAGACCCAGGGAACGAACGACGAGTGCCGCGAATTCAGCGCGCGTGATGCTGCGCTCCGGTTCGAATGTCGTATCGGTTACACCGTCGACAACCAGCTTGTTAGCCAGCAGCTCAATGTTGTTCTGTGCCCAGTGTCCGCTGATGTCGCCGAAGCTCTTGTCGAGCTTGATCACCGCGTACACGCTGTTGCCGTTGCGTTTCAGGTCGGCATACGTCGAGCTGAATACCGTTGGTACGAAGGACAGCTTGTTCGTTGCCGTGTCGATCAGGACACCCGTTGTCGAAGACGCATCCACGGAAGCGGACAGCGGAATGTAACGGGAAACATAGTTGCTGCCGAGGTTGACTGGAGCCGTAGCGTTGTTTTTGCCTACGCCTGCCACGTTGAAGTCAACTGCGCCGGAAACAACCTCGCCGCCGAGCGCTTTAGCCGAAGCGGCTACGCTGTCAGCGATCGCTTGGCTTGCTTTGGCAACCGTAACTTTCACATTCAGCTCATCCGTCGTGACGGACAGCTGGGAAGCCAGGCCTTTGAGGTCGAGAACTTTAACCGGCAGCACGTAAGAGCCGTTCGTGCTCTTGACGATGACCTTTTTGTTGCTCGAAGTGAAGCCCACAAGTGCCTTCGCAGGGATCAGCGCGAATTCGCCTGTAATGTTGATCGTTACCGTATCATACTGGTTCAGCGAGCTTTTGAGCTGGTCGGCATTCACGGAACCGTCGGAGTTAGCGGAGATTTCGCCCGCTCCGGACGTGCTGCCGCCTCCTCCACCTCCGGGACCCCATCCGCCGCCGACGTAGTCAGTGCTACGATATACGGCCTTATATACGGATTTCGAGACATCCGATGGATCAATGAACTGCAGATTTACATAATCGTATGTTCCTGCAGTTACAGTGAAATCGAAGTACGTAATATTGGATACGTTACGGCTAGCATATGTAACTTTAGTTACATCCAATTTTTGTCCGCCGGGTGTATAAGCATATACAGATGGATATACACCCTCTTTATACACATCAAGATAAACTTGACCTGTAACCGTAGTATCTCTGTAAGTCGGCTCTCCACTGAATCCCGCACCAAAAGCGAGCACAGGCAGCAATACGGAGATGATCAGCATAAGAACAGTGACTTGCGCTGTCTTTTGAAGAACAGCAGGCTTCATTCGGGTTTCACTCCTATTCTGGTTTACAAATAATGAAGTTGAATCGTTGGTACGTTGAACAAATTTCCTGGACAAATGCATTCTCACCTCCTTCTTATCCATAAAATTCTTTGTTAGATGACTTCGACTGGACACGCCATTTTATGTCCGTCCTGCCATGTTTTGCACTGCGTAATCGAGGCAGTCTTAGGGGTATTACCCAAGCCCGTCCAGTACGAAACATCCTCGGTTACCAAACGTTCCCACGAATTGAAAGGTTGCAGCTCCGTGCAAAAATTTTTCCATAGTCCTCCATAAATAGGGGGAGAGTACCCTACTCGGAAGAGAGGCGGACGCCAAAAAGGCCGTCCGTAAAGGAACAGCCTTGAATGGCTCATCGAGAACCTACACGCGGATCGGATCTCGGGAGCGGCGCAGTGGAAGCAGCGATAAAGCGAACATGAGGCATAGGAACGCCAGGAAGTAGGACGAGACGTGCGACCGCAGCTGTCCGGCGAGCATGGGCCCGATGAAGGCGCCGATGGAATAGGAGATCGAGAGCAGGGAGAACACCCTGCCATACCTTGCGGACTTCGTGGAGGCGGCGAGCAGCGAGGCGATGGCCGGGAAGATGACCCCCTTGGCCATACCGATCAAGATCAAAGAGGCATACATGGGCAGTGGCCACCGGACCGACATGCCGAAGAAGATGAAGGCGAGCGCCAGGCTGCCGAAGGACACCCGTAGCAGAGGCGCGACCCGGCTGAGGAACAGCATGCTCAGCGTAACCAGCGCACCCAGGCTGACGAGGGAGAAAAAAACGCCGGAGGTGAGGATCGAGCCATGGGTCTCTTTCATAAGCGGCAGTTCGAAGAACAGAATGCCCTGCGAGCACGAGATGGACAAGGGGACCGTGAAGAACAACCAGGGAATGGGCCGGGCCTCGCCGGATGCGTCTCCCAGTGCATCGGGGCCTCCGCCGTGCGGCAGCGAGGAAGCGTAGAGGTCGGCCGCGGCCTTCTTGTACTGGCTCTCCCGGACGCCGATCCATGCCAGGATGCCGGTTGCGATGAGCCCCCAGCCCAAGAAGGTGAAGGAGCGCTCAAATCCGAATTGGGCGACAAGATAAGCGCCGGCCGCCGGGCTGAGCACGGAAGCGATCGTATGCACCATGCCGTTGCCGGCCATGAGCTTGCCCTGCTGCACACGGTCGGTAGCGATCTTGGCAAGCAGCGACAGGCAGGCGGGCGAGAGGAACGCGAGCACGAATCCGCTGATGGAACGGACCGCGAGCAGATCCCAGGGGTCGCTCACTTTGGACTGGGCAAGCAGCACGAGGCCTGCTACGATGAGGCTGAATACGATGAAAGGCTTGCTTCCGTATTTGTCGACCCCGTACCCGGCAAGCAGGTTGCCCGGGATATGAGTAATCGAGTAGACGCCGAGGATCATCCCGATAAAGGAGGGCGCCGCGCCGAGCGAGATGGCGAACGGGGACAGAATCGGGTATTGGGCATGAAGATCGAAGATCGCGACGAACATGAACAAATAGAGCCATACGGCCGTTTTCACCTGAATCACCTCGCATCATTGGTTGTCCGTTAGGAGTCCTTATCCATCTTACGTAGGGGCTGCTGCGGATAGTACAGGGATTTGGAGGGGCCGAAACCGTACGCGCTTCCCTGCGTTTAAGTAGGTAAAGAGGCAGAAAGCCTCCCAGGTCTTTTCCAAAAAAAAGTAATGAAGAGACCCTCACGGCTGTTGTATGATGAGTAGGCATAGAAAGCAGGACAGGAAAGAGATGGAGATAAGGGAGAGAGAAGGATCGTGGAATTCGTAACGGAGTTTTTGGCGCAGCGGTGGTATGTGATTGCCGGGGCGCTGGTCATACTGTTCCTAGTCATCAAATTGGTAAAAACCGTCATCAAATGGGTTATCATCCTGGCCGTTGTGGCGGCGGTCTACTTCTATGGAGCGAGCTATAAGGACCAGCTGCTCGAATACGGATCTGCCATCGGTTCCAAAGTGGCTGCCGACGTCAAGAACCAAGCTTACAAGACGGTAACCGAGGAAGCCAAGGAAGCGAAGTATACGCAGAACCCCGACGGGACTTTCACCGTGAAGACGAAGAGCATCCGGCTCGACGGCAAGCCCGGGGCGAGCGACGTGCAGGTGACATTCATGAATCAAACGTTCACGCTGAAAGTGGACGACGTATTGAAGCGGTTTATCGAAGGCGCCAAGGTCGGGACGTCAGGCTGAAGCGAGTCGCAGCCTAGAGAGGCGCTTGCTGCAGAATTCGCAGCAGATCCGGATGCCGGGAGGGCGGCAGGAAGGGGTGTAGTATGCACGTGTGGCAGTATGTAAGCCAGTTGAATATGGTCACGCTTCTGATCGCGTTGATCTTCGGCATTTCGGTCCTGCAGGGGCTGCTGCGCGGAGCCTCCTCCTCGGCCAAACGGCTCGCACTCATGGTGACGGAAGGAGCGGCGACCCTGCTGGGTCTCTTCCTCTCTTGGCAGCTTGCGGAGTGGGCTTCGCCGCAGATCCAGCAGCGGCTGGTGTCACTGGGCTTATCCATTCCTACGGATGAGCTCGGGTTCTGGAAGCAGGCGTATTATACGGCGGTGACGGGGCTGCGGGACTTTTCGCTGCTGCGGTTCGCGATCTTGTTCGTTATCGGCTACGGCCTCATCAAGCAGCTGCTCTACCGGTTGATCGATCCGTTCGTGAACGGCTGGCTGGCGGAGCCTGCGGCGGCTACGGAGCGCGAACGGAAGGCGCCTTCTTTCCTCAGTTCGCTCGTCGGCGGTGTGATCGGCGGCGTGACGGGTGCGGGCCGAAGCCTGATCATGATCGCGCTGCTGTTCATTCTGACGACCCTGCTGCCCCAGACGCCATTGTCGTCTTATATCGGTTCGTCGCAGCTGTACCAGAAGGGCGCGACGGAAGTGATCCGTCCCGTCACGGGAGACTTCATCGAGCAGAGGCTGCCGGTATTCACCCGTCAGGTCGAGCAGGAGTTCGCGGATATTCTGCAGCGCAAATACGAGGTCGTAGACGCGCATATCCCGGGCAATATAGCCGAGGCCGCCCAAGAAATTACGGCCAAAGGCAAGGATGAGGAAGAAAAAGCGAGACTGCTGTACCGATGGGTCGGGACGCGGGTAAAATACGACTGGGAGAAGGTCCGTCTCTACGAGGAGAAGCGAATCTGGAAAGAGCAGACGCCGGAAGACACCTTCGCCTCGAGGCAGGGCGTCTGTATCGACTTCTCCCGGCTATACGCGGTCATGGCCCGTTCGGCGGGGCTGGAGGTGAAGGTCGTCACCGGCCTCGGCTATGACGGAAGAGGCGGCTACGGGCCTCATGCCTGGAACGAGGTCTACCTGCCGCAGGAGAGGCAGTGGGTGCCGCTGGATTCCACCTGGGTGGCTTCCGGGGGGGACTGGTTCAACCCGCCGAATTTCCAGGAGACGCACATCAAAGATGTATAGCTCGCATGTGTCAGCATCGGTTCAAGCCGGTGTATAAAACCGGTGCAGCGGCAAGGGCCTGGAAGGAGCCGTAACGGCTTCCTCCGGTTTTTTTATCGTGGATTATTTTGTGGTACACTGAAAGGCAGTGGAAAGGTCGGGTGCATGCAAGTTGGGCAGAATCAAAAGATTGGAAGAATATGAAGCCGTGTTCTTTGATGTGGGGGATACGCTGCTGACCATCCCGGCGGCCCAGGTCATCATGGGACGGTTTTTAGCTGCGCGCGATTTTCACCCCGGCGAGGCAAGGATCGGAGAACTTTTTACGGAGGCGTTTCGTCTATTCTATTATGGCAAGGCCGTCGATGCGTTCGAGGAATGCACGCCTGAATCCGACCGGCAGTTCTGGATGAAGCTGTACCGGTATATTCTGGAGCATCTCGGCGTGGAAGAGCAGAAGTGGACAACGGAGCAGGTGCACGCCTGCTGTCATGAGCTCTATGATCTCTTCACTTCGCCCGAGCACTACTCCCTGTTCGAGGATGTGCAGGAAGTGCTCCAGTCGCTGGAGAGCCGGGGCTTTAGGCTAGGCATCATTTCGAATTTCGCACCGACCCTCCCCTCTATTCTGGAGAGCAAGGGGATCCTGCATTATTTCGACCCGGTCGTGGTATCCACGCTCGCGGGCCTGGAGAAGCCCGATCCTGCCATCTTCACGCTCGCGCTGAAAGAAGCGGGCCTGCATCCCTCGGATGTACTCTATGTGGGGGATCACGAGGTCAACGACGTGTGGGCGCCGGGCCAGGTCGGCATCGATGCCGTCAAGATTCTCCGCTATGATTATCATACCGGGGAAGGCATCCGTTCGCTGCGTGAACTGCTGACAATGTCATATCATTAGAAAACAAGAGGTCTCGTACTTATGAATACGTCCTTACAATCCAAGGAACCCGGCAAGCGCTCATGGGATACGAAGCGCATGCGGATGAATGTGCTGTTTTTTGCTGTGTTCGTGCTCTTCGCGATATTGGTCGTCCGTCTGGCCAAGCTGCAGTTTGTTCAAGGAGCGGAGCTCAAGCAGGCGGAGACCGAATTTACGGAGAGCTCGACGCCGATCCCGCCGATCCGCGGGAATATCTTCGACCGCAACGGGGCCCCTATGGCTTATACGGTCTCCACGCAGTCGCTCTTCTTCCGCATCACGGAGGGGGATCTCGGGGATCGGATGGATGAGATTATCTCGCTGGCGACGAGCCTGGAGAAGGTCTTCGCGGATTACGGAATCAAGAACGACAAGCCGCTGACGGCCGCCGAGATTGTGGAGCGGATGGATGTCGGGTTTGATATCAATAAGAAGGAGACCCACATCAACGGGTACTCCTACATGCCGCGCCGGATCAAGTCCGATCTGACTCCGCAGGAAATCGCGTACCTGCTGGAGCACCGGGATGAGCTGAAGTGGCTCGAGGTCACGGAAGAGAGCGCAAGGGTGTACGACGAGCGCAATCTGGCCGTCCAGCTCATCGGTTATCTGCGCCCCTTCTCTGCCGCGGTCAATGTCCAGAACTCCTACCTGAGTTCTTACCAGGCGAAGAAGGAAGAGTACCTGGGCGATGAATATGTAGGTTATGACGGACTGGAGTATCTGTATCAGGAAGAACTCCGGGGCCAGAACGGAACCAAATCGTATCCGATCAACGCAGCCCAGAAGATTACGGGGCCTTATACGCTGACTCCGCCGGTCAAAGGCAACAATCTGATCCTCTCCATGGACCGTGAGGTGCAGCAGGCCGCCGAGGATGCGGTAACGGAGCACCTGGCCGCGATGAAGAGGGCTCCCGGCGGCTCGGTGCTGGCCCAAGGGAGGGAAGCGGTGGCAGGCTATGCCGTTGCGATGGAAGTGGACACGGGCAAGGTGATGGCCATGGCGTCCATGCCGGACTACGATCCCAATATATGGCACGGGGGCGTATCCGGCTCGGAGTGGAGCGAGATCCGCTGCCGGTATCTCAACGGGGCGATCCGGGATCGGTGCGCCGATGTGCCCGAGAGCGAGATCAGCAAGCATCCGCCGTCCCTCGTGCCCCTGGGGTCGACCATCAAACCGCTGACCGTGCTGCTCGGCATGAACGAGAAGCTGTTCGGTCCGTATGAGACCTACAATGACACCGGATCCTATATCTACGGGAAAGACAAGAGCCGGGTGAATAACTCGGGGTTCAAAGCGAACGGCTATATCAACGCCTCCCGCGCGCTGGAAGTATCCTCAAATACCTTCATGGCGGCGATGGTCGGGGAGCGGCTCTATAACCGGGGCGGCAGCCCTTTGGATACTTGGGATAAGTATATGAAGATGTTCGGTCTCGGAGTCAAGACGGAGAGCGATCTCCCGGGCGAGAGTCCGGGCGACATCTATTATTACGATACCGTAAAGGAGGCCAGTATGCAGGCCGCGCTGGTGCAGGCTTCCTTCGGTCAGCAGGGTCGCTACACGGCGCTGCAGCTGGCCCAGTATACGGCGATGCTCGCGAATAAGGGCAAGCGGTTGAAGCCCCTCTTCGTGGACCGCATCGTCACGTACGACAACAAGCAGGTGGTCAAAGAGATGCAGCCGGTAGTCCTCAGCCAGGAGACATTCCCCGATACGTATTGGAATGTTATTCGAGAGGGCATGCTCAAAGTGTCGAAGACCGGCTTCGAGGGCAGCGAAGCGGATTATACCGTAGCCGCGAAGACGGGAACCTCCCAGATGTCGGTGGCCGGCAAGAGCCTGGAGAATGCCGTGTTCATCGCTTACGCGCCGGCGGAGAAGCCGAAGCTTGCCGTGGCGGTTGTGGTGCCGGAAGGCGGCTACGGGGCGTACGGAGCCGCACCTATTGCCAGGAAGATTTTTGATGCTTACAATGAACGCATAGGGCTTCATGGCACGCCGAAAGCCCCTGCAGGAGAGGAGCCGCAGTAAGGATGAAAAAGCCGATCGAGATGGAAGATCCGACGAAACAGGAAACGCAGAAACGACGTCATTTTACCATACGAATCAACCTGTTCTTCTTCTTCACCTTCTTCCTGTTCTCCGTCCTGATCGTGCGCCTTGCGATGCTCCAATTCGTCGAGGGGAAAGAACTGAAAGCCGAGAAGGACGAAATCAATAAGGCGAATACGCCGATCGCCCCGATCCGCGGGAATATCTATGACCGGCAGAAGGTGCCGCTCGCTTATACGACATCGACCCAGTCGCTGTACTTCCGCATTGAGCAGAACCAGCCGAAGGATGCGGTCGTGGCGCTCGCCCGGGAACTGGAGAGAATCTTCGCGACCTATGGACGCAAAGATGAGAAGCAGCCTACCGCCGAAGAGATCATCGCCGAGATGGATGTAGGCTACGGTCTTGATATGGTGAAGAATAATGACGCACCGAGTTATTATTCCGTACCGCGGCGGCTGAAGACCGATCTGGATAAGAATGAGATCGCCTATCTGATGGAGCATCGCGACGAACTCAAGTGGCTGGAGATTATGGAAGAGAGCATCCGGCAGTACGACTACGACAACACGCCGGCTGTCCAGCTTCTCGGCTATATGCGGCAGTTCTCCAGGGCGCGGGCCTCTAACTTGAACCTGGACTTGTACAAAGACAAAACGAAGACCAAAGGTTATCTCGATACCGAGTATGTGGGATATGATGGGATCGAGTATATGTACCAGGAGGAGCTGCGGGGGAAGAACGGGCTGAAGACGTATCCCGTGAACGCTGCCCACAAAATTATCGGCAAGGTGGACGTCACCCCGCCTACGAAGGGAAACAATCTGTACCTGACCATAGACAGGAATGTGCAGCTTGCCACCGAGAAGGCGATTACCGAACGTTTGGCGTGGCTGCAGGGGCCGGGCAGGTCCAACCGGTATGCCGCCAAAGGCTCGAATGCGGTTGCAGGCTACGCAGTCGCCATCGAGGTGAAGACGGGCAAAGTTGTGACGATGGCGAGTATGCCGGACTATGATCCGAAGGTCTGGTCAGGACCGATCTCGAACGAAAAGTATGCCGAAATTCAATCGAAGATCAATAATGGCACGATCACGACCGCTTATCCGGACTACCCCGAAGACAAGCTGAAATACCATCCGACGTCGATCGTTTACATGGGATCGGTCGTCAAGCCGCTTTCCGTGCTGATCGGATTGAATGAAGGCTTGTTTACAACCAATACCGTGTATCGTGATACAGGCGTCTTTACGTACGGGAAAGATAATAATGCTAAGCTGACCAACTCGGACGGCGCGGCTTGGGGCCCGATTAATGCCACGGATGCCATCTGGCACTCTTCCAACACCTTCATGTCGGCGATGATCGGACATGAGCTGCACCGCAGAAAAGGTACGGAGGCCGTAACGATCTGGAAAGATTACTTGGCCAAATTCGGCCTGGGTGTTACAACCGGCAGCGGGCTCCCTAGGGAGTATGCGGGACTCAGCGAATTCGAGAGCAATACCAAGGAATCCGTCCAGCAGCGTATGGTCTTCGCGTCCTGGGGACAGAACGAGAAGTATACGACACTGCAGCTGGCTCAATATGCGACCACACTCGCAACCCGGGGGGAGCGGCTGCAGCCCCTGCTCGTGGACCGGATCGAGACGTATGAAGGGCAGCTCATCAAGGAATTCAACGAAAAGGTCGTGCTGGACAAAACGGAGTTCCCCAAAACGTACTGGGATGCGGTGATTCGAGGGATGGCTAAGGTTGGCGTGCAAGGCTTCGACGACTTCCCTTATACACTCGCCCGCAAAACCGGTACGTCAACCCAGCGCGTGGCCGGCGGCAAGGAAATCGATAACGCGGTGTTCATTGCTTTCGCACCGATCGAGGATCCGAAGCTTGCCGTCGCGGTGGTTGTTCCCGAAGGGGGCTTCGGTTCCTACGGTGCCGCACCGATTGCCCGCAAGATCTTTGATGCTTACGATCAATATTACGGCCTGGACGGCAAGCCCAAAGGTCCGAAAACACCAGTCACAACTCCATAGGTGACCACTGCAGAACCTCCCTTGGCGGGAGGTTTTCTTTTTTATTTAATTGTTGCATAAGGGAAACTTATTTGTGTATAATAAAAATATAGTCGGGTGGGCAATAAATATTGTCCCATACAACAATTAAGGTCTAAGACAACTTTTTGACACCATATATATGGAGGAATAATACTATGACAAAGATTGGAGCGAAGGCTGTGAAACCGAAGACTCCCATGCCGTCCTCATGGAAACGGTTCATCATGACGATTCTGTTCCTGGGCTTGGCCGTCAGCCTCACGGCCTGCGGACAGGATGAAGCTGCCGGTGCCGGGGCATCCGGCAAAGTGAAGATCACGGCGACGACCGGCATGATAGCGGATATCGCGGGCGAAGTTGGCGGAGATGACGTGGAAGTGACCGGGCTGATGAAAGCGGGGGTGGACCCCCATTTGTATAAGGCGTCCCAAGGGGACGTGAAGAAGCTCGAGCAGGCGGACATTATCTTCTACAACGGACTGCATCTGGAAGGCAAGATGGTCGAAATCTTCGAGAACATGCAGAAATCGAAGCCAACCGTGGCGGTCTCGAAGAACATTCCGGAGTCGAAGCTACGCAGTATGGATGACGGCACCGCTTCGCATGACCCGCATATCTGGTTCGACGTCAAGCACTGGATGTCGGCGACCGAGACCGTCCGGGACGAACTGGCCCGCGTGGATGCGGGCCATGCGGAATCCTACCGGAAGAACGCCGAGGCCTATCTTGCGAAGCTCAAGGAACTCGACACCTATGCCAAAGAGCAGATCGCCACGATACCGGAGTCCCAGCGGGTACTCGTCACCGCGCATGACGCCTTCGGCTACTTCGGGGATGCTTACGGGATTAAGGTCATGGGGCTGCAGGGCATCTCGACCGCCTCGGAGCCCGGTTCCAAGGATGTGATCGACCTGCGCGATTATCTCGTACAGCACAAGATCAAGGCAGTGTTCGTCGAGTCGAGCGTCCCGAAGAAGTCGATCGAAGCGATGATCGAAGGGGCCAAGAAGCAGGGACATGACATACAGATCGGCGGGGAGCTGTTCTCCGATGCGATGGGGGCGGAGGGAACGGCCGAGGGGACGTACTTAGGCATGGTTCGTCATAATGTGGACACGATCGTGAAGGCATTGAAATAAGGGTGTCCCCACATATCAAGCGAGCGGCGCCCGAGAGCGCCGGCAGGGCAGAGGAGCGGAAGCGTTATGGGAGTATCATTATCACCGTTATCGGTAGAAGGCTTGACGGTAGCCTATCAGAAGAAGCCGGTGCTGCGGGATATCCGATTCGAGATTCCGGAAGGAAAGCTGATCGGTATCGTAGGACCGAACGGTGCGGGCAAATCTACTTTGATCAAATCGGTTCTCGGTCTCATCCCGCGCGTGACCGGCGAAGTATCGATCTACGGCCGGCCGTATGCGGAACAGCGCAAGCTGATCGGCTATGTCCCGCAGCGCGAATCGGTGGATTGGGATTTCCCGACTTCGGCCCTGGATGTCGTGACCATGGGCCGCTACGGCCATCTAGGCTGGTTCAGGCGGCCGGGAGCCAGAGAGAAGGGCATTGCCATGGACTGCCTCGAGAAGGTCGGCATGGCGGACTTTGCCGGACGGCAGATCTCGCAGCTGTCGGGCGGGCAGCAACAGCGCATCTTCCTGGCGCGGGCTTTGGCGCAGGATGCCAAACTGTATTTCATGGATGAGCCCTTCGTCGGCGTGGATGCGGCTACGGAGAAGGCGATCATCACCCTGCTGAACGAGCTCAAGAAGCAGGGCAAGACGGTGCTGGTCGTCCATCATGACCTGGCTACCGTGAAGGAGTACTTCGACTGGATCATGCTGCTGAATGTAGAGCTGATGGGCATCGGCCCGGTCAGTGAATGGTTCACCAAAGAGCATCTGCAGCGGACCTACGGCGGACGGCTTGCTCTCTTGGACCGGGACGATGAGGCAGTCATCGTCCAGGCGAGGTGAACGCCATGCTGACCTTACTCTTCGAGATGTTCCGGGACCCGAACGCCCAGTGGATTCTGCTCGGCAGCATGCTGCTTGGTCTCAGCAGCGGTGTGCTCGGCAGCTTCGCGTATCTCCGCAAGCAGAGCCTGATGGGCGATGCCCTGGCCCATGCCGCGCTGCCGGGCGTCTGTATCGCCTTCATGCTCACCGGGTCGAAGTCGATCTTCTTCTTCCTGATCGGCGCCGTCCTCGCCGGACTGACCGCCACGTTCGGTATCGGTTATGTGACGCGCCATACCCGGATCAAGCAGGACTCGGCCCTTGGGATCGTGCTCTCCGTCTTCTTTGGTCTCGGCATCGTGCTGTTGACCAAGATTCAGCATGAAGGCAGCGGCAACCAGAGCGGCCTCGACAAGTTCCTGTTCGGTCAGGCCGCCTCCATGGTCTTCAAGGATGTCGTGACGATGGCCGTGGTCGCTGCGCTGCTTGTACTCGTCTGCACGCTGCTCTTCAAGGAATTCAAGCTGCTGAGCTTCGACCAGGGTTTTGCCAAGGGGATTGGGATGCCGGTCGCTTTCCTCGACCAATTCATGATGTTCTTGATCGTCGTAGCCGTCGTGGTCGGCATTCAGACCGTCGGTGTCGTGTTGATGTCCGCACTGCTGATCACGCCGGCCGTGTCGGCACGCTATTGGACGGAGCGCCTCGGAGTGATGGTCGTTCTGTCCGGACTCTTCGGCGCGGTGAGCGGCTTCCTCGGCACGTGGATCAGCGGGGCGGCCAACAACCTGCCGACCGGGCCGCTTAGCGTACTGTCGGCAACGGCGCTGTTCGTCGTGTCGGTGCTCTTCGCTCCCCGGCGGGGGCTCGTAGCGAAGCTGCTGGAGCGGACGGCGGTCAAAAGAAACGTCGTCAGCGTGCAGCAGCCGCAGGTGCGCCTGAACAGCGTGCAGCAGCCGGTCTCGGCCGCAGGAGAGGAGGGAAGGCCATGAATGACTTTTGGATTATTCTTACGGCCTGCCTGGTGGCCTGCTCCTGCAGCATTCTCGGCTGTTTCCTGGTACTGCGGCGCATGGCGATGATCGGCGATGCGATCTCGCACTCCGTACTGCCGGGCATCGTCATCGCCTTCCTCATCAGCGGCTCGCGGGACTCGCTGTTCATGATGCTGGGCGCTTCCGTGATCGGCCTCTTGACCGTATTCCTTATCCAGTGGTTCCACCAGAGCGGCGTGCAGTCCGATGCCTCGATCGGTGTCGTGTTCACCGCCTTGTTCGCGCTCGGCGTACTGCTCGTCTCTATGTATACGCGTCAAGTTGATCTGGATCTCGACTGCGTCCTCTATGGAGAGATCATCGCCGTCCCATGGGAGACGCTGCAGCTCGGCGGCATAGACATAGGTCCCAAGGCGGTCTGGGGGCTCGGGCTGGTGCTGACGCTCAGCGTGCTGTGTATCGGCCTGTTCTACAAGCAGTTCAAAATCTGCGCGTTCGACCCGGCCATGGCGGCCGCGGTCGGCATCCCGGTAGCCTTGTTCCACTATCTGCTCATGGGACTCGTATCGGTGACGACCGTCGCCTCCTTCGAGAGCGTCGGTGCGATCCTCGTCGTCGGTATGCTGGTCGTCCCCGCGGCAGCGGCTTACCTGCTGACCGAAGTGCTCAGCCGCATGATCTTCTACAGCATGGGCATCGGCATCCTCAGCGCCGTGTCGGGATACTATCTCTCCGTCTCGCTCGATGCCTCCATTGCAGGGTGCATGATCACCATGGCCGGCGCCCTGTTCGTCCTGGCCCTGCTCTTCTCCCCCTCGCACGGCGTTCTCGTCCGCAAGTGGAGACAGAAGCGCAGCACCGCTGCCGGGACCTACTGAGTCTTCTACGCCCGTGCGCCAAGCGTGGCTGAATCCACAAGCAAAAGGCTCCTTCCCTGTGATGGGGAAGGAGCCTTTTGTGGTAGGGTCTGCATGGGTTTGCGGGTTGCAAATGCTGGGAACGGGTTGGCAAGTGTGGGCTGTGTTATGCTTCGTTCTTTGTCATAGCTGTTGTTCTTGCTATTGTCTGTGCTCTTGCCTTCGCTTAGGCACTTGCTTTGCCCTTGCACTCGTCCTTGCCCTTCCCCCTGCACAGCGAAGTATACCCTTTTTGAAAGTGACCTTTGAGCGAAGCTCAAAGGAACGCAAAAAGGGTATTACGAGTATCTCAAAAAGGGTATCACGAGCCTCCTACGAGCGTCCCCAAACCTTCCCGAACCCTTCCCGCGAACGCACCAGAAGCTCCTCCACCGGCTCAGCAGACGGCTGCGCCGTCAGCACTTCCTGCGCGACCACGCCCGTGTAGCCAATCTCCTGCAGCCCCTGCAGGAAAGCGGCGAGGTCAATTACGCCTTCGCCAGGGTAGACGCGGTCATTATCCAGCACCTCGGGCAGCGGCACATCCTTGGCGTCGTTGATATGCACATGCACGATCTGGTCCGCCCGCAGCTTGCGGATATCCTCTAGCGTGCCTCCGGTCGTATACCAATGATAGGCATCGTACAGCAGCCCCACATTGCTGCATCCGATCGCATCGATCCATTCGAGCGTTTCCCCGGCTGTCCAGATGAACGGATGCTTCCACCGGGTGCGCAGATGATGCGGGCCTACGAATTCCAGACCGAGACGAATGCCATATGCACCGAGAATCTCGGCGCAGGTACGCATCCGGCGGGTGGCGACAGCCATGAAACGGGCCGCAGGGTAGTCGGTTGAGGGCAGCACATAAGTGCAGCAGGAGGTTACCCCGAGCTTGGCAGCCGCTTCAGCGTCCTTGGCTAGGCGGGAGAGGCCGGCGCGGAACACGTCCTCCGTTTGTCTCCATTCCGGAGACAAGCCGATGGCGCCGATGATCACGCCCTGGTTCTGCAGTTCCTGCAGAACCACTTCGCTGCCGGCGGCATCGATCCACTCTTCGAGCTCCGAGCCGACGGCATCGACGGCACCGAACCCGTAGCGGGAGGCAAGGGAGACGAATGCGGGCAGGGGAGGGGGTTGGCCGAGTCCGGCCCGTGTAAGTCCTTTGATCATGAAGAACACGCTCCTTTTCCACGTACGATAGATAGGGACAACCTCTGGACGGGCAGCCCTTAGGCGCCTTCATTCTAACGAACCGGCCGCAGGCTGTCTACTCGGAAATCACGACATTCCCGTGCAAAAGGACGCCATTTCCTGAAAACGCTGCGAATATGGTATACTGTTGTATCGGACTATTACGTATGCGCTGACGGCGCGCCGCCATGCGGACACCGCAGCTTGAGGAGGAAGAACACCATATGTGCGGGATCACCGGCGTGATGTATTTTGAGGACCGCGTACCGTCCCCGTCCCTGCTGAAGAGCATGACCGATTGTATCGAGCACCGGGGACCGGACGATATCGGATTTTGGAGCGAGAGCCGCATCGGGCTGGGGTTTCGCCGCCTGTCCATCATTGATCTGAAGGAAGGACACCAACCGCTGGCCAACGAGGACGACACGGTATGGATCGCTTTCAACGGCGAGATTTATAACTATAAACATTTGAGGGACACGCTGCAGGCAAAGGGACACCAGTTCAAAACCCACAGCGACACCGAGGTTATTGTACATATGTACGAGGAATACGGCGAGGATTGCGTGAAGCAGCTGCGCGGGATGTTCGGGTTCGTCATCTGGGATCAGCGCAAGAAGCGACTCTTCGGGGCACGGGACCACTTCGGGATCAAGCCGTTCTATTACCGCAAAGACGGCAGCCGGTTCCTGTTCGGCTCCGAGATCAAGAGCATCTTGGCCGCCGGCGTGGAGCGTACGATCCACACCGAGAGCCTGCTCAACTATCTCACGTTCCAATACGTGCCGGAGCCGACCACGATGTTCGAGGGCATCTTCAAGCTGCCGCCGGGCCACAGCATCACGGTGACGGCAGACGGGGACATGAAGATCCGCCAGTACTGGGACTCCATGCTGGAGCCGCAGGAGCAGCAGTCGCTGGAGTCGTGCATTGAGCAGATCCGCGAGAAGCTGCAAGACTCCGTCGTCCACCACATGCAGAGCGATGTGGAGCGGGGCTGCTTCCTCTCCAGCGGGATCGATTCTACAGCCATCGCCGCCCACATGAGACGCATCGAGCCGATCCGCACCTTCTCCGTCGGTTTTGAAGGGGCGAACAACGAGACGATCATCGCCCGGCAGACCGCCCAGGCGCTGGGAACCGAGCACTATGAGAAGGTGATCACGCAGGAGGACTACTTCGCCACGTTGCCGAAGGCGGTCTGGCACCAGGATGAGCCGGTGGCCGATCCGTCGGCGATCGCCCTCTACCATGTGGCGCAGCTGGCGCGCCAGCAAGTGACGGTCGTCCTCTCGGGAGAAGGGGCGGACGAGCTGTTCGGCGGCTACCGCATCTACAACGAGCCGAATTCGCTGGCGCCGATCGAGCGGATGCCTTTTGCGGTGAAGCGCATGCTGAACGCACTGGCCCGGCTTCTGCCGGAAGGCGTCAAAGGCCGGAATTACCTGCTGCGGGGCACCACGCCGCTTGAGCAGCGTTTCCTCGGCAACGCCAAGATTTTCAGCGAGGATATGAAGGCGGAGCTGGTTCGCGTCGACCGCGATATGCTTCGCAGCTACAAGAATCCCGTGGAGATTGCCAAGACCTTCTACGACAAGAGTAAGCATCTGGATCCGGTATCCCGTATGCAGTATATTGACATGAACCTGTGGATGCCTGGCGATATTCTCATGAAAGCCGACAAAATGACCATGGCGCATTCGATCGAACTGCGTGTGCCGTTCCTGGACGTGGAACTCTACGAAGTATCCCGCCGAATCCCGGCGAAATATCGGATTGCCGGGGGGACGACCAAGTATGTGTTCCGCAAGGCGATGGAAGGCATCATCCCGGACAACATCCTGAACCGGCCGAAGCTCGGGTTCCCCGTGCCAATGCGCGATTGGATGAAAGGGCCGCAGGGGAATATCATCATGGAGCAGATCGCAGGCAGCGGCATTGAGGACTACATCCGCATGGATACCGTCCGGAACATGCTGTCCGCCCACCGCAGCGGCCATGGCGATTATGCCCGCCGCATCTGGACAGTCTACATGTTTGCCCTCTGGCACAACACCTACATGGAGGAACTGCCGAGCCCTTCCCTCGCTCATGCTCAGTAGACGGCAGCCTCACCTTCCGACCGGCCTGTCCGCCTAGCGGCGGCAGCGCCGGTCAGTTTGGCGTACGGGCGGCTGACGCACCAATAAATAGAATCGGAGTCCGCCGGCTAAGGGGCCTGGAAGGGGGCTGCCAAGCTCCCCTCCCGCGCCCTGACCGCCGGGCTTCTCTTATGGAGGAAGCCCCATGCAACGTTATAAACTTATTGCGCTAGACCTCGACGGCACCCTGCTGACCGACGACAAGAGCATCTCCGCGGAGAACCGGGCCGCGATCCTCGAAGCGACAGACCGGGGCGTAACCGTCGCCTTCTCCACCGGCCGGGGCATTCAGAATGCGCTGCCGTATGTGGAAGAGCTCGGCTTGAAGTCGCCAATCGTGACCGTCAACGGGAGCGAAATCTGGAAAGCCCCGGGGGTGCTGCACCAGCGCCATCTGCTCGATCGTGTACTGCTCCGGCGGATGCACCAGCTCTCGGTGCAGTATGATACGTGGTTCTGGGCCTACAGCGTCGGCGACATTTACAACAAGGACCGCTGGGCTACGGAGACGGAGATTGAAGAGAACGAGTGGCTGAAATTCGGCTACTACATCGAGAATGCCGAAGTGCTCGAAGTCATCCGCAAGGAAATCGAAAGCTGGGATCTCCTGGAAATTACGAATTCCCATCCGTTCAACATGGAATTGAATCCGAAGGGGATCAGCAAGGCGAGCGGGCTCGAGCAGGTATGCGGCATGCTCGGCATTACTATGAACGAAGTGATCGCTATGGGTGACAGCCTCAACGATGTGGCGATGATCCGCGCGGCGGGCTTGGGCGTGGCCATGGGCAATGCCCAGGAAGAAGTGAAGGCGCTGGCCGACACGGTCACGGTAACCAATGAAGAACACGGCGTGGCGCGCATTATCAGGGAGTATGTATTAACCTAAAATCGAACTGGAGTAGCACAGAAGAAGGGGGAATCAGCAAATGACCATTGCTGCTTGGACCATTATCGTTCTGTTGTTTGCGGTGGGCATGGCGGGAGCCGTGTACCCGATCCTGCCGGGAGCCCTGGCCATCTATGCCGCTTTCTTCGTCTATGGCTTCATGATCGGCTGGGAGCCATTCGGCTGGTGGTTCTGGATCGCGCAGACGACGCTGGTAGCGGTCTTGATGGTCGCCGATTATGCAGTGAACGCAGTCGGCGTGAAGAAGTTCGGGGGCAAGCGGGCCTCGGTCATCGGCAGTACCATCGGGCTGATCGTAGGGCCGTTCCTTATTCCAGTGGCGGGGCTGCTCATTGGCCCGTTCCTCGGAGCGGTCATCGGGGAGCTCGTGACGGGCACCGAGATGAAGCAGGCCGTACGCGCAGGCGTCGGCGCGCTCGTCGGTTTTTTCTCCGGTCTCGTGACCAAGGTACTCCTGCAAGGACTGATGATCGTCCTGTTTGTTGTCTGGCTGGTTTTTTAATACAAATGTAATAAGTATGGATATCGCGCCGCTTCTACCGTTTCGCACGTTCTTGGCAGACGTACAGCATCCCTCAAAAATGGCGAGGGCTGGCGTTTACCGTGGGTTCGGCAGGATCCAAGTGATGGAAGGAAGCGGTCCATGGGGAAGAAGGGAACCTTGTGTCATCATCTAAAGATTCGTTAGTGAAAGGAACGCTGATCCTGTCCCTGGCTGCCCTCGTGGCCAGGGCGCTTGGCGTGATTCAGCGGATTCCGCTCGTCGCGCTGCTTACTATGGCGGGAATGGCCCCGTTCGGGGTTGCGTTCAATCTCTATTCCGTGCTTCTTGTGGTGGCTACGGCGGGCATCCCGAGCGCACTCAGCAAAATGATCTCCGAGCGGACCGCCCTCGGCCGGTATGCCGAAGCCGACCGGATCTACAAGGCGGCGCTGCAGTTCGCGGTGGGAGCGGGTATTGTCATGGCCCTCATTCTATGGTTCGTAGCCCCCGCGTTCGCGGCAAGCAGCGAGCAGCCGAAGGCCGTGATGGCCATTCGGGCCATTGCCCCGGCGCTGCTCTTGTTCCCCGTCATCGCGATCATGCGGGGCTACTTCCAGGGCCGCCGGATGATGGCACCGAACGGGATCTCGCAGGTGATCGAGCAGATCTTCCGCGTCGTCACTTCCGTGGCGCTGGCTTACCTGCTGCTCGGTCGCGGCCTGGAGTATGCCGTCGCCGGCGCTTCGTTCGGCGGTGTCGTCGGCGGCGTGGCCGCTCTGGCGGTCATGCTGTACTACGGCCGCAAGCTCCGGAGACAGGATCAGCAGGAGAGGGACGGCAGTCCTGTGCCGCCGGAGCAGAAGGCTGCCGCGGCCGCACTGACCGCGGGTTCGGTCTACAGGCAGTTGTTCCGTCTGTCCGTGCCGATCGTGATCTTCTCGGTCACCGTGACACTGGTGTATCTGATCGATTCGTGGCTGGCTACTCCGCTGCTCAAGGAAGCGATGGGCGTGGAGGATGCCGGCCGGGTGCTCGGGATTCTGACCGGTCAGGCCCAATCGCTGGCCGGCATTCCGATCATTCTGGCCGTGGCGCTCAGCCAGTCGGTCGTACCGATCATTTCGTCGGCCTTCGCGCAGAACGACATGAAGCAGGTGTCGGAGCAGACAGGTAAAGTGCTGCAGCTGTCGATTCTGACCGGACTGCCCGTCGTTCTTGTGATCGCGCTGGCCGCCCGGCCGTTGAACTTCTTCATCTTCGAGAACGAAGCAGGGACGCTGATCGACGATAGGTTTGCGCCGGGTGTGATCGCGGCACTTACGATCACCGCGATCTTCCAGATCGTGATGCAGACCTCCGGAGCCGTCCTCATGGGGATGGGGCGGATGAAGCCGCTGATGGCCGGCGTCGGCATCGGGATCGCGGTCAAGCTGGCGGCCAGCTTCTTCCTGGCCCCGCTGCTGGGCATCTACGGCCTGGTCGCTGCTACCGCACTCTGCTTCATCGTGATGGCCGCAATCAACCTCAGCGTACTTCGCGGGGCGGTAGCTTACCGGGTGTTCTCGCCGCAGCGCTGGATGGGCCTTGTTGTCTCCACAGCGGCTGTCGCCGGTGTCGGTATCGCGCTCGACGTCTTCTGCCGGGATAACCTGAATCCCTTCGGCATCCTGCGGGCGGACAGCTTCCTGCAGGCTGCGGTCGTCTGCGCTGTCACTGGCACGGCCTACATCCTGCTGCTGTTCCTGACGCGCGTCATGACGCTGCAGGATCTGGACCGCATGCCGGGGCCGCTGCGCAAGCTGGCGAAGCCGCTTCAGCGCCGGTTCGGCCGGGCCGGGCAGAACGGTTGACGGCAGCCGCGGTGCCCGGAACCGTATCAAGGCGGGGCGTTTACATATAGGGCAGCGCATCGTGTCTTAGTTCAGCGACATGCCGGGAGGCGCGATGCTTATGCTCAGGGCCTTGAGATATGCCATGGCAGTGGCAGAAGAACCGGCCTCCACTAACTACATGCTCATAAGCAAAGAGCCCTGAACCGGCTCCTCTACGGAGGAAACGGTTCAGGGCTCTTTCGTGCAGCAAGTCCAATGGTTATCGCTTGGCTCATACGGCTTCACACGTTCCAGGCCACACCTGGGCCATCCTTCAAGGACGGCCCAGGTGTGGCCTGGAACGTATCTCATTGCAAAGTAGAAGCCGTATAGCCGCCGCCGCCGGTCTCGAACCTCGGGACCGGCGGCCTGCCATCCGGTTTGTGATGCCGGACGGTCATAGAGCAAGCTGCCGTGTGCGTACAGGTAGACATTCCTTATGGCAGCGGCGTGGCCGGTACGTTCGCGATTGTCACCGCTTCAGTGAACTTCGCGGAGCCGTTCTGCCGCAGACGCAGGCTGCCCGCGCCCGAAGCGCTCGGGTTGATCTGTACGTTCACGATCTTCTCGGCATGTCCGGCGGCATCCGCCGTCACCGAGAAGGTGGCGCTGTAGCCGTAGGAGGAAGGCCAAGTGCCGCTGCTGTTCTGCACTTTGGCTACCTGGGTGCCGGAGCTCGTGTAGATGCCGAGATCGTACCCGGAGACGGTGCTGCCGGGCGTCAGGCCGTTCAGGACGACCTTGATCTGGAATACGGCGTTGTTCGGGAGCTGCGCTTGATGAACGAACCCGTAGGCTGCCGTAGGCGTTCCACCGCCGCCGCCCGGTGTAGTGCCGGCGCCGTAGGAGCCTGCTTTGAACGTTGACGGGTCCCACCATTTGTAGCCCGCTGCCGGTGTCGCCCAAGGCTCAGCCTGCGGTTCCGTGGATGCGGATGGCTGCTCCCAGCTGTAGAGTGCGGTCGGCTGGTCGAGCGTAAGGCCCGGAACCTGGCTCAGCGATGTGTAGTTTTCTTTGGCCGCCAGCCAGTTCACGATATTGACGAGCAGCGTGCCGTCGTTCTGTTCCTTGAAGCCGTCATACGTCGTCTTCGACGCGCCTGTTTCTTCGCGCTTGTACTTCGGCGTCGCATCTTCCACTGGCGAGGAATCGCCGATGAAAGCGGCCTTGCCTCCGCCTACCTTCGCCACAGCGGCGTAAGGGCCTTCGGCTTTGCCTCCGCCGTTGTACACGCCTTGGTCTACGGCATTGCTCCACTTGGCCGTGGTCGACGGCAGATACACGATGCCCTTGGCTTTGTTCCCGTCCGTGATGGCAAGGGTCGAGCCCGCATGCATGGCAACCGTGGAGACGCCGGTTGTAATCCCGAACGCCTGCGACGGGGCGACGATCGAGTTGGCGGTTACGTCGCCGATGGCGTTGTAGCGGAACCGCACCCCGAAGTTCGATGACAGCCAGTCGGAGCTGGCTACGCCCTGCATAGCGGCAGAAGAGGCTTCCTCGCTGCTCATGCCCTTGGCCGGATTCGTCCATGCCCCGCGGCGGTAGCCGTTGAACACTTCCGACGCGTCCCAGCGGTTCTTATTGCGGTCCGCATTGTAATGGTCGGAGACGAAGAAGAGCGAACCGCCGCCCTGCACATACTGCAGCAGCGCCGCTTGTTCGGAGGTTTTATACGGAATGTTCGCTTCGCCGAGCACCACCACATCGTAGCCGGTCAAGTCGCCGGCAACCAGAGGCGTTGTTTTGCGCAGCTCCTTCACGTAATAGCCCTTGCCTGCCAGCGCATTCGCAAAATCGGAGAACCCGCCGTCGATCACCCAGTCCGCCGCGCCGGCCGTCTGGCCGTGCGTATTGTCGAAGAGCACCTTCTTGCCGTTCGGGCTTGCGGGGTTCAGCACGGGAGCCGGATCGTTCGGCCCTTCGGCCAGAGCTGCCGCAGGCAGCGATACGGCAGCGGCCAGACCGCCTGCCATCATCCATCCGCTAATTCGGCGCAGCAGTTTTCTCGTGTTCTTCCAATTCAACGTTATCTTCCTCCCAGTCATTCCTAAATTTGAGTATTTACGTCAGGAATACCCTCTTTCTTCATCGTACCACAAAGGGGTGGGACATGGTTTTAATCTTTTATAAAGGTCTTAGTTCCTCGCTTCATTCCAGCAGGTCTCCGGCCAATACCGCGAGTTCGATTCGTCCGAGGCCCGTGCCGTAGGCTTGGGTCATCTCGAAGGATGACGGAGGCTCGACTGTCCGGAAGTAAGCGAGCACCTCCTCGGTACGGAACCAATCGCCGGGCTCGGACGGGGCTATAGGGCGGTCGCTCCAGGCAGACTGCAGCGAGGGACTGTACAGCGGAAGAGCGCCGGGCCGCAGCCGGCAGCCGTCCAGCCGTTCCTTCAATTCGCCGCGGGGGATGCGAGGCCCTTGTCTCTTGGGAGCGAACAAGTGGGGCCAGAAGTCGGCACGCGATCCTGTATGCCTGCTTCCGGAGACGAAGCGCAGCACGCCTTGATGCACGGCCGGCAGACCGAACAGAATACCGTATAGTTTTTTGCCGACTTCGATACGTTCTTTCTTGCTGCTGAAGTCTTCCACGGTCACCCCGGCGAGCCGGATCAGACGGCCCTCCCGGTAAGGGAACACGACATGATTCAACTGCAGGAGGGATTGGGTATGAAAGAAGAGCGTGTCCAGCACGGTACGGCGGTAGAGGGGGTGGCGGACAACCCGGTCTTCGATATAATGCTGTTCGTTCACGATCAGGCCGATGGTCAGCGGCACAGACCTGCGGTCTTCCCAGAACTGCTCCCAGACTCCGCACATAAAACGCGATACGCCCAAGAGCGGCAGCAGGTGGAACAGCGGACGCCGCTGCCGTAGGCTCTCCTCGTAGAGCAGCAGCTGGGCGTACGCGTCCCGGAAAATAAGGGCATTGGCCCGTTCCAGGAACGCGAATACATTCCGGCGCTGCTCCTCGCTAAGCAGATAGGGGAGCAGTTCGCCCTGCAGGTCCGTCATGCTCCATCCTCCGTTGCGGGAGACCATATGGGCCAGCAGGGCCCAGTGCAGTTCGGGATGCCGCGCATACATACGGCCGTAAGCTTCCGTCCTTGTGACATTGTTGCGGTTCCACCCTTGGCTCTCCCCGCGGATCCGGTCGATCAGGAGCCGGTCCTCCAGCCCTGCATAGGCGGGGCCTGGTTTCTTGGCCGGATTCGGCAGCGCCTTCAATCGCTGACCCAGCGCTTCTACAGCAGAGGAAGGCACCTCCAGAGAAAAGGAAGTATCGAGCAGCGCTTTTTCGTAGGCTCCGGTATGCAGCTTGGCTTTCACCCACACGACGGCTTCCTCCGGCCACTCCGCAAGCTTCTTCAGCAGGTCTTTACCGCTCCAGCGGTGATTGCCGATAGTCAATCTCATCCCACCTAAAGGTTTCTTTAGCTACAATTCGTATACATTTATGTATCAAAAGTGCAACGTTTTGGATTCCGGTGCGTACAAAGGGTTATGAAATTCTTTACACATTATTCTTATGATTCCAGGAGGTTTGTATGAAAAGGAAAAATTGGAGCATGAAGCTCAGCGCCGCTCTGGCAGGCGCACTGCTTGTCCTGGCGGGCTGCCAGCCGGTTTCGAGTGTCGATGTGAACAAAGTGTTGAATGGCTCGTTCGCGGTGAAGTCGGGGGAAGGCCGCTCGACGGTTGCCTTTGAACTGACGCCGGATGGTTCTGCTACCACGACTGCCGAGCAGAAGAAAGCGCTCGAGCTCTTCGGCAAGATCAAGCTCGACATTACGGAGGCCAAAACGCAGGATGCCCTGCATGCCTCCCTCAAAGGAACCCTGGAATACTCCAAGGGGAAGATTCCGTTCCATCTGGAAGTGTCCGAGATGGACTACATCGTGTGGCTCGAGGGAGCGAAGAAGCCGATCGTGTTCAAGAACAACCCGGCGGCATTCCCGCAGGGCGCAGCGGGCGAAGTAGGTCTGTCCGTTCAGCTCCAGAAGCAGATCGAGGATCTTGCGAAGAAAGCGGTGGAGAAGTCGCCGGAGCTCGGCAGCTTCTTCGTGAATAACTTCCCGAATCCGAACAAGATCACGGCCGGCCCTGTTACGGAGACCGTGTACGGCGAGAGCTTGTCCCTGACGAAAGTGCATGCCGAGCTGTATGGCAGCGAGCTCGTATCGATCGTCAAAGGCTTCCTCACGAACGTGCTGGCAGATGACGCTGGTCTGAAAGCGTTCATCGGTACGCTCTACGACCTGTATGCTCCGCTCGTGAAGGCAGTCGTGGAGGAGCAGAGCAAGTCGGGCGGCAGTGATGAGATGAATGCGGCCATCGCTCCTTACCTCAATAACAAGACGCTGGCCGTCGAGTTCCTTCACACCTACATCAAGTCCACGCTGCAGAAGGCCGTAGACCAGTATGATCAAACGGCAGCGTCCCTGACAACTTCCCCTACCGGTGAAGGCCTGAAGCCGCTGCTGAGCGACCAGCATTGGTTCAAGGTTGATCTGTGGGTCGACAAAGACTACCTCCCGCGCAAATCCGCGATGGAGTGGAACTTGACGCTGTCGGAAGGCAAGGGCGACGGCATCAAGGGCATTAAAGTCACAAGCACTTCCGAGAACTGGAATGTGAACAAACCGGTTACCGTATCCAAAGTCGATGTGTCCAAAGGGGTAACCGAGTGGGAGCCGTCGAGCCGCTTCACCGCAGGCAGGCTGCTGGCTGCACTGGAGCCGAATTCCACGCTCTACAAGCTGCTGAAGGACGACCTGCATGTCACGCACAAGAACATTCGTCTGAACGCGGCTGAGGCGGGAGAGGTATACGGCACACAGCCGTATAACGATAACGGTACAGTCATGGTGCCGGTCCGCTTCGTCACCGAGCAGCTCGATGCCGATGTGAAGTGGAATGCCGAAGCCAAGAAGGTGACGATTACGGATCCGCTGAGCGGCTCGATCATCGAGCTGACGATCGGCAGCAACCAAGCTACGGTAGGCGGTAAGACGCTGACGCTGGAGAAGCCGGCCCAGCTTGTGAACAGTGCGACTTACGTGCCGGTCCGTATCGTATCCGAAGGAATGGGTGCAGACGTGAAGTGGGAGCAGGATACTCAATCTGTCGTAATTACACGCGAGTAGCCTTATCGGGTATAAGCAAGCCCCAAAAACCGTACCTTCCGGGGTACGGTTTTTGGGTGTGTGCGCTTCGGGCTGAGCAGAGGAAACGGCGGCCAGACACATAGAAGGCAGGTGGGGCACCGGTATAGTCCCGCTGCCCTTAGAGAAAGGAACGCTGCTGATGGCGCTGCGGGAGGGGGCGTCGGACCGATGGTTCCAAAAGGGGAAGGCCTGGCAGCAGGTCCCCAGAAATCGATGCCGCTGCGGCAGATGGACGCTCACCCGCCTTAACGCTCACCACGTCTCATCGCCTTGAGCTGCTGCGTTCCTTCCTCTCCAGCCCTGTCTACCGATACTCCCTCTTGGCCGGGCTGCGGCATGGCATGGATCACCGCCGGCTATACCGCAGCCCGCGAGTGCCGCCCGCTTCCGAGAGACACCAAACAGCCCCTTGATCCCGCTCCGTGGGGATCAAGGGGCTGTTTGGCTATGCTGCTGCGCGGCTCAGGCCTTCGTGTCCGGTTCCCTGCCGCCCGGGCGTTCGGAAGGCCGCGCGGAAGGAAGACGGCCGGCCCGCAGGGCGGCTTCCCGCAGGAGGAACTCGATGTGTCCGTTGACGCTGCGGAACTCATCCTCCGCCCAGCGCTCGAGCACTTCGTACAGCTTGGGGTCCAGGCGCAGGGGAAATTGCTTTTTGGATGCCATGCTCTGGGCCTGTTAGTAGAGACTGCCTGTGTTGATGATAGGATTCGCGGAGCGGTCCGAGACGATAGCGACCAGCAGGTTGTTGATCATGGCCGCTTTACGCTCTTCGTCGAGTTCGATGATGCCTTCCTGCTGGAGCTGGGCGATCGCCATCTGGACCATGCCTACCGCCCCTTCGACGATCTTGGCGCGGGCCGCGATGATCGCGGAGGCCTGCTGGCGCTGCAGCATGGCGCTGGCGATCTCGGTGGAGTAAGCGAGATGCGTCAGCCGCGCTTCAAGCACTTCGACGCCTGCCACGGTCAGCCGCTCCTGAAGTTCCCGGCTGAGCTCCTCGGCGACTTCGTCGGAGTTGCCGCGCAGCGAGTACCCGCTTTCATCGAAAGCATCATAAGGATATTTGCCCGCTACATGACGCAGCGCCGTCTCGCTCTGGATCTCGACGAATTGTTCATAATGATCGACGTCGAAGGTAGCCTTGGCGGAATCCGTCACGCGGAAGACCACGACAGCCGCAATCTCGACCGGGTTGCCCTCGATGTCATTGACCTTGAGCCGGGTGCTGTTGAAGTTGCGGACCCGCAGTGACACTTTCTTGCGGACGGAGAACGGAACCGTCATCCAGAACCCGCTGTCCTGAAGCGTGCCGGCATAGCTGCCGAAGTAGGTAATAACCAGCGCCTGGTTCGGCTGTACGATGGCGAATCCGGTCAGACAGGGAATCGAGGCGGCGAGCAGCAGGCCTCCAAGAATAGGCAGGGTCTCGGTGTACAGCAGCGTGAGACCGGCGGCATACAGAAGCAGGACGAACAGAATTCCCATGAATCCGCTCACGGCCCAAGCTTTTCTTTCCTTCATACGGCAGCACTCCTTCAAGTGTCATGTGGATGTGACACCTTATTTTGATATTTATATGATATCACTTTTTGAAATAAATGTAAACCAATCCTAGACATCTTCCGTTGGTTTGACAGACAGAACGGGGAATGCTACCCTAAGGCAAAACAATAGAAGGCGGTGCCATTCATGGAACAAATCCGTACCGATGCGGGATTCAGGGAGAAGGTCGGCGCCTCCAAGCCTACGATCGCCGTATTCAAGGCGACTTGGTGCAAGGACTGCCATTTTATCGAACCGTTCATGCCTCAGATCGAAGAAGCCTACGGGGACAAACTTACGTTCATCCACATTGACCGAGACGATCTGCCGGATCTCTGCTCCGAACTCAACATTCTCGGCATTCCAAGCTTTATCGCCTTCCGTGAAGGAAAGGAGCTCATCCGCTTCGTGAGCAAGCTCCGCAAGAGCAGGGAAGAGATCGAGGAGTTCCTGGACCGGGCTGTTCAGGTGTCCGAAGCGCTGCCGCAATAAACGGTCCGAAGCCATCCCTCTACAAGGAGGACGCACAGCAGCCCCCGCCGGCGAATGGGAAAGCCATCGGCGGCCGGAGGGCGGCTTTGAGCCGCATGCATGAATATCAGTCTGCCGGAAGCCTGTCCGGCAGGCTTTTTTTGTTAGCTAAGAATGTATATCTCGCCGGGGCTCGATCCTGTCATCTTACATATCTACTGAACGGGCATCGTCGTGAAAGGACGGCGAAGCCGTTTATCTTGTCTTCCGAAGGGAAGAGTAATAAGGGGCCGTCATGTCTGCTGAACAGGCCCGAGGCGGGTTCTGTTTCGATTCTATGAACACTCCTCTCCGGCTGATTCTTCTTTCAAGGCTTTGTAACAATTGCGCATGGATTCCGTTTCTGTTTATCGCTATAATGTAGAGGAGTCTCAGGCTTGTCAGATGGTGTCGACATTTCGAACGGGGAACCGTCCTTGTCTTCGCCACGGCATGCATCACTGATAATAGAAGCGGGTGAAGTTTGCATATGAGGATACAGAAATGGCTCAAGCAATTATCCTTTGCTTCCATGGCGGGAATGTTTCTGATTCTGGTCATGGGCGCGCTTGTGACCAAGACGGAATCCGGCCGCGGCTGCGGCGATGATTGGCCGTTATGCAACGGCAAGTTCGTGCCTGCCTATACGATTGAATCCTTTATCGAATACAGCCACCGATTTGTGGTGGGCGTCGTCGGCCTGATTCTTCTGGCCACAACGATCCTAGTGTTCCTCTGCAGTAAGCGCAAAGATGCGAAGTGGTATGTAGGGGGCGCGATGTTCTTCACGGTACTGCAGGCTATTCTGGGAGCGCTCGCTGTCATATGGCCGCAGTCCTCGGCGGTGCTTGCGCTGCACTTCGGGTTTTCGCTGCTCTCGTTCGCCTTCACGCTGCTCTTGTATCTGGTCTTCACCCGGTACGGCGAAGCGATGAATAAGGGAGACGGCACCCGCCTCTCCGGCGGTGTGAGAAGGTCCGTCTGGGCTGTCGTGGTCTATTCTTATGTCGTGGTCTATTTGGGTGCGTTCGTAAGGCATACGGAAGCCGTAGGCGGGTGCATCGGCTGGCCGCTGTGCAACGGCCAGGTTATTCCCGAGATGGTCGGGGCAACGTCCATCGTGTTTATCCACCGAGTTGCGGCTGCCCTTCTCGGTTTGTCGCTCCTGGCCCTGTTCCTGGTGGTCCGTACGCAGGCCGCGCCCGGCAGCGCGGTCTATCAGGCGGCACGGTTGTCCCTGGTACTCGTCATCTTGCAGATTCTGAGCGGCGGGTTCGTGACTCTGGCCATCGGCCATGACATCTATCTGCTTGCCAGTCTGCTTCACGCCGTGCTGGTATCGTGCTTGTTCGGCATTCTTTGTTATCTTGGCATTACATCGCTGTATACAGCAGAGAGAAGTACGATGCAGGCTTACGCGGCCCCCCGGCTGCCGTAAGTCTTCTTCTGCTTTCTACATAGACCAACAGGACGGTAGCCGCCGTCTTAGGGGAGGCATACTTAAGATGCAAGAGCCTGCATCATCATCCCGGCTGCTGCCGCATATCGGCTTCGTTATCGTCTATGCCCTGTGGGGAATTAACATTTGCTCCATGAAATTCGGAGGCGGCCAGTGGGATCCGCTTGTCTTCGGCGCCCTGCGGTATACGTCCATCCTTCCGTTCCTATGGGGATACACGTGGTGGTACTACCGGAAGCACCGAGACCGGCTGAAGCTGTACATCGCCCCGCGGGATCTGGTTATGGTGGCGGTGCTCGGCGTTGTGTCGGCCGTAGGCATGGAGGTGGTGCTGCAGTATGCGCTGCAATATTCCAATTCGGCGAACGGTGCGGTCCTCGGGCGCGGCTTCATGCCGGTTATTACCGCCTGCATCGCGTTGATGCTTAAGGACCTTCGGCTGACGCCTTCCGTTATGGCGGGGATCCCGCTGGCCCTTGGCAGTGTCATTCTGATCGTGGCCGGAGGGCCGAACGGATTCCATCTCGGTCAGGAGACGCTCCGGGGCGACGCACTTCTCTTGCTCCGCAGCTTTCTCGGTGCGCTGTATCTTATCGGGATGAACAAACTGGTAGGGCGCTATCCCCTGACGCTGCTCGTCTCCCTGGAGATGACGGCCGGGGCTGCAGCGCTGCTGCCGTTCCTTTTCCTGAACGCGGATGCCGCCTACCTCTGGTCCCGAACAGACCTGGCTTGGCTCTCCTTGTCCTATACGGCATTGTTCGCGACACTGGCCGGCTTCTCGATCCATAACTGGAGCCTGGCGCGGCTGGGGCCGTTCAAAGCCTCTGTATATGGGTATCTGCTGCCTGTAACAGCCGCAGCCGCGGGCTACGTCCTGCTCGGCGAGGAACTGGGATGGAACCAGTATGTAGGAGGAGCCGGCGTGCTCCTTGCCATGTATCTGGTTCAGCGGGACCGGATGCAGATTATGAAAGCCTCCGTGTCCTCGCCTGCCGGCGCGGCGGATAAACCGGTCTAATCCCTGTCCTTCGGAGGGCGTAGACGACCCAGAAAAGCTCCCTCTGCCCAAAGGCGGAGGGAGCTTTTCTGGATATTGCTATCTTTCGAGGGGAAGTGCGCCATGGCAGCAGGGCCTGTGGGCGAGCAGGGTTAAGCCTCCTCGGTCGCGAACACGACCGGTTCGTCCAGTACGCGCTCCTTCCGTGGGACACGGGGCTCCCGGAAGCTAGGAAGCAGAGCGAAGCGAACGGCGCCCAGATCGTCAGGCAGGGCAGGGGTGACGAGGAAGCTCAGGTGGGCTTGGGGACCACCGCCCTGAGAGCCGTTATGCCGAATCGAATATCCTTCCGCCGGTTCGACCGCGAGCCGAAGATTCGGTTGAATGGAATCGATCCGGTGTGCATCCTCCGCCTGAAGCTGGATTTTCAAATGGACCTCACTTCCGTTCTCATACTGCATCATATGCGTCAGTACATATTCAACCCCATCCTGAAGGGTTGTCTGCATCAGAGGGATGACCTGACGGAGAGCCCCGGGTTCGTAGGGCTGGTACTGAAAATCATTATGAGTATGAAACAACCCATGGAACAGCCACTGCAGCAGGGTGAAGTCCAGGCCATACTGCTCGCTCCATGCTTCGAGCATCGTCTTCGGAGGAATATACGGCTTACTCTCGGTTATCTGCTTGCGTTCATTCAGCAGCTGGACGATATTCTCGTCGACCGGACGAAGCCTTTCATCATACTCCACTTTTGTCAATCCGCTCCAGCGCATGGCTGATCACTCCTTCTTATCGAATTTTAAGGGCGCGCTCTGTGTCCAGCATACCACTGATTTACAGATGCTTCCATTCAGGTTTTCACCCCTGCCCTTTTCGGGTATACTACCTTGACATCTTATCTTTACTAATCGAACAACGGAGACGTGACCTATGCTGAGATCCCTATTCGGAGAACCACCCCGTCAAGAGGCGGGAGAACTGCAGGAGGCCAATCTGGCCATCCGGGAGTACCTGCAGAAACTAGCTGCCATCCCATCCCCCAAACAGTCGCCGCAAGAACGTAAATTCGTCATTTGGAGCCAAAGCTTTATCCGGGCCCTCGATGAATTGGAACAAAGCCAGTATGCGGCTGCCCGTTACGGAGAGCAGGTGGACAAAGCCTACATTGATCAGATGCCGGCGGAAGAGCTCGTGAATTATCACCGTCATATCTATTTCTACAAAAACGCCATTATCCGGTTATTCGCCATTCTTGATAAGCTGGGCTATTTCATGAACGAACGCTTCGAGCTGAGAACCGAAGGCATCAAACCGCGGTTCTCTTACTTCACGGTATTGCGTAATATGCATGAGAACGGGCTCTACCCGGATCTGGAGCAGATGCTGTTCGACCTCAAGGTGAAGCACAAGGAGCCGGTTACCCGCCTGCGCAACCAGCGCAACACCGAGATCCATACGATCAATGCGGACCTGCTCGATGACCTGCTTCAGGCAGCCGAGGCCAAATACGGCGAACGGACCCGGATCGAGACCGAGGATATTCGCGGCAATATGAAGGACTTGGATGAGGGCTGTCTCATGACCTTCCAGACCGTCGCCACAGCCTTCCGCTATCTTGTACATCCCCCTGCCGCAGAGGCACAGAAGGCCAGGGAGCAGGAGAAGGGCAGATAGAAAAGAGGAGAGTTGAATCCCATCCGGGCATCCACTATACTTTGAAGGAGAGGGTAGCAAGAGAGCTATTCGCAGTCCGGAGGTAGGCGTCATGGAACAGGGAAGAAGAACCGCACTCGTCACCGGAAGCGCCAAGGGGTTGGGGAAAATGACCGCGCTCCTGCTGGCCGAACAGGGCTTCAATCTCGTGATCAACTATGTGAACAGCGAGCGGGAAGCGGAGGAGCTCAGCGATTCGATTCGGGCCAGAGGAGCCGAGTGCCTGACAGTGCAGGGAAGTGTGGCCCGGCCGGAAGACCGGGAGCGGATCGTGGCGGAAGCGGCGGCACGCTTCGGCAATATAGATGTACTGATCAACAACGCCGGCCCCTTCGTCCGCGAACGGAGGCTGTTCCGGGAGTATGCAGCGGACGAGATGATGGAACTGATGCAGGGGAACTTGCTTGGCGTGATGCATTTGGACCATCTTGTGATTCCTATGATGCGGGCGAGGCAGTGGGGGCGGATCATCCACTTCGGGTTCGGCCATGCGTCGGAAGCGCGGGGATGGCCGCACCGTGCGGTGTATGCCGCAGCGAAGGTAGGGCTGGTGTCCTTTACGAAGACGCTTGCAGTAGAGGAAGCGGCGAGTGGGATTACGGTGAATATGATCTGTCCTGGAGATATCCGGGGGGATAACAAAGAGCGGATGATTCATGAGGTGGAGCATCTGCTGGACGCGGAATCGCCTAGAGGACGTCCGGGGACCGGAGAGGATATCGCCCGGGTTATTGGATTCCTGTGCGAGGAACGGTCCGACTTTCTCACCGGCAACATCATGGACGTATCGGGAGGGCTGGACCCGATCCGGGCCAACATCGCTCCAGGTACCCTGGAAGCCGGAAAGTAGGCAAGGTAACGCAAAATAATAGCCCTGCGCCTTCCGCACATGGTGCGGGGCACAGGGCTGTACTTTTCCGTATGACGGAGGATGGTTCTAAGGAGACCGGATTGTTCTTCTTAGAATACCTGCATGACCTCTTGTACGCCTTCTACTTCTTCCAGCAGGGCCCGTTCGATCCCAGCTTTCAGCGTGATGGTGGAGCTAGGGCAGCTGCCGCAGGCACCAACCAGGCGGAGTTTGACGATTCCGTCTTCGACATCAACGAGCTCTACGTCGCCGCCGTCGCGCTGCAGGAACGGACGCAGTTTATCTAGAACTTCAAGCACCTCGTCATACATCGTCGTGCTTTGTTGTGTATTCTCGCTCATTTGCATCATCTCCCTTCTTTCTTATATTATATTACAAACCGACCCAAAATAAAATGGCTCAGAGGCAGGAGAGCAACGGTATGAGACCCATTATTGAATTTTGCACGAACAATATGCACCATGGTACGGGAAAGCTGATGCAGAGGCTGGAGGCGAATCCCGACTATGATGTCATCGAATATGGCTGTCTTGGCAACTGCGGCGAATGTTACTTGGCGCCCTTCGCTTTGGTGAACGGCGAGAGTGTGGCGGCGCAGAATGCCGAAGAACTCGAGGCCGGCATTCTGCTCAAAATCAAAGAGATCGAGGATATGCTCGATCTCTTAGGTGACTGACTTTCTATCCCAGGTGGAACTTCGACATCCATAGGACACCGCTTTTGAGCGCACGCGGCATTTTGCCCGTCATTACGGTGCGCTTGCCCATCAGGCCGAAGCCTGATTTCTTGCCGAGCGAACCAAGAACTCCCTTGAGCTTGATTTTGCCGAGCCGGGGAGTTTCTTGTTTCCAGAGAGCCTGGAGCACTTCCGCGACCTGCTTCCCCTGCGCCTCCGCAGCTTGTCCGCTCGGAGAGAAGGGAAGCGACGCACAGTCGCCGACGACATAGATGTCCGTGTAATCAGGAAGCTGATGATATTCGTTGATGGTAAGCCGTCCTTGGTTATCCTTGGGCAGGTTCAGCTGCTGGACGATGGGACTTGGCTGGATGCCGGCTGTCCAGATCGTCATATCCGTGTGGATGATCTCCTGCTGGTTGTACAGCAGGCCGCTTTCGAGTCTTGAGAGAGAGACATGAGATCGCATCTCGATGTCATGCTCCGTCATCCACTCCCGGACGAATCGCTGCAGCTTCTCAGGGAAGGGAGACAGCACGCTGGCCCCGCGGTCGATGATCCGGATGTTCAGATCCGGACGGCTTTCGCGCATCTCCGCCGCCATCTCGACCCCGCTCAGTCCTCCGCCGACAATGGAGAGCTGGCCATAAGGAACGATATCATTGGCGCACTGGTACGTCTTCCTTGTAGCGGAGAGAGACTGGATACTGTTCGAAAATTCCTCCGCACCCGGGATGTTATGATACTTGTCCACACAGCCGAGGGCAATGACCAGCCAATCGTAGGAGAGCGGCTCGTCGTTCTCGAATCGGATGAGCTTGTTCTCCGGATCTACGGAGGTGACTTCTCCGTACTTCAAGATAAGTCTCGGATCCACAGGGAAAGATACCCGGATATCCTTATCGGAGACAGTACCCGCCGCAAGCGCGTAGTATTCCGTCTTTAAGCCTTGATAAGGCATCCGGTCGATGAGCATCATGACCGTATCCGGCGGCAGGTCTCCATCCAGAAGTTCTTGGGCTACGGTCAAACCGCCATAGCCCCCACCCAAAATCACAAGTTTTTTCATATGACGGCAAACCCTTTCTGTATTGCGTATTAATAGACCTTAATTTCGTTATAGAAGGTATCCCGTTCGACCGGGATCCGTCCGGCTCCCTTGATCAGGAACACGAGTTCATCCCGGGTCAAGCCTTCTGGTGAGAGGGCACCCGCTGCATGGGAAATCCGTTCTTGGATGATCGTGCCGTGCGCATCGGAAGCCCCGAAGGTTAGGGCAATCTGGGTCAGCTGCGTGCCAAGATTAATGAAGTAAGCTTTGATGTGTTGAATATTGTCGAGCATCAGGCGCGAGATGGCGATAGTCTTCAAATTGTCGTGTGCCGATACGCGGCGCTTAAGTCCGGCGCCACTGGCGGGTTGGACCGCATTCGGAATAAAGACCATGAAGCCGTTCGTTTCATCTTGCAGTTCACGGAGGTAGATCATGTGCTGGATACGCTCCTCCAGCGTCTCGATGGAGCCGAAGAGCATGGTGGCATGCGTCTTCATACCGAGCTTGTGTGCGGTACGCTGGATCTCCAGCCATTGGTCCGTAGAAGCTTTGTCTACCAGGTGCATTTTCTTGCGGTAGCGGTCCGAGAGAATCTCGGCGCCGCCGCCAGGCATGGTGTCCAGACCCGCGTCCATAAGCTGCTGCAGCACTTCTTTATAACTTACCCCGCTGAGGCGGGAAAAAAACTCAATCTCGGCAGCAGTATGCGCTTTGATCGTGACATTCGGATAACGCTTCTTCAAGGAGCGGATGCTCTCGAGGTAATACTCGAACGGGACGTTCGGGTTATGGCCGCCGGTGATATGGAATTCCTGCAGGCCTGGATGGTAATGCTTGTCAATATACTCAGCCATCTGATCAGGGGTCATCGTATAAGCGCCTTCTTCCCCTTCGTCCCGGCGGAAGTGGCAGAAAGCACAGTGCTCTTCACATACATTCGTGAAGTAGAGGCTCATGTTGTCTACGAAGTAGACCTTTTTGCCGTTCTTGCGCAGGTTCACCTGGTTGGCCATCTGACCAATGGTCAGTAAATCGTCCGATTCGTATAAGAATACCCCGTCTTCGAGGGTAAGGCGTTGGCCGTGCTCCACTTTCTCGGCGATTTCAGCCATACGTCTTTCTTGGCTGTTGATGATGGTGCTCATTGAATTACCCACCTCCATAAACTGTATAGGCGCCCGGCACACAAGGGACCGGAACGCGGAAGTATAACTGCCGGCTGGAATGATTTCTTTGCATGCAATGCTTTTTTGAACACAATATTCCTATTATAAACCTCCCATGAAGAAGGGGCAATACAGGAATCGACATAGCGCCGCCTTGACCCGGGACTCCGTGACAGGGATTCGAACTTTGTTGAAAAGGGCAGGTGGCAGCGCATCAAAAATATGGAGGATTTCCTATTTTCAATACGATTCCTTTTTAGTATACTTACTTCTTGGTATCTGAGAAGCACAATTTGCTGGCTATTCATTCCTCTATAAGGCGGTGCAGTGTTGCTCATCCCTGGTTCCCTTGATTTGCAGGCAAGCCTATCCCGTGAGATCGAGAAGCTCAGGGAGCAGTTGGTTACTCTGGGGATCCGATTCGGCCTCATGCACCCGGAAGTGCAGCAGTGCAGCCGACAATTGGATGAACTGCTTCTACAGTATTACGATATCGCCGGCCTTCGCAAAGATAAGCCCTCTTGAGCCGCGGTGCTGCAAGGAGTATAATTTAAAGTAAGCGGATGGATTCTTGCCCCGCGGGCTTATACTAGAACAATCTTCGAACCTTCAGGGTGCGTGATTGAATTCGTAAGGGAGGCTGAAGTCATGATTGCAATCAGCGAATCGGCTACAGATAAAATCAAACAAATGCTGGCGGCGGAAGAAGCGCCCAACCTGTTCCTGCGCGTCGGCGTGAAGGAAGGCGGATGCAGCGGATTTTCCTACGGCATGGGTTTTGACGATAACCAGCAGGATCAAGATAAGGTGTTCGATATTCATGGGCTTAAGGTCGTTGTCGACGAGGAGAGCTCCAAATACCTCTACGGCGTAGAAATCGATTACCAGGATTCCGGGATGGGCGGCGGCTTCACCATCAATAATCCGAACGCAGTGGCATCCTGCGGCTGCGGTTCCTCGTTCAAGCCTGCCGGCTATGAGGGAACGCCGGAGAAGTGCGACGAGTAAACGTTAAGATGATGCGGCATTTCTCAGCAATTCGCTTCCTAGAGTGAGCGGCTGTGGCGTTACACTGCCGCCGGCAAGCCGGATTTACCGAATGTCCATCGATCCCGTTGAGACCTCCTGACGTTTGTTCCGTATGAACCTTCGTTCGGGGGTCTCCTTTGTCCGCGGACTGGGGATAATGCATTCCTGCAGATACCGCGAAAGCGTTGGCGGCCACCTATACGAACCCTATATGAGAGGCGTCACTTTAGGCTATTATCTGTCATCTCTTCAATTGACATGCGCGGTAGCCCATGGAGGTCTGGCCGTTAGGTTAGGTTAGGTTAGGTTCTCGAAATACACAAAGCTATTCTCGCATGAGAATGGCTTTTTAAAGTTGATGTTACTTAAGCAGCGGGAGACATTTCTTCAGCTGGTCAGACGATCTGCCTGAACGGATAGAACTCCTTAATCTGAGTCCAAAGGTAATGTCCTTTGGCCGTCGCGTTCAGGAGCCCATCGTATACTGCGACGGGAACATCAATGAAGATATACACGGTCCCCGAATGAAACTTGACGCACAGCTCGCGGGTCTCCGGATTGTAGCCGATCCATTTTACATCCATCGACATAACCTCCTTCAACTGTGTAACGCTAACTTATGTGTGGCGGCACCCAACCTAGTGAATGTTTTCACATAATGTTGTGAAATAAATCACTTTGTATTGAGCATAATGGAAGGGGTACGCTTTGTAAAGAGGGCTGCCGAACTTATTTCTCTTAATTAACGCAGGGCAAGAAAAACCGCCGCAGGTCCAGGGGAGGACTCATACGGCGGTTTTTAAGTGTGCGGTGCGGTATTAGCGGTCGAGCAGCACCTGAATTCCTTTCACCACGTTATAAACGATCACCAAGCCATACAGTATGGCCACTGCAATCCCAAAAAGAAACAAGCCGGTAAGGGTAGGGGCGATCAACCATAAGATCACCATAAGAAACAGTGAGAAGAAAGGTAGAATATGGGAAATAAGGGCCTTCTTGGCGTGATACCGTACCTCGTAATCATTAGTGATGAAATAAACGACGGCTGGGATTAAAAATCCGGCAAAGAAAATGCTGAAATAACAAAGGGATGCCGTTATTTTCCGAGTATCCATGCTCTTATCCTCCTCTTTCTGAAGTGATGGGTATGTTCACGGTTCGAGGCCATATCTTTTGCTAGCATGCTAAGTAATACGTTTTATTGACCTTGTCGGTTCCGATCGATATGGCGAAAGACAAGGGTGATAGGCTTGAAGATAACGATCGTTTTTTTTTATCAACCCGAGACCTGCTCAGCTTGTGCATAACCTTGTCCACATAACCCCCTGCGTGGCGCTTGAAAATATCCAGTTATTAACACACTATACACATGTTGTGCACAGGAAGTTGTGGATAAGAGGAACGCTTGTTCTAATTTTCGGTGCGTGATAATATGATGGTACTTTAAGGAATAAGGTGATTCTTTCCATGAAATTGATTAGCAATGAGATTCTGGTGGATTCCTATTTCAAAGCCGTCAGTCTAAAGTTGGAAGAAGAGTTTGTGGAGCTGCTCCTTGAAGAAATTCACCGAAGAGAAATTAAATTAGACTACTATCAAGATGGCGAAGCCCAGGTGAGTTAGACCTGGGCTCTTTTTTTGCCAGCTCAAAAACGCCCCGTCCGGTCGGAAGGGGCGTGAAGTAAGCTAGAGGTATTACATTTTCATATTGGAGCTGTGGCCAGGGGATAGCTTCGCCGTAGGATCAATGTACACCTTGGCATTGTTGATTGCTGTAGGCGCTTCGCCGAAACCGACGGCAATGAGCTTCAGCTTGCCTGGGTAAGTGGTGATATCGCCTGCAGCGAAAATGCCGGGGATGTTCGTTTCCATACGGGAGTCGACTACGATGGACCCATTGTCGATTTGGAGACCCCACTCGGCGATAGGCCCGAGGGAAGAGACAAAACCGAAGTTCACGATGACAGCGTCCACTTCATGCACGGTTTCTTCGCCGCTCTTCACATCCTTGAGCGTTACCTTCTCGATCAGGTCTTCGCCTTCCAGCTTGGTGATCTCCGTAGGCGTGATGATTTGAACTTTGGAGTTCATCAGGTTCTCCACGCTGTGCTCATGAGCGCGGAACTTATCGCGTCGGTGAATGAGCTTCACGGAGGCTGCGATCGGCTCCAGCATGAGGGCCCAATCCACCGCGGAGTCGCCTCCGCCGCTGATCAGCACATGCTGGCCCTGGAACCGGTTCAGGTCGCTGACGAAATAGTGCAGGTTCTTCTTCTCGAACCGGGCCGCCTCGGGCAGCTCCAGCCGTCTTGGTTCGAATGCGCCGACACCCCCCGTGATGATGACTGCACGGGATTGGTGTGTGCCTTTGTCCGTCGTCACTTCGAAGAGACGCTCATCCTTCTTGTCGACCTTGAGCACCTTCTCTTCGAGGCAAACCGAAATAGGGAAATGTTTCATCTGGTTATGGAGATTGTTGACGAGCTCCTGCGCCGTCACCTTGGGGAACCCTGCCACGTCATAGATGTACTTCTCGGGATACAGGGCAGCGAGCTGTCCGCCGAGCTGCGGCATGCTTTCGATGATTTTAACCGATGCCTGACGCATGCCTCCGTAGAATGCCGCGAACATACCGGCCGGGCCGCCGCCCACAATAATAATGTCAACCACTTCGCTGTTCATGATGAAATGATGCACCTCCGTAACATGTTTATCCATTTTATTATAGTCGCACTTATCCGGTATGAAAATACGAGTTCCTTTTTTCATGCGAACGATTTATTTGATTGGTCTGATAAAATATTTAAATCGAATTAAAAAAAGGAACTCGGGGAAGGGAGGCTGATCCTTGATAGGATGCCGATTTTACTGGGATTTTAATCAAAATAAAGCTTGCTATTTCACACATATCATTATATTATTTCAGGTGAATTGGTTAAAACTGTTTCTTAAAACGCACTTGACAAGCTTATAATTTACGTAATTGAAGTGAAAAATAGGCAGAGAAATCTATTTTTTGGCTTTGCTTGTGTAAAATTTCACAAATTGTTTTGGCTGATCTTACAATAGAGAAAATTTAATGTGATGGAAGGGATAGAACCATGAGTCGAATTCCTAGAATAGTCATTTTGGGCGCAGGATACGGAGGCATTGTAACGGCTATTCGTTTGCAGAAAGAGCTGAACTACAATGAAGCGGATGTAACGTTGGTCAATAAACATGACTACCACTATATCACAACCCATCTGCACATGCCGGCTGCCGGTACGGACAATCCGGAGAACGCGCGTGTCAACATCTTGAAGCTGATTGATGAGTTCAAAATCGACTTCGTGAAATCTACTGTAGTGCAGATTCGTCCCCAAGAGAAGAAAGTGATTCTTGAGGAAGGCACGCTGTCATACGATTATCTGGTTATCGGTCTCGGCGGCGAGCCCGAAACGTTCGGCATTCCGGGTCTTAAGGAATATGCCTTGAATATCCGCTCGATCAACAGCGTACGCTTCATCCGCGAGCATATCGAATATCAGTTCGCAAGATTCAAGCGCGAGCCATCCCGTACGGACTACTTGACGTTTATCGTCGGCGGTGCCGGCTTCACGGGGATCGAGTTCGTCGGCGAGCTGGCGGACCGCATACCGGAACTGTGCAGAGAGTTCGACGTCGATCCGTCCCTGGTTAGAATATATAATGTAGAGGCAGCTCCTACGGCCTTGCCGGGCTTCGACCCTGAGCTCGTGGATTATGCTATGAACGTGCTGAAGAACAAGGGTGTAACGTTCAAGATTGCGACAGCCATCAAAGAATGTACGCCGGAAGGCGTGGTGCTTGCCACAGGGGAAGAAATCAAATCGGCCACCGTCATCTGGACGGGCGGCATCCGCGGCAATCACATGCTGGATGAAGCCGGATTCGAAACGATGCGCGGACGGATCAAGGTGGACGAAACCCTGCGTGCACCGGGGCATGAGAACGTCTACGTGCTTGGGGACTGCTCTATTGTTATGAGCCCGGAGGGGCGTCCGTATCCGCCTACCGCCCAAATCTCGATGCAGCAGGCGGATGTCTGTGCGCACAACCTGGTAGCCCAGATCCGGGGCTCCCAGCTCAAGGGCTTCGAATATAAGCCGAAGGGGACAGTGGCCTCCCTGGGACGCGGCGAAGCCATCGGGATTGTCGGCTCCAAGAAGATCAAGGGAGGCACGGCGGCGGTGATGAAGAAGATCGTCGATCTGCGGTACCTGTACATCATCGGAGGCATTCCGCTTGTCCTGAAGAAAGGCCATTTCTAAACGTGCGGCACTGCAGTGTCCAAGTTCGGGGGCTGTTGTCCCGCAGCGAGCTGGACCGCTACAACGCGCTGATCGATGTAGGCCACTACCTGGAAGCGCAGGACCGGTATGATTTGGTACATACCGTCCAGAAAGAAATCGATATTCTCATCCTCCCCGCCATCGAACGGCTGAAGGAGAAGTCACGCCAGCGGGACCGCGATACGGAAGAATACCTCCGCCGTAAAGAAGTCGAACGGCAGATGGCGCTTCTCGAAGCGGAAGACGAGGAATAACAAGTGTGCCCAGCCCTGTTTTACCGGTACTCCGGTAGCAGGGTTTTTTGATGTCTTATCCTACCTTGGTCCTGATATCACTTATGGAATCATCTGCTTGTATCTTTCTCTCTACGAATCTCTTACTCTAGGGCTATCAACTACATAACCCACCTACGAGGAGAGACATCATGAGAAAAAGTTCCATTCTGGCCGCGTCCTTAGCGGCATTGCTGCTGGGATCCCTGGCTGCCCCGGCAGGCACAGTGAAAGCGGTTTCTAGTAAAGTTGTTCTTGGCTATTATAACGTTTATTATGCCGGAGATACGCAGTCGTATAATTCGGTTTCCAGCTACGGTACTTATTTTAACTCGATGTCTACGATGACCTTCAGCGCGGATGCTGCGGGTAATGTAACCGGCACTGCTCCTGCGAACGCCATTACGCTTGCCGCCTCCAAGGGGATCCAATCTTATGCCGCTGTTACGAACCAGGCGAACGGAGCGTTCAGCTCTACCGTAGCCCATGCGATTGTTAGCGACCCGGCCATTCGGGCGAACACAGTGAGCCGGATCCTGGCCCTGGCCAAATCGAACGGCTACCAGGGCGTAAACATTGACTTTGAGGATATGCTGGCAACAGATCGTCCCTACTTTAACCAATTCATCAGCGAGCTGTCCGCCACGATGCGGACGAACGGACTGAAGACCGTGGTCTCCGTTATCGCGAAGACCAGCGATTCCCCTGGGAGTGCTTGGTCCGGCGTGTATGATTACAACGCCCTGGGACAGAATGCGGATCTCATTCAGCTTATGACTTATGACCAGAACGGCCCATGGGGTGCACCGGGCCCTGTGGCAGGGCTGCCATGGGTGGAGTCCGTACTGAAGTACGCTGTAACCCAGATTCCTTCCGTTAAAATTATGATGGGGCTGCCCGCTTACGGCTATGATTGGAACACGACTACGAATACAGGGCATAAGGCGGTAGCTTGGAAAAGCCTTCCTGCACTGCTGACCAGCACGGCTGCAGTACCAAAATGGGACGCCCTACAGCAGTCCCCGTACACTACCTACACGGCGGCGGACGGCTCCTCGCATACCTTATGGTATGAGAATGCGGAGAGCATCGAAGCCAAGGCGCGCCTCGCCAATATCTATAATCTGGCGGGCGTGTCGATGTGGTGCCTGAGGTTGGAGGACGAGTCGTTCTGGAAGGCAGTGCAGTCCGGATTGAACACGACGGCAACGACGACGAGCCCGACGACAACGACGACGAGCCCGACGACAACATCGACGACGAGCCCGACGACGACGAGCCCGACGACCACGGCGACGACGAGCCCAACGACAACGACGACAACGAGCCCGACGGCAACGACGACGAGTCCGACGACAACGACGAGCCCGACGACAACGACAACGACTAGCCCGACTACCACGGTTGTTTCAAGCAAGACTTCCCTTACACCGAGCAAGAGCACTTATCTGGCAGGTGAAACGGTGTATATTACAGCCAAGGTAACCGATGCGTCCGGCAAATCGGTCTCTGCGGCTTCGGTTACGCTCTCCGTCACTTCTCCGGCAGGCACAGTAACGAAGTACGCGGGCACGACCGATGCAGCAGGAGTCAAGAAGTTCGTGATCTACACGTCGAAGAAGACGGTGAAGGGACTTATAAAGCCCAGGCAGCCACAGCGGCCTCCACGAAGTACACTGCAAGCTCGGCTCTTGCTTCCTACATCATTAAATAGAAGAACATGTGCAAAAAAAAGAAAGCCGGATTCCCAGGTTCAAGGGATCCGGCTTTTTCTTCTATCGAAAGCTTATGATCGTATTACAGCTTCAGCATAGCGGCCATTTTCTCCTGGTCGAGCAGGTTGCCGACATAGAAATCGCCGAATTCGCCGAAGCGGGCGCTGGTCTCGTCGAAGCGCATCTCGTGCACGATCTTCTTGAACTGCAGCGGGTCTTCCGCGAACAAGGTTACGCCCCATTCCCAATCGTCAAGGCCGATCGATCCGGAGATGATCTGCTTTACCTTGCCGGCGTAACTGCGGCCGATCGTACCGTGGCCGCGCATGAAGTTGCGGCGCTCCTCAGCAGACAGCATGTACCAGTTGTCGTTGCCTTCGCGGCGTTTGTTCATCGGATAGAAACAGATATGCTTCGCTTTCGGCAGCGTCGGCTTCAGGCGGGCCAGAATATCCGGATCCTGCATCGGATCGGTGCCCGGCTTCGCCATATAGCCGCCAAGCTCGACGACCGAAACATAAGAATAGGTAGGCACCGTAACTTGGGCGAAGATCGTCTTGTTGAACTCCGTCTCAAGCTCATTCAGCTCGTCAAGCGTCTCGCGAAGGTGCATAAACACAAAGTCGGCCTTCTGCCCGACGATCGAGAAGAATGCGGTACTGCCCTGCTTGGCGTCTTCTGTATCCTGATAGCGGCGAAGCAGGCCGTACAGCTCGTCCTCCGCGCGGCCTCTCTCCGAAGCGGTCAGACTCTTCCAGGCGTTCCAGTCGATTGCGCGGAAGTCATGCAGGGCGTACCAGCCTTCCAGTGTGTTGACGACATCACTCATGTGGATCTCTCCTTTGTATGTAGGGGTAGTTAGTTATGCGCTCCGACAGTCCTTCTTGCTCCATCATTGTAGCGAAAAGCGCTCCAAAGGGCAAATAAACCCAGGTGAAGATTCTCTGAACATGCTATGGAAAAGAAGTATGGGAAAGGGTAAAATCCGGACGGCCAAATTCCGATGTAAGTGTATAAGAAGAGAGGAGGACGGCCGCATGCGGACTATCAGTACATTTCACCTGGGCATTCTATGGGGAGTCCTCCTCAGTCTGCCCCTGTGGGCAGCGATCATCGGCTGGTTCCAGCTGATCTGGTCGTTGTTCGCAGGATAGCGCGGCCAGCTCTTTCAAGTTCAACAAGCGTTCACTTTACCCTGATGAGGTTTTTATATACAATGAAGCCATAAGGATAAAAGGGAGTGTTCGCCTTGCTGCAGTTGATTATCGTCACCGTGCTGCTTTTCGTGCTTTTCTTCGGGCTCGGTTTTATACTAAACATGCTCATGAAAACCACCTGGTTTCCCATCTACGGATACATCGCCCTTCTGATCGGGCTTGTCATCTACTGGGGCTGGGGGACCGGCTCGCTGACATCGAACATCACGGAGTACGCGTTCGCGGATTACATCCCCGCCTTCGGCGGCCTGATCGGCGCCATCCTGAGCGGCTCCACGATCAAGTATTTGCGTACGAACGGATATAAGATGTTTTAAGATTGCAGCTACCGGCCCTGCCACTCTTGGCAGGGCTTTATTTAACTAAACGCGCGTCATCCTAAGGACGGCGAAGCCGTTTATCTCGATCCGGCCGATCGGCGCACCGCTTCCGATAACCGGCATAGCCTGCTTTTTCCTTCTACAAGGATGGGGCTACCTATGCTAGAATGAAGAGTAAGACTCAACACATGGATGGGGTTAGACCTGAATGCGGATTACGAACGGGCTCCACTTTTCTGAATATCACCGCTTCTGCGTGCTGCGGGACTTCTCGCTGAGTCCCTTGGATTATAAGGTGCTTTCGACGATGTACCAGCCGATGATCGGCGCTTATGCCATCGCGGTCTACCAGACGCTCTTCCAGCAGATACCGGCGGACAAGGTCGGCTGCTCTGCGATGGAGCAGCAGCGCAAGCTCTTCATGGCGCTGGAGCTGGAGTCCGGGGAGCGGGGGCGCCAGCAGTTCATTGAGATGACGTCGAAGCTCGAAGCCGTAGGGCTTCTGAGGACCTGCAGGCGGTTCGCGGCGGCTTCCGAGGACTATGTCTACGAATATACGCTGTACGCGCCGCTGCCGCCGGGCGAGTTCTTCCGCAATCAGCACCTGACGCTGCTGCTGAGGGACAAAGTCGGTAAATTCACCGTATTCGCCCTCCGGGATGAGCTGCTGCAGCCGGTCTCCGAAGATCTCAAGGAGGCGAACACCGAGAACTTGTCGGTGCCGTTCTATGATCTGTTCCGGCTCAACACGCAGGTCATCGATTACGAGCTGGAGCAGGCGTTCTTCGAAGCGTCGGCGGCCGGGGCTAAGGAGACCAAGCCGGAGCTTGCACCGAAGGGCTTCCAGTATGCGGAGATCATTATGCATTTCCCGAGCTACTCCATGAACCGGGAGTACGTGGAACAGCTGAAGTATGAGCCCGAGCAGATGGCGACGCTGAATTTTGTGGCAAAGAAATACAACTTGTATCTGACGGATTTGTGCCGGCTGCTGGATGAGGACGGGGTGTTCGATGACCGGGGCCAGATTAACCTCGATCTGCTGCAGGCCAAGGCCAACCAGACCTTCTTGGCCGACCGCAAGCGCAGCGACGAACGCAAACTGGTTCTGGCCAAAATGAATGACGGCCAAAAGCCGAAAGACGGCCAGTCTGCCGCGGGCGACAGCAACGAATCTTTGGGCGATAAAGTAGTAGAGATGGAATTTTATCTCGAAGTACCCGATAAGTTTCAAGGCGAATGCAATCAGCACCAATATAACTACATCCTGCGCAACGAACCTTATACCTTCCTGCTCGACAAGATTTTCTCCAACGGCTCGGTGCCGACCAAGCTGCTCGAGATCATCGCCGAGATCGTGCTCGTGAACGGGCTTCCGGAACCGGTAATCAACGTACTTATACATTATATTTATGTGAATAAAAGATCTTGGTCCAAGACCTCGATTGTCCTCACCGCTACCGACATGCTCGGCAAGCAGGTACAGACCTTCGAAGGGGCGGTCCAATATATCCGGGAGCAGGAGAAGTTCCAACAGCAGCAGAAGGCCCGGGGGGCGGCAGCAGCCGGCGGGGGAACCAGAGGAGGCCGGGGACGCCAGAAGCCGGTCATTCCTATGGTGAAGGAATCGGCGCCGAAGAAGCTGTCGGCTGCGGAGCGTGAAGAGCTTCGGCGGATGGCCGAACAGCTCGACAGGCAGCGGGTTCGCAAAGAATAGCAGCAGGACATCTTGGGAGGGGTGAAGACGGGTGGAATCGCTTGGAGAATTGCTGGGCAGGGGACAGGGACGCAAGCTGCTCAAGCAGGCGGAGGACAAGCTGCGCGAAGTGGCGACCGATCCGCTCATTGTGAAGCTGAGGCAGAAGCACCCCCAGCTCGATTATCAGACGATGAAGCTTAACCTGAACAAGCTGCATCAATATGTGAAGGAATACGAGAACTGTTCGAATTGTCCGGGGCTTGACCGCTGCCCGAACGACATGCAGGGACATTACTCGATGCTGTCGGTGGAAGCGGGAGAGGATCGCACGAGAGTCCATGACCAGAAGGTGGCCTGCAAGAAGTTCCTCGCCCATGAAGCGCAGCAGTCGGTCCGCAAGCGGATCCGCAGCTTCTATGTGGACGAGCGGGCCCTCTCCGAAGGCTATTCGACGATCGAGATTATGGACAAGGATGACGAGAGGGAACCGGCCGTAGCCCAGGTGCTGCGCTACATCTTCCGGACCAGGCAGGAAGGACTCCAGAAGAACGGCTTGTACCTCGAGGGGCAGTTCGGCACGGGCAAGACGTTCCTGATGTGCTACATGCTGCATGAACTGGCGCTCGACGGGTACACGGGGGCGATCGTCTATATGCCGGATTTTGCGGAGGACCTCAAGTCCATGTTCAATGATCCGCAGAGGTTGAAGGAGACCATCGACATCCTGAAGGATACGGATCTGCTCGTCTTTGACGATATGGGGGCGGAGAACCTGAATCCGTGGCTCCGGGACCATGTGATGGGAGCCATCCTCAACTACCGGATGAACCGCAAGCCCACGTTCTTCACCTCGAATCACGACCTCGATGCGCTCGAGAAGCACTTCAGCTTCACGAGCAAGGACGGGGACGAAGAGTTCAAGGGCCGGCGGATCATGGACCGGATCCGTCCGTTCGTGGAAGTTGTGACGGTGGCCGGGTACAACAAGCGGGGCGCGGTATCCTGACATAGGACAGCCTGCCCGTACTGTAGCCGTATGGCGATGATAAATAACAATGCAAGATAAACGACCTCGCCGTCCTTTAAGGACGATGCGCGTTATTAAGATATATAAGATAACAGGATCGAACCCTGGTGAGATATAAAATCTTATATATCTTATATATCAAAAAAGCCTCTTGTGCCTTGGCGGCACAAGAGGCTTTTTTATCGTTCATGGACCGTTGCTCGGCGGCAGGCTTGCTTGCCAACCCTCTTACTTAACCAGCAGCGAAATGATGGTAGCTGCGATACCCATCAGGAAGAGGGCTCCGAAGAATACGCCAAAGCCAATCGCCGTATCCATCAAATCGTCCCGGCCTTCCTCGTACACGTGCAGTTCCGGATGCTTCGAATCGTTGGTCATGACAAGTACCTCCTTGACACACATATAGAATTAGTATACCCAAATTTCAAGATGCATGTAAAGGACAGGAAGTGACAATTGTGCAAACTTTGGTCCGGTTGAAAAGTGGGATTGATGTGGTATACTTTACATATGGACATTATTCCGCCTAAAGGAGAGAGTTGAACTATGGCTATCGTAAATGTATCTGACCAGTCCTTCGGAGCTGAAGTAGAAGGAACCGGTACAGTTCTTGTTGATTTTTGGGCTCCTTGGTGCGGTCCCTGCAAAATGATCGCTCCTGTGCTTGAGGAGCTCGATAAAGAGATGGGCGAGAGTGTCAAGATCGCCAAAGTAAACGTGGATGACAATCCGGAATCCGCATCCCGCTTCGGCGTGATGAGCATCCCGACGCTGATCGTCTTCAAGGACGGCCAGCCGGTAGATAAAGTGGTCGGCTTCCAGTCCAAGGATGCCCTCAAGAACGTACTGGGCCGCCACCAATAAGAGGCAGCGGGGTATCTCGCCGTGATCCGGATAGCAGAGCCGCTTGGCGTTTCGCCTCCCGGATCATGAACCAAAGCTCTTTTTCTGCTATGCCGGGGAAAAGAGCTTTTTGCCGTTGTCCCTCCGCTGGAGGTATGGGGAAAGGGGAGAAGCAAGGAAGATGGCTACATCACAGGGAGAGCTCGGTCCGGAAGAGCGCAGGAAGCTGCGCGAGACCATCAAGAACAAGCTGGCACTCGTGCCGGAACAGCCCGGCTGCTACCTGATGAAGAACCGGGACGGCACCGTGATCTACGTTGGCAAGGCCAAAGTGCTGCGCAACCGGCTGCGTTCTTATTTTACGGGGAGCCATACGATTAAGACGCAGCTGCTCGTCAATGACATTGTCGACTTTGAATATATCGTGACAGCAAGCAATATGGAAGCCCTCATTCTCGAATGCAATTTAATCAAGAAGTATTATCCTCGGTATAACGTGCTGCTCAAGGACGATAAGTCCTTTCCCTATATTAAGATTACGAACGAGAAGCATCCGCGGCTGGAGGTCACGCGGCGGGTAGTGAAGGACAAAGGCAAGTACTTCGGGCCGTACCCGAACCCTTATGCAGCGAATATGACCATGAAGCTTCTCGAGCGGTTGTATCCGCTCCGCAAGTGCCGTACCCTGCCGGATAAAGTATGCCTGTACTATCATCTGGGCCAGTGCGTCGCCCCCTGCGAATACGAGGTCGAGCAGGAGACCTACGACAAGATGGTGACCGAGATCGCCAAGTTCCTGAACGGCGGGCATAACGAGATCAAGAAAGACCTCAGCCGGAAGATGCAGGAAGCGGCGGAAGAGCTGAATTTCGAGCGGGCCAAGGAGCTGCGCGACCAGATCCAGCATATCGACACCGTCATGGAGAAGCAGAAGATCACGACGATCGATACGATAGACCGTGATGTGTTCGGGTTCGCTGTGGAGAAGGGATGGATGTGCGTACAGATCCTCTATATGCGCCAGGGCAAGCTGATCGAGCGCCATGCGTCCATGTTCCCGTATTACGGCGAAGCGTACGACGATTTTCTATCCTTCGTCACCCAGTATTACAGCGACAATCCGGCGCTGCCCAAAGAAGTGTTCCTGCCTTCTTCGGAGGAGGATGCCATGGAGGATAGCGAGGCGTCCCCTTCTGCGTCTGCGGCAGCGGCAACTCAAGCAGCCGAGAGTCCGGGCGAGTCACCGGGCCAACAAGCTGATGAGGAGGGCACGCCGGAATCCAAGACCTTTATCAAGGATGCGCTCGAGAGCTGGCTGAAGGTCAAGGTACATGTGCCGCGCCGGGGCCTCAAAAAAAACATGGTCGATATGGCCGTGGACAATGCGAAGGTAGCGCTCGACGAAAAATTCCGGCTGATCGCAAGGGATGAGGAACGGACCGTCAAAGCTGTCGAGAATCTCGGCGAATATCTCGGCCTCGGCATCGTGCGGCGTATCGAGGCCTTCGATAACTCGAATATCCAGGGATCCGACCCCGTCTCCGCGATGGTCGTCTTCACGGACGGGAAGCCGGACCGCAAAGAGTACCGCAAATATAAAATCCGCACGGTTCAAGGACCGGACGATTACGAAACGATGCGTGAGGTCGTACGCAGGCGCTATGAGCGGGTGTTGAAGGAAGGGCTGACACAGCCCGACTTGATTGTCATCGACGGCGGGCGGGGCCATATGTCCGCGGCGATCGACGTGTTGGAGAACGAGCTGGGGCTCTTCATTCCGGTCTGTGGTCTCGTGAAGGATATCAAGCATAAGACGGCCCAGCTGCTGATGGGCGACCCGGCCGAGATCGTTCCTCTGCCGAGGGACAGCCAGGAGTTCTATCTCCTGCAGCGTATTCAGGAGGAAGTCCACCGCTTTGCGATTACGTTCCACCGCGATATCCGGGCGAAGTCGATGGTCGTCTCTACACTGGACTCGATTCCGGGCATCGGGGAGAAGCGGCGCAAGGCGCTCCTGAAGCATTTTGGATCCCTCAAAAAAATAAAAGAGGCTCAGCCCGAAGACTTTAAGCCTCTTGGTATCGGAGAGAAGCTGGCATCCCAGATTCTCCAGTCCTTGAACGGTTCGGATGGGGAAGCTACGGCTGAGGAGACGGAGGAGGAAACAGGGTCTGCGTCTGCGGAGACGACGGAGGCTTAGGCCCGAGCCCGGCATGCAGCCAGGAGAGCAGCCATCCGACGAGGGCGGGTACGAGCAGATACAGCGCCCCGATGGCCGTCTGTACGGAGCTGCCCGTCATCATCAGGGACAGTCCCATGAGGATGCTGTCCATCGCCGCATGGGCGAAGACCGCGGTCAGGAGGCCGTAGCGCAGGAATACGTAGCCGAAGATCAGCCCGATCACGCTAACTTCGACGAGCCGGGTATATACCGGGTAGATCGGATACTGCGTGTGGCTCATTGCCCAGATGATGCTCGGCAGAAGAACCGCCAGGAAGCGGCTTCTAGTCAGCTTCAGGACCAGTGCGATACCTAGCAGCCTGTATACCGCTTCCTCCGAGATGGCCGCCGCCCAGGCCATCAGCGGGAAGAGACCGGGAACCTGCATATTATAGATGGAGTCCGAGGGCTCGCTGACGGCCCAGACGTCGAACAGCTCGGCAGCGGCGAAGAACATCACCTGCTGCAGGCCGAGTACGAACAGACAGAAGAGGTACCCGCGGATCATGGCCGTCCGGACGCTGCCGCCGAATGAAGCGTCACTCCATACCGGCCAAGGGTTCAGCCCTCTCCGCAGCCAGAGCTGTCTTCCGGCGAGGAGGGAGAGATAGGTGGACACGGCAAGGAACAGCACGAAGATGTTGACGAACCATAAGTAGAAGACGGCTTGCGGCTCGGACGGGCCGCTTCCGTGTTCCGTCCGGAAAGCAGGGAACATGTTAAAGTTATTAAGAATATAAACCCCCGCAAAGACCAGGGACAGGATCAGTCCGCGGCCGAACCGGATCTCCCGCCGGCTGCGGATGATCAGGACGAAAGCCGTAAGGGTCATCACGGTGGAGAGCCCCATCGAAATCCAGGTCATCAGGGAAGCCTTGTCATCCTGCGCATCCTGCCAGGCGATGAAGGAGGCGGGGGGAGGGAACTCGGGACGGAACAAGGTGATCCGGCCCCGGGTTTCTTTGACGTGCAGCTCAAGGGCGGTGTCTCCGATCGCGTCCGTCTTGCTCCGGTAGATTCGCAGTGCACCCGGAGACGGCTCGCCCGCTCCGCTTTCCTCTATGACAAAGTTGCCTGGAAGGTAGCCCATCGCTTCCATCGTTTGGCGGATGGCCGCTTCGGTGTCCAGGGGAGCTTCAGAAGATACTCCCTCGCTGCGGGCGGTCGCGGAACGGCCTGTCTCCCAGCCGATGATGCTAAGAGTCGTATAATTCACCTGAATGTAATGCGTTCTCCCGGTTCCGGGATCCCCGATCTCCACTTCGTAGTAGTCCAAGGGCAGCTTCTCGCCGAACCGCTTTTGATAGTCATCGTACAGCCGTTCTTTCTGTAAATACCCGCTGCGCTGCGCTGCGGCTTGATAGATTACGCTCGTCTCGGGTGCGGCGTTCTGGAGGCCGAGGCGGCTTCTGGCGAAGGTCACTGCGGCCTCCGCCGCTTGGGCTTGGTTGATGGAAGGCGTGCTTTCCGTCACTTCCTCCATACGGTCCGCATCCTCCATATACGGACTTAGGAAGGAAACGCCAAAATAAAGGAGGCATCCGATAACGGCGAGCAGAAGAAGCGGCGGCTCCTTGAATCGTTGGGACATGGGTAGCTCCTTTGCTTGGCAGAGTTAGTTGCAGAGTCAGGTACATTATATTCTTCTAAATTAGCATACATGCTTCTGTGAAATCCAATGATTTCAAGAGCAAGAACCGGAAAACAGGTGATAGGAAGAGCGTCTATGGTTAGTTAACGCTTACAAGGATCTATTCCTGCTGAAAATCGTGCGTTTTAAGGGATTAACAACTTTGTGCTCCGGGATAAAGAGGATTATAATTCAAATCAATTGAATATAAAGCCGAATTTCTTAATGAAAACGGGGGAACCATGAGTTTAGGGGTGAATTCAACGGAAGGCCGCTCTCGGCCCGAAGATGATAGGATGCCTGTAACATCCGAATCCGTCAGCTAACCTCGTAGGCTTTGTTACAGGAACCTATTTATTTGACATTGGGTTTCCAGTGTCTTTTTTGTTGTCCAAAAAGCCTGATGAGGAAGAGCCGAGGTGTACGCCGTGAAACCCGCAGCCAAAAAATTCGAGCTGAAGCCCCCGCAGATTCTGGTGCTGGGATTTGCCGCCATTATTCTGATCGGGACGATCCTGCTGATGCTGCCAGTCTCCTCCGCAAGCGGGATGCCGACGCCGTTCCTGGACGCCTTATTTACGGCGACCTCCGCAACCTGTGTAACCGGGCTGGTCGTAGTGGATACGGGCACGCACTGGACCGTGTTTGGACAAATTGTCATTATCCTGCTTATCCAAATCGGCGGACTCGGATTCATGACCATGGCGACGCTGTTCGCTTTTGTGCTGAAGAAGAAGATCTCGCTGAAAGAAAGGCTGATCCTGCAGGAAGCCATGAACCAGGGATCCATGGAGGGCATCGTCCGGCTGATCCGCAAGGTTATCCGCTACTCGCTTACGATTGAAGCGATAGCCGCCGTTATATTCTCCATCCGTTGGTCCTTTGATCTGGGCGTGCCGCGGGGCATCTATTATGGCATCTGGCATGCGATTTCGTTCTTTAATAATGCGGGGTTTGACTTGTTCGGCCCGATCACAGGCAAGTTCAGCTCACTCACATCTTATGCGGATGATTGGGTGATTAATCTGGTTGCAATGATGTTAATTATTCTCGGGGGTCTCGGATTCATCGTCATCTCCGATCTTATTGACTATAAGAAAGTCAGGAAGCTCTCCCTGCACTCCAAAGTAGTATTGAGCGCGACCGGGTTTCTCATCGTGATCGGTACGGTCGTGATCTTCATCTTCGAGTTCACGAATATGAAGACCCTGGGGCCGCTGAGCTGGTCGGGCAAGTTCCTGGCTTCGCTCTTCCAGTCGGTCTCTCCGAGAACCGCAGGGGCCAACTCGGTGGATATAGCGGGATTGCGCCAAGCGACCCAGTTCTTCATCGTCATCCTGATGTTCATCGGTGCCTCCCCCGGCTCGACGGGCGGAGGGATCAAGACCACCACCTTCACTACGCTGATCGGAGCGATCGTGGCCATGATCCGCGGCAAGGAAGATATCGTGCTGTTCCACTACCGTCTCGGCAAGGACCGGATTCTGAAGGCCATCACACTGACGATGATTGCGCTGTTCCTGGTCATCTTCGTGACGATGCTGCTCAGTACAACAGAAGACCACGCTTTCCTAATGATTCTGTTCGAAGTCACTTCAGCCTTCGGCACCGTGGGATTAACGATGGGGCTGACCCCGGACCTGACTGAATTCGGCAAGGTGATGATTGCCTTGATGATGTTCGCCGGCCGTCTGGGCCCGCTGACCTTGGCTTATGCGATCGGGCCCAAAACCGAAAAAGAACTGTACCGTTACCCGGAAGGTAAAATTACGATTGGATAAGGGGATTAACCGCAGATGAAACGCAGCCAATACGCTGTCATCGGACTGGGCCGCTTCGGCTCCTCCGTAGCAAAAGAACTTATGAAGCTCGGCTATGAGGTGCTGGGGATCGATAGGGATGAAGAAGCGGTCGAAGAAATGGCCGACAAACTGACCCATGCCGTGGTAGCCGACGCTACGGACGAGGAAGTGCTCCGGTCGCTCGGCATCCGGAATTTCGATTGCGTGGTCGTATCGATCGGCGATGATATCCAGTCGAGCATCCTGACGGCAATCCTGCTTAAGGATATCGGCGTGGGCACGGTCGTGGCCAAGGCGCTCTCGGAGCTCCACGGCAAGGTGCTCGGCAAAATCGGCGTGGACCGGATCATCTATCCGGAGCGGGATATGGGCATCCGGGTCGCTCATCAGCTCGTATCGCCGAACCTGCTCGATTATATCGAACTCTCCAAGGAGTATACGATTGCCGAACTCGCGGTGCCGAGCTGTCTGTCCGGCCGCTCGCTGAAGGATCTGGATACAAGGGCGCGGTACGGCTGCAGCGTGGTGGCGATCAATAAGAAGAGCGGAGTCATCATTGCTCCGACGGCTACGGACACGGTGGAAGAGAAAGATATCATGGTGATTATCGGGACGAACCAGCAGATCGAGACCTTCGAGAATGCGGTCATCCGTTAATCCGGCTCCTCTATATAAGAGTGAGGCCGGGCCAACACGCTAAGTTGAATTGCAAAGGTGGAACCCACAATGGAGCAAGGCGTCTCCTTGGATCATGTGCTGTATTTACTTGTCGTCATTCTTCTGACGGGCATGCTGTTCGGTAAACTGTCCGGCTTGCTGAAGCTGCCCGACGTAGCCTTGTTCCTGATTGCCGGCATGGGACTCGGACCGCTGCTTCACTGGATCGAGGAACCGAGCTCGTCGTTCACGAACCAGTTCATCCTTACGATCGGCTCGGCACTCATCCTATTCGACGGAGGCCGGAATATCCGGCTCAGCGGCCTCAAGAAAGTGTGGCTTACGTTGACCCTGCTGAGTGTCCCGGGCGTGATTATTACCTGTGCGGTGGTGGCTGCCGCTTCTCACTGGCTGCTGCATCTCCCTTGGCTGTACGCTCTTCTGCTTGGCGCCATCATCTCGTCCACCGACCCGGCTACGCTGATTCCGGTGTTCAAGCAGGTGCGGGTCCGCGCCAAGGTGAGAGAAACGGTAGAGAGCGAATCCGCCTTCAATGACGCAACCGGCTCCATCCTAACCTTCACCCTGCTGGGCGCCATCACCGGAGGGGGAGCGATCTCCGTGGGCAGCTCCGTGATGGAGTTCCTGGTGACGGCCCTGGGCGGTATCGGGATAGGAGTGGCCCTTGGCCTGCTCTGTGCCGCTCTTGCAGCGCACCGCAGTTATGGACTGCTCCGGGAGTATTCGGGCATCCTGATGCTGGTTACCGCAGTAGGAGCCTATCTGGCCGGCGAAATGCTGCACGTCAGCGGATTCATGGCGACCTTCGCGGCCGGGCTCATCTGGGGCAATGTCGATCTCTTCCGCCTGGATTTCACCGCGCAGAAGCAGGAGCTGCACCATCTCGCCGAGAACCTTACGGTTCTCATGCGGATGCTTATCTTCGTGCTGCTCGGCAGCCAAGTGGACTTCGGCGTCATCATGACGTACCTCTGGCCGAGTCTCGGTGTTATCGCCATCTTCATGCTGGTCGCAAGGCCGCTCACTGTGCTGATCTGCGCCCTGCCGGACAAGCGGGCAGAGTGGGAGCGCAATGAAATCCTCTTCATGTTCTGGGTGCGTGAGACCGGTGTGATCCCGGCGGCCCTGTCCGGCATGGTGGCCGGGATGGGTGTGGCGCATGCGGACATTATCGCATCGGTGACGTTCATGGCCGTGCTGCTTACGATTGTGCTCCAGGCCGGTACGACCGCGTATGCGGCCCGGAAGCTGGGGCTGGAAGAGAAGAGCGCATAAGGCAGGCACCGGATAGTAAGCCACCTATTATAATAGGAAGAAACATCTACCGGTCAGCCGCCTTCGGCACGGTAATGCTTGATGGCATGGTCGATGAACCGGCGAATGGAAGGCTCGAGAACGGCCTCCTCTGTGAATAACAGAGAGGTCGTTCTTTTGGTTTGTTCGAGCTCCGGAATGAAGCAGACGCTGACTTCATTGTCCGCGAGCCAGTCGTGCCGGACATACGACTCGGGCAGAAGCGTAGCGGCTTTGCAGGTGGAGACCAGGCGGATGATCGCTTCGAACGAATCGATCTCCATCTTCACGTCAGGGTACACTTCATACCGGTGGAACATCTCATCCATGAGCACGCGGTACCAGGTCCCGCGGGAGAAGAGAATCATCGGCAGTTCATGCAGGTCGCGGATATCGATGTCCTCTTTGCCCTGCAGGGGGTGAATTTCGGGCAGCACGAGACAGAGGTGGTCATCGAAGAGCGGGACACAGGTTAGCGCCGGGTCATTCATCTGGGAGGCGACGAGTCCGATGTCCACCTTTTTGTCTTTGACGAGCGGGACGATCTCATGGGTCTTGCCTGTCACGGCCTTGATGTCGGTGTGCGGATAGGCGTGCGTATAGATGGTAATCAGTTCGGGCAGCGTAGACTGCAAGGTCGTCAGGGAAGCGCCGATCACGATGCTGGCCGGTTTGCTGTCGGTCGTATAGGCCTGCAGCGCTTGGCGGAGCTTGCGCTCGAGCCTTTTTTGCTCGATGGCGTACTCATAGCAGATCTCGCCGGCCCGGGTGAGCTCCAGCCGCTTGCCCCGGCGCTTGAAAAGCGCCGTACCGAGTTCCTCTTCGAGCCTCATGATCTTACGGGAGAGAGCCGGCTGCGAGATATTGAGAAGCATAGAGGCTTTATTGAGGCTCTGCTGCTCGACGACGGCGGCGAATTCGATCAGATGCTCCATACAGGTATGTGGCCCCCTATTGTTATGCATAATGGTTATAAGCCGATATAAATAATCTGCACTTCCATTATAAGCGAAACGGGAGTAGTATGGTAATGTCACGGACTGTTCACAAAAATTGCCCCGAACTGCATAAAAGATTGTCGATTCATGGAAAATATGATGAGGGTAATTGGTTGACGCTCCAAGTATGCGGGAGTACAATGGTAAATGGTTTTGACGAACGGTGACAAGCCTTATCTTGAGGGGGGAACGGATTGTAATGTTTAAAAACTCGTATTATTCTCGAAAGCTGCATTCATTGTTAGGTGTTATCCCGGTCGGTTTCTTCCTGATCGAACACCTGCTGACGAATTACTCAGCGTTCAAGGGCGGGCATGAAGGATTCCTGGAACATGTCGAATGGCTCCATGGCCTTCCGCTCGTGCTTGTGCTGGAGATTTTCGGGATTTGGATCCCGCTGGCCTACCATGCCATCTATGGCTTGTATGTGGCTTACACCGCGCGCAACAACGTGAATAACTACGGTTACTTCCGTAACCAGATGTTCTTCCTTCAGCGCGTAACCGGTGTCATCACCTTCATCTTCGTAGCGTTCCACTTCTTCCAGACGCGGCTTCAGATCTCGCTCGGGAATGTGGCGCAGGAAGCGATCGGCGTGCAGATGCACAGCATCGCAACCGACACCGTTAATTTTGTGCTCTACTGTATCGGGATCGTGGCTGCCGTATTCCACTTCAGCAACGGTATGTGGTCATTCCTTGTCAGCTGGGGAGTTACAGTCGGCCCGCGGGCACAGCGCGTATCCAGTTATGTGTGGATGGGCGTGTTCGTAATCATGTCTATTATGTTCATTCTGTCTCTGACGGCCTTCACGGATCCGCAGTTCCAGCAAGTGCCGCAGATGGCTACGCACTAAGGGGGAACGGACAATCATGGCGAATTCAAAAGTTATTGTAGTCGGTGGGGGCTTGGCAGGCTTGATGGCGACCATCAAAGCGGCAGAGGCCGGCGTTCACGTCGACCTGTTCTCCTTGGTACCAGTGAAACGTTCTCACTCCGTCTGTGCGCAGGGCGGCATCAACGGTGCCGTCAATACCAAAGGGGAAGGCGACTCGCCTTGGGAGCACTTTGACGACACGGTATACGGGGGCGACTTCCTTGCGAACCAGCCGCCGGTCAAAGCGATGTGCGAAGCCGCACCGGGCATCATTCACCTCATGGACCGGATGGGCGTTATGTTCAACCGGACGCCGGAAGGCTTGCTCGATTTCCGCCGTTTCGGGGGAACGAAGCATCACCGTACCGCGTTTGCGGGCGCCACGACGGGCCAGCAGCTCCTGTACGCGCTCGATGAGCAGGTACGCCGCTGGGAAACTGCAGGTCTCGTCAAGAAGTACGAACACTGGGAGTTCCTCGGCGCAATCCTCGATGACGACGGCGTATGCCGCGGGATCGCAGGACAAGACCTGCGCAGCATGGAAGTGAACACGTTCAAAGCCGATGCGGTCATTCTGGCAACCGGGGGCCCCGGCATTATCTTCGGCAAGACGACGAACTCTGTCATTAACACCGGCACCGCGGCTAGCGCCGTGTACCAGCAGGGCGTACACTATGCCAACGGCGAGTTCATCCAGATTCACCCGACGGCGATCCCGGGCGACGACAAGCTGCGTCTGATGTCCGAATCTGCACGGGGCGAAGGCGGCCGCGTATGGACTTACAAAGACGGCAAGCCATGGTACTTCCTGGAAGAGAAATACCCGGCATACGGCAACCTCGTGCCGCGGGATATCGCAACGCGTGAGATTTTCGCGGTCTGCGTAGACATGAAGCTCGGCGTCAACGGCGAGAACATGGTATACCTGGATCTGTCTCATAAAGATCCGAAGGAGCTGGATGTGAAGCTCGGCGGCATCATCGAGATCTACGAGAAGTTCATGGGCGATGACCCGCGGAAGATTCCGATGAAGATCTTCCCTGCAGTTCACTATTCCATGGGCGGCATGTGGGTCGACTTCAACCAGATGACGAACATCCCGGGACTCTTCGCCTGCGGCGAGTGCGAGTACCAGTATCACGGCGCGAACCGTCTCGGCGCGAACTCCTTGCTGTCGGCGATCTACGGCGGCATGGTTACCGGGCCGAAGGCGATCGAGTACATCAAGGGTCTGGACAAATCCGCCGAGGACATCTCTTCCTCCGTATTCGACCGTTATGGCAAGCTTCATACGGACAAGTACGAAGGCATCCTGAAGATGGACGGCAAAGAGAACGCGTATGTGCTGGGCAGAGAGCTCGGCGAGTGGATGACCGACAACATGACGGTTGTTCGTTACAACAAGAAGCTGGAGCAGACGATCGCGAAGATCAACGAGCTCAAGCAGCGCTACAAGAACATTAACATCAACGATTCGGCGCGTCACAATAACCCGGGCGTAGCTTATACACGCCAGCTGTGGAATATGCTCGAACTCTCCCATGCGATGACGCTCGGCGCCCTGCTGCGTGACGAGAGCCGCGGAGCACACTACAAGCCGGACTTCCCGGAGCGTAACGACGAGCAGTTCCTGAAGACGACGAAGGCGGCATGGACGGCCGAAGGCCCCCAAATCTCGTACGAAGAAGTCGACGTCTCTCTTATTGCACCGCGTAAGCGTGACTATACGACCGATAAGAAGAAGGGAGGTCATTAATCATGGCCGAAGCAACCGCAGCTGCAAGCAGGAAGGTTAAATTCATCGTCACCCGTCAGGATTCGACGGAGGGCAAGTCCTATACCGAGGAATTTGAAGTGCCTTACCGCCCCAACATGAACGTCATCTCTGCGCTGATGGAAATTCAGCGGAATCCGGTGAACGCTTCGGGCAAGCAAACGACGCCGGTATGCTGGGAATCGAACTGCCTCGAGGAAGTGTGCGGCGCCTGCTCCATGGTCATCAACGGCAAGCCCCGCCAAGCCTGCTCGGCTCTGGTCGACAAGCTGGAGCAGCCGATTCGCATTGCGCCAATGTCTACGTTCCCTGTCGTGCGCGACTTGGTCATCAACCGGGAGCGGATGTTCTCGGCTCTGAAGAAGGTCAAGGCGTGGATTCCGATCGACGGTACGTACGATCTGGGGCCGGGACCACGGATGGCCGAGTCCAAGCGCCAGTGGGCCTACGAGCTGTCCAAATGCATGACCTGCGGCGTCTGCCTCGAGTCCTGTCCGAATGTCAACGACAAGACGGACTTCATCGGGCCGGCGGCCGTATCCCAGGTCCGCCTGTTCAACTCGCACCCTACGGGTGAGATGAATGCGCATGAGCGGCTCGAAGCGCTGATGGAAGACGGCGGGATCGAGGGCTGCGGTAACTCGCAGAACTGCGTGCGTTCCTGCCCGAAGGGAATTCCGCTGACAACGTCGATCGCGGCGATGAACCTCGATACGACGAAGCATTTGTTCAAGAAATGGCTTGGCGTGTAACAGGTCTTATCCGGCTTCTCTTCGCTGCGGTTGCAGGGAAGGGAAGCTTTTTTCAATAGTTAAGAATCTGTAGAGTGTTATGAAAAGCATTGACGCATAGAAATGGAGGGAGTACAATGAATTTAAACGTTTCAATTATTCGAATGATGGATTTTATTCCTGATTCCAACGGGCGAAAGGGGCCAAGGGAGAGATGAGCAGAAAACGCCAGATTACCATCGTAGACCTCGCTGAAGCCGCTGGCGTTTCGATTGCAACCGTCTCGAATGTGCTCAACCGCCGGAATGTGCCGATGTCAGAGGAAACGATCCGCAAGGTCGAGGAGGCCGCCGAACAGCTGGGCTATCGCCGCAATGTCATGGCTGCGAATCTCAGCCGCCGCAAGTCCTATGAGCTCGGCATGCTGGTTCCCGGCTTCGCGGGCTATTACGGCCGTTTCGCGGAAGAGATGCAGCGCATGGCTCACCTGCACGGTTACCATCTATCTGTGTTCTCGGCTGCCGGATTCGATCCGGAGATCGAGAAGCGGCATCTCGACGTGCTGCTGCAGCGCCGGGTCGACGGATTGTTCTGCCACGGCCTCGCGATGTCGCAGGAAGCCACTCGGCAGATTGTCCGTGACGGGACTCCGCTGGTGCTCTTCAACGGCTGGGGGTGGCCCGGGGACATCGCCATCGGCGCCGTGAACCTGGACTTTGCCGGCGGGGTCGAAGCGGCGGTGAAGCATCTCTACGAGAGCGGCTGCCGACGGATCTATTATCTCAGCCGGCCGGAATCGCATGCGGTGGATCTGCAGCGGCGGATCGGATTCCAGGCAGGCCTTGGAGGACTGCCGGAGAGGGTACTCTCCGGGATCCTCGAGATACGAGGGTATCCGGCCCCGGTAGAGGAGGCAGTGGAGCAGCTCGGCGGACAGGCATCCGGCGAAGGTCCGGTAGGTGTGATCGGCTTCGACGATTTTGTGGCTTTTGCGTTCTTGTCCGCTGTGCTCAGCCGCGGCAGCCGGGTTCCGCAGGATTACAAGATTGTCGGGATCAACAACGATCCGCTGGCTGCGGCTTGTTATCCGGGTCTGACGACGCTAGATATCCCCTATCATGAGCAGGCGGAGCTCGCGATGAAGCTCATGCTCGAGAAGCTGGGGAGCAAGGATGAGGACGGGGCGGGAGAGCGGCCGGCGGACCGGAGGACGGAAGATGCGTCCGGAGCGGATACGCCGGAGATCCGGATTCCGCTGAAGCTGATCCCCCGGATGTCCACGGAGCCCTGAGGAACCAAGGAACGGAACCCATCTTCAACCCGTAGAGGAGTGTCTGGCGAATGACATTGTGGCAGCAGGCAATAGAAGATGCGGTAGCAAAAACGAAAGCGAATATCGACCGGTTCGGAGACCGATTCCCCCATGTGGGCGAGAATGGCAAGTACATCCTGAACGACAACACGGATTGGACCGAAGGGTTCTGGTCCGGCATGCTGTGGCTGTCTTACGAGTACTCGAAGGATGAAGCCTTCCTGCAGGCAGCCCGGAGAACGGTCGACAGCTTCCGCCGCCGGCTCGATACGAATACCGTGCTGGACCATCATGATATCGGCTTCCTCTATTCCCTCTCCTCCAAGGCCCAGTGGCTGATCGCGGGAGACACGGAGGCGAAGAAGCTGACGCTGGAAGCGGCAGATGTCATGATGCGCCGCTGGCGTCCGCAGGGCGGATTCATCCAGGCTTGGGGCAAGGAAGGAGACCCGCAGAACGGCGGCCGGATAATCATCGACTGCATGATGAACCTGCCGCTCCTGTATTGGGCATACGAGCAGACAGGCGATACGAAATACCGGGATGTAGCCGTCTTGCATGCCGATAAGTCCCGGCGGTTTCTGGTCCGCGGAGACGATTCGTCTTACCACACCTTCTACTTCGATCCGCAGACCGGAGAGTCGCTGCGCGGCGGTACCGCACAAGGCTACCGGGACGGTTCCACTTGGACCCGCGGGCAGGCCTGGGGCGTCTATGGCTTCGCTTTATCCTACAAGTACACGAAGAATCCGCTGTATCTCGAGACCTCCCGGCGCTTAGCCCGGTTCTTCTATGAGCATCTGCCGGAGGACAGCGTAGCGTATTGGGATTTCGATGCACCGGTGAATGGGGAGACGAAGCGGGACAGTTCCGCCTCTGCCATCGCTGCGGCCGGTACGATCGAGCTGCTCTCCCACCTCGGAGAAGATCATGGAGACCGCGCCTTCCTGGAAGCTGCGCTGCACCGTTCGATGACCTCGCTTATCGAGAATTATTCCACGATGGGGCAGACGGATGCGGAGGGGCTGCTCGAGCGCGGCTCTTACAGCGTCCGCGAGAACAAGTCGCCGGATGATTATATGAGCTGGGGCGATTACTTCTACCTGGAGAGCCTGCTGCGTCTCGAGCGCGGAATCCCCGGCTACTGGTACGAACGGGCTTAGCCCTTGTCTTTATTCCTTAGTTATAGGACATGATCTTCATGACCAAACCCCCTCTTCCGTTGAACTGACAGAAGAGGGGGTTTGGTTTGTCGATGGGGGCCGTTCTTCATTAGGCGGAGGGGATGTTCGGATTCGCAAGCCTTAGGAGAAACTCTGCCCTTCTTCCTTATGTCGGAGGAACTCCCGGCCATATTCACCATGCGGGTGGATGGTCGCATGCTCCGTCTGGATGGTCGAATGCTCGATCCCGTACTTCTCCTTCAAGGTCTCGTTAATGGCGAGAATGATGCAGAAGGGTTGGACTTTTTCGTCGACGAAGACATGGGCGGTCAGCGAATAATGGTCGCTCGAGACGGCCCACAGATGCATCTCGTGCACATCCTCGACACCCTCCACCTTCCCGATCGCCGAACGGATTTCATCGAGATTGAACCGGTCCGGTACTGATTCCATCAGAATCAGATAAGATTCCTTGAGAATCTTGACGCCGCCGGCGAAGATAATCCCGCCGATGACCATGCTGACAAGCGGGTCAACCCAATGCAGACCTGTAAAATAGATGATGACAGCCGATACGATGACGCCAGCGGAACTTAGCAGATCGCCGATGAAGTGCCATAAGGCGCTCTGGATATTAAGGTTCTCTTCTTCCTTCATGCTCCGGCTCAGCACAAGCGTCAAACTCAGGTTCACGACGAAGCCGATGGAGGCGATAACGAGCATCAGCTTGAAGTCGATCGGCTGGGGCTCGATGAACCGGCGTCCGCCTTCGATGAAGATACCGATCGCAATCACTGCCAGGGCCAGCCCGTTCAGGAACGAGGCGATGATCTCGAAGCGGAGGTAGCCGAAGGTGAACTGCGCATTGGGCGGACGCGAGGCCAGATAGATGGCCGCCATGCTAAGCCCGAGAGCGATGACATCCGAGATCATATGGGCGGAATCCGAGAGCAGCGCCAGAGAATGGGACAGCAGGCCGCCTACGATCTCGACGACCGTGAAGAATGCCGTGAGCAGCAGCGTAATCCAGAGCGTTTTCTTGGAACGGGATTGTTCCTTAACATGATGAAGATGATGATAGTCGTACATGGGATCACCGACCTTTCCTACAGTGTATTCCTTGGGCCGTCCGGCCGTTCCTGGCGCATGGCAGGGGATAAGCCTGCCTGTTTCCTATGCATTGGCTTGCGCTAGTAAAGCAAACGGAAGGGATTTTATAGATTGGGAATATGCTTCGGATTATACGTCAAGGCCCGTATTTTGGCAAATACTTTAATTGATAGGCATTTTCAGTCATTTGAGACTGATTTTCATTATAAATACCCGCTATACCGCTTGAATGGTCTTCTTTTCTCGTTATTATGATAGTAGTTATCATTATCAGAATAGCGCTTTCAAAATTGTTACACAATTGCAATACTCCTGTTACGTTGTTTTCATGTGGAGGATGTATTATAAATCTCAAGACCCCCTTTTTAATATATACACCTTAAGGCCCTCCCCGTTGGAGGGCCTCTTTTTTTGTAGAGTGCGTGAAAAACTTCGATAGTAAGGGATTCAAGCTGGTGGGGGATTCTCGATTATTTCGCTTGGGGACAAATGGGGAACGCGGCGCGAACAGGTGAGCCCTGGGGATTTACCGGAATACTACGGTTCCTGATCCGCCGTCTACAGTCGGTTGCGCCGCTGGACAATCGCCGCATACATCTGGCGATCATCGTTTTGGGGGTCTCCCTCCTTGTAGTTTTCTCTGCTGGGCAGCAGGTTCTTGATTTTATCCCATTGCTCGTCACGTAGTTCATATCTATTATTTATCCATGTTATTGGGCCAAAGCTTGCATACACGCCCTAGTTCGGGTCCATCAGCGCGAAGCTAGTGCAAAAGGGTGATCCTTAAGCAAGCGATTGGGCGCGGTACGTGGCGGATTGACCACCAAGATCCACGCAGTCGTCGATGTTCTGGGTAACCCGTTGCGTTGTGTGCTGACCGGAGGCCAATCCCAAAGTAAACCATCTTTCAAAAAAACGTTGAAACGTTTCCAAGAAAGTGTTATTATTTGTCTATCAAGGAAAGAAGCAGTGTGCATCCGGGAGGTATAGGCTTGTCAAACTTGAAAGATGTAGCGGAATTGGCCGGGGTGGGGGTTGGTACCGTATCGCGTGTCATCAACAATCATGCTTCAGTCAAACCGAAAACTCGGGAGAAGGTCCTGGAAGCGATTAAGCAGTTAAATTATGTACCCAATGAAATCGCCAGGAACTTTAAAATGCAAAAATCAAATCTAATCGCGCTGCTGCTGCCAAGCATATGGAATCCATTCTTCTCGGAGCTTGCATATTATATCGAGGACGAGCTGGACCGCGAAGGATACAAATTAATCTTGTGCAACAGCGGAGGCAAGCCGGCAAAGGAACTGTATTACTTCGATATGCTCAGTCAGAATAAAGTAGCTGGGGTTCTCGGTATTACCTATAACGATATTGAGAGCAGACTGGATACGGAAATTCCAATCGTCAGCATCGACCGTCACTTTTCCAAATCCGTTCCCTGCGTAACGTCAGATAACTATACCGGCGGCCGGATTGCTATGAGGGAATTGTACAGGGCGGGTGTTCGTAAGCCGGCTTTCCTGGGAGTTCAGACCGCGGTGTTCAGCGAGACGATGCTGCGGAAGAAGGGGTTCATTGACGAGGCGGAGACACTGGGGCTGGACTATATCGTCTACGAGGAGCCCGATCCTGTAATGGACGATCTCAAATACTTCGGTAATTTCTTCAAGGTTAGAGAGCATCGCGAGGTCGATGGCGTATTTGCAATCACGGATATTTTTGCGGCCAAATACATCGATCAAGCGCAGAAGTACGGGATCCGTGTTCCTCAGGACGTGAAGGTGATCGGTTACGACGGCATTCAGGATAACACGCTGTTTCATCCCATTCTATCAACGATTCGCCAGCCGGTAGAGGAGATGGCCCGCACCTCGGTGAGGCTGCTTCTGAGCCGGATCGCGGGCGAGTCGGTTTCGCTGGACACCATTCGGATTCCAGTACAGTTCAGGCCCGGGGAGACAACGTAGCTTCTTAAGCAGGGCCTGATTTTTTCGCTTGATTTGGAAACGTTTCAAAAAAACTGGATTTTTAATTAGGGATTTGGAAACGTTTCAATAAACAAACGTAAAACCGTTTCCTATTCGTAAAAAGGGGGGCACTGGATTTCTAAAATGGGAACGTTTCAATACATACCGAAGGTGAGGTAAAACCAATTGAATTCAAGTCGTTTAAAAGCGATTGCGAACAATTATCAGCTCTATCTTTTTTTACTGCCCACGCTTTTGTATTTTGCAATATTCGCTTATTGGCCTATGTACGGGGTCATCATTGCGTTTAAGGATTTTTCCGTTACCAAAGGAATTCTGGGAAGCCCCTGGGTAGGGTTCGAGCACTTCCAGCGATTCTTTACCTCCTATAACTTCAAAGAACTGATCGGCAATACGCTTGGGCTCAGTGCGCTCGGTCTGATCGTGACCTTTCCACTCCCCATTGTTCTGGCATTGCTGTTGAATCAAGTTTCAAACCTGCGTTTTAAAAAGTTCGTTCAGACCACGGTCTATGCCCCTTTCTTTATTTCGACGGTCGTCTTGTCGGGGATGATTCTGGTTTTCCTATCACCCACGGGGATTATCAATCAAGCTATCGTACATTTGAACGGTAATGAACCGATTCTGTTTATGTCCCAGCCGGAGTATTTCAAAGCCATTTATATCTTATCCGATGTGTGGCAGGGGACAGGATTCAGTGCCATCGTCTATATTGCGGCCCTGGCCGGCGTGAATCCAGAAGTTCATGAGGCGGCCATCGTCGATGGCGCGACGAAGTGGCAGCGCATCTTGAATGTCGATCTGCCTTCGATCATGCCTACGGCTATTATTCTCTTGATTCTGGCTGTCGGAAATGTGATGGGAGTAGGCTTCGAGAAGGCGTATCTGCTGCAGACACCGACCAATTTACCGAGCTCCGAGATTATCTCAACCTATGTTTACAAGGTGGGCCTGAAGCAATCTCAGTACAGCTTCTCCGCTGCGGTGGGTTTATTTAACTCGGTCATTAATCTTGTACTGCTGGTAGCCGTTAACAAAACCGCCAAAAAATTTTCCAATACAAGCTTATTCTAGGAGGGACGAACCGTGTCCGTCGGTCAGACCAAATTAACGTTAAGATCGCGAAACGATTTGATCTTCGATATTCTGAACTATTTGATTCTGTCAGTAATCGCTCTTATTGTACTGTACCCCTTGTATTTCGTCTTTATCGCTTCCATCAGCAACCCCACAACAGTTCTCAATGGGGAGATGTGGATTTGGCCGAAAGGCATTACGATGGAAGGCTATTCAAGAATCATCCAAGAAGGCAGCATTTGGAGAGGGTATCAAAATACCATTCTTTATACGAGCGTCGGCACTATCATTAACGTCCTGCTCACGGTAATGGCAGGCTACGCCTTATCGCGCAAAGATTTATATGGACGCAGCACGATCATGGTATACCTGCTGGTCACGATGTTCTTCTCCGGTGGGTTGATCCCCACTTATCTCGTCATCAAGAAGCTGCATCTGATCAATACGATGTGGGCGCTCATTCTGCCTAAGGCTGTTTCCCTCTTTAATGTCATCATCGCCCGCTCGTTTTTCCAGGATACGATACCGGTTGAACTGCTTGAGGCAGCGAAGATGGATGGATGTTCGGACGTTACTTTTTTTGCCAAAATCGTGCTTCCGCTCTCTAAAGCCATTATTGCCGTATTGGCTTTGTTCTACGCCGTCGGGTACTGGAACTCCTTCTTCGACGCTCTCATCTACCTGGGGGACGAACGAAAGTATCCGCTGCAGCTGGTGCTGCGCAACATCTTGGTCATCCAGAACGAGCTCGCCAGCCAATTCGTGACCGATGTCGAATCGGCGGAGGTCCAGCAGCGGGTAGCCAGTCTGCTAAAGTATGGCGTCATCGTGATTGCTTCTCTGCCGTTACTCGTCGTATATCCCTTTATCCAGCGTTATTTTGTTCAAGGGGTCATGATTGGCAGCGTGAAAGGATAATCCGCCGAGTTCACCACATAGAAGGTAAGCGTACTAAAGGGGGGGGTCCAGAATCAAAGCTGGCTATCGAAGGTAAAAGGGCGGTTACTTGATCAGCGTACACAAAAAGGGAGGAAAAGAAGTTGAAAAAAAGATATGCTGCATCTGTTGTGCCATTGGTCGTGGCAAGTCTGCTGGTTAGCGCATGCAACCAAGATGATTCGAATTCATCTCCATCAAAAGAAGGCGGTACCCAGGCAGCAGATATCAATATGACCGGATACCCGATTGTAAAGGATAAAGTCACACTGAAGTTCGTATCCCCCAAAAATCCGTTAGCTCCGAGCTTCGGCGAAATGGCCTTCTTCAAGACTCTTGAGGCGCAATCCAATGTACATATTGAGTGGAATAATATCGCAAGCGACGGCTACCAAGAGAAGAAGAACCTGCTTCTGGCGACCAACGATCTTCCGGATGCCTTCTACAACGCGCAGTTCTCTGATTTCGACTTGATTAAATATGGCAGCGAAGGAACCATTATTCCGCTGGAGACTCTGATCGATAAGTACATGCCGAATCTGAAGAAGTTGTTCGAGGCCCGTCCCGATCTGAAAGCAGTGGTTACGGCGCCCGACGGGCACATCTATTCTTTGCCTTACGCTGAAGAGATGAACCTGATTAATATGCCGAACCAGATGTTCATCAACAAGAAGTGGCTGGATCAATTGAATCTGAAGGTCCCGACGACGCTGGATGAGTACCATGACGCCTTGAAGGCGTTCAAGGACAATAATGTGAACGGCAAGGGGACGGTCATTCCGCTGTCCTGGTGGTTCCAGGGCTGGTGCGGGAACGAAGGAGATCTGCTTGGCATGTTCGGAGCGCCGGATGTGACGACGGACGACCACCGGATCGTCAAAGAAGGGAAGGTCCACTATTCGCTGGCTCTCCCCGAATACAAGGAAGCCATGGCCTACTACCATACTTGGTACGAAGAAGGATTGATCGATAAGGAAATCGTCAGCATGGATGCGGAGAAGCTGAAGGCGAAGGGCAAAACCGCAGATGAGACTCTTGGATCCTTTATTTGGTGGGAAGGAGCAGAGATTGTCGGCGAAGATAGAATGAAGGATTATGTCTTGATGCCGCCTCTCAAAAATAAAGAAGGCAAGATTGTCATCGGCAAAACCAACTATTCCGAATACTCACGCGACTCTTTCGTAATTACGAAGGAGAACAAGCATCCGGACATAACCGCTCGTTGGGTAGACCAGCTGTATGATCCTAAGACGGCGATTGAGGCGCACTGGGGACCGGTCGGCGAAGTATACAAGGAAGAGAACGGCAAGCTTGTGAACCTGCCGGTTCCGCAAGGGACAACGGCTGGGGAGTACCGTATTAAAGTGGCGCCAGGCGGACCGGTTGTTATTACGAAGGACGCATTCGGCAAACTGGTGGACATGGAGCCGCGTGCGAAGCAGCGGTTGGACGAGCTGCAAACGTATTACTTCCCGCACCAAGTAAAGGAAAATTATCCTTTCGTCTTCTTCTCCGCCGAAGACCTGGAACAAATCAACCAAATCGAGACGCAGCTCAAAGAGTATACGAAGCAAATGAAAGCAAAGTGGCTCATGGAAGGCGGCGTCGAGAAAGAATGGGACGGCTACCTGAAGAAACTGGATCAGATTGGACTGCAAAAGCTGCTCCAAATCTACCAAAAGGGCTACGACGATTTCAAGAAGAAAAACAACTAAAGCAAGCTTGGCTTTAACATTAGGAAGGATGAACACGAATTGAACACTCCATACCTGAACGGAAAATTTCAGAATGAAAAATTCCAGAATCAAAAATTCCAGAACGAAAAGTACCGGCCGCAATTTCACTTTACACCTTCGGCCCACTGGATGAATGACCCGAACGGCATGGTTTATTTCGAAGGGGAGTACCATTTGTTCTATCAGCATCATCCGAATGGGACAACGTGGGGGCCGATGCATTGGGGGCATGCAGTCAGTACGGATCTTGTGCATTGGGAGCATATGCCGATCGCGTTGAAGCCGGATCACAACGGTTTTATATTCTCGGGCAGCGCTGTAGTGGACTGGAAGGATAGCAGCGGCTTCTTCGGCGGCCGGCCGGGCCTTGTGGCGATATTCACACACGCTGATCAGTACCCGGATTCCGACCGCCCCAGACAGCAGCAGAGCCTGGCCTACAGTTCGGATCAAGGCAGAAGCTGGACGATGTACGAGAACAATCCTGTTCTAGCAAACGAGCTGCATACGGATTTCCGGGATCCCAAAGTATTCTGGCACGAGCAGAAGCAGCATTGGGTCATGGCGCTGGCTGCCGGCGATCATATTCAGTTCTACACCTCGAATGACTTGAAGAGCTGGACCTTCGCAAGTGAATTTGGCAGAGCGGAAGGGTCACATGAGGGAGTTTGGGAATGCCCCGATCTCATCGAGCTGCCGATCGAGGGCTCGGAAGGCCAGCGCAAGTGGGTACTGATTGTCAGCATCGGAGATCATCCCGATTATCCGGAGGGCTCCAGAACGCAATATTTCATTGGTCAGTTCGACGGAATAGCCTTTACGAATGAGAACGCTTCGGACACGGTGCTGTGGCTGGATCACGGCCGGGACAATTATGCCGGTGTTACCTGGTCGGATGTCGAGCGGCCGGATCAAGCGAAGCTGTTTATCGGCTGGATGAGCAACTGGAAATATTGCAATCTGACGCCAACGAAGGAATGGAGAAGCGCCATGACGCTTCCGAGAGAGCTCAGGCTGCGACGTACGCCGTCCGGCATTCGAGTGGTGCAGCAGCCGGTGTCGGAGCTGCAGGGATTGAGGCAGCAGGAGCAGAGCCGGCAATGGGGAGGCGTAACCCTTCGTCCCGGGGATAATCTACTGAAGGATTTGAAGGGTGATCGATACGAACTGATTTGCGAAATTGACGCTGGTGGTGCAGAGGAAGTAGGGTTTCATCTTCGAACCTCGGATACAGAGAAGACGGTAGTCGGATATCGTGCTGCAGAGAGAAAGCTGTTCCTCTGCCGAACCGATTCTGGCGAAAGTGAATTTCATCGTGAGTTTGCTTGCAGGCATGACGCCCTGCTTGAGCCCTTCGAAGGCCGAATTCGTCTTCACTTATTCGTCGACCATTCTTCTATTGAGATCTTCGCCAATGATGGGGAAATAGCCATGACCGACCAAATCTTCCCTGACCCTGCAAGCGTAGGTCTGGAGCTGTATGCCATTGGCGGTGAAGCGACCATTCATCGATTGGACTTCCATCCGCTTCAATCCATCCATTCGTACGCACCGATATCAAGAGTATAAGGCGGCAGCCGTTTTGTTCTCTCCAAACTATACAGCGACAAGGTATAGGATGGGGAGAATGAAATTATTCAATATGTAAGCGCAATATTTGGATCTAGGGAGGACAGACTCTTGAACAAAAAGAACATTCGTTTCAGCCTGATCCATACGATCATCCTATCGTTACTGCTATCGGCAGGATGCCCGGGATTCCCCCTGGACAGAGCCTATGCTGATGATTCCCCCTCTGCAAATGCAAATGATACGGTAACGTCCGTTGCATCCTTGGTATATGCGAATCCCACTGAGCCGGATTTCACACCTGCGAATGCTAATCATACGGTATCAACGTCTGTTGCATCCACGGTATATGCGAACACCCTTGCGAACCCCGGCTTTGAAACCGGAGATATGACGGGTTGGACGGTGATCGAAGGAAGTGCATTCGGACCTGACAGCGTATCGGAAGAAACCATGTACTGGGCTGAAGGGATTCCCTATGGGCAGGAAGGCAACTACCATCTGAATGGATGGAAATATGAAGAATCGGCCACAGGAAGGGTACGTTCTTCCACGTTCACCTTGGGTGGTTCCGGATGGATTACATTCATGCTCGGCGGCGGCAGACACACGGATCGGGATTATATTGAAATCAGCAATGCGGATACGGGTGAAGTGTTGGCACGCTACGGGAATACGGAGTGGAGCGCGGAGAATTTTCCGAACGTAGAGCTCGGGCTGCACTTAGCAAACCTGGTCAAATATAAGGCGGATTTGAGCCCCTATATCGGACAACATCTGTATATCGATATCGTAGATCACGGTACTTCGGATTGGGGAGTTCTGTTCGTGGATGCCATGAATACATACCATGAGACCAAACCAAGTGAAGGCGTGCGAGCCGATAATTTGTACGATCCCGGCGTGAAGGAAATTCAAAATCCCGGCTTTGAAACAGGAGATCTCAGCGGCTGGACCGTTGTGGAAGGAGAAGCTTTCGGTCCGGGCAGCGTATCGAATGAAACGACCTATTGGGATGAGAAGATCCCTTATAACCAAGAAGGCGGTTACCATCTGAACGGCTGGACCTATCCGGAGGAGAAGACGGGAAAGCTGCGTTCGACCGCGTTCAAGCTGGGCGGAACCGGCTGGATAACATTCCGACTGGGGGGAGGTAAACATACGGATTTGGCACATATCGATGTCTATGATGCCAAGACCGGCGAGCTGGTGGCGCGATACGGAAACACGGAATTCACGGATATGAACTTCCCGCATGTCGACCAGGGTCTTCGGCTGGCGAATATGGTGCAGTATAGAGCGGATTTGCGGGCGTATGTAGGTGAGAATTTATATGTTGAGATTGTAGACGATGCCACAAATGATTGGGGAGTCGTATTCGCCGACGACTTCAAGACTTATCTCACGGATACGCCGACCGGTGGCGTGCTTGCGAAGAATCTGTATAATCCAGTCCGGTACGAGCTGCGCAATCCCGGCTTTGAATCGGGCACCCTGCTGGGCTGGACGGTGGTCGCCGGCAGCGCATTCGGACCGGGCAGCGTGTCCGGTGATTCGACCTGGTGGGACGAGAACATCCCCTATGGCCAGGAAGGCAGCTATCATCTTGACGGCTGGAGGTATGACGAGAAGAACACCGGGATCCTGCGTTCGTCTACGTTCACCTTGGGCGGAAGCGGCTGGATTACCTTTAAGCTGGGCGGCGGCAAACACACCGATCTGGTGCATGTGAACCTATACAATGCGGATACGGATGAGCTCATCGCCCGTTATGGAAATACGGAGTTCAAGGATATGAATTTTCCGAATATCGATCAAGGGATGCGGCTTGCGAACATGGTTCAGTACAAGGCGGACCTGTCCAAGCACCTGGGTGAGAACCTCTATCTTGAGCTGGTCGACAATGCCGAATCGGATTGGGGGATGATGTTTGCGGATGCTTTCTTTACCTACCATGAATCGGTACCGACGGATGGCGTTCTTGCAGCCAATTTATACTCGACAACGCCTGAGACCATTGAAAACCCAGGTTTCGAAACTGGAGACTTGAGCGGTTGGACCGCGGAGGGCAACGCGTTTACAGGCTCGCTGACCGATCAGTCCAGTTATGGTGACCCTGCAGCGCCCTATGGTCAGGAGGGTACCTATCATGTGTCCGGCTACGGTAAAGCGGACCAAGCTACGGGAACGTTAACATCCCGTCCCTTCAGGCTCGGCGGAACGGGATTCGTCTCTTTTCTTGTGGGAGGCGGAGCTAACCCGAACCACCTTTACGTGGCCCTGGTCCGGACTTCCGATCAAGCCGTGTTGATGAAAGCGACCGGGACCCAGTCGGAGCAGTATACCCGCACCCGTTGGGATGCAGCGCCTTATCTCGGCCAGGAGGTCTATATTCAAGTTGTAGACGGGGATCCGGCCGGACATATCAATGTCGATGATTTTCAGGTCAAAGGATCCGGTCTGATCGGCAGCTGGCATTTGGACGAAGGTCAGGGAGCGGCGGCCAAGGACGATGTCCGCAATAAGAATGATGCGGTTCACTATGTATTCAACAATGCCAAATACAAACCGAACAGCGAACCTTTATGGAGACAAGGCGCGGCCGGCAAAGGGCTGCTCTTCGATGGATATTCCACTTGGATAGCCAGACCTGCGAATGAAATCGCCAAGCCTACGGATGAAATCACCATCGAATCCTGGATTGCTCCTAGGTCTTATGAGTGGGGAGATGGGGGGAAGCTGTCGGCGATCGTCAATCAATATGACAGTGATACCCGCACCGGCTACATTCTTGGCATGGGCCGTCATGGCAAGTGGTCGTTCCAGGCAGGGATTAACGGAAAATGGACGGAGGTATGGGCCGATGAAGACAAGCCGCTCCCCAAATTCGAGTGGTCTCATATCGCTGCTACCTACAGTAAAACCGACGGGAAATTGAAACTGTATTTGAATGGCGAATTGGCGGGTACCGCTGCGGCGGAGAAGAAGCTCCCCATCTCTCCGGCAAACCAAGATTTCATGATTGGTAAGAATAACTCCGGCGTTGTGATTAACGGGGCCTTCACCGCCAATATGTTTAACGGCATGATCGATGAAGTGAAAGTGTTCAATCGGTCTCTGACGCAAGAGGAAATTCAAAACGACTATCATACCGTCACGTCGAATTTTGAGGGAGGCATTGCTCCTGCGCCTTCCATGGACTTCGACCGGAGCGTTTACGATGGAGACCGCTACCGGCCCCAGTATCATTTGATCGCGCCCGGCCACTGGATGAATGAGCCGCATGCTCCGCTCTACTTTGACGGCAAATACCACATCTTCTACCAGTTTAATCCGCAGGGTCCTTACTGGCACCAGATTCATTGGGGGCATGCGGTGAGCGAGGATATGGTGCACTGGAAGGATATGCCCGTTGCTCTTGCCCCGGAGGCAGGTTCGGAAACCCCGGACGGGGTGTGGTCCGGCAGCGCGGTTGTCGACGACCATGGCAATCCTGCGTTGTTCTTTACGGCAGGGGATGACAAGGCTTCGCCCAACCAGGCGACGGGACTTGCCAGGAGCACCTTCACGAATGACGGTGATGTCAACCTGAAGAATTGGGTTTACCACGGAACACCGGTTACCACTCAAGCGCCTAACCTGCCGGCAGACGAAGGCGAAGTGTGGTTCGGCAATTTCCGGGACCCATACGTATGGAAGGACGGGAACACGTGGTACCAACTGGTAGGGTCCGGAATCAAGAATGTAGGCGGAACGGCTTTGCTGTATACCTCGGAGGATATGGTTCACTGGACTTACAAAGGTCCGTTCTTCGCCGGCAATGATGAGAAGTACCATAAAACCGGGCAGGTGTGGGAGCTTCCCGTATTGCTTCCGCTGGGCAAGGACAGCAGTGGAACCATGAAATATGCCTTTTTTATTAATCCGTGGTTCGACCACTATGATGCAGATAATGTGAAGTATGTTTTCCACTGGATTGGCACCTGGGATAAAGTCAACAACAAATTCGTTCCCGATCACGAGGAACCCCGCATGTTCGATTTTGGCGAACATTTTACCGGGCCGAGCGGTATGGTGGATGGTCAAGGACGTTCGATCTTGTTCAGCATCACGCAAGACCGGCGTACAGAACAGCAGCATTCGGATTCAGGCTGGGCGCATAATGGCGGGCTGCCGCTTGAGTTATCCCTGCGCAGTGACGGCACGCTGGGTGTAGAGCCAATTACCGAGCTTCAATCTCTCCGCGGCCGGAAGCTGGTAGACCTGTCACAGGCTTCCATGGGGGCCGCCAATGCCAAGCTGGCTCAAGTGCAGGGCGACATGCTGGAGGTTGTCCTGGAGGCCCGAATCGGTGCAGCGAACAAGGTTGGTATCTCGCTGCGGAAGACCGCGGACGGCAAGGAGGAGACCCCATTGGTCTACGATGCAGAACAACAGACGCTGAGCCTCGATAGATGGAAATCTTCTCTCGATCCGGACGTACAGAAGGGGATCCAAAGCGGCAGGATGGAGCTCGATGGGGATATGCTGAAGCTGCATATCTATCTCGATCGTTCGATGCTGGAGGCCTATGCCAACGGGAAGAATAGCATCACCTCCCGCATCTATCCGACACGCGCAGATGCGCTCGGCCTTCGACTGTGGAGCGAAGGGGGACAAGCTTCCATTGAGAGATTGCAGGTATGGGAGATGAACTCCGCTTATGGAGATACGGTGCCAGCCAGCTGGCCGGCTCCTGGGGTTCAGAAGACGCCTGTCGGCGAACTGCCCAATGCCGATTTCGAGAAGGGCGATTTGTCCGGATGGACGGTGGAAGGCAGCGCATTTTCCAATGGGAATGTCGTCCAGGTGAATGATTGGGGCTGGGGTGGACCCTTTAATCAGGCCTCAGTGGCAAAGGATCCCGAGCGCTATCATTTGTGGGGATTTACGCCGGAGATCGGAGATGCTGCGATAGGTTCCCTGACAACTCAAACCTTCACGTTAGGCGGGGATGGCAGGGTCAGCTTCCTGGTTGGCGGCGGCAAGGATATTGATCAACTCTATGTTGCCCTTGTTCGTGCTTCGGACGGCGAAATTCTAATGAAAGAGACTGGAGACAACAATGAAGCCTACCGCCGTGTAACGTGGGATGCTTCGGCGTACAAGGGAGAGCCGCTTTTTATTCGGGTTGTCGACCAGGGGACAGGCGGCTGGGGGCATATCAATTTTGACAATCTGAATGTTCCGGTGGCGTTGAAGGGGAACAGCCGATCTGGCACTTCTGGGGGGATAGCCATGGATCCGAAACCGGACGTGGTGAGCCTCCCACAGGCCGATCGTGATGGCAAAGTCTCTGTTTCGATTGATAATGGGGCCAAGCAGGCTGATCTTCCCGGGGATGCAGCCGCCATTACCAACAAGAATATCATCGAGATTTCCAATGACCATGTGACGGTTACCATTCCAGGCAGCGTACTGGTGAAACTGCAGAGTTTCCTGCCGGCAGACGAACTGAAGGATGCGACGATTTCCCTTAGGATGGAGCCCGTACCCTCGGCGGATCAAACCATGCTGCTGAACAAAGCGGGAGAGAAGTCGAAGGCGAAGCTGACCGCTGCCGGGGAGATGCTGGAATTCTCGCTTGCCATTGTAGGCAAAGACGAAGTGGAAAAGACATTATCCCAGTTTGACGAAAGGATTACAATTTCATTTAAAGTCTTACATGATGTCAAGACAGAGCTCCTGGGCGTCTACTGCATCGAAGATGACGGTTCTATGGAGTATGCGGGGGGCCGGATGGAGGAGGATGGCAAGTGGGCTGCGCGAGTCAGCCACTTCAGCAAATATGCCGTTGTCAGCTTCGATAAGAGCTTCTCCGATGTGAGCGATTCGTTCTGGGCGGCGGGAGTCATTAAGGAAATGGCTGCCAAACACATCCTAGAAGGGATCAATGAGACGCAGTTCACACCGAACCAATCGGTGACTCGCGCCGAATTCACCGCGTTGATCGTGCGGGCACTTGGCCTTAGGGCGCAAGGAGCCGTGACGTTCACAGACGTGGCGCCAACAAGCTGGTACGCCGGTGCAGTGGCGGCTGCCGGTGAAGCAGGATTGGTGACCGGGCTCTCGGATACCAGGTTCGCGCCGGATGCGGCCCTTACCCGTGAGGAAATGGCCATCATGCTTGTACGTGCCTATGAGAAGCACGCTAAAGGCGCCAAGGCGGACGAGGTCCAAGCCAAAGGCTTTGCTGACGAAGGAAGCGTCAGCGCCTGGGCGCTGGATGCAGTAAGAAAAGCGCAGGCACTGGAGCTTATTAACGGACGCGGCAGCGGTCTATTCGTGCCCAAAGATCAGGTGACCCGCGCGGAGAGCGCGCAGGTGATTGCCCAATTGGTAGTGTGGTAATGGCGGGAAGGCAAGCTCTACGGGCTGCTTGCCTTCCAAGAAAGTAATGATTCGAGGCGGGGAGGAATCCTCTTGAGGATGGAAGTGGAAGACATCATTCGTGAAGTACCTGAGCTAAACCGCGAATGGTTGGGCGTTGAGACGCTAAGTGGAGGCTTGTGCAACGAAACTTATAAGATACAAACCAAAGGGAAGGCCTACGTGCTTCGCATCAACAGCAGGCAAAATGAATATGTAAACCTGACCCGCCGTTCAGAAATCGAAGTCATGAAGATGGCAAACCGAGAAGGATTTTCGCCTAAAGTCATCTCTAGTGCTGTACCTGAACAATACGTAGTCACGGAGTTTATCGAAGGTCGAATGGTAGCGAAGGATGATCTGAAGGACCCTGCCGTCAAGGGAATGATCATGGATCGTCTCAAACGAATACACCGCATGGAGGATCAAGGAAGAATATGCAGCCCTTACGACTTGATTTATGGCTACCTGAAAGGCGCCGCTTTGTTTCAAGTCAAGCATCCGGAGGGATTAACCCGAATCTTGCACCGGGTAGAGACCATTGCACATAGGCGGAGTAATGACAAGGAATATAACAACAAGTTTTGTCACAATGATTCGTTTTTGTGCAATATGATCTTTACCGGCGACCAGCTGCAAATCATTGATTGGGAGTTGTCGGGAAGGGGGGATGTGTTTTTTGAGTTGACTCTCATTCCGTTCACGAACGGATTCAGTGAAGAAGAGGAGCGGGAATGGCTACGGTTATACTTCGGACATGCCGAGGAGGATGCCTTTCACATTCTGCAGGACATGAAATACGTTTCTATGGTCCGTGAGGTGGCGTGGGGCTTATTTTACAGTGGACTGGCGAAGGACTCGAAGCATCATGAATTTGATTACTACCAATTCGCCGAATCCTGCATCCAGCGAATAGAACAAGGGATTTATCAGCTGTAGCAGTGATGAATGTGATCGATGGGGCAGACCGCACGACAGGGTTGGAGCAGGCGAGTACGGATGTGCTCGCCGCCGCCTATCAAAAGGCGATTGCGCTCGGGCTTAGCAGGGAGTTCATTCTTCTGCTGGAAAAAGAACTGTTACGAAGAGCGTCCGAGCGGCGAGGCTCCTGAGAACGATATCCAAGCAGGAGAGGGGGTGATGGATGCCGCGATTAAGTATTATCGTCATCATCAAGGAGGGAACGAACTTACGGAGATTCATGTAGGCGGTTACATTCAGCTGACAACCCAAAGGAGGAAACACATGTTTCATCGTACAAAATGGCTGAGCATCATGCTCTCTATGTCTTTAGGTCTCATGTCATGCCCCTTTACTCAGCATACCCAGGCAGCTGCAGCAGCAACCATTGCCCAGTGGAAGTTTGATGAAGGAAGCGGGAATACCACGAAGGAAACGGTGGGAAACACGAATGACCCCATCCATTATGTGTTCAATAACGCGGTCTATAAACCATCCAGCGCCCCGCAATGGAAAGCGGACGGCATCTCAGGCAGTGCCTTATTATTCGACGGCTACTCCACTTGGGTAACACACAACCCGATTGCCACGCCTTCGACGGCGATGACCATCGAGACCTGGGTCGCCCCCCGGGCCTACGAATGGGGGGATGGCGGTATGCTGTCGGCCATCGTCAATCAGCATGATAAATCCGCAAAACAGGGATTTGTGCTGGGGGTCTTTCGCGGAGGTACCTGGTCGCTGCAAATCGGATCAGGCGGAAACTGGTATGAATTGTGGGCTTACGAGCCGCTTCCCAAATCCGAGTGGTCGCATCTTGCAGCCACGGTGGACGGAACGCAAGGGACGATGAAGCTGTATTTGAATGGGCAGCAGGTCGCATCGCGCAGTATTCCTGCCAATTCAACGATCACTCCTTCTGCTAATAACTTGCTGATCGGCAAGAACAACCAGAGCACACCGCTCGCTGGGTTCCCCCTGAATATGTTTAACGGTCTCATTGATGAAGTGAAGATCCGAAGTGGAGCTGCCAGCGCGGCAGAGGTGCAAAGTTCTTACCAGAACGATTTGATCCAGCTGGGCGGGAATCTTCCTACGCCTGACGTAGGCTTTGACCGAAGTACGTACAATGGGGACAAATATCGTCCCGCTTATCATGCTATCGCACCGGGCCACTGGATGAACGAACCCCATGCACCCCTCTATTATAATGGGCAGTACCATCTCTTCTACCAAAACAATCAGCATGGTCCCTATTGGCACAATATGCATTGGGGACACTGGGTAAGCGAAGACATGGTGCATTGGCGGGATCTTCCGCCGGCGGTATCGCCGGAGCTGTTCCAGGTCGACCCGGATGGCGACTGGACGGGCAGCTCCGCCATAGACGATGCGGGGAACCCTACGCTGTTCTTCACGGCCGGTAATGATGCCAAGCCCTACATCGGCAGCAATCAGAATATCGGTGTAGCACGGAGCACGGTGAAGGAGGACGGCGACAACGATTTGAAGAAGTGGATCAAAGAATCCAAGCTTGCCGTTACACAGCAGCCAGGTCAAGGAAAGACCGGTGAGTTCCGCGACCCTTATGTATTCAAGGATGGATCGACATGGTTCATGCTGGTGGGGACGGGGATCGATGGCCAAGGCGGAACCGCCGCTGTCTATTCCACGACCGATCCCAAGTTAATGAATTGGACCTACCGGGGCCCATTGTATCAATCGAATACAGCTGCGTATCCTCACCTGGGAACGGTGTGGGAGCTACCGGTGCTGCTGCCGCTGGGCAATGGCAAGCACCTGCTCGCCATTAGCCCGGTGGGGTCGGGAGCGGATGTGGAAGTGTACTACTGGATCGGAACCTGGAACAGCGGCTCCGCCAAATTCACACCGGATCAACCGGCTCCGCAATTGATGGATTTTGGCGATTTCAAGTTCACGGGTCCGAGCGCTTTTGTTGATCCGGTATCGGGACGGAATATCCTGTTTACGATCGCACAGGGAGAGAGGTCCTCTCAGGAAGAATCCAATGCAGGATGGGCGCATAATGCCGGCCTGCCGGTGGAATTAAGTCTCCGGCCGGACGGTAAGCTGGGGATCAACCCCATTGGTGAGCTGCAGTCACTACGCGGTCAGCAGCTGGTTAATATCACGACGGATACCAGTTTCGCGGCGGCGAACACCGCTCTGTCCGCTGTGTCGGGCGATACGCTGGAAATTGAGGTGGAGCTCGCCCGAGGGGCTGCAGATCAAGTGGGTATGAAGGTTCGCCGATCTCCAAACGGCGAGGAAGAGACGTTGTTGTATTACAAGAACAGCACGGATGAATACGGAGTGAACCGGACCAAAACGGTCGCTGGCACGAACAAGGGGATCCAACAGGGCAACGTGGATATTGGGAATGAAAATGTAAAGCTGCATGTTTATCTGGACAAGTCCATGGTGGAGTCTTACTTGAACGGATTAAAGTCCATCACGACGCGCGCTTACTCCACGCGTGAGGACGCTAAAGGGTTGCAATTATGGGCGGATACGAATACGGACTCCATTGTCGTCAAGTCGCTGAAGGTCTGGAGCATGAACTCGGCTTACGTGCCGACTCCGGCGAGCGGCGTAACGCTGTCTCCCGCAAGCCTTCAAGTGACCGTGGGCGGTAAGAAATCGTTATATGCGACGGTGGCACCTTCGAATGCGACGAACAAGAACGTGACCTGGACTTCGAGCAATCCCGGAGTCGCAACGGTTGTTAATGGTGTGGTCACTGGCAAGTCAGCAGGCACCGCAACGATAACGGCCAAAACCCGAGATGGCGCCAAGACGGCATCAAGCACGATTACCGTTGCCGCGCCGGCTCCGTCCGGGAATTTGACGAACGGCGGATTTGAATCCGGCAATCTGAGCGGCTGGATTGTTGAGAGCGGCAATGCTTTCTCGGATGCGGCCGTGACGAATCAGTCCGTGTTCTGGGAGACGCAGCCATTCAACCACACAGGTTCGTATCATCTCTGGGGAATGAAGAACGGGGAAGTAGCTACAGGTGTCCTCAAATCGCAAAACTTCACGTTAGGCGGCAATGGGCAGATCAGCTTCCTGGTTGGCGGAGGCTCCGATATCGACAAGCTTTACGTATCCTTCCACCGGGCTTCGGATGGCAAAGAACTATTCCGGTCGACTGGACCAGGCACTTACTGGAACTGGCAAAGCAATAAAGGCGAAACGGAAAGCTACACTCGAAGGCATTGGGATGCTACGGCTTACATTGGAACCCCCATGTATATTAAGGTCGTCGATGAACGTACGGATGGGTGGGGACATATCAACGTGGACGACTTCCTTGTTCCCGTTCAAGGAGGCGCGGCAGATACGCAAGCCCCAACCGTGCCGGCCAATCTGCAAGCACCGGCCAAGACAGCGAATTCGGTCACGCTCAGCTGGGGAGCGTCAACCGATAATGTCGGCGTTACCGGGTATTCCATCTTCCGGAATGGGACTCAAGTGGGCACCAGCATAACAACGGGGTATACGGACAGTGGATTAACAGCGGGCACAGCCTACACCTACACGGTAAAAGCATGGGATGCTGCCGGAAATGGGTCCGCCGCCAGCAGCAGCTTGACGGTTACTACCCAAGCTTCCACGATCGGTGGAATAACCAATCATGATTTCGAGAGCGGGAATTTGACCGGCTGGACGGTTGTCAGCGGCAACGCATTCAGTGCCGCTGACGTGACTGCCGATGTGAACTGGGGATGGGGAGGACCCTTCAATCAGAGCGGATCGTATCATCTCTGGGGGTTTAAAGACGGGGGTGACGGGCAAGTCGGCGTCCTCAAATCCGAGACGTTCACGCTTGGCGGAAGCGGGGCCATCGATTTCCTGATCGGCGGCGGGAATGACATCAACAATCTGTATGTTGCCCTGGTCCGCGCTTCCGACGGAGCGGAATTGATGAAGGCGACGGGCAGCAATAACGAAGCGTACAGCCGAATCACGTGGAACGCCGCTTCTTATGCGGGAACATCATGCTATATCATGATTGTCGACAATGCAACGGGGGGCTTCGGCCATCTCAATGTGGATGATGTGAATGTCCCTGCTTTGAGGTAGACTGCCTCCACCAACTATTGGATCTGCGCTAGCATGCAGAGTCCGTGCCGCTGGAGTCTATGACGAATAGGTCAGTCACTGAAGCGATGGCAGATCCCGACCCTGGTCACGATGCGGCCAGGGTCGTTTTTTGCTCTTCCAGCCGTCTCGGTAAACCATCAGGGATTAGGTATTAAAGAGAGGAAACAACTCGATGAGATAAAAATTATTTTGACTAAGGCCGGTGAAGGATAGCTTATTATAGACACCGCGGCAGCCGGCCAAGATGATCACCGGCTGCCTTTGGTCACCTGCAGGGCAGTTATTATAGTGGGGACGAATTGGGACGGACTGTGTCGTTGGAGGGCCTCTTCTTTTGTCCAGGAACCTATCTTGCTATAGGCGAATATCCTGAATCATTAAGAACGAATGGAGTGGTTAGACGAATGCCGTCCATTGTAGGGAATATCAAAGTCGACAGCGTCGGACCCAGCTCTACGGTGCATATAGGGGATGCGGTTTGCATCATTCTATCGAGCGCGTCCAAAAATTATGGGGGAGCGAGCTCCTTCTCGCCGGGAGACAGCTACGGAAGCGTCAGCAATAACCAGAACAATCGGGTCATTACGAATGATCCGGATGTGATTGACAACAGCCGTTAGGGGCTGTCTGGTTCTACCAGCCGGCAGCAGGCTGCAGGGCATAGCTTGGCGAAGGTCAGTCCCGTATGCTTCCTGATGAGCCTCTATAACAACAAGAACCCCCGACACACGCGGCAAGGCGCGGATTACGGAGGTTCTCTTGGTTGTACACTATTGTCGTTTAAACTTAGCCATCGAAATCGCGATTAATGCGGCCAGGACGACAAGCGATGCGATAATGCTGATACGGTTGCCTTCATCCAGTACGAACAGGATGGAGATCAGGCTGAGCGCCGCGGCGGTGAAGCCCGTGATGTACGGGAAGGCCCACAGCTTGAAGCTCGGGTTCACTGGATACGAGCGGCGCAGCTTGAGCTGGGCCAGGCAGATGCCGATCCACACGAGCGAGACGACGAAGCCGGGGAAGGCCATGAGCAGCCCGAAGACCTGATCCTGCGCCACATAGGCGATCATGGAACCGCAGACCAGGACGACCGCGGTGAGACCCAGGCTGTAGAGCGGCACCCCCTTGTCCGAGACGTAGGCGAAGGCGCGGGGCGCTTCCCCTTCGGATGCGAGGGAGTGCAGCATCCGTGTACAGCCGTAGATGCCCGAGTTCGCTGCCGACAAGACGGCGATGATCAGAATGAAGTTCATGAAGTGGGCCGCGCCCTGTAGCCCTGCAATGGATAGCACCTGGACGAAGGGGCTGGACTGCTCGCTGAGTTCGTTCCAGGGAATCAGGCCGCAGATGACCAGAATCGGCAGCGTATAGAACAGGATGATCCGCCAGACGAAGTTCTTAATGACCTTCGGGAGCACGCGCTCCGCGTCTTTGGCTTCGGTGACCGTAACGCCGATCAGTTCGGATCCGCCGAAGGAGAACATGACGATGAGCAGTGCCGAGAAGATGGAAGCCATACCGCCCGGGAAGAAACCGCCGTGTTCCGTGAAGTTGCTCCAATAATCCGTTTGGCCGCTCGGGATGATGCCCAATAGGATGCCTGCGCCCAAAATGATGAACACAATGATCATCGCAATCTTGATGCCGGCGAACCAGAACTCGAACTCGCCGTAATGCTTGACATTCATGAGGTTCACGCCCAGGATGAAGGCCGTACAGCCCAGGCTCAAGATCCAGAGCGGGATGGATGGCAGCCAGTACTGCAGGAAGCTTCCGCCCACGATGACTTCGATGACACAGACAGCGAGCCAGAGCAGACAATAGAGCCAGCCCATAACGAAAGAGGCGCGTATGCCGAAGGCTTTATGGATGAACCCTTTTATATTCGTATTCGGGTAGACAATCGCCATCTCGGCTATCGCCCCCATGACCACCAGCAGCAGCAGCCCTGCGAATACATAGGCCAGAACCACGCCGGGACCTGCAAGAGAGACGGTCTCCGCACTGCCCTTAAAAATACCGGTGCCGATCGCTCCCCCCATCGCCATCATGCTGATATGCCTTGGCAACAGTTTCTTTTGAAGTTCTCCATTCGTCTCCACGAGTATGCTTCAGCCACCCTTGTATTCAAAATATTTCCATTATTTTCGCGCTTATGGCGCAAGTTCCGACACTGCATTCTAACAAATTCTGAAGAAACATGAAAGGTGGAAAAGGTGGTTAATTCACGATTGGTAGATTAATAGAAATGAGGGGCTGGGATTTGGCGCAGGATGACCCTGGGTGTCAGCTCCTTCTGCAGCTTCACTGCTTTGGACTTGCTTAGCTAATTTGTTTTGAATCGCGCTGGGAGGAAAATCCTTGAGAACCGTTCACTGAATGTGCTATACCTGTACAAGGAGCACACAAGTGCAGCACAATATGAAAGCGATTGCACAAAAAGGGGGGTCAAGCATGCTGCAGATCCTGATCGTGGACGACGAGGCAATAGAACGGGACGGCATCCGGTTCCTCATCCGCAAGTTTGGGCTGGAGCTGACGGTACTTGAAGCGGAGAACGGCGAAGAGGCGCTGGAAGTGCTCGCCGAGCATCCCGTGGACATTCTGTTCACGGATATTAAGATGCCGTTCATGGACGGGCTGGAGCTGTGCCGGCGGGCGAGGGAGCGGTACGCGGCGCTTCGGATTATCATCTACAGCGCATACGGGGAGTTCGAATACGCCCAGCAGGCGATCCGGTACGGCATTCAGTCCTATGTGCTGAAGCCGATCGACGTGCAGGAATTCAGGACTGTGCTGATGGCCGCGATGGAGCTGTGCCGGCAGGAGAAGGCCTTGGAGGCACAGCAGATCACACTCAGGGACGGCTACCATAAAGGCCTCGTCTACGAGAAGGAAAAACAGCTGCTCGACCTGATCGGCGGCCGGGCGGACGTTGAAGCGCTGGAGTCCTTGGCGCAGGCAGGCGTCCCACTCCGTGGGCGAAGGATCCAGATGATGCTGGTGCACTTCGAGGGCCGTTTTTTTGGGAGCAGCGACCAATCCTTTCAGAATGATATCCGGGAGCTGGTACGGGACGACTGGGAGCTGGTCCACTTGAACGAAAGCCAGTGCCTGCTGCTGGTTCTGACCCCGGAGTCGCTGGCCTCGAACGATACGGCAGCGGACATCGGGGAGCGGCTGCAGCAAAGGCTGACGGCTGGGTACGGGCAGCCATGTACGGTCGTGGTCGGCAGGCCGGAGACGGCAGGTGGGCTCAAGGACGAGTACGAGCGGATGGAGGGGCTGCTCGAGAACCAGTTCTTCTATAAGGAAGGCACCGTGTTCTACACCGACCGGACTCAGGCCGGACGGCCGCTCCCGGCGGACGCACTGGCGGAGCTGCTGGACCGCCTGTACTGGCATCTGGAGGCGAAGGATGACTACGGGTTCCGCCGCGGGATGGGGCTGTTCTTCGAGACGGTGCGCCGGAGCGGGCAGCATTCGGTCATCTATACCAAATATCTGTGCATGGAGCTGACCCGGAAGGCGCTGCATACCGCTGGCAGGGAAGGGGAGCCCGATTGGTCCCACTACGCCGAGGAGCTCTTCTCCTGCCGATCCCTGGAGGAGCTGGAGAGCAGCGTGCAGAGGGCACTGGACCTGATCCCGATGGAAGATGCTCATGAGAGCGGTGCCCTTCACACGAAGAAGGTCATCAAAGATGTCGTGGGGCTCATTGAGGAGCACTATATGCACGATATTTCCTTGAGCTGGATTGCGGAGCAGGTGCATCTGACGCAGACCTACCTCAGCTACCTGTTCAGCCGGGAGAAGGGACAGCCCCTGATCAAATACATCACGGGGGTGCGGATGCAGAAGGCGGCGGAGCTGCTGATAGGCAGCCATCTGACGGTGGCCCAGATCAGCGAGCGGACGGGATATACGAGCGATTCATACTTCGGCAAAATCTTCAAGAACCACTACGGCGTCTCCCCGGCCAAGTACAGGGAGAGGAGCTCCTGAGATGGGGATGAGCCGGCTCCTTCACTATTTTCAGAACCTGAGGTTCAAGCAGAAGCTGTTCAGCTCCTATCTGGTCGTCTGTATTATCCCGCTGATCGTGCTGGGGGCGTTCTCCTACTATCAGGCCAGCCGCTTCCTCCTGCAGCAGGCGGAGCAGAATCTGGACGAATCCATCGGCGGGCTGGCGGAGGGACTGGACTTCCGGACCCGGCAGTTCGAAGCCGTGATCAACTCGGTGACGCAGAATATCGTGTTCAAGCAGATCTTCGTCCATCATAACGGGAACATTACGGGCCTGTACCGCGATTATGTCGACCCGTTCTTCAGCAATATCCTTGACTTCAACCCGGATCTGCTGCAGATCTCCGTCTTCACGGATAACCCCGAGATTCTGCGGGGGAATTACATCCTGCCGCTGGAGCTCATTCATGGGATGCAGTGGTCGCGCAGCCTGAAGCAGGAGGGCACGCAGTGGATGGGGTACAACGGCAAGGTGTTCGCCACCCGGCTGTTCGCCGACAACGATAGGGCGACGAATACCCCCTCCTCGGCGGTGCTGTTCCTCAGTCTCGACGAGGACAGCCTGTTCCAGGGGCTCCGTGAGATTCAGGCGGATGCCTATCATGTCAGCATCCGGGACCGGGAGGGGCGGACCGTCACCGCCCGGAGCGCTGCGATGCCGGGGGACTTCCAGCTGCCGGAGGGGGAGCCTCGGGATGAGCCGGGTGGTCATGGGAACAGCAGCGGTTACCTGACCGTGGGACAGACGGAGTACCTGTATCTCCGCAAGGAGATTCCGGGCGCCGGCTGGGAGCTGGTCTACTACACGCCGAAGGATGCCATTGCGGTCGATGCCCGCAGCATCGTCGGGGCCACGGCGCTGATCATCGCGGTATGCCTTCTCATCCTGGTGTTCCTGATCCGTATGTTCTCGAACACGTTCGTGAACCGGATCACGAAGCTGAACACGACGATGATGCTCGTCGAGAATGGGAACCTGAAGGTCGAGGTCTCCAGTCCCTCGCGCGATGAGATCGGGCAGCTGACCAACCGCTTCGGCCGGATGCTGCATAATATCAACACCCTGATCGAAGAGGTCTACCAGAGCAAAATCACCCAGAAGGAAGCCGAACTGAAGGCGCTGCAGACGCAGATCAATCCGCATTTTCTCTATAACACCCTGTCCATTATCAACTGGAAGGCCCTGCAGGCTGACGCCATGGAGATCAGCGAGATCACGACCAACGTATCGAAGTTCTACCGTACGGTACTCAACAAGGGCCGGAATATCATCCGGGTGGGGCACGAGCTCGAGAACGCCAAGGCGTATATGCAGATCCAACTCGTCATGCACAGCCACAGCTTTGACTTCCTCTGCGAGGTGGAGGAGCGGGTGCTGGAGTTCGATACGATCAACTTGATCTTCCAGCCCATCCTCGAAAATGCGCTGGAGCATGGCATCGACCGGATCCGCAAAGGGGAACGCCGGGGCCGGATCGCTATGCGCGGGTTCCTGGAGGGGGACCGGGTGACGTTCACCATCGAGGATAACGGACCGGGCATGGATGCGGAGACAGCACGGGAGGTATTGATCGCCAGCTCCAAAGGCTACGGCCTCAAGAACGTCAATGACCGCCTGCAGCTCCGCTTCGGGGCGGACTATGGAGTGAGCCTGCAGAGCACACCGGGGCAGGGGACGACGGTGACTCTGGCCTTTCCGCGATATACGGAAGGGATTCCCACTGTGGAAGCGGGATAGCCGGCAGGTGAGATCAGGCGGTGAATTCATAAAGGCTCGTCAGGCTTGACTATTCGATAAATTCTAACACTATCATCAAGAGTGACAGCGATTTTGTTCATTTTGTACTTTACGCTAGCCTGTTATTTTGAGGAATCTACGGTTGTTGCAACTGGGGCAGCAATGGCAGAAATAGAGACGGCCGATACTAAAAATGCCATACCCCTTATGAAGGGAGCATAGCATTTAATACTCTTGTCCTAGCGATTGGCAGAACGGTCTTGCAGATATTTGATACCCGATACAACCGCCACTATAAAGCCAATACCTGCGATTACCAAACAAATAATAAATGGAGCTGCGCTATGCGGTTCTAGAGACTCCTCGAATGTGGGGCGGGCTGGATTGGAGGTTATTTGAATATATAACCCTATTATTGCACTAAGTATCCAAACTGCTACCCCAATTACGGCTATAATAAGTGTCTTTGGTTTTCCCCTCATCATGGCTCACCTCTCCTAAAATTTGGTATTATGAATTAACGTGTGGATAATTTTACACTTAATTACCTTAAATTCCAACTAAGAAGAAGAGGCCGCCCCGATCTGGCGTGCCATTTCTGATGCTCTAAAGCCCCATGCTTGACGCTTGTGCCCATCGGATTCTGATTCCGGTCGGCGCAGGCGTCTTTTTTGTGCTCCCCAGTACCCTAAAAAAGTAACGGAAATCGAAAAAATCTCGGATTTCTGCAAAAGAAAGCGTTTGCTACACTTACTCTACAAGGAACGGGACGGTACCTTCCGTTCATTCATTAGGGAAGGAGTAGTGTGCATTTGGACAATAAAGGAATCCCCCTCGGGAAGCTGATGCGAAGGGACAAAGCGCTGATTCTGATGTTTTTGCCGATATTCCTGTATTACTTTATCTTCTGCTACCTGCCCATGCCGGGCGTCCTGATCGCCTTCAAGAATTATACCCCAGGGCAGGGCATCTTCGGCGGGGACTGGGTGGGGCTCAAGTGGCTGCTCCAGTTTGTGAGCTCACGGTACTTCTGGCGGCTGCTGCGTAATACATTCCTGCTGGCCTTTTATCCGCTGGTCATCGGGTTCTCCATCCCCATCCTGTTCGCGATCTGCGTGGTGGAGATCAAGAACGGGCTGTTCAAACGGTTCGCTCAGACGGTGACGTACCTGCCGCACTTCATCTCAACGGTGGTGATTGCCGGCATGATCATCAACTTCCTGTCGCCGACGGACGGCATCGTGAACACCCTGCTCGCCAGCTTCGGGATGGAGCGGATCAACTTCATGATGGCGCCCGAGTGGTTCCGCACCATCTTCACAGCTTCGGGGATCTGGCAGAGCTTCGGGTTCTCCTCGATCATCTACATTGCGGCGATCATGGGCATCGACCAGGAGATGTACGAATCGGGGCGCATCGACGGCGTGAACAAGTTCCAGGAGGTATGGCATCTTACGCTGCCGAGCCTGAAGCCGACGATCGTCATTCTGCTGCTGCTGTCCATCGGGAGCATCATGAGCGTCAATTTCGAGAAGGTGTATCTGCTCTACAACGGCGCGACCTACGAGACGGCGGACGTCATCTCGACCTACGTCTACCGGCAGGGCATCGAATCGCAGAATTTCGGCTTTGCCACAGCGGTGGGGTTGTTTAACTCGGTGATCTCGTTCGCCTTGGTATTCTTCGCCAACCGGTTGAGCCGGCGGGTGAACGATATGTCGCTGTGGTAGAAGCGAAGAGGAAGGAGGTGGAATGCGGTTATGCAAAAATCATGGGTTGATCAAAGCTTCTATGTCGTGGTGTATGCGCTGACGCTTCTGGCGGTTGTCGTCACCTTATACCCGTTCATCTATGTAGTGAGCGTCTCGCTGAGCTCGGTGGAGGCGATCGATAAGAAGCTGGTCACGCTGTTCCCGGTCGACTTCAGCCTGAGCGGCTACCGGATGGTGCTGCAGTATCCCGACCTGTGGCGGGCCTATTACAACACGATCTGGTATACCGCCGTCGGTACGGTGTTCAATATCGTCGCGACGTGTCTGGCTGCTTATCCGCTGTCCAGGAAGCGGTTTTTCCTCAGACGCAAGCTCAATTTCTATATCGCGTTCACGATGTATTTCTCCGGCGGGCTCATCCCGCTCTACATGGTGATCACCGAGCTTGGCCTGTATAACACCCGGTGGGCGATGGTGCTTCCGGTGCTTGTCAGCACGTTCAACGTCATGATCCTGCGCTCGGCCTTCGAGAATATCCCGAACGAGATATTCGAGAGCGCCAGCATGGACGGAGCCCGGGAATTCACGCTCCTGTTCCGGCTTGCGATTCCTCTGACGAAGCCGACGCTTGCTGTGCTCACGCTGTATTATGCCGTGGCGCACTGGAATGACTTCTTCAACGCGCTGCTGTATCTGGGCAAGCAGGAGCTGCAGCCACTGCAGATCTTCCTGCGGCGGGTGCTCATTATGGCCTCGCCGGAGGTGCTGCAGAAGATGGGCGGGGAGACGGCCGCCACGTCCCTTGCCGTCTCGACGCTGCAGGTGCGGTATGTGGCGATTGTCGTGAGCATTCTGCCGATTATCACGATTTATCCGTTTATTCAGAAGTATTTTGTGAAGGGGATTACGCTGGGGGCGGTCAAAGGGTGACTCAATATGTCATTTTGCGCTCCGTTGAGCTTCGCTCAAAGGTCGCTCTCAAAATGACATATTTTCGCCGGCAAGGGGGAGAAAAAAGCAAAACCTCCAACAGCCAAACATAAAAAAGCAAAACCTCTAAAACACTCAAACATTGAACCACAACGCACATTTTGCGCTCCGTTGAGCTTCGCTCAAAGGTCGCTCTCAAAATGAGGGCTTCAAAAGACAAAATAGCAAAAACCATACAGTAAAACACCTAATAGACAAGAACAGGGAGGCAAAAAAATGAACCAAAAGACAAAGGCGAAAAGCATGGCCAAGCCAGTGCTGGTGACAGGCTTGGCTGCGGTGCTGGCGGCGGGGTGTACCGGCACCGGAGGAGCTCCAGCGGGCGGAGGGGAGACGGCGGGCACGCAGGGAGGGACCCGTTCGGCTTCGCCGAGCTTCAACTATTCGGGGGCGGGACCGGTGACGGATAAGCCGGCGTCGCTGAAGGTTCTGGCGACCAACGCGTGGAGCAACAACGTGGATCTGACGAATGCCCCGATCGTGCAGGAAGTGACGAAGCGGGCGGGGGTGACCGTGAATTGGGAGCTGATCCCGCCGACAACCTACCAGGACGCGATCAGCCCGCGGCTCGCGGCGGGGGCGGATCTGCCGGACATCGTCTACCTGCTCGACCAGGATCAGACGATGAAGAACATCCAGGGCGGCCTGTTCAAGCCGCTCAACGAGTACATCGATAAGTACGGCGTCAATATCAAGAAGCTGTTCGAGAAATACCCGGAGCTGAAGGCGAGCCTCACGACCCCGGACGGCAAGATCTATTACATCCCGCAGCTCGCGGTCACCAAAAATTACATGCCTACGTTCATGGTTAATATGCGCTGGCTGGATAAGCTGGGGCTGAAGGAGCCGACGACGCTGGATGAGTTCACGGAGATGCTCCGGAAGATGAAGTCCGGCGATCCGAACGGCAACGGCAAGCCCGACGAGATTCCGTTCTCCGTGCAGCCGAAGCTGCTCGCGAGTGCTTTTGGACCCGTATTCGGCATGGATCTCGCCAACAGCTTCTATACCGATAAGGACGGCAAGGTGCACTATGCTTACTACGAGCCGGCTTACAAGGAATACCTCGCCTACCTGAACGGGCTGTACAAGGAAGGATTGCTCGAGCAGGACTTCGCCTCGACGACGTCGGACCAGATTACCTCGAAGTTCTCGCAGAACATCACGGGAGTTACGTTCAACTTCAGCTACTACACTTCGATGGTGTACAGCAAGCTCTTCAAGGACTACGATCCGAACACGCCGCTGATTAAGGGCATTGCCCCGCTCAAAGGACCGCACGGCGACCAGTTCTATATGGGGCGCAATCCGATTACCGGGGTATTCGGGATCTCGAAGAACGCGGCCGACCCGGAGCTTGCGTTCCGGTTCCTCGACTATGCGAGCAGCGAGGAGGCCAAGGAGATCTATGCGTGGGGACTCAAGGGAGAGACGTATGAGGTGGTCGACGGCAAGAAGCAGTTTACCGAGAAAGGGAAGGACAATGATTTTATCCAGAAATTCGGTATTAACCCGGTGAACCTGCCGATCGAGCAGTCGGTGGAATCCACGGATGTGCTTGTGGCCCCTTGGCATGCCAAGATTGACAAGGAGATGGAGAAGTACATCAAGCCGCCGTTCCCGTTCGTGTACGCGCTGCCGGAAGAGGCGGGCACCGAGAATACGGTCATGCCGGATATCACCACCTACGTCAATGAGATGAATATCAAGTTCATCACCGGCAAGGAAAGCCTCGATAACTTCGACGCTTATCTCAAGGCGCTGAAGGGAATGGGCGTGGAGGACGTCATCAAGGGAAGACAGGCGCAGTACGACCGCTACCAGGCGGCGGGCAAGAAGTAATTACCAGAATGCCTAGGGACTGTCTGAACGCAAATGGTTGATGCAGGAGGGACAGTACCTAATAATCAGGGTCATCGCACAGCAGTACTCCTAGGGGGCTGCTGTGTTTGTCATTGCGCCGAGCGGAGCCGAGGGACACCGGATGCGACGAGAAAGTAGAATTGTGTATCACCGCGGGGAGCGATTGAGGTACAATCGGGAGAAGAGCCAGAGGTCTTGCGCATCGTTTGACGACACTGTTGTATCCGTTTACAAGCGACGAGGGAGGAAGCGCCATTGACAAAGAAAATCTACGCTCCGCTCGTGCTTCTGCTCGCCATGCTGCTTGCTGCAGCGGGAATGCTCCTCCTCGTTCGCCATCTCTCCCGGTCGGAGAGTTCCGGACAGGCGTCTTCCCGGCAGGCAGCCGAAGGCCATACGATCGAGCCGGCGGTGCTGAAGATGGTCTTCCCGCTGGAGCGGCCTGCGAACGAGACCGAGGTCATCCGTGCCGTCGAAGCCAAGCTGGCGCGGGACGGTCTCCCCTTGAAGCTGGAGATCACCTACATTCCGTACGCCCAGTACTGGAACAAAATATGGCTGCTTGCCGCCAGCGGGGAACCGTACGATCTCGTGGTGACGGCTTATTCGAATATACCGGATCTCGTGGCGAAGAAGGTGCTTGCCCCGCTGGATGAGGCGCTCGCCGGCTATGGCCCCAGTCTGGTGAAGAACACGCCGGCTTACGCCTTCAAGGGAGTGACGGTGAACGGCCGTATCTACGGGATCCCGCGGGTGATGCCGATGGCGGAGTTCCAGAGCTTCCTTCAGATCCGGGGCGATCTGCGGAAGAAGTACGGCCTGCCGGAGATCCGCACCATCGCGGACATGGATGCCTATCTCGCAGCGGTGTCGAAGCAGGAGAAGGATATCGTCCCTTACTATTATGATACGGGCAAGTTTCTGCTGCGCGAATACGGCAATGCGGCGTTCCTAGCCGGGGGCTTCTTCAATTCTCCGGTCTATATCGATCCGGCCGATCCGCAGCTGCTGGTCAGGAATACCTACGAATCCGACAGGTTCAAGGATATTATGGTGAAGATGCACGAGTGGCAGGCCAAAGGCTATGCGCCTTATCCGCCTTCCGTAACCTCGCAGTTCCCTGATCCTGAGGAAGCCTTCCTTTCGGGGCGGGTGGCCGCGACATGGAGCGTGGTCATGAAGCAGACGGAGCGGATTGATGCCTTCAAAGCGGCTCATCCGGAAGGCGAGCTCGAGAACGTGTATCTTCACCCGGAGAAGCCGAGGTATCTCTTCACGGCGGCAGATAACATTCTGTCCGTCCTGTCCACCAGCGCGCATGTGAAGGAGTCGGTGGCCTTCGTGAATTGGCTGAGGAGCAGCCAGGAGAACTTCGATCTTTTTACTTATGGGATTGAAGGGATTCATTATAAGCTGAAGGACGGAGCCCTGTCCTATGAAGGGATTCCGCCTGAGCGACGCTATACGCCGGTCCACTGGGCCTGGGACGATATCCGGTATGCCCGGTTCAGCGAGCACATCTCACCGGAATACGCGGCGGCGCTGAGAAGCTGGGATGACGATGCCGTGCTCTCGCCCACCCTGGGCTTCGTACCGGACCTCGCGCCCGTCAAATCCGAAATGGCCCAGCTTCAGGTCATCACCGCGGAATATCTGCCGCAGCTCTACGATGCGGGGGTCGACTGGGAGCCTACGATGAGCGCTTTCCGTGCCAAGCTCAAGGATGCGGGCATCGACCATGTGGTGGTGGAGATCCAGGAGCAGTTTGACCGGTTCCGGCAAGGAGGCGGCGGTGCCCCCGGCATCCCGGCCGATTCATGATCCGGCGCATGAAGACGAAGAGCTCCGGCAGACGGGCAGTCTGCGCAAGAAACCATAGGGGAGGAGGCAGCATTACGGCTGGCGAATCTCTGAGTAACTAGGCACGGCGCACAATCTCTTGAACCGCCAGCTTGGCGCTGGACATGGCCCCGTCCGCTAACCGGCCTTCCCGGCCGACCCAGTCCCCCGCCACATACAATCCGCCAATCTCAGGAACAACGGGACCGGGCGCCGGGCCGTCTCCTTGGTGACGGATAGAACGCCAGTCGTGTGCAACCAGGATCTTCGGCAGAAACCGCTTGGCGGTGACCTCCTCCTCCCAGCCGGGCTGAAGGAGATCAAGCAGGCCGTGCAGCTCCTGCTCATTCGCTTTGGCATTGATCGGGTCACCGGGATCGAGGTACTTCATGAGATGAAGCACCTGTGCACCGTTGTCGCTCAGCTTGACCGATACCGAGTGGTTGGAGTAATAATAGGGCTCCCCAAGGCCCAGAGCAAATATGTGTTCGGGGTGCGGCGGGTTCATCAACGCCACATCCAGACAGGCGGCATACAGGGGACGGCAGGCGTCCCGCCATTGGCCGAGCGACATAGCCTCCGAGCCATCGACGAGCCGGCAGGCTTCATTCGGTCCCGCCGCCAGGATGACGGAGGAGGCCTCGATCGCCGTACCATCGGATAAGCGCACCCCTGTAACGGAGTCTTCACTGGCCAGAATCCGGTCCGCCCGGCGGCTGGATAGGATCGTTGCCCCTGCTTGGGAGGCTTCGCTGCGCAGCTTCTCGACGACGGTATGCCATCCGCCTTCCACATATCTGACCCCTTGCCCTGCAAGCTGTCCCTGCCTGACCGCGAATCCGCAGCTTAATGAGCTCATATCGCTGCAGAAGGACCACTGTCTGCACATCGCTTGGAAGAGGAGACGCACCCGTTCATACCGAATGTGGATGTTCGACCATTCCTGAACGCTCAGGGAGGCGATCGACTCCGTATCGATCCTGCCCAATCCGCCCATGAGCCCAGTCCACTCTTCATTTTCTTCTGAGGTGAGATCGCCAGGGACGTGTATGAGCTGTCCCTGCGAGATGCCGATCAATCCCTTTTTGGAAGCGTAGCCGCCTTCGGGAAGACAATCCAGCTCCCTCAGAATGCGGAGAGCGGCGCCGCCTTCATACATGGCGTGAGGGCCGAGATTGAACTTGGCACCGTTCATGTCCGTCGTTTGGGCAAGTCCGCCCAAGTTTTTCGCTTTCTCGAGCAGCATCACGGATTGCCCCGCCCTGGCCAGAAAGACGGCTGCCGTCAGACCGGTCAGGCCTCCGCCAATCACAATAGAATCATATCGGGTGTTTGTCTGTTCCATAGTCCATACCTCCAGTGAACTTGGTATGCCGCGGCCGGATGACAAGCAATCCGGAATGCGTTATAATGTGACTGCAAGGTCACTTTTAATATATGTTACCAAATGGTAACTTGTCAATGCTCATTTGTTTTATTTTCTGAAGGGGAGACGGGACGGTTGGAACTCGATATTTTTAAGGCATTATCCGATCCAAGCCGCCGGAAGCTGCTGGACCTCTTATATCAATCCGACGGACGCACGCTGAGTGAGTTGTGCACACACCTGGAGATGACCCGTTTCGGCGTCATGAAGCATTTGAATATTCTGGAAGAAGCGGACCTCATCCTAACGAGAAAAGTCGGCAGGGAGAAACTGCACTATCTGAACGCAGTGCCCATCCGTGAAATGTATGACCGCTGGGTTAGCAAGTATACCGAACCGTGGGTATCCGCTTTGACGCAATTGAAAATGAATGTGGAGAGTGAAGCCATGCTGGAGCACAAACCCAAACATATCCATCGGATCGCAATCAAGTCTGCACCCGAACACATTTGGAGAGCCATTACGGACCCTTCCATGACGGCAAAATTCTGGTACAATGGTTCCATCCGCGCGGCGCAATGGAAGGCGGGAGGCGGATATGAGATCTGGAGTCCCGAAGGGAAGATGCAGGCAAAAGGAGAGCTTCTGGTAGTGGAGCCTCCCCATAAGCTGGTCATGTCCTGGCAGCTGCTGTCTTTGCCCGATACGGCAGAGGAGGGGCCGTCCCGTCTCACATGGGACATCGTCCCGCATAGCGACATTGCGGGTGTCACGCTCGTGACGGTGACGCACGACGAATATGCCCATGCACCGAACACATCGCGGGTCCTTGAGGGCGGATTGCCCGTCATATTGTCGGGACTCAAGACATGGCTTGAAACAGGGAAAACATTGTCCGAGGCATAAGGGCAAGCAGAGACTTGGACTTTCCATGCCGGCACAATCATGCATGAACGGTACTCGTGTATCGTCACGAATAGGAGAGGTACACAATGAATCGATTAAGAGACGTTTTCGTCGACCAGATCGCACTGTGCCACCAGGATCGCGGATGGTTCCCCACGCTGAAGGAAGTTCTTCAGGGTCTCACGGTTGAACAAGCAGTATGGAAACCGGGGAACCATCACTCCATCGCGGAACTAGTCAACCACCTCACATATTGGAATGAAATCTGGCTGGAACGATTCCAAGGCGGCACGCCGGTGGTGCACGAAAGTAACGATCAATCCTTTTCATCCGAAGCTGCCCTTGTGGATGAAGAGCAGTGGCAGGCTGCGGTTGCCAAACTGAATCAGGTAATGGACGCGTGGAGCAGCAGTCTTAGGCAGTGCCCCGAGATCAAAATGAACGAAGCCTTGCCCGGCGAAGCGGCAGACTCCACCTGGTGGGAGGTGTTGTCAGTCTTAACGACACACAATGTCTACCATCTTGGGCAAATGGTCTACATCCGCAAGCAGCAAGGCATTTGAGCCTGCCCTCCTCCGGCAGGATGTGGATAACACAAGGAGTCATCAGGTGCAGCTCTCCAGAGCCGTGCCTTCTTTGTCGTGCATCCGCAACCAACCAAACCGCCACGGCACCAACCGATCCTGCAGACCGCCGGGGACTACCGCAATGGTCCATGCCCTGGGGGAACGGGCGGTTGAGACGTATGGAGACCCGCGGTACGATAATCCCGAGAAAGAGAAGAACACAGGGACGCGGTCCTTTAGGAGGGCGCTGCAGCCGGTGGAACTTGAGGGAGGAACTGGAGTTATGGGTGCCCCAAAAACGTATGTGCTGGTAGGATCCGGAGGGCGGGCGGAGTTTTATTGGTCCGCGATTGCCACGCAGTTCAAGGAGACGTCGGAACTGCTGGCCTTTTGTGACACGAATGAGACCCGGATGAATTATGCGAACAAGCGTCTTACGGAAGTGTACGGCGCGGCAGCCGTTCCGGCGTATAAGGCGGAAGACTTCGACCGGATGATCCGGGAGGTGAAGCCGGATACGGTCATCGTGACTACGGTGGACCGTACGCATCATACGTACATCATCCGGGCGCTCGAGCTCGGCTGCGATGTCATCACGGAGAAGCCGATGACGGTGGATGAGGACAAATGCCAGGCGATCCTGGACGCGGTGGAACGGACGGGACGCAGGGTCCGCGTCACGTTCAACTACCGGTATGCCCCGCACCATACGAAGGCGCGCGAGCTGATCGCGGGCGGCACGATCGGGGATGTCCATTCCGTGCACTTCGAGTGGCTGCTGAACCACAAGCATGGCGCCGATTACTTCCGGCGCTGGCACCGCGATAAGCGCAACAGCGGCGGGCTGCTCGTCCACAAGTCGACACACCACTTCGATCTCGTGAACTTCTGGATCGGCTCCCGGCCGGATACGGTGTTCGCGTTCGGCGATCTGCTGTTCTACGGCAAGGAGAATGCGGAGCGGCGGGGCGAGACCCGGTTCTATGACCGGGCCACAGGGAATCCGCAGGCGGAGGATGATCCGTTCGCCCTGCATTTGGATCGCAACGAGAACCTCAAGGCGATGTACTTGGATGCGGAGCACGAAGACGGGTACCGCCGCGACCAAAGCGTGTTCGGGGACGGCATCTCCATCGAGGACACGATGGGTGTCATGGTACGGTACAAGAATAACGCCATCCTGACGTATTCGCTGAACGCCTACCTGCCTTGGGAAGGATACCGGATTGCCTTCAACGGCAGCAAGGGCCGTATCGAGATGTCGGTCGGAGAGAAATCCTACGTGAACTCCGGGGGAGACAAGGCGCAGGAGGGCGCGGTGAAGAGCCGCTCGATCCGCGTGTTCCCGATGTTCGGCAAGCCGTACGAGGTGGAGGTGGAGCTTGCGGCGGGTGGTCACGGCGGCGGGGACCCCGCGCTGTTGAACGACCTGTTCGGCGAGCCGGGGGAAGACCCGTTCCGGCGGGCGGCGGACCACGTGGACGGTGCGAGATCCATTCTGACCGGCATCGCGGCCAACCGGTCGATCCGGACGGGACAGCCTGTCAGGGTCGACGATCTGGTGCGAATCTAAAAACGCGAAGGGAGCGGGAACGGATATGGCTTACGTGGAAGAACACGAATCGATCGCCGAACGCACAGCCGGGCGGACAGAGGACATGCTGGCGGCGGTGGCGAACCGCTATATCGGGGCGAACCCGAAGCTGCCGCCGGTGTACCGGGTGATCCATAAGGGCGGCTTCCGCCGGGACGCGGAGTACCGGTATGAGATGAACCTGGCGGAGAAGCTCGGGGAGCTGGAGGGCGGGCAGTTTGTGTATGCCTGGGCGAAGCTGTGGGCGGAGCAGGAGGGGGAGCAGCCCCTGCGGATCTCCTGCTACGGACCCGTCCGGGTGTTCGTGAACGACGCCTGGGTATTCCAGTCGAACCAGCGGGACGATGTGCTGCCCGAGCAGACGGCGGAGTTCAATGCGCCGCTGCGCCGGGGATGGAACCAGGTGGTGCTCGAGTTCACGAGCGCAGCGACAGGCTGCGGGGGCCGCTTCGGCACCGGGCTCATCAAGGCGGCGCCGCTGCACTTCCTGGCTCCGACCAAGGAACGGGAAGGGCAGGAAGGATGGGTCTACAGCGAGCCGCAGGCGGCCAGGTGGTACGGGGTGAAACCGGCGGAGGCGGAGCTCTCGGGCGCCGAGCCGATGGGGGCTCCGGGAAGCGAGCCGTTCCGGATCGGGTCGCTGGCGCAGGAGATCAGCTCGCCGGTCCGGTGGCTGCCGGAGAGGACCTGGGACGCGGAGGCGGAGCAGCGCGGCCGCTTCGCCCGGGTGCTGGGGGAGACGGGACACGGGAAGCTGGCCTTCGCTTGGGCGAAGCTGGATAACCGGGGCGCGGCGCCTGGCGAGGTCACGCTGAAGGGCCGCTGCACCGGCCGCTGCGCGCTCTATCTCGGGGGGCGGCTTGTGTACGAGACCCCGGCGGAAGGCGGCGGCAGCGCGGCGGCTATCGCTGTAGCGCTGCAGGTACCGGTAGGCGCCCATGATTTTGTGATCCGCAGCGAAGGCGGAGGTGAAGGCGCGGCGGCATGGGGCTTCGAATTCGAGCCCTTTGAAGTGGACGTCCAGGGAGGAGCGGAGGAAGTGCGGTGGGTGCAGCCCTATCCGGTGCGGGGGATGGAAGAGCCCTGGTTGTACCTCGGGCCCTTCCGCCGGGGTACGGAGCCTTCCATCGAAGATGTGCCCACCATGGAGACGCTGTTCGGCGAAGGAGAAGAGCGGGTCTACTGGCGGGTCGACCAGCCGGACGGATGGGTGAGGCCGTACCTGGAGAACCCCCTGTTCGGCCGGTGGAATTATCCGCTCGGGGTGACGCTCTACGGTATTCTGGAGACCGGCAGGGAGCTCGGCCGGGCGGATTACATCGACTATGCTGCCGATCATATCGGCCAGTGCACCCGGGTTGGCGAATACTCCCTGTGGGATGCGCAGCAGTACGGCGGCCCGGGGACGAACCACCAGCTGGCGTTGATCGATTCGCTGGATGACTGCGGTTCTTTCGGTGCCACGCTGCTGCGGATTCTCCGGGAGCGGGAGCTGCCGGGAGGCCGGTGGGCGGCGGACCGGATCGCGGAGTATATCTCCCGCGAGCAGGACCGTCTGCCCAGCGGCATGCTGTACCGCAGAAGGGGGCACAGCCAGCTCATGCACGGGACCGTATGGTGCGATGATCTCTATATGAGCACCCCGTTCCTGTGCCGGTACTATGAGCTGACGGGCGACGAGGCTTACCTGACGGATGCGGCCAACCAGTTCCTGCAGTACAAGGAGCTGCTGTTCATGCCGGAGCGGCGCATCATGCACCATGTCTACAACCTGCGCTTCGGGAAGCCCAATACGGTAGCTTGGGGCCGCGGCAACGGCTGGGTGCTCTTCTCGCTGACCGAGCTGCTCGAGACGATGCCGGAAGGGCATCCGAAGCGCCCTGAGATCCTGGGCTTCTACCGCGAGCTGTGCTCGGGGTACCTTGCGCTGCAGGATGAGGACGGCTTGTGGCATCAGGTGCTGACGGATCCGCAGTCATACCCGGAGGCTTCCTGCACCTCCATGTTCATCTATGCCTTCTCCCGGGGCGTCCGCTTCGGCTGGCTGCAGGACCCGGCTCCCTATGTGCAGGCGGTGCGCAGAGGGTTCGACGGGCTCACCCGCACCTGCATCGACAAGCACGGCAACGTGTACGGCGTGTGCCGCGGCTCGGGCTATTCCTACTCGGCGCTGTATTACAAGGAGCGGCTGTCCTGGCTCCTCAACGATACCCACGGCATCGGCATCGTACTGCTGGCGGGAATCGAGACGCTGCGCCTGCGGTCGTATCTGGCGCAAGATGCAGCCGCAGGCCGCCGCAGCAAGCAAGCCTTGGCCTGACGGCACGGCCACTCCAATACGACAGACAGTCCGTGTGAAGCTCTCACCGGCTGTCTGTTTTTTATGGGAGCCTCCACTCCAGGTAGGAATTGGCACCTCCCAGTCGAATATAAAAAAAGAGTGCGCTTTCATCTAAACACACGGGAGGTGACGGGATGTCCAGATTCCAGGAGTGGCTCAAGGGCAATTGGCGCAATACCCAAACCCGGCTGGTGCTGATCATGACGCTTTCGGTTTCTTTGATCATCTTTACGGTGGGACTCGCTTCCTACTATACCTCGAAGTCCGTGCTGCAGAGCGAGCTCAGCGAGCCCCAGCATCTCAAGCTGCGGATCGGGATGAACTATATCGACAAGCAGGTGGATGAGGCGAACCGGCTGGCGGTCAAGGTCTCGCTGCACCCGGCAGTGCGGGAATTTCTCACAACAACCGAGCAGGGGGCATATGGCCCGACGAAGCAGCTCTATGAGGTGCTCGATGCTCTGTTCCTGAACTCCCCCTACCTTGACAGCATTCATATATATGACAAGGAGCGGCAGAGCTTCATCGGCTATCCGGATGGCTACAGCTCGCGTCCTGAGACGTTTCCGGACAACACCTGGGTCAAGGAAGCGGAGGCGATGGGCGGCAGCCCGATGATGATCGCAAGCCGCAAGCTTCCGGAAGGCACGAGCCGTGCCGGCCGCGACCAGGTGTCGCTGTACCGTACGATCAAGATCGCGGGCGAGAGCAAAGGGTATATCGCGGTGAATTTTAACCACAATGCGCTGTTCTCGCAGATCACGGGCAGTGAGGTGTCGAGCCTGAAGAGCCCGCAGTTTATCTTCGATTCGGGAGGGGAGCTGGTCTTCGCGGCGGGGGAAGAAGAACTGGGCGTGGATGCCGGCATGGTACGGGATGCGCTGCATGAGCTTGGAGGGGAGAAGTTCGGCGAGCTGGCTTACCCAGGCGGCAGGCTGCTCCTGTCGCATACCCGCTCCCAGCTTACGCAGTGGGAATTCGTCTCGCTCGTCTCCCAGGACGCGCTGCTGGCGAAGACGGAGAAGATCCGCGACGTCGTCCTCCTGGTGGCCGCAGGTGCGCTGCTGCTGGGCGCATGGACCATTGTCCATATCAATTCCGTTGCGTTCCAGCCCGTTCGCCGTATGCGGTCCATGCTGCATGCATACAAAAAGGATGGCGTCTCCACCGATCTGAACGATCTCGAGCAGGTGACCGGCAGGCTGCTCAGCGACCATGACAAGCTGTCGCAGCTCATCCGGCAGACGATGCCGGAAGCGGCCTCCAAGTTCGTGAAGGAGGCGCTGGCAGGGCAGATCCGCTCGTCCAAGGAATGGCGGCACAAGTGGTCCTGCTATTTCCGGGAATGGCCGGAGGTGCCGCTTACCGTAGCCGTTTTTTCGATTGACCGGTACGGGGAATGGGTACGCCGCTATCCGGACCACGATCATCTGCTCCTCAAATATGCGCTTGCCAACATTACCGAGGAGCTGTTCGCGGCCAAGTGGCGGACCGTATGCCTGGATCTCGGCAATGACCGGATGGCGCTGCTGCTGCAGCCGCTGGAAGCAGCGGCTGCAGGCCCGGAACAGCTGCTGGGCGAGGCGGAGGAGACGATCCGGCGCCTGCTGAGCTTCAGCATCTCGGCGGGCATCAGCCGGCCGTGCCCGGATGCCGGTGCGCTGCAGACCGCTATGCAGGAGGCCGAGACGGCGCTCGCATACCGGCTGTATCTTGGCTGCGGCAGTGTGATCCCTTATGATGAAACGCTTCAATGGAGAACGGAGGCGGTCACCCTCCCGTCCGAATCGCTGATCGGCGGGCTGGCGGACGCGGTGGAAGCGGGAGCCGCAGACCATGCGATGTGCCTGTGGGAGCGGATCGTACGGGAGCTTGAGGAGGCCCGGACTCCGCCGGCCGCTGCGCTGTCCTACGTGAACACCCTGAGGCGCAGGCTGAGCGGGATCTCCCGCTCCAAGGAGAACGGCGGCAGGCCTGAAGCACAGGAGGCCCCTTACGGGGAGACGATGCCGCTGACGGAGATTGGCGAAGCGATGGGTGCAGAGATCCGGGAGCTCACAGATAGCTTCGCCCGGACAGCCCGCAGCAAGGAGTATCTGCAAGTCCAGGGCATGATTGAATACATGCGGATGCACCTCGGCGACAATGTCGGCGTTCAGGATATTGCGTCCGCCGCCGGCATCTCCATCTCCCTGGCCTCCCAGCTGTTCAAGCAGGAGACTGGCGAGACGATCCATGATTACCTGACGGGACTGCGGGTGGAGCGGGCAGGGGAACTGCTGCTGCAGACCCCGAGCAAGATTGCGGATATCGCCACCATGGTCGGTTACCAGCATGAGAACAGCTTCATCCGGGTCTTCCGCAAGTACAAGGACATCACACCGGGGAGATACCGGGAGCTGATGAAGGCGAAAGCGGCGCCGGTTGAATGACGGGCAGGAGACGTCCCGCAGCCAAGGCAGCAGTCCGTGTAACCCCTTTTGGAGCAGACATCCGATCCGCTCCAGAGGGGCTTTTTCGTTTGGGCGCAAGGGGCTGTCCGAAGCCGGCAGACCGAGCGCCTGGGGGCAGGTAATGGATTGGACTGGGCAGCGTGCTTCGGGACCTTGTGGCCGGTCTGCCGCTAATGCGGTTCTGCAGTTGACGATCGTGTTCGGGAAATGGGCGCCGTTCCAGGCCTCATCCCGGGTCAACCGAACAGCCACGGAACCAACCGATCCTTCAGAACGGCGTGCCGTCCCGGTTTGGCGCACGGGATAGCGGAATGAGCGATTGCCGCAGCCAGCTTGCGCCGGGTACGATGAGGCCAATCCCATAATCATTATGGACTCACAGTCAGGAGAAAGGCGGTGTGACGATTGGCCAAGTATTGGCAGAACGTCAAGAAGCATTGGATGCTGTACCTGATGATCCTGCCGGGCATTGCCTTCTATATCGTATTCAAGTACGTGCCTGTGGCAGGAAGCATCATCGCGTTCCAGAAGTACCAGATCATGCGGGGCATCTGGAACAGCCCTTGGGTGGGACTGGATAATTTTCGTTTCATCTTCGCGTACCCTGATTTCTACAATGTGCTGCGCAATACGCTCCTGCTCGCGCTGTACCATCTCGTCTTCGGGTTCCCGGCCCCGATCTTCCTGGCGCTCCTCTTCAACGAAGTGCGGCTGGCGCTCGCCAAGAAGCTGTTCCAGAGCTTGTTCTACCTGCCCCACTTCTTGTCGTGGGTCGTGGTCGGGGGTATTGTCTTCGAGCTCTTATCCGCGCAGGGAGTCGCGAATATGATCCGGGGCTGGTTCGGTCTCTCCCCGGTCCTGTTCATGCAGCAGGAGTCGATGTTCCGTTCGATCGTCGTGCTCTCGGGGATCTGGAAGGAGGTCGGCTGGGGAACGATTATCTATCTGGCTGCGCTTGCGGGCGTCAATCCGCACCTGTATGAGGCGGCGGTAGTCGACGGGGCGAACAAGTGGAAGCAGACGGTCTACATCACGCTTCCGTCGCTGATGCCTACGATTCTGGTGCTGTTCCTCCTGCGGATCGGCAACTTTCTCGAGCTCGGCTTCGACCAGGTGTTCAACCTGCTCACCCCGATGACGTATTCGGTCGGGGATATCATCGAGACGTATGTGTACCGGGCGGGCGTGCTGCAGGCGCAGTACAGCGTCACGACGGCGATCGGCTTGTTCCAATCCGTCATCGGCTTCCTGCTCTTGTGGATATTTAACAGATTAGCTAGAAAATCGGAACAGGGGTTGTGGTGATGAAAGAAACCTGGGGTGAAACGCTGTTCAAGCCGTTCAATTACCTCTTCCTTGCGGCGGCCTCGCTGTCGATGGTGCTGCCGCTGCTGCATCTGCTCGCCGTGTCGCTCAGTTCGCCCTATGCCGCCGACGCGAAGCAGGTGCTGCTGTTTCCGGTGGATTTTACGCTGGCGTCCTGGGACTATATCCTGAACAAGGATGACCTCTGGCGGGCCTTCTGGGTCACGGTGACGATCACGGTCGTCGGCACGGCGATGAGCATGCTGTTCACGGTATTGACCGCCTACCCGCTGGCACAGCGGTCGTTCCTGATCCGCAAGGGGGTCATGCTGGGGATCGTGATTACGATGATCTTCAACGCGCCGCTCATTCCCTTCTTCCTCACCGTGAAGGCGCTAGGGCTGCTCAACTCGTTCTGGGCCCTGATCATTCCCGGCCTCATCGGGACCTTCAATATGATCATCATCCGCACGTTCTTCATGGAGCTTCCGCCGGAGCTGGACGACTCGGCACGGATGGACGGCTGCAACGATCTGCGCATCCTGTTCCAGATCTGCCTGCCGCTCTCGAAGCCGGTGCTCGCCACAGTCAGCCTCTTCTATGCCGTCGGGTACTGGAACACGTTCCAGCGGGCCGTCCTCTTCATCCGCAATCCGGACCTGTGGCCGCTTCAGATGAAGCTGCGGGAGTATCTCATGAGCAATGAGGAACTGATCACGACGAATCAAATGGTCGGCACGTTCGATTACAATGCGGCGACGCTGCATGCGGCAACCATTATTTTCGCAGCGGTACCGATTCTGCTCGTCTACCCGTACCTGCAGAAGTATTTTATCAAGGGAGCGCTCATCGGTTCTATCAAAGGGTGAATAGCGCGGTACTATCAAGGGTGAATAGCGGACGGTACTATCAAGGGGAATATACGAAGGGGGATGGCGATGGTCATGGAGAGCAGCAGGTTTGGGTTAGGGGAGCTGCATTACGGTACGACAGTCCGGTCGGGTCTGGCGATCTTGCTGGCGGCGGCATTGGCGGCGGGCTGCAGTTCCGACAAGGGAGCGGAACAGGGCGCTGCGGAAGCGGGCCAGGACGGCAAGCCGGTCAAGGTCCGCGTGTTCAAGAGCCACCTCGGCAAGGGCAAAATTCCCGAAGAAAGCAACGCGCACATCCAGTATATTGCAGAGCGGACGGGGGTCGAGTATCAGCTCATGACCTCGGCTCCGGGCTCCGATCCGGCCGAGACGCTCAACGTGATGATCGCCTCCGACGATCTGCCGGATATTCTGCGGCCCATCGGGGGCGTAGAGCAGACGCTGATCCAGCAGGGAGGCGCGCTGCCGCTCGACGACCTGCTTCCGAAGTATGCGCCGAGCGTGTGGAAGCTGATCCCGAAGGAAGCATGGGATATTGTGCGGGCGGCATCGCCGGACGGGAAGATTTATTTTGTACCGAAGGTGTATACGATTCCCGAGCGCGTTCCGATGATCCGCAAGGATTGGCTGGATAAACTGGGCCTGCAGATGCCGCAGACGAAGGAGCAGTACTTCGAGATGATGCGGGCGATGCGGGACAAGGACCCGAACGGCAACGGCAAGGCGGATGAGCTGCCGACGACTGGACGCGAGCTCGGGAAGTGGATGGACCACCTGTTCGGGATGTACGGCGTCGCGATGTGGGAGGGCAACCCGGAGTGGGACATCTATGACGGACAGATCCAGTACGCGGGCATCACGCCGAACATGAAGGCGGCGATCGCGATGATCCGGGATATGTACAAGGAGAAGCTGCTCGATACCGAGACGTTCCTGAATAAAGGGGAGGTATGGCAGGCGAAGATCAACAACAACCTGGTCGGCCACTGGTACCACCTGCCAGCTTCGCTCAAGGACAAGTATGCGGCGATGAAAAAGACGGCGCCGGACGCCTATGTGGCCGGCATGCCGCTTCCGAAGGTGGAAGGCTTCACGGGCTTCGTGACGCAAAAATCCATGGGCGAGGTCGAATGGATGATTCCGGCAGCTTCGGAGAAGAACGCGCCCAATGCGCTCAAGCTGCTCGACTTCTACTACAATCCGGAGAATGAGGAGTTCGTCCGCTTCGGGATTGAGGGACTCCAGCATGAAGTGGTGGACGGGGTGAAGAAGCTGCTGCCGGAGTCGGAGGAACGCCCGATCGCGCTCGGCATGCAGAACTTCAGCACGAAAGAGACGATGCAGAAGCGGATTGAGCAGACGTATTCGCCCGATCAAGTGAAGATGGTGATGGACATCTTCGAGGTTGGGATCGCACAGGCGCGCCGGATCGCCGGGGATGGCATGAGCTCCTCTGTCTATGAGGGCTTCCCGGACATCCAGTCGCACAAGCTGTTTCAGCAGTATGTGGCCAAGATGATCATCGGCGAATGGCCGCTGGAGAAGTTCGACGAGTTCGTAGAGAAATGGAAGTCCTCCGGCGGTGACGCGGTCACGAAGCGCGTGCAGGAATGGTACGGCCGGGTGCAGCAGTACCAGAAGCAGTAAGGGGAGCGGCTGCCATCTGCGCTTTATGAGCAGGGCGGCTGCGTGTCATGAATAGGCGCGATGCGGGAGAGTGTGTGCACCCATAATCCGATGCCAGGACTCGGAAAGGTCCGTTTCCGTCATCTGTAACAGTTATTAATGCGCATCGTCCGTAAAGGACGGCGAAGCCGTTTATCTTAGGAGGAGCTATGTCTACAATCGACCGCAAGGCTTTGGTGAGCCGGCACAATCCGGTGATCCGGGATGTGCTGCCGCTCTCGCCGCTGTCCGTCGGCAACGGGGAGTTCGCGTTCACCGCTGACCTGACAGGGCTGCAGACGTTCCCGGAAGCGTATGAAGTCCCGCTCGGTACCCAGTCCCAGTGGGGATGGCACTCTACGGGAGGCCGCGGCGTCTGGACGCTGGACGATGTCCGGCTGCAGTACCGCGATGAAGAGACAGGGCTCGGCGGTTATCCGGTGCATGCCGAGGACCGCGAGGAGGCGTACCACTGGCTGCGCCAGAATCCGCACCGGCTGCAGCTCGGCCAGCTTGGCCTGCTGCTCGAGCGGGAGTCCGGCGGCCGGATGACGCCGGAAGACATCACGGAGGCGGAGCAGACGCTGGATCTGTGGACAGGCATCCTGACCAGCCGGTTCCTGGCCGGCGGCGTCCCGGTGACGGTGCAGACCGTCTGTCATCCGGAACATGACGGCATCGGGGTGACGGTAGAGAGCCCGCTGCTCGCGGAAGGCCGGCTGGGGCTGTCTCTCCGGTTCCCCGCACCGGGAGTGACCTCCCGGTCGTGGGACCGGACGACGGGGCTGCACTGGGGCGGGCCGGAGGAGCACCGCAGCGTACTTGAGCGGTGCAGGGACGGCAGCTTCCTTATCCGGCGGACGATGGATGAGGACAGCTATGGGGCGCTGCTCCGGCTCTCGGAGGGAGAGCTGAAGCCGGAGGAGGAGCCGCATGCGTTCGTCCTACGGTGCGGGGCTTCCGGCGGACGGCTGGAGCTCACGCTCTCGTTCGCTCCGCAGGACCGGCAGCCGTCGGAGCTGCCCGGAGCCAGCGGCGTTCTGGAGGCCAGCTGCCGGCACTGGGAGCGCTTCTGGCAGGAGGGGGCGGCTGTGGAGCTGGCGGACAGCAAGGACCCCCGCGCCCCTGAGCTGGAGCGACGCATCGTGCTCTCCCAGTTTCTGACCGCCATCCACTCGGCGGGCTCCGTGCCTCCGCAGGAGACAGGGCTGCTCTACAACAGCTGGTTTGGCAAGCCGCATCTTGAGATGCACTGGTGGCATGCGGTGCATTTTCCGCTGTGGGGCCGGACGGAGCTGCTCCTGCGCAGCATGGACTGGTACCGGACCATCCTGCCGAAGGCCAAGGAACTGGCGGCCTCGCAGGGCTACACGGGTGCGAGGTGGCCCAAGATGGTCGGTCCCGAAGGGGACCAGAGCCCGTCGCCGATCGCGGCGCTGCTGATCTGGCAGCAGCCGCACCCGATCGTGTTCGCGGAGCTGGTCTACCGGGCCGATCCGACCCCGGAGACCCTGGAACGCTTCGCGGACATCGTGCTCGAGTCCGCAGATTTCATGGCTTCCTTCGCCGCCTGGGACGAGGCGGAAGGCCGGTATGTGCTCGGGCCCCCGCTGATCCCGGCCCAGGAGAACCACAAGCCCGCGGGCTGCCTGAACCCGGCCTACGAGTTGGAATACTGGCATCACGGGCTGGAGACCGCGACCCGCTGGGCTGAGCGGCTCGGGCGGACGGTGCCGGACCGCTGGCAGCGCGTCTGCCGCCATCTCTCGGCACTGCCCGAGGGGGACGGCGTGTACCTGGCGCATGAGCGCTGCCCGGACACCTACACCGCCTTCAACACGGATCATCCCTCGATGCTCGGGGCGCTCGGCCTGCTGCCCGGCAAGCTCGTGAAGCCCGAAGTGATGCGGGCTACACTCGGCCGGGTATTGGAGAGCTGGCGGTGGGATACGTCATGGGGCTGGGATTTTCCGATGGCAGCCATGACCGCCGCCCGGCTGGGAGAGGGAGCCTTGGCCGTGGATTTGCTTCTGAAGGAAGAGGTCAAGAACACGTACCTGCCCAATGGCCACAATTACCAGCGTCCAGGACTCACTGCCTACCTGCCTGGCAACGGCGGGCTGCTGGCGGCAGTGGCGCTGATGGCCGGCGGCTGGCAGGGCGGGCCGGAGGGGCATGCCCCAGGCTTTCCCGCGGACGGCAGCTGGACTGTCCGGGCCGAGGGGCTGAATCCTTGGCTGTAAGCCGGCCGGCAGGAGGTACAACATGACAAGGTTACGCCTATGGAGCGGCTGGACGCAGGGGATGGGGGACAGGGAGGTCCGGACCGGCAGGCCGTGGGCCATTCAGAGGCTGGCAGATGAAGCGTCCCCGCGTAGCCGGATCACAGCAGATGAGGAGGCATGCGACATGAGGGGATCGCAGCATACGGAGGCTGATCAGGCTGAAGCACGGCAGTCTTCCCGCCGTAGGAGCCGGCGCACGCTGGTCCTGCGAAGGCCGGCGTCGTGGTGGGGCCAGCTGTGGCGGGAGGCGCTGCCGTCCGGCAACGGCCTTGTCGGCGCAGCCGTACACGGGGCCATCGGCAGCGAAACCGTGCTCCTGACCCACGCAGAGCTGTGGACCGGAGGCACGAAGCACGCGCTGCCGGATGTCAGCGGGACGCTGGCCGAGATCCGGGGCCTGATGGACGACGGCCGGTACCGCGAAGCGAACGGGAGGCTGGAGGGCAGGCTCCGCGAGGCCGGGTACGAGCCGGTCCGCGAGACGCCGCTGCCGCTGGCGGACCTGAAGGTGAACCGCACGGCCCGGGCGGGCTTTCGCCGCTACCGCCGGGAGCTCGACATGGAGAGCGGGGAAGTCACGGTCAGCTGGGAGGAAGAAGAGGCGGCTTACGAGAGGCGGCTCTTCGTCTCCCGCCGGGACGACCTGGTCGTCTATGAGCTCCGGGCGGAGGGGGGCGTCATCGATGCAGATCTTCTGCTGCAGCCCCATGAGAAAGGGACGGCAAGCCGTCCGGACATTCCCGCTTATGTCGCCGGGACGATGGAGAACACGGCTTCGGACGGGTATATCCGGTATGCCGCGCGCAATGATGACGGGACGGATTTCGGTGCGGTACTCCGGGCTGTGCCTGTAGGGGGCACCCTGACTGCGGAGAACGGTCTGCTTTCCGTTGCCGGCGCTGCTAGTGTGCTGATCCTGGTGAAAATTTTCACCAGGGGAGAACGCTCTGAGGCCTGGCCGCGGCTTGAAGTGGAGCTGGGGGTGACGAAGTGCACGTACGGCGAGCTGCTTGAACGCCATACGGCACTTCACGGGCCTTTGATGAATACCGCGGATCTGCATTTGGGGGGAGAAGAGGGGGATGCGTCCGCCTATACGGATGAGCTGCTCCAAGAGGTGTACGACGGGGAGCTGACGCCTGCTTTGGCAGAGCTGCTGTGGGCGTACGGCAGGTATCTGTTCATCTCAGGTACCCGCCCCGGCGGGCTTCCCTTCTCCTTGTACGGCTTGTGGTGCGGAGACTACAAGGCCGTGTGGAGCCACTATATGGCCAACGAGAATGTGCAGATGATGTACTGGCACGCGGCGGCCGGCGGCTTGTCCGAATTGATCCTGCCGATGCTGGAGTACTACGAGTCCCGGCTGGGGATCTTCCGGGACAACGCGAGGAAGCTGTACGGCTGCCGAGGCCTCTTCATCCCTGCAGGCACGACGCCCGGGATGGCCGAGCCGTTCCAGACCGTGCCCGTGATCCTGCACTGGACGGGCGCGGCGGGGTGGCTGGCCCGCCACTTTTATGAATACTACCGGTTCACCGGCGATGAGGAATTCCTCCGGACACGGGCGCTGCCCTTCATGAGGGAAGCAGCGCTGTTCTTCGAGGACTTTCTGGTGGAAGGGGAAGACGGCAGGCTGCTCTCGTATCCGTCCGTGTCTCCGGAGAATACACCGGGCAATTATACTTCCGGAGAAGGCGTCTTCGGAGAGATGGCCCATGCGATGCCGACGGCGGTCAATGCGCTGCTCGACTTCGCCATCCTGAAGGAGCTGCTCACGAATCTCCTGGAGGCTGCGGAGATCGCTGGGGAGGGGGAACCTGATGAGGCCCACCGGTGGAGACACCTGCTGGAGCGGATTCCCGCTTACGAGGTTAACGATGACGGAGCGGTCCGCGAGTGGCTGCATCCCGCCTTTACGGACCGGTACCGCCACAGGCACATCTCGCACATGTATCCGGTCTTCCCGGCCAATGAAGTTGCGCGGGAGAGTGACCCGGTGCTCTTCGGGGCTTTTGCGGAAGCGGTGCGCAAGCGGCAGGTGGTCGGGATCGGGGACCAGACGGCCTGGTCATGGGCTCATCTGGCGAATATCTATGCCCGCATGGAGGACGGAGAACGGGCGCTGGAGTGTCTGACTATGCTCGCCCGCTCCTGCTTGCAGGATAACCTTTATACCGTGCACAACGACTGGCGACATATGGGGGTGAGCTTGTCCTACGGTAGAGCACCGGTTCAGATGGACGCGAACCTGGGCTGGGTATCGGCGGTGCAGGAGATGCTGCTATGTGCGGCACGGGGCCGGGTGAAGCTGCTTCCCGCCCTGCCGGCATCCTGGCGGCAGGGCAGTGTACAGGGGCTGCGGTTCGAGACAGGCCGCGTCACGATCGCCTGGGATCTGCCGAACGGACATCTGGAGGCGGAGCTTGCCGCCGAGCGGGAGACGGATCTGCTCCTTTCGCTGCCCCCGGGATTCCGGCTGACGGCTGTGGAAGCCGAAGGCGGCGGCTGGACGACCGGCAGCACCGGGTCCTCCTTCCGGTTACGGCTTGCTGCTGGCAGCTCGCTGAAGTTGACTGCTGCAGACCGTTTCCGGCCGGCTCCTGAGCCCAGGTAGGGATTAACGCGCGAGAGAGGAGCCCCCAAGAAGGGAGGTGAGCACGGTCGGCCCGCCATAGGAAGGGTGGTTATCCGGTTGGCTGTGATGATTCGTTCCGATTCCATTCTAAGGAGATGATGCATGTATGATGAAGAGACAAGTACCGAAGAGGCTGCTTGCAGCGCTGCTGGTACCGTCGCTGCTGCTGGGCTCCATCCCCCTATCCGCCGCTGCGGAGGGGGCGCTGCCTGCTTTTCCCGGCGCGGAAGGGGGAGGCATGTACACGACCGGCGGACGCGGCGGTGACGTGTACGAGGTCACGAATCTGAATGATTCGGGTCCCGGCTCCCTGAGGGATGCCGTTTCCCAAGGCAACCGGACGATCGTCTTTCGCGTGTCGGGGAACATCAACCTGAAGTCGAAGCTCATCGTCCGCAGCCCGAATCTCACCTTTGCGGGACAGACGGCACCGGGCGACGGGATCTCGGTCAACCACTATCCGGTGATCGTCGACGCGGATAACATCATATTCCGCCACCTGCACTTCCGTCCCGGGGATACCGTACTCGCCGAAGAAGATGCGATGTCGATCCGCAAGCATGCGAACATCATCATTGACCACTGTTCGTTCACATGGGCGATCGATGAGGTGCTCTCGCCTTACGAGAACCGCAACGTCACCGTCCAATGGTCGATCGCGGGCGAGGCGCTGCATATGTCCCGGCACCAGAAGGGACGCCATGGGTTCGGCGGCTTGTGGGGGGCGGGCAATTCGACGTATCACCACAATCTCCTCATCCATAACGCCAGCCGCAACGCCCGGTACAAGGGCACGCTGACAGAGAGCAAGACGCTCGATTTTCGCAACAATGTCATCTACAACTGGAATTACCAGACCTCCTACGGCGGTGACCACGCAGATGTGAACATGATCAACAACTATTATAAATACGGCCCGGATACCGCCATCCCGGAGCGGACTAATCTGTATGAGCTGACCGGCGCGAACGGTAGGGTCTACGTGGACGGCAACGAAGTGGATTCGTTCCCTGACGTGACTGCGGATAACTGGCTCGGGGTGGAGCTGGATGCGGGCAAGGAGCGGGTATCCGAGCCGATCCCGGCCTATCCCGTAACGACGCATACGGCTGAGGAGGCGTACCGGCTGGTGCTGGAGCAGGCGGGCGCGGTGCTGCCGAAGCGCGACAGCGTGGATGCGCGGTTGACCGCCGACGTCCGGGACCGGACCGGCCGGCAGATTAATTCGCAGTCGGAGGTGGGTGGATGGCCCGAACTGGCGAGCGCTCCTGCGCCTGCGGATACCGACCACGACGGCATGCCGGATGCCTGGGAGACCGCTGAGGGGCTGAATCCGGCGGATGCGGCAGACCGCAACGGCACCCAGACGCCGGGCGGGTACACACACGTTGAACGGTATCTGAACTCCATCGTGTGGAAAGGGGAGCGTAATCCGGTAGTGCGGCTGACATCGCCGCAGATCAACAAGCTTGCGATTACCGGTGGCAGGATGACCCTGAGAGCCGAAGCGCAGGATCCCGACGGTGAGATCGCCAAAGTGCAGTTCTATGCTAACGATGTGCTCCTCGGAGAGGATAAGTCAGCCCCTTACATCATGGAGTGGAAGAATTTGAAGGACGGCAGCTACTTCGTGAGGGCCAAAGCGGTCGACAGCAGCGGCTATGCGACAGACTCCTCCACGGTACCCGTCCATGTGAACACGCCGGGTTCTGCTTACCCGTGGATCTCCAAGGACGTGGGTGAGCCGGGCATCCGGGGCCATGTGTCGCTCAGCGGTGACAGCATTACAGTCAAGGGGGCCGGCAACTGGCGGGAGAACGATTCCTTCCACACGGCTTACCGGAAGCTCAAGGGCAGCGGTGAGATCGTAGCCCGAATCGATACGCTGACGAATACAACGCCGCATAATCGGTCGGGAGTCATCATCCGGGAGAGCCTGGAGCCCTTGGCGAGGGAGGCCATGATGGCCTTGTCGGTCCGTGGAGAAGCTTACGTCGGTGTATTCTATCACCGTGGGGAGACGGGACAGCCACTGGCTGAGACGCCGCCGATCGTAGCCCTGCGCACGCCGTATTATGTGAAGCTGGCCAAAAACGGCGATACGGTGGAAGGTTATATTTCGCAGAACGGTACGGATTGGAGACTCGTTTCCTCGGCGTTATTCCCTGGCATGAACGAGGTCTATATCGGTCTTGCGGCGGAAGCGGCGGAGGAGAACAACCTCATCGACAATTACAACACGTCGGTGTTCCGGCAGGTCAGTCTGCACGGTATTCCTGAGATCCGTTTGGACCAGGCGGGCGGAACCGTATCCTCGTCCGTGTATGGCGGGGATGCGGCTGCCGGTCACGCGACAGTAGCCTCCGCGGTGTACCGACTCACAGGATCCGTCAGCGAACAGGCGAGTGTGACGGTGAACGGGCAAAAGGCGGAAGTGGATCCTTCCCTGCGTTTCATCGCGGATGTTCGTCTGCATCCGGGGAAGAACCGGTTCACCCTGCGGGCCGTCGACAGGGACGGTAATCAGTCTATACCGAAGGTGCTCAGCCTGATATGGGATCCCCGCATGCCTTTCATCCGGGTGGAGGAAGTCACGGTTGACGGCGTGGGAGCTCCGGATGAAGAATCTGAGGCCGGTGTCCCGGCGGATCAATAGGCATTATTCGGGGGTGCAGCCGTTGAAGGAGTACGTATCGAGCCACGGAGATTGATGTTCTGCAGCCTTCGGAAGATACGGGGACTGCCGACGTACCACCCCAAAAAGGCGCTGTCCCATTAAGGGGCAGCGCCTTCGTCTTCATAAGGTTATACGGCAGGCAGCTCGCCCTTGATCTCTTCGATCTGCATCAGATGGCGTTTTTCGTGCGTTCCGATGAATTCCACCCATTGATCGAGGTCCATCTGGCCGAAGACCGGATGAGGGTACGACTTGCGGGTCAAGATCCCGGGATCCTCGATCCCTGCCAGCAGCTGCCGAAGCGCAGTCCGGGAGCCTTCAAGCTTGTGGAGAAGCTCATCTGCCGGTTGGGGCTCCGGCGAAGGCTCGACAAAAGAAGGGGCGTCGATGCTGCGTGTGCGATCCAGCGACAGGTGGAAGGGCTTACGGTCCGTCGGATTGTCAGCCGACTGAAGGGCTTTGCCCATCCCCTGGACGATAGCGCGCTCCATCAGGAAGAGATGCTCGAGTACTTGGGCGACGGTCCACTTGCCTTCGGCCGTCCGCGTGTTCGCTTTATCGTCAGACAAGCTGCCCACGCTCTGCAGCAGTTCTTCCCGGATCTTCTCCGTGCTTGCCAATGCTTGTATCTCCATCATGAGAGCCTCCTGCATATATAACTATGAATATACCCATTCTCGCCCACAGTATAAAAGAGTCTCGTTGAATATGTCAATATTTATATATAATGGATAGATTCAACACAAGCCGTTGGAGGGAAAATCATTACGTTACGTAGAATGCATTAGGGAGGATGTTATGAATTCGCTAAGCTATGCCCTGCCAAGTATGCTCGTCCGGAAGTCCTGTGCTGACTGCGAACTGCAGCCGAGCTTGATGAAGCGGCAAGAATGGGGGAAGAATAAAGAGATCCTTTCAGACAGGAGATCAAGTATGGAGAAGAAACAGCTGGACCAGCTTCGGTTATTCAGAAATAAAGTAACGCGGTTTATGATGATGTACAAGTTTGCTTTGGCAGAGCTCGAGACCAAAATTAAAATACTTAATGAAGAATTTCATTTATTACATGAATACAATCCAATCGAACATACCAAATCCCGCGTGAAATCGCCCGAGAGTATAATGGAGAAATTACACCGGAAGGGAGGAAGCACGACTTTATCCGGCATAAGAGAAACGATTAAAGACATTGCGGGTTTACGTATCACTTGCTCCTTCATTGAAGATATATACTGGATCAGCGATATGCTCAAAAACCAAACGGATCTCCACGTCGTACAAATCAAAGATTACATAGAACATCCGAAGCCCAATGGGTACCGGAGTCTCCATCTTCTAATCCAAGTGCCTGTATTCATGTCGGACAGACAGGAGCTTGTATATGTTGAAGTCCAGATCCGGACCATCGCTATGGATTTTTGGGCCAGTCTTGAGCATAAAATCTTCTATAAATACGATGGAGCTGTACCGCCGAGGCTGTTGGAAGAGTTGAAAGACGCTGCCGATTCGGCAACCGCTCTGGATCGGAAGATGGAGAAACTGCACCATGAGATAGAAACAATCAAATCAGCCGAGAGTGCGGATCCCGATTCCCCGGTTATGACTCAAATGACCCATGAACAGGGGGGCGTCATGCCCGAAGCATTGCTGCGAATGGCGAGCGAGGAGGAATAATAGAAGGGGTAGAGGTCAAAATGGGGACGAACTGCTTCACCTCTATTAAGCCTCAATGAAGGGTTCTATTCCTTCCTCCGCTGGAAAACATAGAAGGGTTGCTTATCCTGCGGGGGTGTGGTACATTACAACTCCCCGGTTGCACCGGGATACTCTCCGATTGAATCCGGGGAGGTCAACCCCAAAATAAGTATTGATCTTTCGATGTGAATATGATAGATTACATCTCGCGGCTAAGAGCTGCATGTGAAATTCTTCTGGTGCTGGTCTTTCGGGTCATCCTTAGATTGGATAACATTAGTAGGTTGCACGATGAGATGAAATATGCTACATTGATTCTCGCCGCTGAGACAAGCGGTTAACGAATCGAATTGCCCTTTGAAAACTGAACATCGAGTGAGTGTTAAATATAGAAGCTCAGTAATGAGTTTCTGCCATGCAGTTGCAATTGAGATGCCGGTTACGGCAGCGCAATTGTCAACCGTAATGAGTCATCAGCTTTTCTTTAATGGAGAGTTTGATCCTGGCTCAGGACGAACGCTGGCGGCGTGCCTAATACATGCAAGTCGAGCGGATCATTTCCTTCGGGGAATGGTTAGCGGCGGACGGGTGAGTAACACGTAGGCAACCTGCCTGTAAGATCGGGATAACTACCGGAAACGGTAGCTAAGACCGGATAGCTGGTTTCTCCGCATGGAGAGATCATGAAACACGGGGCAACCTGTGGCTTACGGATGGGCCTGCGGCGCATTAGCTAGTTGGCGGGGTAACGGCCCACCAAGGCGACGATGCGTAGCCGACCTGAGAGGGTGATCGGCCACACTGGGACTGAGACACGGCCCAGACTCCTACGGGAGGCAGCAGTAGGGAATCTTCCGCAATGGGCGCAAGCCTGACGGAGCAACGCCGCGTGAGTGATGAAGGTTTTCGGATCGTAAAGCTCTGTTGCCAGGGAAGAACGTCGCGGAGAGTAACTGCTCTGCGAATGACGGTACCTGAGAAGAAAGCCCCGGCTAACTACGTGCCAGCAGCCGCGGTAATACGTAGGGGGCAAGCGTTGTCCGGAATTATTGGGCGTAAAGCGCGCG